>NZ_JASGFS010000020.1:0-99712 GCF_047605465.1 Bradyrhizobium sp. | reverse complement strand
CCCTGGCAGGCTTCGCAGCGGCCGCCCTTGACGTTGAAGGAGAAGCGGCCGGGCTCGTAGCCGCGCGCCTTCGACTCCGGCAGGCCGGCGAACCATTCGCGGATCGGCGTGAACGCGCCGGTATAGGTCGCGGGGTTGGAGCGCGGAGTGCGGCCGATCGGCGACTGGTCGATGTCGATGATCTTGTCGATGTGCTCGAGGCCCTCGATGCGGTCGTGCGGCGCCGCGCCTTCGCTGGCGCCGTTCAGCTTGCGCGCGATGGATTTGTAGAGCGTGTCGATCAGCAGCGTCGACTTGCCGCCGCCGGACACGCCGGTGACGGCGGTGAACAGGCCGAGCGGAATCTCGGCGGTGACGTTCTTGAGGTTATTGCCGCGCGCATTCACCACCTTGATGGTGCGGCGATGGTTCGGCGGGCGCCGGTCCGGCACCTCGACCTCGAGCTCGCCGGTGAGGTACTTGCCGGTCAGCGATTTCGGGTTGCGCATGATCTCGGCGGGCGTGCCTTCGGCGATGATGTTGCCGCCGTGCATGCCGGCGCCGGGACCGATGTCGAGGACGTGGTCGGCCAGCAGGATGGCGTCTTCGTCATGCTCGACCACGATCACGGTGTTGCCGAGGTCGCGCAGCCGCTTGAGCGTGTCGAGCAGGCGCGCATTGTCGCGCTGGTGCAGGCCGATCGACGGCTCGTCCAGCACGTAGAGCACGCCGGTCAGGCCCGAGCCGATCTGCGAGGCGAGGCGGATGCGCTGGCTCTCGCCGCCGGACAGCGTGCCGGAGGAGCGGGACAGGGTGAGGTAGTTGAGGCCGACGTCGAGCAGGAAGGTGAGGCGCTCGCGGATCTCCTTGAGGATGCGGCCCGCGATCTCGTTCTGCTGCGCGTTCAGCGCCTCCGGCACGGTCTCGAACCAGGCGCCGGCGTTCTTGACCGACAGCTCCGAGATCTCGCCGATGTGCTTGCCGCCGATCTTGACGCAGAGCGCCTCGGGCTTCAGTCGGAAGCCGTTGCAGGCGCCGCAGGGCACGTCGTGGAAATATTTCGCCAGCTCCTCGCGCGCCCACTCGCTCTCGGTCTCGCGGTAGCGGCGGTTGATGTTGGTGATGACGCCTTCGAACGGCTTCTTGGTGTCGTAGGAGCGGACCCCGTCCTCGTAGGAGAACTTGATCTCGTCCTCGCCGGAGCCGTGCAGGATGGCGTTCTGCGTCTTCTTCGGCAGGTCCTTCCACTTGGTGGTCAGCGTGAACTTGTAGTGCTTGCCGAGCGCGGTCAGCGTCTGCGTGTAATAGGGCGACGACGACTTGGCCCAGGGCGCGATCGCGCCCTTGCCGATCGCGAGATCCTTGTCGGGGATGACGAGGTCTTCGTCGACATGCTGCTCGACGCCGAGGCCGCCGCAGGCCGGGCAGGCGCCGTAGGGGTTGTTGAAGGAGAACAGCCTGGGCTCGATCTCGGGGATGGTGAAGCCGGAGACCGGGCAGGCGAACTTCTCCGAGAACAGGATGCGCTCGGGCCCGCTCTTGTCGTGGATCTTCGCGGTTTTCTTCTTCTCCTCGACCGGCGCCGCGGCCGGGGCGTCGGCGAACTCGACGACCGCGAGGCCTTCGGCGAGCTTCAGCGCGGTCTCGAAACTCTCGGCGAGACGCTGGCCGATGTCGGCGCGCACCACGATGCGGTCGACGACGACGTCGATGTCATGCGGGAATTTCTTGTCGAGCGCCGGCGCTTCGGCGAGTTCGTGGAAGGTGCCGTCGATCTTGACGCGCTGAAAACCCTTCTTGAGCCACTCGGCGAGCTCCTTGCGGTACTCGCCCTTGCGGCCGCGCACGACGGGGGCGAGCAGATAGAGGCGGGTGCCTTCGGGCAGCGCCAGCACGCGATCGACCATCTGCGAGACGGTCTGACTCTCGATCGGCAGGCCGGTGGCGGGCGAATAGGGCACGCCGACGCGCGCCCAGAGCAGGCGCATGTAGTCGTAGATCTCGGTGACGGTGCCGACGGTGGAGCGCGGATTCTTCGAGGTCGTCTTCTGCTCGATCGAGATCGCGGGCGACAGCCCGTCGATCTGGTCGACGTCCGGCTTCTGCATCATCTCCAGGAACTGGCGGGCATAGGCCGACAGCGATTCCACGTAGCGGCGCTGGCCTTCGGCGTAGATGGTGTCGAAGGCGAGCGAGGACTTGCCGGAGCCGGACAGGCCGGTGAACACCACGAGCTTGTCGCGGGGAATCTCGACGTCGATGTTCTTGAGGTTGTGCTCGCGCGCGCCACGGATCGTAATTGCGCGCAGGTGTGAACCCGCGTTCTGTTGCTGGCGCTTCGCCTTGATCACTTCATCCATCCTGGTGGTCCCCAAGAAAACCCCAAAAGCTGCGCGACCGCGCCAGCGTTCAGGCGCGCTTCGCCCGGAACCGGGATCGGCGCCGATGGGTATGCTGGCGAACGTAGGAAGAACGGGAGCGGATTTCCAGTGCGAGTTGCGAATCGTCAACGGATTGTTGGCCTGCTGGCGGCACATGGCAGCAGATGCCGGGAACACGCGAGGTCCGTCGCGGGCGGCTCTGGCCGCGATGCCAAGATCACGGCGATCCGGCGAGGTCCTGGGCGCACCTCGGAGGACCGCGCGACAGCGAAAGGCCGGCGCGAAGCCGGCCTTTCGTAACGTGATAGTGGCGTGACGGTGCTCAGTACTTCGCGATCACCGGGCCGCCCCAGCGATAGTTCACGCGGATGAGGCCGATGTCGACGTCCTGGCCGATGCGCTCGGAGCGCGTCGGGGCTCCGAGGGGCGCCGCCACGAAATTGCCGGAGCCGCTGAAGGTGAGGGTCCTGTTGCCGAGGAAGATGTGATCGTATTCGACACCGACCGACCAGTTCGGCGCAAAGCCGAACTCGAGGCCGGCGCCGACGGTGCCGCCCCAGCGGGTTTCGCTGGCGCGATCGAATTCGAGGCCGGTCACGACATCGTAGCCGCGGTATTTGTCGGCAACGACCGCGCCGCCGCCCTTCACGTAGAACAGGACGTTGTTCCAGGCGTAGCCGATCTGGCCCGTGATCAGGCCGAAGGAGTCGATCTTCGAGCGGTCGCGCAGGCCGCTGACCGCGCCGAGATTGTCGCCGGAGAAGTCGGCCCAGTTGCCCTGGCCCTCGAAACCGAACACCCAGTTCGCCGACTGCCAGCGATAGCCGATCTGGCCACCGACCGTGCCGCCGACCGCGTTGTGGCAGCCTTCGCCGCCGACGAACGTGCCGCCGAGCGTGTAATTGTCCCAGCACTTGTGGCTCGAACCGCCGCCGCCGTTGATGCCGATGTAGAAGCCGCTCCAGTCGTAGATCGCGGCGACCATGGGAGGGGGGGCCTTGGTGTAGGGACGCGCAGCCAGATCCGCCGCGCTGGCGGGTGCCGACAGGCCCAGGGCCGCTATACCGATGATGCCAAACAGAATCTTATTCATTGCAGTCTCCCCAGTGTCGGCCGCTTCTCGAAGTCCCCGAAGCGGCCAATCAGGCGCGACGCCCATATGAACCAATTCCGAGGCAACCGTAGCCCAATCATGAGGCAAAGTCCGTCTCCGAAATGCAACACTCACGTGCCAACTCAGACATTTGCAACTTGATGAATGTTAAGTGGTTTTCGCCCTTGGCGGGAACCCCGCGGGGTTCCGCCGGGCACTCGTTTCGGGGCCGCCCATGGGGCGTTCATCCCGCATCCTGGGCATCATTTTCTCGAAAGAACAAATCTGGAACAAATGGGAGGTCGATGCTATATGTGGGGATAACGTGAGGGGTGACGGGCTGATCGGCCCTCGCAAGCGTATAGGGTCCCGTCAACGGGCAGAGGAGCGCGGGCGCGCGGACCCGGCCCTTCTGAAATTCAGTGGCATTTGGAGTGGAGAGCGGCGATGGCGGGAAGCGTCAACAAGGTCATTCTGGTTGGAAATCTCGGCAAGGATCCTGAGATCCGCCGCACCCAGGACGGGCGGCCGATTGCCAATCTGAGCATTGCGACCTCGGAGACCTGGCGCGACAAGGGCACCGGCGAGCGCAAGGAAAAGACCGAATGGCATCGCGTCGTGATCTTCAATGAAGGGCTCTGCAAGGTCGCCGAGCAATATCTGAAGAAGGGCGCGAAGGTTTACATCGAGGGCGCGCTGCAGACCCGCAAATGGACCGACCAGAGCGGCGCGGAGAAGTACTCCACCGAGGTGGTGCTGCAGGGCTTCAACTCGACGCTGACGATGCTCGATGGTCGTGGCGGCGGAGGCGGCGGCGGCAGCTTCGGCGACGAGCCCGGCGGCGATTTCGGCTCCAGCGGTCCCGTCAGCAGCGCACCGCGCCGCCCGGTTGCCGCCGGCGGTGGTGGCCGCAACAACGACATGGACGACGACATCCCGTTCTGAGGACCGTCGCAAAAGCGCCCGGCGCTTTTTGCGGATTGATCTGAAGCGCGATGGCCGCCTGCGTGCGAGGCGCCATCGCGCTTTTCGTTTTCAGCCTTGCGCTGCGGGCTGCAACGTGTCCGCCGCGCAGGCGCAAGTGGTCCGGGTCTATCGATGCGGAAGCGCGTGTGCCGAGCGAGCATACGTTTCGCCTGATCGTCTTCGCCCGAGGCGACAACAGAGCTTGCCAGGCGCCGGACAAGCCTCAGCTTTTGCGCCCTGGCTTCATGCAGCATGTGAGCTTTTGACCGGCGTGTGATGTGAATGGTACGAACTTCGTGCCGATCGCATTCGCATGGCCTGTCCGACGGCCGGAGAACACCCGCATGAGCCTTGCGCCGCTGCTCGAGGCCGCTCCGGCCATCCCGCTGCACGCCGTCGCGGCGATGGCCGCGTTCGTGCTGGGCCTGGTTCAGCTGGCGGCTCCCAAGGGCACGCTGCCGCATCGGACGTTGGGCTGGATCTGGGTCGGCCTGATGGCGTTCGTGGCGGCATCGTCGTTCTGGATCCACCAGATCCGCCTGGTCGGGCCATGGAGCCCGATCCACCTGCTGTCGATCTTCACGCTGGTGATGCTGGTGTCGGGCGTGATGGCCGCGCGGCGGCACAATGTCCGCGGCCACAAGATCACGATGATATCGATCTTCTTCGGCGCGCTGGTGATCGCCGGGCTGTTCACCTTCGTGCCCGGGCGCATCATGTATCAGGTGGTTTTCGGCGGCTGAGGGGGCTGTTTTCGGCGCTCTGTTTCAGGTCGGTTCCAGGCGATGGCGCGGCGCCCGTAAGTCTCTGGAAAAACAGTCGGAAAAAGCGCTTCACAAGGTCCTTGCAAGGGTGGTTATCGGACCCCCGATGCGCTATATGATTCCCAGATAAAACCTCACCGGATTTCCCATTGGCTGACGACGACAACAAGCCCGGCGACCAGCCGGCGCAACCCTCGGACATTCGCCCCGTTTCGATCTACGAGGAGATGAAGAAGTCCTATCTCGATTACGCCATGAGCGTGATCGTGTCGCGAGCGCTGCCCGATGCGCGCGACGGGTTGAAGCCGGTCCACCGCCGCATCCTGTACGCGATGAACAATCGCGGCGACACCCCGGACAAGAAGCACAAGAAGTCCGCCGGTGCCGTCGGTGAGGTCATGGGTAAGTACCACCCCCATGGCGACCAGGCGATCTACGACGCGTTGGTGCGCATGGCGCAGGACTTCTCGATGCGCGCGCCCCTGATCGACGGACAGGGCAATTTCGGCTCGGTCGACGGCGATCCGCCGGCGGCGATGCGCTACACCGAATCCCGTCTGACCAAGATCGCGCTCAAGCTGCTCGAGGACATCGACGACGACACGGTCGATTTCCAGGACAACTATGACGGGTCCGAGCGCGAGCCGGTGGTTCTGCCGGCGCGGTTCCCGAACCTGCTGGTCAACGGCGCGGGCGGCATCGCCGTTGGCATGGCCACGAATATCCCGCCGCACAATCTGGGCGAAGTGATCGACGCCTGCGTGGCGCTCATCGACAATCCGTCGCTGACCATCGACGAGCTCAACAACATCATCCCGGGGCCGGATTTCCCGACCGGCGGCATCATCCTCGGACGCCAGGGCATCCGCAGCGCCTACCATCTCGGCCGCGGCTCCATCGTGATGCGCGGCAAGGTCGAGTTCGAGACGGTCCGCAAGGAGCGCGAGGCGATCGTCATCACCGAGATTCCGTATCAGGTGAACAAGGCGACGATGGTCGAGCGCATCGCCGAGCTCTACAAGGAAAAGAAGATCGAGGGCATCTCGGACCTGCGCGACGAGTCCGACCGCGACGGCTACCGCGTCGTCGTCGAGCTCAAGCGCGATGCCGTGCCCGACGTGGTGCTGAACCAGCTCTACAAGTTCACGCCGCTGCAGACGAGCTTCGGCGTCAATGCGGTCGCGCTGGATTCCGGCCGTCCGCAGACGATGAACCTGAAGGACATGCTGACGATCTTCGTCGGCTTCCGCGAGCAGGTCGTCACCCGCCGCACCAAATACAAGCTCCGCAAGGCGCGCGAGCGTGCGCACGAGCAGGTCGGCCTCGCCATCGCGGTCGCCAACATCGACGAGATCATCAAGGTGATCCGGCACTCGCCGACGCCGGCCGCGGCGCGCGAGACCCTGATGACGCGCGACTGGCCCGCGCGCGACGTCGAGGACATCATCACGCTCATCGACGATCCCCGTCACCGCATCAATGAGGACGGCACCATCCGCCTCTCGCTGGAACAGGCGAGGGCGATCCTGGAACTGCGCCTCGCTCGCCTCACCGCGCTCGGCCGCGACGAGATCGGCGAGGAGCTCGCCAAGCTCGCCGGAGAGATCGGCGACTATCTCGAGATCCTGCGCTCGCGCGCCCGCATCCTCGACATCATCAAGACCGAGCTTGCCGAGGTGAAGGCCGAGTTCGCCACACCGCGCCGCACCGTGATCATGGAGCAGGAAGGCGAGGTCGAGGACGAGGACCTGATCCAGCGCGAGGACATGGTCGTCACCGTCTCGCACGCCGGCTACGTCAAGCGCGTGCCGCTGTCGGCCTACCGGGCGCAGCGCCGCGGCGGCAAGGGCCGCGCCGGCATGCAGACCCGCGATGAGGATTTCGTCTCGCGCCTGTTCGTGGCCTCCACGCACACGCCGGTGCTGTTCTTCTCGTCACGTGGCCAAGTCTACAAGGAAAAGGTCTGGCGCCTGCCGATGGCCGCGCCGAACGCGCGCGGCAAGGCGCTGATCAACATCCTGCCGCTGGAGCAGGGCGAGCGTATCACCACCATCATGCCGCTGCCCGAGGATGAATCGACCTGGGGCAACCTCGACGTCATGTTCGCCACCACCGGCGGCAACGTCCGGCGCAACAAGCTGTCCGACTTCGTCGACGTCCGCCGCTCCGGCATCATCGCGATGAAGCTCGACGACAATGAAGCGATCGTCGACGTGCAGATCTGCACCGAGCGCGACGACGTGCTGCTGACCGGCGCCGGCGGCCAGTGCATCCGCTTCCCCGTCACCGACGTGCGCGTGTTCACCGGGCGCACCTCGATGGGCGTGCGCGGCATTGCGCTCGGCGAGGGCGATAAGGTGATTTCGCTGGCGATCCTGCGCCATGTCGAGACGACCTCGGACGAGCGCTCGGCCTATCTGAAGATGCGGCGTGCCGTGGCGGGCGAAGCCACGACCGAAGAGGCGCCTGTCGATGCCGAGGCCGAGGAGACCTCCGGCAGCTTCCAGCTTCCCCAGGAACGCTATGTCGAGATGTCGGCGCAGGAGCAGGTCGTGCTCACCGTCTCCGTCAACGGCTACGGCAAGCGGACCTCGTCCTACGAATACCGCACCACTGGACGCGGCGGCAAAGGCATCGTCGCCATGAGCGTCAACAACCGCAACGGCAACCTGGTGGCGTCGTTCCCGGTCGAGGACGCCGACCAGATCATGCTGGTCACCGACAAGGGCCAGCTCATCCGCTGCCCGGTCGAGGGCATCCGCATCGCCGGCCGCTCGACGCAGGGCGTGATCGTGTTCGACACGGCCGAGGAAGAGCACGTCGTCTCGGTCGAGCACATCACGGAAGAGGCGGAGAGCAACGGCGAGAGCGGGAATTGACGCCTCGCACTCCGGTCCCGCTCGAAGCAGTGAGGGCGAGGAAGAGGATCAGGGTCTGCATCAGCCGTCCCGCGGGTCGGGACGGCTTTCAGCGGGACGCCTGAAGCCCCTACGGCCTCACTCGGCCGCGAGAAAAGGCTGCATTGTCCGTCCGTCTCGCTGCGGACCGGCGTCGGAATATTTGTTGCAGAAATAGTAGCAGTGCTGGGTGTCGCACGGCGCCGGCCCCGCGCGCCGCGCGAACGTGCGGGCGAGGATATTGCCCATCGGATCGCCGCCGCCGCATCGGCGAACGTCGCCGTTCGGAAGGATCTGGACGAAGCGCACGCCCGCCGTGCAAAGCGCGCCCTTGTACGACGGCATGCCGTCAAGAAACAGGTCGTCGTTCAGGATGTCGATGCTCGGCGGCTCCGCGCGGCGGAGCAGGTCGGCCTGATAGAAATCCCGTGCGCGAGCCGCCAGCAACCTGAATTGCTGCTTCTCCTGCTCGGTGTAGGCCTGCGGGTAGATCTTGCCGTCGGCGGATCCACGAAACAGCTTCGGAACAGGGAAGAGGCCGATCGGCGCCAGCAGCGCGATCGCATCGTCGAAACGCCTGAGCGCCGACGGCGTCGCAACCAGCGAGACGATGAGAGGAAAGTCCGCGGCACGGAGAGTTTCGGCGTTGCGCAGGAACGGCGCGTTGTTCTTGCGCAGTTCACGCTCCTCCAGATGGAGCCCCGCATTGATGAAGCTCACGCGTGACGGGTCGACCACACGCGGAAGATCCGCGAGAGAGGCATGCGTCAGATTGGAGTTGAGCGAGATGTAGTGACGCGCGGTCAGCCGCTCGCACAACGTCGCGAAGTCCGGATAGATGCTGGGTTCGCCGCCGGTCAAATGCAGCAGCCAGATCGCTCCCGTCTCGTCGAAAGCCGAGCCCCATCCGGAGGGATCGGAGAATGTCCGCAGCTTGGCGCCGAGCGTCTCGGGGCCGAAGAAGCAATACCCGCAACGGTAGTTGCATGTATCGAGCAGGTGCCAGTCAGCCTCGATGCTGTAGTTCATCGCCCGGTATTCCCATTGCGCTGGCCGGAACCTCGGCTGGTTCCCCACGGACATGGCCGGCTTGCGGCGCCGAGAACCCGCGCTTTGGGGTTATCGGCCCATCTTCCGCAAAACTAACCGCAATGTATCGGCGAGCAAAGGCGTTTTTCGGATGGCGTTCCGCATGACGCTGGAGACCGGGGGCGACCGGCCCGCCTGGATGTCCGCGTTTTCCTGCTCGAGCGCGGCGACCCGGGCCTTGAGCGCCTCGTTGGCAAGGCGGTAGGCGCGCTGCCCGGCCTGAAACTCTTCGTGCAGGGTGAGGTAGGCGGTCCAGCGCAGAACGTGCCCGAGTTCCATGCGGGGAAGCGGAGATTCAAAGCCGTACTGGCGCAGGATGCCGTCGATATAGGACCCGGCGGGTGGTCCGAGGTAGTCCGGAATCCCGGCCCGGCGCCAAGTCTCGTTGAAGAGATGGACGAATGTCGATTTCGCGCATCGGGCCTGGAGCTGGTCGCGCTTCGCCGGATCGAACATCGCGGGTACGTCGAGGGCGGACAGCGGGTAGGTCGTATCCATCGCTTGACCGTGCTTCGCAAGACCGTGCTTGACGACGATCTCGGTGAACAGATCGGCGCCCGTTTCGCCGTAGAGCGGCGATTCTCCGAGGGCGACACATCGTTCCAGGCACTCCTGCAACGCCGGATGGCCGGCCGGAAACTTCACGACCGAGAAAGTGACCCTGGTCGGATCGACGGTTTCGATCGAGAAGAAGAACGGGTCAGCGGGAAGCTCGGGCCGCAGCAGGATGACGTCGTGGTCGATCCACCAGCCTCCGAGCTGGTGCAGCATCGCATAGCGAAACAGATTGGAGTGGAGCGCAAAGCTGCCTCGACCGATGTCCTTCTGGTAGGCGAGAACGCGATCGGTCGGCCAGATCTCGTTGGCGTCCCGCCGCACGATCCAGTCCGGAACGGCGATCGCGGGATCGTAGGTGAAGAGCTCGACGCGGTGCCCCTGGTCCACGAAACTCCGCATGCCCGCGAGTTGGTAGGGGCCGAGCGGGCTGCCGTGCCAAAAGCAGCGTACGGTCTCAGTTTGCGGCATCGATCAGGTCCGGGCAACGGGCGATTGGATGCCGGCTGGCTTAGGGGCCCTGTTCGCGCGATGCAATCCCAGATTTGCAATCTTAGATTTCCAACTCGGTCCCGAACTCCACCACCTGCTTGGTCGGTACTCCGAAGAAGGCCGCCGAGCGCTCGGCGTTGCGTTGCAGGAAGGCGAACAGGCCTTCGCGCCAGACCCACATGCCCGGGATGTCCTCGCTCGGGATGATGGTCTCGCGGCCGACGTAGTACGTGATGTCGGAGAGGTCGACTCCAGGCAGCTTGCCCTGCCGGCAGGCGAGGGTGAGCCCCTCATATATCGTCGGGTTCTGCATGAAGCCATAGTGCAGGATGACGCGGGTGATCCCCGTGATGATCTCGACCACCTCGGCGCGGTCCTCGTCGGCGATGTGCGGCGATTCCTCGATCAGCACCGTTACGAGGATGATGCGCTCGTGCAGGACATGGTTGTGCTTGACGAATTGCGTCAATGCGAGCGGTACGCCGCGCGGCGCGGAGGCGAGAAACACCGCGGTCCCGGGCAGCCTTGCGCTGCATTTGTTCACGGCGGTCTCGATCAGGTCCTCTTCGGGCTGGCGCAGCTTGGCGCGCGCCGCTTCGACCAGCTTCACGCCGCTGCGCCATGTCAGCATCAGGAAGGCGACGAAGGCCGCGAGCAGCAGCGGAAACCAGCCACCCTCGAACAGCTTGATCGAGTTGGCCGAGAAGAAGATCACGTCGATCACGAAGAAGAAGCCGTTCACCATGACCACGAGCCATGGCGAATAACCCCACTGGATCGCGACAAGCGCGGCGAGCAGCGTGGTGATCGCCATCAGCAGCGACACGGCGATGCCGTAGGCGCCGGCCAGGGCGTCCGACGTGCCGAAGCTCAGGACCGCGCCGAGCGTTGCGGCGGCCAGCAGCCAATTCACCAGGGGCACGTAGATCTGGCCGATCGCCGCGCTCGTGGTGTGGCGGATCTGCATGCGCGGCAGGAAGCCGAGCTGGATCGATTGCTGGGTCAGCGAGAACACGCCGGAGATGATCGCCTGCGAGGCGATCACGGTTGCGACGGTGGAAAATGCGACCAGCGGATAGTGCAGGGCGTCGGGGCAGAGCTGGAAGAACGGATTGTCGATCATTCCGGGATCGGTGATCAGCAGCGCGGCCTGGCCGAAATAGTTCAGCACCAGCGCGGGCAGGCAGACGGCGAACCAGGCGAGCCGGATCGGGAAGCGGCCGAAATGGCCCATGTCGGCATACATGGCCTCGCCGCCGGTGACGGCGAGGAAGGCGGCGCCCAGGATGCCGAAGGACACGTGGAAATCCTGGTGGATCAGGAATTCGAAGGCGTAGAGCGGACTGAGCGCCGCCAGCACGGCAGGGGCCTTGGCGATGCCGTGGATGCCGAGCGCTGCGAGCACGATGAACCAGACCATCATCACCGGCCCGAAGATGCGGCCGATGAACCCGGTGCCCTGCTTCTGCATCATGAACAGGCCGACCAGGATCGCGACGGTCAGGGGCACCACGGCGGGCGCGAGTGAGGGCGCATCCACCTTGAGACCTTCGATGGCGCTCAGCACCGAGATCGCCGGTGTGATCGCGCCGTCGCCATAAAGCAGCGCCGCGCCGATGAGGCCGACCACGAGGAGGTGCGCGCGCCAGGTGCCCGGCTGGGCGTGGCGGGCATGCAGCAGCGCCAGCAGCGCGACGATGCCGCCTTCGCCGCGATTGTCCGCACGCAGGATCAAGAGCGCGTATTTCAGCGAAATGATCAGCAACAAGGCCCAGAGGATGAGGGAGGCAACCCCGAGGACAGCCTCGTGAGTCAGTGTGGCGCCGTGGGCGGCTGCCTTGGCTGCTTCCTTCAGGGCGTAGAGGGGGCTGGTGCCGATATCGCCATAGACGACCCCGAGGGCACCGATGGTCATGGCAATCGGCAGCGGGTCGGGCTGATGGCCGGAGGCGACTGCGGGCGTACTGGACAAAGGACGACCCCCCAATGGGATCGCGCCCGACGGGTCATTCCGAGGGGCGCGAATGTCCTGCAGTCTGCGACGAGACGTCGCAAATATCCATGGGGTTTATATGACGCGAAACTGACAGACCGGCCTACGGGGTACGATCGGCCGAGACCAGCCGGACCTCGCGAACGTCTGCCTTGGTGCCGGCACGGCGCAGGCACGAAGCCTCGAAGTTCGGCCAGGCCTGCTGCGAACATTCCTTGCCGATGGTGCGGATGTCGAGCCGGTCGCTCTTGGCGAGCGCCTGCGGCACGCTGGCTTCGACCTTGGGGGCGAAACCCGGCAGGATGGTGAGAGCTGCGGCGACACACGCAGCAATGGTGATTGCTGAAAAGGTCTTGATCATCGACGGTCCCCTGTGATGCGGCCGCTGCAGCTTGTTGCGCGGCCCGTCATTCGTTGGGTGGATTAGTAACCATGGCCAGTTTCCGGACGTCTTCGCGCATGCAGGAAATGGTTTCGTTCGCGCTCCGTTTTGTTTCGTGGCCGTCCCGAGGACGAAACAGACCGGGAGAGGCCGACAGCAGGCCGGCGATTTTCCGCGAAACGGGCAGGGAACCTTCCCGGCTTGCCGGGCCGGGCCGGGCGCGGTAGGAGGAGGCCATGCCGCGCATCGCCTTCTACCCAGGTTCCTTCGACCCCATCACCAACGGCCATCTGGATGTCGTCCGGAACGCCGTTCCCCTGTGCGACAGGCTGGTGGTCGCGATCGGGGTTCATCCCGGCAAGAAGCCGTTGTTCTCGACCGAGGAACGGCTGGACATGCTCCGCGACGTCTGCGGGCCGGTGGCCGCCAAGGCCGGCTGCACCCTGGAGGCGACGACCTTCGACGACCTCGCGGTCACCGCGGCGCGCAAGCACGGCGCGACCATCATGATCCGCGGCCTGCGTGACGGCACCGATCTCGACTACGAGATGCAGCTCGCGGGCATGAACGAGGCCATGGCGCCCGAGGTGCACACCGTTTTCCTGCCGGCTTCTCCCGTGGTCCGCCCGATCACCGCCACTTTGGTGCGCCAGATCGCCGGCATGGGCGGAGACGTCTCGGCCTTCGTCCCGCCGCAGGTCGCGGCACAGCTCAAGGCAAAGTTCGCCGGCTGACGGCACGCATTCATCTCATCCGATCGGAGTTTTCATGATCCGTATTCTCGCAGTCCTTGCCGCGCTCGTGTTCGCCGTGCCGGCATTCGCACAGTCCCTGCCGGCGGGGCTGGACAAGGCCAATGCGATCGTCATCGACACCACCAAGGGCCGTATCGTCATCAAGCTGCGGACCGACCTCGCGCCCCAGCATGCCGAGCGCCTGAAGCAGCTCGCGCGCGAAGGCTTCTACAATAACGTGCCGTTCCATCGCGTGATGGACGGGTTCATGGCGCAGACCGGTGACGGCCAGAACTTCAACGGTACCGGCGGCTCGAAATATCCGAACCTCAAGCAGGAATTCTCCAAGGTGCATTTCGCGCGCGGTATCGTCGGAATGGCGCGGCGCGGCGACAGCGTCGACAGCGCCAATTCGCAGTTCTTCATCATGTTCGCGGATGGCGGCAGCCTCGACGGCCAGTACACCGTGGTCGGCGAGGTCGTGCAGGGCATGGACGTCGTCGACAAGCTGAAGAAGGCCTCGCCCGGCTCGTCCAGCGGCAGCGTCACCGATCCCGACAAGATGGTGAAGGTGCAGGTCGCATCCGACATCAAGTAGGAGTGGCGATGGAGCGTTGCGGCCAAAGGCTCCTGCTGGCTGCCGCCGCGCTCCTGCTTGGCTCGTCCTGTGCGGCGGCGCAAGCGCCGTCCACCAGCCGGGTCAACACCATCAGCGACGTCTTCGCCCGGCTGCGCACCTGCTGGAAACCACCCCCGGCCGGCCGGGTTCACCCCATCGACATCACAGTCATCGTGAGCTTTAACCGGGCCGGAGACATCCTGGGCCATCCGAGGATCACCTACGAATCCGCGGAGGCCACCGACGACGACCGGCTGCAATACCGGATCGCGGTGATGGAGGCATTGCAACGCTGCACGCCGATGCCATTTACCGATGCGATGGCCGGCGCCGCTGCGGGGCGACCATTCGCGGTCCAGTTCCACGGCCCGAAGACTTCACCCCCAACCCAAGAGAGACCAGTATGAGCGTCACCGAAAACACCTTGATCCTCGAAACCACGCAGGGCCCCGTCACCATCGAGATGCGGCCCGACCTGGCGCCCGGACACGTCGCCCGTATCAAGGAACTCGTGCGCGAGGGCTTCTACGACGGCATCGTCTTCCACCGCGTCATCGACGGCTTCATGGCGCAGACCGGCTGCCCGCACGGCACCGGCACCGGCGGCTCGGGCAAGAAGCTCAAGGCCGAGTTCAACAAGGAGCCGCATGTGCGCGGCACCGCATCGATGGCGCGCGCCGCCAGCCCCGATTCCGGCGACAGCCAGTTCTTCATCTGCTTCGACGACGCCCGCTTCCTCGACAATCAGTACACGGTCTGGGGCAAGGTCACCGACGGCATGGACAACGTCGACAAGATCAAGCGCGGCGAGCCCGTGCAGAACCCCGACAAGATCGTCAAGGCGCGGATGGCCGCCGACAAGGAGTAAGTGCTTCTCCTCATGCTGAGGAGGCGCGAAGCGCCGTCGCGAACAATGAAGGCCGAGCTGCAGCAGCAGGAGGGCCTTCATTGTTCGAGACGCGCGTTCCGCGCTCCTCAGGATGAGGATTGGCCGTGCGGCGCTGAGCCCGACATGCGCACCGATCTGTTCGACTTCGATCTCCCCGCCGAGCGCATCGCGTTGCGCCCGGCGAGTCCGCGCGACTCCGCTCGGCTGCTGGTCGTGGAGAACGGATCGTTGCGCGACCAGACCATTTCCGAGCTGCCGCAATGGCTGAAGCCGGGCGACCAGCTCGTCGTCAACGACACCAAGGTGATCGCGGCGCAGCTGAAGGGCCGCCGCATCGGCCGCGAGACCGAACCAAAGATCGAGGCGACCCTGATCAAACGCCTCGACGGCTCGCGCTGGCAGGCGCTGGTGAAGCCCGCCAAGAAGCTCGTCGCCGGCGACCGCATCCGCTTCGGCCATGAAGGCAAGGTGTGCCTGCTCGGCCATCTCGACGCCGAGGTCGAGGCCAAGGGCGGCGAGGGCGAGGTGACGCTGTCATTCTCGTTCCATGGCCCGGCGCTCGATCAGGCCATCGCCGATCTCGGCAGTCCGCCGCTGCCGCCCTACATCGCCTCCAAACGTACGCCCGACGATCAGGACCTCGCCGATTACCAGACGATGTTCGCGGCCAATGAGGGCGCGGTCGCGGCGCCCACGGCGGGCCTGCATTTCACGCCGGCGCTGGAGCAGGCGCTGCACGCGCGCGGCGTCGGCGTCAACCGCGTGACGTTGCATGTCGGAGCGGGGACGTTCCTGCCCGTGAAGGTGGACGACACCGAAACCCACAAGATGCATGCCGAGTGGGGCACGATCTCGGCCGAGACGGCGGAGAAGCTCAATGCGGCACGGCGGAACGGCGGCCGCGTCGTCGCCGTCGGCACCACGTCGCTGCGGCTTCTGGAAAGCGCTGCCGGCGAGGACGACACGATCCGGCCGTTCGCGGCCGAGACGTCGATCTTCATCACCCCGGGCTATCGTTTCCGCGCCGTCGATATCCTGCTGACGAACTTTCATCTGCCGCGCTCGACGCTGTTCATGCTGGTCTCGGCGTTCTCCGGACTTGAAACGATGCAGCAGGCCTATGCGCACGCGATCGCGAGCGGCTACCGGTTCTATTCGTACGGCGACGCCTGCCTGCTGTTTCGGGCACGCGCCTAGCCTCGGCGCCGTGAGACGGGCAGCACGCGGCATGCCCACCATCATTGCTTGAATGTGTGATGGAAGCGGTGGGCACGGCGCTCGTGCGCCCATGCCCACCCTTCGGCATCCGCTTCGTTACGCCATCACGCGCTGCGGCAGCAGCTCGGCGATCTGCACGGCGTTCAGCGCCGCGCCCTTCAGCAATTGGTCCGCCGCCACGAACATCGAGATCGAATGTCCCGAGGGGTCGCTGAGATCCTTGCGGATGCGGCCGACGAGGACGTCGTCCTGGCCGGAGGCGTCGATCGGCATCGGGAAGTAGTTCTTGGCGCGGTCGTCGACCACCTTGACGCCGGGCGCCTGGGCCATGATGGCGCGGACCTGGTCCTCTGTGATCGGCTTCTCGCATTCGAAGGTGATGGCCTCGCAATGGGCGCGCAGCACCGGCACGCGGACGCAGGTGACGCCGATCGCGATCTTCTCGTCCTCGAAGATCTTGCGGGTTTCCTTGATGACCTTGGTCTCTTCGTCGTTGTAGCCGGTCTCGGGGTCGATGGCGGTGTTGTGGTTGAAGAGATTGAAGGCGTAGGGATGCGGCATCACCTTGGGCGTATAGACCTGCCCGTTGAGGTTGGCGCGGGTGGACTCCACGAGTTCGTCCATCGCCGCGGCGCCGGCGCCGCTGGCGGCCTGATAGGTCGAGATGATGACGCGCTTGATGCGGTTCTTCTGGTGGATCGGCCAGAGCGGCACGAGCGCGGTGATCGCCGCGCAGTTCGGATTGGCGATGATGCCCTTGTGGTCGCGGATGCGGCCGGCATTGATCTCGGGGATCACCAGCGGCACGTTCGGATCCATCCGGAAGGCGGAGGAATTGTCGACCACGACGGCGCCGGCCTTGACGGCGATCGGCGCGAACTTCTTCGAGATGCCGCTGCCGGCGGAGAACAGGGCGACGTCGACGCCGTCGAACGCGCGCTCGGTCAATTCCTCGATGACGACATCCTTGCCGCGGAACGATACCGTCTTGCCGGCGGAGCGGGCACTGGCCAGCGCCTTGAGCTTGCCGACACGAAAGCCACGCTTGTCCATGGTGGCGATGAATTCGGCGCCCACCGCACCGGTGACGCCGACAATCGCGACGACGGGATCGTTACTCACATTCTCCTCCATTGCATTTGAAATTCGGACAACAAAAAAGCCCCGGACCATCGAGGGCGGGGCTTCGGTAGAGCTGATGCGTTCAGTCGACGACTATGCGCGCACGCCTCCCCGGGCCCCGAAGGCCGTGGTGGTTTTCGTCGTGCGTTTGGTGGTCGTGAACATCGCGGCGACTTATGCGGGAGAGTCCGGCGCCCGTCAATGGCTTTCCGG
Source organism: Bradyrhizobium sp. (assembly GCF_047605465.1). GTDB lineage: Bacteria > Pseudomonadota > Alphaproteobacteria > Rhizobiales > Xanthobacteraceae > Bradyrhizobium. Next base: position 82,326 of record NZ_JASGFS010000020.1, on the reverse strand, counting down.
CCGAATTGGGGCGCCGGGCCGGATCGGCCGTTATCTCGTCCGCGCGCCCGGAGGCTCGAGAATGACCTCCTTGAGGTCGTCGCCGCTGATGACCACGATCGCGAAGTTGAGCCGCCCGCGGTCGCGGACGAGGCCGCCGCTGATCGCCTTGCCGGAGGCTGCGCGTTCGGCGACGCGCACGGCATCGGCGAGACGGTGCCGGATGGAACCGAGGGCCGTGAGATTGCTGCGATCCTCGGCGTCGAGCTCGGTCACGGGGAGGGCGGCTTCTCCGCCGACGAACTCGCCGGTCGCCGCATTGATGGTGTGGCGCCAGATCCGGTCGTTGTGCACGGTTTTCACCCGGTAGACCGGAACGCCGGAGGCGCCGTCGAAACTGACATCCGCGGTCGTGGCGCCGGCGTGGCGCGCTTCGGCGATCGCCATGGCCTGGCCGAGCGAGATCGACGAACTGCGGAAGCGCTCGATCTCGCGGCTGACCGCCTGGCGATCGGTCTCGGGATCATCGCTGTCCGTCTCGCTGTGAAGTGCCGTCGGTGTGCCGGTGGTGACGATGGCCCGCGCGGGCGCTGCGAGGAAAAGCGCCGAGAGGGTGATCGCAAGCAACTGCCAGCGGAAGCGTGTTGTCGTTGTCATGCTCGAAACCCCTGGGCGGTGGGCCGGCCTGATGATTCGAAAGAAGACGCGGCCGACCTTGGGCATCGGCCGGCCGCGGAGCACCGCGACGGGCTGCACCCGCCGCGGCGATCGAAGTCAGAATACGATGCGGACAGCTTTTGGGGCTGGTTAAAAAGTTGCCCGCATCTTCTTATAATGAAACCATACCGTATCGTTTTGTTTCGGTCAAACGAATAGCGCTCCCGGCCTGGGGATAGAACGCTCAGCTCACGGAATTGTCAGCGCGACGGACGCCGCCGCGACGTGCCCTTGGCCGCTTCGCGGACGCGGTCCGCAGGCCCCAGTGCGCCGGCCAGGAACAGCTTGATGGCGGCGCGCATCCGCTTCTCTGCGGCCTTGATCTCCATCGCCGTTCCGAACGTCGCCAGGCGGTGGGTGTGTCCGACCACGACGTCGAGAAACACTTCGGCCGTGATGGTGGTGTCCTCGACGTCGAGCGCGCCCTGCGCGACGAGATGGTCGAAGAAGCGCGCCGTGGTGGCGACCGCCTTCAACCAGCCTTCCTCCTTGCCGAGCTTGGCGATGTCGGGAAAGTTGATGGCCTGCGACGTCATCATGCGGCTGAAGGCGACGGCATCGGGCCCGCAGGTGAAAGTCAGCATCTCACGTCCGATCTCGACCAGACGTTGCTCGACGGAGATGTCCGAAGGGCTGCCGAGCTGCGTCTCGGCCGCGGCCGACAGTGGCGCGAGCCAGCGCGAGATTTCGCGCCTGAGCACGGCCGCGAACAAGCCGCGCTTGTCGCCGTAGCGGGAATAGACGGTCGGCTTGCTCACGCGCGCCGCTTCCGCGACGGCGTCGAGCGAGGTCGCGTCGAAGCCGCGATCCAGGAACAAGCGGGTGGCGACCTCGATCAGCCGCTGATCGCGTTCGATCGCGGCGTTCTTCGTCGGACGGCCGCCGCGGGATTTCGCCACGTCGCGCCGTGCGGCCGTTTTGGTCTTGGTCGCAGTCAATCCCATGCCCAATGATTCCTGCGTGTTCACGACAGTCGTCATGGCTCTATATCTTGCGGGAGCGGGAGCGTCATCGCGAATCTGGCCGAATTGGCCGCATCGTCAACGGTTTCGGCAGGCCGCCGTTCCGCCGCGAGCGGAGTCACGGCAGTGTCGAGGTCCAGGCATGGCCGGAGGCCGCCTTCTCGTACCCGTACTGGTACAGCGCGCGCATATAGGCGGTGTTGAAGCCTTCGGAGGGGGCTGCCGGGTAGTCGCGCTCGATGTAGGACAGGTGGAAGCCGAGGCCGTTGCGTTTGGCGAAATCATAGGTCGAGTAGATGATCGACCGCGTCTGCGATTGCGTGATCGAGGACAGGCTGCGCGAGGCGACGTCGATCGTCCCGTTGGCGACGAGTTCGAAGGTTCGTTCGATCTTCTTGTTGACGAGGATGTAGATGTTCATCCGCGCGCTGCCGGGCAGGCGTCCCTGCACGAGCAGCGCCTCCGGCAGCGTCAGCACCGGCGCGGTCACGCCGCCATCGACATGCATCTCCTGGAATTTGTGGCCCTGGCCTTCGGCCTCGATCAGGATCGGCGGAAACACCAGCGGGATGCTGGCGGACGCCGCCATCACGTCGCGGAACAGCCGCAGCGCTTCCGGCGTGCCGACCGCGGCGATCTTGCCCATGTCCCAGATCGCGGTGCGCTGGGTGTCGAGATCGGTCGTCACGACGAGCAGCTTGCGGCCCTTGGCGTTTTCGCGCGCGACCTGGGCCAGGATCTCCGGCCCGACATAGCGGGCGACCAACTCGCGCAGCCGCGTGTTGCCGAACAGCCCGGATCCGAACAGCACGCGGATGATGCTGGGATCATCGAGCAGGCTCTCCGCGATGCCGCTGGTGTAGAGCTCCCGCAGGGTGTCGTCGTATTGCGGCCCGAGGAATGCGAAGGGCGCGATCAGGCCGCCGGTGCTGACGCCCGAGACGACCGAGAAGGCGGGGCGGTTGCCGGCGGCGGACCAGCCGTTCAGCACGCCGACACCGTAGGCGCCATCGGCGCCGCCGCCGGACAGCGCCAGGTAGGTCTTGGCCGCGGAGCCGTTGTCCTTCTCGAAGCTGAATTTGGTGACGGGCTCGTCGGCATAGCGCCGCAAGCCGTCGATATCGAGGACGCGCGAGGCGGTGGCATCGGCGGCCGTGTAGGGGATCCGGGGAACGGACGTGCAGGCGGACAGCGCCAGGCTGCATGCCAGTACCAGCGATCCGATCAGGCGGGCGCCGGTCGATCTTATCCAGCCATCAGGAGAGCTGGAGGCTTCTGTCGCACTTGAGAGAGAGGGCATGGGCCGGCGGCTGGAGATCACGCGTACGTTAGCGCCGCCGGCATTGCCGCGGCATCTCGTCCAGCCCCCGGATAAAACTACACTGTATCGTTTTGTTTAACAAGCCGCACGCCATCACGTCCGTGTCATCCGGGTGTCCCGTTCCGGGCCATCTGCCGCCCGGGCGGGTTGATCGGCCTCTCCCGACACGCAATAAGCAGCGCCATGAGTCTTCCCAATCACTTCGAACTGCTCGCTATCGATGGCACGGCGCGTACCGGGCGCCTGACCACGCCGCACGGCGTGGTGCGGACGCCCGCCTTCATGCCGGTCGGCACCGCCGGCGCCATGAAGGGCATGCACTGGCGCGAGGTCCGGGATGCCGGCGCCGACATCGTGCTCGGCAACACCTATCATCTGATGCTGCGTCCCGGCGCCGAGCGGATCGCGGCGCTCGGGGGTCTGCAGAAATTCACCGGCTGGAACGGGCCGATGCTGACGGATTCCGGCGGCTTCCAGGTGATGTCGCTGTCCGACCTGCGCAAAGTCAGCGAGAACGCCGTCACCTTCCGTTCGCACATCGACGGCGCCAAGGTCGAACTGTCGCCGGAGCGCTCCATCGAGGTGCAGCGTTTCCTCGGCTCCGACATCGCCATGCAGATGGACGAATGCGTGCGGCTGCCGGCCGAGCACGCCGACATCGAGCGCGCGATGCGTTTGTCGCTGCGCTGGGCCGAACGCTCCAAGCGTGCGTTCGAGAGCGCGCCCGCCGGCTACATGCTGTTCGGCATCGTGCAGGGCGGCGACGTGCCGGCCCTGCGTCATGCGAGCGCGCAAGGCCTCGTCGAGGTCGGCTTCCACGGCTATGCGATCGGCGGCCTCGCCGTCGGCGAGCCGCAGGCTGTGATGCTGGCGATGATCGACGAGACCGCGCCGGCACTTCCGTCGGACCGCCCGCGCTATCTGATGGGCGTCGGTACGCCCGACGACATTCTCGAGGCGGTGAAGCGTGGCGTCGACATGTTCGACTGCGTCATGCCGACGCGCAATGGCCGCCACGGCGTTGCCTTCACACGCTTCGGCCAGGTCAACCTGCGCAATGCGCGTCACGCCGACGATCCGCGTCCGCTGGACGAGGAGAGTTTATGGCCCTCGACGCGCGGCTATGCGCGCGCCTATCTGCATCACCTCGTGAAGGCGGGCGAGACCCTGGGCGCGATGCTGCTGTCCGAGATCAACATCGCCTATTATCAATTCCTGATGCAGGGCATCAGGGATGCCATTGCGCAGGGGACGTTCGCCGAATTCTATCAGCGCACGCGCGAGGATTGGGCGAGGGGCGACATCGCTCCACGCTAGCGCAAGATGTGAAGTGCTTTTTCCGTCGGATCGTGCCCAGCACTGCACGACGTCATCAGCGCGACGTCAGTTGCAAAGGATACGCTGCTTGACGGCGTGCTTGGTCACGAAGCCATAGCCACAGGTGTCGCAGGTCCAGAGATAGCTGATCACCTGGTCCGAAACGTAAGCGGAAGCTTCAGCGGCAACCATGGAATCCGCGCAGACGGGACAGGTCGGCAACTCGCTGCAACGCGGGTCACGATGGGGCGCTACGGTCGACAGCACTTCAGCGATTGCTGACATCGTGGTGACCTCCCTGTTTATGAGACCAAAGTCTAGCATAAGCCGAATCAGTTGACGAGGTCGCAACACAAATGCGTTGGTTTTCTGATATCGACAGGTCACGCAATTTTGCGATGCAGCGATTTTCCGGTGGGCTGCTTTGTCGCTTGCGTGTCGTCACGAGCTGTCTGTAACTGCGTAAACGCTGCGAATAGCGCGCAATTTCGCTTCAGGGAGTTTATCATGGACGCATCGTCCAAGACGGGTGCAGCGCACCAGGCCGGCCGCGGCCGGATTTATGACTCGATCGTCGATGCCTTCGGCGACACGCCCATCGTGCGCCTGCGCCGCCTGCCGGGCATGCACGGCGTGAACGCGACCATTTTGGCTAAACTTGAATATTTCAATCCGGCCGCGAGCGTGAAGGATCGCATTGGCGCGGCCATGATCATCGCGATGGAGAAAGCGGGCGTCCTCAAGCCGGACACCGTGCTGATCGAGCCGACTTCGGGCAACACCGGAATCGCGCTGGCCTTCGTCGCGGCTTCGCGTGGCTACCGGCTCAAGCTGGTGATGCCGGAATCGATGTCGATCGAGCGACGCAAGATGCTGGCATTTCTCGGTGCCGAGCTGGTGCTGACGCCGGCAGCGCAGGGCATGAAAGGCGCGATCGCGACCGCCGAGGAATTGTTGAAGACGACGCCGAATTCGGTGATGCCGCAGCAGTTCAAGAATCTCGCCAATCCGGAAGTGCACCGCCGCACCACCGCGGAGGAAATCTGGAACGACACGGCGGGCAACATCGACTTCTTCGTCGCCGGCGTCGGCACCGGCGGCACCATCACCGGCGTCGGCCAGGTGCTCAAGCCGCGCAAGGCCTCGTTGCGCGTGATCGCGGTCGAACCGGAGGAAAGTCCGGTGCTCTCCGGCGGCCAGCATACGCCGCACAAGATCCAGGGCATCGGTGCCGGCTTCGTGCCCGACATCCTCGACCGGTCCGTGATCGACGAGATCGTCAAGATCAACTCCACGACGGCGATCGAGACCTCGCGGGCGCTGGCGCGCCACGAAGGTATTCCGGGCGGCATCTCCTCGGGCGCGGCGATCGCCGCCGCATTGCAGATCGGCAAGCGGCCGGAAGCTGCGGGAAAAGTCATCCTGGCCGTGGTGCCATCCTTCTCCGAGCGCTATCTTTCGACTGCATTGTTTGAAGGGATCTAGGACATGGCGGATCTACCGAGGCGGCCGCGGACATTGGGCGATGCGCGGACCGAGGCCGAGGCGGCGTTCAAGAAGGTGACGGCCAAGGTTGCCGAGGCGCCGGCGAAGAAGAACGTGGCGCCGGGGATCAAGGAGCAGGTCACGCTGCGCATCGATCAGGACGTGCTCGAGTTCTTCCAGGGCGGCGGTCCCGGCTGGCAGGACCGCATCAATGACGCCTTGCGCAAGGCTGCGGGGAAGTAGGCCCGCAGCCGCTGTCGTGGGCCTCGTCCTGAGCAGCTCCCGCAGCGAGCGTCTCGACGGATAAGGGATCTCGCAACGAAGGGATCCGCAACGAAGGGACCCGCAACGAAAAAGCCCGGCGTGAGCCGGGCTTTTGTTTGGAAACTGCTTGAGGTCTCAGCGGCGGAACATGCCGCCCATCATGCCACCCACGACGCCGCCGATGAAGGCCGCACCGGGATCGCCGCCGCCGCGATGGCCACCGCCACCACCGCCGCCGCCACCCCCACCGCCGCTGCTGGCGCGCCGGGCAGGGCGCTTCTCGGCACCGTCGTCGCTGGCGCTCGGCGAGGCCGATGCGACGATCTCGGAGAGCAGGGCCTTGTGCTGGAGCTTGTTGAGATAGCCGGTCGACGGATAACCGCGGGCGGCCTGCCAGCGCTTGAGCACCGAGCGGGTGTCGTCATTGAACACGCCCGTCACCTTGGTATCGAAGCCGAGGCCATTGAGGCGACGCTGCACGTCACGCCGTTGGCCCTTGTCGAGACCGATCTGGTCCTCGCTGAGCTGCGAAGCATCGTCGGTAAAAGTCGCGGGATCGACACCGGCGTTGAGGTTGCGCGTCGTGGTCGACGGGCCGTTCTGGATCGCAGCCAGCCGCGCCAGCGCCAGCGCCTTGAACTGGCCATTCGGATACGACGAGAGGTAGGCGTTGAGCTCTTCCGGCTTGTTGGTCTCCTTGACCGAGCGCCAGTACTCGAGCTCGACACCGTCCGAGCTGCCGCTGGCCGCAGCCGCCGGCGTGGCGCTGCCACTCGCGGTCGGCGCGGCATTGGCGACCTGCTGGGTCTGCTGTGCCGGGTTGAGATAGACGGCGCCGATCAGATTGGTGTGACCCCAGGGAAGCTGACCCTTGTGGGTCTCTTCGTTGACCTGGGCGCGCACCGACGTCATCGCTTGCTGGATCTCGATGCCGGGCTTGGTGATGTTGTCGATGAGGGCGCGGGTGAACGGGCTGTTGTTGCCTTCCTGACCGTCGAGCGCGGTCTGGCCCGGGCCGGTCGCGAACGCGATCAGAGTGCCTTCGCCCGACTTCATCTCGGCGAGACCGCTCTGGACGCTGACGCTGCGCGTTGCGGAGTTGGACTTGATCTTCGCGGCGAAGGGATTGTCGCGGCAGGCGTCGAGGAACACCAGCTTGACCTTGGCATCGCCCATGGTCTGGTCGAGCGTCAGATCGATGTTGATGGCGGCACCGAGCTTGACGTCCATCTCCGACTTGATGTCGGCATCGACCGGCAGGAGGTAGTTGCTGCCGCCCACGGCGATGCCGTGGCCCGCATAGTAGAACACCGCGACATCGGAGCCCTGGGCCTTGCGGCCGAAGTCGAGCAGTTTCTCCGTCATCTGGTCGCGGGTGAGGTTGGATCCTTCGATCACCTCGAAGCCGACATTGCGCAGCGTGGCCGCCATCGCTTTCGCGTCGATCGGCGGATTCGGTAATTGCGCAACGTTCTTGTAGGCGCCGTTGCCGACGACGAAAGCGACGCGACGATCGGCCTTGGCGGCGCTGACCGACAGCGCCATGCACATCAGGGAGAAGAGGATGGTGAGGTAGCGCATCTGAAATCCCCAACAGAATCGAATTGCAAACAGCAACAAATTGGCAGCGAACCTACACGAAAACCCCCGGCTTCGCGCTAGCAAAACCACAGTTCGCCCAAACCCATTGCGTCACGGCCGAGTGTGCACCATTGGAATGCCCCTCCAACGTGATCCAAATCACGCTCGGCCACTTTGTTTTGTCGTGCGAGGCCGTGCGCCGGTTCACTGCGCGCGAGCGGGAACCGGTGCGGAGGGCTTCAGATTCAGCAGGTTGCCGCAGAGGATCAGCGCCGCGCCCAGTACGGTCCAGGCGTCAAGCTGCTCGGAATACAGCAGCCAGCCCGCGGTCGCGGTCAGGGGAACCCGCAGGAAGTCCATCGGAACGACGATCGTCGCATCCGCGTAACGCATCGCGCTGGCGAGGCAATAGTGCGAAAATGTGCCGCAGACCGCGATCACGCCGACCCAGGTCCAGGCATAGGCGGAGGGCCAGGTCCAGACGAACAGCGTCGGGATGAAGCCCGCGGTCGATTGCACCACGAGCATCCAGAACAGGATCGACAGCGCGCTCTCGGTCCGCGTGAGCGATTTGACCAGCGCCATCGACACGCCGAAGCCGATGGCGGCGCCGAGCGCGATCAGCTGGCCCGGATTGATCTCGCCGGTGGCGGGCCGGACGATGACGATGACGCCGACGAGGCCGAGCACGATGGCGGCGATCTTCCAGGGCGTCATGCGCTCCGAGAGGAAAGTCGCGGCGAGGATCGCCGTCCAGATCGGCATGGTGAACTCGATCGCCACCACCTGGCCGATCGGGATCAGCGTCAGCGCGAAGAACCAGCCGAGCTGGGCGACATAGTGGATCAGGTTGCGCCCGATGTGCTGCGGCAGGCGCGACGTCTTCAGCCTGCTGAAGCCGCCGGCACGATAGATGATCGGCGACAGCAGCACGAAGCCGACCAGCGAGCGCACCTCCATGATCTGGAAGACGTTCAGCTCGCGCGTGGCCTCGCGTCCGGCAACCGCCATCACCAGCATCAGGGACAGCCACCCGGCCATCCACAGTGCGGCCATCGTTTTTGACGGTGTCGTGCTCATCGGGCGAGATGCGGACAGCAGGAATCCTGAGGGGAGGCCGGTATCGGCGACATCGCCGCTGTTTGCAACGGTCAAATCTGCGGGTGCAGCGATGCGTGACGGCGTGCTAAGGCTGCATTGAACAACAAGAAAATCGGGAGACCTTGCTCATGCGTATCTTGCAACCGGCCGAATGGTCGAAACCGCGCGGCTTTTCCCACGGTGTGGCGGTGGAAGGGCCGGGGCGCTGGGTGGTGCTGGCCGGACAGACCGGCGGCGACGAGACCGGCAGCTATGCGCCGGAGATGGCGGCGCAGGTCGCGACCGCGCTGAAGCGGATCATCAAGCTGTTGGCCGAGGCCGGCGCCGGGCCCGAGCACATCGTTCGCCTGACCTGGTACCTGACCAGCCGCAGCGAATACGAGGCGGCGGGTGCCGGCATCGGCGCGGCCTGGAAGGAAACGCTCGGGCGCAACTTCCCGCCTTCGACCCTGCTCTATATCGGCGGCCTGGTGGACGAGCGCGCCAAGGTCGAGATCGAGGTGACGGCGTTCGTCCCGGGCGCATAAAAAAATCGATCCGGCGAGGTCGCCGGATCGATTGTCGCGAGAACGTTTGGTCTTAGCGGGACAGCGAGATGTTGGCGCCGCGGAACTGGCTGTCGGCGCGCATCGTGACGGCCTGCTTGTTGCCGGTGGTGCGCAGCCCGATGTTGGCGTTGAAGCCGGCCGTGCTTGCAACCACCTCGAAGTTTCCACCACCGCCCTGGCCCTGGAGGGAGCCGCTGATGTTGCGGCTGGCCTCGGACCACGTGCCGGTGATGGCGCTGCCTTCCGACCGGACGTTGGCTGCGAGATTGAACTTGTAGGCATCGCTGGCGCAGGTCAGCGACATTTCCATGGTCGGCCCGATCGGGGCGTACTTGGCGCGGCAGCGAATACGCTCGGTGGATCCGTCGTCGAGCGTAACGGTTCCGCTGCCGTTCCAGGTGCCGGCCAGGGCTGCGAACGGACCGGACTGGGCCTTGCTCTCCGAGCTGGCGATCGACGCCGCAAACACGACGGCGGCCGCGATCAGCAGCCGCCGGTTCCAGACACGAGCCTCAGTTGGTCTATTGGCGCGATGCTTCCCAGCGCCCGCTGCACGGTATGCCTGCTGATGCTCCATTCCACTTCCCCGATCCGGCGTTGCCGTTGAGTTGACCATTGGCATATGCACCATTGATCGAAACTCGCACAAGACCCTCGCGACCGATCGTTCCGGAAACGTTGGCACCCGGCGCGGTGATCTTGCCGTCGGCAACCGTGAGCATCGAGCTGGCGGTCGGCTCACAGGAGCCGCTCTTGGTCACGATGACGACCTGCCAATTGCCGTCATAGGGGTTCTGAGCGAAGGCGGGAGCGGCAACGGCGCCGGTGAAAATGGAGGCGGCACAGAACGCCGCAATGCGACCAAAACGCATGAATTCCGTCCTTGAATGTGTCTGATATGCTGACGCTTATTCGGGCGAAATGTGACGGAAATTTGTTGCGATGCCAAACCCAAAATTGTTCCTTTCGAAACAATGGTTTATTTGGCAATCCGGCTGTGATTTTCGAAGCGGAATCAACGCCGGTTCACGTTAAGGGTAAACATCAGGAGAGACTCGGCGCCGAGGTGGCGAACTGCTCGTCCTGGGACTTGGCCGGCAGCGCCTTGTGGACTTTGGCGTAGTCGATCACATCTGCGAGAAGCTTGAGGCCGAGCGGCGCCAGCGCGCGCTCCCACAGCTCGCGTGCCGTTTCGCCCTTCTTGACGAAGCACCAGTCTTGCGCGGCGATGGCGCCGGCGTCCATGCGATCGGCGAGATGGTAGATCGTGCCGCCGGCGATCGAGTCGCCTTCCTTGATGGTCCATTCCACGGCCGCCTTGCCGCGATGGCGCGGCAACAGCGAGGGGTGGTAGCCGATCCCGCCGAGCCTGGCAGCGGCAAGCGCATCCTTCCCGATCCGGGCGTGGCTGTGCGCGGTGATGATCAGATCGGTATCAGGCGCGATCTCGGAAGCAACGACCAGCTTCGGATTGGCCTGGACCACGACTTCGATGCCGGCCGCCTTCGCGGTCGCGGCCAGGCGATCCTCGGCTTCGGCGACGACGACGCGCACGATCGACACACCGTGCTCGCGGAGCATGTTGAGGGTGGTCACGCCGAAATGGCGGGAGCCGACGAGGGTGATGCGCATGGGTCTCCGATCCGTCTCGCGACTGCGTTCTACCCCGATAACATGCCAGGACGCCCTGTCACCACCCGCGGGCGGTTTGGCCCGGTTATCAACAATGCTTGGAGGCCGCGCGGACCGAACGGGCAGCCGCCGGGCCACGTCCAACACGCCATCCGGCGCTGGGAAATGCCATGGCAAGACGGCCGAGGTCGATGCCGATGAGTTGGATCACTCAGGCGCCGCCGATCCGTCGCTCGGCCGGTCGAGCTGCCAGACGAGGTGCGCGACATGAGGCTAGGCTGGCGCCGATCGAACTCGCAGGCGCGATCGTGAAGCGTACGAGCGGCGTCGAAGCGGCAGCTGCGCTGACGGTTTCGCACTGTCGCCGCAAGCGCCTGACGAAAGTTCCCGCGCGATCATTCTGTGCCGCCGCGCAAGCGTTGCCGCATGGCCACGGTCGCCCAGCAATTGGCCATCCGCTGGTTCCTGTGTTCGATTTTTAACAAAAGAAAGAAGCGATGTGCCGTACAATGCTTGCACACCGGGGCTGGCTAAATTTCCATCCCGATCCATTTTCGAACCCGGGTTCAGCCGCTGGCTTCATCGCCAGCGGCTTTTTTCTTGCCCGTGCATCACGAAATCATCGAACGGTAACGCGTTCTCAACCTGCTTGTCGTATCGACGAATCCGTCGCGGATTTGTATTGCGTACCGCGACACCAAAATTGTCCCGCCGGTGTGGGTTGCGCCGCGCGGGCTTTTTTGCGGGGGGGCAATTTGATGCCGAGCGCGATTGAACAGATCGTCGACACTTATGTGCGACTGAAGAACCGGCGTGGCCTGGACGAGCTGATGATGCACAGGCAACGGCTCGCGGTCGATCTGAAGAGCAGATCCGGTTACGATTTCAGCCTGCCTATAAGTCAGATCGACGAGGAGATCGCGATCATCGAGGCGGGCCTCAGCCGATTGAAATCCGGCGATGCGGCAGCGACGGGCGCAAGACCGCAGACCTGACGCAGTCAGTCGCGCCGGCCGCCGTCGATGACGGTGAACAGCGGGCGTGCGGGAGTCGGCTCGACCAGCAATTCCTCCACCAGCGCGGTTGCCGCATCGACATATTTGCGTGTCGGCTTGTCGAGCTGACGCGTCGCTTCGTCGTCCAGCGCCACTTTCGCGGCTTCGACCAGCTTGCGCATGCGTGCGGCATGGTCGTCGCCGGCGGTCAGTGTCGCGCGCGCCAGCGAGCGCAATACGAACAGCTCGCCTTCGAGGCGGAGCAGGCGGTCGTTGAGCCGTGTCAGGATCGCGTTGAGGTCGGCCATTGCGCGAGGTTCAGCGTGGAGGAGCCGTTCTGATCTAACGGCGATCGGTGAACGGAGTCCAAATGCCGACAGCGCAATTCGGCCGATCCTCCGCGATGCCGCCGAAGTGACCGATCGTGCCCGACGGGCAAATGGTGCGGCAGGGTTCCCGTGGCCATATGGAAGCCAGCGAATGTCTGGAGCACCTTCGATGCGGTCTGTCCTGGTTTTGGCTCTCCTGGTCTCTGCATGCGTTTCGGCTACGGCGGCGCCCGCCCATCATACCCGTCCACGGCCCTCCATCGTGGATCGTCCGGCCGACGACGCGCCGGTGCCGCCGGGCTGGTACAAGTTTCCAGGCCGGCCGCCGATCCCGCCGTCCGAGAACAGGAATCTCGACCCATCCAACTACGGCAGCGGTTGATCGTCGCTCATGACGCCGTCCGCGCGAGGTAGTCGCGCGCGAAGGCGAGATACCAGTCGAGGCAGGCGGGATTGGCCATCGCCTCCTTGTTGATGACCTTCTCGACGGGCTGACCGAGCAGCAGCTTCTTGATCGGCAGCTCCTGCTTCTTGCCCGAGAGCGTGCGGGGAATCTCGGCGACGGCGAAGATCTCGTTGGGCAGGAAGCGGCGTGACAGGCCGGCCTCGATCGCCTTGTTGATCTTCGCCTGCATCGCGGCGTCGAACGCCACGCCGTCGCGCAGCACGACGAACAGCGGCATGTAGCTGTCGCGGCCGAGATATTCGAGGTCGACGACGAGGGAGTCGAGCACCTCCGGCAAGGCCTCGATCGCGGAATAGAGCTCGCTCGTGCCCATGCGGAGCCCGTGCCGGTTGATGGTGGCATCGCTGCGACCGTAGATGATGCAGGAGCCGTCCGGATTGACCTTGAGCCAGTCGCCGTGCCGCCACACCGGGCCGCGGCCGCTGCCGTCGAAATTATCGGGATAGGTCTCGAAATAGCTGGCGCGATAGCGCGCGCCGTCCTTGTCGTTCCAGAAGTAGAGCGGCATCGACGGCATCGGCTCGGTGCAGACGAGCTCGCCGACCTCGTCTATGACGGCGCGGCCCTGTTCGCTGAAGGCCTCGACGGCGGCGCCGAGCAGCCGGCACTGCATCGCGCCCGGTGTCTGCGGCAGTTCGCGGTTGCCGCCGATGAACGCACCGGCGAAATCGGTGCCGCCGGAAATGTTCGCCCACCAGATATCGGCCTGCGCCTTGCTGCCGTTGGTTTTCGACAACGCCGCGATGCGGTCGTTGAACCAGGCCTGGGTATCGGCGCTGAGCGGCGATCCGGTCGATCCGAGGCAGCGCAGCTGCGAGAGGTCGCCGGCGGCGGCGAGATCCACCTCGGCCTTGGCGCAGTTGGCGAAGAACGCCGCGCCCGCGCCGAAGAATGTCGATTTCGACTGGGCGACGAAGCGCCAGAGCGTGGTCCAGTCCGGCTTGTCCTTTGCGCCGCCGGGGCTGCCGTCGAAGATGCAGCAGGTGGTGCCGCTGAGCAGGCCGCCGACCTGGCTGTTCCACATGATCCAGCCGGTCGAGCTGTACCAGTGGTAACGCTCGCCGAACGAGTTCTCGTGATAGGAGCAGCCGACGTCGTTGTGCAGGCCGAGCAATGCCAGGGCGACGACGACGATGCCGCCATGGCCGTGGACGATCGGCTTCGGCAGGCCGGTCGTTCCGCTGGAATAGACGATCCAGAGCGGATGATCGAACGGCAGCCATGCCGGTTCGAACGCATCGATCGAGGCGCCCGTCCTCGCGAGAATGTCCGAGAGCAGGGCGTCCGGCGCGGCTGGTGGGGCCGCCTCGCTGTGCAGGATGATGTGCTCGACACTCGGCAGGGACCGTCTCAGCTCGCTCACCACATCGCGCCTGTCATGCCGGCGGCCGGCGTAGGTGACGGCGTCGCAGGCGATCAGCACCTTCGGCTCGATCTGCTTGAAACGGTCGATCACGGCGGGCGCGGCCATGTCGGGCGCACAGACGCTCCAGATCGCGCCGATGCTGGCGGCGGCCAGGAACGCGATGACGGTCTCGGGGATATTGGGCAGATAGGCCGCGACGCGGTCGCCGGGCTTGATACCCTTCTCCTTCAGGTGCAGTGCCAGCGCCGCGGCCTTGCGCCGGAGCTCGGGCCAGCTGGTGTCCTTGAGCTTGCCGTCCTCGCCCGCGCTGACGATCGCCGGCAGGCCGGCGGCATGGGCCGCCTCGACATGCCGGAACACCTGCCGGGCGTAGTTGACCTGCGCGCCCGGAAACCAGACCGCGCCGGGCATCCTGCGCTCGGTGATGACGGCCGTGAACGGCGTCGGCGACTGCAGGTCGTAATAATCCCAGATGCTGCGCCAGAAGCCGTCGAGATCGCTTGCGGACCATTGCCGCATGTCTTCGTAGCTCGGGAAGGTGAGGCCGCGCTGCTCGGCGAGCCAATTGCGGTAGAGTGCGATCTGCGGAACGAAGGGTGCGGTCATTGCGTATCGGCTTCAATTGCGGGGAGGAGAGTTTAGCCGGTGTCACAGCCCGCTAGAAGCTGCAGTTCTCGCAGGCGGCCTTGATCGGTGGACCGGGTCTGCGTGCGCCGGGAACGTCGGGAGACGCCGGCGCTTCGATCAATTCGTCGCTGCGCTCGCACGAGGAAAGAGGGAGAGGCGGATTACGCCGCCCGCGCTACCATTCCACGCCGGCCCAGCGCCGGCCGAACACGCGCGGCTTGGTTTTCACTGCATCCCAGCCGAAGAAATGATGATTGCCGGACCAGGTGTGCACCTCGCCGCTGCAGATGCTGCATTTGAAGCTGCCGGAGTGCGGCTCGGCGTGCTCTTCCCGGGTCGCGGTGTACTTCATGCCGCACCCCGGGCAGGTGAATTCTTCGATCGTCCAGATGCTGTTTGCCATTGCGCGGAAAGTGTTCCTCGGACCTCGAGACGACCGTAGGTGCGAGGCTTTGCATCGGCGTAAACCGGTCGGCGCAAATCCGGTTAACGCACGTTAGGCAAGCCCGCTTCGGTTGCGCGTCAGCCCGTGGGGCGGCGCCAGCCGGTCCAGGCGCGACCTTGATCCCGCAGCGAGATTTTGGCGGCAGGCGGGCCCGTCTTGACGCCCGATCCGTTGCTGGCAATAACCCAAGGCCGCGCAAGCGCCGGAACCCGCGTCGATGCCGCAAGGAAAGTCGTGCCCGTGAAAAGCCTCCGTCAGCTCCTGACGGGAGAGGACATCATCCAGCTCGTGATCCGGCTCGGCTTGCTCGCGCTGCTGATCATCTGGACCTTCCTGATCATTCGGCCGTTCGTGCCGATCCTGGCATGGAGCGCGGTGCTCGCGGTCGCGTTCTATCCGGTATTCAGCTGGCTCGCCAAGCTGCTCGGCGGCCGGCCCAAGACGGCGGCGGCCATCCTCACCCTGATCACGCTCGGCATCGTCATCGGTCCCGCGACCTGGCTCGGCCTCAGCGCGGTCGACGGTGTGCGCGATCTGGCAAAGCAACTCGGCACCGGCGACCTCGCGCTGCAGTCGGCGCCGGAGCAGCTCAAATCGTGGCCGCTCGTCGGGCCATGGCTCTACGAGCTCTGGGAGCAGGCCTACAACAACATCCGCGCGGTGCTGCGCGAGGTGGGGCCCTATCTGCAGCCGCTGGCCGGGCCGCTGTTGTCGCTTGCGGGCGATGCCAGCGTGGGGACGCTTCAGTTCTTGGTCTCGGTCTTCGTGGCCGGCTTCCTGTTTCCGCACGGGCCGCGGCTCGTGGAGGCCGGGCGCGGCTTTCTGTTTCGCATCGTGCCCGAGCAGAGCGAGCATTTCCTGGAGCTCGCCGGTGCGACCATCCGTGCCGTGGCGCAAGGCGTGATCGGCGTCGCGATCGTACAGGCGCTGCTGGCCGGCATCGGCTTCAAGCTCGCCGCCGTGCCGAGCGCCGGCCTTCTCGCCTTCATCGTGCTGCTGCTGTCGATCGTCCAGATCGGCGCTTTTCTCGTCCTGCTGCCGGTCATCATCTGGATCTGGACCGCCAAGGACCTCACCACGGCGCTCGTGCTCACGGTGTTCTTCGTCGTCGTCGGCTTCATCGACACCATGTTGAAGCCGCTGGTGATGGGCCGCGGCTTGAACACGCCGACCATCGTGATCTTCGTCGGGGTGATCGGCGGCACGCTCGCTCACGGCATCGTCGGGCTGTTCATCGGCCCGATCATACTGTCGGTGGCGTGGGAGATCGCGGCGGCCTGGATCAGGATCGACCGGGCGGAGGCGGGGGCCGAAGTGGCGGCGCGCCAGGGGGCGCCTCGCCCCGAGGCGTGACCGGTTTGCGACAGCCGGACGACGCCGCTGAACTGTGATCAAGACGCTGGCCGAACTTGTCTATCTGAATAGACAAGTTACGATGGCTCGATTCTGTTTTCGATCCTTTGGCAGTAATGGCTAAGTCGTCCAAGCTGGTCGCCGCGAAACGCGGCAAGGTTTTGTTGGTCAGGCGCCGGTCGGACGGTCTGTGGATGTTCCCGGGCGGCCGCAAGCGCGGGCGCGAGTCCGCGAAGGACTGCCTGCGGCGCGAGATCAAGGAGGAGCTGCCGAAGCTCAAGCTCGGCAGGATCAGCCTCTGGAAGGAAGTGAAGGCCAGGAACAAGCGCTCCGGCCGCAAGATGAGCGACGCGATCTTCATCGCGAAATTCGCCAAGGGCAGGCTCGCGATCGGCGACAAGAAGGAGATCGACCGCGCCGCCTGGCAGAAGCCGCGCGGCATCCGCATGACGGCGACCTCGCGTTACATCCGCGATCGCCTGTTTCCGCGCAAGCAGCGGCGGAGCTGAGCGGCCGAGCCCGCACACCCGGCCGCTGGGCACCTAGTCCGATCGTCCTGCCGACCGCGTTCTTCCGGCAAATGACCGCGGCGCTGCGCGTGAAGTCGAGCCGGAGGCCCTGGCCGCTTCGGCCTCCCGCGAGTCCTTGCGGGCCTTCCGCGCTTTGCGCATCGCCAGCTTGATGTAGGGATGCTGCGAGTCCTCCGCGAAGAACAACACGACCTCGCAACTCGGACATTGCCGGGAATAGCCGTCCTGCAATCGCCCCGCACGATCGCGAAACACGTTCTTGCAACGGGTGCACTGAACCTGGACGAAACTCATGCGCGAACAACAACGACTATTGGAAATAAGCGAATAGGTGAGCCCAGAAGTCTGAAGAAAGCTTGAATGCGTGGACGCGTGATTGCCGCACCGGATACCGTGCGCGAACGCGCCGGCCGCGCGAACGACGCATGGCCAAGCGCCATCATCCAGCCGCTGCGGCGGGTTCTGTCGACCGGAATTGCCGGATCAAGCCGCTACTGCCTGGCGGCGAGAGCTTCCAGGCAATGGTTGAGATAAGCGGTGCGATCCCGCGGAAGCACCTTCTCGAGATCGGCCTTCAGGCCGCATTCGCGCTGCCTGATCTGCTCGGCCCGGCGCTTCTCCGCTGCCTCCCGATATTCGGGGGCAACCTTGGTGGGATCGACGAGGGCCTGGGATCGTGCAGGAGCAGCCATCACGAATGCGATAGCCATGATGAAAATCACTGATTTCAAATGAGCCTCCATAAATGAGGTCATCCTAGCGTTCGCAGCGCGGCCGCTCAAACGCAAATGCGGCAGGCCCGATCGGTCAGCGATGCTGACCTTGGCTTCGGCACTTCCGAATGAGAGGCCAGGCGGACGCGACGCGGCAGCATCGTGATGGTGAGCGCGAAGGTTCAGACGCGCGATCGCCAGCCAGCGTCGGGGCTTCTCACGGCATGATCTCAGCCGCTAAATCGCCTGCGGGTTGACGCGGCTCATGACGGGCTGGTGATGCTTCATCGCGGGCCGCAATCTTGATTAAACCTTCGCGTGCTCCTGCGGCCGTTTTCGCTTACAGTGATGATGCGACGGCCGCGTTTCGCTGATCGTGATCAGCGAACGTCCGAGTCCGGGCCCAATCTCTCTGCGTTGGAAGTCCAAGGGAGGGTGTGATGCTTCGCTGCGGCAAGACCTTGGTGGCGCTTGCGTTCGCAATGGCGACGACGTTCGCCGCAACGGCGCAGACGCCCACGACGCCGGTGACCCCAAATTCCCAGAACTCAAATCCGCAGCCTTCAAGTCCTCGGGTACAGCCGGCGAGCCCGCCGGCACCGGCCGCCGATATTCTCAAGCCCCAACAGCTCGAGGCCCTGGTCGCGCCGATCGCGCTCTATCCCGACGAACTGCTTGCCAACGTGCTGGCGGCCTCGACCTATCCGCTGGAGGTGGTGGAGGCCGACCGCTGGCTGAAGGAGCACAAGACACTCAAGGGCGACGCACTGAAGACGGAGGTCGACAAGCAGGGCTGGGACGACAGCATCAAGGCGCTCGCCAGCACGGCTGACGTTCTCGCCATGATGAGCGATCAGCTCGACTGGACCAAGAAGCTCGGCGATGCCTTTCTCGCGCAGCAGCCCGACGTGATGGATGCGATCCAGCGCCTCCGCAACAAGGCCTATGACAACAAGAAGCTGGTCACGACCAGGCAACAGAAGGTCAGCGTCCAGGCCCAGGAAGGCAAGCAGGTCGTCGTCATCCAGCAGGCGGATCCGGCGGCGATGTATGTGCCGTATTACGATCCAGTGACGGTCTACGGCGCCTGGCCGTACGCTGAATATCCGCCGTATTATTGGGGCTATCCGCCCTATATCGGCGCGGGCGCGGTTGCAGCCGGCATCGCCTTCGGCACCGCCTGGGCGATCGGACACTGGGGCAACTATTGGGGCGGCGGCTGCAACTGGGGCAACCGCAACATCTACGTCAATCGTCGCACAGCCGTCATCAACACCGGCTGGCAGCACAACCCGGCGCATCGCCAGGGCGTGCGATACAACAACGTCAACGTTCAGCAGCGTTTCGGCAACACCAATATCAAGGCCGGCGCGTCGGACCGGATGGACTTTCGCGGCCGTGACGGCAACCAGGTGCTGCGTCCCAACCAGGGCGCGGGAGACCGTGCGGCCGATCGTGCCGGCGATCGCGCAGGCGGCGACCGCGCTGGAAATCGCGGCGATCGACCCGGTGGTGCTGATCGCGCAGGCGCGGGAGATCGTGCCAAAGGTGGCGGTGATCGCGCCAGGGGCGGTGGTGACCGCGCCGGCGGCGGTGCCAACCGTACCGCCAACGTCAACCGCGGCGGCGGCAATCGCGGTGGCGCAATGAACGTCTCCTCGGGCCGGGCGGCGGCTGCAGCATCCGCGCGCGGACGCGCAAGCATGGCGAGCATGCCGCGCGGCGCCGGGCCGAGCATGGCCGGACGCGGCGGCGGTGGAATGGCGATGCGTGGCGGTGGTGGCGGCGGTTTCCGCGGCGGAGGCGGGGGAGGTGGCCGTGGCGGCGGTGGCCGGCGCTCGGACATCGCGCTGAAGCATGACATCGTCCTGCTCGGCCATCTCGCCAACGGCCTCGGCTACTATCGTTTCAGCTATATCGGCAGCGACAAGGCCTATGTCGGTGTCATCGCGCAGGAGGTCGGGCGGATCAGGCCCGATGCCGTCACCCGCGGAGGCGACGGTTATCTACGTGTCTACTATGACAAGCTCGGACTGACCTTCCGCACATACCGCGACTGGCTTGCGGGTGGCGCGAAGATCCCTGCGGAGGTGACGCCATGACCGGCTTGAAATCATTCGGTCGCACGGTTCTTCCTGGCATGATCGCGCTGGCGCTGATGGGGTCGGCGTCGCAGGCACAGATGTCCTACAAGACACCCGAGGACGCAGCTGCCGCGCTCGCCGCGGCGGTCAAGAGCGGGCCGGGCGACGTTCTGAAGGTGCTCGGCAAGGATGCCGAGGACATCGTCTCCTCCGGTGACGAGGTCGCCGACAACGACACGCGCAAGCGGTTCACCTCGATGTACGACGTCAAGCACGGCCTCAAGACGGAGGGCAACAAAACGGCGACCCTGGTGCTGGGGCCGGACGATTTCCCGTTCCCGATTCCGCTCGTCAATACCAAGACCGGCTGGGAGTTCGACACCGACGAAGGGCGCATCGAGGTGCTCCGCCGCCGCATCGGCCGCAACGAGCTCGATGCGATCCAGACCGCGCTCGCCTATGTCGATGCGCAGAACGAATATGCCGACAAGGATCGCGGCGAAGGCGCCGGCGTCTATGCGCAGCGCATCGTCTCGTCACCCGGCAAGAAGGATGGCCTGTTCTGGCGCGATGACAGCGATCCCAGTCCGCTCGGTGCGCTCGCCGCCGAGGCCTCGAAAGAGGGCTATCGCGCCGGCGATGCCGGGCCCGCGCCCTATCACGGCTACTACTTCCACATCCTCAAGGGGCAGGGACCGGATGCGCCCGGAGGCGCGCTCAATTACGTCGTCAAGGGCAAGATGGTCGGTGGCTTCGCGCTGATCGCCTGGCCCGCGGAGTACGGCAATTCCGGCGTCATGACCTTCGTGGTCAACCATGCCGGCGACGTCTACCAGAAGGATCTCGGCAAGCGCACGACGGCCATCGCCGGACGAACCACGCGGTTCGATCCCGACCAGACCTGGAAGAAAGTCGATGCCGCGAAACCTTGAACGGTGACGGCGTCGAGCCCGTACGGATTCGATTGCGGTTAAGCTCATGGCACCGACGCCTTGCTCGCCGAGCCTGCGACGAAGGATGAGATGCTCCCGGCATCGTCATGACATGCTGCAATGAAGTGGTGAGCGCGCTGGGGCTCGAACCCAGGACCCCGTGATTAAAAGTCACGTGCTCTACCGGCTGAGCTACGCGCTCCCATGGCCGCTGGATGGCTTTGAGATCAATCGCCATCATTGTCGGTCATTCGAGAAGCATGTCTTGCCGCGACGTCCGACTGGGCGTTGCGGGGAAAGCCGGTGAGGCTGTTTCCGGATCATGCTTTCGGCCCGCGCTGTGTAGGGGGACGGGGCGCCGAGGTCAATAGCGCGGGTGACTGCCTGAACACACGGCACAAGCGGGGATTGCCCTGCTGTTTCCACCGCTTAGGCGCCGGTTTTGATCCTGAATGGCGGTCCGCCATCCACGCTCAAAGACCCCGTGCCTTTTAATCACGGGGTCTGCTGCGCCCGAATCCGCTTCGTCAGTTCGCCTCCCGCCGTACCTCGCTGGGCACGGCTTGCGTGGAACCGACCGGCGTCGGCAGCGCGACCGGACGCAGGCCGATCAGCTCGGCGGTGCGGATCGCGCTGTCGCGCCAGAACTGGAACGAGTTGATGCGGCTGAGCTCGAGGATCGCGATGGCGACCGCGGCGAGGAACGGCAGGCTCTGCAGCACCAGCACGCCGGCGAAGATGTAGATCTCCGTGATCTGGCGGAAGCTGTTGGAGGCGATCAGAACGCCCGCGCCGACCAGGAGCAGGGTGCCGATCACCGCTTCCCAGAATGCCTGGAATTCGATCGACATCCGCGACAGGCCGCCCTTGGAGGTGCGCGCGAACGCGATGTGCTCGGTGATCAGTCCCTGCGCGACCGCGCGCGACACCGTCCATTGCACGCTCATTGCGGCGATCATGGCGCCCAGCATCTGGCCGGGCTTCACCGCGACACGGAGGCGGTACATCGACAGGAAGTGCGCCAGCGAAACGATGAAGGCGCCGATGATCGGCAGCGTGAGGATCTTGTCGGGGATCGCGATGTCGGCAAAGGCGACGATCGGCACCCAGACGAGGTTGAGCAGGGCCACGACCACGCCGAGGCTTTCGGCGCCGAGCCAGTTCAGCCAGCCCAGACCGTATTCGCGCTTCTGGTCGGGCGTCAGCCGGCTCCTTCCGGGCAGGAAGTGGCGCCAGTGCTTCTTCACGATCTGGAGGCCGCCATAGGCCCAGCGATGGCGCTGCTTCTTGAACGCCTCGTAGGTGTCGGGGAGCAGGCCCTGGCCGTAGCGATGGTTGGTGTAGTGCGTGGTCCAGCCGAGTTCCTGGATCGCAAGGCCGAGATCGGAATCCTCGCAGATCGTGTCCGACGACCAGCCGCCGGCCATGTCCATCGCCGCCCGGCGGATCAGGCACATCGTGCCGTGCACGATGATGGCGTTGGCTTCGTTGCGCTGGACCATGCCGATGTCGAAGAACCCGGCATACTCGCCGTTCATGATGTAGTGCATGATCGACAGGTCGCCGTCGCGATGCTCCTGCGGTGCCTGCACGAGACCGACACGCGCGTCGGCGAAGGCCGGCACGAGATCCCTGAGCCAGTCGGGATCGACGACATAGTCGGCATCGAGGATGCCGATGATCTCCGCATCGGCCGCCGTGCGGTCCATGGCGATGCGCAGCGCGCCCGCCTTGAAGCCCTGCACCTTCTCGGCGTTGATGAACTTGAAGCGTTCACCGAGCGCGCGGCAATGATCCTGGATCGGCTGCCAGAAGGCCGGGTCCGGCGTGTTGTTGATGATGACGACGCATTCGTAGTTCGGATAGTTGAGCCGCGACAGCGCATCGAGCGTCTGCTTGAGCATCTCGACCGGCTCGAAATAGGCCGGGATATGGATCGAGACCTTCGGGCAGTAGTTCTCCGGCACGTCAGCGATCGGCTTGCCCTTGGTAAGCAGCCGCTGCGGCGGCCGGCCGAATGCCACGGCCGCGATCTCGTCGATGCGCGCCATCGCGATGAGGACGAGGGGAACGAGCAGGATCATGCCGAGCGTCAGCGCGAAGGCGGAGCCGAACAGGAAATAGTGCCCGTTCCAGAAAGCGAACACTGTGGCGGCCCAGGCGCCGACGCCGTTCGCGGTCGCCGACAGCAGGAACGCCTGCCGCGCGGTCGGCTGTTCGAGCCGCAGGATCGGCAGCGACAGCAGCACGCCGACCAGCAGTGCGATCGTCATCAGCTTCCAATAATCGGGGTTCTCGACCGGGCCGGTCCAGGCGAATTTCGGCTCGCGGCTGGCGTTGAGGATGCCCCAGTACGGACCGACGCCGCCTTCGAAGAACTTCCAGGGCTGATCGATCGCCTCGACGATGTTGTATTCCATGCCGAGGGCTTCGGCGCGGCTGACGAAATTGCGCAGGGTCAGCGCCTGCTGGAACGGACCCGGATCGGCATTGCGCAAATTGTAGCCCGCGCTCGGCCAGCCGAATTCGGCGATCACGATCCGCTTGCCGGGGAACAGGTTACGCAGGAGATTGTAGCGGTCGACCGCCTGGTCGACGGCCTGGTCCGAGCGGAAGTTCTCCCAGTAGGGCAGCACGTGGGCGGCGATGAAATCGACGTTGGACGCGAGGTCGGGATTGTCGCGCCAGATGTTCCAGATCTCGCCGGTCGTCACGGGCACGCGAACCGCGCCCCGGACCTTCTTGATCATGTCGATGAGGTCTTCGACCTTCTGCTCGCCGCGGTAGATCACCTCGTTGCCGACGACGACGCCGATGACGTTGCTGTTCTTGCGGGCAAGCTCGATGGCGGACTTGATCTCGCGTTCGTTGCGGTCCTTGTCCTTGTCGATCCAGGCGCCCACCGTGACCTTGAGGCCGAACTCGGCGGCGATCGGCGGCACCAGTTCCACGCCGCCCGTCGACGAATAGAGACGGATCGCACGCGTCATCGTCGACAGCGTCTTCAGGTCGGCGCGAATCTTCTCGACCGTCGGGATGTTGTCGACGTCGGGGTGACCCGAGCCGTCGAACGGGGCGTAGGAGACGCTGGGCAGCAGGCCTTTGAAGTCGGGCGCGGGTTCCTTGTCGCGCAAGACTCCCCAGATGCCGGCGTGGAGCGCGGACACGAGCAACAGAACGGCGACGACAACGCGCATCGCGACTAAACCAAAAGGGGCTGAGGTGGCAGGGAAGCGGATCCGACCCCGAGATCCGACCGAGTCCGCGGCAAAGGGAGCATACCTCGGCCGCGCGGTTTCTCAACTGTCATGGCCTCATGTCCTTATGAGGGCATGGCCTTTTCGGAAAGCGTGGCAGTGCCGATCGCTTCTATCGCCGATCGTTTCTGAACGGAGGCTGAAACGATCGCGGCTATTTCGGGGGGGCCGGCGAGGGGCTCGCCGCAGGCGCCGGGCTGGCGGCCGGCTGCGGCTGTGATGCTCCGGTCGTCGCCGCCGCCGGCTGCGGTGCCGGGGCTGCCGCCTGCTGCGGCTGTGCGGCCGGGTTGATCCAGCAGGCGTGGACGCGGCTGTCCAGGGTCTCGGCGACCTTGGGATCGATCTGGGCGCCGAAGCGCGTCAGGCAGCGGAACGCGGCCTGGATATGGCCGCCGGGACAGCCGAAGCGGTCGTAGAGGTCGAGGTGACGGAATGCGGTGTCGAGGTCGTCCCGCCACATCAGCCGCACCACGCGCCGGCCGAGCCAGACGCATTCGGGGTTGCCGGCCGGGCCGTTGATGGCCTGTGCGGCCTCGGCGAATTCGTCGGTGCGGCGCTGGTTCTGGGCAGTCGCGTCCTTGGCGGCGTCGGCGGGCTGGGTTGCGGCTTTGCCTTGCTCGGGGGCGGGCGTCCCGCTCTGGGCGGAAGCGCCACCGATACCGACCAGGACGACCAGGGAGGAGACGGCCAAGGTGGCGGCGAACTGCCGCAGGACCGCATTTCGTAACTGACGCACCCGTTGCCGCATGAATTCCCCAATTTCTTCCGCTGACCGCCCGCGTGAGAGGACCGCGCGGACGCGCTCGTGATGGCGTCCAAATGGGTCTCCAATGCGGCGGAAAAGTCCCGCGGAATCCCATGACCTGTATTTCGAATTTTGTCCAGCAAAGTCACGATCCTAGGCGTTGGTCGAACGGCCGCAGGCCAATTCGCCGGTGGAACGGTGGACCGAGCCGGCCGGGCCCCCCTTGGCAGACGGCGTGCGAGCAGGTAATCGACGAGCCCTTCGCGGAGGACGGAACCGATTTCTCTTCGTACGCCACTGGCGCTCCTGTTCATGTCCCTGGCTGCGATCGCCGCCGTGTGGTGGTGGCTGGCCACGCCGATCACGCTCGCACGCGCGCCCATCGATCCCAGCGACAAGCTGCAATGCGTCTCCTATGCGCCGTTCCGCGGCGACCAGACGCCGCTCAACGAATGGACCCATATCGACGCCGAGCAGCTCGAGCAGGATCTGCGCCAGCTCAAGGAGATCACCGACTGCGTCCGTACCTATTCGGTCGAGAACGGGCTCGACCAGGTGCCCGCGGTGGCCGCCAGGATCGGCGGACTGAAGGTGATCCAGGGCATCTGGCTCGGCAGCAACCGCGCCAAGAACTTTGCGCAGGCGGCGACCGCGATCCGGCTCACCAAGGATTTCCCCGGCACGATCTCGTCTCTCGTCGTCGGCAACGAGGTGCTGCTGCGCGGCGAGATGACGACGTCGGACCTCACCGCGATCATCCGCTCGGTGAAGGCGCAGGTCAGCGTGCCCGTGACCTATGCCGATGTCTGGGAATATTGGCTGAAGAATCGCGAGGTCTATGACGCCGTCGACTTCGTCACGATTCACATCCTGCCTTATTGGGAGGACATGCCGGTGCGCGCGAAATTCGCCGCCGCGCATGTCGAATCGATCCGCGAGCGGATGGCGGTTGCCTTCCCCGGCAAGGAGATCCTGATCGGCGAGACCGGTTGGCCGAGCGAGGGACGCATGCGCGATGGCGCGCTGCCTTCGCGCACCAACCAGGCGCGGGTGGTCTCGGAAATCCTGGCGCTTGCGAAAGCGCAGAAGTTCCACGTCAATCTGATCGAGGCCTATGACCAGCCGTGGAAGCGGCGGCTCGAAGGCACCGTCGGCGGCTATTGGGGTCTGATCGATTCCGTGCGGCGGCAGCTGAAATATCCGCCGGGCGAGCCGATCAGCAATTTCCCGTACTGGAAATGGTACATGGGCGCCGGCATGGGCCTCAGCGTGCTGGTGTTCGCGGTCGCCCTCATCACGTTGCGGCGCAGGCCCTGGACACCGCGCCTTTCGGCCTGGCTCGGCGTCGGCATCTCCGCGACCAGCGCAGGCATCCTGCTCGGAATCGGCGCCGACAAGATGTTCTACGAGAGTTACGGCTGGGGCGGCTGGCTGCAATGGGGCCTGCTGCTCGCCGCCGGCATTCTGTCGCCGATCTTCTGCGCGCAGGCGCTGGTCATCGGCCGGAGCCTGCCGACCTTCCTCGACCTGCTCGGTCCGCGTGAGGGGCGGAAATGGTCGAAACTCACCGCCGTGCTGGGCCTGACGCTGGCGGTGACGGCGGTGATCGCGGCCGAGACTGCGCTCGGCTTCGTGTTCGATCCGCGCTACCGCGATTTCCCCTATGCCTCGCTGACCATGGCGGTGGTGCCGTTCGCGCTGCTGATGCTGAACCGGCCGCAGGTTGGTGTGCGCCCGATCGCCGAAGCGGTGTTCGCGGCGCTGCTCACGTTCTCGGCGGCCTACACGCTCTTCAACGAGGGCCGCGAGAACTGGCAGTCGCTGTGGACCTGCGCGATCTACCTGTTGTTCGCGCTCACGCTGTGGCGGGCGCGGGCCGAGCAAAGCCAAGAATGAGCAGCCCGATCGCCAGCCCCGACAGGACGATGTTGTAGAGCACGATGCCGAGGCCGGCGGCGATCACGCCGAGCGTGAGCAGCACGATCGAGGGCCGCATCAGGTTCAGCGTCGCGATGACGAGTGCGACGATGCCGAACACCGAATTCTTGAACAGCGAGGTCGAGACCGAGCGCGCCTTGCAGATCGTGGTCTGAAGGCCGGCATCGCAGGCGAGTGCGACCTGCGAGAACTCGATCGCGAGATAGCGCACATAGAGCGCCCAGCCGACGGCGACGAAGCCGACGACGAGCAGGAACTGCACCTGATACGGGGTCAGGCGAAAGGGCTTTTTCTTCATGCGGCCAATATGGTCGGGAAGGCGCGGGCGGGCAACAGGGCAGGCGCAGCTTTTCCGGCGAATTCGACGGCGGTCAACGCCTGAAGAACGATGACAGGGTCGAGCCTGTAGATGCGGCGGCCTCCGGCTTGGCCGCTGGAGCAGGCTGCGGCGGCGGCGGTGGCGGCTCCTCGCGCTTCGACGACCGCTTCGACGAATAGCTGCGACGGTGCGGTCTCTCGGGCTTGGCTGCGGGCGCAGGCGCGGTTTCAGCCTGAGGCGCGGCGTCCTGGTTCTTTTCGGAGCTCTTGTCCGATCCCTTGTCCTTGTCCGAGCCCCGCATCGACAGCCGCTGGCCGTCGAACACCGTCGTCTCGCAGTGGCGTTCGTTCTCGCCCAACCCAGCGCAGAGCTTCGCGGCCGCTGCGGCGTTGATCAGCGGACCGGCGCCGAGCCGAAGCTGCATGCCGGGACCGCTGTTGCCTTCCTTGATCATGATGATCGGCCGCAGTGCTGCGATCTCGGGATTTGACTTGGTGACGCTGCGCCAGAGCGCGCGCAGGCCGTCGACCGAGTTGGCTCCGCCGAGGTCAATCGCAAAACGCGTCTGCTGAACGGCGATGGCCGGGGATTCGCTTTCGGTGGCGTCCGCGGGCTTGGTCGCTGCCGCGGCGACTTCGGTCGGGGCCGCCTGCGGTTCGGCTTTCTTCTCTGCAGTCTCGGGCTGGATCAGCTTTGAGGCGGCTGGATCGGGCGGCGCCATGAACGACTTGGGCGGCACCAGCGGCAGGGTCGGCAGCGCCGACGTCGTCGCAGCTGACTGCTGCACGAGCGAGGCCGCGGCTGCGGTCTGCGGCGGTGGACCTGCCTGATCCTTCGCAGCTTCCTTCGGGGAGTCCTTTACAGCTTCCGCGCGTGGCTTGTCGCTGGCCGGCGCCGGCGTCGAGGCGACCGGCGCAACGCTCGGGGCCGCAGGCGTGGAGGCCGACGGCATGTCCTGCGGCTTCGCAGCGGGAGCCTGCGACGGCGGGGCCGCCTGTCTCGCGATGGCGCCGGTGACGGAATCGAGCCCTTGCTCGAGCACGGTGACGCGCGAATAGAGCCGGTCGCGGTCGGTGTTGAGAGTTTCGATCGCGGAGGCGAGGCGGCGGGTTTCGTTCTGGCTTTCCCTCGTCAGTATCTGAAGGCGGTCGGCCTGGCGCGCGAGGTCGCCGGCCGCGATCTGGTCGCGGCGCCAGCCGAGTTGGGCCTGATTGGACATCACGGCGATGATGACCGCGGCGACGGCGGCGACGCCCCACGAGCCCAGCCGCCACAACATGCGGCGGTCGAAAGCGCTCTCCTCGGCCAGGAGTCCGGAAAACAGCCCGCCGGTCTCCTTGCTGTCGAAGGCACCGGCCAGTGGGTCGGAATCCTTTGCCATGAACGTTAAGCGCCCAGCCCTGTCGAGCTTCCCCGAATCAATCACGGAACATTAACAGGAAATGCGCCGCGCACTTGAATTCCGGGCGTTTGCGGGGGTAGCAAGGCGCAAGCTCATGATGGCCGGCTTCCGCCAGCCGATTCGACCGCACCTGACAGGATTTCGATGACCGCCCGCTCAAGCCTTACGATCGTGCTCGCTGCCGGCGAAGGCACGCGCATGCGATCGAGCCTGCCGAAAGTGCTGCATCCCGTCGCAAGCCAGACGCTGCTCGCCCACGTGCTCGCTGCGGCCCCGAAAGGGACCGGCAACGCGCTCGCCGTCGTGGTCGGGCCGGATCACCAGGCCGTCGCTGCCGAGGCGAGACGAGTCCGTCCCGATGCGCTCACCTTCGTGCAGTCGGAACGGCTCGGCACCGCGCATGCGGTGCTCGCGGCACGCGAAGCCATCGCACGGGGCGTGGACGATCTGCTGATCGCCTTCGGCGATACGCCGCTGATCTCGTCCGAGACCTTCGCGCGGCTGCGCGCGCCGCTGGCCAAGGGTGCCGCAGTCGCCGCGCTCGGCTTCCGTGCCGCAGACCCCACCGGCTATGGCCGCTTCATCGTCGAGGGCGACCGCCTGGTCGCGATCCGCGAGCAGGCCGATGCCAGCGACGAGGAGCGCAGGATCACGCTGTGCAATGCCGGTGTGATGGCGATCGACGGCCGCCGCGCGCTCGCGATCCTGGACAGGATCGGCAATGCGAATTCCAAGGGCGAGTATTATCTCACGGACGCGGTCGGTATCGTCCGCGAGCAGGGATGGGAGGCCGTGGTGATCGAGACCAGCGAGGATGAAGTGCGCGGCATCAACACCAAGGCGCAACTCGCGGAGGCCGAGGCGGTCATGCAGGCACGTCTGCGCAAGGCGGCGATGGAAGCCGGCGTCACGCTGATCGCGCCGGAGACCGTCTATCTCGCCGCAGACACTGTGTTCGGCAAGGACGTCACCATCGAGCCTTTCGTCGTGATCGGTCCCGGCGTGTCGATCGCCGACGGCACGGTGATCCACTCGTTCTCGCACATCGTCGAGACCTCGCTCGGCAAGAACGTCTCGATCGGTCCCTATGCGCGGTTGAGGCCCGGCACCTCGCTCGGCGATGGCGCGCGCATCGGCAATTTCGTGGAGACCAAGGCCGCGACGCTGGAGGCCGGCGTCAAGGTCAACCATCTCTCCTACATCGGCGATGCCACCATCGGCGCCAATTCCAACATCGGCGCCGGCACGATCACCTGCAACTACGACGGCTTCAAGAAGCACAAGACGGTAATCGGGCAGGGCGCCTTCGTCGGCACCAACTCATCGCTGGTGGCGCCGGTGAAGATCGGCAACGGCGCCTATATCGGTTCGGGCTCCGTGATCACGCGCGACGTGCCCGATGATGCGATGGCGTTGGAGCGCGGCCAGCAGACGATCCGCGAAGGTGGCGCTGCGCGCTATCGCGAGATGAAGACCGGCGGGAAGAAGACCGAGAACAAGCCGTAGAAGCGAGCGCCGTCACTCGTCGGAAAATTCCGAGAAGATCGCGCGCGTCAGGCGCCAGCCGCGCGGCTTGGCGCGCTTCACCGGTTCGCCTTGCGGATGCTTCATGAAGACGGGCTTGCTTTCCTTGCCGCGCTGTGGCGGCGGCCAATGGGCGAGGTGCGTGCCGGACGTTTCGCTGGCGCGCACATACATCGACGACAGACCCTTGCGATCGGACGAGCCTTTCATGGCCTTATCTCCTGGCCGGGGAATCGTTGGTCAAATTCATTGACAGTGCGTTAACGCGTGCGGTTTAAGGCCGGCCAATTCGACGCAGTCGGGCTTGGTCCGATCCGCTCGATCTGGCGCTGTCTCAATCAGCAATAATTATTGAGTATCTGGTTCCTTAGGAACTTCGCTAAGAACGAGCGCGTCGTTTAGGCGATTTTTCGACGATTTGGGGGATATTGATCCGCATGTGCGGGATTGTCGGCATTCTCGGGCGCGAGCCGGTTGCAGAGCAATTGGTGGATTCGCTCAAGCGTCTTGAGTATCGCGGCTACGACTCCGCGGGCGTCGCCACGCTCGAAGGTCAGCATCTGGAGCGCCGCCGCGCCGAGGGCAAGCTGAAGAATCTGGAAGCGCGCCTGCGCGCCGAACCGCTCAAGGGCACGACCGGCATCGGTCACACCCGATGGGCGACCCACGGCAAGCCGACCGTGAACAATGCGCACCCGCATGCGACCGATCGCGTCGCGGTGGTCCACAACGGCATCATCGAGAATTTCCGCGAGCTGCGCGAGGAGCTCGAGAAAAAGGGCACGGTGTTCCACACCGAGACCGACACCGAGATCGTGCTGCATCTCGTCGACGACCTGCTCAAGCGCGGCAGCAAGCCGGTCGAGGCGGTGAAGCTGACGTTGGCGCGGCTGCGGGGCGCCTTCGCGCTCGGCTTCATCTTCGCCGGCGAGGACGATCTCATGATCGGTGCGCGCAACGGGCCGCCGCTCGCGATCGGCTATGGCGACGGCGAGATGTTCCTCGGCTCCGATGCCATCGCGCTCGGTCCGTTCACCGACACCATCAGCTATCTCGAAGACGGCGACTGGGTCGTTCTCACCCGCAAGAGCGCCGATATCTTCGACAAGGACGGTCACGCCGTCCAGCGCGACAAGATCAGGCACGCCGCCTCGACCTCGCTGGTCGACAAGGCCAACTACCGCCACTTCATGGCGAAGGAAATCCACGAGCAGCCGGAAGTGGTCGGTCACACGCTGGCGCGCTATGTCGACATGGCGACCGAGCGCGTGCTGTTGCCGGTCAAGCTGCCGTTCGACTTCAAGAACATTCAGCGCATCAACATCACCGCCTGCGGCACCGCGAGCTATGCGGGATTCGTCGCGAAATACTGGTTCGAGCGGTTCGCGCGCCTCCCGGTCGAGGTCGATGTCGCCTCCGAATTCCGCTACCGCGAGGCGCCCCTGCGCAAGGGCGATCTTGCGATCTTCATTTCGCAGTCGGGCGAGACTGCCGACACGCTGGCCGCGCTCCGCTATGCCAAGGCCGAAGGCGTGCACACGGTTGCCGTCGTCAACGTGCCGACCTCCACGATCGCGCGCGAGAGCGAGACCGTGCTGCAGACGCTCGCCGGGCCGGAGATCGGCGTCGCCTCGACCAAGGCCTTCACCTGCCAGCTCATGGTGCTCGCGGCCCTTGCGGTCGCAGCCGGCAAGGCCCGCGGCGAATTGTCCGAGGACGACGAGACCAAGCTCGTCCACGGCCTCGTCGAGATTCCACGTCTGATGTCGGATGCGCTGTCCATCGAACTCCAGATCGAGCGCCTGGCGCGCGAGGTCGCGAAGTCGCGCGACGTGCTCTATCTCGGCCGCGGCACCAGCTTTCCGCTCGCGCTCGAGGGTGCGCTGAAGCTGAAGGAGATTTCCTACATCCACGCCGAGGGCTACGCCGCCGGCGAGCTCAAGCATGGCCCGATCGCGCTGATCGACGAGACCATGCCCGTGGTCGTGATCGCGCCCTATGACCGGGTTTTCGAGAAGACCGTTTCGAACATGCAGGAGGTCGCCGCCCGCGGCGGCAACATCATCCTGATGACCGACGCCAAGGGCGCGGCCGAGGCGACCGTCGATTCGCTCGTGACCATCGTCATGCCCGACATGGCGGCGGCCTTCACCCCGATGGTCTATGCCGTCCCCGTGCAATTGCTCGCCTACCACACCGCCGTGGTGATGGGCACCGACGTCGACCAGCCCCGCAATCTGGCGAAATCGGTGACCGTGGAATAGGCACAAGGGATCAGGCCGCCGCACGCTTCGTTGTCTTCCAAAACCTGCTAGAAGACCCTAGCTAGAGTGCTGCGACCGACCTGGAACCCGAATGACCACCCGCGACGACGCGCCTGCGCCCCTTGATCCCGCGCCGGAACCGCATACCGGCCTGATGGGCCGTTTCCGCAATTATTTCCTGACTGGCCTCGTCGTGACGGGGCCGATCGCGATTACGCTGTATCTGGTCTGGTGGTTCGTCACCTGGGTCGACGGCGTGGTGCGGCCGTTCGTGCCGCTTGCCTACCGGCCTGAGACCTACATGCCCTACGGCGTCCCGGGCTGGGGACTGATTGTCGCATTCTTCACGTTGACGCTGGTCGGTTTCCTCGCCGCCAACCTGATCGGCCGGACGCTGGTCGATGTCGGCGAAACGTTCCTCGGGCGGATCCCGGCGGTTCGTGCCATCTATCGCGGCCTGAAGCAGGTCTTCGAGACGCTGTTCTCGGGCAAGGGGTCGAGCTTCCGGAAGGTGGGACTGGTCGAGTTTCCGTCCCCCGGCATGTGGTCGATCGTGTTGATCTCGCAATCGCCGAGCGAGGACATCGCGCGCAGCCTGCCGGGACAGGAGGAACACGTCTCCGTGTTCCTGCCGTGCTCGCCGAATCCGACCACCGGCTTCTTCTTCTACGTGCCGAAGAACAAGATCATCGAGGTCGATCTGACCGCCGAGGATGCCGCGACGCTGATCATGTCGGCTGGCGTGGTGCAGCCCGGCTCGGCGCCTGATCCGAAGAAGGTGGCGGCGCTTGCCGGCATGGCGAATGCCGCCCGCATCGCGAACGCCTCCACGCTCCGGCCGGAGCCTGCGAAGGTGGAGTAGGGCCATTCCCGCGCGGGATGGCCGCCGTTCACGCAGGCGTCCGGATCCTCTGCTATCATCCCGGCCGAAATCCGGCGCGTTGCGCTGGACGCTGATCGGGAGTGCTCGATGTCCAAGACCATTGCGATCCTCGCGCCCGGTGCCATGGGAAGTGCGGTGGGCCGCCGTCTCAGCGAAAACGGCGCCCGCGTCCTCACGTCGCTGAAGGGACGAAGCGAAGCCACGCTGAAGCGCGCCGCCGATGCCGGCATGGTCGGCGCCGAGGACGACGCGATCGCGGATGCCGACATCATTCTCTCGATCGTGCCGCCGGGCGAAGCCGTGGCGCTCGCGCAGCGCTTGGCGGCGCTGATCGTCAGGCGCGAGAAGAAGCCGGTCGTGGTCGACTGCAACGCGGTCAATGTCGATACCGTGCAACGGATCGAGGAGATCGTGGGCTCGGCGCAGGCGCCGTTCGTCGATGCCGGCATCATCGGCTTCCCGCCGCAGCCGGGCGGCAAGGGCCCGGCCTTCTACATGTCCGGCGAGCATGCCAGGGACATCGCCGTGCTGAAGGATCTCGGCCTCGATCTCCGCATCGTCGAGGGGCCCGTCGGCGCGGCCTCGGCGCTCAAGATGTCCTACGCCGGCATCGTCAAGGGCCTCGCCGGCATCGGCTCGGCGATGGTGATCGCGGCGACGAAGGCCGGTGCGGCCGATGCTCTTCGCGACGAACTCGCATTGAGCCAGCCCGCGATGCTGGCGCGGCTCGAGGTCGCGCTGCCCGATATGATCCCGAAGGCCTACCGCTGGGTCGCCGAGATGCGCGAGATCTCCGGTTTCCTCGGCACGGATCATCCGGCCAGCCAGATCTACGAGGGCTTCGCGCGCTGGTTCGAGCATCTGGCCGTTGACGCCAAGGGCGAAGCGGCCGAAGCGACGCTGCTGAAGGCGTTCGCGGAAGGCATCGCGAAGAAGAAAGCCTAGTTTTCGGGCATTTCGCGATCACGAGGTCGGTCCAGCCGGCGTGAGAGGCCGCCAGGGTGCGGCGGCCGTGGATCGCGAACGCGTGAGCTGACTTCGCGGCGCCACGCGCGACGAAATATTGCCGGCGCTCATGAAGTCGTTTGCGCGGCCTGAGAAACCCGTTTGGGCCGGCCTCGAAGATGCCTGGAAACCCGCCCCGGCTAGCTTTGGATGGTGAACAACGGGGTTGATCATGTCTCATTCATTTCGCCAGATCGGTTTCATTGTCGCTTTTGCAGCTTCCACCTTCGTTCTGCCCACGGGCGCACACGCCTTCAGTGCCGACGCGCAGCAGATGTGCACCGCCGATGCGTTCCGCCTCTGCGGCGCGGAGATTCCGAACATTCCGCGCATCACCGCCTGCATGATCCAGCACAGGTCCGATCTCAGTCCGGGATGCCGCGCGGTCATGGACCGTGACAGCGCGCAGCAACAGACCAAGACGCCCGACATGGAATGAGAGCGCCCATCCTCGTCGCGCCGCGCTTCCGCAGCCAACTCGAATCGAACTGTCCCGCCGTCATGCCCGAAGCCGAATCCGCTTGCCGTTGCAATGCGGCGATGGCTGAATGTCGGGACATGACGCGGGAGTTGCAATGAGAGTGTTGGTGATCGGCGCGGGCGCGCTCGGAGGCTATTACGGAGCTTGCCTGGTGCGCGCGGGCGCCGACGTGACGTTTCTCGTGCGGCCCGCGCGGGCGGAGCAACTGCGCCGTGACGGATTGAGGGTCGTGAGCCCGCACGGCGACTTCGCCGTGCAGCCGAAGATCCTGCTGGCAAACGATCTCAGCGAGCCCTTCGACGTCGTTCTCGTCGGCGTGAAATCCTACTCCCTCGACGATGCGATGAGCCAATTCGCTCCCGCTGTCGGCCCCGGCACGATGATCTTGCCGATCCTGAACGGGCTGAAACACATCGATGCCCTGACCGCACGGTTCGGCGCCGGGCATGTGCTCGGAGGGTTGGCGAATGTCAGCGCCGGGCTCGACGGGGAGGGGCGTGTCGTTCAGTTCATGGCCAGCCAGACCATCGTCTTCGGCGAGACCAGGGGACCGCTGAGCGAGCGCGCGCTCGCGCTGGAGAAGCTGCTCAACGTGCCCGGCATCGACGTGCGCGCCAGCGACGTGATCATGCAGGACATGTGGGAGAAATTCGTCCAGCTCAGCACGCTTGCCGGCATCACCTGCCTGATGCGCGCCAGCATCGGCGACATCCTGACCGTGCCGAACGGCGAGGCGTCGATTTTCCTCCTGTTTGCGGAACATTGCGCGGTGGCCACCGCTTCCGGCTTCGAACCGAGGGCGACGTTCATCGAATTCGATCGCAAGCTTTTCACCACCGCGAACTCTCCGCTCAAGGCATCGATGCTGCGGGACATCGAACGCGGTTCGACCACCGAAGCGGAACATATCCTCGGGGACATGGCCGATCGGGCCCGTGCGCTGGGCATCCGGACGCCGACCCTCGATCTCGCCCGGGCGCACGTCGCGGCTTACGAGATTGCCCGACAAAGAGCGACGGGCTAGCCGGCCCCGATCAGCGGGATCGCCTCGTCGCGCTCGTAGAGATAGAGCAGGCACCGCAACGCTTCGCCGCGCTCGCTCTTCAGCTTCGGGTCGTCCTTCATGATGCGCAGCGCTTCGTCGCGGGCCTGCGTGATCAGCTGCCCATGCACTTCGGAGCGCGCGATGCGGTAACCGGGCAGGCCGCTCTGGCGTATTCCGAGCACATCGCCTTCGCCGCGCAGCTTCAGATCCTCCTCGGCGATGCGGAAGCCGTCGGTGGTCTCGCGGATCACCTTCAGCCGCGCCTTCGACATCTCGCCGAGCGGCTCCGAGTAGAGCAGCAGGCAGGTCGAGGCCTCCGAGCCGCGGCCGATGCGGCCTCGCAACTGGTGCAACTGGGCAAGACCGAAACGCTCGGCGTTCTCGATCACCATGATGGTGGCGGCCGGCACGTCGACGCCGACCTCGACCACGGTGGTCGCCACCAGCAGGCCGATCTCGTGAGCAGCGAACCGGCCCATCACACGGTCCTTCTCGGTGCCTTTCATCTGGCCGTGGACGAGGCCGACGCGCTCGCCGAAACGCTCCTGCAGGCTCTCGAAGCGTTTGGTCGCGTTGGTGAGGTGTTCGGTGCCTTCGGCCTCGGATTCCTCGACCAGCGGACAGATCCAGTAGACCAGCTTGCCGGACTGCAGCGCACGGCCGACGCCCTCCATCACCTCTTCGATCCGGCTCATGGGCACCGCGCGGGTGTCGATCGGCTGTCGGCCGGCGGGTTTCTCCCGCAACTCGCTGACGTCCATGTCGCCGAAATAGGTCAGCACCAGCGTGCGCGGGATCGGCGTCGCGCTCAGCACCAGCACGTCGACGGCCTCGCCCTTCGAGGTCAGCGCAAGGCGTTCGCGTACGCCGAAACGGTGCTGTTCGTCGACGATCGCGAGCGCGAGGTCGTTGAAGATCACGTCGTCCTGGATCAGGGCGTGGGTGCCGACGAGGAGATCGATCTCGCCTGCACCGAGGCGCGTGACGATCTCGCGCCGCTCCTTGCCCTTTTCCCGGCCTGTGAGGATCGCGACCCGAAGGCCCGCGCGCTCGGCAAGCGGGGTGATGGTCTTGATGTGCTGGCGCGCCAGGATCTCGGTCGGCGCCATCAGGGCGGCCTGCTTGCCGACCTCGGCCACGGCGGCGGCGGCCAGCAGCGCCACCACGGTCTTGCCGGACCCGACGTCGCCCTGGAGCAGGCGCAACATCCGCACGGGCTGCTTCAGGTCGTCGGCGATGGCGGCAGCGGCGCTGCGCTGCGAGGGCGTGAGCGCATAGGGCAGGGCGTCGATGATCTTGTTGCGGAGATGACCGTCGCCTGCATTGCGCACGCCGGCCGGGCGGCGCAATTGCGCGCGGATCAGCGCCAGCGCCAATTGTCCGGCGAGCAGTTCGTCGAAAGCCAGGCGCGACCAATAGCGCTGGTCGGGCAGGATGTCGGTGAGCTCGACCGGCTGATGCACGCGGCTGAGGGCTTCCGCGATCGGGGGAAAGCTGCAGCGGCGCATCACCTCCGGGCTGATCCATTCGGGCAGGGCGGGCAGCTTCTGCAGCGCCTGCGCGATCGCGCGGCGGAGCGAGCCGAGCGCGAGACCCTCCGTCAGCGGGTAGACGGGGTCGATCCCGGAGAGCTTCGAGATCGCCTCCTCGTCGAGCACGCGGTCGGGATGCACGATCTGTGGGGTGCCGTCATACGTCTGCAGCGTGCCGGAGACGAAGCGCTTCTCGCCCACCGGCAGGAGCTTTTCGACATAGCCGGGCTTGGCGCGGAAGAAGGTGAGTACGACATCGCCGGTCTCGTCGCTGGCATAGACCAGATACGGCGCGCGCGAGTTGCGCGGCGGCGGCGGGCGGTGGCGGTCGACGGTGACCTCCAGCGTCACCATGGTTCCCTGAACCGCATCGCGGATCTTCGGCCGGGCGCGGCGATCGATGACCTGGCTCGGCAGGTGCAGCAGGAGGTCGACCAGCCGCGGCGTCTCATCGCGGCTGAGCAGGTAGCGCAGCAGCTTGTCCTGCTTCGGACCCACGCCGGGCAGGCTGGTCACGGGAGCAAACAGCGGATTGAGCAGGCTGGGGCGCATTCTCGCAACATTGGTCATGCGCGGGCTTGACCCGTGCATCCATCTCTTCAACGACGATGGGGTACCGGGTCCCGACTCCGCAAACGGCTTCGCCGGGCTTTCGATATCAGGCCGGCGAAGCTTTGCGAAGCCGGCTCGGCCGTCCATGACGGTCTCAAACAATTGCAATAACAAAGGGCTGACACCGGGGGCGCGAGTGGCTATATCACCCCGGCCCGGCACGTCCGGGCTTTTGGCGTTTGACTGGATTTGAGACATGACGGGAACGACACGATCGAGCGAGGGTCTGGATGATCGCCGCAAGCGGCTTCTGTTCCGCTGCTGGCACCGCGGCACGCGCGAAATGGACCTGATCCTCGGCCGCTTCGCGGACGCCGAGATCGGCAATCTGTCCGATGCCGAGCTCGGTGAGCTCGAGCGCCTTCTCGAGGTCAACGATCCCGATCTCTACGCCGCCATCATCGGCGACAAGATGCTGCCGGCCGACGTCACCGGCGCGCTGTTCAACCGCATCAAGGCGTTTCCGATCGCGGACCGCGACGTATGAAGCAGGCCTCGAAATCGCCGGCCGAGCTGCTCGCACCGGGCCGCGCGCTGACCCTTGCCAATGTGGCTGAAGGCGCCGAAGGCCTCGTCGTCTCCGATCTGGCCCGTGCGATCGCGGCGCGGCCGAAGAAGCCGGCTGTCAGCCTGGCGGTGGTCTGCCGCGACGGGCCGCGCATGCAGCAGCTCGAACGCGCGCTGCAGTTCTTCGCGCCCGACCTTCCGGTGCTGACCTTCCCCGCCTGGGACTGCCAGCCCTATGATCGGGTCTCGCCGCATGGCGGCATCCTGGCCCAGCGCCTCACGACGCTGGCGCGGCTGGCCTCGCTTACCGGCAGCGACAAGCCGCTGATCGTGCTGACGACGGTGAACGCCGTCGTGCAGCGCGTGCCGTCGCGCGATCTCGTCGCGGCGCAGGCGCTTTCGGTTGCGCCCGGCAATGTCGTGCCGATGGACACGATCGTCGCCTGGCTCGAGCACAACGGCTACAACCGCTCCTCGACCGTGCGCGAGCCCGGCGAATATGCCGTGCGCGGCGGTATCCTCGACCTGTTTCCGGCCGGCCTCGATCAGCCCGTCCGTTTCGACTTCTTCGGCGACAGCCTGGAATCGATCCGCTCCTTCGATGCGGAGACCCAGCGCACGCTGCTGGACATGCGTTCGCTCGACCTGGTGCCGATCTCGGAATTCCAGCTCGTCACCGACACCATCCGCCGCTTCCGCATGGGTTACGTCGCCGAGTTCGGCGCGCCCGAGCGCGACGATGCGCTGTACGAGGCGGTCAGCGAAGGCCGCCGTCACCCCGGCATGGAGCATTGGCTGCCGCTGTTCCAGGACCGGATGGACACGCTGTTCGATTATCTGCAGGGTGCGGCCATCGCGATCGAGCCGCAGGCCGAGGACGCCGTCCGCGAGCGTTTCAAGCAGATCCTCGACTATTACGAGGCCCGCCGCGACGCCATGGAGCATCCGGGCGGTGGCGCCATCTACAAGCCGCTGCCGCCGGACCGGCTTTACCTGACCGACGCGGAATGGACGAAGCGCATCGGCGATGTCCCGCTGGCGCGGCTGACGCCGTTCTCGGTGCCGACGGATGGCACGAGCATCGTCGACGCGGGCGCACGCAAGGGCCGCGACTTCGCGCCCGAACGCAACGACACCACCGTCAACGTGTTCGAGTCGGTGGTCAGCCACGTGATGGCGTTGCATGCGCAGCGCAAGAAGGTCGTGATCGCGCTCTGGACCGAAGGTTCGCGCGATCGCATGACCTCGATGCTGCGCGATCACAAGCTGGCCCACACCACCAGCGTCAACAGCTGGCGCACCGTGCAGGCGACGCCGCGCAACGAGACGATGCTCGCCGTGCTGGGCCTCGAAAGCGGTTTCGAGACCGACGAGATCGCGATCATCAGCGAGCAGGACATTCTCGGCGACCGGCTCGTACGGCCGCGCAAGGCCAGCCGCAAGCTCGACAATTTCATCTCGGAAGTCACGAGCCTTGCCGCCGGCGACATCGTCGTTCACGTCGACCACGGTATCGGCCGCTTCATCGGCCTGCAGACGCTCGACGTCGCCGGGGCGCCGCATGACTGTCTCGAATTGTATTATGCCGCCGAGACCAAGCTGTTCCTGCCGGTCGAGAACATCGAGCTGCTGTCGCGCTACGGCTCCGACCAGACCACGGTCGAGCTGGACCGTCTGGGCGGAAGCGGCTGGCAGACCCGCAAGGCGAAACTGAAGAACCGCATCCGGGAGATCGCGGGTGAACTGATCAAGATCGCGGCGGAACGCCAGCTCCACGAGGCGCCGAAGCTGCCGGTGCAGCCCGGTCTCTATGACGAGTTCTGCGCGCGCTTCCCCTATGACGAGACCGAAGACCAGCTCGGCGCCATCGAGTCCACGCTGAAGGATCTCGAAAAGGGGCGCCCGATGGACCGCCTGATCTGCGGCGACGTCGGCTTCGGCAAGACTGAGGTCGCGCTGCGCGCCGCTTTTGCCGTGGCGCTCGACGGCAAGCAGGTCGCGGTCGTGGTGCCGACCACGTTGCTCGCCCGCCAGCACCACAAGACCTTCACCGAACGTTTCAAGGGCTTTCCGGTCCAGGTCGCACAGGCCTCGCGCCTGATCCCGACCAAGCAGCTCAACCAGGTCAAGAAGGGGCTGGCCGACGGCTCCGTCGACATCGTCGTCGGCACCCACGCGCTGCTCGGCAAGGCGATCAAGTTCCGCGACCTCGGCCTGCTCATCGTCGACGAGGAACAGCATTTCGGTGTCAGCCACAAGGAGCGGCTGAAGGCGCTCCGCGCCGAGGTGCACGTGCTGACGCTGTCGGCAACGCCGATCCCGCGCACGCTGCAGCTGGCGCTCACCGGCGTGCGCGAGCTCTCGATCATCGCGTCGCCTCCGGTCGATCGGCTCGCGGTGCGCACCTTCGTTGCCCCGCACGACCCGCTGATGATCCGCGAGGCGCTGTTGCGCGAGCGGTATCGCGGCGGCCAGGCGTTCTACGTGGTGCCGCGCATCGACGACCTCGCCGAGGTCAAGGATTTCCTCGACAAGAACGTGCCGGAAATGAAGGTCGCGGTCGCACACGGGCAGATGCCGCCCGCCGTGATCGAGGACATCATGACCGCGTTCTACGACGGCAAGTTCGACATCCTGCTGTCGACCACGATCGTGGAATCCGGCCTCGACATTCCCAACGCCAACACGCTGATCGTGCATCGCGCCGACATGTTCGGCCTTGCCCAGCTCTACCAGCTGCGCGGCCGCGTCGGCCGGTCCAAGCTGCGCGCCTATGCGCTGTTCACGCTGCCGGCGCAGCAGAAGATCACCGCGCAGGCGGAGCGCCGGCTCACCGTGCTGCAATCGCTGGAGACGCTCGGTGCGGGCTTCCAGCTCGCCTCGCACGACCTCGACATCCGCGGCGCCGGCAACCTGCTCGGCGAGGAGCAGTCCGGCCACATCAAGGAGGTCGGATTCGAACTCTACCAGTCGATGCTGGAGGAGGCGATCGTCAACCTCAAGGCCGGCGTCTCCGAGCCCGCCGCCGACCGCTGGTCGCCGACGATCACCATCGGGATGCCCGTGCTCATTCCGGAGGACTATGTTGGCGATCTCTCGGTGCGTCTGTCGCTGTACCGGCGCCTCGCCGATCTCGACAGCGAGGAGGAGATCGAGAATTTCGGCGCCGAGATGCGCGACCGCTTTGGCGTGCTGCCCGACGAGGTGCGCTACCTCTTCAAGGTCGCTGCGATCAAGGCGTTCTGCCGTCAGGCCAATGTCGAGAAGATCGACGCCGGTCCGAAGGGCGCGGTCATCACCTTCCGCGACAATTCGTTCGCGCATCCCGAGCGCCTGGTCTCCTTCATCAAGAGCCACGGCCAGGCCGCCAAGGTGCGGCCCGACATGAAGGTGGTGTTCCTGCAGGACTGGGAGACGCCCGAAGAGCGCCTCGCCGGCACCACGGAGATCATGCGCCAGCTGGCGCAGCTCGCGCGGAGCAAGAAGGCGGCTTAGCGGGGCTGGTGTCCCGGACGCACTGCTGCGCAAAGCCGGGACCCAAACTCGGGGCTGCAGTGATAGGCCCCGGTCCAGCAGCGCACCGCGAAGACGCGCTGCGTTGCGTCCGGGGCGCGAAAGTTCGGGCCCTCACTCCGCCGGTACGGCGGCCGCCATCGCGGCCTCCGGCTTGCGTAGCATCATGCGCGCGATCATCTCGCCGATCACGACCGTGGTGAAATGCGTGTTGGCGCGGCAGTCGGCCGGCATGATCGAGGCGTCGGCGACGCGCAACGCCGCGATGCCCTTCACGGTGCCGTCGGGATTGACCACGCCATCGGTGTCATTGAAGCCCGTCATCCGGCAGGAGCCCGCCGCGTGCTGGATGTCGCCGGTGTCACGGCGCAACACGGCTTCCAGTTCATGGGTCGGCAGCGCGGCGGCCTGCGGCAGCGTCATGTCGGTGTCGGTGAGGCGGATCCAGTCGGCGATGCCGGACAGCGCAGGCTGCGTGGTGAGGACGGCGAGCCGCTTCACCGCGTCGACCATGCGCTCCATGTCGCGGGGATCGGCCAGCATGTTCTCCTCGACGATGGGGTCGACGGAGGCATCGGGCGAGGCCAGCTTCAGCGTGCCGCGTGAGAAGGCGTTGTAGAGGCCGGCGCCGATCGCGCCGGGATTGCCGATGCCGCGGTGATTGAAGCAGATCAGGATCATGTCGCGCTTGCCGCCATTGGCAAGACCGGACGAGTAGGTGACGCAGCAATTGGTGTGGCGGGTGTCGCGATCGGTCGGGCGCAGCTGTTCGCGAAGCTGGATGGTGGCGCGGAACAGCGGATGGTCGAAATAGTGCTTGCCGACAGGCAAGTCGCGCTCGACCGCGATCCCCATCGCCTTCAATTCATCGGCCGGCCCGATGCCCGAGCGCATGAGGATGGCGGGGCTGTGGATCGCTCCGGCACAGAGCACGATCTCGCGCGCCCTGATGTCCTGCGTGCCTTGACCCTCGATA
Organism: Bradyrhizobium sp.; assembly: GCF_047605465.1. Taxonomy (GTDB): domain Bacteria; phylum Pseudomonadota; class Alphaproteobacteria; order Rhizobiales; family Xanthobacteraceae; genus Bradyrhizobium. Next base: position 39,576 of record NZ_JASGFS010000020.1, on the reverse strand, counting down.
TGCACGATCACGCCGGTGGCCCGGCCGTTCTCGATCACGAGGCGATCGACCAGGGCAAAGCCGCGGATATCCAGATTGGTGCGGCCGCGCGCGGGCTCCAGATAGGCCTCGTTGGTCGAAATCCGGCGCAGGTTGCGGCTGTTGATGGGATAGCAGGCAACACCTTCGCCATCGGGGCCGTTGACGTCGTCGCACCATGCATATCCCGCGGCGAGCGCGGCATCGCGAAGGCCGCGATCGACCGGCCCCCAGGTCTCCGGCGGCGCGCGATAGACCGGGAGCGGGCCGCCCTTGCCATGGCCCGGCCTGTCACCGAAAGCGAGGTCGTCTTCAATCACCGAGAACAGGGGCATCACATCTTTGGCGGACCAGCCGGTGCAGCCCATCGCGGCCCATTCGTCGAAGGCGTCGGCGACGCCGCGGATCGCGATCTGGCCGTTCATCATCGAGGAGCCGCCGAGACCCTTGCCGCGCCAGTAGAAGCGCTGCTCCTGGCCCGCGACGCGACGCGCATGCAGGTGCGGCCACTGCCACTTCTCCTGGAATTCGCGCTGATGGATGATCGGGATCGGGTTCGGGGTGGTGACTTCCCAGGGCGCGTCGGCCGCGCGCCAGTCGAGGCCGGCCTCCAGCAGCAGGACGCGCTTGTTCGGAACTTCGGAGAGGCGCGCGGCAATGGCGGCACCGGCGGAACCGCCGCCGACGACGATGACGTCATACATGGATTTGTTTCCCGATGATCCAACCGGGCGCGATCAAAGCATGAGCGGACCGTGGCGAGCTAGAGCCGAATGTCACAGCTCACTTGTGCCGGACGCGGCGCAGCCTGCACGGCGGTTCAGGACGCCGCGCGTGGCGCTTCAGCGGAGAGGCGTGCCAGCAGCGACTTGGCCGTATCCGACGGCGACAGCGAGTCGACCGAGACCACGGGATCGCTGCGCATCTCGTGCTTGCCGTTCGAGGTGTGCCGCATCACCGCGGAGAGGCGGCGCGCGATCATGTGCGCGGTCCGGAAGTCGGTTTCCGCGAACACCACGATCACCGAGCCGTCCTTCTGCGCGGCGCCGAAATCCATCTGCCGCATCAGGCGGCTGAGGATGCGCGCGGCGTCGAGTTGCGCGCGGGGATTGGCGGGATCGAAGGCGAAGCGCGCGACCGATAGGCCGCCGCCGCGGGCAAGAGTCTGGTCCACGGCCTTGGCGAAATCGCGGGCGAATGCCTCGACCGTCAGCAGGCCGCTGCGTGGATCGAGCCAGCCGCCGGCGTCGATCGAGCGCAGCGTGCGGCTCAGTTGCGCTTCCATCGCATGCTGGCGGATCAGCGGCAGCGCATTGGCGGCGACTTTCGCCGGCTCGCCGGAGATTATCTCGAGATTGGGCAGATCGAAGTTCTGCGTGAGTTGATGTGCGGTGACGACGACGGGCAGGCTGCGGAAGCGGGTATCCTCGGCGAGCACGGTCAGGAATGCGTCGGCGACACGCGCCGTGAATCCCTCGGCGAGCACGACGCCGTCGATGTCGCGGCTGTTGAGATGCTTCGCGGCGGCCTCGATCGAGAGCGCGCCGATCACGCCCATGCGCTCGCCGAGTGCAACCGACAGCGCCGGATAGGCCGCACCGCGGCCGATCAGAAGCACGGTCGCATCTCGCGCCGGGTCGGTCTGGGGCAGCGGGACCTTTGCGGTGGTCTCGGGCAACCTGCGCAGCACGGTCGCATGCAGCGTCCGCACGCGCAGCGCCGCGCGAAGCCGCGCGCCGAGCCGGTCGGCATGACTGCCGTGCGAGGAAAAGGGCAGGGCGTTGTGGGGAAGCATGCCCGGCGCGTCGAGCGCGACGAGAGGAAGGTAGAGCGGCTGCTCGGCGATCTTCTTTGCGAACGGCGCGATGTGGGGCTCGTGTCCGCCGGTCATCGCGGCGATGACCGCGGCGGGCTGCACCTGCTCGACGGCACGCGCGGCGTTGGTCCAGTCGCTGTCGATCACGGGAAAGAGCCGGGCATCATCCAGCGCCGAGACGAAGGCTGGCCGCTGGCTGTTCGATACGAAGAGGATCGGGCCGGCCTGGGACATCGCAAACTCTGATCACGCAATAGATATTGCGCAATCTAGTTCGGCCGCCTTAATGCGGCGTCAACGAAGGCTTCGAAAATCGGCCTAGACGGGCCCGGTCCGGTCCCGAAAAGCTTCGACCATCAAGGGGTTAAGTCCGAGCTCGCTGAGCGCCTCGCGGGCGCGGGCATTGTCCTGGGCGCGGCCCGCGAGCCGGTGGCCGCTGAGCCGGTCCGGCAGCGCGGTCAACAGCGCGCCCTGGCCGAGCCGGCGTGCCCATTCCTGCAGATCGTTGGAGAGGAAACGGTAGCCGCCGACCGCCATGATGCCGGAGGGAGGCGCGGTGACGCAGATCGCGCCGCTGACGCGGTCGAGTCGCGCGGCATAGCCGGTGTCGACATGGTCGCGCGGCGGTTGCGCCGTCAGCGTGTCTCCGGCCGGCTGCGGCGGTGCGTAGGCCGCGATCGGCACCATCGGCCCGCGCAGGCCCAGCGTGCCCTTCGGCGTCAGCAGGATTTCGCCGGCGATCGAGGAGCCCGACTGTTCGCGTGGGGCGCCGTGCGGGCCCGGCATTACCGCTACCGGCATGCCGTCCTCGCCGCGCCGGGCGCCGAACAGTCCGGCCTCGCCGAACAGATAGACGTCCGTGAGCGGCGCGTGCGGTGCGATCCAGGCATCGCTCGCGGCCACCTGTTCCGGCGCGCGCCATAGCCCGACGACGTTGCGCAGGGTCGGCATCCGCGCCGCGAGGTCGGACGCGCCGAGCCGCAAGGCAAGCTGCGCCGGCGCGATCAGTACGTCGCAACGGTCTTCGCTGACCTGCTGCTCCAGCACGTCGTGCTCGAAGGGATGATGCAGCGCCAGCGTGCCGCCGCAGAGCAGCCACGCCGCGAGCGAGGAGGCGAGACCAGCGAACGACATCGGCGCGAACGCCGCCATCACGGTCGCGCCTTGCTGAATGTCGGCTTCCAGCGACATCGCCAGCCCGCCGGCGATCAGGCTGAAATGCGGCCGCGGCACCGGGCGGAATCCCTCCGCGGTGACGTCGAAGGAGATCATCGCCGCCTTGCGGCCGTCCTGGATGACGCTGCGCGTGGTGCCGTGCGGATTGGCCAGCACCTCGTCGAGCGATGCCATGCCCTCCGGCAGGTCGGTGCCGAAACCGCAGACATGGCGGATCGAGAAGGCCTCGGCGGCGGCATGCATGGCTAGGTCGGAATGGCTGACACCGTCGACCTTGCTCATGGTGACGATGGCCCGCGCAGCCGTGCGGTTGAGCGCGGCGGTCAGTTCCGCATGCCGCCACAACAGCGGCAGCACGGCCACCACGAGGCCGGCCCGGTGCGCGGCGAGCACCGTCAGCACGAACTCGACCGTGTTCGGCAGCTGAAGCGCAATGACGGAGTTGGCCGGCAGTCCCGATTCGACGAAGTGCGCCGACAGCGCTTCGATCGCGGTGTCGGCCTCGGCATAGGTCAGCCGCCGCGGCTGGTGCCCGGTCACGCGCGTCTTGTTGATGGGGTCGATCAGGGCCGGCGCGTGCGGTTGCCGGGACAGCGTGCGCTGGAACAGCGTGTCGAGCGTTGGCGATACGGCTGACTGGTTCACGGCATCACTTCGCTTGAGGCTCACCCTTGGACCACCATGTCTCCGGCAGGTAGCCGGACAGCGCGGTCGCCTTCGGTCGTTCTATCCGATTCCAGCGCGCGATCCATTGCTCGGATACGTTAAACAGCGGGATTGTGTAGAAGCCCGCGACCAGTGCCCGGTCGAGCGCGCGCACCGCCGAGACGAAGCCCGCATGATCACGGGCCTCGAGCAGGGCGGCGATCATGGCATCGACCGCCGGATCCCTGGCCCCCATGTAGTTGCGGGTGCCCGGACTGTCGGCGGCTGCGCTGCCCCAGTAGAAATATTGCTCGTTGCCCGGCGAGAGCGATTGATCCCAGCGGTTCTGGATCATGTCGAATTCGTAGGCGAGGCGGCGCTGGTCGAATTGCACGGGGTCGACCGAGCGTACGGTCGGTTCGATTCCGGCCCGCTTCAGATCGCGCTGGAAGGCGAGCGCGATGCGCTCCTGGTCGCGCGTCGTCACCAGCATCTCGAAGGTGAGCGGGGCCCTTGTCGCGCGGTTGCGCAGCACGGTGCCGTCGAGGTCATAGCCGGCCTCCGACAGCAGCTTGAGCGCGGCGCGCAGCGTCGTCCGGTCGCGGCCCGAGCCGTCGGTCACCGGCAGCCGGTAGCTGCCGTCCATGATGTCGGGCGGTATTTTCGCGGCGAACGGCTTGAGCAGCTCGCGTTCGCGGGCATCCGCGGGCCGGCCGTAGGCCGACAGGTCCGAGCCGGCGAAATAACCGGCCACGCGCGAATAGAGGCCGAAGAAATAGTTGCGGTTGACCAATTCGAAATCGAACAGCAGCGTCAGTGCCCGGCGCACACGAATGTCGGCGAAGACGGGGCGCCTCGTGTTGAACACCAGGAATTCCGAGGGCTGCGGCACGCCGGGCTTGACGGTGTCGCGGATCACTTCGCCGCTTTTCGCTGCCGGAAAATCGTAGCCGTCGTGCCAGCGCAGCGGCTCGTTCTCGACACGGAAATCATAGAGGCCGCGCTTGAAGGCCTCGAACTGGCCGTTGGCCTCGCGGAAATAGTCGAGCCTGATCTCGTCGAAATTGTAGAGGCCGCGATTGATCGGGAGGTCGCGTCCCCAATAGTCGGGATTGCGGGTCAGCGTCACGCTGGCGCCGGGCTTCACCGCCGTGACCCGGTAGGGGCCCGAACCGATCGGCCCGGTCATCGTGGTCTCCTCGAAGCTGGCGACGTCGACCGCGTGTTTCGGCAGGATCGGCATCAGGCCGAGGATCAGCGGCAATTCGCGGTCGTTGGCGCCGGCAAGGTCGAAGCGGACGGCGAGGGGGTCGAGCATCTCGGCCTTGGCGACCTTGGCGTAGTACTGCCGGTGGTTGGGCCGGCCGTGGTCGCGCAGGAGCTGCCACGAGAACAGGACGTCCTCGGCGAGCACCGGCTTGCCGTCGGAGAAGCGGGCGCGGGGATCCAGGCGGAACGTGACATAGCTGCGCTCGTCGTCGGTCTCGACGGACCGCGCCAGGAGCCCGTAGAGCGTGAACGGCTCGTCATAGCCGCGCGCGAGCAGGCTCTCGACCACGTAGTTCCGCATCTGCTGGACGGCCAGTCCCTTCACGATCAGGGGATTGAGGCTGTCGAAGGTGCCGAGAATGCCCCAGGTCAGCCGTCCGCCCTTGGGGGCATCGGGATTGGCATAGGGCATGTGCGTGAAGCCGGCCGGCATTGCCGGCTTGCCGTGCATCGCAATGGCGTGGGCTTCCTCGGCGCGCGCGGGGCCTGCCTGTAGCCCCGTGGCCAGGACGAAGGCGAGGAGGCAGAGGCGGACGGCGGGGCCCTCGATAAGGCGCTGGAACATGAACATCGGCACATGCTGATTCGAGGACCGGCGGACCTCGATCCTATCACAGGGAATTTCACCGGGCGCAGGCCCGGGAGCGGTTCAAGACGCGGTCAAAGCCGGTTGTCGGCATTGATCTTTTCGTCGGCCACGCTAAGAAGGCGGGCAATCGCGTAAGAGCGTCGGGCCCGTCACTTATCCGCCTCAATTGACGGGGAGAGAGCCGCGCCAAGCGGCTAGGTTCGGCGCTTCGAGCGGTTCGGGCACTTCCCGTTCAGAAAGGGTTTTCCGCAATGAATTTCCGTTACTTGGCCGCGTCGGTTCGGCCGCGCGGGCGACTTCTCGCCCTGTTGACGGCCACGGCATTGGCCGTTCCGTTCGCCGCTGAAGCGCAGACCCCCGCGCCGGCCCCGGGCGCGCCCAAGGCGGCGCCGAAGGCCGCTCCGAAGGCTGCCCCCAAGGCTCCGGCGGCTGCTCCGGCTCCCCAGGCCCAGCAGGCCCCGGCTCAGGGCGCCCCGGCCCAGCAGGGTGCTCAGCCGGCGGACCAGCAGATCCAGCTGATCTACGCGCCCTGGACCAAGTTCTGCCTCAAGGGCCAGGACGCCAACGCCAAGCAGGTCTGCTTCACCGGCAAGGACGGCCGCATCGAATCGGGCCAGCCGGTCATCGCCGCCGTGATCATCGAGCCGGAAGGCGAGCCGAAGAAGATCCTGCGCGTGACCCTGCCGCTCGGCATGCAGCTGGTGCACGGCACCCGCATCATCGTCGACAACAATCCGCCGCTGCAGAGCCCGTACGTGATCTGCTTCCAGAACGGCTGCATGTCGGACTACGAAGCCACGCCCGAGCTCATCAACAACATGAAGAAGGGCCAGAACCTCGTCGTCCAGGCGATCAACGCCAATGGCGCGCCGCTGACTCTGCCGCTGCCGCTCGCGGGCGAATTCCAGAAGGCCTATGACGGTCCGCCGACCGATCCGAAGGTGTTCGAGGAAACCCAGAAGAAGCTCCAGGAAGAGCTTCAGAAGAAGGCTGACGAGCAGCGCAAGAAGCTCGAGCAGCAGGGTGGTGCCGCGCCCGGCACGCCTCCGACCGCCCAGAAGTAATCGGGCTCTCATCCCGGACATGAAAAAGGCGCTCATCTCGAGCGCCTTTTTTGCTGACCGCTTGTCGGCGGCGAAAAATCAGTTCAGCGACGGATTGCGCGGACGATAGCCGCCGGCCTTGTCCTTCACGAAGATCTCGGCCACCTGCGAATGGCGAACCGGCTCGCCGGAATCGTCCGGCAACAGGTTCTGCTCGGAGACATAGGCGACGTATTCCGATTCCGCGTTCTCCGCGAGCAGATGATAGAACGGCTGGTCCTTGTGGGGCCGCACCTCCTCGGGGATCGACAGCCACCACTCCTCGGTGTTGTTGAATTCCGGATCGATGTCGAAGATCACGCCCCGGAACGAGAAGATCCGGTGACGCACGACCTGTCCGATCTGGAATTTGGCGGTCCGAGCTTTGATCATTCCTCGTCGATAGACCAGGATTGTGGCCGATGCTAGTGCCCTCATTTGGAATTAGCCTGCCGTCAGGGGGTGGATAGCCCCCAAATCTTCAGAAAATACTTCATCAATGGTCGATATCCTCAATCTGGCGCTACCTTATTTTGGCTTGATCTTCGTCGGCTTCGCCTGCGGCAAGATGAAATCGCTGCCGGAATCAGGTCTCGCCTGGATGAACTTCTTCCTGCTCTACGTGTCGCTGCCGGCGCTGCTGTTTGCGATCATGTCCAAGACGCCGTTCTCGGAATTGAACAACCCGCCGTTCCTCGTCGCGACGACATTGTCGACGGTCGCCGCGTTCGCCCTGGCGCTGGTCGTCGGCAAGCTTCTCGGCCGCCTGTCGCTGCGCGAGGCGACACTCGCGGGGCTCTCCGGCGGCTACGGCAATATCGGCTATATGGGGCCGGGTCTGGCGCTGGCCGTGCTCGGCCCGAAGGCGTCGGCGCCGACCGCGCTGATCTTCTGCTGCGACAGCATCTTCCTGTTCACGATCGTGCCGCTGCTGATCGAACTCTCCGACCGCGACCATCCCTCGATCGTGCACGCCTTCGCCGTCGTGCTGAAGCAGATCGTGCTCAATCCGCTGATCATGTCGGCGGCCTTCGGAGCGGCGGTCGCAGCCCTGCATATCGAGATGCCGCTCGCGCTCGATCGCACCATCACGTTCCTCCAGAACGCGGCGGCGCCGACCGCGCTGTTCGTGCTCGGCGTGACGGTCGCGCTCCGCCCGTTCGATCGCGTGCCGTGGGAGGTGCCGGGTGTGGTCGCGGTGAAGCTGCTGATCCACCCGCTCATGGCGTTCGGATTGATGCTGGCGTTCGGCCCGTTCGCGCAGCCCTGGGCGGCCACCGCCGTGCTGATGGCCTCGCTGCCGCCGGCATTGAACGTGTTCGTGATCGCGCGGCAAAACAACGCCTGGATCGAACCCGCGTCGGTCGCGGTGCTGCTCGGCACCTTCGCCTCGGTGGTCACGCTGACCAGCGTGATGTGGGCGATCCAGACCGGCCGGCTGGCGTTTCCCTGATCGTCTGCGCTAGCGCCGCCACGTCGGCGTCAGCCCTTCGCGCATGGCGAAGCGCCGCAGCGGACCGATCGCGCCGAGCAGGTGCATGCCGACCGCGCGCACCGGCTGCAGCGGAAGGAAATCGTTGAGCAGGGAACGGTTGGCGATGTCGATCGCGAAGGTTCGGCTGAGAATGTCCGGCCGCCTGGCCCGGTCGTAGCGCTTGAGCACCTCGGGGGCGCCGGGATCCTTGCCCGCCGCGATGGCCTCGCCGGCGTGCCTAGCGATGTCGGCGGCATCGCGCAGTCCGAGATTGAGGCCCTGGGCGCCGATCGGAGGCACCACATGGGCGGCTTCACCGACCAGCGCGACGCGGTTGCGGCCGAAGGACTGGGGACGCTCGATCGCCAGCGGGAACAGGTTGCGCCCGGGCTCCACCGTCATGCGGCCGAGGATGGAATGCGACTGCTTCTCGATCGCGGCGGACAATTCCGCGTCGTCCAGGCCGCGAAGCCGCTCGGCGTCGGCCGGGGCGGAAACCCAGACGATGCTGGAACGCTCGCCGGGCAGCGGCACGAATACGCAGGGACCATGCGGCGTGTGGAACTCGGTCGAGACGTTCCGGTGCGGCCGCGCATGGCCGACGTTGAAGGTGAGCGCGGTCTGTGACAGTTCGCGCCGCGTCACGGCGATGCCGGACGCCTCCCGGCACAGCGAGTGCCGGCCGTCGGCGCCGACCACGAGCCGGGCCGAGAGGAATGTCGTCGATGCCGTCCGGATCGCGACGTCGTCGGCCTCGATGACGACGCTCTCGGCCTCGTCGTCGAAACGGACGAGGGCGGGCAATTCAGCCGCGCGCTCTTCCAGCGCCAGCATCAACGAACGGTTGTCGATGTTGTAGCCGAAGGCATCCAGCCCGATCTCGTGGCAGGAGAACCGCACTTCCGGCGCGCGGAACAGCCGGCCGGTGTCGTCGACGAGGCGCATGACCTCGAGCGCGGCCGCCTTGTCCCTGCAGCGCGGCCAGACCCCGAGCGTGTCCAGCAGGTCGATGGAGGCGCCGAGCAGCGCCGTGGTGCGATTGTCGGAATAGGGGACGCGCCGTGCCACCAGCGCGGTCCGCGCGCCGGCCTCGGCCAGCGCGATGGCTGCCGCGAGTCCCGCCGGTCCGCCGCCGATGACGGCTGCGTCAAAGACTGTCGATGCGTCTGTCATGGAACGACATTTGACACGCCGCGCGGCAAATTCAAGCCCGCTGATTTTCCCTGTTTTTATGACGAATTGCACCGCCGCGCGCCGCAATGTCGGATGTGCAAACCGGCCTCGTTCTGATAGCAGAAGTCATGGACAGCCAAGAAGATTCCCTGAAGCCCACCCCGGCGATCCGCGCCGCGGCCTTCTCGGTCCATATCTTCACCGCGTTCGGGGCGGCGCTGGCGCTGCTCGCGATGCTGGAGGCCGTGCGCGAGCACTGGGCGGCGATGTTTCAATGGCTGGGCGTCGCGTTGATCATCGACGCGATCGACGGGCCGATCGCCCGCCGGCTCGACGTCAAGAACGTGCAGCCGAACTGGTCGGGCGACGTGCTCGATCTGGTGGTCGATTTCCTCACCTATGTCTTCGTGCCGGCCTATGCGATCGTGGCCAGCGGTCTGCTGTTGCCGGTCGCGGCGCCGCTGCTCGGTGTCGCCATCATCGTCACCAGTGCACTTTATTTCGCCGACCTGCGCATGAAGGCGGACGACAATCATTTCCGCGGATTTCCGGCGTTGTGGAATGCCGCGGCCTTCTACCTGTTCCTGCTGCACTGGCCGCCGCTTCTGTCGACGCTGCTGGTCGCGGCCCTGGTGGTGCTGACCTTCGTGCCGTTCCACGTCCTGCATCCGGTTCGCGTCGTGCGGCTGCGCTGGCTGACGATGTCGCTGATCGTGCTCTGGGGCCTGCTCGGCCTCTACACGCTGGAGATGGATTTCCACGTCGGCACCGCCGTCACCGTCGCGCTGTGTGCGATCGCGCTCTGGATCGCCTTCAGCGACGCCATGATCCGGCTGGCAAGATCCTTCGCATGATGCATCTGGTGACAAGCCCCGAAGCCTGGGCCGCGCTGCTGACCCTGACGGCGCTCGAGATCGTGCTCGGCATCGACAACGTCATCTTCCTGTCGGTGATCGTCTCGCGCATCCCCGAGAAGCAGGCGCACCGCGCCCGCCAGATCGGGCTCGCGCTGGCGCTGATCTTCCGCATCGTCCTGCTCAGCCTGCTGGTCTGGCTGATCGGCCTGACCGCGCCGGTATTCTCGCTGAAGGGATACGATTTCTCGTGGCGCGACCTGATCCTGATCGGCGGCGGACTGTTCCTGATCGCGAAGGCGACGCACGAGATTCACGCCGAGGTCGAGGCCGACGACGGCGCGCACGATCGCGAATCCGGCGGCAACGCCTTCTTCTGGGTCATCGCCCAGATCGTCGTCATCGACATCGTGTTCTCGCTGGACTCGATCATCACCGCGATCGGCATGGCACAGGACATCGAGATCATGATCGCCGCGGTCGTGATCGCGTGCCTGATCATGTACATCTCGTCGGGGCCGGTGGCCCGGTTCGTCGCGGAGCATCCCACCACCAAGATGCTGGCGCTCGCCTTCCTGGTGCTGATCGGCGTCGCGCTGGTCGCGGATGGATTCAAGTTTCACATTCCGCGCGGCTACATCTATTTCGCAATTGCGTTCTCGGCGGCGGTCGAATTCTTCAACGTGCTCGCCAAGCGCAACCGCGGGAAAGCCGGCAAGCCATCCGCTTAGGCCGTTCCAATCTGGGTCGAGTTGACAAGGCGGGTGCGATGTCTTTGGCTGACCCGCGAGAAGAGGAGGTCAGGCGATGACCAAAGCCGTTCGTGTGCACAAGGTCGGAGGCCCCGAGGCCCTGGTCTACGAGAGCGTCGAAGTGCCGGCGCCGGGACCCGGCGAGGTGCGCATCCGCCAGCATGCGGTCGGCTTGAACTTCATCGACGTCTACTACCGCACGGGCCTGTACAAGGCGCCGGGCCTTCCGTTCATCGCGGGCAACGAGGCTGCGGGCGAGATCGTCGCGGTCGGACCCGGCGTCACGAATTTCCATCCCGGTGATCGCGTCGCCTACTATCACAACCTCGGCGCCTATGCTTCCGAGCGCAACATTCCCTGGGAGCGGCTGGTCAAGCTGCCCGACCACATCACCTACGAGCAGGGCGCGGTGCTGATGCTCAAGGGCCTCACGGTCTGGTATCTCCTGCACAAGACCTTCAAGGTCGAGCCGCATCATCGCGTGCTGATCCATGCCGCGGCCGGCGGCATCGGCCTGCTGGCGTGCCAGTGGGCGAGGGCGCTCGGGGCCCATGTCATCGGCACGGTCGGCTCGCGCGCGAAGGCCGAACTCGCCGAAGCCAACGGCTGCGATCACGTCATCCTCTACAACGAGGAGGACTTCGTGGCGCGCGTCAAGCAGATCAGCCGCAACGAGGGCTGCGACGTCGTCTATGACGGCGTCGGCAAGGCTACATTCCCCGGCTCGTTGTCGTGCCTGAAGCCGCGCGGCATGTTCGTCTCGTTCGGCAATGCATCGGGACCGGTGCCGCCGTTCGCGATCGCCGAGCTCAACAATCACGGCTCGCTGTTCGCGACGAGGCCGAAGCTCAATGACTATATCGGCAAGCGTTCGGAACTGCTGGAGGGCGCCGACACCCTGTTCGCCGCCGTCATCAACGGCAAGCTGCACGTGCCGATCAACCATGCCTACGCGCTGAAGGACGCCGCCAAGGCGCATATCGATCTCGAAAGCCGCAACACGACGGGCGCTTCGATTCTGAAGCCGTAAGCGGCCGCGTCGCCGCCGCCTCAACCCGCCCTGAACAGGTTCTCGGACATGAAGTCCACGAAGGCGCGGAGCTTGGGGGAGAGGTGACGGCTGGACGGCCAGAGGATGCGGAAGGTGCCGCTGTGCCTGACCGTATCGTCGAGCACGCTCACCAGTGTGCCCTCGGCAAGCTGGTTGCGTATCGCGAAATCAGGCAGGCAGGCGAGGCCGATCCCCTGTTCGGCAAGATCGATCAGCGGTTCGATGGTGCTGGCGACGGTCGCGGTCCGGATGTCGGCCGGCGCGGGGCCGTCGGTGCCATGCAAGGGCCAGTCCTCGATCTTGCCGGTGCTCGGATAGAGATGGCGCAGACCGCGATGGGTTGAGAGGTCTGCGGGCGTTTCCGGCGTGCCGTGCTCGGCAAGATAGGCCGGCGAGCCGACGAGCTTGTAGCGGAACGTTCCAAGCGTGCGCGTCATCAGCCGGGAGTCGCTGACTTCGCCGGTCCGCACCACGGCATCGAAGCCTTCCTCGATCACGTCCACCACGCGATCGGTGAAGTCGAGATCGAGTTCGATGTCGGGCCATGCCCGCATGAAGGCGCCGAGCGTCGGCATCATCAGCATGCCGACCAGCGGCAGGCTCACCCGCAGCTTGCCGCGTGGCGTGCCCTGCGTTTGCGACAGCTCCAGCTCGGCCGCTTCGATCTCGCAGAAAATGCGACGGCAGCGTTCGAGGAACAGCGCGCCCTCCGGCGTCAGCGTGACGGTGCGCGTCGAGCGGTGGAAGAGGCGGACGCCGAGCCGCTCTTCGAGCCGGGCGACCGCCTTGCTGATCGCCGACGACGAGACGCCGAGTTTTTGCCCTGCGGCGGTGAAACTGCGCGTCTCCGCTGCCTGGATGAAGGCGTTCAGCGAGCCAAAGCGATCCATCAGACCAATTCGATTAGTGACAATTCTGTCAGAAGTGTTCTGAACTATAGCTATATTATCCGCAAACGAAAGCGCGTCTAGCCTTCGGGCAATGCCGCCATCGGCGGAGTGTGCCGGCCTTTCGGGTCGTCGCGTCCGCCGGCGGCTTCCCAGACAAGGTTCAGGCGGATCAATGAACAAGACGACCGGCACTATTGCCCTCAACGACAAGGCGGAGACGTCTTCTGCGAACGATCGACTTCCCCTCGCGGCCCTGCTGGCGCTCGCCATGGCGGCATTCATCACCATTCTGACCGAAGCTCTGCCGGCGGGGCTGCTGCCGCAGATGGCGGCAAGTCTGGAGGTGTCGGAGGCGCTGGTTGGCCAGCTCGTCACCATCTACGCGATCGGCTCGCTCGTCGCCGCCATCCCGTTGACGACCCTCACGCAGGAGTGGCGACGTCGGCCGTTGCTGCTCGTGGCCATTGCCGGATTTGCCATCGTCAACACGGTGACGGCAATCTCGACGAGCTACGCGATCACATTGGTCGCCCGTTTCTGCGCCGGGGTGTTCGCCGGACTGCTTTGGGCGCTGGTCGCGGGTTACGCCGCGCGCATGGTGCCCGCGCATTTGAAGGGTCGCGCGATTGCGGTCGCCATGGCAGGGACGCCGGTCGCGCTCTCGCTCGGCATCCCGTCCGGCACCTTCCTCGGGACGGCCTTCGGCTGGCGCGTCGCCTTCGGTCTCATGAGCGTGCTGACCGTCATCCTCGTCCTTTGGGTGCTGGCTCGCGTGCCTGACTATCCGGGACAGGCGCGCGGGAAGGGCTTCGCGCTACGGCTGGTGTTCACCCTGCCGGGTGTGCGCCCGGTCCTGTTCGTGACGCTCGCTTATGTGCTCGCCCACAACATTCTCTACACCTACATCGCGCCGTTTCTCGTGGCGGCCGGCATTGCGGAACAGATCGACCTCGTGCTGCTGGTCTTCGGCGTCGCGGCGCTGCCGGGCATCTGGATCGTCGGCGTGCTGATCGACCGATGGCTTCGCGAACTGGTGCTGGCGAGCGCGATTCTGTTCGGCCTTTCCGCGCTGGCGCTCGGCATCGCCGGTACGGTGCCGGCCGTCGTCTATGTGTCTGTCGCCCTGTGGGGACTGGCTTTCGGCGGCGTGGCCACGCTCTTTCAGACCGCGTCCGCGAGGACGGCGGGGGAGGCGACCGACGTGGCCCAATCCATGATCGTCACGGTGTGGAACGTCGCCATCGCGGGAGGCGGTATCCTCGGCGGCATTCTCCTCAAGTCGTTCGGCGTGTCCGCCTTTCCGTGGAGCGTGCTGGTGCTGCTTCTTGCCGCGCTCGCTGTCGCATGGGCTGCTCGCGCACATGGCTTCGCATCGGCTTGCCGTCCGTGACCCGGTCGATCACGTATGACCGATCCGGAATTCTGGATGGCTGGAGCAAACCCGGCCATCCAGAACAGCGTGGAGCGGTGTCCTATGCGACGCGCCTTGCCGCGCCCGCTTTCGTCAAGATACCGTCGAGACAATCGATCATCTCGGCGATCTCGGCTCGCGTGACGTCGAGTGCCGGCATGAAACGCAACGTATCGACCTGCGGTGCGTTCAGGAGCACGCCGGCCTCGAAGGCCTGCGCGACGATCCCGGGAGCGATCGGCAGCCGGAGGTCGAGCGCCAGCAACAGGCCGCGTCCCCGTACGCCGCCGAGGCCATGCCGGGCCGAGACCTTCTGCAATTCGCTTTCGAGCAGCAGGCCGGCGCCGGTGACCGCTTTCAGGAAGTCGGGCTTGCCGACCTGCTCCAGCACCGCAAGCCCGGCCGCGCACATGATCGGGTTGCCGTTGAACGTGCCGCCCTGGTCTCCATGCTCGAAGCAGGATGCGCGGTCGGTCGCGAGCAGCGCCGCGAGCGGCACGCCGCCGCCGATGCCCTTGCCGAGTGTCATGATGTCGGGCGCGATACCGGTGTGCTCGTAGTGAAACAGTTTTCCGGTCCGCCCCATGCCGGTCTGGATCTCGTCGAAGATCAGGAGCAGGCCGTGCGCCTTGGTGAGCGCGCGCAACTCTCTCAGGAACCGATCGGTTGCGGGCCACACGCCCGACTCGCCCTGGATCGGCTCGAGCATGACGGCGACGGTGTTGTCGTTGATGAGCTTCTCGACCGAGGCGATGTCATTGAGCTTCGCTTTCTTGAAGCCGGCGACCTTCGGTTCGAACAGCGGCTCGAACGCCTTCTTGCCCGAGGCCGACATGGTCGCCAGCGTGCGGCCGTGAAAGCCGCCTTCGAAGCTGATGATCTCGAATGCGCCGCCCTTGTGCAGGCTGCCGTATTTGCGCGCGAGCTTGATCGCGCCCTCGTTGGCTTCGGCACCGGAATTGGCGAAGAAGACCTGGTCGAACGCGCTGTTTGCAACGAGCGCCTGCGCCAGCTTGAGGCTCGGCTCGTTGTAGAAGGCCGGGCTCGGCGTCAGCAGCCGCTTGGCCTGTGCGGCAAGTGCGTCGGCGATCGCGGGCGGGGAGTGGCCGAGGCAGTTCACGGCCCAGCCCTGCACGAAGTCCAGATAGCGCTTACGCCTGTCGTCCCAGAGGTATGAACCGGCGCCACGGACGAACACGGCCTTGGGCCGTGCAGTGATGTCCATCAGCGCGTCATACGGATGGGTGGCGGTGGTCATGTCGAACTCCTCTGGGGGCGGGTGGAAAAGGCGCGCGAAAAGCAGAAAGGCCGCACTTTGCGGGTGCGGCCTTCTCGAAAACTCTGCTGAATTCAGGTGATCAGCGGTGTCGTCGGACATGGCGCAACCCATCATCGTCGCGGGTGCGACGACGGAAAGCTGCGCGGCGGTGGGTCCGAGAGTTGATCATGGGTCGCGTCCCTACAGCCGAAGGGCAGGCCTTGTCAAGCGGGTCCACAGCCCGGGCGTAGAATCGTCAGGTCAGATGCGCGGCCTCTTCGGCGTCATCCTCGCCCCAATCGGCATCCGCGATCGCGGTGTCGATGAGTTCGCCGCGCATCAGCTTGAGCGGCGATTTCCAGTACAGCACGATGTTGTGTAAGGGATCGGTCAGCACCTTGAACACCCAGACCAGCCCGGTCGTGATGTCGCGCGTGGCGAAGAGCTGGAGCATGCGCGCGAGGCCCGCGCCGATGCCGATCGCGAGCCAGAGCGCGCCGACATGGCGGACGAAGTCGAGGCGCGAGGCGGGAGGATCGAACAGGCCGAACAATGTCGGCACTGCGCAGAGCACCAGCGGCGCGCTGCCCCAGAACAGCAGCAGGACGATCTTGCGCGTCTGGTTGTAGCCAACCTTCACGGCTTCCTTGTAGTCGTTGCTGACGTCGTTGACGGCGTCGTATCCGTTCGGCTCGAAGAAGAAATGTCCGGTCTGCCGCGTCAGCATCGCGAGCCAGCCGACGATGCCGGCGAGCGCGGGATCCCTGAACAGGAGCGCATAGCAGCCGAGGAAGATCACGGCGCTGATCAAGTGCAGCGTCTGGTTGACGGTGCTCTGATGGTAGAAGCGATAGTCGTCGAAGCGCTGCGTGCGCAGCATGTCCGAGAGGCGGCTCATCTTCAGTCCTCGCTCGCGTTGAAATGCGCGGGGAGAGTTAGGACGAGTCGGTGACCTCTGCGTGAATGCACTATAGTGTCACATTGAATCGCGTGGTACCGCGACGCCGGCGGTGAACTCGTCCTTGAAGATTTGTTTCCGCTGATGGCGATCTCGCGCGGAATGCTTCCGGGATCGATCGGATCGTCATCGCACGGCGGGAGCGGTACGGCGGAGTGGCGGGCGTGGTTGTGCGTGGACGAAAATTGCAGTTTTGCGGGAAGGGTGCCTAAGTCGTGTCTTCGCGGTCGGTTTGGTTTTCCGGGACGGGTCTCTTGCGCAATCTACTCGGATCGTTTCGTCGCGAGCCGTCGACCGATCCGAGCTTCGTCCAGATGCTCCTGCTCGCGCTCGTCGCGTTGCTGGTGGTGGGATTCGGTCTCTATCGCCTCGCACCCGCGCCTGCGATCAATGCTGCCGAAATCGCGAAGATGCTTGCTCATGCCGGATTTTTCGCCCCGGAACCGGCCGAGCGCTTGGCGTATGTCGGCTTGACGATCGCAGCGCCCGTCATCGTCGCGCTTGCGATCTGGATCGGCCGCCGCATCAGGCCTCTGCCGATCTCCGATACCTGGCTGGGCATCGCGTTGATCATCGCCGCGCTGGTGGCGAGCACGCCGCGGGACGAATTTCAGAGGCCGCTCGTGTCCAGCATTCTCCTGGTGCCGTTCTGGGTCTCGGCGGTGGTTTTGGGTGCTTCGCTTCTTGCGCTGAGGCGGAGGTGGACCATCAGGGCTCAGCGCATCGCAACGCTTGCGTTGTGCGGCTTCGCGACCGTGATCAGCCTGGCCTGGCGCATCCAGGGCGCCGATACGCTGAGCGATGCGTCCGGGCATTTTGACGCGTTCTTCTACTCGGTCGTGCAGATCGGCTACGGCGGAACATGCCTGGTCGATGTACTGCCCCAATACGGTTGCTACGGAGAATTCCTGGCACCGCTGTTCCGCCTCGTCGGGCTCTCGGTCCTCGCCGACTCGATCATCATGGCGATCATGGTCGCGTTCAGCCTGTGCGCGACCATCCTGTTCGCACGGTCGCTGATCCGCAATCCGGTCGTTCTGACCGCTGTCGCTCTGTGGATCGTCATCGTCCAGAACAGGGTGTTGTGGACCTGGATTCCGCCGGACGAATATTTCCAGTACTGGCCGCTGCGGACGATCCTGCCTGCGCTGAGCTTTCTCGCGGTGCTGTGGTGGCAGCGCGGAGGCTCGTCCCTGAAGGCGTTCACGATCGGCGCCGTTGCGGGGCTGGGGATCTGGTGGAATCTCGACACCGGCGCGGTCGTTCTGATCGCGCTGTTCGGCTTCCTGCTGCTGAACGGGGCGTCGGGCTCCAATTTCACGAAACGCCGCGTGGCCGCCAACATCGCCGCCTGTGCGTGGTTCGTCGGCGGCGCGCTCGCCGCGATGCTGGCATTTTACGGCTGGCTTTGCCTGAAGTCCGGCCAGGTCGTCGACGTCGCGCAATACGTGGTCTTCCAGGATCTGTTCGTCGGCCTCGGCTTCGCGATGATGCCGATGCCGCGATTTCCGGCGGCGTGGGCAGCGGCCATCGCGCTTCTGGTAGTGGTGTTCCTCCAGTTCGGCCTGCGGATCGGCCGCGGTCCGTTTTCGCTGCGGACCGAGCGTGCGGTCTACCTCGCGGTGCTCGCGATCGGATTGTTCAGCTATTTCGTCGGCCGGTCGCACCCGGTCGTTTTCATCCACGTGACCTGGCCGTTCATTCTGCTCGCGGGCTATCTGGTCGATGCTCACGGCGTTTCGGGCGGGGCGCGCACCGGCCGGCCCGTTCGGGCGTTGCTCGCGGCACTCGTGACGGGAGCGCTCGTCGCCGGCGTTGCGGATCTCTGGGCGGGGATGCCGAGCGTTGCGGAACTCGCCTCGACCCATCTGCAGGCTGAACTCGGGCACGATGATGCCGGCGACATGGCGAGGAAGCTTCGGTTCGTGAGAGAAACGGTCACGCCCGGCGCTCCCTCGGTTGCCGTGCTGGCGACAAACCAGGGCGCGCTGCTCATCGCTGCGGGACGCAAATCCGCGCTGCCGGGGACGGGCCTGCAGGAGACGATCCGCAAGCAGGATGCGGAACGTCAGATCGACGCTCTGGTCGGGGCAGGCGGGCCGCGTGACTTGTTTGTGGGACGCGAGCTCTTGGCGGGTGACCGCCAGACCTGGGGATCGAGCCCCTGGGTCAAGAACGCCTTGCCGCGGATCGAACAGGTCTATGACAGGGACCAGTCGAATACGGACAAGGAATTGATCCATTTCACGCGGATGACGGAAGCATCCCGAGGGGCAGACAAGTAGCAGACCTAGCCGTCGTCGCCGAAAACTCCGTGATCATCCGTTTGGTCGGCTGGGATTTCCGATCATGCAGCCGGCTGCGATGGCATCACGCGCCGGCATGCCCTACGGAACGTCCGACGAGGCGAACGCCCCGGCGATATCGGGATTGATGGCCCTGGCCGCCGCGATATCGCGCGCGGCGCCTTCCTCGTCGCCCTTCTTCCGCTTCGCGAGCCCGCGACCGTAGAGCGCGTTGTCGAACCCGGGCCTTGCGCTGAGCGCGGCATCGTAATCCGCGATCGCAGCATCGACCTTGCCGAGTCGAAGCAGGACGAAGCCCCGGGTGTCCAGCATGTCTGGCTCATTCGGTTTCATCCGCAGCGACTGGTCGCAATCGGCCAGCGCTTCCGGCAATTGACGAAGAATGGCGTGCGTCACGCAGCGCGCATAGAACACGCCGGCAGAATTCGGATTGACCTTGATCGAACGGTCGTAGTCCTCCAGCGCGTGCGCATAGTCTCGCGCGCTGAAATACATCTCGCCGCGCGCATAGGCATCCCCGGCATTGTTCGGATTGATGTCGAGCGATCTGGTGAAATCGGCCAGGGCGCGGTCGCGGTCGCCCTTGTCGCGGAAGAGGCGCGCGCGGTTGCCGTAGGCTCCGGCGTTGGTCGAATCGAGCTTTATCGCCATGTCGAGATCGGCGAACGCGCGATCGGGTTCGTGATGCCGGGCATAGGCGGTGCCGCGGTTGAAATAGCACAGCGCAAGCTTCGAATCGATCTTGATGGCCTGATCGAAATCGGCGATCGCGTGCTCGTAGTCGTCGTTCTCGAACAGCGATTTGCCGCGGTTGCACCAGTAGTTCGCGTTGTCGGGTTTCAGCTCGATCGCGTGCGTGTAGTCGGCGATGGCGTGGTCGCGGTCGCCGAGATCGGAATAGACGAGCCCGCGACTGAACCAGACACCGGAATTGTCTGGCGCGAGCGCGATGGCGCCATCGAGGTCGGTCCGCGCCTGCCGCGTATCACCCTTGCGCCGATAGGACCTGCCGCGATTGGCGAGCGCGGCGGCATTCGATGGATCCGTCTGCAGCAGAGCGGTGCAGCCCGCGATGCGCTGGTCGTCGTTGATCGCGCTGGAACCGAAGCACCATTGACGCGCCTGATCAGGTGATGGAGATTGCGCGGCAGCGAGGCGCGCGAACAGAATCAATACGGTGCCTATCGCGCAAAGTCCGACCCGGATACCAATCTTGTGATTGTATTTCATTTGATTGCGGTCCAGAAACCAACAAGCCTCTAGCGCGTTTGTGATCGCAGGACGCGAATTGGTTCGAACCAACGGATCGACGGTTCAGACCAAGAAGGGCGCGACCAAAAAGATAGTTCAAGCCTTGCCCGATACGCCTTATCCCATCGACCTCGACAGCATTCGCGGCGCGTTCCCGCCGGGCATCGAGGCGCCGTCGCTGCTCATGGATTTTGCCGGCTGGCTGGAGGGGCGTCCCTGGGGCAGCGTCGGCTGTTTCTCCCTGCAGGGCCAGTTCTCCGATCATGCGCCGATCGTCGACGGCAGTCCGTTGCGGGACCGGTTTTCGCTGTTCATGCGGCTGCCGGACGGCTCGGCCGTCGGCGGCTGGTACGGCGAGGGCCTCGACCGCGACAATCCGCCGATCGTCGGCCTGGGGTCGGAAGGCGACTACGAGTTGCTGGCCCCGACCCTCGACGGGCTGCTCGCGAAATTGACCTCGCAGCAGTTCGACAAGGCCTGGAGCGATCTGTTGCCGGACGACGAGGTCGAGTGCCAGACGGTCGAACTGGCGCAATGGCTCGCCCGCCGCCCGCCCGGCGAGGCCGTCTCGTGCGAGGACGGCTCATTCGAGCCGCCTGACTTCCGCGGCTTCGTGGAAAAGTGGAGTCGGGATCGTGAGGACTATTGGGCCAATCACCGGCTGATGGCCGAGCTCGGCTGGCGGCTGGCTGCGCATCTGCCCAAGGGCAAGAATGCATGGGACAAGACCCGGTTCGAGGTCGCGATCGTCGGTGCGCAGTATGAAGCGCGCATCCTCACGCGCGGGCCGCAGCCGTTCGAGGAGGCGGCGTCGATCGAGTCCCTGCTGCGCGACCTGCGCCATGAGATGCGCCGCGCCCGACCCGAGCTTGGCCTGTGGTATGCGATGAGTTTCGGCCTCTATGCCGACGGCCGCGTCATGCCGCGATTCGAATACGACGCGCGTCCGACCATCGGCGGTGAGCCCGCAAGTCTGTCGGAAGCGCAGGCCGATCTCGCCCGCGCGCCGCGGCCCGAACGCTGGGTGCCGAAATGGCTGGTGTGAGGCGGCGATAAACCCGGCGACACGTTCGCTTCCTGTCCGGCTTGCGAGCGGGCTGGCGCGGATGAAGAGCTTGGCTGGAAGCCCGCCTGTGGCCATCCTTCGAGACGCCCGCCCGAAGGCGGGCCCTCAGGATGAGGTCTCGTTTCGTGGCGAGCTGTCAAACACTCGTCCCTAGGCTGGGTACCAAGCCCTCATGCGAGGCAGGATATCAAACCCTCACGTGAGGCGAGATATCAAATCCTCATGGTGAGGAGCCCGTCTCTGGCGGGCGTCTCGAATCGTGCAGGCCCGGCACATCTCGGCAATCCAAACCGCCATATGAGAGAGCCCGGCCCGCAAGCGAAAGCCTGCCGCCGCATCGATCGCAGCAGACCGTCGGTCCGTCAGAATCCCGCGACGCTGCCGTGCAGATCGTATTGGTCGGCGCGCTCGATCTTCGCCGTGACGATCTCGCCGACGCGCAGGGGACGGCGGCTGGAAAGATAGACCGCGCCGTCGATCTCCGGCGCATCGGCCTTGGAGCGGCCCTTGGCGACTGTCGGGCCGACCTCATCGATGATGATCTGCTGGCGGGTGCCGACCTTGCGCTTCAGCCGTCGCGCGGAGATCTTCTGCTGGCGCGCCATCAGTGCGTTGTAGCGCTCCTGCTTGATCTCGTCGGGTACCGGATTTTCGATCGCGTTCGACGTTGCGCCCGCGACCGGCTCGTATTTGAAGCAGCCGAGGCGGTCGATCTCGGCTTCATCCAGCCAGTCGAGCAGATAGGCGAAGTCGGCGTCGGTCTCGCCGGGGAAGCCGACGATGAAGGTCGAGCGAAGTGCGAGATCGGGACACTCCTCTCGCCAGCGCTTGATCCGCGCCAGCGTCTTGTCCTGCGCCGCAGGACGCTTCATCGCCCGCAGCACGTCGGGACTCGCATGCTGGAAGGGGATGTCGAGATAGGGCAGCACCTTGCCCTCGTTCATCAGCGCGATGACTTCGTCGACATGCGGGTAGGGGTAGACATATTGCAGACGGACCCACGCGCCAAGTTCGCCGAGCTCGCGTGCGAGGTCGAGGAATCTGGCGCGGACCTGGCGATCCTTCCACGGGCTCTCGGCATATTTCAGATCGACGCCGTAGGCCGAGGTGTCCTGCGAGATCACTAGCAGTTCCTTGACGCCGGCGCCGACGAGACGCTCGGCCTCGCGCAGCACGTCATTGGCTGGACGCGAAACCAGATCGCCGCGCAGCTTCGGGATGATGCAGAAGGTGCAGCGGTTGTTGCAGCCCTCCGAGATCTTCAGATAGGCGTAGTGGCGCGGTGTCAGCTTGATGCCCTGCGGCGGCACCAGGTCGAGATGCGGATTGTGCGCGGGCGGCAGTGCGCGATGCACGGCGTCCAGCACGCTCTCATATTGCTGCGGACCCGTAATGGAGAGCACGCCGGGATAGGCTTCTTCGATCTGCTCCGGTTCCGCGCCCATGCAGCCGGTCACGATCACCTTGCCGTTCTCGGCCATGGCTTCGCCGATCGCCGAGAGCGATTCTTGCTTGGCGCTGTCGAGGAAGCCGCAGGTGTTGACGATGACGATGTCCGCCCCGTCATGCTTGCGGGCGAGCTCGTAGCCCTCCGCGCGCAGGCGCGTGATGATACGCTCGGAATCCACCAATGCCTTGGGACACCCGAGCGACACGAAGCTGACCTTGGGCGCAGCCGTCTGATCCATATCTGATCTGCCTGATTGACAGGCCTCAGCTAGTCCCAATTGCCCATAATTACAACCCTTTGCATCGCCTTCCGGCGTGGTAAGGATGAATCGCCGGTGGTGAGTGAGCTATGAGCGCCGAACAGTCGCCCAAAATCGTGATTGTCGACGAAAG
This sequence comes from Bradyrhizobium sp., assembly GCF_047605465.1. GTDB lineage: Bacteria > Pseudomonadota > Alphaproteobacteria > Rhizobiales > Xanthobacteraceae > Bradyrhizobium. The sequence goes on along the minus strand of NZ_JASGFS010000020.1, from coordinate 16,695 downwards.
CCCGATCCGGGCCGCGATCCTCGAGGAAGGGTTGCGGGAGGCCGGATTTACGCAGGTCGTCCATATCCGCGAGATGCAGAGCCTGCTCGCCCGCATTTATGCGGTCGATCCCGACGTCATCCTGATCGATCTGGAGAACCCGAGCCGCGACGTGCTGGAGCAGATGTTCCAGGTCAGCCGGGCGGTGCGGCGGCCGATCGCGATGTTCGTCGACCAGAGCGATTCAGCCTCGATCCAGGCCTCGGTCGAGGCGGGGGTGTCGGCCTACATCGTCGACGGGCTGAAGAAGGAGCGCATCAAGCCGATCCTGGACCTCTGCGTGTCGCGCTTCAACGCCTTCGCCAAGCTCCAGGAGGAGCTGGAGCGGACCAAGTCGCAGCTCGAGGATCGCAAGATCATCGAGAAGGCCAAGGGAATCCTGATGAAGGTGAAGAGCCTCACCGAGGACGAGGCCTACGTGCTGCTGCGCTCCACCGCGATGCGCGAGAAGAAGAAAATCGGTGAGATCGCGCAGTCGATCATCACCGCGTCGGAGATGCTGAAATGACCGCTCCGCTCCGCATCGGGTTCATCCCGCTGGTCGATGCCGCCGCGCTGATCGTCGCCGTCGACAAGGGCTTTGCCGCCGCCGAGGGGCTCGAGGTCGAACTGGTGCGCGAGGTGTCCTGGTCCAACGTCCGCGACAAGCTCAATATCGGCTTGTTCGACGCGGCGCATCTGCTCGCGCCCGTGGCGATCGCGTCCTCGCTCGGGCTCGGCCACGTCAAGGTGCCGATCGTCGCGCCCTTCAATCTCGGCATCAACGGCAACGCGATCACGGTCTCGCCGGCGCTTCATGCCGCGTTGATGGAGGACATCGAGGGAGATCGCTTCGATCCGCTCGTCACGGCAAAGGCGCTGGCGAAGGTGGTCGCCAAGCGACGGAAGTCAGGTGCCGAACCGCTGACCTTCGGCATGACCTTTCCGTTCTCGACCCACAATTATCAATTGCGGTTCTGGATGGCGGCCGCCGGCGTCGATCCGGACGAGGACGTGCGCCTGGTGGTTCTGCCGCCGCCCTACATGGTCGACAGCCTCAAGAGCGGCCACGTCGATGCTTTCTGCGTCGGCGCGCCCTGGAATTCGGTCGCCGTCGATCTGGGCATCGGGTACATCCTGCACTTCGTCTCCGACATCCTGGAGCGCGCGGCGGAGAAGGTGCTGGCGGTGCGCCAGGTCTGGGCCGACAAACACCCGGACGTCGTTGCCGCACTCGTGCGCGCCGCGGTGAAGGCCGCCGATTTCATCGAGGATCCCGCCAACCTGACCGAGGCGGCGCAGATCCTCGCGCGGCCGGAGCGGATCGGTGTCGATCCCGAAGTGATCCAGCGCTCGCTCACCGGACGGCTGAAGATCGCGCCTGATGGCACGGTCCGCGAAAGCGGTCGCTACCTCCTGGTCGGACGCGAGGGAGCAGGGCGCCCGGATCCGGTGCAGGCCGCCTGGCTCTACGCGCAGATGGTGCGCTGGGGGCAGGCGCGGCTGACGCCGAACGGCGTCGACACGGCCATGAGCGTGTTCAGGCCCGATCTCTACGATGCGGCTCTCGGCCACGCGCAGGCTCCGCAAGCCCCCGCTGCGTTTGGTGCCTTTGCTGGCCCGGCCTTCGATCCCGCCGACATCCGGGCGCACCTCGAAGCCTTCGAGGTCGGTCGCTGGAGGGACTGACCCGTTGCTGCTCTGATTTCGGGCAGGCGAGGCCATCGTCTAAATTTTGAGCCGGATGCTCGAAATTCGTGAGCGGGCAACGCCCCGCGATTCCAGCGGCATCTACCAATCATCTGAAATCGTTTGAGTTTTCATTTCGGTTCAGCTGGCACGCAACTTGTATGCTGCAGTGCGGCCAGCTTGTCACAGGTGCCTGCTGAGCCGAGTCCCGCAGCAACGAAGCTGATCGGACCGTTGGGCGACAGAGCAGGCTTCCGAGCCAGCCGAGTTCCTTGCGGGTCGCCCCAATCTGTCGACGCCACCAGCGTGGCCGCAGGAGCTTCGTGACCGACCATGAAAATCGAAACGCTCTCAGTCGATTTCACCGACGAGCAGAAACGCTACCTCGAAGGCTTCACGACCGGCCTGCAGATCAGCCGCGTCGGTCGCGGTCTGGGTGGCGCGGGCACGGCCAGTGCCGAGCCCACCGGTCCCGATGCCGTGCACATCAAGGCGCAGGACAAGGTCGTCGCTTCGGGCAGGAAGCTCGCCGACCAGGAGAAGTTCAAGCGCGAGGAGCATCCGTTCGATGCCTATCCGCGCCTTCGCCGGCAGGCGCTCGACAATGCGCCGCCGAGTCCGGCCGACAATTTCCGCTGGCGCTATTTCGGCCTGTTCTACGTCGCGCCGGCGCAGGATTCCTACATGTGCCGCCTGCGCATTCCGAACGGCATCATGAAGCACTGGCAGCTCTCGGGTCTTGCCGATCTCGCCGATGAGATGTGCGGACCGTTCAGTCATGTGACGACACGGGCCAATCTGCAGCTTCGCGAAATTCCGCCGAAGAACGCCGTGAAGTTGATCGAGGGCATCCAGGACCTCGGCCTTTGCTCGCGTGGCTCCGGCGCCGACAACATCCGCAACGTCACGGGAACGCCGACGGCGGGCATCGATCCGCAGGAACTGATCGATACGCGGCCTTATGCGCGGGAATGGCACCATCACATCCTCAACGACCGTTCGCTGTACGGATTGCCGCGCAAGTTCAATGTCGCCTTCGATGGTGCCGGCAGGATCGCGGTGCTCGAGGAGACCAACGACATCGCCTTCACCGCGGTCGAGGTGAAGGACGGCTTCGGCGTCGAGCCCGGCGTCTGGTTCCGGCTCGGTCTCGGCGGCATCACCGGGCATCGCGATTTTGCGAAATACGCCGGCATCATCGTCAAGCCGCAGGATGCCACCGCCGTGGCGGACGCGATCGTGCGCGTGTTCATCGAGACCGGCGACCGTACCAACCGCAACAAGGCCCGGCTGAAATACGTGCTCGATGCCATGGGCCATGACGGATTCATCAAGCTGGTCGAGGAGCGGTTGAAGAGCCCGCTCGTGCGTGTCGCGGACGACGCGTTTGCGCCGCGCCCGGCATCCGACCGCATGGCGCATATCGGCGTACACAGGCAGAAGCAGGACGGCCTGAACTGGATCGGCGTGTCGGTGCCGCTCGGCAAGATCACCTGCGACCAGATGCGTGGGTTGGCGAAGGTCGCGCAGGATCTCGGCGACGGCGAGGTCCGCCTGACCGTCTGGCAGAACCTGCTGATCCCGGGCGTCCCGGACCACAATGTCGAACTCGCCGTCGCGGCGGTCAGGCGGATCGGGCTCGCGGCCGAGGCTTCGCATATCCGTGCCGGCCTGATCGCCTGTACCGGCAATGCGGGCTGTCGCTTCGCCGCCGCGAACACCAAGCGCCATGCCGCCGAGATCGGCGACTGGTGTGAACCGCGCGTCGCCATGGACACGCCCGTCAACATCCACGTCACCGGCTGCCATCATTCCTGCGCGCAGCATTACATCAGCGATATCGGATTGATCGGCGCACGCGTGCCGGTCGGCGAGGAGGATACGGTCGAGGGCTATCACCTCTTCACGGGCGGCGGCTTCGGCCCCGACGCCGATGTCGGGCAGGAGGTCTATCACGACCTCAAGGCCGAGGATGCACCGAAGACGGTCGAAGCATTGCTCAAGGCCTACATCGCCCATCGTTCGTCGCCCGACGAAAGCTTTCTCTCCTTTGCGCGCCGCCACGACGGCGAAACGCTGCGCAAGCTCGCAGATGCCGAGGTGTCCTCATGAACCAGATCAGTCCTCCGCCGCGGCTCGACATCATTCCCGCGAGCGCGCCGTTTTCCGAGGCGCAGCGTTCCTGGTTGAACGGCTTCTTCGCCGGCCTCCTGTCGCCGGACGCGGCCACGCCGCTGTCGGCGGAGCAGGGGGCTGCCGTCATGCAGGGAGCCGCCGGCGATGGCGACGACGGCGAAGCGCCCTGGCACGACCAGACCATGCCGATCACCGAGCGCATGACGCTCGCCGAAGGCCGCCCCGTGCGGCGGAAGATGATGGCGGCGATGGCGCAGCAGGATTGCGGCCAGTGCGGCTATAATTGCCACGACTATTCGGAGGCCATCGCGAGCCGCAGCGAGGCGCGGCTCAACCTTTGCGTCCCCGGCGGCAAGGAGACCGCGCGGATGCTGAAGTCGCTCTACGAGGAGCTGGACAAGGCTCCTGCGGTCAAGGCCGCCGAAAAGCCGGATGCGGTGGCGGCGCCTGCCGTGACGGTGACGATCGCGGAGCCGGGCCGCTCGCGCGACAATCCGGTGGCGGCGACCTTCCTGTCCCGGCGCCTGCTCAACAAGGGCGCTTCGGAGAAGGAGACCTATCACATCGAGTTCGATCTCTCGGAGAGCAAGCTCGATTATGTCGTGGGCGATTCCTTCGGCGTTTTTCCGCGCAACGATCTCGGACTCGTCGACCAGATCATCGCGCTGCTCGGCGCGTCCCACACGACGAAGGTCAACGGCAAGACTCTGCGCCAGGCGCTGGTCGAGGACGTCTCGCTGTCGCCGGCACCCGATACGTTGTTCGAACTGGTCTCGTTCATCACCGGCGGCGCGCAGCGCGAGAAGGCGCGGGCCCTGGCGCAGGGCGAGGATCCCGACGGCGATGCCGCGACGCTGGACGTCATGGCCGCGCTCCAGAAATTCTCGGGCACGCGGCCGCATCCCGAGGCGTTCGTCGAGGCGCTCGAGCCGCTCCAGCCGCGGCTCTACTCGATCTCGTCCTCGCACAATGCGACGCCAGGGAAGCTGTCGCTGACCGTCGATTCCGTGCGCTACGTCATCGGCAAGCGCAAGCGCATCGGCGTCGCATCGACCTTCCTCGGCGAGCGGATCGCCGACGGCGAGAAGCTGAAGGTCTACGTGCAGAAGGCACACGGCTTCGCCTTGCCTCAGGATCCGAAGACCCCGGTCATCATGATCGGCCCGGGCACCGGCATCGCGCCGTTCCGCGCGTTCCTGCTCGACCGCAGGGCGACGGGCGCTCCCGGCAAGAACTGGCTGTTCTTCGGCCATCAGCGCAGCGATTGCGATTTCTTCTACCAGGACGAGCTCAACGCGATGAAGACCTCGGGCCTGCTGACGCGTCTGTCGCTGGCCTGGTCGCGCGACGGCGAGAAGAAGTTCTACGTGCAGGATCGCATGCGCGAGGTGGGCCGCGAATTGTGGACGTGGCTTGCCGAAGGCGCGCATCTCTACATCTGTGGCGACGCCAAGCGCATGGCAAAGGACGTCGAGCGTGCCCTCGTCGACATCGTGGCCCAGTTCGGCGCGCGCTCGACCGATGAAGCCGTGAGCTTCGTTGCCGAGCTCAAGAAGACGGGGCGCTTCCAGGCCGACGTCTACTAAGACGTGGTGCGATCGACGTGAATCCTCCCGGTCGCGCAGCGGCGGGCCGCCGATCCGGCGGTCCGCTTCTCCTGTGCATGGGGTTGTTTTCGATGTTTTGCCGGGCCGGCGCATGAAGCCGCGCTTCGCCCTGTCATCGCGTCGTCATCCGGTTCGGTTCCGGCTGGCTAGGAGTTTAACGAATAAGATTCTTGGAACTTGCCGGTGAAGAGAATTTGCATCTGCGATGGGGTCCTTTGAGAGGACCGGCATCGCTATTTCCGCCGCTGTCTTGCCTGCCGCAGGGGGTGATCGTTCATAATCCCGCAAATGGAGCGTTGGAGATCGACCATGCGCGAACTATCGGCGGAAGCCAGACTGCACCTCTACGCGCGCTCGCTCTCCCGGCGGACCGGAGCGAGCATCCATCACGTTGCGCTGTACAGCGCCTTCGCGGTCATCGCCGCCATCGTGTTCGGCACGCTCTCGATGCACCCGTTCTGACTCGTCGGTCCGGGCGTTGAAGCCGAATCCGGAACCTTACGATTGCGGGTCCGATGGCTTGGCATCATCGCGGAATGACCACGGCCCTCACGTGCCGCGCTTGAACGGCGCCACCTCGATCCCCGCATCCTTCAGCGCCTGACGCAGCCCCCGGGCGATGTCCACCGCGCCCGGCGTATCGCCGTGGATGCAGACCGTGTCGGTACGCATCTGGATCACCTTGCCGCTGACAGAGACCACCGCGCCGTCCTGCACCATGCGCACCACGCGGTCGGCGATCGCCTTGGCGTCGTGCAGCACCGCGCCGGGCTTCTTGCGCGAGACGAGGTTGCCGTCGTCCTCGTAGGCGCGGTCGGCGAACACTTCGTGCACCATCGGCAGGTTGGCGGCTTCGCCGGCCTTCACCAGTTTCGAATTGGCGAGCACGACGAAGATCAGGCCGGGATCGACCGCCTTGATGCCGGCGGCGATCGCCTTGGCCGTCATGTCGTCCTCGCAGGCGACATTGGAAAGCGCGCCGTGCGCCTTCACATGCGTCACCTTGTGGCCGGCGGCGGTCGCGATCGCCTGCAACGCGCCGATCTGGTAGGCGACGAGGTTCTCGATCTCGGAGGCCTTCAGGCCCGCGATCGGATGCCGGCCGAAGCCGTGCAGGTCGCGATAGCCGGGATGTGCACCGACCGAGACGCCGCGCGCCTTCGCCAGTTCGACCGTGCGGCGCATGATGTCGGGATCGCCAGCGTGGAAGCCGCAGGCGACGTTGACCGAGCTTGCGAGCTCGATCATCGCGGCATCGTTGCCCATTTCCCACGCGCCGAAACCTTCGCCGAGGTCGCAATTGAGATCGATCGTCTTCATGGTTGCTCTCCGCCTCTGGTCGTCCTGTCTCTTACGGTTCGGCCGTCACCTGCCACGTTGCGGCATCGATGGCGCTGACCGCCTGGCCCGCCACATTGGCATCCTGCAACGCCTCGATGTTGAACGCGACGCTGCCGGATGGCCGCAGCCGGTCAGGCAGGTTGCGGATCAACTGCGCGAACTTCCTTGCCTCGTCCTGCGCCTCGGCCATGCCGACCGCCTTGAAGCGGAATGCCGTTCCCGCCGAGGTCTGCGCGAGGCGGCCGAAATCGGCCGTGATCACCGTTGCGATCTTCGGGTAGCCGCCGGAGGTGCCGCGATCCATCATCAGCACGATCGGCGAGCCGTTGCCGGGGACCTGGATGCTGCCGTTCACGGTCCCGTCGGAGACGATGTTGTGGCCGTGCAGGTGCTTGATCGCGGGCCCTTCGAGCCGGTAGCCCATGCGGTCCGACGTCGCCGAGATCTTCCATTCGCTGTCGAGGAACAGCGCCTTGTTGGCGTCGTCGAACTCGTCGTCCTGCGGACCGAACAGGACGCGGATCGGTCCGCTCGCGGGCTTGGGCAATTCGATCCGCAAGTCGCTCGCGCCGCTGGCGGCATCGACGCTGAATTCGTCGCCAGTCTGGAGCGGGCGCGGGTAGGGACTGCCGAGACCGGCGCGGGCGTTCACGGCGAGGCTGCCGAACACCAACTCGCCGCGGATCGCCCCTTCGATCGCGAGATAGGTGAAGGCGCCGCCGCGGGCGAAGCCGAGCGTCAGCGTCTCGCCGTCCTTCAGCGTCACCGACGTATCCATGGTCACCGGCCGCCCGGCGATGTCGGCATTGCGCGGCGCGCCTGCGATCGCCACGCGCACAGCGCCGTCGTGGGCGGTGAAGGAGGCGCCGAACGGGCCGATCTCGATGGCCGCCGCGAACGGTTCGTTGCCGACCAGCGTGTTCGCCGCGGCCAGCGACAGGCGGTCCATCGCCCCGCTCACCGTCAGGCCGTAGCGCTGCGCGCCGAGCCGGCCGCCGTCCTGGACGGAGCTGGCCGGTCCGATGCTGGCGACGACGAGCCTGCTCATCCCGCCACCTGTTCGGCGATGATCTCGCCGGCTTCGGCGGCGCGGTCCAGCTCCTCGAACGTCTTGTGGTCGATGGCGAAAAACGTCACGCGATCACCGGGTTCGGTGAGAAAGGTGGGATTGCGGTGGAGCTGATAGGTCCGCACCGGCGTGCGGCCGAGCAGGTGCCAGCCGCTCGGCGCAGCCAGGCACTGGATGCCCGCCTGGATACCGCCGATCGAGATCGTGCCGGCGGGCGTGAAGAGCCGCGGGCTCTGCCGCCGTGACATGTGCAGGGATTTGTCCAGACCGCTGAGATAGGACCAGCCCGGCGTGAAGCCGATCATGGCGACCCGGTAGTCGCCGCCGGCGTGACGGGCGATGATGTCGTCGGGCGTGGTGCTCAGGGTCTTGGCGACATCCTCGAGGTCGATGCCGTGTTCACCGCCATAGGCGACGGGAATGCGCCAGCGCCGCGCCTTGGTTGCGGGCGGCAGCGGTTCGCAGGCGATCGGGAGAATTTTCTCGCACAGCGCCTCGAAGCCGATCTTGCCGGGGTCGTAATGCACCAGCAGCGAACGGTAGGTCGGGATCGTCTCGGAGATGCCGTCGATGGCGGCGGCAGCGAGCGCCTTGTCGAGCGCGAGCACGCGCTCATTGGCATCGTCGTCGATGGTGCGGCTGAACTCGACCGTGACGGCGCTGTCGCCACTTGGCAGAAGGCGGGGCGGGGGAAGCGTCGCGGCCATGAGCTGTCGAAATGCAAGCCTCTGGAGGAACGCGGGCTCGAGCCTCCGAGATCCGCATCCCCTGCTTCGCGTAAATGCGCCCGCAAGTCCAATAAATTAATGCAAGGGGACACGATAAAGCCTTGTTATCGCGTCGCATAACAGCCCTGCCGGACGCCGTCATGGCCCTTGACGCAAGGCCTGCGGCTCGCAAGATGCGCGGCGTCGTTTCCCGCCCATTCGGAGCTCGTTGCCGTCCATGTCGCTGTCCCCCGAAGCCCGCAAGACCCTCGCCGGCATCACCACCGCCACCATCACCACGGTCCTGCTGAAAAAGGGCCTGCGCAACGTTTGGATGCGCGGCGCGCGTCCGCTGCGCCCGGGTCTGCCGCGGCTGGTCGGGCCGGCCTTCACCTTGCGCTTCGTGCCCGCGCGTGAGGATCTGGCGACCCCGGAATCCTGGTCCTCGCCGATCTCGACCCGGACCGCGATCGAGGCGATGCCGGAGGGCTGCATCGCCGTGGTCGACGCCATGGGCATCACCGATGCCGGCATCTTCGGCGACATCCTGTGCGCGCGCATGGTCAAGCGCGGCGTCACCGCGCTCGTCACCGACGGCGTGGTGCGCGACGTCGAGGGCGTGCTCGGTACCAACCTGCCGGTGTGGTGTGACGGCTATGCCGCTCCGCCGTCCGTCGCGGGCCTGACCTTCGTGGGCTGGGGCGAGCCGATCGGCTGCGGCGGCGTGGCCGTGTTCCCGAACGATATCGTGGTCGCGGACCAGGACGGATGCGTGCTGATCCCGCAGGCGTTGCTCGACCACGTCCTGGCCGAAGGCGTCGAGCAGGAACGGATGGAAGCCTGGATCGTCAACGAGGTGAACAACGGCGCGGTGCTGCCCGGCCTCTATCCCATGAACGCCGAGACCAAGGCGCGCTACGCCGCCAGCAAGAAGTAACAGCAAGCAAACGAGGTAACCTCATGGACATCCACGTCGCAGGCACCCGGCCGACCCGCCGCGCGCCGAAGGAAAACTTCACCGGCACCGTGTTGCAGGACCCCATCAACATGGCGCCCGCGCCGGCGCGGCTGAACGTCTCGCGCGTGTCGTTCGAGCCCGGCGCCCGCACCAACTGGCACCATCATCCGCTCGGGCAGACGCTCTACGTGATTTCGGGCGTCGGCCGCGTCCAGACCAAGGGCGGCCCGGTCAAGGAAATCCGTCCCGGCGACACCGTCTGGATTCCGCCGGGGGAAGTGCACTGGCACGGTGCCTCGCCGGGCAACAGCATGTGCCACATCGCCATGCAGGAATCGCTCGACGGGGTGTTCTCGACCTGGCTGGATCCGGTAACGGACGCGGACTATTCGGCCCCGCTCGGCTAGTCTTCCTGCTGCGGACAAGACGCATCGCGCGAGCGATGCGTCGCCCATCCGCGATCCCGGAGCCGCGGCGTGAGGAACGGCGCAGCGTCCGGACGGCTCACATTCTTTCCGCCGTCCACGTTCCCGTGCACAGGGCGCCGCGCCAGGTGCCGGAGCCGGAGGTGCCGCTCAGCCGCCCGAAGCCGACCGCGCGCTTGATCCCGGTGCTCAAGGTGACATTGATGCTGCCGGCATCCGCCACGCGGCCCGATGCCGTCACTGCGACGCTGCCCGATGCGATCTGACCGTTGCTGATGCCGATCGAGACGGTGGCGCCGTTGCCGCAGGCCTCGCTCGACGAGGCGATACGCACGTTCCACGCGCCGTCGAAGGTCGAGGCCGCAGCGCCCGCCTGCGAGAGCGGGAAGGCGATGGCGACGATGGTGGCGAAGATACCCCTGCGAAAACCGTTCATGACACGCCCCTGTGCTCTGAGTTCCCGGGCATCCTGACAGGGGCCCGAGGGAGGCGATGTGAGGGACGTCACGCCGGGCCGCGGCTTTGCCGGGGCTCCGCAGATGATCTTGTGATCGGGGGCACACATGGGCAGCGGCATATTCCGCTGCCCATGCCTTGCCTGTTCAGGGCCTCAGGGGAGGACCGGCGGATGATATGTGAAGGTCGACATCAGGATCGCCGCCACGATCATCACGATCGGGAAGTGGATGAGGAACTGGATCGACGTGTAGCCGATCAGATCCTTCGATTTCAGTCCGAGGATGCCCAGCAGCGGCAGCATCCAGAACGGATTGATGAAGTTCGGCAGCGTTTCGGCGATGTTGTAGACCATGACGGTCCAGCCGAGATGCGCGCCGACGGCGTTGGCGGCCTTCATGATGTAGGGCGCCTCGATGATCCACTTGCCGCCCGCGGACGGGATGAAGAACCCGAGCACAGCGGAGTAGATTCCGACGAGGAAGGAGAACACCGTCGAACTGGCCGAGGCATCGACGAACCAGTGCGCGATGGTATCGGACAGCGTCACGCCCTTTTCGTTCGGCACCTTGGTGAGCATCTGGGCGATGCCGGCGTAGAACGGAAATTGCAGCAGCACGCCCGAGACGCTCGGCATCGCCTTGGAGAACGCCTCGAGCAGGCTGCGCGGACGCCAGTGCAGCAGGATGCCGAGGATCAGGAAGACGAAGTTGTAGGTGTTCAGGCCCGACAGCGTGATGAGCGGATTGCCGGACTGGAAGGTCTGCCAGAGCCACCCGAGCGCCAGGACGACGATCAGGATCGTCAGGATCGGGCTGAACTCGAGGAAGTCACCCGGCCGGGTCGCCGCCTTCGGCTTGATCGTGTCGTCCTCAAGGGAGACGCCGAGATCCTCGGCGGTCTTGGTCTGGGCCGGGTTCGGCGCCGTCAGGTAGCAGATCACGGCCGACACGACGGTCACGAGGACGGTCGTGAGCAGGTTCTGCCAGGTCAGGATGGTCTCGGAAAAACCGATGACGCCGGTGATCGGCAGCAGCGAGCTTGGAATGCTGGCCGCATTGGCCTGCAGCTGCGCGGCCGAGGAGGTGATGCCGAGCGTGAAACCGCAGCCCAGGCCGAGATAACCGGCCGCGCCCGCGGCGCGATAGTCGAGCTTGATGTCGGTGCGTCGCGCGATCTCGCGCACGAGCAGGCCGGAGAAGATCAGGCTCAGGCCCCAATTGACCAGCGAGAGCAGAATGCTCAACACGCCGACGAACACCACGGCGCCGCGCCCGGTGGACGGCACGGCGGCGAGCCGCCGCAGCGCCGCCGCGATCGGTGGCGACATCGCGACGACGTAACCGCCGATCGCGACCAGGGCCATCTGCATCGTGAACGGAATGAGATTCCAGAAGCCGTCGCCGAACGCGCGGCTCACGGCGAGCGGAGATCCGCCGTGGACGATCGTGCCGACCGCGATCGCGATCACGGCGATCAGAACGAAGACATAGGCGTCCGGAAACCAGCGCTCGGAGAAGATCACGAGACGCTGCGAGAACCTCGCCAGCGGATTGGTATCGGTGGAATCATTCTCCCGAAAGGAATCCCCAGAAACAGTCGTCATTATTCAGCCCCCTGTTGGTCGTGATGGTCTTGGTCGAAAATCATGTGATCAAAGCGCAAGCGTAAGCTCGGAGAGCGGCACCGCCTGGCAGGTCAGGCATTGGTCGGCCGCGCCATCGGACTCGCCGAGGCTTGCCACACGGCCGTCGACGATGCGCATGGCGCAGCTTTCGCATTGGCCGACGCGGCAACCGCTCGGAAGCGGCACGCCAGCGGCATGCGCGGCATCGAGCAGCGTGCCCAGTTCGGGCGACCACACGAAGCTGGTGTCGCTGCCGGCGAGGTGAACGGTCTGCGGCTGCAGTGTCGCCGGGATTTCGGGCGGAGACACGAAGGCTTCCGCGAAGATATCGAATCTCGGCATGCCGCGCTCGACGAGGCGCGCCGTCATCGAGGACGTGAAGTCCGAAGAGCCGCAGAGATAGGCGAGGGGACGCCGGGAGATCAGGGCATCGACCGCAGCCAGGTCGGGCCGGCCGGCAATGTCGTAGTCCTCGTGCAACCGGTCCCCCGCACGCGGCGCCGTGAACGCCGTGATCAGCTTCAGTTCCGGGAGCTGTGTCTTGAGCTCGCGGAGCCGTCCGGCGAAAGGATGCGCGTTGCCGTTGCGGCACGTATAGACCAGCAGGACCTCGTTCACGCGCTCGGCAGGTTGCAGCGCCAGCATCGCCTCGAGGTGGCTCATGAACGGCGTGATGCCGACACCGGCCGCGAGGAAGACGAGAGGCCGATCGCCCTGCAATGGCGGGGTGAAGATCCCGCCCGGCGCTTCGAGCTCGACCTCACTGCCGACCGTGAGGCGATGGATGTGTTCCGACAGGTGAACGCCGTTTCCGGCGGAAGCCTGGTCGTTCGACGACTGCCTCCTGACGCCAACGGAGAGCACGTTCTCGCCGCCATGCCCGGTCAGCGAATAGGCGCGCGTGACATCCACGCCGGGCAGGCTCAGCAGGACGTATTGTCCCGGCCGGTACGCTGGAACGGCTTCGCCGTCTTTCGGAGCAAGGTCGATCGCGACGACGTCGTCGGCCTCGTGGCGAATGTTCTTGACGAAGAAGGCGCGCCGTCCGGTCCAGCGTCCGCGGTTCGCCGCCTGGTCGCGGCGGATGTCGCAAATCGTGGCGCGCAGGGGGACCGAGCCGCTCACGGGATCACGCGAGGCATCACTCAGCGCATCGTTCATGTTGGACGTGGCGAAGCCTGCCGGCGGCGTCAAATTGCGTCCGAGCGGCGGACAATCCTCCCACCAGCCGAACTCGGCCAGCACGACGCGATCGTCGAGGGAGTCGTTGAGCCTGACCCGCAGCCGCACCTGGCCGGACGGCGTTTCGACGATCGCCCAATCGCCTTCTTCGAGGCCTTGCCGTGTCGCGAGCGCCTTGCTGATCTCGACGGCAGGTTCCGGCGATTTCTTGCGGAGCGATGCCACGTGCCGATGCGAGCTGTGCACGAACCAGCCGCTCTTCGCCGTCGTCAGCACCAGCGGAAACCGCGTGCCGGAGGTTTCGGTCATGGGGCTCTCGGCCGGCTCGACATGGCCGGCCAGGGGCGGATAGCCGTGATCGAGCATCAGCTCGGAATAGATCTCGACGCGCCGTGTCGGCGTGACGAAGCCGGCGATCGTTCCGTCGGTCTTCCGGTCGGCGTATTTCTCGTGATGGAACGGCTGGGGAAAGCGGACGCCTTCGGGACTCCTGCGCAAATCCTCGATGGTGATGCCGAGGGGCGCCAGTTGATAATTCCAGCCGGCACGGATGTCGCCGCCGAAGAACTGTTCGGTCATGCCCATGCGCACGGCCAGTTCCGCGACGATCTCGTAATCCGCCTTGCTCTCGCCGAGCCGGGGCAGCATCTGCGGCCGGAACTGGATGGTCTCGACGGCAGCCTGCGTGATCTCGAAGCCGATCTTCAGGGCATCCCTTTCCCAGGGCATGCTGGCGGGAAGCACGATGTCGGCATTCTCGGCCGTGGGATTCATGAACATGTCGACATGCACATGGAAGTCGATCGCGCGGAGCGCCTCGCGATTGCGCGAGGAATGTCCCTGCGACACCACGAAATTCGTGCCGAAGCTCATCAGTGCGCTGACGCGATACGGCTCGCCCTTGAGGACCGCGCGGCTGAAATCGCGTGCGGTGATCCATCCGCGGCTCGGTGGTCCCAGCGGCAATTCGTCGAGGCCGAGGGCCTTTTCCTTCTGTCCCGGCGGCAGCAGGCCGATGTCATTGACCGCGCGCGTCGGCGGTGGGACCTGCCAGACATTGCCTCCCGGCCGGTCGCATGCGCCGGTCAGGGCATAGAGCGTCGCGATCGCACGTTCCGTGGCGGTCGCGTTGGTGTGCTGCCCGACGCCGGTCCATGAATGATAAGCGAGCCTGGGGCTGTTCTCGAAGAGCGTGCAGAACGCGGCGACCTTTTCTTCGTCGAGCCAGGTCGTCTCGGCGACACCAGCGAAGGTGTAGGGCAGGGCCTCGGCAGCGAGCCGCGCGAAGGCTGTTCTGGCGGCGATCGTCCGTCCGTTCACCCCTTCGAGAGTCGCTTCGGCATCGAGGGTGCAATTCGCGGGGTCGAGGATCTCCGTGCGCGGATCGTGCGCCCGCGGCTTGCCGGATTGATCCAGCACGACGAACAAGTCACGCGATTGATCCAGCCACAGGTCGATCGCCCGGACGAAGCGGCCGGTCTGCGCGTCGACCAGGAATGGCGCATTGGTCCAGCGCGTCACGAAAGCCGCATCGAACGCGTTCGTCGAAATCAGGTGCCGTATCGCGGCCATCGCGAGCGCGCCGTCGGCGCCGGGGCGAATGCGCAGCCACAGGTCGGCCTGCTGTCCCGATCCATTCGGCTTGGGATCGACGACGGCGATGCGCGCGCCGCGGCGGCGTGCATCCGCGACGCGCGTCGCCTGCGCAAGCCACGTCCGCGCCGGATTGTGTCCCCACAGCACGATGACGTCCGCGTTGTCGTAGTCCGGAAAGCCGATCCCCCGGCCGAACGTCAGCGCGTGGGCGAAATCCTTGTGCCAGCCGCACACTTCGACGGCGTAGATCAGATTGGGGCTGCCGTAGCACCGGATGAACCGTTCGACCCATTCGAAGCTGTCGACCATCGGCGTGCCGCTCGGCGTGGTCACGGCAAACGCAACGGACTCCGCGCCCGTGGTGCGGCGGATCTGCCCGAGTTTCCCGGCGATCTCGCTCAAGGCCTCGTCCCAGCTGATCCGCACCCAACCGGGGTCCGCGGCGTCGCGCGGAGCCGTTCGGCGGAGCGGGTAGGTCAGGCGGCGCGGACTGTGCACCATCTCCGGCGCGGCGCGGCCCTTGGAACACAGAGCGCCGCCGGTCGGATGCCCCGGCGCGTTCTCGACCGCGACCATGCGGCCGTTCTCGACGACGGTGATCGAACCGCATCGCGAACGGCACAGAGTGCAATAGCCGGGGTAGCGTTCCGACATAGACAGCCCAAGAGTAGCGCATTAGAGTAGCGCGCTACATGCTTCGCTGAGGGCACTGTCATGTCAAGTGCATTCTTTGGGCGGTGCTGATAGATCGGGCAGCAATCGAGGCTGGAGAGACATGGACCAGAATCTGCGCGAACAGGTTGTGCAGCAGGTGCGCGCGGAGATCATTTCCGGCCAGAGCTTGCCCGGAACGATGTATTCGGTGCCGACTTTGGCGACGAGCCTTGGTGTCTCCACGACCCCCGTGCGCGAGGCGCTGCTGGAACTATCGCGGAGCGGCCTCATCGAACCCGTGCGCAATCGTGGGTTCCGGGTCGTCGAACCGAGCATGACGGAGCTTCGCAATCTCTTCGACCTGCGTGAGGTCCTGGAGCTTCACGCCGCGACGCTGGTCGCGCGGAAGCCGCGCAAGGATCTCAGCGAACTCGTTCCCTGGGCGGAGGACATCGCACGCGCGGTCCGGACCGAGGACATGAAGCTGTACATCGAGGCCGACCGAAGCTTTCACCAGGTCCTGACGGCGGCGGCCGACAATCCGCGCCTGACCGAGATGGTGATGAGCCTGCGCGACCAGATGCGCCTCTACGGCATCAAATCCCGCGCGGGCCTTGCCCGGCAGAATGAGTCCGCGAGCGAGCACTTCCGGATCATCGAGCTGGCGAGCGCGGGAAAAGAGGAGGCTCTCGCGAACCTCCTGCGCTACCACATCAGGGCCTGGGAGCCGATCTTCGTCGAAGCCCTCTCACAGGTCGGCGCCTTTCGTGAGCCGATCGCCGCCACGCGCAAGCGGCAGGCCTCCGCGACCTAGCTTCAGTTCATGCGGGTCCAGGTCTGGCCGCCGCAGAACATGCCGCCGAAGGCGCAGCCCTGAACCCGCAGGCGGTCCGTGCCCTTCAACGCGATCGTGGAATCGTAGGTCGAGCCCGTATTGGGATCGAGGATGCGGCCCGACCATTTCTGGTCCTTGCCGGGCTTCATGTTGATCAGGACCTGCTCGCCGTTCTGGTTCGATTTGGTATCGACCGAATAGCCGCAGAGATTGTTGCCGCATTGTTCGATCCGGACTCGTCCTTCCTTCTCCTCCGTGAGCCAGACGCCGAGCGGTGAATTGGGATCGCGTGCGGGCGCGGCCGCGGGGGGCGGGGCGACGGCGGCGGCCTGGACGGGAGCGGGCGCCGGTGGCGGAGGCGGCTACTCGGGAGGGGGTTCGGGCGGGCTGACCTG
>NZ_JASGFS010000019.1:0-104545 GCF_047605465.1 Bradyrhizobium sp. | reverse complement strand
AGCCGCCCTGCACCAGGAATTCGAGCGCGTTGTCGAAGCAGGCGGTGTCCGACTGACCTTCGTAGGAGATCGGCCAGAGCCGGTTGATGTCCTTGCCGTAGAGCTCGGAGCTCACCGAGGCCTGACGCGCGGCCATCCAGTTGGTGTTGCCGCGCAGCGTGTTGATCTCGCCGTTATGCGCGATCATGCGGTAGGGATGCGCCAGCGACCAGGCCGGGAAGGTGTTGGTCGAGAAACGCTGATGCACCAGCGCGAGCGCGCTCTCGAAGTCCGCTTCGTGCAGGTCGGGATAGTACTTGCCGAGCTGGTCGGCGAGGAACATGCCCTTGTAGATCACCGTGCGGCACGACATCGAGCAGGGGTAATAGCCCGCAAGGCCGCGGTCGCGGCGTTGATAGATTGCCTGCGAGATCGACTTGCGCAGGATGTAGAGCCGGCGCTCGAACTCGTCCTCGGTCTTGGCGGTGCCGTTGCGGCCGATGAACACCTGCATGCAGGCGGGCTCGGTCGGCTTCACGGTGACGCCGAGCGAGGAATTGTCGGTCGGCACGTCGCGCCAGCCGAGCAGGGTCAGGCCTTCCGCCTTGATCTGGTCGGCGATGATGCTCTTGATGACGTTGCGCCAAGCGGTGTCGCGCGGCATGAACAGCGCGCCGATGGCGTATTCGCCGGGCGCGGGCAGCGTGAAGCCGAGCTCCTTGGCCTTGCGGCCGAAGAAGGCGTGCGGGATCTGCACCAGGATGCCTGCGCCGTCGCCGGCGCGCGGATCGGCGCCGACGGCGCCGCGATGTTCGAGGTTGCAGAGGATGTTGAGCGCGTCCGAGACGATCTCGTGCGACTTCTTGCCCTTGATGTTGGCGATGAAGCCGACGCCGCAGGAATCCTTTTCCAGGCTCGGATCGTACAGGCCTTCGGCCGCAGGGCGCGAATTGTGTTCCTGAATCGGATCGGTCGTTTTCGACGCGACCGTCGCCGACAGCTCTTCTGCCACGATCTTTGCGCGCTCGAATTGCGACCCGTTCATTGTTCCTGTCCTCTCCATGCGGCAAGCTGCCTCACCGCCATCTTCGGCGCACCTTCGGCGTCCCGCGGCACCCGCTTCTGGGCCACCGCTCGTCCTCTGCGAGCCGCATTTTCTTAAATTCAGGCCAAGGCGTTCTTCGTCCCCGAGAACGGCTTTTCCTGTTGCCTTCCTGGCGCTCGAGAGCACCAACTTTCGTTGCAATCCCTATGCCGGAACCGCAAGCAAAATTGAGACAGTCTTCCTGTCCTAACCATCACCTTGCCAAATTTTTGTCTAGCACACAAGCGCGCGCAAGTCCCGATTCCTGGAGTGTCAATCACCGCTATCCGCATGGCGCGCGGCCCCGCTTTTGAAGCAAACGCGCCCCGATCCGGCCCCGACGCCGCCGGAATCCCGCATGAAGCTTCGGTTTAGCCCTTCGAACGGCGCGCCACGCCACAAGAAGCGAAAGAGCGTGGATCGTTCGGGGGCCTGACAGGAGCGTGTCGACCATGAAGTTTTTCACAGGATGTGTCGCCGCCGCCGCGCTTGCGCTGGGGGCAACGGCTGCCGAGGCACAGGTGCTGGCGAATGGGGCCGCGCGAGGTCCCTATGTCGCGGTATCCGATTTCGACGGGCCATACGCGCCGCCAGAGGCGCTGCCGCCACCACCGCCGCCGCGTTACGGCTACGGCTATGGCTACGAAGAGCGGGGGCCGGCCCCGGCGCTGCTGCCGTCGACGGAAGTCTATGCCGTGCTTCGCGAAAACGGCTTCTCACCGCTCGGCATCCCGCGTCTTCGCGGCAGCGTTTACACGATCGCGGTGATCGATCGCCGCGGCGACGACGGCAGGCTCGTGATCGATGCGCGGGACGGCCGCATCCTGCGCTTCATGCCGGCCGCGGATGCCTACGGCATGGCCCCCGCCTATGAGGAGCGTGCGGTCTCGCCTTACGGTCCGCAGAGCGCGCTGCCGCCGCCGACCGTGGTCCGCGGTGGTCCGCCGCGACCGCCAGCTCCGATCCCGCATGTCGCCAGCCGTACCGTTCCGCTGCCCAAGGCGGCTCCGCAACGGGCCGAGACGCCGATGGCGGCGGTCCGACCGGCCCCGACGGAACAACGGCAGACCCAGGCGGCGCCGCAAGCCCAGCCTTCGCAACAGCAGGCGGCCGCCGTGCAGGCCAAGCCTGCCGAGGCCACGCCGCAGACCGCCGCGCCGACCGTCGGACAGGCGAGGCCGGCGCCGACGATCCTGCCGACCCAGGAGATGCCCGCAGCACAAGGGTTGGACTAACCGCCTCCCGGGGCCGTCCCGGCGAAGGTCAGGACGACATCGCGGAAGCCCTCGATCAAATACGAGGCGCGGTCCCGGACGACGGATCTTCGTCCAGCTTTTCCGTATCGCCGCCTTTGGCGGGGGCACGGCGGGAAGCACTGCCAACACGAAAAAGCGCCCCGGGGCACCGGGACGCTTTCGCAACTTGGTCGGGAATTATGCGCTTAGGCAGCCGCAGCCGAGTTCTCGATCACCTGAGCGCTCGGCGTGCCGGCGTTGATGGCGATCTGGCGCGGTTTCTTGGCCTCGGGAATCTCGCGCACGAGGTCGACGTGAAGCAGCCCGTTCTCGAGAGAAGCGTCCTTCACCTGCACGAAATCGGCAAGCTGGAAGGCGCGCTCGAAGGCACGCGCGGCGATGCCGCGATAGAGCACTTCGTTCTTGCTGTTCTCGTTGGCGACTTTCTCGCCCTTGATCGTCAGCGTGTTTTCCTTCGCGACGATGGAGAGCTCGTCCTTGGAGAAGCCGGAGACCGCAACGGTGATGCGGTAGGCGTTCTCGCCGGTACGCTCGATGTTGTAGGGGGGATAACCGGGGCTGCCGTCCGAACCGGCCTGATCGAGCAGGTTGAAGAGACGGTCGAAGCCGACGGTGGAACGATAGAAGGGAGTGAGATCGTAGCTACGCATGGTCAAGTCCTCCATTGAGCGACTGTTGGTAACCCGCCCGCCAATCGGGCCGGGCTTTCGTCTGTGTGCAGCCTGATGTTCCGGTTCCGAAACACTGGTAGCGGCCTGCACGAAGGTGATATGGGTGACACGAGACGGCGTTCAAGAGGGCGGCACTGGCGCCTTTTCGACGCTCCCGCCCCTTGATTTGCAGCACTTCGCGCCCAAGCACTCCAATCATGACGCTGGTCTCGATTCCGTCCAATCCCGTTCCCGAAAACGTCGTCAGCGGCACCATCAAGACTCCCGATGGCGCCGAGCTGCGCTTTGCGCGCTGGGCGCCTCCGGCGAACCGCAAGGGCACGGTGTGCGTCTTCACCGGGCGCAGCGAGCAGATCGAGAAATATTTCGAGACGGTGCGCGATCTGCGCGACCGCGGTTTTGCCGTGGCGATGATCGACTGGCGCGGGCAGGGCCATTCCTCGCGCCGGCTGCGCGATCCGCGCAAGGGCTATGTTCGGGACTTCGCCGACTTCGAGGTCGACGTCGAGACCTTCGTGCAGCAGGTGGTGCTGCCGGATTGTCCGCCGCCGTTCTTCGCGCTCGCCCATTCCATGGGCGGCGCGGTGATGCTGCGGGTTGCGCATGCCGGCAAGCGCTGGTTCGACCGCATGGTGTTGTCGGCGCCGATGATCGACCTGCCGGGCCGCTCCACCTCGTTTCCGGTGCGGGCGCTGCTCAAGACGATGCGCCTGCTCGGGCAGGGCGGCCGTTACGTGCCCGGCGGCAGCGACCGCATCACAGGCCTCGATCCCTTCATCAACAATCCCCTGACCAGCGATCCCGTGCGCTATGCACGCAATGCCGCGATCCTGGAGGAGGATCCGACGCTTGGGCTCGCCTCACCGACGGTTGCCTGGGCCGACAGCGCGTTCAGCGCGATGAACACCTTCAAGGGCATGAACTACCCGTCCCAGATCCGCCAGCCGATCCTGATGCTGGCGGCCTCCAACGACACCGTGGTCTCGACCGCGGCGATCGAGGAGTTCGCCTATCATCTGCGCGCTGGCTCGCATCTTGTCATCGCAGGCTCGAAGCACGAGATCCTCCAGGAGCAGGATCGCTACCGTAGCCAGTTCTGGGCCGCCTTCGACGCGTTCGTCCCGGGTACGCCGATGTTCAAGTGAGGGCGCTCCGTCGCCGCGGTCTGCGTCGTTGCGAGCGCAGCGAAGCAATCCATAATCCTTCCGCGAACGGCCTCTGGATTGTTTCGCGGAGCCGGTCATCGGGCCGCGCCGCGCGCGGGCCCGCTTACCATGACGGTGCGAGCGGATTCCGGCCTCACAGCGTCTTGAGATACTCGATCAGGTCGTAGCGCTCCTGCTCCTGGAGCACGCGGCCGATGGTGCCATCCTTGCCGGGGCCCGGCGTGCCATCGAAGGAGTGGCCGGCATTGCTGTTGCCGAACTGCTCGGTGCCGTCAGACGCGCGCGTCGAGAAGCGCGATTGCCCGGTCTTGCAACTCTCACCGTCGGTGACCGCGAAGCCGACCTGCTTCGGATCGTAATCGCGACCGCCGCCCATGCAGAATGATTTGGGACGCTCGGCCGCGGGACTCAGCATCCAGTAGAGCGAGGGCACCGATCCGTTATGCAGGTAGGGCGCGGTGGCCCAGACGCCATTGAGCGGCCGCGCGCGATACCAGGGCCCCGGCTCCTTCTTGTCGGGCGGTTGCGGACCGGCATTCGGGCAGTTCTTGCGCTCACCCCACCAGGCCTTCTGAACCTTCGCGGGGATCTTCGCATCGTCCATCGCCTTGCGGCTGACGATGTCGACGAGCACCATCAGCCCAAGCGCGTACGGCATGTCGGTCGAAGAGATGTCCGGCAGATTGCAATTCCACCACGTATTGAGATTCTGCGTCGGATCGAGCTTGAGAAAGCCCGGTACCTGAACCGTCCGCGTCGCCAATATGCTGGCCTGGGCGGGGTCGGTCCCCATGCCCTTGGCGCTCTTCTGGACTTCGTTCAGGAATTTGTCGTTGCCGATCGTCTCCCACCGGGACGAGGACCAGATGCTCTGGTCCGGAAACTCGGTGTCGAACACGGGATCATTGACCGGCCCGAGATGGCATTCGGTGCAGATCTGCGCATAGAGCTTGCGTCCGCGCTTGACGCGGTCGCCGTCGATCTTCCACGCGGCATCGCCGAAGATGTCCGAAGGCCATTTCGGCGATGTCAGTCCGGAGAGCTGCTTCTTCGGGTACGGCGCCGACCCTTTCAGCAGATCCTCGATCCAATTCAGATTCTTGATGTCCATCGACGAGCGAAACAGCGCGTCCTTGGGTGTGTTGTCCGACAGATTGAGCAGCGCGGTCACGCCCAGCGCTTCGCCTGCGTTGCGGATCAGTGGTTGTTCAATGGAGGCGTCATATTGCGCGAATTTGAGCCAGGGCACGGTCCAGATCGGAGGGAAGCTGACCGGCGCGTCCTTGGCATGGAGGTTCTTCTCGAAGCCGCTGAGCCCGCTCAGCGTCATGTCCTGGGAGAAGACCTGATTGCCGATGCGGTTGAGCGCGTCGAGGCGGCCATAACCTTCCTCGGTGTCCTGCTGCTGCTCGTCCCGCTTCGTCTTCTCGTTGAACCTCGTCTTGCCGGCGATGGTTTTCGCGTAGGTCTTCTCCCAGTCGACCAGGAATGTCTCGATCGTACGCAGCTTCTGCTTCAGCGCATCGCGATCGGCATCGCCGGCCGAGGGGCCTAGTACACGATCTGCGAAGCGCGTGAAGCGGCCCGGCACGATGAGAGTGTAGGCGATCGAGAGGCCCGTCGTGATCTCGAGCTTCCTGAGGTCGGTCATCGCCGGGCCGCCGTCGAAGCGGATGGCGATTCCTTTGTAGTGGATCTGGCCGGTGTGGCAGGCGGCGCAGGTCAGGCCGATCCGGTCCTCTCCGACCTTGCCGGTCGTGGGATCGGGCACGCCGGTCATGCGCGCAAAGCCGACGGGCAGGCCGTCGACGTTTTCGGCCTGGGGACCCCAATCGACCGGTGGATCCCACAGTCGCGCCGGCACCGGCTTCGTCTTGTCGTAGACATTGGCATAGCCGAACCGGCGCAGCGTGGCGTCGTCGGTGTTGATCGTCTGCGGACTGGGGATGAAGCCGAAGCGCTGCAGATGGTCGCTGTCATGCAGCATCCCGGGCTTTGCGAAGAAATGCAGCCGCGGCTGCTCCAGCGCCATGAACCAGCTATAGGGCACCGGGAAAGTTGCCGTGCCCTGACTGACGTGATGAAACCAGTGGCGGTCTTCCAGCGACCAGTTCTGTTCGAGCCAGTATGCCGCCCGGGGTTCGACCTGCTGCGGCAATGGCGGCGCCACGAGGTCCCCGAGGATGCCGGGCAGCATCGGCTGGAATTGATCGGGAAAGCGCAGCGCCACGACGCCGAAGACGAAGAGCGCGGCCACCAATCCGCCGATGGCGCGGAAGATCAGCGAGGGCGGTGTGACCGGCTGGCTGGCGACCCGCTGGGTGATCCTGTCCGGGAATTTGCGCTCGTTGAACAAGGTCCTCACCTCGGCGACGCTGAGATAGCGGTCATCACCCCGGCCCTTGCCCATGATCTTGAGCAGGACCGGCCATTCGAACTTCATCAGGATCGGGTAGTACCAGCGCGCTTGATGGCCGGCGCGCTTGAGGTTGTCGTCCATGAAGGTCTGGATTTGCGATGCGTCGAGGCCGATCTCGGTGCCGCCATCGGGATCGGCATGAGGGCCCCCGAAACCGGCGAGCCGCGCAATCTCGTCCTCGTTGACGTGTCCGTCGACGCCGAGGATGCGTGAGCCGGCCCCGAGCTTGTCGAGTGGACCTCCGCGCAGCCTGTCGAGCTGCGCCCCCCAGAAGATGCTTTGCAGGATGTGGCAGGCGCCGTTGGCGATCAGTGCGACGCCACGGACCTGGATGCGCGCCGAGACCTTCTTCAACCCGGTCTCGCCGCTCGCATTGGCGATGGTCTGCGACAACGCCCTGAGCGGAACGGTCCCGCCGTCGACGAAGCCTTCGCCGACCAGGCCGCGCAGGAACGGGCAGGGATTGTTCGGCGAGACTTCGATTGACGGGTCGAAGGGCTTCGAGGCGGGGTCGTGCATGGCCCAAAATCCTGAAAGAAACGGCGAATCTTGAAAAACCGAGGCGCCGATAGAGCGCAGAAAGTCCTAACAAACCGACAGCGAGGGCACTGGAAGCTATACTACTTCAACGTGTGATGAAGTGTGGTCGAATTCACTGCGGTGTCAATAAACACGGGGGTGAAGCCGGAGCGCGGGCTACCGGCCTTCAGGATTCTGCGGCGCGTTTGATGTCGCTCTGGACCAGGGTCAGCTTGCCGAGCGGCACGCCCGCTTTCAGCAATCCCTCGCGGTAATGGTCGACGTCTTCGGACCGCTTCCAGTGGAAATTGCGCAAGTGGCGGTCGACGTTAAGGGTCGGGTAGTTGCCCATGAGCACGATGGTCGCCTCGCTCGCCTCGTTGCTCCGTCCCAGTTGCGCTAGCGCCGCGGCGCGGATCGCAAGCGCCTGCATGTGGTTCGGGTTGATGTAGAGCTGCTCGCGGGCCCACGACAGCGTCGCGTCATATTGTCCCAAAAGGTAATGGCTGAACGCGTTCAGCGCCGCCCATTGGTAGCGGGGGTCGCTGTTGTCGCGCTGTGCCGCCATCGAGAACAGCTCGATCGCCTGCCGGTGCTCGCCGATCACGAAATGGCAGATGCCGAGCACGCCGCGCGCGCCCATGTCGTAGGGGTTGAGGGCGACGGCACGCTTGGCGGCGTCCATCGCAGCTTCGTAATGCCCTTCCATGCCGTGAACCCACGACAGGATCGAGAATGCAAAGGACGAGCGCGGATCGAGCCGCACGCTGGTCTCGGCGAGATTCATCGCCTCGGCCCACATCTCGCGGGTGCCCTTGATCCAGCCGAACTGGATGCTCTGGATCTGGATCGTGGCGAGATAGGCATGCGCGATCGACAGCTTCGGATCGAGCGTGATCGCTTCCCTGAACAGGGCGATGGCCGAGCTCAGGTCTTCCTTGGTCTGCCGGTAGTAGTGGGACAGTCCCTTGAGGAAGCGGTCCCAGGCCGTCACGTCGGTGGTGGGTCGTGCGGGCGCGGAGGCTTCGGCCCGGACGATCTCGGTCGCGATCGCCGCCGACAGGTTGGTCGTGATCTCGTCCTGCATGGCGAAGAGGTCGCCGATGTCGCGGTCGTAGCGGCCGGTCCAGAGCTGCTCGCCGGTCTCCGGTGCGATCAGCTCCGCCGTGACCCGGATCTTGCTGCCGGCGCGTCGCACCGAACCCTGTATCAGGTAGGTCGCGTCGATCTCGCGTGCGATCAGGCGGGTGCTGGCGTTCTTGCCCTTGAACGTAAAGGTCGAGTTGCGGCTCAGCACGCGATAGAAGGATTGCAGCGACAGCGCGTGGATCAGGTCCTCGGTCAGGCCGTCCGAGAAATATTCGTCCTGGGCGTCGCTGAGATTGGCGAAGGGCAGCACGCCGACGATCGCCGTCCGGTACGGCTGCGACAGCGTGGAAGCTTCTCTCAGTTCGGGCGCAAGCGTGGCCGCGCCCTCAGGCGTCCAGGTCCAGACCGGGACCGTATCCTTGATGTTCTTGAAGCGATGGTGGCCGGCATCGACCAGCGTCACGTTGAGATGCTTGCTCGCTTCCTTGTAGGCCTTGGCCGAGATCGCGAATCCGCCGGGGATCGCCACGGATTCGAGGCGGACGGCGATGTTGACGTCGTCTCCGAAAACCTCGTCCTCGTCGGCGATGACGTCGCCCATATGGATGCCGAGCCGGAACTGCATGGCGCGGTCGGCGGGTAGCTGGTGGTTGCGCTCCGCCATCAGCGTCTGCATCGCGATCGCGGCCTCGGTCGCGCCGACGATGGAGGGGAACTCCAGCAGGAAACCGTCGCCGGTGTTCTTCACGACCCGGCCGCCATGATTGAGGATGATGGGATGGATCGCGCTGCGATGGGCCTTGAAGGCGGCATGGGTGCCGGCCTCGTCGCTGCCCATCATGCGCGAATAGCCGGCGACATCGGCGCAGACGATGGCGGCCAGACGTCTTTCCATATCCATGGAGCTCCAAGGGGACAGGGACCGGCCACGGTGTGGCAGTCGCCGTGAATCCCGCATTTCAAGAACCCTGTCCTTATAGAGCAGATAGGCCCGCGCGGAAGTATGATCCGCAATGCAAATTCGAGGTAAATTCTACGCAATCCCTGCGGTGGACGGCGGAGCCGGGACCGATTAAGCGGAATTTGGAGCGCCCGATCGGGCGCCGAGGGCCCTGCTATGCTCGGTATTCACGAAATCTGGCTCTTCGTCCTCTCGGGCCTACTGCTCAACATCACGCCGGGACCGGACTCGGTCTACGTCATCGGCCGCAGCATGCAGATGGGCTGGCGAGGTGGCGCGGCGGCCGCGCTGGGTATCAGTTTCGGCTGCTTTTTCCATGTGGCGGGCGCAGCGATCGGTCTGTCGGCCCTGCTGATGGCCTCATCGACTGCCTTCTCGGTGGTGAAGCTGGTCGGCGCTGCCTATCTCGTCGTGACGGGGCTTCAGATGCTATGGACGCGGCCGGCGCTGGCGCTCGCGATCGACGAGCCGGTGCGGAGCTCGCTACGGCGCGTGTTCCTCCAGGGCGTCTTCACCAACGCGCTCAATCCCAAGGTCGCGCTGTTCTTCCTGGCCTTCCTGCCTCAATTCGTCGCAGCCGACTCGACCCACAAGCCGCTCGCCTTCCTCACGCTGGGCCTGATCTTCATCTGCACGGGAACGCTGTGGTGCCTGGTGCTGGCTGCGTTCGCGGCGAAGGCAGCGCACCGGCTTCGGAACTCGGAGGGCGCCATCGCCTGGGTCAACCGCGCGCTCGGCGGCCTCTTCATCTATCTCGGAATCCGCGTCGCCATGCTGGAGACGCGGTAACTCGTTCGAACGAATGATGGGGTCGCGCGGCTTGCCGATGAAAGCCGCGAGGGGGAGGTTTCTATGATTCGTGGAAGCTGTCTGTGCGGCGCCGTGCGTTTCGAGATCGACGCCGTGCGTGCGCTGACGCACTGCCACTGCGCCAATTGCCGCAAGCTGACCGGCGCGGCATTCGCCACCTATGCCCATGTCGATGCCGACAAATTTCGCTTCGTCGCCGGCGAGGACAAGACGGTGGCGTACGAATCCGCGCTGGGGAGCTTCCGCTATCGGTGCGGGACTTGCGGCTGCCTCACGCCTGGCAAGGCGAGCTACCTGCCGACGGTCAGCATTCCCGCCGGCCTGCTCGACGACGATCCGCAAGTCAGGCCGCGCCTCCACGTCTTCACCTCGTCGCGCGCGCCGTGGTGGACGATCCAGGATGACCTGCCCCAGCACGAAAGATGGGTGCCGGGCTACGCGCCGAAGTCGTAGGTCTTCAGACGAATTCCTTCGCCAGCGCGCTGCCGGCCAAATAGAGGCCGAGCAGGATCATCGCGATCAGGAACCAGCGGCGAAACGCTTCCGCCGGCATCCGCGCCCGCACCGATTGACCGATGAACATCCCGGCGAAGGCCATGGCCATCGCGATCGCGCCGGGAACGGCGTTGGCCGGGGTGAGCAGGCCGCTCGCGGTGAGGTTGAAGGCGAGCGCCAGCGTCGCCGTCGTGAAGAACACGCCGAGCGCCTGGACCAGTTCGTCCTTCTCCATGCCGATCGCCTGCATGAAGGGCATCGACGGGATCACCTGCACGCCGGTCGAGGCCGAGATTGCGCCGGTGATCACGCCCACCACGCCGCCGACCCATTTCTCGTTCTGCGGCGCGACGCGGAACTGGAATTTGCTGAGCCCGATGATGGCATAGATCACCAGGAGGATGCCGAGCACGACGGTGCCGTAGCGCGCATAGGGGCCGGTCAGCGCGCCGGCATTGAGCCAGCATCCGATCACGGTGCCGACCATCAGCGGCCAGAGCCGCCTCAGGATGTCGCGAAGATAAGGGCCGACGAAGGTCTGCCAGATATTGGTGACGATCGCCGGCACGATCACGATGGCGATCGCGCGACTAGGCGCCATGCTCACCGCGAGCAGGCCCATGGACACCGTCGGCAGGCCGAGCCCGACGACGCCCTTGACGAATCCGGCGATCAGGAAGACGGCGGCGATGAGGATGAGGAGTGGGTCGATCATGCCGCCACATTGACCGAAGCTGCGCTTCGGCACAATCTGAAGCTTCCGCACGCAGCCTTCGTTCCGAACGAAGGCTGAGGAGAACCCGGGAATGCGTTTCGACCTCGTCGACCTCCAGCTTTTCATTGCCGTCGCCGATCAGCGCAGCATCACGCGCGGCGCTGAGCGATCGCATCTGGCGCTGGCCTCGGCCAGCGCGCGCATCAAGGGCCTGGAAGAGGCCCTCGGCGTCGCCCTGCTCAAGCGCGGGCGCCGCGGCGTGGAATTGACCGCGGCGGGCGAGAGCCTGCTCGATCATGCCCGGCTCGTCATCCACCAGGTCGACGTCATGCGCGGCGATCTGGCGAGCTTCGCCAGCGGCGTGCGGGCGAGCGTGCATTTCCTCGCCAACACCTCGGGTCTGTCGGAGCATCTGCCGAAGGCGCTCGCCGCCTTCCTGCGCGAGCATCGTGACGTCGCCATCGATATCGAGGAACGCGAAAGCACCGACATTGCGGCGGCGATCCTCGCGGGGGCTGCCGATCTCGGCTTCGCTGCCGAGCATGCGTTGCCCGACCACATCGAGCGCTTCGTCTTCAGCGAGGATCGCCTGATGCTGGTGACGTCGCGCCGCGGTCCGTTCGCCGGCCGCCGCCAGATCGATTTCCAGGAGACGGGATCCTGCGAGTTCGTCGGGCTGACCAGCGCCACCGCGCTGCACATCCATATCTCGAAGCACGCCGCGCGGCTCGGCATGCGCCCGCATTACCGTGCGCGTCTGCGCGACTTCGACGCGATCTGCCAGATGGTCGCCGCCGATGTCGGTGTCGCGGTGGTGCCGGAATCCGCCGCCCGGCGTTGCGCCAAGCTGATGCCGCTGTCGATGATCCGTCTGCGCGATGCCTGGGCCAACCGCCGGTCGGTGATCTGTGCGCGGAGTTTCAAGTCGCTGCCGCGGCCGGCGAAAATGCTGGCGGAACATTTGAGGGGGGCCGCGGAGTGAAACGCGCCTCCCGACTGGTCATGCCGGCGAAAGCCTGGTCATGACATCCGGCAACGGCTGAGTGGCGCGCGTCGTCCGGGAGAACATCTTCGCTACTTCGCCGTCTCCACCCCGGCGTCCTTGATCACCTTCGCCCATTTCGCGGTTTCGTCCGCGATGAACTGGCGGAAGTGCTCCGGCTCGTCGCCGACCAGTGTCGCGCCTTGCGCGGCGAGCTTTTCCTTCACCGCCGGATCCGCCATCGCCTGCGTCGTCAGCCGGTGCAGCGCCGCGACGATGTCCTTCGGGGTCCCCTTGGGCGCCACCATGCCGTACCAGTTCTCGATGCGGAGGTCGGGAAAACCGGCCTCCGCCGTGGTCGGTACGTCGGGCGCAGTCGGCGCGCGCTCGGGCGATCCGACCGCGATGGCGCGCAGGGCGCCGGCCTTGATCTGCGGCAGCAGCACAGGAAGATCGAGAAAGGTCATCTGCACCTGCTGGCCGAGCAGATCGTTCACGGCCGGCGCGGCGCCGCGGTAGGGGACATGCACGATGTCGATCCGGGCCGTCAGCTTGAACAATTCGCCGGCCAGGTGCGGCAGGCTGCCGGGACCGGAGGAGGCGAAGTTGAGCTTTCCGGGCTGCGCCTTGGCCAGCGCGATCAGTTCGCCGATGGTCTTGGCGGGCACGTCGGTCGCCACCACGAGCATTTCCGGCACGGTTGCAACCAGGGTGACCGGCGTGAGGTCAGCCAGGGTGTCGTAGGCGACCTTCTCCATGCTCGGGCTGATCGCGAGCGCACCCGCGCTGGAGATCGCGATGGTGTAGCCATCGGGCGCGCTCTTGGCGACGGCATCGGTGCCGAGCACGCCGCCCTGTCCGCCGCGGTTGTCGATCAGGACCGGCTGACCGCCGAGCTCGGACATGCGCTGGCCGATGACGCGGGCGATGATGTCGTTGGGGCCGCCGGCCG
This sequence comes from Bradyrhizobium sp., assembly GCF_047605465.1. Lineage (GTDB taxonomy): Bacteria > Pseudomonadota > Alphaproteobacteria > Rhizobiales > Xanthobacteraceae > Bradyrhizobium. The sequence goes on along the minus strand of NZ_JASGFS010000019.1, from coordinate 91,447 downwards.
GGAATGGCACCACCAGCCGGATCGGCTTGGCCGGGAAATTCTGCGCGGCAGCGACGGAGGGCAGAAGGAAGAGGATCGCGACAGTGAGCTTGCGCCAGTTTTTCATGCAAGCTCCTTGCATCGCCTATCCGTTGAGCAGCTTCAGCGCTTCTTCGTGAACGCGTGCATCTCCCGCGGCGATGATGCGGCCGCCCCCCTGGGCCGGCTTGCCTTCCCAGGTTGTGACGATACCGCCGGCACCGGTCACGATCGGGATCAGCGCGGCGATATCGTAGGGTTTCAGTTCGGTCTCGACCACGAGATCGACATGGCCGGCCGCGAGCATGCAGTAGGAGTAGCAGTCGCCGCCGTAGCGCGAGAGTCGCGCGCCCTGCTCGATGCGGCCGAAAATGGCGCGGTCGCTGTCGTTCATCAACAGGGGGCTGGTGGTATAGGTCGTCGCCTCGGCCAGCGAGGCGCAGCGGCGGACCTGGAGCCGGCGCTCGCCGGAGGGACCCTTGTAATTGGCCGAACCGTTATCTCCGGAAAAGCGCTCGCCGATGAAGGGCTGGTGCATCATGCCGAACACCGGGGTTCCCTTGTGCAGCAGCGCGATCAGCGTGCCCCATATAGGAAAACCGCCGATGAAGGATTTGGTGCCGTCGATGGGGTCGAGCACCCAGACATAGTCGGCGTCCTCTCGCTCGTTGCCGAATTCCTCGCCGACGATGCCATGCTGAGGAAAGTTGGCCTTGATCAGCCGCCGCATCACCGCTTCCGCGGCGCGGTCGGCTTCCGTGACGGGATCGAAATCCTTGGTCTTGCTCTTGTCGTCGATCGAGAGCGAGGTGCGGAAGAATGGCAGGATGGTTTCGCCGGAAGCGGTGGCGAGCCGGCCGATGAAGGCTGAGAAGTCGATCACCGTCACGGCGAATCCTCGAAGCGAAAGTCGTGTGAAGCTCGCACTTGCCTAGCTCAATTCGCCCCACGCGTGCAGCGCTGTCTTGAATTTGCACCCTGGTATTTTGAATCCCGGCGGGCCTGTCTGCAGCCAGTCATCTGCTGGCCAAATATCGATCATTGAGTTGAAAACTTCGTTCCGAATATGCCTTATTGGTATGCAAACGGCTATCAAGCCATTGAAATCCCTTATCAAAGAAAGTGAATCTAGGTTTCTCTGGAAGCAACCGAGCCCTGTGTTTTTTGCATGGGAAACGGCTCAAAAACCCTTGCACTTTGTGCGTCGCGGCCGCATATTGTTGCGGTGCGGTAGCGCTCTGCGTTACCGCTGCCCTCCTTGGGCGTTTCCTCCCTAGACTTGGGCCGCTTGTTCATTACGAGCGGCCCTTTTTTCTTGCCGTGTCAGTGGCGTGTCTTGGGAACCGTTTCTTTCGCGTCGCGCACGCGACAGCGGAATGTGAAAAATCGGCGCTCGATGCGCGCGCGGCTCTCAATCTCAATGAAGTTTGCGAGGCGGCCGGCTTCTATTCCGCCGCGGCCTGGAACGGGCCGAGATCGCCGAACGGTATCGTCGTTGCCAGTACGTCGGCGAGAACCCCGAAGTCCGAAGCAATCTGGCCGAAGCGCGGGCCGCGCTCGCGCCGCCGCTCATCCATGTAGACGGCGCGGTTGAGCTCGAGCTGCACCGCATGCAGGCCGCTGGCGGGATTGCCGTAATGTTCGGTGATGAAGCCGCCGGCATAGGGCTTGTTCCGGGCGATCGAATAGCCGAGGCCGCTCATGGTCTCCTCGACCCTATCGGGCAGGAGCGGCGTGCAACTCGTCCCGTAGCGGTCGCCGATCACGATGTCGGGGCGGCGCGGCTCGTCGCGCGAGACGCCGACCGACGGCATCGAATGGCAATCGACCAGCACCACGGTGCCGAACATCTGGTGCACCTTGTTGATCAGCCGGCGCAGCGCCCGGTGGTAGGGCTTGTAGAGCGTTTCGATCCGCGCCAGCGCATCGTCGACCAGGATACGGTCGCGGTAGATCTCCTGGCCGTCTCCGACCACGCGCGGGATGGTGCCGAGGCCGCCGGCAACCCGCATCGACCTCGTGTTGGCGAAGCTGGGCAGGCGTCCCGTGAACATCCGGGGATCCAGCTCGTAGGGTTCGCGATTGACGTCGACATAGGAGCGGGGAAAGTTGACCCGCACGGTCGGAAAGCCGCGATCGCCGAGATGGCCGATCAACTCGTCCATGAACGAATCTTCCGAACGGCGGAGCGTCGGCAGGTCGATCCGCGAGGCGGCCAGGAATTCGTCCGGATAGGTCGAGCCGGAATGGGGCGAGTTGAAGATGATCGGCGCGCGCCACGTGGCGGGCTCGACGATTTCGAAGGCTGGCGACACCTCGCCGTCAAACCGGGTCATCTTCTCAGGCTTCGTCCCTTAGCGCCGCAACATCTGGCAAGGCCCGGGTCGAATTGATTCGGCCGGTCGAGCCGCTTTTATGTGCGTTCATTGTCTGGAATCGCAACCATTCTGCCAAGCGAAAAAGTGTGATTGGCGCTGGAACATGTCTTAACCGTGCAGGCGCGGGGAGGGCCGCCCGCGGTGCGGCGCGATTGATTCGGGCCGCGTTCGGGTTCACAAAGGGCCGGCGGCCCACCGGCTCAAGGTAAAGATTTTCACCCGAAATTTACCCTCTGTCGGGCTAAGTGGCCTCTACTGCTGTCCTCTGAGGATTCGACGTTTCCCGCCATGCCAAAAATCCTGCTCGCCGAAGACGACAACGATATGCGCCGCTTCCTGGTCAAGGCGCTGGAAAATGCCGGTTTTCAGGTCTCGTCGCACGACAACGGCATGGCCGCCTACCAGCGCCTGCGGGAAGAGCCGTTCGAGATGCTGCTCACCGACATCGTGATGCCGGAGATGGACGGTATCGAGCTCGCCCGCCGCGCCTCGGAACTCGATCCCGACATCAAGATCATGTTCATCACGGGCTTTGCCGCGGTGGCCCTGAACTCGGATTCGGATGCCCCCAAGAATGCCAAAGTGTTGTCGAAACCCGTTCACCTGCGCGAATTGGTGAGCGAAGTGAACAAGATGCTGGCGGCGTAAATCGGCTCCCTTCCGTCCTTGCGCCGGGTCCCCTGAGCCGTTATAGGGACCCCACCGATGAAATGACCTCTAGGGCACGTAGCTCAGCGGGAGAGCACTACCTTGACATGGTAGGGGTCACAGGTTCGATCCCTGTCGTGCCCACCATCCTTCGCTTGCGATAGCAGAGAGAAGGATGCCGCGCCGAAGCCCAAGCGGCGAAGGCGGCCTAGACTGCAGCATTGCTGCGGCACACCAACCAGCCCGAAGCGCATCCGGCCTCGCTCGTAGAGCGTCGACCGGTATTCCTCGCCCTGCATAATGCCGCTGCGATGGCTCCGCGCGGAGCGTAGTGAGCAGGGCTCCCGTCGCAGGTGCGAAGGCGCGTCATCGTCTCAAGGTTGTTGCGCCGTCGGCGGTGTAGCCGGGATTGCGCTGTGCTCCATCCGGGCTACGATGCCGTTCACCAGTGCATCCGGGATTGAACAGGCCGGAATCGCGGTGCACGTGCCGGGCATCATGTTCATTTGCGCACAGCGATCCGGGCGAGGTGTGATGAGGCGGAAACTGGTGATCCGGGCCTTGCCCGCGATGGCGATGCTGGCGCTGATAGGGGCGCCATCGCGCGCCGGCATCATCGACTGGCAGGCGGAACTGCAGCGCTGCCGCGCGCTGCGTGAGAACGTGGCCCCGCTGCTCGAGGCCGGCGAGGGCATATCCGCAATCGCTCGGTCCAATGCGGCCGTCCGCCGCTGCATCTGGATCGAGCGGCGCGCCGTCCGCAAGAAAATCCCCGGCGCGGAGGCGTGGTAGCCCTCGGTCTCATATCCCGTGAAAGCTGCGGACTCTGTCAGCCGCGCGTATCGGCTCTCGCAAGCAGCAGGTCCTTCAACCCGGTCGGATAAAGGCTCGGTCAGCCCGCGACGTCGAGATCGGCGAGGTCGAACCAGCGGGCGACGATCTCCTCTCCGTTGTCCTCGCGAGAATCGATGCGATCCTGGCCATTGAACGCCCCGTCCGGAAACGCGACTTCGGCGATGAACATCACCTCGTGCCCGGTCGCTCCCTCATGCGTGAAGATGTTTTCCATCATCAGCGGCTCGCTCTTGATGGTGACGTCGATGCCGAGCTCCTCGTTGAATTCACGCTTCAAGGCGGCCTGCCAGCTCTCGCCGAACTCGATCTCGCCGCCGAGCGGGCGCACCCCCTTGATGCGGCCCGCATCGTCGCGCACCTCGGCGGCCAGCAGGCGGCCGGCCCGCCAGTGCAGGCCGATCGCGACAACCCGGATGCGGGCATGAGGGCGCCATGTGGTCATCAGGCACCGTTAGTCCGCTTCGAATACCTTCGCAATGAGGGGCGATCCGAGCGTGCGGAGATGAAAGTTACAGCCCAGCCCGCCAGAACGCGGTTTGCAGCGGAAGCTGATGCCGGATCATCGCCACGCCGTCGACGACCCTGAGGCCGCGCGCGGCACAGGCCTGCATGAACTCCGTGCGGCGGGCGGCGATGATGTCGAACACCGCGCAATCCTCCGGCAATTCCTTCGGATCCATCGGCAGCGCGTCGGTGGCGTGCAGGCCGAGCGAAGTAGCGTTGACGCAGAGCCCGGCGTCGTCGAAGCGCTGCGCGAGGCAGAGGTCGAGATCAGGGAATTGCGCGCGCAGCTTTGCCGCGAGCGCCTCGACCGGACCGGGCACTTCGTTGAGGATGCGCAGGCGCTTCAGCCCGGCCGCCGCCAGCGCGTGGCAGATCGCGCGGCCGGCCCCGCCGGCGCCGATCACGACGGTGCGGCGGTGGGGATCGAAAACGCCGGCCTCGCGCGCCGCATTCAGGAAACCGCCGCCGTCGAAGGACTCGCCGACGAGCCTGCCGTCCGCCTCGATCCGGATGGTGTTGACCACGCCTTCGAACTTCGCGGCCGGTCCCACCTCGTCGCAGAGTTCGAAGGCTGCGGGCTTGTGCGGCATGGTCAGGTTGAATCCGGCAGTGCTCGACGATTTCGCCAAGGTCCGGATCGTCTCGGCGAGGTGCTTCGGCGCCACGTCCATCGGCACCATGTGCCAGTCGAGATCCTGCGCTGCGAAATAGGGCGTGTAGTGGCGTGGTGCCCCGACATGTCCGGCGGGATGGGCGAAGATGAAGACGATTCGGGAGGCACCGGTCGGAAGCGTCATGACATCACCCCTTCACCGCGCCGGCGGTGAGCCCGGAGACGAGATAGCGGCGCACCGCGAGCGAGAAGATCAGCACCGGCGCCATCACCAGCGAGCCGCCGGCGGCGATCTTGCCCCATTCCCAGCCCTCGTAGTTCATGAAATTCACGACGGCGACCGGTGCGGTGCGTGCGTTGGTGCGGGTCAGGATCAGCGCGAAGAAGAAGTCGTTCCAGGCGTAGAGAAAGCAGAGGATCGCGGTCGCCGCGATGCCCGGCGTCACCATCGGCAGCACGATCTTGGTGAACACGGTGCGCGTCCGGGCGCCGTCGACGAGGGCGGCTTCTTCCAGCGAGACCGGGATCGTGTCGAAGAACGGCTGCATCATCCAGATCACCAGCGGCAGGTTGAAGCTGGTGTAGACCAGAACGAGGCCCGTGATGGTGTCGAGCAGCCCGATCCAGCGGTAGAACAGGAAGAACGGGATCGTGAAGGCGATCGGCGGCGCCATGCGCGTCACCAGGATCGCAAAGGACAGGCCGTGCTTGCCGCGCCCGGTCCAGCGCGACAGCGCGTAGGCCGCGGGGATTCCGAACAGCAGCGCAAACGCGGTGGAGAGCGAGGCGCTGAGCAGGCTGTTGACGAAGGACGCCGAAAACGCGCTGTGCCAGAGCGAGACGTAGTTCTCCAGCGTCGGCGTGAAGATCAGCGGCGGCGGGAATTGCAGGATCTGGTCGTTGGTCTTGAAGCTCATCTGCAGCAGCCACAGGAACGGCGAGAGCAGGATGAGCAGCGTGATCGCAATCGCGACCAGGCGGCCGGGCGTGGCCTTGCGCGTCGAATATCCGTTCATGCCAGCGCCTCCCGGCGGCGGCCCATCCAGACGAGGCCGAGGCTGATGCCGGCAACGAGCAGCAGCATCACCACGGTGACCGCGCTGGAATAGCCGACCTCGTTGGTGTCGAAGGCGAGGAGATAGGCATAGTAGTTGGTGACCTCGGTCACCGTGCCGGGGCCGCCGCCGGTGAGCAGGAAGATCAGCGGGAATGCCTTGACGCTGTCGATCAGGCGGAACATGCCGGATATGACGAGGATCGGCGTGATGAAGGGCAGCGTGACGTACCAGAATATCTGCAGCTTGCTGGCGCCGTCGACGAGGGCGGCTTCCGTATATTCGTCGGGAATGGTCTGCAGTGCCGCCAGCACCATCAGGAAGGTGAAGGGCAACCACTCCCAGGTGTCGGCGATGACGATCGACGTCAGGGCGAAGTCGACACTCGACGTCAGCGCTGGCAGAGTGAAGTGCAGCGCCTGTGCGGCGTAGTAGAGCGGGCTGATGTCGGGCGCATAGATCAGCTTCCAGATCACCGCGACCACGATCGGCGGCAACACCATCGGAATCAGGAAGAAGGTGCGCGCGAATTCGACGAAGCGCGACGGCACGTTCAGGAGCAGCGCGAGCAGCATGCCGAACAGCACCTGGAACAGCACGCTCGACACCGAGAGCTTGGCCTGCACCCACAGCGAATTGACGAAGCGGGGATCGCCCGGAAGCAGGCCGTAGTTGCGCAACGGCGCGCTGAAATCGGTGGCCGAGCCCGGCGTCGTCAACTGGAACGGCGTGAGACTGGTCACGACGAGATAGATCGCCGGCAGCACCGCCACCGCGAATAGGACGACCAGGCTCGGCGTGAGCGCGAAGGCGATGAACCTGCGGCGCTCCCCGTCGATTCCGCTCTCGCTCAAAGCTGCGTCCCGGCGCGGCGGAGCGCGGCGATGGCCTGGTCCTGCGCCGCGTTCATGGCGTCCTTGGCGGGGAGCTGGCCGGTTGCGACCTGCTCGAAGGCCTTGTTGAGGACGTCGCCGACGATCGGGAATTCCTTCGACGTGCGATAGGCCATGTAGTTCTCCCCCTTGCCCGGAAGCTCCAGCACCTCGAGATAGAGCGCACCGAGGTCCTGTCCGTTCACCGTGTTCAGCTTGCGGTAGTCGTCGCTGGTGATGATCGAGCGCCGGCAGACCGAGGAGTGACCGTGCTCCCTGACGAGCCGCACCGAGATTTCGGGGCTGAGCGCCCATTTGATGAACTCCCAGGCCGCCTTCCTGTTCTTGGCGTTCTTGGGGATGCCGAGCCCCTGGCTGTTCGAGGCCGGATAGTCGTGGACGGGACCGGCGGGCGAGCGCACCACGCGCGAAGTGTCCTTCACCTTGCTTTCGTCGGAGAGCAGGATCGGCGTCACCCAGGCGCTGGAATGGATGAAGATGTTCGAGCGGCCGTTCAGCATCGACTGTCGCGCCTGGTCTTCGGTGTAGGTCAAGACGCCCTTCGGCGCGCTCTTCAGCAGGTTCGCATAGAATTCGACGCCCTGGATCGCTTCGGGCGTATTCAGCGCCGGCATGACGTCGCCGGGTGGATTCTTGAAGATGTTGCCGCCGAAGCCCTGGATGTAAGGCGGTAGGTTCCAGTTGTGGAGAAACCACGACACGATTCCGTTGACGCCATCGGTGCCGTTGATCTCGGCGCAGACCTGCTGGAGCTCGGCGAAGGTCTTCGGAATCTTCAGCCCCTTCTTCTCCATCAGGTCCATGCGCGACAGCCCCATCAGCATCGCGCCGCCTTCCCAGGCAAAGCCGTAGGTCGCGCCCTTGGCGTCGCGATAGGGGACTTGCGCGCCGTCGACGAAGTCCTTTGGATTCCACTCGGTCGGCGTCAGGTTGGGGTCGGCGGTGAACTCGTCGAGATTGGCGAGCAGGCCAGCCGCGATCCAGCGGGTGGCAAGCGTGAAGGTGACGTTGACGAAATCATAGGCCGAACCGCCCGAGGACAGTTCGAGATTGGCCTGCTGGTTGTAGACGGGCAAGGCCGAGAGCTGGAGGTCGACCTTCATGCCGGTCTTGTCCTCGAACTCGGGAATGTATTTTTGCAGCAGCGTGAAGAAGCGGTGCTGGAACGAGGCGCCGTGCAGGGTGACGCCGGCGAACGGCTTGGTCTGCGCGATCAGAGGCGCCGGGAATGCCGTGAGCGCCGCGGTGGCGGCCGTGGCCTCGAGCAATCTGCGTCGCGTGATCGACGTGCGGATCGTATGCGCGGATTTGTCCGCCTGGTTCTTCATGTTGACCTCCCTCAAAACGACTTGCCGGCTTCAACGCGTCCGTCTGGTGCGGGCGCTCTCATCCTCGGCGTCTTTCTTTTTCTGGCGCGACAGGGCCGAGACGATGTTCTGTTCGGTGAGATCCATCAGCCGGTGCATGGCCTGGCGCGCACCGTCGGGATTGCGCGCCCAGATATCGTCCAGCACTGCGCGATGGTAGGGCAGGCTCTTGCGCGGTGCGCCCGGATTGGTGGTCGACAGGTTGAACGACATGCGCAGGGCGGCCGCGACCGTCGCGCCGAACGCGATCAGGAAGTCGTTGCCGGTGGCGATCAGGATGCCGCGATGGAACTGCAGATCGGGTTCGGCATAGGCGCGGCGGTCCATGCCGGCTGCGTCCATGCCGCGATAGGCCCGCTCGATCCGCGCAAAATCCTCGTCCGTGCCGCGTTCCGCACAGATCGCGCAGGCCTCCGGCTCGACGATCCTGCGAACCTCCATGATCTGCTTGGCGAATTCCTGCGTCGGCAACGCCGACAATGTCCAGTTCAGCAGCTCCTCGTCGAGCATGTTCCAGTCGAAGCGGGCCCGCACATGCGTGCCTGCCTTCTGCTTCGAGGCGATCAGGCCTTTGGCCTTCAGCAGCGAGAGTGCCTCGCGGATCGAGGCGCGGCTGACATCGAAGCGGGAGGCAAGCTCGATCTCGCGCGGCAGCGTCGTGCCCTCGCGCCACACGCCGGTCAGGATCAGCCGCGCCACCTCGCGGGCCACGAGGGCGCTCGACTGCGGATTGTCCTTGCTGCCGGCCGTCGCCACGTTCATCGAACCCATGCTGCAAAATGTCTGATTTATTTCAGGTGACAACGAGAAATCTAACTAAAACAATGCTGATTGTACTGACGGTTCGCGGTTTGACAAGAATTATTATGTCAGACATATTTTCTCTTATGCCAACGCCGCGTAGGACAAAGCCATCGTGACAAAGCCCCATATCGTCCTGGTCATGACCGACCAGCAGCGTTTCGACACGATCGCGGCGACGGGGCATCCGTATATGAAGACGCCGAATCTCGATCGCCTCGTGCGCGAGGGCGTCTATTTCGACAATTGCTTCATCAACGCGCCGAGCTGCGTGCCCTCGCGCGCGGCGCTGTTCTCCGGCCTTTATCCCCACGCCTCGGGTGTGCTGAAGAACGGCCAGCACTGGCAGAAGACGTGGGTGAACAACCTCGCGGACGCCGGCTATCACTGCGTCAATGTCGGCAAGATGCACACCATTCCCTATGACGCGAAGGCGGGCTTCCACGAACGCTTCGTGGTCGAGAACAAGGATCGTTTCTTCGAGGGGCGCTGGTTCGCGGATGAACTCGACAAGGCCTTTGCCGCGCACAAGCTGACCAAACCGTCGCGCGCCGGCTATCGCAGCCTGCCGGACTACGGCGACAGGATGGGCGCTTTCACCTGGGAGATGCCGAAATCGCTGCATCCGGACGTCTTCGTCGCCGAGACCGCGATGTGGTGGCTCGAGACCCGGCCGAAGCCGGAGGCGCTGTTCATGCAGATCGGCCTTCCCGGACCGCATCCGCCCTATGATCCGCTGCCGGAATATCTGGAGCATTATCTCGGGCGCAACGACCTGCCGGTGCCGCAGCCGACCGCGGCCGAGATCGAGGGGCTGCCGGCCTATCTGAAGGAGAAGCGCCGCCACGACACCGAGGTGGACCACGATGCGGTGTCATGGAAGCTCGCGCCCACGCACGAAGAGATGCGGCGCCTGCGCGCGCATTATTACGCCAACGTCGCCATGATCGACGAGCAGATCGGCCGCCTGCTGCAGACGCTGGAAGACAGGGACTATCTGGACAATTGCGTTCTCGTCTTCATGTCGGACCATGGCGACAATCTCGGCGAGCATGGTCTCAGCCAGAAATGGTCGATGTATGAGCCCGTCACGCGCGTGCCGCTGCTGGTCTGGTCGCCGAAGCGGTTCACCGGTGGCCGGCGCGTCCGCGGGAAGTGCCAGCTGTTCGATCTCGGCCCGACCATTCTGGATCTCGCCGGCGCCCAGCATCCCAAGCCATTCCAGGCCAGCAGCCTGCTGCCGGCGTTAAAAAGCGAGGAATGGGCCGGCCGTGGCTTCGTATTCAGCGAGCAGGCCGGTGATGTCGCCATGACCGGGGCAAGGCTGATTACCATGGTGCGTGACGACAGGTGGAAGGTCGTGTTCATCCATGGCGCCGAAGACGGGCAGCTCTTCGATCTCAAGACCGACCCGCTCGAGCAGCATAATCTTTGGGGCGTGGCCGAGCACGCCGGCGAGATCAGCCGCCTCAAGGACGCCTTCATCGACTGGCGCCAGAACAGCCTGCTCGAGACGATGGACCTGAACGCGGCAGCGCGGTAGGTGGCTGCTCTTCACCTCGCTCCATTGCGGGGAGAGGTTGGGTTGCACGGAAGATGCAATCCGGGTAAAGGGAACTCTTGACGAGCCCACCCGCCGCCGTGCTCTAGCCCGCCCGCGGCTTGCGTGTCGTCGCTGCTTTCACCAGTGCGCGCTGTTCGGTGGCGACGAGATCGAACGGCTCCATCGTCCGCTCGGCCCGTGCCAGCACGACCGCGCCTTCGCAGGCCGAGATCAGCATCGCGGCCAGCGCAGGCGCGCGCGCCGCGGGGATCCCGCCGAGTGCGAGCAATTCTCCAAGCGCGCCGCGCCATTGCCGAAACACCTGCGCCGCGCTTTCCAGCAGGTTCGGCGTATCGGCACCGACGGTGACCGCGACCACGGCGCAGCCCGCGCCGAAGTCCGAGGCTTTGAGGATATCGCGCCACATCGCAATGAAGGCGTCCGCGACTTCAGGCGCGGGGCGGCCGCGCAATTGCTCGATCCGTTCGAGCGACCGCGCGCTGACCCAGGCGACCGCCGCCATCACCAGTTCCTCCTTGCCGCCGGGGAAGTGGTGATAGAGCGAGCCGCGCGGTGCGCCGGAGGCCTCCAGCACCTCGGTGAAGGAGGTGCCCTGAAGTCCCTTCATGGCGAGCAGCACGCCGGTGCGCTCGATCATCTTCTGTCTGATCTCACCAGCCAATCGACGAAATCCTCTTGACTATGATGACCATCATATTCGAATATGATGGTCGTCATAGTTCGTTGTGCAGGAGACGCATCCCGTGCCCATGATCGATATCTACGCGGCCGCAGGCACTTTCGGTGATCCGCATCAGCTCGCCATCGATGCCGCCGCGACCGTGAAGTCCGTCGAGCAAGTGCCCGATATCCCGATGTTCCGCAAGAACACGGCCGCCTTTGTGCACGAACTCCCCGGCAAGGCCGTGGCCAATGTCGACGGCGAGGGCAATTACGTGCGGGTGCAGGTCCTGACCAATGCTGGCGCGCTCGATCGCGACAAGCAGGTAGCGGTGGTCCGGCAGCTCACCGATCTCGTCGCGAGAGCGGCGGGCGATCCGTCGCTCATCAACCGGACCTGGGTTCTGCTGACCGAAGCGGCCCCCGGCGGGTGGGGCCTGTGGGGGCATGCTCATACCAATGAGGAGTTGGTCGGCGCCGCGCGGGCCGAGATCGCAAAGCTGAAGCAATAGGCTGGGTTAGCTTACCAGGTATCGCTTCACCGCCGCTTCATCCCACGCCATGCCGTTGCCGGGCTCGTCGCCCGGCAGCGCAAAGCCGTCCTTGATGGTCAGCCGCGTGGCAAGCACTGCATCGGCCCAGTCGACATATTCCAGCCAATGCGCGGTCGGCGTCACACAGAGCAGGTGCGCGCTGACCTCCGAGAACAGGTGCGTCGACATCTCGATGCCCGCGGCGTGCGCCAGTGAAGCGGCCCGCAGCCAGCCGGTGACGCCGCCGATGCGCTGCACGTCCGGCATCACGTAGTCGCAGGCTTCCGCCGACAACGCCGACTGCATCGCGAAGGCGCCGTCGAAGTTCTCGCCGATCTGGACCGGGGTGCGGAGCGCGTCGGCGATCCGGGCGCAGCCCGCGTAGTCGTCGTGGCGTATCGGCTCCTCGATCCACAGCAGCCCCTCGTCGTCGAGCATCTCGCCGCAGCGGATCGCCTCGGTGACCGTCAGCGCCTGATTGTAGTCGCACATCAGCGTGACCTGGTCGCCGACGGCCTTTCTCACTGCGCGCACGACCGCCAGATCCTCCCGCGACTCGGGGCGGCCGAGGCGGATCTTGGCGGCCTGAAAGCCTTCGGCCAGCAGCTTGTGGGCCTCGTCCACCGCGGCGCCTGCCGGCATGATGCCGAGGCCCTTCGAGTTGTAGGCCCGGACCGGCTTCGGCGCGCCGCCCAGCAGCCGTGCCAGCGGCAGGCCCCGTGCGCGCGCCAGCGCGTCCCAGGCCGCCATGTCGATGCCGGCTTGCGCCAGCCGTTGCAGGCCGGCAAGGCCGAGCAATGTGAAATGTCGGGCCAGCTTGCGCTCGATCTCGAACGGCAGCAGTTCGTCACCGGACAGCAGCTCTGACATTTCCGCGACCATCGCGGTCAGCGGCTTCAGGGCCGAAGGCGTGATCGCGAACAGATAGGCATGTCCCCGCACGCCCTGGTCGGTTTCGCAGTCGATCAGCACGAGCGGTGCCCTGGCGACCGCCCCGGTCGATGTCTGGAGCGGCAGGTTCATCGGCACGATCACGGGTCGCGCATTGAAGCGCTTGATGCGGATGGCCTCGGTCATTCGGATGATCTCCCGGCGGAGCAGATGTGGTTTTGTGTCGATCTTAAACATTCGTCATGAAACGAAAAGGCTGCCTGCAGCGACTCCCCTAGAATGGGGTTGCGCCGGCCCGCGTTTGCGGGCTCTGTGCCGCCGCATGCTGTGCCGTGAAGTCCCTCAACTTTGTGACAAAGACGCACACAACGGAGCCGAAGAGTGAAACAAGAGATCTCCGAACAACAGCGCAAGAGCGGCATCCTGACGGGGGCGGTGATCGCCTTCCTCCTGCTCGCTCTGCCGCTTGCGGTATGGCTCGATCTGACCGAGCTGAGCAAGACGGCGCTGCGCCGGCAGGCCATTGATCTCAACTCGGTCATCACCAGCGTGCGCAGCTATTACGCGACCAATGTGGTGGGGAGGGTGCTGGCCAACCCGAACGGGACGACCAAGGTTGTCCATAACTACGAATCCGTTCCCGGCGCGATCCCGATCCCGGCGACCTTGTCGCTCGAGCTCGGGCGGGTGATCGGGGCGCAGCAGGAGAACATCACCTACCGCTTCGTCTCGGATTTCCCCTTCCAGAACCGCGCCCCGCACCAGCTCGACCCGTTCGAAAAGAATGCGCTAGATGCGCTGCGCAAGGACCCCGAGCAGAAGATCGTCGATACCGAGACTTCCCTGTTTTCCGACAAGGTCCGTCTGGTCGCGCCCGTCACGATGGGACCGGCCTGCGTGAGCTGTCACAACAGCCACCCCGAAAGCCCCAAGAAGGACTGGAAGGTCGGCGATGTCAGGGGCATCCAGGAGGTGATCGTCGCGCAGCCGATCGCCGCCAACATCTTCTCGTTCAAGTTCCTGCTGGCCTATTTCGTGATCGCCGCCGGAAGCGGGCTTGCGTTCCTCTCGCTGCAGCGCCGACAGGCCACTCGCATCAAGAGCATGAACAAGGAGCTCGAATCCGCCAACGATTTCCTCGCCTCGCTCTCGATGAAGATCTCGCGCTACATCCCGCCCCAGGTCTACAAGAGCATCTTCAGCGGCCAGAAGGACGTCACCATCCACACCGAGCGGAAGAAGCTCACGATCTTCTTCTCCGACATCCAGAACTTCACCGCGACCACCGAACGACTCCAGCCCGAACTCCTGACTCAGCTCTTGAACGAATATTTCACGGAGATGTCGGCGATCGCGCATGAACATGGCGGCACGGTCGACAAGTTCATCGGCGACGCCATGCTGATCTTCTTCGGCGACCCCGAGACCAAGGGCGACCGCGCCGACGCGGAAGCCTGCCTCCAGATGGCCTGGCGCATGCAGCATCGCCTCACCGAGCTCAATGCCAAGTGGCGTGCCTCCGGCATCGAGCAGCCGTTCCGCTCGCGCATGGGCATCAATTCCGGCTATTGCAATGTCGGCAATTTCGGCAGCACCGACCGCATGGACTACACCATCATCGGCGCGGAAGCGAACCTCGCGGCCCGCCTGCAATCCATCGCCGAGCCCGGCGGCATCGTGCTGAGCTACGAGACCTTCGCGCTGGTCAGCGACATCGTTCGCGCGCACGCATTGCCGGCGATCACGATGAAAGGGATCAGCCGCGAGGTCATTCCCTATTCGGTGGATGCGTTGAACGACGCGACGGAGAGAAACGGTGTGATCACCGAGCGCGCGCCCGGCCTCGAGCTCTACCTCGATCCGGCGCTGGTGCAATCCGGCGATGCCGCGCGGGTGCGCTCATTGCTGGAAAGCGCGTTGGCCTCGCTGAAGCCCGCCTGAGGCGGCTCATCGATTGGCGCCTTCGGTGAACGCGGTTTCGATCACGTCGCCGAATGGTTGCCAGGAGCGGCCATCGAACTGGACGAGCCGCATCTGCTTGATCGGCAGGTAGTTGTTCGGCGAGGTGTTCATCCTGATGCTGGGCAGCGCAACGGAAGGCTTGTAGTTCTTGAGCGAAGCCGCCTGACGCATGATGTTCTCGTGCGACAGGTCGTCGCCGCATTGCTTCAGCACCTGGGTCAGTGCCTCCGCCGCGGCGTAGCCGTAGAGTGCCGCGCTGTTGTTCGCGCTTTCGACCTGATAGAATTTGTCCATGAAGGCGAACCAGTCCTTCATGGCGGGGTCATCCTTCCAGGCCGGGTCGCTCGGGTCCTTCAGGAAGGCGGCCGAGATCACGCCGGCGGAATTCTCGAGGCCGGCAGGCGCCATCGCATTGGCGATCGAGGCGGAGGCGTCGTTCACGATGAAGACGGGGTGCCAGTTGAGCGACGCCGCCAGCTTGATCACCTTGGAGGCCGTCGACGGCACGCCGAGAAAGACGAAGATATCGGCGTCCGCGCGCTTGAGGACCGAGACGTGCCCTTCGAGATGCTCGTCGCCGATGTCGAAGGCGATGTCGACGAGGACGTGACGGTTCAGGTCGCCGAGGCCTTCCTGGATGCCCCTGTAGAGCGTGCGGCCGAATTCGTCGTTCTGCCAGAGCACGACGATCTTCTTCCGCGGATAATAGGCCTGGATGTAATTGGCATAGATGCGCCCCTCCGACCGGAATGGTGGTTGCCAGCCCATGGTCCAGGGAAACGTCTGGGCCTGGCTGAGCTGCTCGTCGCCGGAGGCGACGAAGAGTTGCGGGATCTTCTTCTCGTTCAGATACCAGCGCGCGGCGAGATTGCCCGGCGTGCCGAACGATCCGAACATCAGATGAACGTCTTCCTTTTCGACGAGGTTGCGGGTCTGCTCCAGCGCAGCTGCCGGATCGGAATTGTCGTCGCGCGTGATGAAGCGGATCTTGCGGCCGTTGATGCCGCCGCGCGCGTTGATCATGTCGAAATAGGCGGCCTCCGCCTGGCCGATGGCGCCGAATTCCGACAGCGGCCCCGAATACGGCATGACATTGCCGATACGGATTTCCTTGTCGCTCGCCGGTTGTTCGGTGTGTTGCTCGGACATCGCGCCCAGCGACGCCAGAGCGATCATCGCAACGAACAGCATCCTGCCGATGACGCGCATATTCGCCACCTTGTCGTTGGCCCCCATCGAGGGCGGGTCGAGCCGCACCAGGGCCGCTGATCTAGGTCAATCGTTTGTCAATCCTGTGGCTTGGCTGCCTGCGACCGCGCCGGCGGAAACGGCAGGCGATTTGACGCGCTGCAGCAGCTCTGGTTGCGCACCGCTATGGCAGGCCGCGAGCCTCGAGCTGGTGCACCAGCAGCAGCGTCGGCTCGGCGAGGCTGTCGCCCGAACCATCGAGGCCGAAGGCGGCGGCGATGCCGTCGCGGTTGCGCAGGAGCGAGGCGCGCGGGCAGTGGCCGGCGCCGCAGAGCGTCTTCTTCAGGGTCTCGCCCTGCGCCACGATGCTCGCAGGATCGTCCGCGGCCCAGGCCAGCACGATCGGCACGTCGACATTGAGAATGCCGGGAAAGACCGACCGCTTGTCGTATTGGCTGGTGTCGTTGCCGAGATACGCCTTCACGCTGTCACTGGCGTCCTTGCCGGCACGATAGATCCCGGACACCAGCACCACAGCGGCGACGTCGGCGCGGTCGGCCTGGAGCTCGGGATGCGCCAGCAGGGTGGCGACGTGAAAGGCGCCGGCGCCGTAACCCACCGCGACGATCTCGCGGGCATCGCCGTTGAACAGGTCGATGTTGCCGTGAATCCAGGACAGTGCGGCCGCCACATCGGTCGCGCCGGTCGGCCAGGTCGCGGCGGGCGCCAGGCGATAGTTGACACGCACCCCGATCATGTCGTTGCGCGCGGCAAAGCACATCACCTGGTCCTGGATTTCGCGGGACAGGTCCGGGGCCGCGCGGTCGCCGGTGAAGGTGTCGCCTGCCACGAACAGCAGCACTGGCCGCGGCGTATCCGCCTTGGCAGAGCTGGTGGCGACATCGAGCACGTTGACCTCGCTCTCGCCGTAGCGCAGGCCGCGCGAGAAGGCGACCTGTTCGCACAGCCTCGCGGTGCCGCCCGCAGTCGTGTCGGAATCGGTGAGGCCGACAGGCACAAGGTCGGACGGCGAAGGCAGCCGCGTCGGCACAGGGCCATGCGCGAAGGCTGTCGTGACAGTCAAAAGAAAGAAAAATGCGAGATAATTCTTCATGTTGGTGTCGAGTCTCGCGCGCCTGACATGGGCTCGCTCGCTGCGGCCTGTCCGTTCAAGCCGGCTTATTAGTTGGTTTGCCTTGAGGCGATTTCACGGCACTTTCGGCGGCCTCTGCGGCCCGGTCAATTCCCCGGCTGGAAATTGCAATCCGCCCCGCTGCCGTCCTTGCGCCTGATGGCGTTGGGATCGATCGTGCAGCTCAGCTTGCTCAGGCTTTCGAAATTCGATCCTGCCGCGCCGTCGGGCGGAACGCCGGCCAGCGCTTGGGTGGCGAAAATCTCGTTGGCCGTGGAGCCGTTGACGGATTTGACCTTCTTGCCGAAGGTGATCTCGCAGTTGCGGGTTGTGATGTCGACATTGCCGGTGCGGCAGACGATCCTGTCGGCGGTCACCACGATCGGCTTCTTGTAGGGGATGTCGTTGTTGGCGGCGAACAGCATCGCCACCGCCTTCTTTTCCGCGCCCGACAGGACCGGCGACAGCGGCGCGATCACGCCGGCGAGCGCCAGTGCTGTCGCGCCCGAGACCTTTGCCGGTGTCGCACCGGAAGCCCCGGAGACCGTCGTGACAACAAGGGCGCAGGTGAGGACGAATTGACCGGACTTCATCTTGCCTCCAGGGGTCGCCAGTCTCAGGCCGCTTTCTTCCGCTTTGCGACCTTCTTCGTCGTCTTCTTGGCCTTCTTCTTCTTCGCCGCCTTCTGTGCGGCGAGATAGGCCTCTACCTTCCTCGAGGAATGTCCGGCGGCGGCGACGGCAACCCTCAGCTTCGCGGGCGTGATCTTGAACTTCTTGGACCAGTAGCGGACCTCATAGGCCTCGCCCAGCGCGATCCGGCTCTTGTCGGCAGCGCGATGCTTTTGCAGCTTGATGTATGCCTCGACCTTCCTCGCGGAGTGGCCGACCTTCTTGACGGCGTATTTCAGCTTGGCCGGCGTGACCTTGAACTTCTTCGACCAATAGGCGACTTCATATTTTTCAGTCAGCGCGATCAGTGCGCGGTCCGCGCCGCCGCGCTTTGTCTTGTCGTCGGCCATGTTTCCCTCCTGCCGTGACACGGTCAGTCTAGCACGCAATCCGATTTGGAAAGCAACCCTGTCCAATCTGCCCGTGGACGTCTGGTTGCGGTGCGGGCGAGCGAAGTCGTGTCGTTCCTCGCGTTCGACCGGCCCCGCGATCCCTCGCGCTTCCGTGATGGAACATTATGGCGCCCCGTGCGACTTACATATGACGCGGGGAGAAACGCGCGAGGCTGTCATGGCAGAGAAGCATACCGCAGACCCGGCAGAGATCATGCGGGCCACCGGTCATCCCGAGCTGGAATACGCCGCGGGCTGGACCATCGCAGGCCTGGTGACCATCGTGACCATCGTCGCGGCGTGGGTGTTCGCGATCTAGGGTGTGATCCGGAAAAGTGTGAAATGCTCCGCCCGAGCGCGATCGTCAGGTCGCGCCTCAGCCCGTCGGGAATTGCAGTTCGAAGGCGGCGCCTTCCGCGGTCGGCGAAAGGTTGATCGCGCCGCCGTGGCTGGCCATCACCGCGCGCGCGATGGCCAGGCCCATGCCGGTCCCACCCTGGTCCCGGCGGGTGGTGAAGAAGGCATCGAAGATCCTGTCGCGGTTCGCGACCGAGATCGGCTCTCCGTCATTTGTGACCGTCAGCCGCAACATCGTCCGCTCGTCCACCGCCTCCAGCCTGATCGTCCTGGCCTTGTGCCGGATGGCGTTGTCGACGAGATGCGACAGCACGATCAGCGCCTTTTCGCGAGACATGCGGATCGAACGATCGAGGTTGCCGCCGGCTGAGATCGCGCTTTCCGGGAACCGGCTCTTGAGGTCGGCGATCACGGGCGCAAGCTCCGTGCGCTCGTTTTGCGGCAGACTTTCGGCACGGGCCAGTTCACGCAGCCGCTGCACCATTTCTTCCAGCCGCTGGGTATCGGACAGGATGTTGGCGACGAACGTCGTCTGCTCGGCCGGTGTCAGGCTCTCCGATCTGCCCTGAAGCGAATCCTGCAGCAATTCCGCGGCGCCCTTGATCGAGGTGAGGGGCGATTTGAGCTCGTGGGTGAGGTGCGCCGAAAATGTCGCGATATAGTCCGAGCGTCGCGCCAGTTGCCCCGCCGTGCCGAGGAAGCTGTGCGAGAGTTGAGCGAACTCGCGCGTGCCGTAATGTCGAAGCGGCCTAAAGGCTTCCCGGTCGCCGCGTCCGATCCGCCCGGCCCGATCGATCAGCTCGCGCATCGGCAGCGTGATGGTGCGCGAGAACACCAGTCCGACGAGGACCGTGCCGAGGATGACGGCGAGCCCCGCCAGCACGAACTTGGCGCGCTCCTGGTAGAGATGATCGAAGATGTTGCTCGGTGTCCGCGTGGTGTAGATCACGCCGGCGACACGGTTGCCGACGATCACGGGCATGGCCGAGAACACGTGCACGCCGAGGCCGCGGCTGAACGAATAGATCGGGGGCGGCGGCTTGTTCGGCACGCGGTTGCGCAAGGTGGCCCGGTACTGCCCGTGCAGCGCGTCGGCGACCTCTTCGATATGGGCGAGCGATTGCCCGACCTCCTGCCGCCCCGCGATCACCACGCCTTGCGGATCGAGGATCCGAAAGCCTGCCAGCGTTACCTTCTGTGTGTCGCGGATGATCGGAGCGAGCTTCGCGCCGATCTCGACATAGGCCTGCTGCGCCGGCTGGGGCGCTGCTTGCGCGTCGGGCCGCCGCCGCAACAGGTCGTCGGCGGTGAGATCAAGCGCGGGACGGATCGGCGTGAACTGGTCGCCGGGATCAGGCAGCACGCCGGGCGGCACCTCGGTCCCGAGGGTCAGGCCGCTGCCGAGCCGGGCTTCGACCTCCTGCGCATAGATCGTCGCGAGCACACGGCTCTGCGCGATCAGTTCGGCCTGGGTCTGGCGGATGAGCTGGTTGTCGTAGAGTCGGAAGAAGAACAGGCCGACCAGCGGCAGCAGCGCGACGGTGGTCAGCACCGCGAAGATCACGAGCCCGAGCGACGGCCGCCATTTGTCGGGTGCGGCGCTCATGCCTCTTTCTCGCAGCGGCCGAGCTTGAAGCCGACGCCATGAATGGTCTCGATCACGTTGTCGCAGGCCAGCGTCGCGAGCTTGGCGCGAATGTTGCGGATGTGGCTGTCGATGGTGCGGTCGGAGACCTGGATATTGAGCTGATAAGCCGCCCGCATCAACTGCTCCCGGTTGAAGACCGATGTCGGACGGGTCAGCAATGCGCGCAGGATACCGAACTCGATCGCGGTCAGCTTCAGCGGCGTGCCGGCAAAGGATGCCACGTGCTGCTCGGGATCGATCAGCAGGCGGCCCTGCGACAGCGACGCCGGTCCCGCCTTCGCCTCGCCGTTACGGGGAGCGAGGCGGCGCAGGATGACGTTGACCCGTGCCACCAGCTCGCGCGGGCTGAACGGCTTCGTCACATAATCGTCGCCGCCGATCTCCAGGCCGAGCACGCGGTCGATCTCCTCGTCTCGCGCAGACAGGAACAGGATCGGTACGTCGGAGCTCTTGCGCACCTCGCGGCAGACATCGAGGCCATCGAGTTCCGGCATGCCGACGTCGAGCACGATTAGATCGGGCGCATCGGCGGCAAAGCGGCCCAGCGCCTCCCTGCCGTCGCGCGCCTCGATCACGTCCATTCCGGCCTTCCTCAGTGCGACGCGGATGACTTCGCGGATGTGGCCCTCGTCGTCGACGATGAGAATGCGATGCGCCAAGACTGTCTCCGCTTCCTCGTCAGTCCGATGGCTGGTTGCCGGACTGAGTCTTAGCCTCGGGCAGCCAGCCGGTGCTCGAGCCGCCAGCTCCGAAGGCCCCAGCTGCGCCAGGCCAGATCCTGACGATGCTGTTCTACAAGGCGGTCGCGGCGGGACACAAGGCAGGTCTCGTCGGCGCGGAGCGCGATGACCTTGTCAAGCGCCGGCAGCGCCTGTGGTCCGAGCGAGAGCAGGTAATCGGCATCGATCTGCGCGCCTCGGCCCGTCATCTCGCGGCTGTGGGCCACATTGTAGTCGGCGATGAACGCGTCGAAGTTCACGAGCGAGGCGCAATAGAGCGAAATCGTCAACGCGATCAGATTGGCGCCGACGAGCCATCGGTTGGAGCGATCGAGCAGGATGCGCACCATGATGAGGATGAGGCCCAGTGCCACCAGCCCCATCCAGATGAACGCCGCGATCCGCCAATAGGTCAGCATGTAGATGTCGACGTAGAGATCGAGGCGGAGGATGGAGGAGGCGACGAGCAGGACATTCTGCCCCACCCAGAGATAGACCAGCGGCCTGATCACCCCGGATTTCTCGGCGGCTCCGCCCGGACGCATGGCGGCCAGGACGAACGCGGCGGCGAGCAACGCGGTAGCGATCAGCGGATAGGCGCCGCGATGGGCGTATTCGGCGTAGGTGACGTTGGCAGGCAGCGCCACATGGCCCCAGAGATAGAGTCCGTCGAGCACGGATTGTGCGGCGAACAGCAGATTGAAGAGGATCAGCGAACGCAGAATGGTGGAAGGGCCGAGGAATTCGGCGGGTACGAACGGCGCCGGCGGTTCCGGCTCGCCGAGATCAACGGTAGCTGGCGGGACGACGGTCCGGCGGCGCCATCGCACGTGAATGAACGGCCAGACCAGCGCCAGAATCGCCGTCCAGAACAGCACGCGCCGGATGCTGACATAGTCGAGGATGATGTTTGGATTGAGCAGGGACACCCATTGCTCGATCACGGGATTGGCGGCGGCGAACAGGGCGACGAACACCGTACCCAGCACGGCCGGCAGAAGCCAAAGCGCGATGGCGCGGCTGAAAGCCGAGACGTTGAAGAGCTGCAGGGCGTCGGGAAAGAACCGGAAGGGCCCGAACAGGACGAAGTTGCGGAGCGCGCGCGCCCGGTCCGCAAGCCCCGTCGTCTCCGGATTGGTCGTGACCAGCAGGGCGATGGCGAGCGCCGCAACAAGGATCAGGAACGAGAGCGTGTTGAGCTCCTCGATGGCCGGAACGAGGCCGAGGCCGAGCACGATCCCACCGGTCACCGCGCGACGCCCATTCAGCGTCGCGCGGTTGGCGAGCAGCGAGGCGGTTGCGATCGCGATGGCGAAGATGACCACGGCCAGCCCGATCCGCCGGCCGTAGAACAGCCAGTCGGCGAACGCGGCAAGCGCCAGGGCCATCGCGAGTTTGACGGACAGCGCGGAATGTCTGATCGGCCGGATGTCCGTCGTTGTCGTCGAAGCCAGGCTCGTCATGTCAAGAAGACCTCCGTGAATGGTGACGTCACGAAGTCTGAGCGACGGTTGTGCAGAAGCCGGGGTCATCGTCTGCACGACTTCAGCAGTTTCGTGCAGATTCCGTGCAGATGCCGGTTTGCCGCTCGCGCGGCATCGCAGGCTTTGATAGGTGCGAAACGTCCATCGGATCGCACGTGTCGCATTCCATGCAAATCATCCGCCATCTCGGTCTCATCCTGCTCTGGCTGGTCGCGCCTGTTGCTGCTCTCGCGGCGGCCAACAAGAACGATCCTTATCTCGTCGCGATGCGTGGCGCCGGAAACGTCGTGCTTGTCGTCACAGGCGCCGTGATCGTCATTGTCCTGCTCTGCCGTGGGCACTGGCGCCGCACAGCGGGTAAGCAGCTCATCCTCCTGTGGTGCCTGACGCCGCTGCTGATGTCGGCGGCGCATCTGCGGTTCGAGCTGCGCAAGCGCGATGTTCTCGGCGCGAGCTTGTCCGAGGCTCGCCTGCTCGGGCCGCATTTCATGGTCGGCTATTCGTCCTTTCCCGAGGTCGCACGCCTCGCCGGGCAAGGCTTGATCGGCGGCGTCTACGTCACGCGGCACAACATCCGGGGTCGCGGCGTCGATGCGCTGCGTGCCGAGATTGCGGCGCTTCAGGACAAGCGGCGCGCCGCGGGCCTGCCGCCCTTGATAGTGGCCGCGGATCAGGAAGGCGGCATCGTCGGACATCTGTCGCCGCCGCTGACGAAGGTGCCGGCGCTGGCGACGCTCACCGGGCTTGCCTCCGACGTCCAGCAGGCCAGAGCCGAGGAGTTCGGTCGCATCCACGGTCGCGAACTTGCCGATCTCGGGGTCAACCTGAACCTCGCGCCCGTGCTCGACCTCAAGCCGCCGTCGCGGCGCAATCGTCTCGACTTCCACACGTTGATCGGCCAGCGCGCGATCGCCGCCGATCCCGCCGTCGTCGGCGCGATCGCGGGCGCCTATGTCCGGGGCCTGGAAGAAACCGGTGTCGGCGCAACGCTCAAGCATTTCCCCGGCATCGGCCGCGTGCGCACCGATACGCATCATTTCAGCGCCGATCTCGATGCATCTGTCGAGGAGCTGGAGGCTTCGGACTGGCGTCCGTTCCGCGCGGTGCTGTCGCAGTCGCGCAGCGCGCTCATGGTCGGCCATGTCACGCTCACGGCGGTCGATCGCGACCGCCCGGCGTCGCATTCGAAAGATGTCGTCGAAGGGATCATTCGCGACAAGTGGAACTACCAGGGTGTGGTGATGACCGACGACCTCGTGATGGGCGCGATCTATCAGCACGACGTCTGCAAGGCCGTGGTCGAGGCGATCAACGCCGGTGTCGATCTGCTGCTGGTGGCTTATGACGGCGCACAGTTCTATCGGATCTTTGCCTGCGCGCTGGACGGTGCGCGGCAAGGCAAGCTCGATGCGGCGATGTTGCGCGCGAGCGCGCTGCGACTGGAGCGTGCAGTTCCTGCCGACTGAGCGTTGGAGCGGCAGCGCGTGGCCGGTATGGCCGGACCGGGCGCATTGGCCAGTGACTGTCGCGGCCCGAGCCGGCATTGCCGATTGTGATTTCAGCGTAGGTGCGATATGGCTCTCGCGCTTTCCAGAGGCGGAGATGAGCTTTGTCGAAACAATCCCTGCGTGAGGAGGCCGAGCGCCTGATCCGCGAATCGATGGAAAAGAAGACCATCGTCGTCAAGCAGGGCACGACCCGCATCGAGGCGGTCTGCGGCAAATGCGGCGCGCCGAACCGGGTCCAGGCGGAAAAGGGCCAGACCCGCGTCAAGTTCGCCTGCAAGCAGTGCGGGCATCAGCAAGAGACGCTGTAGGGGGTTGCGACGACACCCTCGCCCCTTGCGGGAGAGGGCGGCTGCGCGAAGCGAAGCCGGGGGTTCTCTCCGCGAGTTACGCTGCCAGTCATTTTCGCGGATGATACCCCTCGTCCGGCGCGCTCAGGAGTGCAATTACGCTCCAAGCCGCGCCACCTTCTCCCGCTAGGGAGAAGGGAAACGATCTACTTGCCCTTTACGAACGTCGCGAACGCATCCGCGTAGTCCGGGTGCCAGCGTGACAGCGGCGGCCGGTTCTCGACGATGTCGCCTGCGGCCCACTGCATGCGCTTCTCGTCGAGCGCGCGGGGCACGTCGTTGTCCGGGCACAGGATGTAGAAGTCGCCGGCCTCCAGTCGTGCCAGCATGAAGTCGACGGTCTGTTCCGGCGTCCAGGCGCCGGCGGGCTTCTCGCTGCGTCCCTTCGCGGTCAGCCCGGTGAAGACGAAACCGGGGATCAGCAGATGCGCGGTGATCAGGCAATCCTTCGTGTTGCGCAGTTCGTGCTGAAGCGCTTCCGTGAAGGCCTTCACACCGGCCTTCGAGACGTTGTAGGCGGGATCGCCGGGCGGCGTGGTGATGCCCTGTTTCGAGCCGGTGTTGATGATGAGGCCGGGTTTTCCGCGCGCGATCATTCCTGGCGCGAAGATGCGCGAGCCGTGGATGATGCCCCACATGTTGACGCCGATGACGCGCTGCCAATTGTCGGGCTCGCCGAACAGCGTGCTGCCGGGCTGGATGCCGGCATTGTTCATGAGAATATCGGTCCGGCCGAAACGGTCGCGCACGTCATGCTCCAGCTTCGTCACGCTCCCGGCCTCGCTGACGTCGACCGCGGAGGTCATCACATTTGCGGCGCTCGCGACGGATGACAGCTTTGTCGCGGCGTCGGCCAGCCTGTCCTGATCGACATCGGCGATGCATATCTTCAGGCCCGCGCGCGCGAAGGCCATGGCGGCCGCAAATCCGATGCCCGATGCACCACCGGTGATCACGGCGACATTGTCCTTGACGATGGCAGGGTGCGACATTGTGCTCTCCGGAGCAGGGGCTGCGTGTGATCGAGCTATAACATGACGGCCGTCGGACCCTGCACAAGTCGGCATGGGAGGTCTTCGTTCCACGCCGCCTTTACGCCCCTCCGGCAGCGCTGTATTCTGGTTGACCTAACGATCCCGCCCAGATCGAACCAATCAACGACCTCACAGGGAGTGCAGCCATGGCTGTGTCGCAGGCTATTCCGATCACGCGCCATCCGTTCGCCAACGGGTCCTACAAGCAGATGCTGATCGACGGGAAATGGGTCGATGCTGCCTCAGGCAAGCGCTTCGAGACCCACAACCCCGCCACCGGCGAGCTGCTCGCCACCGTCGCGGAGGGCGACAAGGAAGACATCGATCGCGCGGTTGCGGCCGCCCGTCGCGCCTTCGAAGGTCCGTGGAGCAAGGTCAAGCCGTTCGAGCGGCAGAACCTGCTCCTGAAGCTCGCCGACCTCGTCGAGAAGAATTTCGACGAATTGTCGCAGCTCGATACGCTCGACATGGGCGCGCCGCTCAGCCGCACCCGGGCCTATCGCCTGCGGGCCGTCGGCATGCTGCGTTACTACGCCGGCCAGACCACCGCGATCCACGGCGAAACCATCGAGAACTCGCTGCCGGGCGAGATCTTCTCCTACACGCTGAAGGAGCCCGTCGGCGTCGTCGGAGCCATCATTCCCTGGAACGGCCCGCTCACGGCGACGCTCTGGAAGATCGGCCCCGCCATCGCGACCGGCTGCACCGTGGTGCTCAAGCCCGCCGAAGAGGCGCCGCTGACGTCGCTCCGCATCGCCGAGCTGGCGATCGAAGCCGGCATCCCGCCCGGCGTCGTCAACGTCGTGCCCGGCTATGGCGAGACCGCGGGTGCTGCGCTTGCCTCGCATCATGACGTCGACAAGGTCGCCTTCACCGGTTCGCACGTCACGGGCCAGTCGATCATCCGTGCATCGGCCGGCAACTTGAAGCGCGTCTCGCTTGAACTCGGCGGCAAGTCGCCGGACATCGTGTTCGCCGATGCCGATCTCGACGCCGCCGTGCCCGGCGCCGCGATGGCGGTGTTTGCGAACTCGGGACAGATCTGCAGTGCGGGCACGCGCTTGTTCGTCGAGCAGTCGATCTACGAGGAGTTCGTCGGCCGCGTCGCCGAGTTCGGCAAGAAGCTGCAGGTCGGCAACGGCCTCGATCCCAACACCCAGATCGGGCCTCTGGTGTCCGCGCAGCAACTCGAGCGCGTCACCGGCTATCTCGACATCGGCCAGAAGGAAGGCGCGAAGGCGCTGGTCGGCGGCGGCCGCGTCACCGAAGGCGCGCTGTCGAAGGGCTTCTTCGTGTCGCCGACGGTGTTCGCAGGCGTCCAGGACAACATGCGGATCGCGCAGGAGGAGATTTTCGGTCCCGTCATCTCCGCCATCGCGTTCAAGGACATGGACGAACTGGTCAAGCGCGCCAACAACACCACGTTCGGCCTCGGCTCCGGCTTGTGGACGCGTGACGTCAGCAAGGCCCATGCGGTCGCCAAGAGCCTGCGGGCCGGCTCGGTGTGGGTGAACTGCTACCAGGCCATGGACCCGGCCGTGCCGTTCGGAGGCTACAAGATGAGCGGCTACGGCCGCGAGTCCGGCAAGCAGCATGTCGAGGAGTATCTCAACGTGAAGGCGGTCTGGATCAAGACGGCTTGAGGCCTGCTATCTCCGGCGTTCCGCCTGAGGGAATATCTGCTTTTGTAGGGGCGGCGCCTTTTCCGGTGGCCGCCCCTCGCTATATGATCCCTGTCCTTCCTTCGAAAATCCGGGGCCAGCATGAAATTTCCGGCGTTGTTTCAACCGTTGCAGGTTGGTCCGTACAAGCTTGCGCATCGTGTCGCGATGGCGCCGTTGACTCGCATGCGCGCCGAGCGCGACAGCTTTTCGCCGCGGCCGCTCAACGCCGAATATTACGGCCAGCGCGCGACGCGGGGCGGGCTGATCATCGCCGAGGCCTCGCCGGTGCTTTCGCACGGCCGCGGCAACCCGGCGACGCCGGGCATCTATTCGGAGGCGCAGATCGCCGGCTGGCGCAAGGTGGTCGACGCCGTGCACGCCAAGGGCGGCATCATCTTCCTCCAGCTCTGGCATGTCGGCCGCGTCTCCCATTCGTCGTATCACGGCGGCGCGCTACCGGTCTCTGCCTCGGCGATTGCAATCAAGGCCGAAGGCATGAAGGCGATGACCGCCGACGGCAAGATCGCCGACTACGAGACGCCGCGCGCGCTGGAGACCGAGGAGGTCGGGGGCATCGTCGAGGCGTTCCGGCAGGGCGCGAAGAATGCGCTCGCCGCGGGCTTCGACGGCGTCGAGATCCACGGCGCCAACGGCTATCTGCTCGAGCAATTCCTGCAGTCCCGCAGCAACCAGCGCACCGATCAATATGGCGGCCCGATCGAGAACCGCGCGCGGCTTCTGCTCGAAGTCACGCAGGCCGCGATCGACGTCTGGGGTGCCAACCGTGTCGGCGTGCGGCTGTCTCCGCACGGCATCGCCAATGATTCCGGCGAGGCCGATCCGATGCCGCTCTACACCCACGTCGTGAAGGCGCTCGACAAGCTCGGTCTCGCCTATCTGCACTTCATCGAGCCGCGCTCCAGCGGGGCGGGCCGTGCCGACGTCAACTGGCAGAACGTTCCGTCCGCGATGGTGTTGTTCCGTCCGCACTGGAGCGGCGTGCTGATGACCGCCGGCGGTTTCACCGGCGAGACCGCCAACGCGGCGATTGCTGACGGCCATGCCGACATCATCGCTTTCGGCCGCATCTTCATCTCAAATCCCGATCTGCCGCGGCGCCTGGAACACGACTACCCGATCACCCCGTACAACCGGGCGACGTTCTACAGTGGCGAGGAAAAGGGCTACACGGATTATCCGGTATATGACGAGCTGACGCCGGCGTAACGCCTCGCGTCAGCCGGCGCGATGCGCGGCATCGAACCGGAAATTCAATTCACGTTCCGGCTTGCGGTCCATTGGATTCCGGGCTTGCGACTTCGCCGCGCCCCGGAGCCAAATGAGTGTCGCTCGCGATGACGACGGGGAGAGCCACCATGGCCAAAGCTGCGGCCGCCGCCGGAACCGCCACCGGCCAATGCCTCTGCGGCGAGGTCATCTTCGAGATCGATGTTCCCGCGCGCTGGGCCTGGCACGATCATTCGGCGGCCAGCCGCCGTGCCCACGGCGCCGCCTACGCCACCTATGTCGGAAGCTGGAAGAAGCGCTTTCGCATCATCTCGGGCAAGGCCGCGCTCACCCGCTACGAGGACAAGGCAATGAAAACCGCGCGCAGCTTCTGCTCGCATTGCGGCACGCCTATCGCCTATGAGCGCCCGCGCGGCCCGCACATGGTCAACATTCCCCGCGCCCTGTTCAAGGAGCGCACCGGCCGCCAGCCGCTCTATCACATCGCGATCGAAGAGCTGCAGGAATGGGCCTATACGGGCGAACCGCTGGTGCCGCTGAAAGGCTTTCCCGGCGTGGTCTGGCAGCGCTCGAAAAAGAAGAAGCGCACGAGCGGCGAGGATCCGTTCGAGCTGGGACGCGAGGAGATCTAGCACGGCCGCCGCGTCCGGGCACGCGAGTGGGGCTTTCCTGTCCCGCGCAACGCAGCCATGACTGCGCTTCCTTGCGTGCCTCCGGCGACTTCGTCCATCATGCCACCGTCCTGCGCGGCAACATCCGCGAGGCCTGGAGGGAACATGAAGAACAAGATCACCGGCCGCTCCGCCTTTCTCGCGCTGCTCAAGGACGAGGGCATCACGCATCTGTTCGGCAATCCCGGCACCACCGAGCTGCCGATCATGCACGCGCTGAAGGATCATCCCGACCTCACCTATGTGATGGCGATGCAGGAGAGCCTCGTGGTCGCGATCGCGGATGGCTACAGCCGCGCCTCCGGAAAGCTCGTCGCCTGCAACGTCCATGTCGCGCCCGGCCTCGGCAACGCGATGGGCTCGCTCTACAACGCGCAATTCACGGGCACCCCGATGATCCTGACCGCCGGCCAGCAGGAGCAGGGCCACGGCCTGATGGAGCCGGTGCTCTACGGCCCGCTGGTGCGCATGGCCGAGCCGCTGGTGAAATGGGCCGTCGAGGTGACGCGGCTGGAAGACCTGCCACGCATCGTGCGCCGCGCCGCCAAGGTGGCGATGACGCCGCCGACCGGGCCAGTGTTCATCTCGCTGCCCGGCGACATCCTGAACAGCGAGGCGGGGATCGACCTCGGTCGGTCCACCCGCATCGACGCGCGCACGCGGCCCTCGGACGAGGCGCTCAGGGCTTTCGCGGCGCGACTGCTCAAGGCCGAGCGCCCCGTGATCGTCACCATGGACGAGGTCGTCAAGAGCGACGCGCTGAAGGAGGCGGCCGAACTCGCCGAACTGCTCGGGGCGGCGGCCTACCAGTCCTCGACGCCCTATGGCGCTCACTTCCTGTCCGAGAGCCCGAGCTTCGTCGGGACGCTTGCGCGCGTGCAGAAGGTCGCGCGCGACACGCTCGCGCCGTACGACCTGCTGATCGCGCTCGGCGGCGATCCCCTGCGGATGTCGGTCTATAGCGAGGTCGATGCGCTGCCCGAAGGTCTCGGCATCGTGCAGGTCGGCCTGGTCGATTGGGAAATCGCCAAGAACTACGGCGTCGAGATCGCGCTGAAGGCGGATTTGAAGGAGACGCTGCGCGCGCTGATCCCCGTGCTGAAGGAGATGGGTGGCGCGACATTGGCCCAACGCGCGAAGCAGCGTCTCGCAGAACTCGCGCCGAAGAACTGGACCGCGCGGCGCGCCGCGCTGGTCGAGCAGATCGGCAAGAGCGCCGGCCGCACGCCGATTGATCCGGATTTTCTCGTGCTGCAAATGGCCGAGGCGATGCCTGACAACGCCATCCTCGTCGACGAGGGCCTCACCTCCAGCCGCCAGATCTCGGCGTTGCATCCGCATCGCGACCGCTACGGTTATCACGGGCTCGCCTCCGGCGGCATCGGCTGGGGCCTGCCGGCGTCTGTCGGCGTCAGCATCGCCAATCCGGACCGGCCCGTGGTCTGCTTCTCCGGCGACGGCAGCGCGATGTACTCGATCCAGTCGTTGTGGACGGCCGCGCATCACAAGCTGCCGCTCAACGTCGTCATTGCCAACAACGGCGGCTACCGGATCATCAAGCAACGCCTGCTCGCCTTCCACGGCGACGACAATTACGTCGGCATGGACTTCGTCGATCCGCCGGTGGATTTCGCCGGCATGGCCAAGGCGCTGGGATGCGAGGCGATCAAGGTCAGCGACAGCCGCGAACTGAAGGCGACGCTTTCGTCCGCGTTCAGCCGGCCGGGAACGAAGCTGATCGAGGTGATAGTGGACGGCAGGGTGTAGCTCCGTCGGCCGCCGTCATTGCGAGCGCCGCGAAGCAATCCAGAACCCCGCGACGGTGGCAGTCTGAACTGCTTCGCGGAGCCTGTCATCGGGCCGCGCTTCGCGCGCACCCGTAGGATCGCAATGACGAGGAGGAGTCACCTCCGCATCGTCGTCCCGGCGAAGGCCGGGACCCATACCGCGTGATCCAGCGATTGCGGACGTCGCCAATCCCGATCGACTGTTTTTCGCCAAATTGCTTCGCGTGTGATCGGTCCCGCCTTCGCCGGGACGACACCCAGCGTGGCGCGAGGTTCGGTCTACCCCGTCCTTCCCACCCGATAGCCCGCCGCCGGATGCGGCGCGCCGAGCTTCGCGCGGCCCTGGCCGAACAGCTTCTCACGCAGCGTGCCCGGCGCATACTCCTGCTTGTACCGCCCGCGCCGGGTCAGTTCCGGCACCAGCATGTCGGCGATGTCCTCGAAATCACCGGGCGAGATCGCGAAGGCGACGTTGAGGCCGTCGACGTCGGTCTTCTCGAACCAATCCTCGATCTTGTCGGCGACGCTCTCGGGCGTGCCGACCACGACGGGGCCGGCACCGCCGACGCCGACATGCTCGATGACGTCGCGCACGGTCCAGACGCGATCGGGGTCGGCGCGGGTCACGTTGTCCATCGCGCTGCGGCCGGCGTCGTTCTGGACGTGGCGCACCTGCTGGTCGAGGTCGTAGCCGGAGAAGTCGACGCCGGTCCATCCCGACATCAGCGCCAGCGCGCCCTCGGGGCTGATGTGGCGGCGATAGTCGGCATATTTCGCCTGCGCTTCGGCTTCGGTCCGGCCGAGGATGATCGTCATCATCGAGAACATCAGGATCTCGGCCGGGTTGCGTCCGAGCGCCGCGGCCTCCTGCCGGATCGCGGAGACGCGTGGCGCGATCACCTTGGCCGATGGCCCCGACATGAATACGCATTCGGCGTGCTTCGCCGCGAACTGCCGCCCGCGCGGCGACGTGCCGGCCTGGTACAGGACGGGCGTTCGCTGCGGCGACGGCTCGCTCAGGTGGATCGTGTTGTTGATGCGGTAGTTCGCGCCCTCATGGTTGACGCGATGGACTTTCGCCGGGTCGGTGAAGATGCCGCGCTTGCGATCCCGCAGCACCGCGTCGTCCTCCCAGCTTCCTTCCCAGAGCTTGTAGACCACTTCCATATATTCGTCGGCGATGTCGTAGCGGTCGTCATGCCCGGTCTGCTTGTCCTTGCCGGCGCCGCGCGCGGCGCTGTCGAGATAGCCGGTGACGACGTTCCACCCGATGCGTCCCTCGGTCAGGTGATCGAGCGTCGACATCCGTCGCGCGAACGGGTAGGGCGGTTCGAAGGAGAGATTGCTGGTAGCGCCGAAGCCGAGATTCTGCGTCACCGCTGCCATCGCGGAGAGCAGCAGCAGCGGCTCGTTCGACGGTGTCTGTGCTGCGTTGCGCAAGGCCGCATCGGGGCTGTTGCCATAGACGTCGTAGACGCCGAGCACGTCGGCCAGGAACAGCCCGTCGAAGCGCCCGCGTTCCAGCGTCTTGGCCAGATCGATCCAGTAGGGCAGGCGATTATATTCGGACGTGCGGTCGCGCGGATGGGTCCACAGGCCCGGTGACTGGTGCGCGACGCAATTCATCGCAAAGGCGTTGAGCCTGATCTGTTTGGGCATGGTGGTCCCCCGGCGCGCTGTCCTGAGCATTTTTCGGATGATAGACGTGCGCCCGAACTTGGCGGAGTTCTTGCATACGGCTTATTGTGTACGGCAATCGCACATGGCTTGTTGCATATGGCCTGGCGTTGGCAAGGCCAAAATCAGAGGCCGTTCCGCCCTTGGCAAGCCAATCTCAAGAGAGCAAGAACGAAATCGCAAGAACGATCGAAGTCCCCGCCACTTTCGACAGTCCGGAAAGGCCATTACGCTGACCCGGTTCGAGACCTTGAAAACGAAGCCATGACCAGAGCCGACGCCATCGCCCATGCCCGCACCGATTTCGCATCCGGCGCGTTCCTGACCGAGCTTGCCCGCCGCGTCGCCTATCGGACCGAAAGCCAGAATCCGTCGCGCGGCGCGGAACTGCGCGCCTATCTGGAACAGGAGATGCGGCCCGCTTTCGCGGCGCTCGGCTTCGAGAGCCGCTTGGTCGAGTCCCCGAGCGGCAAGGCGCCGTTCCTGTTCGCCGAGCATCACGAGGGCGCCTCGCTGCCGACCGTGCTGATCTACGGCCATGGCGACGTGGTCGACGGCATGGAGGGTGAGTGGCGCGAGGGCCGCGATCCCTGGCGCACCATGGCGGCAGGCAATCGGCTCTATGGCCGCGGGACCGCCGACAACAAGGGCCAGCACAGCATCAACATGGCCGCGCTCCGCGCGGTGCGCGAGGCCCGCAGGGGCAAGCTCGGCTTCAATGCGAAATTCATCGTCGAGATGGGCGAGGAGATCGGCTCGCCCGATCTCGGCAAGGTCTGCGATCTCCATCGCGAGGCGCTGAAGGCCGATCTGTTCATGGCCTCCGACGGGCCTCGTCTGTCGGCGGACCGGCCGACCCTGTTCCTCGGCTGCCGTGGCGGTATCCGCATCCATCTCGATGTCAATTTACGCGACGGCGGGCACCATTCCGGCAATTGGGGCGGCGTGCTCGCCAATCCCGCGACCATTCTGGTCAATGCGATCGCCACGCTGGTCGACGGTCGCGGCCGTCTCCAGCTCGATGCCCTGAAACCGCCGCGGCTGACCAACCAGATCCGCAGCTATCTCGCCGACGTGCAGGTGGTGCCGACCGAGGACGAACCGGCGCTCGCGGAGAATTGGGGTGAGGAGGGGCTGTCGGCGGCCGAACGGCTCTATGCCTGGAACACGCTCGAAGTGCTGGCGATGTCGTCGGGCAATATCGAGAAGCCGGCAAACGCCATTCCCGGCCACGCCAATGCCGTGCTGCAGCTGCGCTATGTGGTCGGCACCCGGATCGACGGCCTGATCGAGGCGATCCGCGCGCATCTGGTCGAGAGGGGCTTTCCGATGGTCGAGGTGCGGGCGGCGCAGAGCTTTGCCGCCTCGCGCACCGATTTCGACAGCCCCTGGATCAAATGGGCGGCGGATTCGGTCCGAAACACGACCGGCAAGGCGCCGGCGGTTCTGCCGAATTTCGGCGGCTCGCTGCCCAACGATGTCTTTTCCGAGGTTCTGGGCCTGCCGACGATCTGGGTCCCGCACTCCTATCCCGGCTGCTCCCAGCATGCGCCCAATGAGCACATCCTGCTGCCATTGACCGAAGAGGCCTTGACGATCATGGCCGGGCTGTTCTGGGATTTCGGGGAGCTGCCGCGGCCGTTAACCTGAGCCGCGTGCCAGTCGAAAGTTACATTCTATTCCGGCCCGATTTGTGCTTGCATCCAGCGGCACCATCCTAAAAGGGGAAGAAAACGTGAAATATTTCGGTAGCATCGGCCTCGCGCTTGCCGCGACCTTCGCCGTCAGCCAGGCCAGTGCCGAGGAGCTGACCGGTACGCTGAAGAACATCAAGGACACCGGCGCCATCACGCTCGGTTTCCGCGACTCCTCGATCCCGTTCTCCTATCTCGACGACAACCAGAAGCCCGTCGGGTTCGCGATGGACATCTGCTACAAGATCGTCGACGCCGTGAAGAAGGAGCTCAAGCTCGACAAGCTCGAGGTCAAGCTCAACCCGGTCACCTCGGCGACCCGCATCCCGCTGATGGCCAACGGTACCATCGACCTCGAATGCGGTTCGACCACCAACAATGCCGAGCGCCAGAAGCAGGTCGCCTTCACCAACACCCACTTCCTGACCGCGAGCCGCTACGTCTTCAAGAAGTCGAGCGGCCTGAAGTCGATCGACGACCTCAAGGGCAAGACCGTGGTCTCGACCGCCGGAACCACCAACATCAAGCAGCTGACCGAGGCCAACGTCGAGAAGAAGCTCGGCGCCAACATCATCCCGGCCAAGGACCACGCCGAGGCCTTCCTGATGGTCGAGACCGACCGCGCGGTCGCCTTCGTCATGGACGACATCCTGCTCGCCAGCCTCGTCGCCGGCTCCAAGTCGCCGTCCGATTACACGATCTCCAAGGACGCGTTCTCCAAGCCCGAGCCTTACGGCATCATGCTGCGCAAGGATGACGCCCCCTTCAAGAAGGTGGTCGATGCGGCGACCGCCGCGCTCTACACCTCGGGCGAGGGCCAGAAGATCTACGACAAGTGGTTCACCCAGAAGATCCCGCCGAAGGGCCTGAACCTCAACACCCCGATCTCCGACGAGCTGAAGAACGAGTTCGCCAAGCCCTCGGACTCGCCGAACCCGGACGACTATAAGTAAATCCCGATCCTGGGGATCAGGACCGATGTCCGGCCACTCTTGACACCAGAGTGGCCGGACATTTGCATGAACGTCTACGACATCCATGATTGGCGCGTTCGCGCGAGGGACACGTGAACTACCACTGGAACTGGGGAATATTCTTCGAGCCGAACCCGATGGGGACCGGCACCTATCTCGACCTGTTGTTGTCGGGCCTGGTGTTGACCATCAAGACGGCGTTGCTGGCCTGGATCATCGCACTGATCTTCGGTTCGGTCGTGGGCGTCATGCGCACGCTGCCGTCGCGGGGCGCCTATTGGTTCGGCTTCTGCTGGGTCGAGTTCTTCCGCAACATGCCGCTGCTGGTGCAGCTCTTCCTGTGGTTCTTCGTGCTGCCGGAACTGCTGCCGAAATCCGCCGGCCTGTGGCTGAAGCAACTGCCGAATGCGCCGTTCTGGACGGCGGCGATCGGCATCGGCTTCTTCATGTCGGCGCGCGTCGCCGTGCAATTGCAGGCGGGCATCGGCTCCCTGCCGCGCGGGCAAAAGATGGCGGCGACCGCGCTCGGGCTGACCACCGTGCAGGGCTATCGTTACGTGCTGCTGCCGATGGCGTTCCGCATCATCCTGCCGCCTTTGACCTCCGAGTTCCTCAACACCATCAAGAACACCGCGGTCGCCATCACGATCGGCCTGATCGAGCTGACGGGGCAGGCGCGGTCGATGCAGGAGTTCTCGTTCCAGGTGTTCGAGGCTTTCACGGCCGCGACCGTCCTCTATCTCCTGGTCAACGCCGTCGTCGTGATTGCGATGCGCTTCCTCGAGCGCTACGTCGCGATCCCCGGCTACATCACGGGGAAATAGCGCGATGCTCGCCAATTTCGATTTCGACGTCATCCGCCGCGCGTTGCCCTATCTGTTCTACGAGGGCATGACGTTCACGCTGACGCTGACGGCGCTCTCCGCGCTCGGCGGCCTGATCTTCGGTACGGCGATCGCCCTGATGCGGCTGTCCGGCTACAAGACCCTCGGGCGTATCGCCGGCCTCTATGTCGACTTCATGCGCTCGCTGCCGCTGGTGCTGGTCATCTTCTGGTTCTACTTCCTGGTGCCCTATATCGGGCAGTGGCTGACCGGCGCCTCGCGACCGATCAGCGTCGGCGCGTTCGCCTCCTCGCTCATCACCTTCATCATGTTCGAGGCCGCCTACTTCTCCGAGATCATGCGCGCCGGCATCCAGTCGATCTCGCGGGGCCAGCCGGCCGCCGCGAGCGCGCTCGGCCTCACCTACGCCCAGACCATGCGCTACGTCGTGCTGCCGCAGGCTTTCCGCAACATGCTGCCGGTGCTGCTCACGCAGACCATCGTTCTGTTTCAGGACACCTCGCTGGTCTACGTGCTGTCGATCCCGGACTTCCTGGGTGCGGCCAGCAAGGTCGCGCAACGCGACGGGCGCCTCGTCGAAATGTATCTCTTTGCCGCCGTCGTCTATTTCACCATCTCCTGTATCGCGTCGTTTGGCGTTCGCCGCCTGCAGTCGCGCATCGCCATCCTTCGCTAGGGTCGACCATGATTGAAATCAGCCACGTCGATAAATGGTACAGCCCGACTTTCCAGGTGCTGACCGATTGCACCACCAACGTCGCCAAGGGTGAGGTGGTGGTGGTGTGCGGTCCCTCCGGTTCGGGCAAGTCGACGCTGATCAAGTGCGTCAACGCGCTCGAGCCCTTCCAGAAGGGCGACATCACGATCGACGGCGTCAAGGTCAACAATCCGAAGACCAACCTGCCGAAGCTGCGTTCGCGCGTCGGCATGGTGTTCCAGCACTTCGAGCTGTTCCCGCACCTCAAGATCATCGACAATCTCTGCCTCGCGCAGGAGAAGGTGCTCGGCCGGCCGCACGACAAGGCGCTGACCAAGGGCATGCAGTTGCTCGAACGCGTCGGCCTGAAGGACCATGCGCAGAAATTCCCCGCGCAGCTTTCCGGCGGCCAGCAGCAGCGCGTCGCCATCGCGCGCGCGCTCGCCATGGACCCCATCGCGATGCTGTTCGACGAGCCGACCTCGGCGCTCGATCCCGAGATGATCAGCGAAGTGCTCGACGTCATGGTCGACCTCGCCCGTGAGGGCATGACCATGATGGTCGTGACCCACGAGATGGGCTTTGCCCGCAAGGTCGCCAACCGCGTGATCTTCATGGACCGCGGCGAGATCGTCGAGGACGCCCCGAAGGACGACTTTTTCGGCAAGCCGCGCAGCGACCGCGCGCAGAAGTTCCTGTCGAAGATCCTGTCGCATTGATTTCTGCATCCCCCGGCGCGCGCGTAGCGCGAGCCCGGAATCCATACTCCCGATGATGGGTATGGATTCCGGGCTCGCGACTGCGTCGTGCCCCGGAATGTCGAAACAAGGGGATGATCGCTCTCCCCAAATGACGTATAAGCGCGCCAAATTCCCCTTTCCGGCCAGGAGACCTGCCTTGGATTCGATCGCCTACGTCAACGGCTCATTCGTTCCGCTCTCGGACGCCAAAGTCTCGATCCTCGACCGCGGCTTCCTGTTCGCTGACGGTATCTACGAGGTTTCGGCGGTGCTCGACGGCAAGCTGGTCGACAACGCCTCGCATCTGGCGCGGCTGGAGCGTTCGGTCGGCGAGATCAAGCTGAAGCTGCCGGAGACGGTCGAGCGCATCACCGAGATCCAGAAGGACCTGATCGCGCGCAACAAGGTCGTCAACGGCCTCGTCTATCTCCAGGTCACGCGCGGCGCCGACAAGGGCCGCGATTTCGCGTTCCCCAAGGGCGACGTCCAGTCGAGCCTGGTGATGTTCACCTCCGAGAAGGACATCATCAACGCCGCCTCGGCCAAGACCGGCATCAACGTGATCACGGTGCCCGACATCCGCTGGGAGCGGCGCGACATCAAGAGCGTGGCACTGCTGGCGCAGGTGCTGGCGAAGCAGGCGGCGGCCGAGGCCGGAGCCGGCGAAGCCTGGATGCTGGAAGACGGTTACGTTACCGAGGGCGGCTCGTCCTCGGCGTTCATCCTCACCAAGGACGACGTCATCGTGACCCGCAAGAACTCCAACGCGATCCTGCCGGGCTGCACCCGCAAGGCCGTGGTGGCGCTTGCCGAAGAACGCCAGCTCCGCGTCGAGGAACGTTCCTTTACCGTCGCCGAGGCGCTCGCGGCGAAGGAAGCCTTTGCCACGTCGGCATCCCTGTTCGTGCAGCCCGTGGTCGCGATCGACGGCAAGAAGATCGGCGACGGCAAGCCCGGCCCGATGGCGACGCGCCTGCGGGAAATCTACGTGGAGTTCGCGAAGGCGACGGGGGTCTAGGCCAATTGCGCGGCCATCGTAGGTGGGACAAGGGCGCTCTTGCGCCGTGCCCACCCTGCGAGATCGCGCGTGAGGAACGTGTCCTAACCTACGCTGCCGATACCCGCACCTTCACCGGATGAACCGCCCGGAAGGCGATCGCGAGTCTGTTCCAGGCGTTGATGGTTGCGATCAGCATGGTCAAATTCACCGTCTCCTCCTCGGAGAACTGGGCGCGGACCTGCTCGTAGACATCGTCGGGCGCGCGCGTTTCCGAGATCAGCGTCACCGACTCCGTCCAGGCCAGCGCTGCGCGCTCGCGCTCGGTATAGAGCGGGGATTCGCGCCAGGCATTCAGCAGATAGATGCGCTGCTCGGTCTCGCCGCGCTTGCGGGCGTCCTCGGTGTGCATGTTGATGCAGAAGGCGCAGCCGTTGATCTCCGAAGCGCGGATCTTGACGAGCTCGATCAGCGACTTCTCCAACCCCGTCGACTGGACCTGCGCTTCCAGCGCGGTCAGTGCCTTCAGCGTGTCGGGCGCGGCCTGGTAGAAATTCATACGGGGCTTCATGGTCGTTCTCCTCGGCTCTCGGGTTGATGTCAGTGGGCTCCGCCGGCCGACGCCTGGCCGGGCTTCTTCAGGAACATGGCGGCGACGAAAGCGACGATGAGCGTCATGCCGAGCAGGTAGAAGGTGTCGCTGAACGCGAGAATGAAGGCCTGCTTCTGCACGATATGGCCGATCGCGACATAGGCGCGATGAGCTGCGTCGGCACGGTCGAGGACGCCGTGATTGATGAAGTACTGCGTGAGTTGCTCCAGCCGCGTGCGGGTGGCCTGCTCGAACACCGAGACCGACTGCATCAGCACGTTGGAGTGATACTGCTCGCGCTTGGTCAGCACGGTCTGCAGCAGCGCGATGCCGACGGCGCCGCCGAGATTGCGCATCATGTTGAACAGGCCGGACGCCGAGCCCGCGTTCTCCGGCTCGATGCCGGCGGTCGCGACCGCGGACAACGGCGCCATGACGAGCGCCTGGCCGATCGCGCGGACGACGTTCGGCCACAGCAGCTGGTCGGCGGCGTAGTCGCCGGTCATGTAGATGTTCATGAAGTTCGAGACCGCGAACAGGACGAAGCCGACGCCGATCATGATCCGCGCATCGAACTTCTGCATCAGGCGCGGCACCAGCGGGATCAGCACGAGTTGCGGCAGTCCGGTCCAGGCCAGGACCATGCCGATCTGCTCGGCATTGTAGCCCTGAATGCGCGACAGGTATTGCGGCAGGATGAACACCGAGCCGTAGAGCGCGACGCCGAGCAGGAAGTTCGCGAGCATGCCGAAGCCGAAATTGCGGCGAACCAGCAGGCGCAGGTTCAACAGCGGCTTCTTCACCGTGAGCTCGATGATCAGGAAGACGGTCAGGGCAACGACGGCGATGACCGAGAGCTTGACGATGAAGGGCGAACCGAACCAGTCGTCCTTGTTGCCTTCCTCCAGCACGGTCTGGAGCGCGGACAGACCGATCGCCATGGTGATGATGCCGGCCCAGTCGCCCTCGCGCAGCAGCGACAGCTTCATCGGCTTGGCGTCGAGCGCGTACCAGAGCATGCCGACCATGATCGCGCCGGGGACGAGGTTGACGTAGAAGATGTACTGCCAGCCGAAATTCTCGGTGAGATAGCCGCCGATGGTCGGGCCGATCGCCGGGGCGAAGGTTGCCGACAGCGCGAACAGCGCCAGGCCGACCGGCTGCTTTGCGCGCGGCAAGAGCGTGATGATGAGCGTGAAGGCCATCGGGATCAGCACGCCGCCGGTGAAACCCTGCACCGCGCGGAGCACGATCATCTGCGGCAGGTCCTGCGCCAGCGCGCAGGCGGCGGACAGCACCAGGAACAGGATCGCATTGGTGAGGAGATAGATGCGGATCGAGAATACCTGCGCGAGCCAGCCGGACAGGGGGATCACCACGATCTCGGCGATCAGATAGGAAGTGGAGATCCAACCGCCGTCGTCGATGCCGGCGCCGATCGCGCCCTGGATGTCGGCGAGCGAGGCGTTGACGATCTGGATGTTCAGCACCGCCATGAACGCGCCGAGCGTCGCGCCGATCACGGCGATCCAGGTCTTGGCCGATACGGCCGGGGAGGCGGGAACTGCGGAAGGAGCGGGAATGCTCGTGGCAGCGGCGTTCAGGGTCGGTTGGAGCGTGCTCATGGAAGCCTCGTCTCGGATGCGGAGACAGGATGCGTTGGGCGGATGGTTTCGATAATCGAGGAAGTCCGGGAAGGATCGTCCGGCAAGACTTGATAATCTTGCCGCAAGCCTTCCTCAGCTTCAGCCGCCGTTCGGGCGGGGCGTGTTCTCGGCAAGACGCTTGGCCGTCTCGCGTTCGGCCAGCACCGTCGCCTTGGTGTCGACGGTCGGGATCGCCGACATGCCGGGCCGCAGCAGGCCTGTGAGGTTATGGTCGTCGAGCACGATCTTCACCGGAACGCGCTGCACGATTTTGGTGAAATTGCCGGTGGCGTTGTCGGGCGGCAGCAGCGCGAATTCGAGTCCGCTCGCCGGCGACAGGCTGTCGACATGGCCGCGCAGGGTCTCGTTGCGGAAGCTGTCGATGCGCAACTCGACGGGCTGGCCGGCGCGCACATGCGTGAGCTGCGTCTCCTTGAAGTTCGCGACCACATAGACCGCATCCAGCGGCACCACCGCCATCAATTGTGTGCCGGCCTGCACGAACTGACCGACGCGCAGCGAGCGGGCGCCGACCGTGCCGTCGACCGGCGCGGTGATCTCGGTGTAGGACAAATTGAGCTGAGCCTGCTCGGCGACCGCGCGGGCACGCTCGCGCTGGGCCGTCGCCTGGGCGCGCTGGGTGGTGAGCACGTCGACCTTGCGCTGCGCGGCCACGAGGCCGGACTTCGCATGCTGCAATTGCGCGGTGCTGGCGCGGAGCGCCGCGTCGGTCTGCTGCGCGCGCTGGATGGTGCCCGAGCCCGACTTCATCAGCTCGTCGTAGCGCGCGCGCTCTTCCTGCGCGAATTTCAGGTTGGCATCGGCGGCGGAGACGTCGGCCGTGCTTTGCTCGATGATCGGCTGCTGCAGTTCGAGCTGGGCATCGATGTTGCGCACCGAGGCGTCCGCTGCGGCGACGTCGGCGCGGGCCTGATCGAGCGCGGCCTTGAAGTCGCGATCGTCGATCTTCGCCAGCGCCTGGCCGGCGCGAACCTTCTCGTTGTCGCCGACGAGCACCTGCGCGATGTAGCCCGAGACCTTGGGCGCGATGATCGTGGAATCGGCCTTCACATAAGCGTCATCGGTGGATTCGAGATAACGCCCGGTCGTCAGGTAGCTGTAGCCGAAGTCGCCGGCCACGGCGACGCCGAGCGCGAGCGCCAGTCCCAGGGCAGCCCGCTTGATTGCCTGCCGGGACGGGCGGAGGCCGATTTTTTCATTCGTTTCAGTGACATAAGAAGCGTTCGACATGACATCCTCGGAATTCCCAGACGTCCCGTTCCGGAGGGGCGCGCTGTTGATGCTCGGAAGATGCGCTATCCCGGCCGTTGTGATAATCCCTGAAGAACTGGAAGCATTATCCCGCATGAGCGGATAATCGGAGCTCCGAGATGGACCGCTTTACCAGCCTCACGGCCTTCGTCCGGGTGGTCGAGAACGGCGGCTTTTCCGCCGCCGCCCGCCGCCTCAACATGTCGACCACCATGGTGAGCAATCATGTCCAGGCGCTGGAGGACAGGCTCGGCGTGCGGCTGCTCAATCGCACCACGCGCAAGGTCAGCCTCACCGAAGTCGGCAAGGCCTACTACGACCGCTCGACGCAGATCCTCGCCGATCTCGAACAGGCCGACGACATTGCCGGCGAACTGCAATCGGTGCCACGGGGAACGCTGCGCATCCACGTGGCGACCCATATGGTGCCGTTCGTCGCGGGCGTGGTGGCCAAGCTCCTGTCGACCTATCCGGAGGTCAAGATCGACTTGCGCATGGGCGAGGCCAATGTCGACCTGATCGAGGAGGGCTACGACGTCGCCCTGCGCATGACACCGCCACCGGACTCCAGTCTCATCGTCCGCAGCCTCGCCACCTGGCGGCACGTGCTGTGCTGCTCGCACGATTACCTTGAGAAGCACGGCCGGCTGCTGCAACTCGCCGAGCTCACCGGGCACAATTGCGGCCGCCATCTGAACTATCCCTTCGGCGACGAGTGGCGCTTCCTCGATCGCAAGGGCGCGCCGGCCTCGGTGCGGATCTCGGGCAATCTCGTCACCAACAGCGGCGAGGCGCTGCGGCGGATGGTGCTGGAGGGCTCGGGCATCGGCCTCCTGGCGGGCTTCCTGGTGCAGGATGATCTCGACGCCGGTCGTCTGATGCGCCTGCTGCCGGAATACCGGCCGGTCGAGATGTCGATGAACGCGGTCTATCCGCATCGCCATCATTTGTCGGCGAAAGTGCGAACCTTCATCGACATGCTCGTGCACGACAGCGCCGAGCAGCAGAAGCTGATCAATCCCTATTCCTGACGGCAGCCGTTCTGAAGCCGCCATCCCTTTCGGCGGCGTTCGATCACTTGTCCGGCATTGCACCGCAACAGCGGAGAATGTTCCTGTGAAGGCAACGATCCGGTTCCTATTTCGTTAGGGAACAGGCGGTCATCCCGCTTGCCGGTCGGACGTCGGAGGACATGATGTGGATCCTGCTGTTGCTGCCTTATGTCGGTCTGCTCTGGGTCCCCTTCTATAATTTCGCCGAGCCCTCGTTGTTCGGCTTTCCCTTCTTCTACTGGTACCAGCTCGCCTGGGTGCCGATCTCCTCGCTGCTGATCTGGCTGGTCTGGCGCAGCCGCGCGCCCGACGAAACGCCGTGAGGAGCGTGCGATGACCAATCAGATCGACTGGGTCGCGCTGGCGATTTTCGTCTTCTTCTTTGCGCTTGTCACCGTGATGGGGTTCGTTGCGGCACGATGGAAGACCGGCGAGGTCGGTGCGCATCTCGACGAGTGGGGATTGGGCGGCCGTCAGTTCGGGACCTGGATCACCTGGTTCCTGGTCGGAGGCGATTTCTACACCGCCTACACCGTGATCGCGGTGCCGGCGCTGGTCTATGCGGTCGGCGCCTACGGTTTCTTCGCGTTGCCCTACACCATCATAGTATATCCCTTCGTGTTCGCGGTGATGCCGGTGCTGTGGAAACGCGCGCATGCCGCCGGCCATGTCACGGCCGCCGACGTCGTTTACGCCACCTATGATTCCAGGATTCTCGAACTGGCTGTCGCGCTTACCGGCATCGTCGCGACCATGCCCTACATCGCGCTGCAGCTCATCGGCATGGAGGTCGTCATCAAGGCGATGGGCCTGTCCGGTGAGCTGCCGATCGTCGCGGCCTTCGTCATCCTGGCGCTCTACACCTACAGCTCGGGCCTGCGCGCGCCGGCGCTGATCGCCTTCGTCAAGGACATCATGATCTACATCGTGGTGCTGGTGGCGGTGGTCGTGGTGCCGGCCAGGCTCGGCGGCTACGGCGCGGTCTTCTCCGCGGCGAACGATGCCTTCGTCGCGAAGGGCGGCAATACCGGGCTATTGCTCAAGCCCGAGCAGATGCTGGCCTATGCGACGCTGGCCCTGGGCTCGGCCTTGGCCGCCTTCATGTATCCGCACACGCTGACCGGCGTCTTCGCGTCGAAATCGGCCGATACGATCCGCAAGAATGCGATCCTGCTGCCGGCCTACACGCTGCTGCTCGGATTGATCGCGCTGCTCGGCTACATGGCTTATGCCGCGCAGATCAAGGTCGCATCGCCCAACGACGTCGTGCCGACGCTGTTCAAGACGCTGTTCCCGTCCTGGTTCGCGGGCTTTGCCTTCGCCGCGATCGGAATCGGCGCGCTGGTGCCGGCGGCGGTGATGAGCATCGGCGCGGCCAATCTGTTCACCCGCAATGTCTGGAAGTCCTATGTCGATCCCGGCATCAGCCATGCCGGCGAAGCCTCCGTCGCGAAGATCACCTCGCTGGTGGTGAAGGTCGGCGCGCTCGCCTTCATCCTGTTCCTGCCGACGCAATATGCGCTCGATCTTCAATTGCTCGGGGGCCTCTGGATTCTCCAGACGCTGCCCGCGCTGGTGTTCGGCCTCTATACGCGCTGGTTCCGGGCCGAGAGCCTGCTGCTCGGATGGGCCGTCGGTATCTGCTGGGGTTCGTGGACGGCGTGGAGCAACGGCTTGAAGCCGCTCGCCAGCATCACCTTCGGCGGTGCCGCTCACACGTTCTATGTCGGTCTCGGCGCGCTGGCACTGAACATCGTGGTCGCCGTCGTCGCGACCTTCGTGGTGAGCTGGATTTCACCCGACGCCAAGCGCAGCGTGACGGCGGGTCCCTGAATCGGCGGGGTCGGGCGATGAGGCCAGCCGTGCCTTCAGGCGCTCGACCTCGGCCAAGACGGTGTGGATGGCCTCGTCCTTCACCGGGCCGTAGCCGCGAATGTCCATCGGGGCT
Organism: Bradyrhizobium sp.; assembly: GCF_047605465.1. Taxonomy (GTDB): domain Bacteria; phylum Pseudomonadota; class Alphaproteobacteria; order Rhizobiales; family Xanthobacteraceae; genus Bradyrhizobium. The sequence goes on along the minus strand of NZ_JASGFS010000019.1, from coordinate 46,721 downwards.
TTGGCCATGGCCACGAGATCCGGCAGGCGTTCGCTGCTGATGCCGTCCAGCATTCCTGCGATCAAGCCATCATACCAAGCAATCAGGTCACGCTCCCTGCGCCGCTCGGCGGTGTAGCCGAACGGATCGAAACGCGTACCGCGCAGCACCTTGAGCCGCGCGAGCACAGAGAGCGGCGCCTGGATCCACTGGCCGAAGGCGCGCTTGCGCGGCCGCCCCCGCGCATCTTTCCGGGACGGCAGGAACGGCGGCGCGAGATGATATCGGACGGAGAAATCACCGTCGAACTCGCGCTTCAGCGTGTCGAGGAAGCCGGTCTCCATATGCAGGCGCGCCACCTCGTATTCGTCCTTGTAGGCCATCAGCTTGAACAGGGCGCGCGCGACCGCCTCGGTGAGGGCGGTGCTGTTCAGGGTAGCCTCTGCGTCGTGGACCTTGGCGACGGTCGTCCGGTAGCGCGCCGCATAGGCTTCGTCCTGATAGGCAGTCAGGAAATCGGCACGGCGGCCGACAAGCTGGTCGAGCGTCTCGGCCTTCCGCGCCTCGTCCACCTTCGGCAGGAAATCCGGCTCGGTCGCGGCGATCCGGCCCCAGGCGAATGCCTGCTTGTTGAGCTCGACGGCGACGCCGTTCAGTTCGATCGCGCGCAGCAGTGCCGACAGCGAGACCGGCACCAGTCCGTTCTGCCAGGCAAAGCCGAGCATGATGATGTTGGCATAGACGGCGTCACCAAGCATCCGCTCGGCGAGCGCATTGGCGTTGATCGTGTCGAGATTGCCCGAACCGATCACACGCCCGATCGCGCGCAGGCGGGCGGGCGAGGCGAGATCGGCGTCGCGGAAGCGGACGACGTCGCCCGTGGGCATCTCCGCCGTGTTGATCGCCGCGCGCATGCCGTGGCGATATGTGCCCGAGGCCTTCGGCGAGGAGCTGACCACGAGATCGCAGCCGATCAGCGCATCGGCCGCGCCCTGGTCGATGCGGACCTGGTGCAGCGACTCCGGGCGCGGCGCCAGGCGGATGTAGCTGAGCACCGGCCCGAACTTCTGCGCGAAGCCGGTGAAGTCCAGCACCGAGACGCCGCGGCGTTCGAGATGCGCGGCCATGCCGATCAGCGCACCGACCGTGATCACGCCGGTGCCGCCGACACCGGTCACCAGCAGGTCGTAGGGACGCTCGAGCGACGGGATGGCGGGCAGCGGCAGCGTCGCCGCGTGGCCGGCCGCGTCGACCTGGCTCGCCGACTTTCGCCGGCGCGCCGCGCCCTCGACGGTGACGAAGCTGGGGCAGAAGCCGTTGAGGCAGGAGAAATCCTTGTTGCAGGACGACAGGTTGATCTGGCGCTTGCGGCCGAACGGCGTCTCCTTCGGCTCGACGCTGAGGCAATTGGATTCGACCGAGCAGTCGCCGCAGCCTTCGCAGACGAGATCGTTGATATAGGCGAAGCGCTTGGGATCGGCGATCTGCCCGCGCTTGCGCCGCCGCCGCTTCTCGGTGGCGCAGGTCTGCTGGTAGATGAGGACCGAGACGCCCGCCACGTCGCGCAGATCGCGCTGCACGGCATCCATCTCCTCGCGCGGATGGATGGTGACGCCGGCCGGCAGGTCCGCCGGCGAGAATTGCGACGGCTCGTCTGACACCAGCGCGATGCGCGCGACGCCCTCGGCGCGCACGCTGTGCGCGATCGCGTGAACGCTGACGGGACCGTCGACCGGCTGGCCGCCAGTCATCGCAACGGCATCGTTGAACAGGATCTTGTAGGTGATGTTGGCCTTCGCCGCGATCGCCTGCCGGATCGCCATGGACCCCGAATGATAATAGGTGCCTTCGCCGAGATTCTGGAAGACGTGCCTGCGGCCGGTGAAGCGCGATGACGCCGCCCAGTTCACGCCTTCGCCGCCCATCTGGATCAGCGAGGAGGTCTCGCGGTCCATCCAGCTCGCCATGAAGTGGCAGCCGATACCGGCGAGCGCCTTGGAGCCCTCCGGCACCTTCGTCGACGTGTTGTGCGGGCATCCCGAGCAGAAATAGGGCGTGCGTGCCGTGCCGCCGACATCGATCGCGCGTTCGGCGTCCGGCAGCAGCGCGGCCGCGCGCGAGGCAAGGTCGAGGCCCGGAAACATCGGATCGAGCCGCCGCGCCAGCACGCCGGCGAGTGCGCGCGGCGACAATTCGCCGGTCCAGGAGATCAGGCGCGCCCCGGTCTCGTCGTGCTTGCCGACCATGCGCTCGGGCTTCGCGCCCGGATAGTCGTAGAAATATTCCTTGAACTGGCTCTCGATGATGCCGCGCTTCTCCTCGACGACGAGGATCTCGCGCTTGCCCTTCACGAAGTCCATGGCGTCGTGCAGCGCGAGCGGCCAGACCATGCCGACCTTGTAGACGTCGATGCCGATGCGACGGCAGGCGGCCTCGTCCAGGCCCATCAGCCGCAGCGCCTCCATCAGGTCGAGATGCGCCTTGCCCGTCGTGACGATGCCGTAGCGCGCGCCCGGAATGTCGTAGATGTGACGATCGATCGGGTTGGCCTTCGCGAAGGCATAGACCGCGTGCTTCTTGGCCTCGAGCCGCTCCTCGATCTGCGGGCCGGGCAGGTCGGGCCAGCGATAGTGCAGGCCGCCGGGCGGCGGCGAATAGTCGGGTGTGTTGAACAGGCGCGGGGAACGCAGCGCGACGGATGCGCCGGATTCCACGATCTCCGAGATCGCCTTGAAGCCGACCCACATGCCGGAGAAACGGCTCAGCGCGTAACCATACTCGCCGAACGCGAGATACTCGCCGACATCGGCCGGATGCAGCGTCGGCATGAACCAGCTCATGAAGGCGACGTCGGACTGGTGCGGCATCGAGGAGGAGACGCAGCCGTGGTCGTCGCCGGCCACCACCAGCACGCCGCCATGCGGCGAGGAGCCGTAGGCGTTACCATGCTTCAGCGCATCGCCGGAGCGGTCGACGCCCGGGCCCTTGCCGTACCAGAGCCCGAATACGCCGTCGACCTCACGATCCCCCTGCGTCTCCACCTGCTGCGAGCCGAGCACGGCGGTTGCGGCGAGGTCCTCGTTGACGGCGGGGAGGAATTCGATGCGGTCGCGCGCCAGCCGCTCCTTGATGCGCCACAGTTCGAGATCGATGCCGCCGAGCGGCGACCCGCGATAGCCGGAGATGAAGCCCGCGGTGCTGAGGCCGCGAGCACGGTCGCGCCGCGCCTGGTCGAGCGCGATGCGGACGATCGCCTGCGTCCCCGTCAGGAAGACGCGTCCCTCGTCGCGGTCGTAGCGGTCGGAAAGTTCGTAGCTGTCGAGTGACGGAATGGCGTCCATCCGGACCTCCCGCATCATCCCTGCCGAATGGGAGAAGGGTAGGCCCGGGCGGCCGGTAGGTCTTACCTATCTTTCCTGATTATAGCGTCATTCTGGTAGAATTACCCGCTTTTGTGCTACCATCGGTACGATATCTCATTTTGGTCAAGCTCATGATCGAAGATCAGGACGCACGGATTCTCGCTCATCTCCAGAAGGATGGCCGCGCCACCAATCAGCAGCTTGCGGATGAGGTCGGCATGTCGACGTCGGCGTGCTGGCGTCGGGTCCGCGGGCTGGAGGAGAGCGGTGTCATCCAGGGCTATGCGGCTCTCGTCGCGCGCGAGCAGGCGGGCTTTGCGATGTCCGCCATTCTCCATGTCTCGCTGGAGCGGCACGACGCGAAATTCGTCGACGAGTTCGTCGCGCGGGTGACCGGGCGGCGCGAGGTGCTGGAGTGCTTTGCGACCACCGGGGATGCAGACTACCATCTGCGCGTCGTCGTGCAGGATATGGTGGCCTACAACAAATTCCTCGACGAATTCATGTTCCGCATTCCCGGCATCCGCTATGTCCGCAGCAATGTGGTGCTGAAGGAGATCAAGACGAGCGTGGCGCTGCCGTTCTGATCTTGGTGATATTTCGCGAGCTTTTGAGCGGTCGCGCTACGGTCTGGAATCGCAACCACGAATCCCGGCCATTCGGGCATTCCTGAAGGCATTGAAATCGGCGCAGGCCGAAGCAATCCTGGGGGACTGAGGCGCAGGGCTTCGAGACGCGCGTGCGACGACTACGGCTCCCGCACAAACCGGTTGCGCAGCGTGCCGATGCCGTTGATGTCGATCTCGACGACGTCGCCGTGCCGGATGTCCGGTGAGGCGCCGTCCGTGCCCATCCAGATCACGTCCCCCGGCCATAGCGTGAAATACTTCGTCAGTTCGACCAGGAACGGGACGACGCCGAAGATCATGTCGTTGGTGCGGAAGCGGTTGGTCTCGGTGCCGTTGACCCTGACGACCGTTTCCATTTCGGCGAGGTCGGCCTCGGTCTCGATCCACGGTCCCATCGGCTTGAACGTGTCGGCATTCTTCGACCGCCACAGGCCGCGGTCGGCCTTCTGCCAGGTCCGTTCGCTGACGTCGTTGCCGATGGTGTAGCCGAACACGCAATCCATCGCGTTCCGTTCGGTGAGATGCTTGACCTTCTTGCCGATGACGACCACGAGCTCGCCCTCGTAATGGATCTTCTCCGTCGCAAAGGACGGGATCACGACGTCCTCGTCGTGCGCGATCAGCGCGTTCTGGGCGCGGTAACCGATCTCGGGGCGGTCGGGCACGGCCGGGACCTCGCCGCGCTTGTCGGCGGCTTCCTTCAGATGCTTCAGGTAGTTCAGGCCGACGCAATAGAAGGTGCGGGGGACCAGCGGCAGCTCGATCTTGACCTGCGATAGCGGGTGCTTGCGCGAGGTGCGTTGCCATTCGCCGAAGGGATCGCCGTCGACCGCGACGATCTGGTCGCCTTCGAGGATTCCCCAACTCGTCTTGCTCGATGCCGTGAATTTCAGCCAGCGCATGTCATGTCCCTGTCGTCATTCCGCAGCGTCGCGCGGCTGCGCCTTCCAGGCGCCGGCGGTGGGCCGCTTGAGCCCGAGATTCTCGCGCAGCGTCTTGCCGCGATAGTCCTTGTGAAACAGGCCGCGCCGCTGCAATTCCGGTACGACATGGCGCACGAAATCGGCATAGGAGCCGGGCACGTAGGTCGCGGCGATGACGAAGCCGTCGCAGCCGCGCTCGACGAACATCTCTTCGAATTTGTCCGCGATCTCCTTGGGGCCGCCGACCATCGCGTCCTGGACCTGGCCGCGTCCGGAGAAGGTGACGAAGTCGCGTGCGGTCGGATTGGCCTTGCCCGAGTTCTTCAGCACGCCGTCGCGGATGCCCAGAATGCCCTGCATGCCCTTCAGTTCCTCCGTCGTCAGCGGCTCGTCGAGATCCTTGGCGGCGAAATCATGGTTGAGGGCTTCGGCGAGCAGCGACAGCGCGTCGATCTGGAGCGGCAGCTTGTTGATCAGGGCCATCCTGTCCTCGGCCTCCGCCTTTGTCGCCGCGCAGACCGGCGTCATCAGGTTGCAGAGGAACATCTGGTCGGGATCGCGGCCGGCCTTGGCCGCCGCGTTGCGCACGGCGGCATAGCCCTCCTTCGCGCCCGCGAGGTTGCGTGCCGCGGTGAAGATCACCTCGCCCCACCGCCCGGCAAAGCGCTGGCCGCGGCCCGAGGCGCCGGCCTGGATGATGACGGGATGGCCCTGGTCCGAGCGCGGCACCGTGAACGGCCCGCGCGACTTGAAGAATTCGCCCTTGTGGTCGAGCCGCTTCACCTTGGCCGGATCGGCGAAGCGGCCGCTGGTCTTGTCCATGATGAGCGCGCCGTCTTCCCAGGTGTCCCAGTGGCCGAGCACGACCTCCATGAATTCGTCGGCGCGGTCGTAGCGGGCGTCATGCTCGGGATGCGAATCCCGGCCCATGTTGAAAGCTTCGCCGTCGTTGAGCGAGGTGACGACGTTCCAGCCGGCGCGTCCGCCCGACATCAGGTCGAGGGTCGCGAAGCGGCGCGCGACGTCGAAGGGTTCGAAATAGGTGGTCGAGCAGGTCGCGCCCAAGCCGAGCTTCTCGGTGACCATGCCCATCGTGGTCAGGACGATCAGCGGATCCATCTTCACGCAGCGGATGCCGTATTCGACGGTATGGGCGTGGTCGTTGCCGTAGCGATCTGGCATCGCCAGGCGATCGTCGAAGAACGCCATGTGAAACTTGCCGGCCTCGAGGATCCTGGCGATCTCCTGATAGTAATCCGCCGACATCGAATCGTCGCGCGAGTCCGGGTGCCGCCACGAGCTCGGCAAATTGGTGCAGTTTTGCGCCTGGAGGAAGCCGACCAGTACCATCTGCCGCGTCATGCTGCTGTTCTCCATATGCGTTCAGGCGAGGTCGAGCACCGTTTCGAGGCGGTACTCGCGGGCCAGCGCGCGCAGCTTGTCCCAGGTCGCATCCTCGATCTCGATGCCGTCGCGAAGCCGCTGCTGCTCGCGCAGGCCTTCGATCTCGCCGGGATAGAAGACGCCCTTGCTGCCCTCGGACGGGGGCGTCGATTTCAGGTACTGCGCGAATTCGGCGACCTCGCGCTTGAACTCCTTCAGCGGACGGAATGCGGCGACGTTGAACACTGCCATGAAGCATCCGTCATTGTGCCGGCCGGTCGGCTCGACGCCGAAGCCGAGGCCCGTGAGCAGGCCGCAGAGCACCTCGACCATGGCCGCGAGCCCGCTGCCCTTGTAGCCCTCGGTGCCGCCGAGCGGCAGCAGCGCGCCGCCCTTGCGGTACTGCGTCGGGTCTGTGGTATGGCGGCCCTCGCCGTCGATGATCCATCCGGTCGGGATCTCCTCGCCGCGCGCGACCGCGAGCTGGATCTTGCCGGCCGCGACTGCCGACGTCGCCATATCCAGGTAGAACGGCGCGGCGAGATCGGACGGCACCGCGATCGAGATCGGGTTGGTGCCGAGCCGCGCTTCCTTGCCGCCGAACGGTGCCACATGCTTCGGCGAGCGGCCCGAATCCGCCGTCGCGATCCCGATCATCCCTTCGCGCATCGCCATCAGCGGATAGGCGGCTAGCCGCCCGACATGGCTCTGCCGGAACACGGTGCATGCGGCGACGTTCGCCGTCTTCGCCTTCTCGATCGTCAGCGCCATCGCCTTGGCGTTGACGTGGAAGCCGAAGCCCCACTGGCCGTCGATCACGGTCGTGGTCGCCGATTCCTGCACGATCGACCATTTGGCGCCGGGAACGATGTGCCCCGCCTTGATACGGTCGATGTAGGTCGGGATCGCGATCACGCCGTGGGAATCGTGCCCGGCGAGATTGGCGTTGACGCAGCCGGTCGCGACGGCGTCGGCTTCCTCCTCGGAGGCTCCTGCGGCATGGAGCAGTGCTGCGCCGATGCGGGTGAGACGGTCGGCCTTGACGATCGGCATGGCGTTCCCTCGGTCGTCGCCCTTCATGGGCGTTGGTTGTTGCGGCCATCGTCTCAAAGCGGAGCGCCGATATCAATCTCCCGTAAACCAATCCTGCGCTGCAAATTCGCAGATGGGCCGTGCCCTTGCCGGGCACCTGCGGCGCGAACATCCCGCGCGGCGGGATTCCCGACAGTTTGCCGTCGTCCGTTCGCAGCTCGTTCACTTTGATTGACGATCTGCCGGGGGCAATAACGACCACTTAGGCGATCGTCGCCCATAACGGCATCGGGATAAAAAGGCAGAAATGCCCGGGAGTTGAGACCGTGCAGACGACCCTCGCGCGCACCTTTGCGGCGTTGAGCGCCATCAATGAAGCGATCCTTTACGCGAAATCGCCAAGCGAGCTGTACCAGAAGGTCTGCGACGCCGGGTTTTCGAGCGGAGACTTCCTGGCCGTCGCCGTGTTCCTGGTGGAGCCGGACGGCTGCGGGCTTCGCTTCGCGGCCGGATGCGGTGAGGACGTCGCCCGGCTGCGTGCGATCGACATCACCATCGAGGAAGGCACGCCGCAAGGATCCGGCGTCGGCGGAGAGGCGTTCCGCACCCAGCGCCTGTGCATCAGCAACGATTTCCTGAACGACCGCCGCTCGCTGGCGTGGCGCGATGGCGTGGTCAAGAGCGGCGTGGGAGCCGCGGCCGCGCTGCCGTTGATCTGCAACGGCCGCAGCGTCGGCGTGCTGTTCGTCACCCGCAGCGAAGCCGGCTCGCTCGACGACGAGATGGTGTCGCTGTTCGGGCGCATGTCGGCCAATATCTCCTACGCGCTGGAGAACTTCGAGCGTGAAGCGGCACGCGTGACCGGGGAAACGGCGATGCGGCGGCTGAACCGCATGTTCGGCGCCATCAGCGCGACCAACGAAGCCATCCTGCACGCCAAGACCGACCTGGAATTGTACCAGCGCGTCTGCGATACCGCCGTTTATTGCGGCAACTCGCTCGCCACCTTCATCCTGCTGCGCGAGCCGGGCTCTCACTGGCTGATCCCTGCGGCTGCTGCCGGACAGAACCTCGATCTGATCCACCAGGCGCGCTATTCGATCGACGCGGACGATCCACACGGCAAGGGCATCGCCGGCGAGGTGTTCCGGACGCAGAAGCTGATCGTCGACGAGGACTTCGTCGGTCGCATCAAGGGTACGGTGTGGGAACAGGCCGGCCCCCACGCCGGCAAGGCGGCCTGCATGGTCGCGCCGCTGACCAAGCGCGGTGAAAGCGTCGGCGTGCTGTTCTCCTTCGTCAGCAAGTCCTGGGCGAAGGATGACGATGTCGTGGCGCTGCTGCTGCGCATGACCGAGAACGTCTCCTTCGCGCTCGAGAATTTCGACCGCGAAGCGGAGAAGGCCAGGATCGCCGAGGAGGAGGATCGCCTTGCGCGCATGTATGCCGCGCTCAGCGCCACCAACGAGGCGATCCTTCGGGCGCGATCGCGCAATGAGCTGTTCGATCTCGTCTGCGAGGCGACCGTGCAGGGGGCCAAGTTCGCCTCGACCTCGATCGCGCTTGCCGATCACGAGGCCGGACTGCTTCGCGTGATCGCGAGCTACGGCCCGAACGAGAAGGAGGTTCGCGGGTTCAGGCTCGCGATATCCGACCAGGATCCGGACGGGCGCGGGCTGACCGGCACTGCGTTCCGCACCCGGCAGCCGGTCGTCAGCAACGATTTCTGGTCTGACGAACGCATGAAGATCTGGCACGCCTCCGCGCGGCGAGCCGGCATCGCTTCCGCGGCGGCGCTGCCGCTGTTCAACGGCGACCGGGTCGAAGGCGTCTTCCTGTTCCATTCGTTTCAGCGCGATACGTTCACCCCGGAGTTCGTCGAGCTGCTGCAGCGGCTGCAGGCGAACGTCGCCTTTGCCCTGGAGAATTTCGACCGCGCGGAAGAGAAGGCCCGTGCCGACAGGCAGCGCGGCCGCCTGAGCGGCATGTTCGAAGCGTTGAGCGCGACCAACGAAGCCATCATGCGCGCCAAGACGCGCGAGGAGCTGTTCGAGGTCGCATGTCAGGCAGCCGTGCTCGGCGACATGTTTGCCTCGGCGACGATCGGCATCCTCGATCAGGATCGCAGCTGCGTTCGCGTCGTTGCAGTGAAGGGGCGGCTCCAGGACCGCATGGTCGGACGCACCGCGATCGTCTCCGCCGATCATCCGCAGGGGCAGGGGATCATCGGGATATCTCTGCGCACCCGCCGTCCCTGCGTCATGAACGACTATCTGCGCGACCCGCGATCGGAGCACTGGCGCCTCCAGGCGACCGAGGACGGCACGCGCGCGGCCGCGAGCTTCCCGCTGCTGCGTGCCGGTCTCGAACCCATCGGCATCCTGCTCTTCCTGGCATCGGATGAAGATGCCTTCACGCCCGATCTGGTCGAATTGCTCGGGCGCCTCGCCGAGAACGTCTCCTTCGCCCTCGACAATTTCGACCGCGCCGAAGAGAAGGCGCGCACCGAGGAACAGAAGGAGCGCGTGACGCGCATGTTCGCGGCGCTGAGCGCGACCAACGAAGCGATCATGCGGGCAAAGTCCCGCTCCGAACTATACGAGCTGGTGTGCCGGGCCGCCTCGACCGGCGGCAAGTTCACGTCCACCACCATCGTTCTTGCGGTCGCCGACAGCGATCTGCTCAAAATCGCCGCTGCGGCCGGACCTGCGGCCGACACCACGCGCAACGTCAGGCTCTCGATCGACGCCACGCGTCCCGAGGGCAGGGGCATGGCGGGAACGGCGTTCCGGACCCGGCAGCCCTGCATCAGCAATGATTATCTCAACGATCATCGCGTCAGCGCCTTTCATGCCATCGTCCGCAAGGACGGGGCGCGGTCGGGCGCGGCTTTCCCGCTGATCGTTCACGACCAGCCGGTCGGCGTCATGATCTACATGTCGGCCGAACGCGACACCTTCACCGGCGAGTTCGTCGAGCTGCTGCAGCGATTGGCCGACAACGTCTCCTTCGCGCTCGAGAATTTCGATCGCGCCGACGAGAAGAAGAAGGCAGATGAGCGGATCGAATATCTCGCCTCGTATGATAGCCTGACCAACCTGCCGAACCGCGAAACCTTCAACGGCCTGCTGCGCGAGGCGATCGACGCGGCGCAGCGTCATGATCGCCGCTTTGCGGTGCTGTTCATCGATCTCGACCGCTTCAAGGTCATCAACGATTCGCTCGGCCACGAGGCCGGCGACCTGCTCCTGCTCGAGGTCGCGGACCGGTTGCGTGGCGCCTTGCGGGTGAGCGACGTGGTGGCGCGCCTCGGCGGCGACGAGTTCGTGGTGATTCTCGACCGGTGTGGCGAGATCGACGATGTTCAGCGCATCGCGACCGAATTGCTCAGCGTACTGGCCGAGCCGATGGAACTGGCCGGCCATGAGTGCCACACCACCGCTTCGATCGGTGTCGCGATGTACCCGGCCAACGGCGCCGACGCGCAGACCCTGACCAAGAACGCCGACATGGCGATGTACCTCGCCAAGGAGGACGGCAAGAACGGCTATCGCTTCTTCTCCAAGGAAGTGAAGACGCAGTCGATTGAGCGCCTGTCGCTCGAAAGCGCGCTGCGTCGGGCGCTCGAGCGCGAGCAGTTCTCGCTGCACTACCAGCCCAAGGTGGACATGGAGACCGGCCAGATCACGGGTGTGGAGGCGCTTCTGCGCTGGGCGCATCCGGATCTCGGCAATGTCTCGCCCGCGCAGTTCATCCCGCTCGCCGAGGAGACCGGACTGATCGTTCCGATCGGGCGCTGGGTGCTGAAGGAGGCCTGCGCGCAGGCGATGAACTGGCAGCGCCGCGGCCTGCTGCCGCTGTCGATGGCCGTCAACCTGTCGCCGCGCCAGTTCGCCGACGAGCATCTGTTGCAGGACGTCGACGAGGCGCTGGTGGCCAGCGGCATGTCGCCGGTGCTGCTCCAGCTCGAAGTCACCGAGAGCATGATGATGCGCAACGTCGGCCGCGCCCTGAAGGTGCTCGACGCGATCCAGAGCCGCGGCATTCGTCTTGCCATCGACGATTTCGGCACCGGCTATTCGTCGATGTCGCTGATGAAGCATTTCCCGATCGACACCATCAAGATCGACCGTTCCTTCGTGCGCGACCTGCCGCAGGATTCGGAGGATCAGGCCATCGCGCAGGCGATCATCAGCATGGGCAAGGCGCTCGGCATGACCGTCGTCGCGGAAGGCGTGGAGAACGCCGAGCAGGAGAGGTTCCTGCGCACCCATGGCTGCGACGAGATGCAGGGCTTCCTGATCTCGAGGCCGCTGCCGCCGCACCAGATGGCCGAATTGCTGCGGCCGATGGTGCTGTCCGTGGCGCCGCCGCTCCAGCCCGAGCCGAACCAGGGCGCCGGCGAAGACAGGGCGTCAGGGTTGAAACGCGCCGTCGTCTGACGGCTGCGCGTGCAGGTCGCGGACGTCGTGATCGCCGCTCTCGGCCTTGTTTGGAAAATCCTGCGGTCCGGTCAACGACGTCTGCTCGACGAACAGCGCGAGAAGCGCGCGTGCACCCTCCGCGAAACTCGCCCCGTCGTTCAAGTCGAGCGCGCGACACCAGGCGTGCTGCATCGGCGCATGGTCGTCGACCAGCGCCATGGCGGGACCCCACCACCAAGCGGGCGCCGGCGAGCGCTCGCCGTCCGGCACGACGTGCCAGCGGGCGAACTCCTCGATCACGCGCTCGAATTCCAGGCGTGCCGCCTGATTCATCCGGTTCGTGCTCCCTGCGTCCGCGCCCGACGGCAGGCCGACGCGCGGACGTGATCGTGGCCTGGGCTTTCCATAATTCGGCCCGCGCAATCGGCCGAGCCACGCATGTCCGACAGCATCGCCGGTGATGCGGAAAATGCGGGCGCTGGACAGGTGCCAGCGCCGGCGGAACGGCTCATTCTACCCGTCGGGACGCCGGACGGGAAGGCGCGGGCGCGGCGGTTGCCTAACGCGACCTTAGCGGATGCGCCTTCTGGTGCCAGGCCCACGCGGTCTTGATCACGGTGGGCAGGTCGGAGTGGCGGGGCACGAAGTCCAGCACCTTGCGCGCGGCCGAGGGGTCGGCGACCAGATAGGTCGGATCGCCGGCGCGGCGCGGCTTGACGGTGTGCGGCACCTCGCGCCCGGTCTCCTGCCGGATCGCGGTCAGGATCTCGCGGACCGAAAAGCCCGCGCCGGTGCCGAGATTGAAGCTGCCGCCGGCATGTCCTTGCTCGAGCAGCTTCAGCGCCGCCACATGCGCCGCGGCGAGATCGGTGACATGGATATAGTCGCGGATCGCCGTGCCGTCCGGCGTCTCGTAGTCGTCGCCGAACACGGCGAATTCGACATGCCCCTGCAACGCCATCATGGCGCGGGGAATGAGATGGGTTTCATTGTCGCGCAGTTCGCCGATGCCGCCGGCCGGGTCGGCGCCGCTCGCGTTGAAATAGCGCAGGCAGAAGGCGCCGAAACCGTAGGCCGCGCGGTAGTCGGCCAGCATACGCTCGATCATCCATTTCGATGCGCCATAGGGGTTGATCGGCGCGCAGGGAAAATCTTCCGGCAGCTCCTTGGAATCGGCATTGCCGTAGACGGCGCCGGTCGAGGAGAACACGATGCGGCGGCAGCCCGCGTCTCGCATGGCCTGCAACAGCGACAGCGTGCCCTGCACGTTGTTCACGTAATATTTCTGCGGATCCGTCATGGATTCGCCGACAAGGCTCGCCGCCGCGAAATGCATCACGGCCGTGACCTTGTGATCGGCGAAGGCGCGCGCGAGCGTCGCGCCGTCGAGCAGATCGCCGGTCACCAGCGGACCGGCGACGAAATTGCGATGACCTGTCGAGAGATTGTCATAAACCACGGGCTGGTAGCCGGCAGCGGTCAGGGCCCGGCAGGCGTGCGAGCCAATATAGCCTGCGCCTCCCGTGACGAGGACAGTCGGTCGGTCGGTCATGTCGATTGCTCTACGTTTCTCAGCGATTGAAGGGCCGGTGGCGGCTGAAGAGAAGATAGAGCGCGCGGGGGTTGGTGGTCAAATAACGCCAGAGCAGCCGACGCGGCTCCAGCCAGGTCCGCCACGCCCATTCGAGCCCGAACTTCTGCATCCATTTCGGCGCGCGAGAGCGGCTGCCCGACAGGAAGTTGAAGAGGCCGCCCGACGTCTTGATGACGCCGACATTGCTCAGCAACGGCGTGAACTCCTCGACGAAGGCCTGCTCATACGGCACGCCGAGCGCGACCCAGAGATAGTCCGGTGCGAGCGCGTTGATCTCCTCGACCTTGGCGCGCATGGCCTCGCCACGCAGATAGCCGTGGCTGTGTCCGACGATCTTGAGGTTCGGATACATCTTCTGGACGTTCTCGACCGCGGCGGTGTTCTCTTCCTCGCTGGCGCCGAACATGTAGAAGGTGCGTCCCGCGACCTCAGCCTTGCGCGCGACGATGTGGAACAGGTCGGTGGTCGCGACGCGCTCCGGCAGCGGGAACCACGACTGCAGCCTCGATACGGCGACCAGCGGCTGGCCGTCGGCATTGATCAGGTCGGCGGCGCGGAACAGGCGCTCGGTTTGCGGCTCGGTCGAGCAGCGCGCCAGCACCTCGCCATTGGCCGACGTCAGGAAAAGCGGGCGGCCGATGCGATGACGCGGATCGGTCGCCTCGATCATGAAGTCGGCGGTGGCTTCGAGGTCGAGCGCGGCCATGCGCAGGCCGCCGACGGTGATCCGCGGCACATCGGCTGTCGCGGCCCGTCCTTCGGGATTGACGCGGCGCTCAAGCATATTGTTTGCCTCGCTGGCGCGTTTCGGTTGCCGGATCGAGCTCGTTGAGCACGACGCCCACGAGCTTGCGCTCGGCGCCGCCGAGCGCGGTCAGGATCTCTTCCATGCTCTCGTTGATGTCGCGGCTGGTCGGCAGCACCGCCACGAGAGCATCGGCGCCATCGAGCAGCTTGCGGCCGGCCGCGGAGAGCGGCATCGCGGGGCCGTCGAGGATGACGAGGTCGTGGCCGCCGGCGGTGCGCGCCTGCGCCACCGTCTTGCCGACGGCATCCGCGGCCTTGCCGGCATCGCCGGCCACCAGCGGCAGAACGGAAATGCCGTTCACCGTCTTGATCTCGCGCGCGGCCTTGCTGCCGGCCGAGAGCCAGCCGAGCTTGCCGGGATTGCTTTTGCCGGGATGATCGACCTTGCGCGAGAGCGCGTGCGCCTGATGGTCGGCATCGATCATCAGCACGCGGCTGCCGTCGCGCGCTGCCGCGAGCGCGAAATTCAGTGCGGTCACGCTTCGCTCGGCCGTCTCGCCGGCACCGACGAACGCGATCACGGGCATCGCCTTGCCGGCCGCATGCCGCGTCACGGCGGCACGCATGTCGCGCAAGGCGTTCAGCAGGCTGGTCAGCGGGAAGCCCGAACGCAGCGTCGGCCAGCCGATCCGGGTGAGGTCGACGCCGTTGCCGGTCGCCAGGATGGCACCGAGCGTGCGGATGACATCCGCCTCCTGAAGGCGCGCGATCACGGGCTTTTCGACCAAAGCAAGCGGCGGAGGAGGAGGCGCGGCTGCTTCGGGGACAGGCTTCGCGATCTCGGGCGCAGGCGCACGTTGGCGGCGCGTCGGTTCGGGCGCTCCGGCGAACAGATGTTCCGCCGCGACGAACCAGCTCGATGCGGCGAGTGCGCCGAAGATGAAGCCGATCATGGCGAACAGGCTCATCCCGGGCGGGAACGAACGTCGCTGCGGCACGGTGGCCTCGCCGATGACGCGGGCCGCCGAGGTGTTCAGGCTTTCCTGCTCCTCGGTCTCGCGAGAGCGCTTGAGGAAGGATTGATAGACGTCGCGGCTGGCATCGGCCTCGCGCTCGAGCTCGCGCAGGCGCACGGCCGCCTGGCTGAGCTGGACGCTCTGCCGCTTCTGCGCTTCCAGCGCCCGGTTCAGCGAAGCCTCGTAGTCGCGGGCGCGCGTGAGGTCGTTTTTGGCGGACTGGGCGAAGCGGTCGATCTCCTCGCTGATCGTGCGCTTGAGATCCTCGACCTGCTTCTCCGTCTGGCGCAGCGCCGGGTGCCGCGGTCCGAGTTCGGCCGTCTGTTCCGCATATTTCTTGCGGGCATCGGCATATTGCGCGCGCAGATTGGCGATGGTCGGCGATTGCAGCGCTTCGGGGATCGCGCCCGCATCCGCCGCGGTACGCCGGCTCGCCTCGATCTGGTCGAGCCGGGCCTGCGTGTCCATCGTCGCGGCGCGGGCCGCGGCGAGGCGCTGGTTGCTGGCGGACAGCTGCTGGTCGCTGATCAGCGTATCCTGGGTGCCGACGAAGTTGTTCTGGGCCTTGTAGGTCGCGAGCGCGGTCTCGGCGTTGCGCAGCCGCTCGCGCAACTCCTTCAGGCGGCTGGACAGATCGGCAGTCGCGCGCCGCGCCGCGAGGGCCTGCGAGTTGCGCGATTCCGTGAGATAGGTGTTGGTCAGCGTGTTGGCGAGCATCGCTGCCTTCGCCGGATTCGTCGACCAGACCTCGATGTCGACGATGAAGCTCTTCTCGGTCTTGCGGATCGTGATGTGCTTGTTGAGCGCATCCAGGGCGGCGAGCTGCACTTCCTTCCTGTCTTCGGCGGACGGAGCGGAGGGATGCAGGCCGATCAGACCCAGCAGCGACGACATCAGACCCCTGACCTCGCCGCCGCCACCGAATTCGGGATCCTTGTCGAGATTGGCCTGCTGGATGACCTGCAGCAGCACGCTGTTGGACGTGATCAGGCGGGCCTGGCTCTCCACCACCATGGCCATGCCGGAGACGTCCTGCGCGCGCGGTGTGAGCTCGCGATCGACGAGCTGGAGTTCGCGCGGGTCGACATAGAGCTGAGCGGTGGCGGTGTAGCGGGGCGTCAGGCTCTTGCCGATGACCACCGCGAGCGTCGCGCCGAGAAGTGCGGCGGCCGCGATCGCGACCTTGCGCCGCCAGAGCAAGTTGACGAGCTCGAGCACGTTGAAGCCGGTCTGGGACCTCTGTTGCGGCGCCTCAGGCCTGGCCCGATCTATCGGCTGGTTGTAGTCAAGCATGATCCCCAGCTTTCATTCCAACGTTCGCGGGCTGAGGGGTTAGTCTCCGCTTCACGCCACGCACCAGCGATGTAGGTGCGGAACCAACGCAACAGGGAAAATTAACCATACTCACTGGGGGACTATTCACCGAAATGGCAAACAAAGCGTTTAAGCGCGCATTGCCATTCGCCGCGCACAACGCCTGTCTCTCGGGGATTAACGGTTCGTTACCACGCCTCCCGGCCCGCACGCGGATATCCGGCAGCGCATTGTCGCAACGCGCTCCGCATTCCGCGTTCGGTAGCGCGGCCGTCATGGTTCCAGGCGTTTTCTCAGGATGATGTGATAGTCGCCGCGGCGCACGTCTGTGCCGCGCGGAAGTACGGCGTTCATCACGGCGGCGCCGGCATCGACGAGGGCCGACAGCAACGGCTTGCGCTCGCGCATCTCGGGATAACGCGGGCTCTCGACCTCGCGGCGGTAGATCGTTTCGAGGCCGTTGGCGGCCGCGAAGGTTTCGAGCTTGGACAGCGTCACCAGCGGATGGAAGAACGTCGGAAACGGCGCCTCGCCGGGCAGTCCGGCGGTCTTGATGCCGCGGATGTGCCGGTAGAACCAGACATGGAACCAGTGCGGGGAATACTTGGTCACGACACCGGACAGCGAGCGCGGATTGGGCGCGCCGATCAGGATCATGCCGCCGGGCTTCAGCGCGTCGCGGAAGTTCAGGAGCGCGGCCTGGACGTCGGGCAGATGCTCGATCACGTTGTAGCAGATCACAACATCGAAGCCGTTCGGTTCAAAGCGATAGGTCTGCACGTCGCCGAGGATCGCCTCCTGGGCGTAAGTGTTGTTGCGAACCTGATCCTCGTCGATGTCGACGACGGTGACATGGCTGCGGTTGAGCACATCCATCGGCAGGAAGCTGCTGGAGCCGCCGCCGGCCTCATAGGTCGCGAGCCGCCCCTGCGGCAACTCGCGGCGCAGCACCTCGTGGATGGCAAGTAGGCTGTCGCGCGCTTCGCCGGGCACCAGATCGAGCAGCGCCTGCGTATGTGCCGGTCCTGCGGGCGCGGAGGTCTCGATGGCCGTTGCGAAATCGATCGTGGCTGGCTTGTTCATGGTCTTGACCGCACTTGTTCGACGCAAATTACAGGAAGTCGGTGATGTGCCCTAGGAGCAAATCCGATGCCGAGCCACGCCACTGGTCGCAGTGCTTACGATCGGGTTAACGCGCATATGCATTAACTAGCCGATCGCGCTATCGCGCCGCCGCGCGGCTGTGGACTGCAAATTGCAATAGCATGCGCTGCAGAGTTTTTAGGGAAAACACGCGAAAGCGGTTAAGCGCTTGGTGGTAGCCTGGATCATCGGGAACATCGGCGGCCCGGCGCGGTCTTGCCGGTCGGCCGGCCGTTCATTTCGGGACGCATCCGTCCCATGCTGCTGTGCCGCGCCGGGACGGCGTCGGCGCATGCGATCGACGCAGGCCTTTTTCAATCAATCTCGGGCATCGATAACGCCATGACGCTCATTCCGACAGACTTGTCCGCCAGCAGGATCATGGACATCGTGCGCGATCCCAACCGGGAGGTCGCCGCGAGCTCGCGCGTGCTCGATCTGTCGGTCGGTATCGTCGTCTGCATTCCCTGTTTCCGCCGCCCGCAGCATCTGCGGCTGACGCTGGAATCGGTCGTCAATCAGCGCACGTCGAGATCCTTCGCGGTGGTCATGGTCGAGAACGACGGCGCGCGGCGCGAGAGTGCGCCGGTGGCCACCGAGTTTCTCGTATCCGGCAAGCTCCAGGGCATCTGCATCGTCGAGAAGCGGCAAGGCAATTGCCAGGCGATCAACGCCGCGTTCGAAACGGCGCAAACGCTGTTTCCGGCGGCGACGCGCTTCCTGATGATCGACGACGACGAGATCGCTTCGCCCGACTGGCTCGAACTGATGGTGCGCACCGCGGAGGCGACGGGTGCGGATGTCGTCGGCGGGCCGGTGCTCCCGATTTTCGACGACGACAGCAAGCCGTGGCTCGCGCGTCATCCCGCCTTCTGTCCTGCCTACGACTACACCGGCGCGGTGCCGATGATCTATGGCTGCGGCAACTGCCTGATCACGCGCGCGGCGTTCGACCGGCTCGGCACTCCGGCTTTCGATCTGCGCTTCAATTTCCTCGGCGGCGGCGACACCGATTTCTTCCTGCGCTGCCGCGATGCCGGCATGACCTCCCACTGGACGGCGGAAGCGGTCATCACCGAGACCGTGCCGGAAAGCCGCACCAGCCTCGGCTGGATCGCGCGCCGCGGCCTGCGGATCGGCGCGACGAACTTCCGCGTGCAGTACAAGGCCGCGCAGAACGGTGCGTCGCGCGCTCGCGTGTTCGCGCAGACCCTGGGGCGATTGCCGCTGTCGCTGGTTCGCGCCGCCCGGCTGCTGACGACCTCGAAGGCCGTCGTCGCGATGCATCCGGTGATGGTGGCGCTCGGCGCTGCGCTTGCCGCGTTCGGCCTCGAGCCGAAGCCCTACGAGGCTTCGAAGATCGTGTCCTGATCCGCCTGCCGCCGGAGCCTAGATTCCAAGGTAGGACAGGACGATCTTGGCCGCGGATCGCGGCAGCGATGTGAGCGAGCGGCGCCCGATCATGCCGAGATAGGCGAGGGCGTCGCGATATCTGCCGAAGCGAACCGCCTGCGTCGCCGCGTAGGTCACGAGATGGATTTCGGCCGCCTGCCGCAGCTGTGGCACCGCGCTCTCCGGCAATTTGGCCAGGATCATGTCGTCGCTGAAGACGCGCGCGACCGCCGGAAAGAAATCCTGCGGCGTGCGCACGGTCGCGCTCATGGTGTTGGACGCGTGCAGGCGATAGTCGAGCAGAATCGCCGGGACGAATGCGAATGAGCCGATCGCGGCGAGACGGCACCAGCAATGCCAGTCCTCGCAATATCGGAGCGAGATGTCGAAGCCGCCGGTTGAGCGGAAGGCGTCGGCCCGGACCAGCATGATGCCGCCGTTGACGATGAAATTGCCGGCGACGAGCTGCTGCAACACCTGTCCGGACGGCTTGCGGCGGCCCTTCAGGAGATCGCGCCGGCCGATCGCGCGTCCGTCCTGATCGATTGTGTTGTAGTCGCCGTAGACCAGAACCGCGCGCGGCGCGGCGCGGGCAGCCTCGATCAGCGTCGCCACCGCGCCCTGACGCAGGCGATCGTCGGCATCGAGGAAAACGAGCCAGTCGCCGCGTGCGGTGCGGGCGCCGAGATTGCGCGCGGCCGACACGCCGGTTGAATCGTTCGTCATCAGGTGCAGGCGCGGGTCGCCGATCGCGCGGACGATCGCAATGGTGTCGTCGCTCGAACCGTCGTCGACGACGATGATGTCGGTGACGTCGCCCTGCATCAGCGCGCTGCCGATCGCCTCGCCGATATAGGCGGCGGCGTTTTTGGCGGGAATGATGACGGAGACCGCCATGTCCGAAGCCGCGGCCGACGAGGCACGCGCATTGTCTGCCACCGGTGCGGCGGACGATGAATCGAGAATGTCGTCGGCGGTGGTCACGTCCGGCTCCGGTGATCTTAACGCTGTGTTAACCAGGCCGCGTGTCGAAGCTGGCGGCACCGGCGATCGCGGTCTTGGCTGCCGCGGATGATAGCCACATAACGCTCAAATCGTTGCTGCGAAGGCCGGCGCGGCGCCGGTTTCGTAGATTAGCGTTAAACCTGTGGCGCTAAGCCTGTCGGTGATTTCGGCAGATACGACACCCGGTCCCGTGCGGGAATGCGGGGGCTGACCGCCGCGGATGGACCCTGTGCGCGCAAAGACCTTCGACTACGATCCCGACGACATGGTTCTCAACCTCTTCTACGAGGACAAGGACGACCGTTGGTTCCGCGGGGACCGGCATCTGCGGCGCATGGTGCGCAGGATGCTGCTCGGCGAGCCGCGCATGAGTGGACAGTTGCGCGTGTTCCTCAATCTCTGCGCCGGGCTCGACCGGCTCGGCATCCGCTACCGCGTCAACGACTATCGCTACATCGAACAGCACCCCGAAGAGCTGGCCTGCATCATCGGCCGGACGTTCCTGCTCGACAAGTTCGCGTGGAAGAATCCGATCCTGCTCGGCGTCGCCGCTCACAATCATCCGCTCGACGACCCCGACCTGTTCAAGCGGCTTCCGGTCAGGAAGGTCGTGGTGCCGGGCCCATGGTACGCCGAGATGTACCGCCCGCACTGGCCTGACACGGAAGCCTGGCCGGTCGGCATCGACACGGATCTGTGGGCGCCGTCGCGTCCGGCGGACAAGACCGTCGACGTCCTGCTCTACGACAAGGTCAATTGGGACCGGGAACGCCATCTGCCGGAGCTGGTCGAGCCGGTCCGGGAGCGGCTTCTCGCGGAGGGCCGCTCGTTCGTCGAATTGCGCTACGGCAGCTACAGGGAAGAAGACTATCAGGCGGCACTCGCGCGCTGCCGCGCGATGATCTTTCTGTGCCAGAACGAAAGCCAGGGCATCGCCTATCAGCAGGCCTTGTCCTGCAATGTGCCCGTCTTCGCCTGGGATCCCGGCGGTCCGTGGCCGGATCCCGACTATTTCCCGCACCGGGTCAGGTTCGAGCCGGTGTCGTCGGTGCCCTATTGGGACGACCGCTGCGGCCTCAAGTTCGCCGACCGTGCGGAATTCGAGTCGCGCTGGGCCGATTTCTGGACCGGATGCGAGACGAAGGCGTTCGACCCGCGCGGCTATGTGCTGGACAATCTGACGCTGGAGCAGCGGGCGCTGCAATATTACGAGATCGCGCGCAGCGTCGCGCGCGCGCACGCGGTGTCCGCCGAGTCCGGCATGCTGGTTGACGGATGGTTAACGGGGATGGGCTAGAACCGGGACTTCCCCCGCGTCCCCTATCGGCCTTCAGGCATGGATCGCAGCGCCGCAGACATGATCGACGTCGAGCACCGGTCGCTGGGCCAGATGCTCCGCGCCGTGCTGGCGAAGCTGAACGTCGTGAGCGCGGCGCGCTGCCTCATCGCCTTCATCGCCCTGCTGCTGATCTTCGTGACGCTCGAGCCCTATCCGGACCTGCGCAATCCCGACGTCACCAACGTCGTCAGTGGACGCATGGCGCTGACCTATGTCTCGTTCGGGCTGCTTGCCGCGGCGGCTGTGCTGTTCGCCGTCGCCACCGATGGACCGTCGCTGAAGACCCTGATCACGCCGCTGCATCTCTGCCTCGTGGGCTGGATGCTGATCAACGTGCTCCTCTCCGAGAGCCGCGAAATCTCGATCCAGCGCTTCGTGCTGGCGGCGAGCGTCACCTCGCTGGCCGTCCTGTTTCCGCTGCTGCCGCCGACGCAGAGGAGCTTCAATCTGTGTCTCGGCGGCGCGGCGCTGGTACTGTTGGCGCTGTGCTATCTCGGCGTCTTCCTCGCTCCGCAATATTCGATCCATACCGCGCTCGACATCACCGAGCCGCAGCTCGCCGGTGACTGGCGCGGCACCTTCCAGCACAAGAACGTCGCCTCGCCGGTGATGACGATCCTGGTCTATGTCGGCGTCTATCTGAGCACGGTCGGATCGTTCGTGATGGGGCCCGCGATCGCCGTCCTGGCCG
Source organism: Bradyrhizobium sp. (assembly GCF_047605465.1). Taxonomy (GTDB): domain Bacteria; phylum Pseudomonadota; class Alphaproteobacteria; order Rhizobiales; family Xanthobacteraceae; genus Bradyrhizobium. The sequence goes on along the minus strand of NZ_JASGFS010000019.1, from coordinate 24,748 downwards.
GCGTCTTCCTGATCTTCACCGGCGGCAAGACGTCGTCGGTGCTTTGCCTCGCCATCTTCGCCTTGGCGTCGCTGGTTTACGCGATACGGAGCCTCTGGCTGAAGCGGATCATCTGCTTCGCGCCGCTGATCGTGATGAACCTGCTGACGGTCGGCAGTGCCATCAGCCCCGCGCTGGGGACGATTACGCGGCTGCTTCCGGTCGATCCGACCTTCACCGGCCGTTCCGACATCTGGGAGTTCGCGCTCGCGGCCGTTGCCGAGAAACCGATCATCGGCCACGGCTATGCGGCGTTCTGGGACGACGTGACCGAGCGGCAGACGGCCAAGGGCGCGGAGTGGGCCGTGACCGCCGCGCACAGCCACAACAGTTACCTCGACCTCGCGATCACCATCGGTATCCCCGGGCTCCTGCTCGTCGTCCTGATCTTCGTCTGGACACCGCTGCGGAATTTCCAGACGGCGCAGGCCGAGAGTCGCAGCGGCGCTCTCGCGAGATTGTTCCTGACGATCTGGCTGTTCGGCCTCTACTATGGAACGACGGAGACGTTTCTGCTCGAACGGCAGAACCCCATCTGGTTCCTGTTCGCACTTGCCGTTGCCGGGCTGCATTTCCTGGCGCGGTTTCAATGCGTCGCGCAGGTGGAACCGGATCGCTGACCGGTTGCCGCGGTCGCGTTTCATATCGGGACATGCAGGCCCGCTGACGGTATCGGCTTAACGATAAGCTGCGACGTAACTTGTGGTCTGCGGCAAAACATAATCTACCTTGAAACGTTCAGTAACTGTATGCCTTTGCGGATGGCTTTTCTCAGCCTCGAGCAACTAGATGATCGGGTATCCAGCGCGTCGGGAATCACCGTTGATTTCGTGCGTGACTGGCGGCTGGCCGCATCGCGCCTGAACGCCGGGCATCGCACCGCGTTCCAACATGGTTACTGGCTCGGCGCCTGGTATGAGGCGTTTCGCGACGTCGCGCCGCTGATCGCCGTGATCTCCGATGCCGGCACCGGCAGGGACATCGCGCTGGTGCCGATGATCAGCCACGTCAGACGCGGTATCCGAATCGTCGAATTCGCCGATCTCGACGTGTCCGACAACAACGCGCCGATCCTGGCCGGCGATGCAGGCATCGATACGTCCGCTGCGCGCGCGATCAGTGCCGCGCTGATCGAGGCGCTGCGTGCCGCGCCCGATCGTTTCGATCTCCTGCGCCTGAAGAAGATGCCGTCCTATGTGGGCGGCAGGTTGAATCCGCTGGTGTCGCTCGGCCGCACCGGCTCCTGCTCGCTCAACGGCAATCTCGTGCTGACCGGCGACGATTACGCAGCCTATCAGGCCTCGATCAGGCGCATGCAGATGCCGCGCTGCTGGCGCGTCTTCAGCCGGTCCGCCGGTGCGCGGTTCGAGATCGCCACCGATGCCGGACGCGCGCGCGAACTGCTCGATGTGATGGACGTCCAGCAGCAGGAGCGCATGAGGCAGCTCGGCTCCAGGTTCGTCCTCAACGACGACGCTCACGCTCGGTTCTACCGCGAGGTGGCACGCCGGGGTGTGGCCGAAGGCTATGCCGTCGTGTCGGCGCTCGTGTGCGACGAGGGCATCGTCGCCACCACGCTCGGGGTCTGCTACGGCGCGACCTATTTCCTGCTGCGCATCAGCCACGCCGGCAAGGCCTGGTCGAACTGCTCTCCGGGGCTGCTCGTGACCGAGCGCACCATGGCGGCGCTGCATGCGCGCGGTGTACGCCGTTTCGACCTCAGCATCGGCAATCACGACTACAAGCGCCGCTTCGGCGCCGAGCCGGTCCCGCTGACCGATGTCAGCGTCGCGCTGTCCTGGCGTGGTCTGCCCTTTGTCCTGCGTGACCATGCCGCGCAGGGCCTGCGTCGCCATCCCAGGCTCTCCGCCTTCGTCACCCGGGCCATCGGCAAGGGTTCGCGCTGACGCCGCGGCCGCGGGGCTTCATTCGATTCCTGCATCCGCCGTGCTATCGTCTTCGCGTCCCGGAGGCGACATGGAAGACCGTTCGGAGAAATATCGCGCGTTCTTCGCCCAGCTGATCTGCGCTGCGGCCAGAACCACCGATCCCCGTATCGAGGAGGCCTTTCGCACGGTCAGGCGCGAGCCTTTCGCCGGGCCGGGCCCGTGGTCGATCTCCCTCGGCGGACATCCCTATGTCACGACGCCGGATGACGATCCCGCCTTCGTCTATCAGAACACGCTGCTGGCGCTGGACTCGAAGCGCGGCCTCAACATCGGGATGCCCGGCGCGCATGCCTATTGGCTCGGCGGCTGCGGCGTCAGGCAGGGCGAGACCGTGCTCCAGATCGGTGCGGGCAGCGGCTATTACACGGCCATTCTCGCTCATCTCGTCGGACCGGCCGGCCGCGTCTACGCCTACGAGATCGACGAGGGCCTGGCATCGCTCGCGCGCGAGAACCTGAAGGAGATCACGCAGGTCGAGCTGCGCGAACGTTCGGGCGTCGGGCTTCCCCTGCCGGATGCGGACCTGATCTATGTCTGCGCGGGCGCGGCCCAGCCGGCGAGGGAGTGGCTCGATGCATTGCGGCCCGGCGGACGGCTGGTATTCCCCCTGGCGCCCGAGGGCGTGCTCGGCGGCATGTTGATGATCACGCGCCCCGAGCAGGGTGCGCTCTGGCCGGCGAAGTTTCTGGGGCGGGCCCAGTTCATCGGCTGCGCGGGACTGCAGGACGAGGATGCCGCCCGGCGGTTGACCGAGGCCTTCGCCAAGGGATGGGAGCAGGTGCGGTCGTTTCGGCGAGAGGACGCGCCGGACGAGACGTGCTGGTTCGCCGGCGACGGCTGGTGGCTTTCGACCACGCCCGCGGCCGCGCCGGCCGATCCCGTTCCACCGTCCGCCGACATCACGCAGCCCTAGCCGCGCGCGGTCGCCGTCGTGTCGTCGGCGCAGTGAAGCCGTCCGCGCGACGCACGGAACAGGCCGCGGCAATACCAGCGCCGCGCCAGCGCCTGGACGGGCGCGCGGATCGCCTGCGCGATCAACAGAATCTCCAAAGTCATGCAGGACGCGCCTCGCTCAATGGACGCGGACGGCATTGCCGGGAATGCCGCCCGCATCGCATCCAGTGATCCGTGACTCAGCCTTGCACCTCAGCCATGAAGCTTAGCCATGAAGCTTCTTGGCGGTCTCCGCGATCTGTCGCCCCTGATAGCGCGCACCCGCGAGCTCGTTGGCGCTGGGCTGGCGGCTGCCGTCGCCGCCGGCGATCGTGGTGGCGCCGTAGGGCGCGCCGCCGGTGACTTCGTCCAGCTTCATCTGGCCGGCGAAGCCGTAGTTCATGCCGACCACGACCATGCCGAAATGCAGGAGGTTGGTGATGATCGAGAACAGCGTCGTCTCCTGGCCGCCATGCTGGGTCGCGGTCGAGGTGAAGGCGCCGCCGACCTTGCCGTTCAGCGCGCCTTTGGCCCAGAGGCCGCCGGCCTGGTCGAGGAAGTTGGCCATCTGCGAGGCCATCCGGCCGAAGCGGGTGCCGGTGCCGACGATGATCGCGTCGTAATTCGCGAGATCCTCGATCTTCGCGATCGGCGCGGCCTGGTCGACCTTGTAGTACGAGGCCTTGGCAACGTCGGCCGGCACGAGCTCGGGCACGCGCTTGACGTCGACGGTGGCGCCGGCCTCGCGTGCGCCCTCCGCGACGGCGTTCGCCATCGTTTCGATATGGCCGTAGGCGGAATAATACAGGACGAGAACTTTGGTCATGATGGTCTCCGTGGATTTGGATTCGATGGGGAAGCTGCTGAGTCATGCCCGGCCTTGTCCCGGGCATCCGCGTTCCTTGCTCGTGGATGGCCGGGGCAAGCCCGGCCATGACGGACGTCTTCGTTATGCCGCGTCGACGAGCACGAGCTCGGAGTCTTCGAGCGCGGTGATCTTGAGCCGTTCCTCGTCGCGGATCGCGGCGCCGTCGCGGGCATTGACGCGGACACCGTTGATCTCGACGGCGCCCGCCGCCGGCACTAGGTAGAGGTGACGTGACTTTTGCGCCGAATATTCGGCGGTCTCGCCCGCCTTCAGCGTGGTCGCGAGCACCCGGGCGTCGGCGCGGATCGGCAGTGCGTCCGTGTCGTTCTCGTCGCCGCTCGCGATGGTGACGAGCTTGCCCGAGCGGTTCGCCTTGGGGAACGGCTTCGAGCCCCAGGTCGGCTGGCCACCGCGCGCCTGCGGTTCGATCCAGATCTGGAAGATCCGCGTGCTCGTCGGCTCGAGATTGTATTCGGAGTGGCGGATGCCGCTGCCGGCGCTCATCACCTGCACGTCGCCCGCCTCGGTCCGGCCCTTGTTGCCGAGACTGTCCTGGTGCGTGATCGCGCCTTCGCGCACATAGGTGATGATCTCCATGTTGGCATGGGGGTGGGCGGGAAAGCCCGTGTTCGGCGCGATCTCATCGTCATTCCAAACTCGCAGCGCGCCGTGGCCCATGTTGTTCGGGTCGTAATGGCTCGCGAAGGAGAAATGGTGCTTGGCCTTGAGCCAACCGTGATCGGCGCCGCCGAGCTTTGCGAAAGGTCTGAGTTCGATCATGTGCGTGGTCCTTTGCTTGAAGAGCGGACGTCTCAGGCGCCGAAGCCGCCGTCGACGTTGAGCACCGTGCCGGTGACGAAGGAGGCTTCCGGACTCGCCAGGAAGACGACGCCGGCGGCGACTTCCTCCGGTCGGCCGAAGCGCTGCAGCGCGTGCTGCTTGCGCTGCGTCTCGGCGAACTCGCCGGCGTCCTTCGGATTCATGTCTGTGTCGATCGAGCCGGGCTGCACGACGTTTACCGTGATGCCGCGCGGTCCGAGGTCGCGCGCCGCGCCCTTGGTGTAGCCGACGACGGCGGCCTTGGTGGCGACGTAGTCGGCAAGGCCCGGAAACGAGGCGCGGTCCGCGAGCATCGAGCCGACGGTGACGATACGGCCGCCTTCGCCCATCAACTGCGAGGCGGCGCGGATCGCTGCGATCACGCCGTGCACGTTGATCGCATCCTGGCGGGCGAACGTGTCGATGTCGGCATTGGCGTCGTCGATCGCGCCGCCTGCGGCGACGCCGGCGTTGTTGACGAGGATGTCGAGATGGCCGAATTCCCTTGCGACGTCCTGCACCAGTTGCGTGACGTCCCTGGCGGACGCCTGATCCGCCTTGAAGGCGCGCGCCTTGACGCCCTTGGCCTTCAATTCGGCGACGACCGCTTCGGCCTTTTCGGGCGAGGCGACGTAGCTGATGGCGACGTCGGCGCCTTCATCGGCGAGAGCGCGGGCGGAGGCTGCGCCGATGCCGCGCGAACCGCCGGTGACGAGAGCGACCTTTCCTGAGAGCTTCCTGGTCATTGGATTTCTCCATTCCCTGAAATTGCGATGACCCTTGGATAAGCCCCGGCCTGTGGTATAGAAATAGAAACTGTCGAAACACATTGTTTCCTTAAATATCCTGATCGGACCGCTCCAGATGGCAAAACTCCCGGATTTCGAAGCGCTGGCGATTTTCGCGAAAGTCGTGGAATTACGGTCGTTTGCGGCTGCCGCGGGCGAGCTGGCGATGTCCAAGGCGACGGTGTCCAAGGCGGTCACGCGGCTGGAGGAGCGGCTCGGCGCGCGGCTGTTCAACCGCACCTCTCGCCGGCTCGCGCTGACCGATGCCGGGCACAAGCTCGCGGAACGGGCGGCGCGCCTGCTGGCGGACGGCGAGGCCGCCGAGAACGAGGCGCTGGCGCAATCGGTGGCGCCGCGCGGGCTGGTCCGGCTCGCGGTCCCCATGACGTTCGGGCTGAAGGCGGTGGCGCCGCTATTGCCTGAGTTTCTGGAAACCTATCCCGAGGTCTCGGTCGATCTGCACCTGAGCGATGCGACGGTGGATCTGATCGGCGAGGGTTTCGACATGGCGGTGCGGATCGCGCGCCTGCCGGATTCCTCCCTGATCGCGCGGCGACTGTTCACCATGCCGCGCTACACCGTCGCCGCGCCGTCCTATCTCAAGCGCCACGGCCGGCCGACGCATCCGATGCATCTGGCCGAGCACAAATGCTTCAGCTACGCCTATCTGTCGACGCCCAACGTCTGGCATTATACCAACGCGGCGGGTGATCAGGCGAGCGTGCGTCCCGGCGGACAGCTCCGCGTCAACAACGGCGAAGCCGTGATGCCGTCGCTGATCGCAGGGCTCGGCATCGCCGAGCTCCCCGAATTCATCGTCGGCGATGCCATTTCCTCCGGAGAGGTCGAGATCATCCTGAAGGACTGGAAGCAGGCCGAAGGCGCCGTGCATCTGGTGACCCCGCCCGGCGGCCCGCGCCCCGCGCGCGTCGAGGTGCTCGGCGATTTCCTGGCGGAGAAGCTGCCGGGTACATGCAGGCGCGCGAGAAAAAGAAAAGCGGTCGCCGGTGCAAAATGATCGGGGGTCTCCTTGTGCTGGTCGTCGAGCGGTGACGAGGTCGCAGCGAAGGGAAGGCGTCATCGAGCGGGCGGCTTCAACCAGCCTCGTCATTGCGCACGTAGCGAAGCAACCCGGAGTGTGTCCGCGGGATTCTGGATAGCTTCGCAGCGCTCGCAATGACGGAATTCCGCGACGACGGAATCCAGCCTACTGCACCTTCACGCCGTCGCTTGCGACGATGCGCAGGGAAGGCTTCAGCGTCTCTTCCAGCTTCGTCTTCATCTCGTGCACGCGCGGATCGGTCGAGCGCGCCGCGCAGACGGCGTATTGATGGACCGATTGCACCAGGGCGCGCCGTGCTTCCGGCGTTCGCGTCACGTCGGGTTCTGAAAGCCGCAACACGATCGTTGCGAGATTCACCAGCACCTCGTCCAGCGCGATGTCGATGGTCCCGAGTTTTCCCATGGCACACTCCCTGGGAAGGGAACGGTGGCTTTCGGGATGCGTTCCGGACCGGGTTGAACATGGATAACGTCGCGTAAAGTCCGGCATGTCCGCACCGCCCGTTTCGTTCGATCGCGAGCCGGTGCGGCGAGTGATGCGAATACGAATCCGCTCGTAACGATGCTTGTTGCCTGGTCACTCCTCAGGAAGTGCCGCCGTCCTGCGAATTCGTCACGGCGCACGGCGTGCCTCTGCCCTGGTCAAGACGATCGTCATGGAGGTGTAAGGCTGGTTCCGGCCGCGCCTTCACATTTTGTTGTTGGTCCAGAACCGCCTCCCGCCTCATTGATTGATGAGAGTTTGGGAGAATTGGAAGGATCGAAACATGCGAGCAGAGCGGATTGCGCTGGGTGTGGCGCTTGCGGTCGGCGGCATCGTCGCGCAGGGCGCGGCGTTCGCGGAGGAAAATCGCGGCACGATGGAACAGCAGATGGCCTGTACGCCCGACGTCTGGCGCCTGTGCAGCGACCAGATTCCGGACGTCAACCGCATCGTGGCGTGCCTGCAGCAGAACACGCCGCAACTCTCCAGCGCCTGTCGCGCGGTGTTCCAGTCCAACAACCAGACGCAGCCGCAGCAACAAGTGCCGCGCAACCGCATCGCGCCGCCTCCGCCGCGCTACAATTCCGCGCCGCCGCCACCGCAGCAGATGCAGCCGCGGCCCTACGACGATGAGGACGATTAGCGCCGGCGAGCGCGTGGTCCGGACGGTTGCGCAAAGCGTGACCAAGGCGCGCCGATGTCAGCGCTAGCCCCTGCGGTCCGACTCCGATCGACGTCCGAGCACCATCCGCAAGGCGGCACCGCAGAGAAGGACCGCGACCGGCCAATGGAACCAGATCTTGTGCGCGCCGCTGAACAGATTGATCAGAATCAGGAAGACTGAGATCGTGAGGGCCGCTGCAACCGGACGGGGCAGCTTCGCCAGCCAATCCGCGACGAAATTCCTCGACGACGACGGCGCGTGTCGGTCGCCGATCTCGGGCGCACCCGCTGTCCCTCGGGACGCCGTGCCTCCGTCGGCCGCAAAGCTCGCTCGCGGGGTGGCTTGGCCACCCAATTGGCCACCCAGGGTCAACCGGTAGCTGGTCAGCGGAGCGATGTTCTTCATGGGCCGCTGGCCGAGACAGTCGAAGCCGACGGACAGTTTATTGTGCACCTGATCGTAGACGGAGCTCGAGATCACGACCCCGCCGGGGTCGGCGAGTTCTTGCAGCCGCGAGGCGATGTTGACCCCGTCCCCATAGATGTCGGTGCCGTCCACCATCACGTCGCCGAGGTTGATGCCGATGCGAAACCGCATCGGGTTTGCCTGGGGCGAATCCGAATCCTGGTTGGAAATTTCCTGCTGGATCTCGACCGCGCATTGAACGGCCTCGACGACGCTGGCGAACTCGGCGATCACGGCATCGCCCCAGGTATTCACGATGCGGCCGTCATGACGCTCGACCAGCCGTGCAATGGCGGTGCGGTAGCGGCGGAGCGTCTCCAGCGTTCCGGTCTCGTCCGCCTCCATCAGACGAGAATAGCCGTAGACGTCGGCGCACAGCACCGTGGTCAGTCGGCGTTTCACCTTGTCGTCGGTCATCGGCGCCATGCTAGCCTCCCTGATCGGCAAATGCATCAGGCATCAGGGTGGTATCAAGCCTTACGGCCTGACCTCGCAGACATCGACCCATTCGGCGGCGACGAGTTCGGCCATGCGTTCGGGCGTGATGCGCACGGCGCTGTGGGTCGATCCCGCGGCGGGCACCACCACGTCGAATGCCTTCAGCGAGACGTCGCAATAGACCGGTAGCGGCGACTTCAGCCCGAACGGGCAGACGCCGCCGACCTCGTGGCCGGTGATCTCGGCGACCTCTTCCAGCCCCAGCATCTTCGGCTTGCCACCGAACTGCGCCTTGATCTTCTTGTTGTCCATGCGCGAGGTGCCGGCGGCAACGATCAGGATCACGCGCTCGCCGATCCGCAGCGACAGCGTCTTGGCGATCCGCCCGGGCTCGACGCCATAGGCTTCGGCGGCCAGCGTCACGGTCGCGGAGCTGATCGGGGATTCGAGAACGGCGATGTCGGGGGCTTTCTCGGCGAAGAAGGCGCGAACGGATTCCAGGCTCATTCCAGTCAGCTCATTCCAGACTTACGGGCGGGCGGCGATGCTCAAGTGATGCTCAGGCGATCCTCATGCGATTTCTGGCAACTCCGAGAGCGAACGAACGCGATGATCCGGCGCGAAGCCGAGCTCGTCCATCTGGGTGCGGATCGCCTTGAACATCGTCAGCGGTGCCACGAGTTCGTTCTCGACGCAAGCCAGCGCCATGGCCTCGGGCATGACCCGCTCGATCCAGGCGACGTTCAGCCCGAACGCCTTCGCGCCGGCCACGTCCCAGGGATTGGAGGACACGAACAGAACCTCGTTGGGCGGAGTGCCGAGCCCAGGGCCGATCAACTCATACGCGTCCGGGCTCGGCTTGAAGACTTTCCTGGCATCGACGCTGATGGTGGCATCGAGCAGGCGGTCGAGGCCGGAATTGCGAACGAGCGCGTCGAGCATGTCCGGGCTGCCGTTGGAGAGGATGGCGAGCTTGCGTGGTTTCAGCGCGGCCAGCGTGGCGGCCGCATCCGGATAGAGGTCGAGGTGCAGATATGTCTCGATCACGCGCTCGAACGCATCGCGCTCGTAGGAAAGCCCGAGCACGCGCAGTGTGTAGGCGAGGGAGTCGCGCGTGACGGCAGCAAAATCCCGGTAGTGTCGCATCAGCGAGCGCAGCCAGGTGTATTCGAGCTGCTTGATCCGCCACACCTGCGTGATGATCTCGCCATAGCCCGGAAATACATCTTCGGTGGTCTCCGCGACCGACTGGATGTCGTAGAGCGTTCTGTAGGCGTCGAAGACGACGGCTTTGCTGCTCATGGCTGTCCTTCCGGGCTCTTGCGGTCAAATGCGCCCCTCTTACGGGGAGTGCGCATGATCGTCAGCCTATCAAAGCACAGCGAAGGTCTGCCACTGCAAGCGTGATCGGCAGCTTCTGATCCAAGGCGGACATCAACCGGATCACAGCCGAATCGGCCTTCTGTCGCGTGGACCCTTGGTCGCGGTCGCGGCCTATATGTCCAACTCGCCGTCGCGAAGCTTTCGGTCACGCTCCGAAATTTCAGCCTCGCTGGCAGGAAATATCATTGCCATGCCCTCGGTCGCGGCCCGCTTCTGAACGTCGTCGACGAATGCGTGCAGCTTGTCGTGATACTCCCGGAACGCGGCGGCGTGGTCGGCGCCATGTCGCCCCAATGCTTCCGCAAGCCGTCCTGCGCCGATGATCGCCATGGAGCCGCCCATGCCTGCCACCGGAGACACGCAATACCCGGCGTCTCCTACCAGCACGATCCGTCCTTTCGACCATGTCGGCATCCGAATCTGGTTGATCCTGTCGAAATAGAAATCGTCGTCGGTACCCATCAGGTCCAAAGCGGCCGGCACCTTCCAGCCCAGGCCGTCGAAATGGTCGTGAATCATGACGCGCTGTTGCGCGCGGTTGCGATAGTCGTATTCGATTTCGCTTTCCGTACGGAACGCAAAGGCGATGTCGGTGCGGTCGTCGTAGCCGTTCAACATCGTCGTCAGACCGGGCACGCTGTATACCTGCGATACATTGGGCGGCAAAAGTCCGGTCTCCGGCACGACCTTCAGGTAGACGTAGCCTCCCATGAAATAAGTGAAGTTCTTCTCGTCCCCGAACACCAGCTTTCTGGTGTTGGAGCGATTGCCGTCGCAGCCAATCACGAGCGCGAAGGCATGCCGTGACCCATCGTCGAGCGTGACGGTGACGCCACCAGGGCCATCCTCGAGTTGCTTGATCGACCGGCCGAACCGAAACTCAACCAACCCATCGACCCCGGCGAAAAGGATGTCCAACAGATCATCGCGGTGTATTTCGAAGCGCGCAGGCGGCGCAGCATCCGGGCCGGCCTCTGCGCCGAAGCCGCCGAGCGTGTGATCCTGGGCGTCCTTGCATTCAAACGCTCGCGGGGGAAGCGACTTGGCCCGAACAGCTTCGAACATGCCCATTCGTTCGAGAATGGTGATGGTCTCGCCTTCGATGTCGACCGGCGTTCCGCCCTTGCGAAGTCCGGGTGCGAGCTCGACAACCGTGACCCGGTAGCCCAAGCGGTTGAGCCAGAAAGCCGTTGCCAGGCCCGCGAAGCTAGCGCCAGAAACCAAAACGGGGGCGCCGGCGGGCCGGGTGTGTTTTCGGTCGGAATCAGGGGGGCTCAGCATACGCGGCACCACGGCGACACGAGAGTTGAAGTATATCAAGTACCAATATATACTAAGTACACAAATTGGCAAGGGCTGATGGGGGACATGGACAACCGGCGGAATCGAAAGCGCTTGGCCACGCGCCAGAGCATTTCAGACGCGGCAACGCGACTGTTTCTGGAAAGGGGCTTCGACGCCGTGACGATCGACGAAATTGCTGCCGCCGCTGACGTAGGGCGCATGACGGTCTTCAATCATTTTCCACGCAAGGAGGACATGTTCTTCGACCGCGAGGAAGAAATCCAAGCTTTGGCCTTCGAAGCCGTTCGCGGACGCAGGCCCGGCGTTTCACCGATCGAAGCGTCCCGAATGCTCGCGCATGACCTCGTCACGCGGGATCATGAATTCATGCTGCTGTCTGACGAGACGAGGCGGTTCATCAGGACAGCAATGAACAGCGACGCGCTCAAGGCGCGGGCACGCGAAATGCGAGACGATTTCACCCGCGCGCTGGCGATTGTGCTGGCCGAGACCAGCAACCAACCGACGGGCGATCCGAACGCTCATCTGGCAGCCGGATTGATCGTATCCGTTTGGGACGTCGCCTTCAGCGAAGCCCAGAAGATCTTTGATCGCACGCAGGATGCAGGCGAGGCAAAGCGCTGCTTCGTCGCGATCATCGACCGCGGTATCGCAGGCGCCGCGGTAGCGCTCGCTGAGACTGCTTACGCGTGATGCGGCGGCATCGGCAGAATGTCCGCGTCTGGCCCGAAGCGGACATGACCCGGATGCCCGGCTAACGTCAGCGTCTGGCCCACAGCCGAACGCGCGATGTCACTTTGGCTCTATGCGGGTCGTTCCCGGAGGACCATGTCCCACGACCTGGATGACCGCTTCCTGCTCCTTTGTCAGCACGAAATGGGGCTGGTTGGCTGGCTCCGTCCAAATGCTCCCGGCAGGAAGCATTCTCGTTGCATTCTCGTCGAGGCGGTCACCGTAGCCCATGTACAACGTTCCGGACACGACCGTGACGACCCTGTCATCTGGGTGAGAGTGCGGTTGGATTTTCGTATTGGGTGGGAATTTCGTTCAGTTGACGTAGATGCCTTCCTTGCCATCGTCACCCAGGATGTTGGTGCGCGCGTTTCCTCTTCTGGCCACAGGGTGCGCTTGTGACTCATTGCGGAAATGCCGCGAAACCTAACTCTCCGTTCCGTCAAGAGTGGCTCAAGCTAGGAATAGCGTGCCCGCGAATACGATTGGCAACGCCAGCATGGCAGCGGGGATAGATAGCATGTAGGCCTCGCCGCAATTTCCCCCGGCTCCCCCTCCGTGACAGAATATCGTCGGAGAAAAGAGGATGAATGCACAAACACAGGCTGTCACGACCAGCGATAGCAAGAGTTTCGCTATGAGACCGCGTTCTACGAAACGAGTTCGCTGCACCGGCGCAACACTGTAACGGTTCGCGTCACCGCTCCCTCGGGCCGCGCCATAACCGCCGAGTGCGCCAAAAAGGAGAGCTGCGAATGCCGATAGGATGCTCAATGAGATCGAACTGATCGTATGTGGCGGCCGACCGACAATGGCGGAGTGGAACAGAGCATACAGTTCTGCAATGAGAATGAAACTGGCTGAAAGCGCGCCGTGAAGAACAGGTCTGCATTCAGCGATACGGCCAGCAACAAAGCCCGAAATCAGCGAGGACAGGATAACCGACAGGCAAGCCATAAGTATCGTGGCGCCAGTGGGCACTCGAAGCGCAATCATCACGTATGCCGACGCGGTAACAATCAGCACGGGCAAAACGAGGTTGATTATGTTCGAGATGACAAATGCTTTAATTGAACTGGTACGCAACATAACTGTCTCACCTTCGAGGCGCTGACGATCTATTGGCCCACTGATATCCTTTCCTACCTTAGATTGACGATCTGTAACAATCTGCCTCAAAAAGCGAACGATCGATATGTCCGAGGGTGGCTCCAAGCAGGCATAAACCGGGTGCCGGCTAACGTCAGCCTCCGATTCGAAACGGACCACGGTTGCCTTCGCTAGCCTGTGGTATAGAAGAAGCTCGCGGGTGCTCACTGCAAGGGGCAGTGACAGGTTAAGCGATGGTCGGGCCGCCACGCGGTGCCCGTGCGCCCGTGAGTGATCAGCAACCAAGCACAAGCAATTCCGCAGTTCAGCGAGCGCTCGCAACGCTCCAACATTTTCTGCATGTCGAGGCCACGAGCGGGATCGTGCTGCTATTCGCTGCAGCCGCTGCATTGTTGTGGGTCAACTCGCCCGCTTCCCATTCTTATCACGGCCTCTGGAACTTGCCGGTTCCGCTCCGCCTGGGCGAGTTCGAATTCGTGAGGTCGCTGCATTTCTGGATCAACGACGCGCTGATGACCGTCTTCTTTCTTGTCGTCGGCATGGAGATACGCCGCGAAATCCACGAAGGCGCACTCAGCCGGTTCGATCAGGCCCTTTTACCGGTGTTGGCGGCCTGCGGCGGGGTGATCGTACCCGCGCTGGTCTATCTGAGTTTCAACAGCGTCGCGGGTCAAAGCCACGGTTGGGCGATCCCGACCGCGACGGACATCGCCTTCGCGGTCGGCGTGCTTGCCCTGCTGGGCCGGTCAGTCCCATCCAATGTGCGGATTTTTCTGCTGGCGCTCGCTATCATCGACGACATCATCGCGGTTCTGATCATCGCGATGTTTTATAGCGGCGGGATACAACCCGGCGGCTTCGTCGTCGCAGCAATCGGGGTCCTTTCGGCATTCGGGCTGCAACGGCTCGGTTTTCGCTCCGCGCTGATGTACCTCGTGCCGGCCTTCATTGTCTGGGCCGGCTTCCTCATCGCTGGCGTACATCCAACACTTGCAGGCGTCGTGCTCGGCCTGATCACGCCAGTCCGCCCGTCTGGAGCAGAGACCGTGCCTCCCGTCATCCGGGTTGAGGCAGCTCTCCATCCTTGGGTCGCCTATGCCATCATGCCGCTGTTTGCGCTTGCGAATGCTGGCGTCGATCTCAGGAGCATCGAGTTTGCTGGCGAAGCAAAGTTTGTCGCGCTGGGCATCGGACTCGCGCTTTGCGCAGGAAAGCCAATCGGCGTCATCGGGGCGACCTGGCTCGCCGTACGGTCGGGAGTCTGCCGATTGGCAGACGGCGTCTCTTGGTCCGGCATCTGCCTTATCGGGCTTTTGGCTGGCGTGGGCTTCACCATGTCCATCTTCATCGCCATGCTCGCGTTCACGGATGAGAAGCTGTTGGACGCCGCAAAGTTCGGCGTGTTGCTTGGCTCGCTGATTTCAGTGACGCTCGGCATAGGATGGGGCGCGGAATACGCTCAGCGACAACGAAAAGCTCGATCATGAAGACTCCCGCTTATGCCCGAAGCGGCCTCGGGAGACTTCAGCCTTCTCGCCGCTGGCGTGGCCTTCTTCCCCATGTCGGCTTCTGGCCCGAAGCTAACTCTACGGAGTCATTGGCCGAATATCCGCTTTTGACCCGAAGCGACGATTTCAAGCTGACGGCGACCGTCGGTGAGTATCCGGCGTGTAGACTATTTTGGGCGTGGCAAGTTGAGCCCAGCCGCTGAGTGATTGGTTGTGCGATGCTGCTACCGAAGAAATTGCGGAACCATAGGATTTGAAATGTCCCGATTGTATTGGATCGAGTGCCGCGCACCTGGCCGGATAGCGATCATGGCGCGCCCTCGCGCAAACGAGTGGCTGGAATCGGAGGTCAACGAATGGAAAGAAGCCCGCGTTGATCTGGTGGTGAGCCTTCTCGAGCCGGACGAGATCTCAGAGCTTGAGCTGCAGCATGAAGGTTCTGTTTGCCGCTCTGCCGGTATTTGCTTTGTTTCCTTTCCGATCCCAGATCGTGGCTTGCCAAGCTCTCTACAGAAGGCTGCGCAGATCGCTCGCTTGTTGGCTGACGGGTTGCGCGATGGTCATTCTATCGCAATCCATTGTCGGGCGGGGATTGGTCGCTCGTCGGTAATTGCGGCCTGCGCCCTAATCTCGTTTGGCATCGAAGCCGGCGACGCGCTTGATCTGATTAGGGCTTCGCGGGGCTTGATCGTTCCGGATACCGATCAGCAGCGCGATTTCATAATGGCCTTCGAAAAGGAGGAGAGCAGTGAGATGCCGCGCAGGCAATAAGCCAATGCCTTTTCGCTTTTGGCCCGTAACGGACATGTCCTGCAGTCCATCGTGAGCGCCCGTTTTATGAGTATACGCCCTAGTCCGTTAGGTCTGATTGATGCCTGATGCCCTTGGGTCAATTCGACAGCACCATCTCACGACCAAGGGTATGCTGGCTGCCGATGGCAGCCTTTAACCCACTCCTGACATCGAGGACGAGCCGGTGCCACTCGGCCGAGTATGAAAAGAACCATCCAACTGAAGCCCGCGACCGCGGCGTACTACCGGTTTGCGCGCGATCTGTACCTGTCGACGATGCGCCCCTACACCGGTTGTTTTGAGCGTTCTCAAAAACAATCCCGCAAGGCGACTTTACGAACGATCGGGGTTTTCGGTGGTCGGCGACACCGGCGTGAAGTACGAGATGAAGCTGGACATCTGATTTCGGCTTCCGGCCCGAGGCGGACATAATTCAGCCGGCGTTTCAACGCTTGTTCCCACCTTCAACGCTGGGGGGCTTACTTGCGCAAGGCATTTTGGTCTTTGGCTGTCGTGCTGTCTTGCCTGGCTCGTCCCGCCGACGCCGCTGGTATCCAGCTCTTCAACCACGGCCCGGACCTGACCGGCGCGATCTGGTATCCGTGCGAGGCCAAACCGAAAGATGTGGAGCCCGGCGATCTCGGGATGGCCGTCGACTATGGTCTCGTCGGTGCGAAGGATTGTCCCGTCACCAGGGCAAAGCTGCCGCTGATCATCGTCTCTCACGGTTATGTCGGATGGTTCGGCGGACACCATGACACGGCAGCTGCGCTGGCGGATGCCGGATTCGTCGTCGCGGCAATCAATCATCCGGGCGACAACGTGAACGATTCCTCCAGAAAGGACGATCTGTCGTCCTTCGTGTCGCGTCCGACGGACATGGTCCGTCTGCTCGATTTCATGCTGAAGGACTGGAAGGACAGGACCGTCGTCGATCCCGCCAAAATCGGACTGTTTGGATTCTCGAAGGGAGGCTACACCGGTCTGGCCCTGATCGGTGCGGCGCCGGACTTCGGCCGTTATGCGCGCGGCTGCACGGATGCGTCGACATTCTGCGAACAACTCAGGAGCGGCGACATTCCAGCCTTGGCGCAGGATGCGCGCATTCGCGCCGCTGTGATCGTCGATCCGATACCGGGATTCTTCACGCGATCCAATCTGGCCGCGATCAGGATTCCCGTGCAGTTCTGGCGAGCGGAGGTCGGAATCGGGATTCTGGATCCGGAGGGCACGGCGCGGGTGGCCCGTGCGCTGCCGGGAAAGCCCGATGTTCACAACGTACCCGCCGGCCACTTTGCGTTCCTGGCGCCGTGCTCGCCCCAACTCAGGGCCGCGCTGCCTCGCATCTGCACCGACACGCCCGCGGAATTCAACAGGTCGGCGTTTCATCGCGAATTCAACGACAGCGTTGCGCGGTTCTTCCATGAGCGACTGGCCGAAGGCAACTGACGGTTACCGCCAACGCTGTGACGGAGAAGCCGGCATCTGGCCCATCGCCGACGTTGCGGCTCGCCCTGTACAGGTCTGTTTCGCAAGGGGGCGAACGCGAATTGCGCGCGTACGCCTTCCGACGCGAGGGCTTCGATCGACATGATCGAAGCCTTCGACGTGTCCGCCTAGATTCCCAGAATCTTGCGCGCGTTGGCCTTGAGCACCTTCGGCCGGATCTCGTCGCGGATGTCGATCTTGGCGAAGTCCGACAGCCAGCGGTCCGGCGTGATCACCGGCCAGTCCGAGCCGAACAGCATCTTGTCCTGCAGGATCGAGTTGATGTAGCGCACCAGGATCGGTGGAAAGTATTTCGGCGACCAGCCCGAGAGGTCGATGTAGACGTTCGGCTTGTGGGTCGCGACCGACAGCGCCTCTTCCTGCCAGGGGAAGGACGGGTGGGCGAGGATGATCTTGAGATCCGGGAAATCCGCCGCGACGTCGTCCATGTACATCGGGTTGGAATATTTCAGCCGCATGCCCATGCCGCCGGGCATGCCCGAGCCGACGCCGGTCTGTCCGGTGTGGAACAGCGCGATCGCGCCGCCATTGTTGATCTCTTCGTAGAGCGGATAGGCCATGCGGTCGTTGGCGTAGAAGCCCTGCATGGTCGGGTGGAATTTGAAGCCGCGGACGCCGTATTCCTCGATCAACTTGCGCGCCTCGCGCGCGCCGAGCTTGCCCTTGTGCGGGTCGATCGAGACGAAGGGGATGAGGACGTCGAGATGGTCGGAGGCCGCCTCGATCATCTCGTAATTGTTGTAGCGGCGGAAGCCGGTCTCGCGCTCGGCGTCGACCGGGAAGATCACCGCGGCGATGTTTTTCGAGCGGTAATAGGCCGCGGTTTCTGGCACGGTCGGCGGATGCTTGTGCGGCGACTTGAAATAGTCCGCCATCTGCGCCTGGAAGTCGTCATAGCCATCGTCGGGATGGGTGCCGCAGGGCTCCTCGGCATGGGTATGGATGTCGATCGCGACGACGTCGTCGATGTTGGGCAGCTTTAGCTTCGGCA
Source organism: Bradyrhizobium sp. (assembly GCF_047605465.1). GTDB lineage: Bacteria > Pseudomonadota > Alphaproteobacteria > Rhizobiales > Xanthobacteraceae > Bradyrhizobium. The sequence goes on along the minus strand of NZ_JASGFS010000019.1, from coordinate 6,909 downwards.
TTGGTTTCCTCCCGGCCGGTTGCCAAATTGATTATATGATATAACGAATTTGGCAAGGCGTCGCGGCCGGCAAAACCGCAGCCGGCCGACGTATTTGCCGCGCCCGGCCGAGCATGGGATGGATCGGGCCGATCCGGCCGCTTCTACTGTGCATGGGGTTGTTTTCTCGAAATTGCCGGTTCGGAACCGGGCGGTTAACATTGACATCCGGTCCCGCCATGCCTTAAGAACCGGCCCATCCCGGGCGGTCGGTCCGCCAGCGGGAAAGATCTCATTTTGCCATATTCGCGCGTGCCGAAACGGTAGTGCCGAACACGGCCTTTCGAACGTTCAGGATTCTGCCATGAAGGTCCGTAACTCGCTGAAATCGCTGCGCGGTCGCCATCGCGCCAACCGCCTGGTCCGCCGCAAGGGCCGGGTCTATGTGATCAACAAGGTGCAGCGCCGCTTCAAGGCTCGCCAGGGCTAAGCCTGCCCTCGCGGACGCCTCGCGCGCGCCCCGAAACATCACGGTCTCACACGACTTTGACGCCGCCTTTGCTTTGCAAGGGCGGCTTTGCGCGTTTAGACTTTGACCATGGCAGTGAGATTCCCTCATCCGCGTACCCTGTGTCTGGCCCTCGTGCTGGGCATCGCCGGTCTCGCTCCGGCGCTGGCGCAGGATGATCCGCCGACCCCGCCCGGCAAGCAGCAGAAGAAGCTGCCTGAGGCGCCGGCGAAGCTGCCCAAGGTCGACCGCACCAAGAATCTCGATTTCCTGTTCGGGGCGCTGAAGGCCGCTCCCGACGACGTCAGCGCCAAGCATGTCGAGGCGCGGATCTGGGCCATCTGGATCCAGACCCCGAGCGACACCGCGGCGCTGCTGATGGCGCGGGCCAAGGCCGCCACCGACGCGCAGAAGGTCGACGTCGCGATCAAGCTGCTGGATGCCGTCATCAAGCTGCGGCCGGACTATATCGAGGCCTGGAACCGGCGCGCGACGCTCTATTACATGCAGAACGATTACGGCCGTTCGCTCGCCGACATCCAGCAGGTGCTGATCCGCGAGCCCCGCCATTTCGGCGCGCTCGCCGGGCTCGGCATGATCATGCAGGAGGTCGGCGATGACAAGCGTGCGCTCGACGCCTATCGCAAGGCGCTCGCCGTCAATCCGCATCTCGACAAGATCCCGGAGCAGGTCAAGGCGCTGACCGAGAAGGTCGAGGGGCGCGACATCTAGGGCGCGATCCGGAACGGCGTGCAGCGTTTCCCGCGGGGGCGTGCCCGCGCAGGTCAGGGACAAATCGAGCATTTCTCGAGCGATCGCGGCGTCCGCGCATTAACTACGATCGCACGCGCCGCGCCGCAGGGGGTATTGCAGGTGCGGCCGCGGGTTTACCTGCATTGCAGGAGCAAAAGCCATGAAGCGTTTGATCTTTGCAGGTGCATTGCTGCTCGCCTCGGGAACGGCCAGCCTGGCTGACGGGCTGTTCTGGGTTGTCGGCAACCGCGCCTCCGGAAAATGCGACATCGTCACCAGCAACCCCGTGATCGACGGCGACATCTGGTTCGGCGACGGGCCCTACAAATCCAAGGCCGATGCCAAGCTTGCCCGTTCGAACATCCGCGCCTGTCCGGCGGTCCCCCCGGATGACGAGAAGGACGAGGACAGCACGAACTAGAGCGATTTCGGGCGAGGTGGGTACCGGGTCGCGGCGCGAAGACGCGCCAGGACAGGAAGCCTCAGCCCCGTTCCGATTCCGTCGGAACGGAGCCGGCGCTAGTGCAGGATGTTGCTGCCGCGCTCGGTGATGCTGCGATCGGCCGCTGCGGCGTAGGCCTTGGCCAGCTCCGCCTCGAGATGCTCGTTGATCAGCAGCAGCGCCCGCACGGCACCGCGCAGGTCGCCGTTGCAACTGGCGACGATCTCGTCGATCGCGGTGTCGTTCGATCTCAGGCTCATCGAAAATCCTCCGGTTCAAATCAGGACATATCCTGCCGGCCTTTCCTGCACCCCGTGGGGTTGCGAGGAGGATCGGCGCCCACCCGCATCTAGAAGGCCGAACCGACCGTGGCGATTATATGGAAGCTGCCATGACGACCGCATGAAGCCGCTCCGGGGCCGGCTCGCCGTAGGATGAGATCGTTGATTTCATTGGATTTTCCTGTCCGGAATTGTGCACATATCCACAGCCCCGGCATTTCGTGTGGAGGCGGGCGGCCGTGCCGGGCGAAACTGCGGGGGACAAGACCCGTAGCTGCCATGTGTCCAGAATCACCCGGACCCTCTCCATGATCGTGATCTCAGTGGCGATGGCGCTGGCCGCGCTGGCGCTCCTCACGCGGGTCGGTGTCTGGGCCATCGAACGCGCCTTTCCACCGCAGGGCCGGATGATCGCGGTCCCCGGCGCGACGCTTCATCTCGTCGATCTCGGACCGCGCGATGCCGGATTGCCGATCGTGATGTTGCATGGCGCAAGCTCCAACCTCGAAGCGATGCGCCGTCCGCTCGGCGATCTCCTCGCCAGAAATCATCGCGTCATCCTGATCGACCGTCCCGGCCATGGCTGGAGCACGCGCGCGCGACCACAGGATTCGACGCCGGAGATTCAGGCGCGGATGATCGACGAGGCGCTCGGCGAGCTCGGGATCGCGCGCGGGATCTTCGTCGTGCATTCCTGGAGCGGAGCGCTCGGCGCCCGGCTTGCGCTGGACCATTCGCGCCGCGTCGCCGGTCTCGTGATGCTGGCGCCGGTGACGCATCCCTGGCGCGGGGGCGTCGGACGCTACAACGAGATCATCGCAACGCCGGTGATCGGCCCGCTGCTGGCCTACACCATCACGCTGCCGCTCGGCTATCTCCTGACCGAGTCCGGAGCGCGCAATGTCTTCCTGCCGCAGGCGATGCCCGACGGCTTCGTCAAAGATTCCGCGACGCCGCTGTTGCTGCGTCCGCGCGAGTTCATCGCCAATGCCCATGATCTGGTGACGCTCAAAGCGTCGGTCGCCGCGCAGGTCTCGCGCTACGGCGACATCGACGTGCCGGTCACGATCATCGCCGGCGAGCCCGACAAGACCGTGTCGACCGACATTCATGCGCGGCCGTTCGCCGCCGCCGTGCCGCATGCCAGGCTGATCGTGCTGCCCGGGCTCGGCCACATGGTGCAGAACGCCGAGCCGGATCTCGTGAAGACCGAGATCGAGACGATGATCCGCGAACTGGCTCCGGCAAAGGCGGCCGCCGACTAGCAGCCGCCGTTCGCGCGCCTATTGCTTGATCTTCCCGTCCTTGTCGAACTGCGACACGTAGGTCCAGAGATTGTTGATCTCCGTCTCGTTCTTGATGCCGGCGAATGCCATCTTGGTGCCGGGGATCTTGGCCTTCGGGTCCTTGATGTATTCCTTGAACTGGGCCTCGTTCCAGGTGATGCCGGAATTCTTGTTCGCGTCCGAATAATTGTAATCCGGCGCGGTGCCGGACTTGCGGCCGTCGAGACCGTTGAGCTCGGGACCGACCTTGTTCTTGGCGCCTTCGCCGATCGCGTGGCAGGCCAGGCATTTGTTGAACGACGACTTGCCGGCCGCGGCATCCTGCGCCATCGCGGCGGGTGCGGCGGCAGTCACGGTGAGGATCATCAGTGCGCCAAAGATCGATTTTGTCATCGGGTGCTCTTCGTCTCTTCCCTGGTGGGTCTACCCTGTTCAGTGTCTTGCCTTGTCGGCAGTCATCGAACCTGCCGGTTTTGGCAGGCCTGCTCGGCTTGGACAAGCCACGAAAGCATGACAGGTTTCACGACTTCCTACTTGTCCCAGAGCGAACTCGCCCGAGATCGTGGGTCCGGCTTTCGGACAGCCTACCCAAACCGCCGCGGACGTGGTTGATTTGCCGGGACAAATCGACCGTTCGCCGGAGCCGGAAGGATATGCCATGGCCATCATGATGCCTGCGAGCGATCAGGCGGTACTCGCGCGCCGCGCGGAGATCGTCGCTGCGTTGCGCGCGATCGTGCCGGGCGAAGGCGTGATCGACAGCGCCGCCGAGATGCGGGCCTATGAATCCGACGGGCTGACGGCCTATCGGCAGCCGCCGATGGTGGTCGTGTTGCCGGATACGACCGAGCAGGTTTCGCTGGTCCTGAAATATTGTGCCGGACAGGGCATCAAGGTGGTGCCGCGCGGCTCCGGCACCTCGCTGTCGGGCGGCGCACTGCCGCTCGAGGACGGTGTGCTGCTCGGCCTTGGCAAGTTCAAGCGCATCCGCGAGATCGATTTCGACAACCGCGCCGTCGTCACCGAACCCGGCGTCACCAATCTCGCCATCAGCCAGGCGGTCGCGCATGCCGGTTTCTATTACGCGCCCGATCCGTCTTCGCAGATCGCCTGCTCGATCGGCGGCAACGTCGCGGAGAATTCCGGCGGCGTCCACTGCCTGAAATACGGCATGACCACCAACAACGTGCTGGGTTGCGAGATCGTCCTGATGAGCGGCGAGATCCTGCGCATCGGCGGCAAGTCGCCGGAAAATTCCGGCTACGACCTCATGGGCGTGATCACCGGCTCCGAGGGCCTGCTCGGCGTCATCACCGAGATCACCGTGCGCATCCTGCAGAAACCGGAGACGGCGCGCGCGCTGATGGTCGGTTTCGCGGAAGTCGAGGCGGCCGGCGAATGCGTTGCCCGCATCATCGGCGCCGGCATCATCCCCGGCGGCATGGAGATGATGGACAAGCCGGCGATCCACGCCGCGGAGGCCTTCGTCCATGCCGGCTATCCGCTCGACGTCGAGGCGCTCCTCATCATCGAGCTCGATGGCCCGTCGGTCGAGGTCGACGAGCTGATCACGCGCGTCGAGGCGATCGCGAACGGCTGCGGATCGACCACCTGCCAGATCTCGACCTCGGAGGCCGAGCGCAATCTGTTCTGGGCCGGACGCAAGGCTGCGTTTCCCGCTGTCGGCCGTATCTCGCCCGACTATCTCTGCATGGACGGCACCATTCCGCGCGGCGCGCTCCCGAAGGCCCTGGCGCGCATCCGCGAGCTGTCGGAGAAATACCAGCTCGGCTGCGCCAACGTGTTCCACGCCGGCGACGGCAATCTGCACCCGCTGATCCTCTACGATGCCAACAAGCCCGGCGAGATCGAGCGCGCCGAGGCGTTCGGCGCCGACATCCTGCGCGCCTGCGTCGAGTTCGGCGGCGTGCTCACCGGCGAGCACGGCGTCGGCATCGAGAAGCGCGATCTCATGCCGGACATGTTCAGCGAGATCGATCTCAATCAGCAGCAGCGGCTGAAATGCGCCTTCGACTCGCAAGGCCTGCTCAACCCCGGAAAGGTGTTTCCGACCCTGCACCGCTGCGCCGAACTCGGCCGCATGCACGTCCATGCGGGCAAGCTCGCCTTTCCGGATATTCCGCGGTTCTGAGGATCTCGGGGCGGGGCGGTTTCGGCCGTCGATGCCCGACCCGTCGCGGCTCGTTTCGCGGTGCGTCAAGGCGACGTCTCGCGAGGCTCCCAGCGCGGCGCGAATTGATTTTCGCCGGAAATTTGGCTACCGCCTTTTCCCGTGGATACGCTCAAGGTCAGAGACGCCAAAGACGTCGAAGCGGTGGTGCGCGCGGCGATTGCCAACGAGCAGCCGCTCGAGATCATCGGTCACGGCACCAAGCGCGGCATCGGCCACGCGATGGCAACCAATGCCGTGCTCGACCTCTCGGCGCTGAGCGCCGTGACCTCCTACGAACCCAATGAGCTGATCGTCACGCTCCAGGCCGGCGCGCCGCTCGCGGACGTGCTGTCGCTGATCGATTCCAAGAACCAGCAATTCGCCTTCGAGCCGATGAACACCGCGCCGCTGCTCGGCACGCCGGCGCTCGGGACCATCGGCGGCATGATCGCGGCCGGGCTCGCCGGCCCGCGGCGCATCAAGGCGGGCGGGGCCCGGGATCACCTGCTGGGGGCGCACGCCGTCTCTGGTTTCGGGGACAGCTTCAAGACCGGCGGCAAGGTGGTGAAGAACGTCACCGGCTACGATCTCTGCAAGCTGCTGAGCGGTTCCTGGGGCACGCTGTCGGTCATGACCGAGGTCACGCTGAAGGTAATGCCGAAGCCGGAGGCGGAGCGAACGCTGTTGCTCCGCGGGCTCGACGATGCCGCCGCCAACAAGGCGATGACGGCAGCGCTCGGCTCGCCCTTCGACGTCTCCGCCGCCGCGCATCTGCCGAAATCGGCGTTCCGGGCCAAGACCGGCGGCCTCGGCGACATCGCAAGCCAGGGCGAGGCGATGACTGTGCTGCGCCTCGAGGGCATCACGGCCTCCGCCGCCCATCGCGCCGGCTCGCTCCGCGAATTGCTAGCCCCATTCGGAACCGCAACGCTCGTCGAGGATGATGCCTCCGCCGGCCTGTGGGCCACGATCCGCGACGTGCTGCCGTTCGCGGCCAACGGCGCGCTGGGGGCCTGGCCGGTCTGGCGGATCATCTGCCCGCCGGCGTCGGGCGCGGCGCTCGCCACGCAATTGGCGCGCGAGAGCGGCGGTGACGTGATCTACGACTGGGGCGGCGGATTGATCTGGGCAGCGCTGCCGCCGAAGCCGGACGCGCATGCCCCGGCCGTACGCCAGCGCGCGAACGCCGTCGGCGGGCACGCCACGCTGATCCGGGCGGGCGAAGAGGTCAGGCGCAACGTCGATGTGTTTCATCCCCAGGCCGCGGGCGTGGCCGCCCTGGGCGAGCGGGTCCGCGCCAGTTTCGATCCGAAGACCATCCTCAACCGGGGACGGCTGACGCGGAGCGCTGCGGCATGAAGACCGAATTCTCACTCGCCCAGCTCGCCGATCCCGACATCGCGGAAGCCGACAAGATCCTGCGGGCCTGCGTCCATTGCGGCTTCTGCACCGCGACCTGTCCGACCTATGTGCTGCTCGGCGACGAG
>NZ_JASGFS010000018.1:0-106287 GCF_047605465.1 Bradyrhizobium sp. | reverse complement strand
CCTGAAGGGCTCAAGGCGCCCGTCACGATCGACGAAATCCTTGAAGCGCTCTGCGCGTTGGACGAAGGACCGCGTAATCCGCCTGGCGGGAAACCAATGCGACTACGGTCTGTTGAACGGGCAGCAGCATAGACGGCGTAATACATCGCCGCGGTCCGCCCGCCGCCGCGAGGCGCGCCTTGCACGCGAGCCGCTGCAGCAGATGCCGGTGGAGGTGCTGCGGTGTGCTCCGGCAGTGTCATCGAGAAGCTCGCGGCGACAGGCGCCGGCCGACGAGCGTTGCCGTCGGGCACTGGTCAACGAGATCATCGTTGCGTGGTGCATCCAATATTGTATCACCTACGGCGCTGACCACGACCTTCGTTTCGGCGCGCGTCGACGCCGACCCGGCAGCGGTCCGGCGCCGTGACGGTCGTCCGAACCGACCGTGCGGACGCAATGACGCTCTCGGTGAGCTCTGGCCCGTGTTGCCACGTTCTAGCTTCCGATAACCGGCTAGAGCAGAACCTTGCTGGGCACTGGGAATCGCGAGCCGCGCGGAGGTGCATCGAACCTTTATGTCCGGTGGCCGTTAGTTCCCGGGAAAACAGGAGCACTGCCCATGTCCGATAACCTCAAGGAACGCGCCCCCCAGGATGCCAGCCGGATTAGCCTTAGCGAAGACTGGGAGGTTCGGTACTGGACCAAGGCCTTGGGCATCACAAAAGAACGGCTTGAACAACTCGTGAAAGACCACGGAAATTCTGCCGCGGCTGTGCGTAGCGCCCTCGGCAAATGACTTCGTGAAGATCGCAACTTTCAACATCAACAACGTCAACAGCCGGCTTCCGAACCTTCTGCAATGGCTAAAGTCCTCGAAGCCGGATATTGCCTGCCTTCAAGAGCTTAAAAGTACGGACGAGGCGTTCCCGGCTGATGCGTTGCGCAAAGCGGGGTATGGCGCTGTCTGGAAGGGACAGAGGACCTGGAACGGCGTCGCCATCCTTGCGCGAGGCGCGCTCCCAATTGTCACGCGAACCTCCCTTCCAGGCGATCGCGATGACTCGCAGGCGCGGTATATCGAGGCCGCAATCGACGGAATCCTGGTCGGCTGCATCTATCTACCGAACGGAAATCCGCAGCCCGGGCCCAAATTCGAGTACAAGCTTGATTGGTTCAAACGCCTTCAGGCGCATGCTCGTAAGCTCGTGAAGGACAAGACGCCCGTAATTCTGGCGGGCGATTACAACGTTGCTCCGACCGAGATCGATATTTATCCCACCAAATCATGGGATGATGACGCCCTGGTGCAGCCAGAGAGCCGCGCCGCCTATGCCAAGCTCGTAAAGCAAGGCTGGATCGACAGCCTTCGCGAGCGAAATCCGGATAAACGCATATATACCTTCTGGCACTACTGGCGGAATAGCTTTCAGCGCAATGCCGGCCTTCGCATTGATCACTTGCTGCTCAATCCAGCGCTTGCAGGACGTCTCGTGAGTACCGGGGTGGATCTCGGCGCTCGAGGAAAGCCGCACGCAAGCGACCACGCGCCTGTCTGGATTGAAATAAAAGACACAACGGCGCGACCCGCCCGGAAAACCAAACGAGCGGTGAAACGATGATGGACAGCGCGACGCTCATCGGCGGCTTTGCCGCAGTCTGCACGACAATCTCTTACTTTCCCCAACTCAAGAAATGCTGGAACACCGGCGAGACCGGAGATCTCTCGATCGGAATGCTGCTGCTTCTGATCCTTGGTCTCGCGACCTGGGTCGTCTACGGCTTTATGCGCGAAGACATGGTCGTGATCGCTGCCAACAGCATCTCCGTATGCCTCCTCCTCGGTATTCTCGGTTTCAAGCTCCGAGAACTTTTTGGGCCCAACCGGCGCCCGAAGCGCGCATAGCGGGGACTGCCATGGCTTCACTTCCAGATTTTATTCCACCGCAGCTTTGCGAGAACGTTCATCATCCGCCATCCGGCAGCGGCTGGGTTCATGAAATCAAGCTCGACGGCTACCGGATGCAGCTTCAGGTCAAGAAGGGCGTGGCTCGGCTGCGCACGCGCAAGGGTCTGGACTGGACGGCGAAATTTGCGGCCACGGCAGAGGCCGCCGTCAAGCTTCCCGATTGCATTATCGACGGTGAAGTCGTGGCCGTCGATGAACATGGCGCGCCGGATTTTGCGGCATTGCAGGCCGCGCTTTCGGAAGGCCAAAGCCAGGATCTGATCTATTTTGCATTCGATCTTATGGCCGAGAGTGGAAAAGACCTACGCCGCCTGCCACTGAAGGAGCGCAAAGCGAGGCTTGAGACGCTCATTGCCAAGAGGACCGATAGCACGCGCATTCGCTACGTCGAGCATTTTGAGACGGGGGGCGATGCCGTGCTCAAATCGGCGTGCAAGCTTTCCCTTGAAGGCATCGTCTCCAAGAAGGTCAACGCGCCATACGTCTCCGAAAGGACGTCCAACTGGGTCAAAGCCAAATGCCGCGCTGGTCATGAGGTCGTCGTTGGCGGCTGGACAACGACGGGCTCAAGCTTCCGCTCGCTTCTGGTCGGCGTGCACAAAGGCGATCAGTTCGTCTATGTAGGCCGCGTCGGCACTGGCTACGGCAAGGGCAAGCTCGACCAGCTTCTGCCGCGGCTACGTAAAACCGAAGTCAAGTCATCGCCCTTCACGGGCCAGAATGCGCCGCGTCTCAAGCGCGACGTGCACTGGACCAAGCCGGAGCTTGTGGCAGAGATCGAATTCGCAGGCTGGACCGGCGATGGCATGGTGCGGCAGGCAGCTTTCAAAGGTCTGCGTGCCGATAAGCCGGCCGAAGAGGTTGAAGCCGAGAAGCCGGCCAAGCCGCAGAAAGCGACGCTCGCAAAACCGGCCACGCCGAAGCACCATTCTGGCAGGCCTGTCGTCATGGGCGTCATGCTCAGTCATCCGAACAAGGCGCTTTGGCCGGATGCTGGCGATGACGGGCAACTCGTGACCAAGCTGGATCTCGCGAGCTATTACGAAGCCGTCGGTTCGTGGATGATCGAGCATCTCAAAGGTCGGCCTTGCTCAGTTGTTCGCGCGCCCGATGGCTTCGACAAGGAGACGTTCTTCCAGCGGCATGCGATGCCTGGAACGTCGAGCCTCATCACGCTCGCCGCGGTGCGGGGTGACAAGAAGCCTTATCTGCAGATTGACCGTGTTGAAGGGCTTGCGGCCGTCGCCCAAACGGGCGGTCTTGAACTCCATCCATGGAATTGCCAGCCCGGAAAACCGGAAATCCCGGGACGCTTTGTGTTTGACCTTGATCCCGCACCGGACGTCGCATTTGAGGTCGTCATCAATGCTGCGAAGAAGATGCGCGACGTGCTTGAGCTCCTCGGACTCAAATCATTCTGCAAAACGACAGGCGGCAAAGGCCTTCATGTCGTGACGCCGCTTGCCGAGGCTAAGAATTCGCCTGACTGGCCGGCTGCGAAGAAGTTCGCGCGTGATGTTTGCGCGGCTATCGCCGCTCACGATCCTGAACATTTCGTTCTCAACATGGCGAAGAACAAGCGTACGGGACGCATCTTCCTCGATTATCTGCGCAATGACCGGACCGCGACAGCCGTTGCGCCTCTGTCCCCGCGCGCCCGCGCTCATGCGCCGGTATCGATGCCGCTGACCTGGGCGCAAGTGAAGAACGGACTTGATCCTCTTGCATACACGGTACGCACCGTACCTTCGCTTCTGAAGCGCACAAAGGCCTGGGATGGCTATGACGATGCAGCGGAACCGCTGCGCCCAGCGATTGAGCGGCTGAAGGCGGCGCTCTAGACATGAAAGACCTTAGACAAGCATCTCCGCAAAGCTCTGATGCCGGCTTCGTCCGCGTCCGTGGCGCGCGAGAGCACAACCTCAAGGACATTTCCGTCGACATTCCGCGCGATGCGCTGGTGGTGTTCACCGGCGTTTCCGGCTCGGGCAAGTCGTCGCTCGCCTTCGGCACGCTTTATACCGAGGCCCAGCGGCGTTATCTCGAGTCCGTATCACCTTACGCGAGACGCCTGTTTCATCAGATGGCAGTGCCGCAGGTCGATGAAATCGATGGGCTGCCGCCGGCGGTCGCGCTCCAGCAACAGCGTGGCTCTCCTACGACGCGATCTTCGGTCGGAAGCGTCACCACGCTCTCCAATCTATTACGAATGCTCTATTCGCGTGCGGGAGATTATCCAAAAGGCCAGCCGCTGCTCTATGCGGAGTCCTTCTCTGCCAATACACCGGAAGGGGCATGCCCGAAATGCCACGGGATGGGTCGCATTCTTGACGCCACGGAAAAGTCGATGGTGCCGGATGACAGCCTGACGATCCGAAACCGCGCGATTGCAGCGTGGCCGACCGCCTGGGGCGGGCAGAACCTGCGGGATATCCTGGTATCCATGGGATACGACGTGGACACGCCCTGGCGGAATCTTCCAAGGAAGGACCGCCAATGGATCCTGTTTACGGAAGAGCAGCCCACAGTGCCCGTGTATGCCGGATACACCCCGGTGGAGACCCGGCGTGCCCTAAAGCGCAAGGAAGAGCCTAGCTACATGGGCACGTTCACGGGTGCCCGTAAGAATCTGCTTCACACCTACGCCACCACGCAGAGCGCTTTGATGAAGCGACGGGCTTCGCAGTTCATCATCAGCGCCGCATGTCCTGTCTGCCACGGCAAACGGCTGAAAAAGGTAGCGCTCTCGGTAACTTTCGCCGGGCACGATATCACTGAACTCTCGCGCCTTCCACTCAAACAGCTCAGTGCATTGCTGGCGCCTTATTCAAAGCAGGCGAACGCCTTGGAAAGCGAATCCCATCCCGAGAAGATCGTGGTCGTGCAGCGAATTTGCGAGGATTTGCAGGGACGTCTTTCCGTCCTACTCGATCTCGGGTTGGGTTATCTGACGCTTGAACGCAGCACGCCGACCTTATCGCCAGGAGAGCTTCAGCGCCTTCGCCTCGCGACGCAGGTTCGCTCCAATTTGTTCGGAGTCGTCTATGTGCTGGATGAGCCGTCGGCCGGGCTGCATCCTGCGGACACCGAAGCGTTGCTGCGCGCCTTTGATCGTTTGAAGGCGTCCGGCAATTCGCTGTTTGTGGTCGAGCACGAGCTTGATGTCATCCGCCGCGCCGACTGGGTTGTCGATGTCGGCTCCGGCGCAGGCCAGCATGGTGGCGAGATTATTTATAGCGGCCCACTCGCGGGCCTCGCCGAGATCGAGGCGTCGCGTACGCGTCCGCACCTTTTCGAGGAGGCCATGCGCACAAATCGCGACCGTCGCGAGCCGCGTCACTGGCTGACCTTGCGCGGAATTACACGAAACAATCTGAACTCGCTCGATGTCGACATTCCACTTGGTGTGTTCACAAGCGTGACCGGGATTTCGGGATCGGGCAAGTCGACACTTGTCAGCCAGTTTCTGGTCGCGGCGGTCTCTGATGCGTTGGGTCAACGTTCGGAGGCGCTCGAAGCCGACGAGCCTGAAGATGCCGTTGAAACACTCGGCGGCAGAATCAGCGGCGGGGTGGAGCACGTCAGGCGCCTTGTCGTGGTCGATCAGAAGCCGATTGGCCGGACCCCTCGCTCGAACCTTGCGACCTACACGGGCCTGTTCGACCATGTCCGAAAGCTGTTTGCGGGGACGAAGGAAGCTAGATCGCGCCGTTACGATGCCGGCCGCTTCTCGTTCAATGTTGCCAAGGGCCGCTGTGCGACCTGCGAAGGCGAGGGCTTCATATCGGTTGAGCTCCTCTTTCTTCCGAGCGTCTATACGCCATGCCCGACCTGCAAGGGGTCGCGGTACAACGAAAAGACGCTCGAGATAAAAGTCCGCGGCAAGTCCGTGGCGGACGTGCTGCAAATGACCGTTGATGAGGCCTATTCATTCTTTCAAGAAGACGCAGCGCTGGAACGGAGCCTTTCTGTCATCAGACAGGTTGGTCTCGGTTATATCCGTCTCGGTCAATCAGCAACCGAACTCTCCGGCGGAGAAGCACAGCGCATCAAGCTCGCAACTGAACTTCAGCGCGCGCAGCGAGGTGGAACCCTCTACGTTCTGGACGAACCGACCACGGGGCTTCATCCGTCAGACGTTGAAAAGCTGGTCGAGCAACTTAACGGTCTCGTTGATCGTGGCAACACGGTCCTCGTCGTCGAGCACGATATGTCGCTCGTTGCTCAGAGTGACTGGGTCATCGACATGGGACCCGGTGCCGGAGACGAAGGCGGCGCTGTAGTTATCGCCGGGGTTCCTTCGGCCATTGCAAAGGCAGCTAACAGCAAGACGGCGCCTTATCTGACGCGCTTACTCACGGACAAGTCGAAAATTCGGTTTGCGGGCACACTTGGTGCTTCTGGGGACAATTATGGATGACAACAGCCGGCCGGATGATAGCAAAGGCGCGACTAAGGAGACGTTCCTAAGCCGTCTCGGTCCGGGATTGATCACAGGCGCTTCCGACGACGATCCCTCCGGAATTGGGACATACAGCCAAGCTGGCGCTCAGCTAGGCTTCGGCGTCGGCTGGACGATGCTCATCACCTACCCGCTAATGGTCGCCATTCAGGAAATCTCAGGCCGAATTGGCAGGACGACTGGGCACGGAATCGCCGGCAACGTCTGTCGAAATTATCCCGCGCCTGTCATTTGGTCGCTCGTCGCGCTTCTGTTCGTCGCCAATACCATCAATATCGCAGCCGACCTTGGCGCCATGGGCGATGCGCTCAAATTGCTCGTCGGCGGCCCGGCGCCGCTCTATGTCCTCGTCTTCGGCACGATTTCGGTGCTGGCGCAGGTCTTCCTAAACTACGATCGCTATGTTTCGATTCTGAAGTGGCTGACGCTCGTCCTGTTCGCCTATGTCGTCGCGCTTTTTGTGGTCAAGGTACCCTGGAGCGACGCGCTGGCTGGACTTTTCATTCCGAAGATTGAGTGGAGCGGCGCCTTCTTGACGACGCTGGTGGCGATCTTGGGCACGACGATCTCGCCTTATCTCTTCATCTGGCAGTCGTCACAGGAGGCCGAAGAGCAGGATATCGATCCGGACAAGAAGCCACTGAAAAAGGAACCCGAAAAGGAAGCCAAAGAGGTCCGGCGCATCAGAATTGACACGCTCGTCGGCATGGCGATGTCGAATGTGATCGCTATCGCCATCATCCTGACGACTGCGGCCACCCTCCACAGCCAGGGCATTACCAACATTCAATCCTCGTCGCAGGCGGCGGAGGCGCTTAAACCGATTGCTGGCGCATTCGCTGAACTGATCTTTGCGCTCGGGATCATCGGCACCGGTCTGCTCGCCATCCCAGTGCTCGCGGGCGCAACCGCCTATGCCATCGGGGAAGGTCGCAAATGGCCCGTCGGGCTGTCGCAAAAGCCTAAACAGGCAATCGCCTTCTATTCGGTGCTGGCGCTATCCGTGGCCATAGGCATCGCGCTTAATTTCGTGCCCATCGATCCGATCCAGGCCCTCTATTGGAGTGCCGTCATCAATGGCATCCTCGCCGCTCCTGTGATGGTCATCATGATGCTTCTGGTGAGGAAGCAATCGGTGATGGGCGATTTGATCGTAAAGGGACCGGTCTACTGGTTGGGATGGCTCGCGACGCTCGCAATGGCGCTGTGCGTCGTTGGGATGGGATTCTCGTTCTTCTCCTGACCTCGACACGGCCACCCCATCGGTCGACGCGAGAAGACCTGCGAGAATTGAAATACTTGCGCGTCGCTCAGATCGGATGGTGGTAAGAACAACCTGGAGCGGCGATGCTGAAATTTCTGAAGTATTGGCTTTGGGACATCGACAAGCCACCTGATCGCATTGGCCCGATAGGCTATGCGATCATGGGAATTTTCCTGCTGTTTTGCATTTTCATGTGGTTTTACGGGGCTCACCCGGCAGCAAAATAGACTCCGTCACAGGGTCGAGGGCAGCCGCGACAGTGATAAGGAGCCGGCATGAGTTGTGCGGGAAGGCTGTCGGATCGCGCCTACCCCTTTCAGCAGTCAGATGAACGGTTTTCCGCCCGTCACAGCGACCGTTGTTCCAGACGTGTAACTGGACAGCGGATCGGCGAGCATCACGTAGGCGGTCGCCAACTCTGCCGGTTGACCGGGCCGTTTCATCGGCACCTGCTTGCCGAAATTTTTCACGGCGTCTTCGGGCATGGTCGACGGAATGAGCGGCGTCCAGATCGGGCCCGGCGCGACAGCGTTCACACGGATGCCTTTGTCCGCGAGCATCTGCGCGAGGCCGCCGGTAAAATTCTGGATGGCGCCTTTGGTCGTCGCGTAGGCGAGGAGGATCGGGTTCGGCATATCGGAATTCACCGATGCCGTGTTGACGATCGCACTGCCCGGCTTCATGTGCGGAACGGCGGCCTTCGTGAGGTAGAACATCGCATGGATGTTGACCTCGAACGTCGTCTGCCACTCCTCGTCGCTGATATCGCCGATGTCCTTGAAGGTGGCCTGATGCGCGGCATTGTTGACGAGGATATCGACGCCACCCAGTTCTTCGACGGCGCGCTTGACGATCGCCCTGCAATGCTGCGGATTGCTGATATCGCCAGAGATAAGGACTGCCTTTCGTCCCTCTTTCTCCACCAGCGCTTTCACCTCCTGCGCGTCGTCGTCTTCGCTGAGATAGGCGATCAGGATGTCCGCGCCTTCCCGGGCGTAGGCGATAGCGACCGCCCTTCCGATCCCGCTGTCGCCACCGGTGATGATGGCCCTCAAGCCATTAAGCTTGCCGGAGCCCTTGTAACTCTCTTCGCCATGGTCAGGCCGCGGGTCCATCTTGCCGGTCGATCCTGGCATCGGCTGCTTTTGCGTCGGGAACGGCGGCTGTGGGTGTTCGGACGGCATTGCAAATCACTCCGGTTGTTCGACTTCCAACGACTCGCGCTATGTTCCGTTCCGAGCACGCCTTTCGAGCGGCGCCATGACACCCCATATTTGGCGTTATCTCAGCCCCATCTCTGGAATTCCGATTGCCCGACCAGCTCGCCCTCTTTGCCGACGCGCCTGCCCTGCCCGAGGGGCTGAGTTACGCTACGGACTTCATTCCGGAAGCCGTCGAGCGCGACCTCATCGCTCAGGTGGCGGCGCTGCCTTTGCAGCCGTTTCAGTTTGGGCAGTATGAGGGTAAGCGCCGTGTAGCATCGTTCGGCTGGCGCTATGACTATTCCGAGCGGCGCCTGGCGTCGGCAGATCCGATTCCGGACTGGCTCGCGCCTGTGATCAAGCAGGTCGAAGCATTCGGCGGCCCGCAGACTCGGATCGACCAGGTCCTTTGCACCGAATACGAAGCCGGCACCGGAATTGGCTGGCACCGCGACAAGCCGCATTTCGGCCGGATCTTTGGCGTCTCGCTCGGTTCTTCATGCCGGTTACGCTTCCGCCGTCAGGCCGACGACGGCTGGGAACGCCGTGCGCTGGATGTCGCGCCGCGGTCGATTTACGCCATGGCCGGACCATCTCGTTTTGAGTGGGAACACAGCATTCCCGCCGTTGACGCACTGCGGTACTCGATCACGCTTCGCACGCTGAAGGAAAGCGACAGCAAGTCGACGCGCGGCGCAGCAAGCGAGTCGACCTGATGGTGCGGCGAACTGGCAGTGCCGATCTCCCCTTGCACGGCGGCCGCGTTCCGCCGTGGCTCGCCGAGCGCATGGCGTCGCTCGGCGCCGTCATCACGCAGGCGATCGTCCATCACTACGGCCGCGACGAATTCCTTGAGCGGTTGTCTCACCCGTTCTGGTTCCAGTCGTTCGGCGCCGTGATGGGGATGGACTGGCACTCCTCCGGCATTACCACCAGCGTCATCGGCGCACTAAAGCGCGGTCTCGGGCCGCTGCAGTACGAGCTCGGCATCCATGTCTGCGGCGGTCGTGGACGCCACTCGCGGCGCACGCCGGACGAATTGATGCTGCTAGGCGATCGCACCGGCTTTGACGCTGCGGCGCTGACACGGGCGAGCCGGCTGGTTGCCAAGGTCGACAGCGCAGCCGTGCAGGATGGCTTCGATCTTTACCTGCATGGCTTCTTCGTCACTGATGACGGCAAATGGACCGTGGTCCAGCAAGGCATGAATGGCGACAACCGTCAGGCGCGGCGCTACCACTGGCATTCTGAGAGTTTGCAAAGCTTCGTGGAGGAGCCGCACAGCGCCATCGATGGGCCCGCGCAAGGCGAGATCGTCAATCTCACCGACCGGCGGGCCGAGCGATCACGCGCGACGCAGATGGATTTGCTCTCCAGCCTGGGTCCGGGTGGTATCGTCCGCGAATACGAAGCGGTCACAGGGCAACTCGCCGTCCAGCCCGAACTGCCGCATCTTGTCATGCCGGCACATCACGAGGTCCGGTCAAGCGACGTCTTCACCCGCCGGCTCCACGGCACGCTCGCGGCCGCGGCGGAAAGCGGTCCGAAAGATTTCTCGGACCTGTTGCTGACGCCGGGCGTCGGCGCGCGCACAGTGCAATCGCTCGCGATGGTCGCGGAAGTCGTCCACGGCGCGCCGTTCCGATTCCGTGATCCCGCCCGATTCTCGCTGGCCCACGGCGGCAAGGACCGGCATCCTTATCCGGTACCGATCAAAGTCTATGACGAGACCATTCGTGTGCTCAAATCCGCGGTGCAGCAGGCAAAGCTCGGCGCGGACGAGCGCATGACCGCGCTGAAGCGCCTCGACGATCAGGCGCGCCGGCTCGAAACCTCCGCGGATGGCCCGTCCTTTGATGCATTCGTCGCCCGCGAAAGAACTCGCTCGCCATCCCTCGACGGTCGCTCGATTTTTGGTTGGGAGAGCGACCTTTGCGGCCAAGACTTCGCGGGCAAAGACCGATAGACGAAAACGGAAAGAGCGTGAGCGTTTAGGACGTTCGGTCGAGCAGCGCTTGCGGCGATATGAATTTCTGCTGGAGCTGATCCATCGTGCATTGTCGCGCTTGCTTGTCTGGACGCCACCGCAGGATCGTCGTGCCGTGACGAAAACGTCCGCCCGTGAAGTGATCGTAGGACACTTCGATCACGAGCTTTGGCTTCACCGGTGTCCATTCCGACGAACGTTTTGTCGACCATCGGCTCGGCCCACCCGGCATGTTGCCAGTGAAGCTGCGCTCGGCAACGATTGCCTCCAAGCGGTCAGTTAGGCCAGGCTTCTGCGCCGTTTTGAGACCGGAGGTGAAGCCGACGTGATGCAGCTTGCCCTCATCGTCGTAGAGGCCGAGCAGTAGCGATCCTACAAGCTTGCGCCCGCCTGCTTTTCGCTCACCATAACGAAACCCGCCAATCACGCAATCCGCGCTGCGATGGCGCTTGATCTTCTGCATGCCGTCGCGATTGCCGCTCTGGTAAGGCAGATCGAGACGCTTGGCGATGACTCCGTCGCTTCCTCCGCCGGCGGATTGGAGCCATTTCTTCGCGTCCTTGATGTCGCGACTGGCGGGCGACAGACGAAATAGCGATTCAGGGAAGCAACGGCTCGCGAAGGCTTCCAGTTCGCGCCGGCGATCTGGTAGGGTTAGCGGGACAAGGTCCTTCGCCCCGCGCCGCAGAAGATCAAAGGCGAGAAAATGCGCCGGCGTCTCAGCTGACAGTCGTTTGATGCGGCTTGCAGCGGGATGAATGCGCTGAAGCAGAGCATCGAACGAAAACGCCTGTCCGATCGGAACGACCAGTTCTCCGTCGAGGACGAAGCGAGGCTCAGGCAACTCAGCCGCCGATTGTGCCACTTCCGGAAAATAGCGCGTGAGATCCTGGCCGGCTTTTGAGGTCATCATGACGGTCTCGCCATCGCGTGCAAGCAGGCATCGGAAACCGTCCCATTTAGGCTCGTATTGCCACTGCTCGCCGATCGGAATGGCGTCGATGGAGCGCGCCTCCATCGGCTCGATGTGTTTGAGATCGATCTCCTTGATGGACGTCTTCATGCCGCATGCCCCTCCGCGGGTTGATCGCCTGGCTCTGCGCCTTCCCCCTGCGGTCGCTCGCGCTCCTTTTTATGACTCTGTCGGCGTCGATCGACCCAGTTCATCACCGGCGTCGAGGTCACGCCATGCAAGATGACTGAGGCGAGCACAACGAGGGAGGCCAGCGCCCACAGCCGCGGCGCCTCTTCGAAGTGCGCGCGGTTCATGGCATAGGCCAAGTAGTAGAACGTTCCCAGGCCGCGAATGCCGAAGAAGGCGATGAGCGCGCGGCCGGCAGCGGGAAACGGATTGCCGAGAAGCGCGATCCAGCCGGTGATGGGCCTGATCAGAAGCAGCATCGCCGCTCCCGCAAGCGCATCCTCCCAACGCAGCGCCGTGAGGACGCCGGATGCGACTGCGTCGCCGAAGATGACGAGCACGATCACCATCAAAACACGCTCGATCTGTTCGGAAAACTCGGCCATGGCCGAATGAAAATCGTGGCCGCGATCCGTCGCGCGCAAGGTCATGGCGGCGATGAAGACGGCAACGAAGCCATAGCCATGCGCGAGTTCCGTTGCGCCGTACGAGAGCAGGGTGACGCCGACGGCAACCAGCCCATCGCCGGTTTTGGATAGCTTGAGACGCGGCAGTTTGAAGGTCAGCCAGCCGAACGCGCGCCCGGCGATGTAGCCGATGGTGACGCCGCAACCGATCTTCCAGAGTACGATCAGAAGCCAGCCCTTCCAGAGGGTCTCATACGACGCACCGGTCAATCCAATCGCAAGCGCTACAAACGGGAATGCCAGACCGTCGTTAAGGCCAGCCTCCGATGTCAGGCTGAATCGAACCTCACCGCCCTCCTCCTCCCCCGGAGGCCCAACCTGCACGTCGGCGGCGAGTACCGGATCGGTCGGCGCCAACGCAGCAGCGACGAGCAGTGCTGATGCCAATGGAAGTCCCGGCAATACCATGCAGAGGACTGTCATCGCCACGATCGTGAGAGGCATCGCGATGACGAGGAGGCGGAAGGTTAGGTTCCACCTCATCCACGAGAATGGCCGCTCGATGCGCAGCCCGACGCCCATTAGCGCGATGAGAACCACGAACTCGGTGAGGTGCTCCAGAACGGCATCCCGAAACAGACTGCCCGCATATCGCTCCGTGCCGGGGATGTAAGACATTGCGACACCCAGCGCGACCGCGACGATCGGCAAGGAGAGTGGCAGGCGCCGGACGATGAGGGGCAGCCATGCCGTCAGCAGGATCAAAAATCCAAGACTGATCGCTACGACGGCTGGGCTTAGAAAATCGGCCGCCACGTCAGGCTCTGCTGATTAATATGGACAATCCCTGCTGCTGCACCCGGTTCACGCCATCATAAGGCGGAAGTGCGCTGGCGCGACGTGCTCCCCGCCAGTTTCCAGGCAGTGGTTCATCGCCATGCCAAGACACGACTTGTAGCAGTCGAGGCAATTATCGATGCACTTTTGCATTTCGGGGCACAGGGCCATGGCACACCTCGCGTAGGTTCCTGGAGAAACGCGACTCAAATCGCCTCGTTCCCCCTGAGGGTCGGCCGAAGGAATTCACGGAGGCCCCACTGAGCGAAGCCGACCCGGGCAAGGAACCGGCCTCGGATTTGGATGTTTCTAAACTGGTCCAAAAGAGACGGGCGGCAGTCAGCGGCGGAGTCTTGCCGCCGGACAGCGGCATTGTGCTGGCATTTCGCCCCGCGGCTCAGAAAGCATGGAAAGGCGCGGTCACGATGCGGTTCGATGTGAACGGACGCTCCCTGGAGCTGGAATTCGATGCCCGGACCTCACTCCTTGATGTTTTGCGCGAGCACCTGAAGCTCACCGGCACGAAGAAGGGATGCAATCAGGGTGCCTGTGGCGCTTGCACGGTCCTCGTAGACGGAGAACGGATTCTCTCGTGTCTCACCCTAGCGGCCCAATATGAAGGGCGCTCGATTACGACCATCGAGGGTCTGGCATCGGACGGGGCGCTCCACCCATTGCAGCAGACCTTCATCGAGCATGACGGCTTTCAGTGCGGATACTGCACGCCCGGTCAAATCTGTTCGGCGGCCGGCATGATCGGAGAGATCGAACGCGGCGTGCCAAGCCACGTCACCGGCGATCTTGCCAGCCCGACGATCACGCTGAGCCGCGAAGAACTGCGCGAGCGCATGAGCGGCAATCTCTGCCGTTGCGGCGCGCATAACGGGATCGTCGACGCCATCCTCGAAATCTATGGGACGTACAAGGAGGCCGCAGAATGACGCCGCTCGCTTTCGCTCGCGCCGCCGATGCGGCCGAGGCCATCCGCCACGGAGCGGCTGCGCGCACCAAATATCTCGGCGGCGGCACCAACCTGGTCGACCTGATGCGCGAGACGGTCGAGCGACCGTCTACGGTCGTCGACGTGACGAACCTTTCGCGCGACATCACCGAGCGGGACGGCGGACTCGTGATCGGCGGCGCCGTGCGCAATACAGCGGTCGCGGAGCATCCACTCGTGCGCACGCGCTATCCCATGTTGTCGCGCGCCATCCTCGCAGGGGCGTCCGCCCAGATCCGCAACATGGCCACCGTCGCCGGCAACATTCTCCAGCGTACGCGCTGCGCCTATTTCTACGACAACGAAGGTTCACGCTGTAACAAGCGCAGCCCGGGTGAAGGATGCGATGCGCTCGAAGGCTTCAACCGCATGCACGCCATCCTCGGCGCGTCGCCAAGCTGCGTCGCTACCCACCCCTCCGACATGTGCGTCGCGCTGGCAGCGCTGGATGCGACTGTCACCGTCCAGAATGCCGATGGCAATCGCACAATTCCGCTGGAGGGCTTCCACCAGCTGCCAGGCGAGCGTCCCGACATTGAAACCGTGCTCAAGCCGGGAGACCTGATTACTGCCATCAGCATTCCGGCGCTTCCGTTCGCCACCAACTCGACCTACCGCAAGGTGCGAGACCGCGCGAGCTATGCCTTCGCGCTGGTTTCAGTCGCTGGAGCGATTGAGGTCGATGACGGCACCGTCAAAAACGTGCGGCTGGCGCTCGGGGGCGTCGCGGCCAAGCCGTGGCGGGCTCACAAGGCTGAAGCTGCGTTGCGCGGTCAGCCTGCAACCCTTCAATCGTTCCGCGCAGCGGCCGAGGCCGAATTGTCTGCCGCCGTGCCCTTGCAACACAACGCCTTCAAGATCGAACTTGCAGCGCGCACCATCGCGGCGGTTCTTGGCGAACTCTCGGGAGCAACCGAATGAGCATCCTCGACCGCGCCAAGAAGGCTGCGAAGGGCGCCGCTCAGGGCGCGATGAAGAAGGCGATCGAGATCGCGCCGGATCGCATGATCCCAGGCGGTACGCCCGATCCCGCGATCGAAAAGCACGGCCATGTTGGAAAGCCGGTGTCGCGCATCGACGGTCCGCTCAAGGTGCAGGGAAAGGCGCGCTTTGCCGCCGAGTTTGCGGCGGAGAACCTGAGCTACGCGGCTCTCCTGTTCAGCACCATCGCCAAGGGCCGGATTGCGGATCTGGACATCGCGGCAGCAACAGCCGCTCCTGGCGTCATATTGGTCATGACCTACAAAAACGCTCCGCGCATGAAGCCGATGCCGTTGTTCATGACCGATGCGAAGGCCGCGGGCGGTGACAACCTGCCGATCATGCAGGATGACCGCATCCACTGGAACGGCCAGCCGATCGCGCTGGTACTCGCAGAAACCCAGGAGCAGGCCGACCACGCCAAATCGCTGATCAGCGTTACATACGATGCGGAACCGGCCATCACCTCATTCGAATCCGCGAAGGCTGCGGGAACGGACCTCGCGGAATTCCAGGGCGAGCCTCTGAAGCTCGAAATCGGCGATGCGTCAAAAGCTCTGGCAGAAGCCCCGTTCAGCACAGATCAGATCTATCGAACGCCCCGCCATGCGCATAATGCCATCGAGCCGCACGCGGCGACGGTGAGCTGGAGCGGTGACGATTTGATCGTTCACGACGCCACCCAGGCGGTCGTGCACACGGCTTGGTCGCTCGCGCAGGTGTTCGACGTCGACGAGAAACAGGTCCACGTCACGTCGCCTTATGTCGGCGGCGGCTTTGGCTCGAAGACGCTGTGGCAACATCAGGTTCTGGGTGCCGCCGCGGCAAAGCTCGCCGGCCGTCCTGTCCGCATCGCGCTCTCCCGCGAGGGCGTCTACCGAACCGTCGGGGGCCGCAGTCAGACCGAGCAGCGTGTCGCCATCGGCGCCAAGGACAACGGGCATTTCACCGCCATCCTGCATACTGGCACGACCGTCATGACGCGCAACAATGCAATGCCCGAGCCGTTCATCGTGGCGACGCGCAGCGGCTACGCGGCCGACACGTTCAAGCTCCAGGTCGAAGTCGCGTATATGGACATGCTCGCAAACACGTTCATGCGGGCACCGGGCGAAGCGGTTGGAACGTTCGGCCTCGAATGCGCCATCGACGAGCTCGCCGACCGTCTCGGCATCGACCCGATCGAGCTGCGGCTGCGCAACGAACCCGAAAAAGATCCGACCGGCGGCGCGCCCTTCTCGGCACGCCACATCGTGGAGGCTTACAAGTCCGGTGCCGCACGCTGTGGATGGGACCAAAGAGGGCAGCCCGGCGCAAGGCGCGATGGCGAATGGCTGGTCGGGCTCGGCTGCGCGACCGCGACCTATCCCTATTACCGCATGCCGGGCGGCGCGGCCCGCATTACGCTCAAGCGCGACGGCCATGCCACAGTCGCGGTCGCGGCGCACGAGATGGGTATGGGCACAGCGACGACGCAGACGATCGTCCTGGCCGAGCGGCTCGGTTTGCCGCTCGATTACGTCTCGGTCGAGTACGGCGATTCAGTCCTGCCGGGGCTCGTGCTTGCGGGCGGCTCGCAGCAGACCGCCTCCATCGGAGCGGCCGTCATGGCGGCCCAGGCCAAGCTGAACACCGAGCTGCTGAAGCTCGCCGGCAACGACTCCCCTCTCGCAGGCCTGCGAGCCGATGATGTGGAGGGCGCAGATGGCGGGCTGCGCAAGCGCGGCGAGCCCGAGCTCCATGAGAGCTACGAGTCGATCCTGGCCCGCGCCCAACGTGACGAGGTAACGGTGGAGGCTGAAGGGCCAACCCCGCTCGAACTGGTCCACTGGTCGATGCATTCCTACGGCGCAATGTTCTGCGAGGTGAGGGTCAACGCCGTTACCGGCGAAATCCGCGTGAGCCGTTTCCTCGGCTCGTTCGATTGCGGCCGCATTCTCAACCCCAAGACGGCCGCCAGCCAATTCCGGGGCGGGATCATCATGGGGCTCGGCCTGGCGCTGATGGAAGAGACGCAATTCGACGAGCGTAACGGACGCATCATGAATCCGAGCCTCGCCGACTATCATGTGCCCGTGCACATGGACGTCCCCGAGATCGATGTGATGTGGACGGACATTCCCGATCCGCACACGCCCCTGGGGGCACGCGGCATTGGGGAGATTGGCATTACAGGTGTGGGCGCGGCAGTCGCCAACGCGGTCTTCAACGCGACCGGCAAAAGGATCCGTGATTTGCCGATCACACTCGACAGGGTGATGTCGCGGTTGGCTTGAGATTAAGTGCCCGATTGGCTGCCTCGTTTACTATCTGTTCGCATTTTAGACAGAGCATGGAGGTTTCCTGGCACAGGATAACAACATGTCGACTGTGGCCGCACCCATTGCCACGGCCCTGCAGCCGCGGGGCGCCGCGTTGCCGGAAATGGCGACCGCGGTGCTGATCCTGAGCGAGTCGCGCGAGGTCGAGTACGTCAACCGAAGCGCGGAAGATCTCTTCAGCCCCATCGATCCAATCGGATGCAACTTTCCAGACCTGCTGGCCAATTGCGGCGCAACGGCGTCGGGCGACATTTTCGCTCCCGTGGACGCCGGCGAGCCCCCAGCGGAGATACGCATAACGCTCGCTGACGGGCGGCTGCTGGACTGCATGCTCCGCTGCCTGTCAAGCGGCGGCTTCGTCCTCAGCATAGACGACGTGACCGCCCTGGTTCGAAACGCCGAGTTGGCGCGGCGCGACGTGCTGACGGGTTTACCCAACCGAGCAGTCTTCCACGAACAGCTGACTGATCGGGTCATGCGAGCTGAACGCATGGGGGAGCGCCTCGCCGTTCTGTACGTCGATCTCGATCGGTTCAAGGCAATCAACGACACGCTCGGCCATGCGACGGGTGATATGCTGCTGCAGAAGGTCGCTGATCGCTTTCGCAGCGCTCTTCGCGAAGGCGAGCTGGTCGCACGTCTTGGCGGGGATGAGTTCGCGATCATCCAGCCCGGTATGGCGCAGCCGGAGGCCGCCAAGGCGCTGGCGCGCCGATTGGTCGACTTGATCAGCCGGGCTTACGCCATCGCCGGGCATATGCTGCACGTCGGGACCAGTATCGGAATTGCACTCTACCCCAACGATGGCCGCGAGCCGGATGAACTTCTCAAGAATGCCGATCTCGCGCTCTATCGCGCCAAAGCTGATGGTCGCGGTTCGTACCGCCTGTACGAACCCGGCATGGACGAACGCATGCAAGCCAGGCGAGCGATGGAGATCGATCTCCGACGCGCGCTCGCCTTCAAGCAATTGCAGCTGTTCTACCAGCCAAAGGTGCGGGCCGACTCCCGGGAGATCATCGGCTTCGAGGCGCTGATCAGATGGAACCATCCCGATCGCGGTCCGGTATCTCCCGCCGCATTCATCCCGCTGGCAGAGGAGATCGGCGTCATCGTTCCTGTGGGAGAATGGGTCCTCCGAGAAGCCTGCAAGCAGGCGGCGTGCTGGCCCCGGGCAGTCACTGTGGGGGTCAATCTTTCGCCCGTCCAGTTCCGGACGGGTATGATCCTCGAAACGGTGACCTCGGCGCTCGCGCATTCGGGACTGGCGCCGGAGCGTCTCGAGATCGAGATCACAGAAGGCGCGTTACTCGAGAACTCCGAGGCCGTGCTGGAAGTTCTTCACGGCCTACGCGCTCTTGGCGTTAAAATCGCGATGGACGACTTCGGCACAGGCTATTCGTCCCTCGGGTATCTCCAGAAGTTTCCATTCGATACGATCAAGATCGACCGCTCATTCGTAAGCGGCATCGACAAGGACGAGAAGCGACGCTCCATCGTCCGTGCGATCGCGCAACTCGCTTCCGGACTTGGCATGGCGACCACGGCCGAAGGAGTAGAGACAGAATCCGAGCTGGCATGCGTTCGCACAGAAGGCTGCACCAACATCCAAGGCTACCTTACAGGCCGTCCCCAACCCGCCGAGGCTGCGACGAATCTGCTCATCCCGTCGTTTGGTCACCAGGCGACGAAGGAGAGCACGAGATGACGAACAGGCTGAGCAAGCTGGTTTATTACAGCAGAAACCGTGTTGCAGGCGGTCCCGAAGAGCTTGCTGACGCGATCGCATCGATCCTGGCCGCCAGCCGAAAGAACAATGCCGAGGTGGCAGTGACCGGTGCCCTGATGTTCAACGCCGGATGCTTCGCCCAGGTGTTGGAAGGCCCGCAGGGTGCGGTAGAAGGCGTGTTCGAGCGTATCCAGCAGGATGAGCGTCACGGCGACGTGTCGCTGCTCGCCTTCGAACCCGTGCAGACACGGGCCTTCGAGAACTGGTCGATGGGCTTCGTCGGCGCCTCGGTCGCTGACGCTGCCCGTTATGGCTCGATGGCGGACGAAAGCGGATTCGATCCGGCGCGCATGACTGGAGATGCGCTCTTCGAAACGCTGCATCGGCTGGCGATCGAGGAAGAGGGTCGCTCCTTCTAGCTCGTTCCGCCCTCTGGATGGCGATCTCCTGGTCACGTCGAGCGTGATGTCTTGGCGTTTGTCGTCGATACCGCCGATCAGCTAAAGGCTGCAGCCGCCATTGCCGAAATCCGCTTCTTGACGCCTCCCTTGCGTTACTCACGACAGCCGGCCGAGGTTTGACCGGCGAGGCTTCAAATGCAGGACGGCCCAAGCTCTAGCCTTGGCCGTCCTGACTCTGCCCACACCTCTCCCGATCGTCACGCCGTCGCGTTCTGTTTGGAGGCAACGCCCGCTGCGAACTCGCGATAGGAATGCAGCGGCCGACCCAGAATTTTCGTCAGACGCTCGACATCGCCAGGAGCCGGGATCATGCCGTCGCTGACATATCGCTCGGCCATCAGGCGCATCTCGTAGGCCATCCATCTCGGCATGAACGTCGCCATGTTCTGCTCGAAGCCACTGGGATCGTCTCCGCCATAGGCAATCGGGCGGCCGAGCACTTCCGACCAGATCGCGGCCACGTCCGAACCCGTGAGGATATCCGGGCCGACGAGGTTAATCGTCTCGATCGGCAGCTTGCCCGGCGCCCGATCGAGTCGGATCAATTCGATCGCCGCCACCTCCGCGATATCGCGCGCATCGACCATGGCGACACCTTTGCCGCCGATCGGCATCGGATAGACGCCGTGATTGAAGATGACGTCCTTGATCATGACCTCGTTGTCGATGAAGTAGGACGGGCGCAGGATCGTGGCGGAAAAGCCCATCTGCTCGAGCATGCGTTCCGCTCCGGATTTCACGGCGAAATGCGGCACGTTGACGGAGCGGTCAGCGCCGAACACCGACAGGTACACGACACGATCGACCCCCGATTCCCGGGCGACGTTGAGAGTAATGATGGCCTGGGTGAATTCGTCACCCGTCACCGCATTGAGCAGGAACAGGCTGCTGACGCCTTTAAAGGCAGCGCGTAGCGCGTCGACATCCAGCAATTCGCCTTGGGCAACTTCGATGCCGACCGGGAAAGTGGCCTTGGAGGGATCGCGGGTGAGAACGCGGACCGCGGCACCGCGCTGGACGAGTTGGTCGACGACATGGCGGCCAACGCGGCCGGTGGCTCCGATAACGAGGACAGTCATGGGGTGACTCCTGATGTGTGGTTGTTGACACCCCCGAAATTATTGATCCACAGGGAGACCGATAGACGCTATATCTGGACGGATTGTCTCACTGGTGGAACACATGGACCTCCTTGCCCTTGCGGATTTCAATCTCGTTGCCCGCCATGGCGGATTCGGCCGCGCTGCCCGGGCTGCCGGCCGTCCGAAGGCGACGTTGTCGCGTCGGGTCACGGAATTGGAGGCAGCGCTCAATCTGCGTCTTTTCGAGCGTGGCGCGCGGGCGCTCAAGCTGACCGAGGAAGGACGGGCACTGTTCGAGCGCGCAGGTCAGTTGCTGACCGAGTTGGAGGAAACAGCCTCGGCGATCGCCGCCGGCGGCGAACGTCCCCGCGGCCGGCTGCGGATCAGCGCTCCGCTGCTGTTCTCGCAGACCGCGATGGGAAGGATCGCAGCGGACTTCGCCCTGAAATATCCGGAGGTTCGCCTCGAAGTAACGACCGAAGACCGCGCCGTCGACATGATCGAGGAAGGCTACGACCTGGTGATCCGCGTCAACCCGGATCCGGATGAAAGCCTGGTTGGACGCGTCTTTCTACGCGATCGTCTGGTGGTCGTGGCCAGTCCGAATCTCACGCGACCGGTTGCGAACGAAGCTGTGCGTGCTGTGGTGCGCTCGGCCGGCGACAGAGTGCCGTGGCAGGTGAAAACTTCGCACGGTCCTAAAAAGATCGTGGTCGAACCGGTCCTGGCGCTGTCATCCCTCTTGATGGTCAGGGACGCGGTCCGTGCGGGCGTCGGCGCAGGACGTCTGCCCATCTCGCTCGTGAGCCACGACCTGGCGGCCGGCACTCTGGCGCATTGGGCAGATGTTGACGGACCGGAGATCACGTTGTGGACGCTCTACCCCTCCCGGCGGCTACTGAGCGCGCGCGTCGCGGCCTTCCTCGACCATCTCAAACAGGCCTTTCCCATGGGGACGCCAGACGAGTTAGCGGCCTATATCTTCAAGTGAACCAGTTTAACCCAACAGGCCGTTTTGCAATGGCGCCTTAGGCGCGGCGGCATCAGCCACTTGTGGGGCGTTCCGATCAAACGAGACGACGCGTTGATGATATCGCGTCGGCAAGCCATTCCCGGCATCAATCTTCTGGGTGTCCATTCGATAGTTGCGATTTTTCCTGATGAACGGCTCAACCCAATTCTGGTCATGCGCATAGAAAACCGTATCTTCGGCCGAACGCGCGAGAAGTCGATTGATCTCGATTGCCTCTTGCCGAGTGATTTTCTTTCGTTTGAATGAAAAGTTCTTGAAGGCAAAATCGCCGCCACGCTCGTTGATATCTGGCTTGAAGCGAACCGCGATGTGGGGCGCCAGCGGCAACACCCGGTTCACGACGCAGCGATCGTCCGACTGTTCGTTGGCGACCGGGAAATCGCTCGTGAAGAACTGACATTCCTTGTGCTCGTTGATCAGCACATCCCATTGGCAATTTCCGAACGCTGCTACGCGATCGAGGATGTTGGCGATGCCGACCGCTTGCGGCATTTTTGGATCGACGACGATTTTGATGCCGCCGCTGTCGAGCAAATCCGTCAAGTCTTTGCCGCCAAGCTCCGTTGGAGGCGGCGGGAATGCTCCCTTCGCGTCCGCAGCCTTGGCAAAGGCTTCCATATTGCCTTTCACGACCTCGGCGTTCATCCGCATGGCTGCCGGCGAGCATGTGAGAAGGTAGCTCAGGAACCCAGCTATCACATAGACGGCCTCAGTGTTGGGCTTTCCACTCTCAAGAAGCGACACAGAGCCGTTGTACTTACCCTCAATCGTTTTCAAGAACTCTTCGATCGCGCGCGGCTCGGTCAAGAAATCGTTCGTGTTTCCTTCATCCGTGCGGCACACGGCTTTGGAGTTGGGCGTAAACGATTTCAGGTCGCTTTTTCTTGTCGCATGCATCAGTTCGCCGAGTTCCGGCGAATAGAACCGTTTGAGATGGACTTGCGAAACGTAATGATCGAGTGCCATCGGACGCCTGCTAAGCTGCCGCGCCGCGTTTCGGATAGTGGAAATCGAGTTGCGATTGATGTGTCGCAATCCGATGCGCAGACGCGGCGAATAATAGGAACTCGTCGCGGACAATATCTTGCTTCGCCACGCCGAACTTCAGGACATGATTAGTCCCCTCGATCAGGAGCTCTTCCGGCGAGTCATGGAGAATGTGTCTATCGAGGACCGGGACCATGTGGGCGACGTGTTCGGCGATGGTCCGGAATGCCTGTAGCGCCGCGGCGCCGACATCACTCCGTGCCAGAGGGGTCGGAAAAGTCACATCGAAAGTCTGGGTGCGATATCCATCGACAACACGAAGGGTTACCTCATAAATCTTTCCGCCATCGTCCACCGGTGAGTAGCCGGCAATTTCCAGTCGCGGTTCTTCCTGCGGCTCCAGAAGCGCTTTCCAGCCTTGGCCTTCGACCATCTGAACGATCCGCCACTTGTTCGTGAACAGCGCCGCTTCCGCGACTGATCGTCCTTCCACGCCAAGCGGCAGGTTGCCGCGTTGGCGGAGGAGGATCAGCTTGACCTGAACGCCAGGTCGAACATTGCCCAGCTCCCATGCGGCTTTGAGTCCGCCGTGATTGGTTTTTGGTCGCCATAGGTAGAAGCGGCCGTTGCCGTCATTGGCGTCAATCCAGGATGTAACAACGAGGCCGCCGTCTCTGTCGACGCCGCCCCAGAAACCCCGCGCAGTCCCGGTCTCAACCCCCGCTTCGTGGAGCTTGTCGAGAAATTTCCCGAATGGGGGTAGCTGCACAGACATCTGGAGTCCTCCAAGTCGCATCCTACTCTATGTAATAGCTCAGGCAAGTCTATGCCATGTCTCGGCGCCCAACGCGGCTACTTTGAATTGTCGCATTTTTGTCTAGTTGCAATTGACCCAGAGAGGACACATGAAAGTCCCCACTAGCCGGCGCTTTGAATTTTTGCTATATTGTCAATTATGAGTGGACAAGATCGCGCGAAGCTAAAGTTCCTGCTCCAGACGGTCCCCCCGGGCTTTCTGGTCGATGCGGCCTGGATGAAGCGCCATGCCATATCGCGGCAATCCATGTCGGCCTACGTCAAGCAGGGCTGGCTTGAGCGGGTCGCGCAAGGTGTGTACCGCCGCCCGCTCAGTCCAGCTGATTCGATGCCCTTCACGGAGTGGAGGCTTCCTCTGTTATCCGCCCAATGGCTCATGGGTTACAGATTTCATGTTGGGAGCCTGAGCGCGCTCCAACTGCGCGGTCACCAGCACTACCTGCAGCTGGGAGAAGAGCGTCCGATCTCCCTATATGGCGCCGATACGCCCCTGTGGCTCACACGACTGCAAACCGATGTTCGTTTCGTTCGACGGAACGACACATTGTTCGGCAACATGACCGGAGTAGAAGACAGCGAGTTCAGCTTGTCAGTGGAGAGGGATGCCGATTTGGCACTTAGTCCGTGGCGCTGGCCCGTCCGCATGTCCTCACCCGAGCGCGCTATTCTCGAAGCTCTCGACGAACTTCCAACGCATGAGAGCTTTCATGCCGTCGACGTCGTGTTCGAAAGCCTCGTTAACCTACGGCCGAAACTGCTGACCGCACTGTTGCGTGAGTGTCGCAGCGTTAAGGTCAAGCGCCTGTTCTTCATCTATGCCGACAAACACGCTCATGCGTGGCGAAAGCACGTAGACGTGTCGAAAATCGACATGGGCCGTGGAGATCGCGCTCTCACACCGGGCGGTCGCTTGCATCCAATCTATCACCTCACCGTCCCAGCCGATCTCTTGCCAAAGGAGGCAGAAGTTGGCGCGTGAACGATATATGCGACAAGTCGAACTGCTGGTTCGCACGCTGCCTTACATCGCGCGGCAGGAAGCGTTTGCGCTGAAAGGTGGCACCGCCATCAACCTATTCTATCGGAACATGCCGCGCCTGTCGGTCGATATTGACCTCGTCTACTTGCCGATCGAGGACCGGGAGACGACGTTGAACGGCATCGATGCGGGGCTGGACCGCATACGCGAGGATCTTCAGCGCAGTCTGCCTGGCGTCACCGTTCAACGTATCGCCGGCGGCGGCAATAATGATACGCGCGTTCTCGTGCGTCAGGGGGGTGTCGAAATCAAGATCGAGACTTCCCCGGTGGCGCGTGGGACCGTACATGCACCCGAACTGCGCTCCGTGACGGATGTGGTTGCCGATGCTTTCGGTTTCGCGGAGATGCAGGTCGTTTCGTTCGAAGACCTGTTTGGCGGCAAGCTCCACGCGGCCGTCGATCGGCAACACCCGCGTGACCTTTTCGATGTGAAACTTCTTTACGAGAATGAGGGTCTCACAGATGCGCTGTATCGGACGTTCCTCGTCTATGTGGCGAGTTCTGGTCGACCGCCGCACGAACTGATCAAGCCCTCACTTTCCGAACTCGACGAAGCATTTGTCAAAGAGTTCGAAGGCATGACCAACGCTCCGGTCGCCTTGGCCGAACTGAAAGAGGCGCGGTCCCGACTAAACAAAGACTTGCTCGCGCGCCTCGACAATAATGCGATGAAATTTCTTCTCTCGCTTCACGACGGGCAGCCCGACTTCGAGTGCATCGGTTTGTCAGAAGCCGCCAACCTGCCGGCAGTGAGATGGAAACTCCTTAATCTAACAAAACTGAGGGAACAGAATCCGCAAAAGCATGCGCAGCAACGTCAGGCTATCGAGAAATTGTTATCGTGAGCTTCCGGGCGTCCGACAGCTGCTGTGTGGGTGTCAGGCAGCCTAAGCCGGCGCGCGGTCGGTGCTTCAACCGGACCTTTCATGGCATTTACCATCGGTATCGTCTCTGACACGCACGGCCTTCTCAGACCGGAGGCGCTGGCCGCCTTGGCTCATGCCGACCACATCATTCACGGTGGGGATATCGGCAATTCAGAGATTATCAGCGCGTTGCGCACAATAGCCCCCGTCACTGCGATCAGAGGCAACGTGGATACAGGTAAGTGGGCTGCCGACTTTCCTGAGACCACATCCGTAAGACTCGCCGGCCGGCTTTTCTACATCTTGCATGACCTCAATGCTTTGCAGATCGATCCTGCGGCGGAGGGTATCGACGTTATCATTTCCGGGCATTCCCATATGCCGAAGATCAACAACATGAACGGAGTGCTTTACCTAAATCCAGGAAGCGCCGGGCGCCGGCGGTTCAAGCTGCCGGTCACGCTTGCGAGTCTCGAGGTCACGTCCGACGGGCTGAAACCGGCTATCCACAATCTCGTGGTCGCATAGCCCAGCACTACTGACTTAATTCCTCTATCGATTTCGAAGAGCAGGCCGAGCGGCTCGACCCTGCGCGCCCTACTGCTGTCGACTTGGAGGCAGTGTTTTGCTCGCAAAGCTGTCAGGCGACTTCCCGTCTCAACTCGGCTTCGTCAAGGCGATGTAACCGCGCCGTGGGGCACACGCGTTGAACGATTTCGCAAAGATGCTGGTGATGGGTGAGGTAAATCACCTGGCCGACCTCAGCCATTTCCGCGAACAGACGAAATGCCTCTTCAGCGCGGAAATCGTCAAACGTCTCCATGATGTCGTCGGCGACGAACGGCACAGAACTCCGCGCGCGGGCAAACTCGTGATAGCCCGCGACACGCAGCGCAAGGTAGAGCTGGAAGCGCGTGCCTTTCGAGAGCTTATCGGCGGCCTTCGAACCTTCCTCTGCGGAGATCGCGATCAGCGTGTCGCCGTCCTTACCGGGCTGGGCAACAAGGCCGGTATAAGCGCCGCGGCTGATGGTTCGGAACGCCTCCGACGCGCGCGCCATCATCGAGCTGCGATGGCGCTCGCGATAGCTGGCGAGAGCCTGTTGAGTGGCCGAGATGCCGGCACGGAGCTGAAGATATCGCGTGGCGCCATCCTCGATTTCGAGCAAGGTCGTCCGTCGGCGCTCCTCGATGATGGCAACCCTCGCATCTCCACCAATGGCTTCGACTCGATCTTCAGCGGCGGACTTCGCCGCGAACAATTCATGACAGCGCTTGTCCTGGTCTTCCGCCCGCGTCGTCAATTCCGTGAGCTCGCCCTCAAGTGCCGGCCTATCGGCTTGATCGAGCGCCGCCTCCGCACTCTGAATATCCGATGCACGAAGAGCCTCGATGATATCCTGTTCCGCCTCGCGAGCCTGGTTCATGAGGTCGGTTCGTCGCTCGATATCGGATAGCTTCCGGGACACCTCCTCTAGGGAGCCAACCGCGAAAAACGTCGTCATCCGCTGCTTCTGTTGGTCATGAACGGCTTGCGCTTCTGCAAGCTCACGCTGGCGCGCTTCTGCCTCCCCTGCCCGCTGCGTCAGGCTGGAGAGATGATCGCGGGCCGCCGTGGCGCTCCGGACCGTTTCGACGACACGCTGGGCCAGCTCCAGGGCGGGGTGGGGACCCGGTTCAATCCCGAGTAGCCCCGTGAGTGCCGCAACCTCCTCGCTGAACGCGAGCTGGTCCCTTTCCATCTTCTGGATGCGGTCGAGAAGTGCGGCCCGCTTCTCAATGGTGGGAGAAAGCTCAGTGATCGCGGCGAGCACCTCGCGAACTGCGCCGACCGCCGGGGTCTCGGGCCCCTCGCCGAGCCAGCATCCACGGCATGCCGTCACCCACGCCTGCCCCCAGCCCTTCTCGTCCGATGCGGCACGCTCCGCGGCGCGTTCCCGCGCAACAACATCTCGGCGACGCTCGTCGAGCTCGACATCGAGACGGCGCAGTTCGGCTTCGCGATCGAGCGAGGTTTGGGCCATCGCGAGCACGGCATCAAAGCTCGCGTCAGAACCCGGTGCGAGACCCGCACCCGCCATCGCGGTCGTAAGCCGGTCGGAGGCGGCCGCAGCATCACGCTCAGCAGCAGCAATGTCCCGTCCGGCGCTCTGCAACGCGACACGCGCCTCAAGCGCCTTTTCCCGCCGGCTGATCCACGCCTCAAGCTCCACAAGCGACGGTGCCTTGGGAAAGCAGGCGGCTATCGCGCCGGCCCCGGCCACGACCTCGGCGTCAATTGCCCCTAAGGCCGCATCGGCTTGTTGGGCGAGCTCAACGGCGCGCGTCAGATCCGTCTCCGCGACGGCAAGCGCCTGTTCGGTCTGATGCAGCTTTGCGAGCTCGCCCATGTGCGAGAACCGCCCTGCAGTCACGATGTCATCGTGACGCAAGACGGCTTCGAACGTATCTGCAGAAGCTGTGTCGAGCGCCCGACGGTGCGCGGCCCAGGCCTGCTCACGCTGCGAGCGTACTTCCGCGGCCTCGTGATCTGAAACAACGCCGGTCGTCGATGCGAAACTGGCCTTCTCGGCTTCGAGACGCCTGACGATCGTGGTCAGACGTTGAACCTCTGCATCGTAGCGCGACTTTGCCGATACGGCGTCCCCGCGGGTCACCTTCCAATTCTGCAGCGCATCTGCGCTCGGGCAATGCATAGCGACTAATTCATCGGCGGTGCCCTGCCAGGGATGAAGTGCGATGATGCGGTCGTTGAGCGCATCAAGGGCCGCCGCATGATCGCGCTCAGCGAGCCGGCGGCGAACATGATGGTCTGCTGAGCGAAGCGCTTCGACCACGACGGCCAATTCTGCGAATGCGCGCTTTCGCTCGGCCTGGAGCTGAGGATCAGCACCACCCTCCGGCAGTTTCGCGGCGACTTCATCCAGGCGGCGACGCGCCTCGGCAAGCTCTTCAAATGCGTTCCGGTTGGCGGCCTCGATTCCCGAACGAGTTTCAATCAGATCGCGCAGGCGGCCGATGGTCGCGGCGCTCAACACAAGTCGCTTCGGTTCGGCCTCTTCGGGCCGCTCGACGCGCTGAAGGATTCCGGAGATCGCCAAGTCGAGCTCGCGCAATTGGAGCCGTCGCTCGGGGAGATCCTTTTCAGCAGTGACGTACCGTGCGCGCAGGTCGACAAGCCGCTCCACCCGGTCCGCCGTCCGCAAGGCGGTCTCGTCGACGATGACCGCCCGGACCTCGTCGGCGAGTTGGCCTATCTCATCGGCAACCGCGTTGATTTTGACAGCAAGCTCGATCTCCTGCTTTTGAAGCTGCGGCACCTCGACTGCCCAACCCGGCGGTGCATCCGGGATATCCGCCAGGGGTGCGAGCCGTGCTCGGATGCCGCGCAGCGCCGTGAGACGCGGTAACGCAGCGAGATAGCCCCTGATCTCATCGACGCGCCGCTGGACTTCGGCTCGTGCCTTGACCGCGTCATCGTATTGGACGGTTGCCCGGTCCCGGGTGTCCACCAGCCGAGCATGATCCGTCGCCAGTGTGTCGAACTGCTCGCGCTCAGCTTTGAGTTCGGCGAGACGCGCCTTCAGATCCGCGAGTGCTCCGGATCTAGCACGGTATTTGTAGAAGCTGTCCGCGTCTGCCGTCAGGTCGACAAGTCGGTCGCTGAGGTGCGAAAGGCCTGCACTGGCCGAGAACAGCAATTGGCCGAGATCACCCTTACTCGCAAGGATGCTCTCGCCGCCTTTTTCGAGCGTTTCATCATCGAGCGAGAACATGGTCCGATAAGCGTCGCGCTCGATGCCGCCGAGCTCGCCGCGGATCGCGGCTTCAGGAACGCTGCGATCCTGGCCATCGACCAGGCTGTTCTGCGGGCGTTTGAGACGTGCGAACTCCCGTGTCTCGCCTGCGATATCCAGTGCGGCGCCGATGCGCATGGTCGGATAGGGGTGAAGGAAATTGAATGGGCTCTGCGAGCCGATCCCGAACAACAGGTCCAGAAAGGCCGCAAACGCGGTCGACTTTCCCGCTTCGTTTGGGCCGTAGATGATATGCAGGTCCGGCTGTCCATCCACCCGCTCGCCGAAGTCGATGCTGCGGTCGGTGAATTTGCCATATCGGGTCAGCTCAAGGCGGCGAAGTCGCATGCATCACGCTCCTTCGCCCGGAGCTTCGAGGCGTGCCATGACGCCCTCCGCGCCATCGCGCGCGAGCCGGGCCACCGCCTCCCGGAATGACGCCTCGTCCTTGCCAAAGATGTCGCGACATTCCTGCGGCAACTGGCCCCTGATTTCTTCGGCGATGCCCGCAAGTTCATTCTGAAAGGCCGCGGAATCGAGAACGTCGTCTTCGATCAGGCGATGCAGCTCTATAAGCGGATCTCCGGATGCCTCGCTCCGCTGCTCTGCAGGACGGCAGGCGATTTCAAGCTGCTCGATCCAGCAGCTACCGATCACGGAAGCCCGGTCATCCGCCTCGGTTTCTAGCAAATCGCTGTCGCGGCGAATGCGCCATGCCAGCGGCGTCGCACCGGTCACTCGCACGCGGGCGACAAGGTGCTCGGACCGGACAGCATCCCGTTGGTTCTCGAGCGCGCGCGTCACCGCGGACACCAGCTCGCGCCAATCGTCCATTCCTGTGGCATCGACTGACACACGTTCGAACTGCGCGACGCTTGTGACGCGCTCCTCAAGATAGATCGAGCGATCGTCCGCGATGGTCACGAGCGTTACGGATTTCGGCCCGGCTTCATTGATGTCACGGCCCTGTGGCATGCCGGGCATCACGATCGCGCAGGTGCCTTCGGTCGCCGAGCGCTTATGCACGTGGCCGAGCGCCCAATAATGAAATCCGGTTGCCTGCAGATCGGCCAGGCTGCACGGCGCGTAGAGGTCATGGCCGGGAGTGCCGCCGAGGCTCGTGTGCATGAGGCCAATATTGACCGCCCCATCCACGACCGGCCGGAAGCGTCCCAGAAGGCTATCCGGCGCGTGGGGTTGGGCAAAGCTCAGGCCATGGACGACGACAGGCACGTGCCCAGGTGCGCGATCGATCGCGATTGCCTCGCCTCGCCCGCCGAAGATCTTCACGGAATCCGGCAGCACCAATTCCTTGGTGATCTTCGACAGCGCATCGTGGTTGCCGCGGATGATGAAGACACGAATGCCAGCTTGGTCCAGGCGCCGGAGCTGCTCGGCCAGGAAGCGGGCCGTTTTCATCGAGGTCTGATCGCCATCGTAGAGATCGCCGGCGATCAGCAGTGCGTCGACCTGCTCGTCAAGGCACAGATCGATCACCCGGACGAAGGCGCGCCGGGTGGCGTTGCCGATCAGCTCAGCCAGCTCGGAATGCCGCAGCGCAAGCGAGCGCAGCGGCGAATCGAGATGAATATCCGCAGCATGGACAAATCGATACGTCACCCTCGCCTACCCCTGCATTCACGGCCTGCTGGCATGGGTTGGACCTTACCTGCCGGTCAATCGGCGTGATATTGAAATTGCCGAGAAACGCCGGGTTAACCGCGCAATTCACAGAAACAGGCGAGAGTGATAACTTTATCTACGCATTTTGAACCCGTAGCCAGGCGGGAAGTCTTTGAGATCGCGTTAGATTTCGAGGCAATTGCCGCAATCCTTCTGTACCGATACTCGTGTGACGTCGTATCGACATCTAGAACAAACCGAGAGCTTGGCATGGCGCGCGACAGATGGTACCGCAATATCAAGCTTACAGGCAGATTTGTTATCGTGTTTCGCGATATATGATCCGATGTCTCGGACGCTGCTCCCTACACGCTGCTCGATTGCAGCATGATGTGACGGCCTATGCGACGCGTAGGAGTGCCTGTAAGCCTTCTTTCTTCGGTGCTTCACGTTGAGCCTCACGGATCTTCGCGCCACGCGAACCAGACACGAAGTGGCAGCGCTGCTGCGCTATCGCCCAAGCGCCGTGTCGTTCATCGTCCACGCAACGCCGCCGGCGGCCCGCTACACGACCTTCGATATTCCGAAGCGAAGCGGCGGTGTCCGCACCATCGATGCGCCGAACGACCGTCTGAAGGGGCTGCAACGCAGCCTTTCGAAACTGCTTTATGAATGCCTGCGCGAGATCGAAGCGAAAGATCCTCGCCGGAACAAACTCTCCCATGCGTTTCGCCCCGGCGCTTCGATCATCAGCAACGCTAAGACGCATCACCGCCGTCGCTACGTGCTGAACCTTGACCTGAAGGACTTTTTCCCGGCTTTCAACTTCGGCCGCGTTCGCGGCTTCTTTCTGAAGAGCGAACACTTTCTTCTTGCCGAGCCGGTAGCAACGCTTTTAGCTCAGATTGCGTGCAAGGACGGAAAGCTGCCGCAGGGTAGCCCGTGCTCGCCGGTCATCACTGAGTTGATGACGCACTTTCTCGATATCCGGCTGGTGAAGCTGGCGGCGAGGCACAAATGCACTTACACGCGCTACGCGGATGACATCACAATCTCCACAAACCAACGCGAATTCCCATCGGCACTAGCTGAATTGGATGGGACCGAATGGAAGCTCGGCGAGGAGCTTGTGTCGCGCATCAATGACGCCGGCTTTGAGGTGAATGACGCCAAGACGCGCATGCAGCTTCGCGGAAGTCGGCAGATGGTGACGGGGCTTACCGTCAACGAGAAGGCCAACGTAGCGCAGGCATACTACAAACGGGTTCGCGCGACAGCGCATCGCTTCCTGACAACGGGGGCCTATGAACTCAACGGGGTGGCTTGCAACTCCGTGCCGCGCCTCGAAGGTATGATCAATCACATCTATCATGTTCGCGAGCGGCAGATCGACATTGCGATCGCGAACGAAGGCAACAAAGAGAAGCAGCATAAGCTGCACGCCGAGCGCACGAAGATGAAGAATGAGTGGCCTTCGGCGATCCGCGTCGTCTACTACGAACTCATTTTCTTCAAAAGCTTCATCAACCCGCCGCGCCCGTTGATCATCTGCGAAGGGCCGACCGATCCTGTGTACCTGAAGACCGCCATCCGGCGGCTTGCTGCCGCGCACCCACTTCTTGCGTCAGTCGTGGGAGGCAAGCCTGAGCTGAAGGTGAATTTTTTCAAGTATTCTGATCAGGCGCGTGACTTCCTTCAGCTGCGAGGGGGCTCCGGCGATTTGCTGCGGTTTCTGATTTCTTGGAAGGACGCCTTTAACCGCTACAATTTTCGCCCGGCCGAGCATCCGGTCATCGTTCTCATCGACAACGATGATGGGGCTAAGGAGATTTTCAGCTACCTCAATAACAAAAAGAACTATGGCCTCGATATCGCGTGGGACAAGCATGACCCGTTTTTCCATCTCCACGGCCCCCTCTATCTGGTGAAGACGCCGGCGCTCGGCGCGAACCACATGTCTTGCCCCGAGGATTTCTTTGAACCTGCCGTTCTGGCGGAAAAGCTCGACGGCAAATCCTTCAACAAGGAAAACAAGATCAATTCTGCGACCGAGTATGGAAAAGCTGTGTTCGCAACGCGGGTCGTGAGGCCAAGGGCCGGGTCGATCAATTTCGCCGGTTTCACCCCATTGCTCGAACGGATCGAGGCCGTGATCCGGGACTATGCGGCACGAAAGGCCGCGGCGGCGGCTCCAGTGCCAGCGGTCGCAGCAGCCGCTCCCACGCCGTGACGTTGCGATGGTGGGCTTTCGCTGGATGTAGAAGCGATGGGACGATTTCGGAGTCGCGTTAGCTGCACAGCTAGTTCCTCGCGACCGATGAGATCTCAGAATCAGATTGCTGGCACTTGGTAGAGCGAAAAGCCCGCGGGCAGCGAGGCCGATCTCCAATCCATCGCAATAGCTACGCTGTAACGCGCGCGCGTGAGCGCAACGTAAAACGTTGCTCGGCTTTGTGCCGCCAGCTTGCTGTCCGGGTCATTTCTTCTCAGGAGGAAGCCATAAAGCACGTTCGTCATGGATCGCGTCGCCCGGAGACGATCGCGATGATGTTAACGACGGAGGCCGTTGCTTCCAGGCTGATCGCTGCATCTCGGAAACCAGCGGTTCGCTTGTGTGTAGTGTGGTTAGCAAGATCGAGAGCCGAACGCGCGTGCTTTCTGAGTTCCTCGACCGCACCGCCTGCAAGCTCGACAGCGATATAGGCCTCTATCATCCGCTTGAAGTCTGATGGGCCAACGGCCTTGCCGTCGAGAATCGGGTGTCGCGCGGCCACGAAGACTTCCTTGGCTAAGGAAAGAAGGGCCTCACGGCACACCAATCCTACGCTCTGATACTCAACCTCTGTCTGCGCGATTTCCAGCTTCTTGCGCGCAATGCCGATCTGCTGATCGACTAGGCTCCAGCCCGTAGGAGAAACGATGGTAGGCGCCCGTCCGGAGCGCAGTCGAGCAACAAGGGGATCGATCAACTCGGCAATGAATTGGCGGCGTGACTGATAGCTTGGAAGGTCGCCGCTGCTCCAACGCCCATACCACTGCCAAAGATCGGAAAATGGAACCGGGTTCTCTATTCCCTGAGCGGCGAGTTGCTCACTAAGCTCCCCGAAGAGCATGCGGTACTCGGCATCGACCTGCTGAATTCTAGGGCCGCCGGTCGCGACGCCGATCAAAATGTCGCGGGCTCGATCCAGTGCAGCGAGAGTGGGCGCATCGCGTGGCCCGGCGGAGAGATGGGTCTTCTCGTAGTGCTTAATTCCCGTAGCCGTCAATTTCGCGTCGAAGACCATTCCTTCCGGCGCGCGTTGCGTGCTGTGCGTGATCAAACCGTCGCGTCGTAGATCATCGACGACGGCATCGAACAGTTCGTTCTCGTCCGGAACGGTCATTTTTGCGATGGCATTCGCGTCATCGACCGCGACGTCAACAGGGCGCGGCTGCCGCTCATAGAGCTTTGCCAGAATAGCTTGCTTCCAGAGTTCAGATGCC
This sequence comes from Bradyrhizobium sp., assembly GCF_047605465.1. Lineage (GTDB taxonomy): Bacteria > Pseudomonadota > Alphaproteobacteria > Rhizobiales > Xanthobacteraceae > Bradyrhizobium. Next base: position 71,817 of record NZ_JASGFS010000018.1, on the reverse strand, counting down.
TCGCGTTCAATCATGGATGCTCGCCGATCATCTCCCAGGCCAATGAGGATCTCATATCAGATGATCTCAGGCTTGAGGCGTCCGGCGACGGGCATAAGAGCACCCCACGGGCAAAGTCAGTGCATTCTGGCAAATTTGCTTGGCCTTTCGCTTTCAGAAGAGCAACGCTGGCCAAGCGCAGTGGCAGCTCCGGCACGGTGCCGGTCAGACGTAGGTCGTGTAGCGACGATCATCCACTGCGGATCTAGCGTTTCTGCAGCAGCCAGACCGCAGCTAATATATGCAGGCGTCAAAAGAAAATTTCTCGCTAGTGTCGTCCACACGATTAACCCAGAAGCACCTAGTGCCGAAGTCCGCACTGCGGACGCTGAACGAGGCGATACCGGCGCCGATCTTTGCCTCGGCTTCGGGGTGGCGAAGTATGGCTGCATATAGAAATGCAGCATCCGCGGTGCCGATTTTGTCGCCGAGATCATACTTGTATAGCATCTCCCGGAAGTACGCTGCCGCATCCCCCTTACGTGCGAAGTAGCGGTCACCGATCGTGATTGGCTTGGCAGGCATGCTTTCGCCTCGCTTGTTGCTTAAGCGTCTGTAGTTAGTATTTTTTCTCGTATCTCACGTATGATGATGGACGGAATGTTCATCCCCTCCAAGTGGGTATTGCGGTCGCGCACCCACTCGATACAGGCCTCTTTGCTCAGGTCGTCTCGGGCGATCTCCGCGTAAAGCGTCACCGCTGTCAGTCGAGATAGCCCGAGCTCGACCAGGGAGAGCAGCGTTTGTGAGGAGATGCCGAACTCGAGCTGCGTACCAATATCTAGTGTTTCGTCGACCAGATCTGCTCGGCCAATCTGTCCGAGGTGAAGGTTCAAAACGTCCACATAGGCGGATAGGTACTTTGGAGCGAGGAAGCGTGCGGTGTGCTCGACAAGCTCCATCGTGTTTCGGATCAGTACCGGGAGGCGGAACGGGCGCCCGTTCTCTCTATGCCACCTGATGTTGCGCTGGATCATCGTGGCCAGTGAATAGCCTTGCAACCATTGTGAGACGATCAGCGCATGCAGGGGCACGAGCCCATCCGGCATGAACGCCGGAAAGACGTGCTGATTTATCCTGCGCATGATCGTAATGAACCGATCGTAGGCGTCGCGGCTGGCTATCGGGGCCGGCAGAAGGTTTTCGGGATCGCCCTCGTAGGAGCGAAACGCCACTAGCAACCGCTGGAGACCCAGCGCACTCACGCCTGGGTGTCGTGCCGACAGATCTGAACTAACCTCGATCGTGGCAGCGATTCGCGAGAGGCTCTCCTCTAGGCGGGCGATCCGCTCAGGAGAGTGGCGTTTGGCGAAACTGGCCTGGGCGACGCTTCCCAATCTCATATAGTTGGCCAAAAGATAGGAGCCGACCTGCTCAAACTTTTCAGACTCCTGAAGGGCGTCTTCGCCGTCGGCTGCCCGGCGATCGAGATATGCTGCCATGGCGTCCCCGAGGTCGAGAACGGCATCGCTTTCGCGTCGTATGGGGTATCGGGCGCGGGCCGGAACACCCGATGGCCAAGCCTTGCGATCGCTTGGCTCAATGCAGATGATGTTGCCTTGGAACTCGTTGCCCCAACGTCCGGCGCGTCCTGCTAGGTTCCAGAAATCGTGTGGCTCCATTGGATGGCCCTTGCCTTTACGCGGGCCTCTCACGACGATTGTGCGGCAGGATAGGTTCACGCCCTCGATCAAGGTCGATGTGCAGACCAGAAATCGGATTTTCCCAGATCTGAAAAGCCTCTCGATTTCTTGTCGGATGAGCGAGGGCATGTTGCCGTAGTGGAATGCCACTCCTTTCTCGACAAGAGGCGCCAACTGGTAGTTGGGATGAACCGCCTTCCTCGCCAGATCGGCCAAGGCAGTCACTTCTGGATCGGTGACGTCGCTTTGGGGAAGCAACTGGCCTATCAGGTCGGCCACCTTCTCGGATTCGTCAGCGGTGTTGGCATACACCAGCGTGCCACCGCCTCGCTCACCGACGGCCGCGGCGATAAAGGCCAACCGCTTCCGGACGCCCAGTGGGGAACTTGCGAGGTGCAGTACACCCAGATTCAAGCTGCGGCTGGTCTGAACGGCGGTAAGAGCCCACTCCTTTGGCTTTCTGGGCACCTGCTCGGCGACCACCACGTTCTGGAGCACCGTTGGCGTGTCGCTGGTAACAGAAACCGTAGCCGCGCCCTCCGGTGCATCGGTGAGCAACTCCTCAGGATTTTGAGTTGCCGGGCTTATGAACACTACCTTGACCGAGGGGCTGAGACGGCACACCCGTTCGATTGCGTCCTGAAGGATAACGCCCCGCTGATCGTCGCCGACTTTGTGCGCCTCATCCACGATGAGCAGGTCTAGCTTGACGGCGTCGCCCATCAGGTTAGCCATGAGGTGAAGCCGCTCCTGGGTGAACACCAGAACAAGGCGTTTGCTTTCTGATTTCGTCGTGTCGAACTTGTCTCGCAGCGGCAGCGAGGAGACCTCGATGTTAGATCCGGGGGCAACTATCTGCTTAAGGTTCGCTTCGATCTCCGCAACAAGCGCCCTCGTTGGTGCCAAGTAGATCGCTACGTGGAGATCGTGCGTGAGCATCTGATCGAGCAGCCACTGTAGGACCAAATAGGTTTTGCCTGATGCCGTGGGAGCCGATGCGGATAACCACTGGTTTCTAGCCGCTTCCTCCCAGAACCGCTGCTGAAAGGTGTTTACGCTCAGCCAGCGGCCGCTGGATTCGACAAGAACGGTTTGATCGAGCTGCCTGTGCTGCGCCTCTAACCGCAGTGAAATACCGAGGCGGCTATCCAGGTCCGGAGTGAGGAGCTCTCGGCTGCTTGCGAGATTAATCGCCTGGCGGTTCGAAAGTTTACCGAGCAGTACAGCGCCAGCGTCCTTGATTGGCTGGCTGGAGGAAACCGTAACGGCGCCAGTTGCAATCCGCAGCGCTGCTTCCAGATGGGATCTAACCTCCGAGCGAGCGAGGATGCTTCCCGCAAACACCAGTCGCTGCCAGTCGATGGTGGTCAGCGCGACCGCCTCGGGATCGTGCGCCAGATTGTCGATCTCCGACGCCGCCATGTGTCGCGCCAGCGTTGCCAGATCGGCCTGAACTCCGTCGGTGAGCAACCAGTCCTGAAGCTCAGACAGGCTCATGGCGCCAAGCCCATCGCCTTGAGGAAAGCTGCCCTGAACCCCTCCGCGGATGGTAGAGGGAGGCAGAACAGCTGAATCTCGAAACTGTCGAGCTTTTCGACCGACAGCCGTTCGCCAATTCTCTCCCGCCAACCAGTCAAGGCGGAACGTGCGGCGGTCGCAACTTCCTCGGCAACGAGTGCCAGTTGGTTAGACCCGTAGAAGGGAGCGTCGAATCCGACCAACGCCACGCCGCAGTATCGCACTCGGTTGGACATCGGATCATTGCGGTTAAAGTATCGCCTGATGGCTGCAGTCAGCTTAGGATCGCTTAGATCTGCCTTGTCGCTGAGGAGTACCAGGTCGCGTTCGCGTTCCGCCTCCTCGTGTTCTGGCTCCACCAGGAAGGGAGCCAGCGAGGCTAGGCAGTCCCTTATCGCAGTCGAGGCGTTCCCAAAAATCTTGGACTCCCCCCAGTAGAGTTTCAGAATCCCATCGTCGGTTATTCCGGCATATACGCCATCGGCCCCGTTGTAGTGCACGTTGCCGTCGGTCTTGAGATCCATTTTACAAAGAATCTGGGGTAGTTTCAGAAAGCTCTGGGCGAGAAGAAAGATCAGCATCTCACCGCCTTCGCCGGTCGTCGCAACGTCCGTGAAGCTCCGCTTGGCCTCTTCGACAAGCGCCGCGACGGACTCCGTGCTGTTGAACTTTTCGTCCCGTGCCTTTGCCGCTGCCAGCTTATGTCGTGGGATGGCGTAGTTCGCGACGGAGTTTCGCATGAACTCCGCTAATCTCGCAGGCTGTACCCGACCGTTGCCATCGACAGTGAGGCAGTGGCAATGAACGCGCACCGCGTGGCCATCGATCAGCACATCCTTCTCAATAAGGCTCAAATGTACGTCGAGCGCACCCGGATCTCCCGTCAGTGCAGACGACAAATCAACTGCGGTAATTGTCGACAGGGCGCCCTCCGCGTCGATCTAAATAAATGCAATGGTTATTAGGTAGCTGACTGCCTTCTATGCTGTCTAGCGGTAGAAACTGCGGCCACTTTCTGCCACGCTGCAGAGCGGCCGCTCCTGGCGGAAGCGGTCGTCAGCACTTTGCAACCGGCTGACCGCTTCCCACCCTATCTGAGACATAGGCGTCGCCTCACGGACCGGGAGCTTTCAGGAAATCGCGAAGTCGACCTTAAGGGCCGACATGCGGGCGCATAGCGGTCGTTCTAAGCCCCATAAACCACGTCTGCGCAGGGTCAGAATCCACCAATCGACCGGAAGAAATTCGAACTTTTTGCCGCCAAACGCCGCCGTTTCTACGCTTTTTTGCGCAAGGTTTCGGCGGTTATCGGCGGCAATAGAAAGCCATCGACGGAATTTAGTGCGCCGAACTGAATAAATGTGCGAACACATATGTGATTGAAATTGCGATGTAATTTTCGGAGCCCCCGTACCCTTGCGTGCGGCGATCATTGATCGCCAGCTTTCTTGTAGAGTGTGAAACCTTGCGCATGGCGGTCACCACCACTGCCGGCGAGAACCTCCTGCTGAATGCGGGCGGTCAGCTGGAAATGGCTCGTCCGGAAATTAATCGGGCGCCAACGCCGAGCGGTGAGAGTATCCAGGTGACGGCGGGTTCGGTCGCCCAAGCGCGCGATGTTCTGAGAGGTATGAAGCGCAAGTATCCGAAGTTGGACGTCGAAGCGGCCCTGGCCGGCGCAGAGACCCGTCGATCATATGCGAACGGTGTGATGCGCATTGATTTGAACTTTGGCGGCCCATTGTCTGGCAGGTCTATCGTCAAAACTGCCTTGGCGCTGGCCCACAACGCCAATCTTCCTCTCGATCAATGCCGTGACGCCTTGTCTTATCTACGCCAGGCCGATGCGGCGCCTTGCTTCGGATATTATTACGCCGATGACTTGGTGAGTTGCCGGCTACCGGCCACGCCTCTACACTGCGTTGCGATTGATGCTAACCTGGCGACAGGTTTGATTCTTGGTTACGTAGAATACTTCGGCATCCATCGCGCCGTCGTCTGCCTCGGCCGCAACTATTCAGGGGACCGCCGGACATCCGTCTATGCGTTAGATCCCCGGAGCGGCGAGACTCTCAAAGTTGCGGTTTGCCTCGACTTCGACGACGCGGATGTCCAGGCGATCTATAACTACGAGCGCGACGACGCGGAAAAGCGGCAAGCGGCCTTCGGCGCTGTGTTCGGCCCAGCATTGGCGGCACACCAAGCAGCCGAACGTGACGGAGTGATCCGCGACAGCTTGAACTTCACCTGGGCGAACTGTGGTGGCGTGCCAGATCAACCACTCAGCATTTGGAGAAGCTTAAGGAACTGTCTGCCGATCGTGCGACGCCGTTGTGGAAGCATGTCACTGGGCTGAACGATACCGCGGCACGTCAGCTTGCCCTTGCCTATATCAGCCATGTGCTGGCGGTAGCGCAATCGACGCCGGTTTAGTCCGGCGGTTGGATGTACTTGGGATCTCGGAGCGCGGCATCACCACGGTTTGCGTCAAGAGCCGTTACCCGCCAGGGCGGAGACCCGTCCGGGGCTCCGCGGCGCCGTCTCCGGCGCCGTAGGACCTGACCGTGCGCCGAGGCGCGCGGGGACGCCCTCGTCGTCGTAACCTCCCTGTGCGGATCATTCGGTGCCAGCCCATCGCGCCGGGACGAACGTGTTCCGCGAAACCGTATAGCCGCCTCGCGGCAGCTCAGGATCGTCCAAGCTGCGCAGACGCGATGTACCCCCTAACGGCTGATCAGCCATAAAGTAGAATGATCTCAATATCTTATCATAAGACTTCGGAACGACGCGATTTCTTTCCGGAGGATACTAATTTGGTTCGCAGTCGCTTTGGCTGCGCCTGATGGCAAGGAGAAAATCGCCATGACTGAAGAACTGAAGGCCCTCAAGCAACGCCTGCCCGCCATGAGCCTCGATGAGCTCGACAAGCTCGCCGAAGCCCTGAAGACGCTGAAAGTTGCGGTTGCGACCGAGCAGCGCAAGAAGCGTGGGCGGCGCGGCACGGCGTATTAGGTGTGAACGGCCAGCTGCGCCGCTTCTAGACCTTGTTGTGGGCGGCCACTGCCAGATGCAGTGGCCGCCATTTTTGCGCTGACCCGGGTCCAAGCCTGCCGATTTGCCTATCCGCGCATGCGCGAGGCAAAACGGTGCAAATCGACGCGGTCACTGTCCATCATGACGAAGCCATAAGCCGGATAGTCGGAGACATTGGTTTTCGACACGCGCCGGTCGTCAATCTGCGTGAGCATATAGGCGAATGCGGGATTGAAGCGGCGCAGCGGCCATCCAGATTCTTCATGGAGCGCGGCTGCGCCGATGAAATCCTTCTTGTCCTTTACCAGATCCACGAGCGCCGCGGCATCGACGGCCGGATCCGTCTGAACCGCATGCGGATCAAACGTGAAGTACAGGTTGGGAGTCGTGGTGATGCGCGGGAGGCGCGGGCCGATGTACGACGTCGTCTTCACGAAGTCGTCCCTTGCGAGCTCGGCGACCGCAAAACCAAGTTCATCGATCGTGGCGTCCGGGAATGCGCCGATCAACTCGTCTTCAGGCACGAAATTGCTGTAGCCATGCGTGGACTCCTTCGACGCCCACAAACCTATCCTGATAGCCAGCGGGCTCAGTTCACCGATTTTCAACGGCGCAAGCTCTCTGGCCGCGGGCGCAACCACTGGCTTGCTTGTCACGTTCTCGACTGGCGGCTGCGCGCCATTCGCCAGCCAGCCATCGATGCCGTTGACGACCATTTGGGCTATCTCCGCGAATTGAAGAATATCATCGCCGACCAGCGGGACCGTCTCGCCCAGGCGGGCATCGGCCGCGTGCTCGGCAAAGGCGGCGTCCGCCACGCCAAGATTATGCCCGATGACATGACGCTTCTGGATATTGAGCGTCAGTACCGCCAGTTGGTCCGGCGACAGGGCGCCATACGGATCGAACGCGAACTCAGCGAAACGCTTCCGCCCGCGCTCGATGTTCTGAAATGCGTTTCCGACCGGCTTCACCTCGGGCGAGCTTTTCGGGCACGTTGCCACTCTATGATGATAGACGGTCTTCAGCGTGGCCTCGAAGGCGGTCAGCACATCCTCGTGCGCGTTGCCCAGCAAGCGATACGCCAATTCGCTCTGATCTTCGCCAAGGCTGTCAGCCAGCTTCACTTGGTCGCGGACCAGCGCGACCTCGCGGGCGAAGTGGAGATGGATGTTCGGCGCGCCGCAATCGGGACAGAAGAGCGAGATGGCGAACACGCCATAGTCGCGTCCGCACTCGTCGCAAACCAGTTCGCGCAAAAGATCGCTGCGCACGAAGCGGGGAACGGGCTTGGCGACCGGGCGCGGGCCCGTCTCGACCTTGATGAATTTACTGCCCGAAAATTCCCGCCCGAGATCCGCAAACATGTCATGGAATTGCGCCGCGGCGTCGGCATGAAACGCGTGCTCCACTAGCTTCAAGGCGGCGGCGCGATCGTCCGCGTGACTGAATTCATCATTTTCCGCGACGATGCCGCTGTAAGGGCAGACCGTCTCCGGAATACCCGGCTGGTGTGACATCCTCGGCGTCATGGTTTCAGGCAACGGAAAGCCGCCAACCCGTTGCCCCAGCACGAAGTGCCGCGGATGCGCATCTTCATTGGGTGAGTACCGATAGACCCGACCGTCAGGCGTTTGCGGCAGCGGGATGCTTAGCTGAAGCGTACTGCCCGTCTCCCCGGTCTGATATTTTTCAAGGTTGCGGAATCGCATACGCAAAAACTCCTGCTGGCTCGCCGGCGAGCCTATTGATTCACGTACGGAATCCCGCGCTTTCCCGGCCCTGGAGTCAATGGCCGATATCGGCAGTGGCGGTTATGGGTCAACGCACCACTGCGACGGGGTGACCGGTCATGCGCCAGCCCAGGCCGGGTTGCAGCCAAGGGCTATCCATCGGCCGCAAGGCCAAGAGGCAGCCTCGAAAATTGGTCTTCCGGACTGGCGAGAGCTATTCTCTGCTGTCTGACCAATGCCTTTTCGAGCCCTTATGGACGACCCCACCCAAACAACAGACCTTTCGCGCGAGCAGCAGGACACGACAGCCCTGGTTCGACGGCTGCTCGGCAAGCGTATCGCAGACCGTTATGTCGATTTCTGCCGGCTCGCGGCTGGCGGCTTGCCCTTGCGCGTCTCTGCCCCGCTTGCCGCGCATGCGCTGCGGGAGCTCGAATCCATTCTCCGGCAGACGCTCGATGTCCCGATGGATGTAACCATTCAGCCGACGGAGGAAGAGATTGAGAAACTGGAGGCAGCAAAAACAGCACTGCGGACGCTTGGATATGGTGACGACCTGGTGCTGCGCGCCTCAAACCAATTGAGGCCGCGCCTCAGTCACAAGGAAGAAATCGAGAAAATCGTCACGCGCCTCGACCTCGCACCGGACGGCGATATCGCACGGGCATGGAAGTCGATCTCGCAAGCCCACGGGCAGGCCCATGGGGGACGCGCGCTGCACCAGTCCACGACGGTCGATGACGCCTTTCGCGCCGCGTGGCAGGCCCCGTTCGATGTAGTGCTTCGCGGCCTGATGATTGCCCTCCAAGGAAAATATGCCGCCTTCATGCATAGGATTGACCAACTGGTGGCGATGCCGAACCGAAGCGCTGCGGTCACCAGCTTTTCCAAGGAGATCCCAGGCGCGCTGCCGTTGCTGTGGCATTTCTTCAACAAACTAGAAACGCCGGACTGGCTGCCGCATCTCATGCAGCGAAATCTGCTGACTGCGCCTCCGTCCGAGGAAGACGAGGCTTCCGGTAATGGCCTCCCTTTGCGCCAGTGGCCGGCGGGCCGCTACTTGCTTCACGTGGCAAAGACAGCCGACGAATCTGGCCGGGCGCAAGTCGCTGAAGCGCTCAAACGCGTCGCGTCTTCCAACCATCCGGATGTGCAAATGGCGGGCATGGAAATCATCGCCGCGCTACCCGCCGCTGAAGCCGCGGCTCTCGATGAGATAGCCGAGGGGTGGCTGACGCCAAAGGCGCGCTTCATCATGGCGAAGAGCCCGCACGATCTGATCCGGAATCTTGCAGCAGGCGGCCATGGCGATGAGGCGCTGCGGATCGCGCGGGCGCTGTTTCAGGTTTTTTCCGCGAATGGCCGTCTCGCCACGCTGTTCAGCCAACACATGTACGAGCATTTTCTGCCCGAGACCGTCCGCGCCATTGCTCCCGTTTGCAAACTGGAGGCCGTGCAATTGCTCGCTTGGCTGCTCGATCAAGCGCTCCGGGCGTCGGGTAAGGTGTCGAACGAGCCCCCGCACGACTATAGCTACTACCTGTCCGGCGGCGTGACGGAGCACGGCGTGAAGCACGACGTCATCGATGCTCTCGTCGGTGAGTTGATCCGTGCCGCAAAGCTGGTGATCGAAATCGAGCCATCGGAAACGGCCGATGTGATCGCCTGCATCAAAACCTATGGATGGAAACTTTGCATTCGCATCGCACTGCATGTGCTTTCGTTCGCGCCCGGCTCGGCGCCTGAGACCGCCCAAGCGCTTCTGGCGGACAAGGACCTCATCGACGCCACGTGGGCGCGACCGGAGTACGCGCAACTCGCGCGCAGTTGGTTTCCATCGCTACCACCCAAGGTCCAATCGGATATCCTCTCTTTCGTCGATGCTGTACCTGAGTGCTTCCGCGAACGGTTGAATAAGCGCTTCGAGGAGGTCGAGAAGCGACCGCCGACGGCCGAAGAGCAGAACGAGCGCGACGCCTACATCATCAGGGACATCATCTGGCATTGGCGCGATGTGGTGCCCGAGGGGCGGCGGCTGGCCGCCGAAAAGCTTGGCGACCCGGATGCATGGCGGTGTAGGTTTGATGAGCCCGATGTGAGCCCGTTCGCTGCACCTGATTTCTCTTCGCGTCCGATCGAAGAGATCGTGGCGTTCCTTCAAAGATGGCGACCGACCGCGGAAGAGAAACGCGAAACGACGACTGCGCTTGCTCAGCAACTGCGAGAGGCGGCCAATGCCAACCCGTTCCGCTATTCCAAAGATGCAGGAACGTTTGCCAGCCTGGCTCCAATCTATGTGCGGCGGCTGCTTGAGGGACTTTCACTCGCTTCGAACAATGCAAACAGCATCGCCTGGGCTGGTGTGTTCAACCTCATTGAGGCGATCACGCATTCGGATTTCCGATCCGGCGCAACTGGCATGGAAGGCGACGATCCCGACTGGTCCTGGGCCCGCAAAGCCGCCATCGACATGCTTATGTCCGGCCTCGGGCGGGGCAACGAGGGCATCGCCGCGGCCGACGCGTCGCGTCTTCAAAGTCTCATTCAGGCGCTTTACACAGGTGCGCCGCGCAAACCGGATTCCGATGACTTCGAAGAGAGCTATCGCCAATTCCCGTATCATGGCGCGCGAACGACGTCACGCGGCGCTGCCGTGCAGCTCGTCATGTACTTCCTGTTCTGGCTGAGTAAGACCAATGAAGCTGCGATCGGCCAACCGCCGCGCGGCATGATTGAGAAGCTGCCGGCAATCAGGCAGGTTCTGGAAACAGAGCTGGCCGATATGTCGGCCGATGGCCGCATTCCCCGCGCCATTCTTGGGCGGTTTCTCCAATGGCTTTTCTTCTTCGATGAAGACTGGCTCAAGGATCACCTTGGAGCGCTTTTCCCGGAGCAGTCGCGTACGCTCAGCGACGCGGCATGGCACGCGCACCTTGGCGCCGACAATGGCCCGGTGAGTGTCCTCGCTTGCGCGATGCAGCGCTGCTACGTGACCGAGATTGATACACTCAACGATCCTGACTACGCCCGCGACCAGCGGCATATAGATGACCGGCTCGCCGAGTATCTTGTCATTCTCTACATCGGCGATGCCTTGCCCAACGCGGTGTTCGAGCGCTTCTGGAATACGGCGCCTTCGCGTGCGCTTCAGCACGCCATGTGGTTTCTGGGCGTACAGCTCGAACTGTCGCCGAAGAAGTTGCCCGAGCCGCTTCGCGCTCGTGCGGTGTCGTACTGGGAGCGGCGCTTTGCCGCGGCCAAAGCGTCATCCACACCCGACAGCTTCCGCGAGGAAATCGGCGCGCTCGGACAATTCTTTTTCAGGAAGGGCATCTGCGATGAATGGCTTGTCGACCAAATGATCGCCGCGACTGAGGCCGGCTTTGCACCAAGCGATCTCTACAGTGTTCTCGACCGGCTGGCGAAGGCCTCGCCCAAGCTCCCGGAGCGAGCGGGGCGTGCGCTTGCCGCCCTCGTCAAATGCAAGCATGCCGACGCCTGGACGTATATGACGCAGGGCGCCAGCATGCGGGCCATCTTCGTCAACGGCCTCGCGGCAAATGCGCCAGAGATCACAAACCTCATCATGGAGGCAATCAATTACCTCGCTTCCATTGGTGACACGGGATATCTGGATCTCTTGCCGAAGCGTTCGTGAAAGGCATCGTTAGTCCGCTGCTTGATCAGGCGGAGCCACAGGCTCAGGCTGATCCCCCGGCCATTGCGCCGGCAGTTTGAGCAACGCCGACATCGGTTCGCCTTCGGTGCGGCGATACGTGCCGTCCACTATCTTGAACTCATCAATTCCGAAACCGGTTTCTAGCAGCGGTTTCGCGGCCGAAGGATTGGGGACCAGAACCCCGGTGCGGCCGGCAAAATTCCATGGATCTATTTGGCGAAACGCCATGACCCCGCTTAAGCCCGTGTTTTGCGGCTGCCCGTCGGGAGGGCCATACCAGATGCCGTCCGTCGCGCGACGCTCCTCCACCTTCTCCTCGCCGGAGGCCGTGCGCGAGATGCTAACATAAGGAGTGCCCAGCAAAGCATCGAACACGGCGTCTTCGCGCTGGTGATGACCTAGCGCATTGACCGCCACGAGGTATGGTCGGTCGAGCTTGCCGTAACGTGACGCCTTCTTCTTGAGGGCGCCGTGAACATCCTGGCTTGGCGCAATCTGCGTGACTGGAAAGTGGCGAACTCCGATGGCGCGTGCGTCGTCACCTGCCGGCCTGCTACGCGTCCAGGCTTTCAGCAAGATGGTCATTCCGTGATCTTCATACCGGAACCCGGGTGCATCCTTTGCCGTCTCATCCTTCGGCAGCCCGGCGATCCATGAACGCAACGCCCGTTTCAGTTTCTTCGTGGCGACGGGTGTAGATGGCAGGCCGTGCACGGTAAGATCCAGGAAGTGGTCCGGTGCAGGCGTTGCGTCGATTGCGGCCAGCGCGGTGTTAAGGCGCGCATGCGCCGCAGTCTCGCGTGTCGAACGGCCCGTGGCCATCACGCCTTCAAGGTAATATTGCTCACCGGCCGCGCTCTCGACGAGGAAGTCGGGAGATTTGTCTGTGTGATCGAGTTTCGGCTCGACGGCTAGAACTTTGCCGCCGCGCGCCACTACAAGATGATGCAAGAAGAGTTCGAAGAAGGCGCTTCGGTGCTCATCGTCAATCGACGACCGAAAGCGGCCGATCAGCGTCTTGCGGTGTTCGGCGGGGTACTCGGCAAACCACGCATCGATGAGTTCGCGCACGCGTCCGGCCTCCGGCCGGCCTGACCGGTTCAGATACGCAAACTGCGTGTCGTCGGGAAGCGGCAGCCCCAGGTCATCGCGCGTGATGGCGTCGAAAGCGCTTGGCGCCGGTGTGGCATCTTGCGGTGCTGCATCTGTTTCCGCCATGGTCCGCCCTGATGAAATTGCCGCAACACGTACTTCTACCATGAGCCACAGCATTACTGGACACGGATTGCGGAACCAATGAGTTCAAGATAGTGGACGGCATGTGCAGGTGCACCGAGGGCGAGCCCGAGGGCGCGTCCGTCGCTTCAGGCTATCAGCCAAATCGTCATTCCGTGCCATGAGCACCCGAGCGCGTTCTTCCCTTCTGGCATCATATTGTATTGGCGCGCGAGCGGTAGCGTTTTGGCCATCGAGCCGAAACCGGACCACGCAGATAAATCATCCGGCTTCTTTTGACTTGCTGCGATGAAGCCTCAGAGGATCACCGTACACGTGCATGGCCAAGGCCTTGGCTGGGTCAGCACCGAGTGCCTTCGCAACATGCTGGTTTGCCAGGAAGTTTGCTTCAATCAAAGTCATACCGGTCATCCAGTTATCAAGGAATGTCGGTAGCCACTGGTAGGTAACAACCGAATCCAGTGGCCAAGGCGATGCCACGACCGCTGAACAACCCTGATCGAGAATGGCCTTCGCCAGTCCTGTCGTGGTGACGGCGTCGGGCACCTTATCGGCCCGTCCACCACTGCAAACGAAGAGAACGACAACACCGACATTGCGGAGTGACGCTGCAAGTTCCCGACCGGTCGTGACAAGGCGCCCTTCATCGCTGACCCTCTGGAAAAAGCGTCCATCAAGACCAAGTCCGCCATGCGCGGTGACTATGACAAGCTCGGATTCGGCGAGATTACCTGGAATGACTGGCGCGGTATCAAGTCCGATCCCGTGTTTGTCGAGCGCCTCGCTTATTCGCGCCGCGATTGCAACGAAGGTCTGGCCGAGCCTGTCTTCTTGCGAAATCCAGGCGACCATTTGACCGTTGGTGGTGGGTGGATTTTCACGCGCCGCCTTTAGCCAAGAAAGCGAAGGCGCAGAGGCCATCGGTCTTTTCTGGCCCGCGAAATCGTCGCCTGTCCGAATGATGTTACTGGGCAGTTGCTGCAACTCTGCATCGGCAACCACGACGACAGGACCCTCTGGCAAAGCTGTAACGCGAAGCCGGTCGGTGGTGTTGTAGAATAAATTGACTGTCTTCTCGTCGATCCCGTAGCGAAAAGGAAACTCACTCGTCCAATCACGGTAAGCACTTACGGAGAAGACATCGCTCGGTTCTTTCGTAACGCTGCTATGCCTCTCAACCCAATCAATGCGCGTCAATTGGTGCTTGGCATCGACCCCCAACAAGACAACTGATATACGTTCCTGAGACAGGGCTTGCGCGATATCCGCTGCATCCTCGATCTTTACGAGGCGCGGAAGTGGTTTGGACGTGATTTGCCAACCTGGCGCTGGGATTGCTCTATCAGCGAGCATTTCCACAGCGAATGTCGATATGATCCCATCGTCCCTCGCAGCATCTGTGGCCAACAGACGATGCGCCGCGATGGCGGTAAAACGTGCATCGAAACCACTATCGTCCGCATAGCGCGCGCTCTCGATACTCCGATGGATGTTTAGGATGCCGTTCGCATCAGGCTGGCTCGATGCAAGACTAAGGGCTATCGCTGCGACCGGTTGACTTGTCTTTGGCAAAAGCCTCTCGAATAAATCGACAACAGATTTCGACACGTCCACGTTCGCTAACCGAGACCAGGCTATCAATTGGGCCAATAAGATCGCAGCTGGATCGACGGTATCGAAGCGATCGAGAGCTTGTTGCGCAGCCTGTGCCGCACGGTCCAAGAGGCTGGGAAGTCTCGCTTCAAGATCGTCGGACTGCCTTAATGCTTCTGTCACATCCAAGGACAAGGACATAAACTCATGCCGATGGGCATTGACCTTGGCCAATCCCATGCGCTCTAAAACTTCGCCTCCCTTAACGTGAATTTGCCTGGCCGTCGGTATCATACCAAGGTCTCTCAACAGACGTACCAACCCGTTGATCTCATGCCACGCCTCCTCGCTGGCCACGGCGGTGTCGCCGGCAGCCACGCACGCGAAGGCGATCAAGCTTTCGAGTTTATTTCCCAATCGCTGGTATATATCGGCGACGGCAAACCAGCTCATTCGCATCCGGGCCGAATTGTCTTGGCCCAACCTCAGTGCTTGCTCGGCCATGTCGCGGGCAAGTTGAACGCGTCCGGCGGTTGCAAAGCCACCGGCTGCGACGCGGATCATCGGAAGGTCGTGGTTTTTCGACGCTGTGTGGGCGTTGATCCCGATGCCGAGTCCAACCCACATCATCAAATGATTGACGTCGGCATCCTCTTGAATCTGAGCACTTGTATGCTGAATCATCCGCATGACCGCGGGTGCCAGTTTATCGGCAGGCTCCGTTAGCAGTTCTTTTGGCAGCACGATACGTTCGAGAGAGATCGGCGATTGTTCGGAAAGCCATCGGAACACTGGCTTGAGTGAATCAAATTTTGTCGAAAGTTCTTCAGCAGAAACGCCTTGCTCATCGTCTTCATCAATGAGATCGAGCGGCCGTCCCATGGAATCGAGAATTATTGCCGCGACCAAGGCTATGCCCAGCGTGCCCGTCACATCGAGCGACAACACATGAAGCAGGCGCGTGCGGGTATGAGTGTCGGTCGCATGGCTCGCTAAATATTGGATGACGCGGGCGATCGGGGACTTCAGTTCTTCAGATGAAACCCGGAGCTGGCCGTTCTCGTCACGATCGACTGCCAGCTCCTCGGCCACGTCAATGACCGATCGCGCGGTGATTGACGACACAATCGGTCGACGCGTCGCAATTTCCAGCGCGTGGATCGGCAAGCGGCGTAGCCGCGCATCACGTGTCAGGATGCTAATGATGTGCTGGACTTGGTCACCGAAACGTTTCGACAAACCCGCTTCGATCGCGGCATAGTCTGGAATTCCTTGTTTTGGCAACAATGCGGAAAGTTCGGTAAAGAGATCGCTCGTTCGCGCTTTCCCCTGGCTCTTCGCCAAAGCGGCAAGGCCATCGTAGTCTCCTGAACGGCCTAGCTGCCTCCAGGCCCGCTCCTGCAGGACCGCGTGTTCCGGAAATAGTGTTTCAAGGCGAGCGGCCGCTCGTGCTTCAAGATCCGGCTCTGAGATTTTGGCGGCTGTATCGACTGCAAGCGCAAGCCCTTCCACATTGTTTAGACCATCGATCGCAGGCTCAAGGAATTTGATAGATAGAAAGTCCGCTCCAGCGTCGGCTGCAATACGAGCCAACTTCGTGAGCACGAACGGACCGGTGGCATTGATGGGGTATCTCTCTAACTCTTCGAGAGCCTGGCCGTGCAAGCCGCCGCGATGAAACACCTGAACGCGCTGAAAGGCTTTTTCTTCCGGATTGAGATCGAGCGCTTCTATATCTCGAATGATGACGCCGATGCGCCCCTCCGCAATGAGCTGGTCCCATTTCGCGGTGTTATCACCCAGTATCGCTTCCGTGCTATCGAGCATTTCGCCCCCAAACAAGCCAATCTTGTCGAGCGATTTTAAGGTTTCGATATTCGTTGACCGTCTGGGGACGAACTCGCCCGTATCGAGCACGATGTAGGAATTCTTGCCACTCGTTATCGCAAGCAGATCAGCGCACAGAGATCGGACCTGCGGAACCCAAAAATCCTCGGGCAGACTTGTTCCGGCAGATACCGCCTCGACCTTCTGGTCGCGAAAACTGGCGGCGTCAAAGACAATGATCGCGCATCTTTCTGGAACGTCCCTGACAGCGTCTATCACCGACTGAGATCGTAGGTCGGGCAGTTCGATGAATCGAAATCGTTGGTCAGGATGGTCAGCTTCGGGCTGACGTAGTTCGTCTTTCTCAATTCCTGCGTCCAATTGGGCCTTTAAATGGTCCAATTGCCGGAGGGATCCAGGAGGTGTGATCACCACGATCTGGGTCAATGGCGACTTGTTCTGCTGATCATGAAATCCAAGAAGAAGAAGGATGAGCTTTCCGACGCGCGAGATTATCGATCCGCCGCCGATGCAGAATATGTCTCCTCCGCCGAAACCTAAGCCGTTTTCGCGATAGTAGATTTCCAGCGTGAGGTCGGCGGAGTTCGGTTGAGAATTTTCGCTTTTTTCAGCCATCTGGCGCCGGCTCCGGACGTATCACTATCGTGGGAAAATTTATTCATGCATTAATCGCCGCTGGAAGGGCTCGCTAAGTATTTCGAGATTACGGTTCGCTGCTTCTCTCAAGCGCTTGTAGGCGAGCGCATTGTGAGTGCGAAACTCACATGAACAGGCGGTATGGATAGACGTTCCGCGGCAAGTCCGCAACGTTCGCGCGAGGCGTTGAGAGTAGCGGATGCTGACTGGGACCGGATCGTAGAGAGCGTCATTATTCCAATCCATCTTGGTCAGCGCCAGCGCCTCGTGAGCTGTCAATTCAAGCGGCTGATGCGCAACCGTATCACCGAGGGCGTGGCGCCTGGCCGCAAAGCTTGGATACGTGCCATCGTCGACCGCATCGAGGTCGACCACGATCACTTCCGTATCTTCGGGCGGAAAGACGTTCTGGAACGGGCGATAATGGGCCCCGGTGCCTTTGTGCCGGGTGTTCGCACTTTTGTACCGAAGTGGCGCACCGAGCAGGATTCGAACTATCTGTACCACCCGATCTAGTATCCGGTTAGCTTCGGTTGTTGGGCCTGCGACATCGGATCAAGGTCGTAAGAGACCGAATTTAACCCCGTTAATCTGGACGATCATCCTCTTCAACGAGTTCGGCGGTAGTGATGGGAATGTCCCCACTCAGCATCTTCTCCTTACTGAGCAGGCCGGCGTCCTCGAGCATCTCGATATCCGGCAGATCCCGCAGCGTGTCGAACCCGAAGTGCGACAGGAATGCCTTGGTGGTCACGTAGGTATAGGGCGCGCCGGGCTGCGGGTTGCGCGGGCCGGCCGCGATGAACTCCAGACCGCGCAGGCGGCCGATCGTATCGCGACTGACCTCTTTGCCGAAGAACTGTGACAGCTCGCTGCGGGTGATCGGCTGGTAGTAGGCGATGCAGGCGAGGATTAGGTTTTCGGCCTGCGACAGGGACTTGTCCGCGCCGCCGCCGAGCGCGGTCCGGATCACGACGCCAAAACTCTTCCGGGTCCTGTGCTGCCATCCCCCGGCGACCGAGACCAGCTCGTAGGGCCGGCCGCGCAGTTCGTCGCGGATGTCCTCGATGACGCGATCGAGATTGCAGTCGCGCCCGACGACGCGCGCCAGCACCTCACGTGAGACCGGGCCGGGCGAAGCGAAAATCACCGCCTCGACCCGTCCCATCCATTCACGCCAGCGCAGCTCCGGAGGCAGGTCCGCCAGGTCGAGATCGAGATCCGCTTTTGCGCGCGCCCGCCGTCCCATCTCAGAGCCCGTACAATCGGAAGGTCGGCCGGCCAGTCAGCTCGCGCACGGCGCCGAGCGCCACCAGCCGCTCGAACAGCCGGCGCATGCTGCGGTCGCTGGCGGTCTTGCCGGCGCCGGCGGGCTGGGCATCCTCCATGATCAGGATCGCCACCATGGTGTCGGCGTCCTTGCCGCGCAGTTTTGGGGCCGCCGCCAGCAGACGATCGGCGCGGCGCACCAGGTCGACATAGAGATCGGCCGCATCTGCAGACGCGCGTGCATAGGCCAGGGCGCAGGCCCTCGGCCAGGCGTCGTCCGCCGCGCCGACCTTCGCCGCGGCGCGCAGATCGCCGCGGCGAATCTGACCCGCGATCAACGGCACCGCCATCGGCCATTTCAGAAGCTGGGCGAGCACCATGTCGGCGAGCCACAGCGCGAGCGGTTCGCTTTGCGGGACGAAGCGCAGGCTCGCCGCCGCGATCTCGGCGGCGGCCGCGACGGCATTGCGCTGCCCGGTTATCAGCTTGTCGGCCTGCGCCACGACGTCCTCGAGCGCGTCGCTGAAGTGCACCTCGAACAGCGCCGACAGCCGCAGGGTCCAGTCCTTCGACGCCATGGCGCTGCGCTCGCCGAGATGCCGCCAGGCTTTGAGGATGCGCCCGCCCGGGCCGGGATCGTCGTCTTCGCGGCGCAGATACCAGGCATCGCGCAGCGCCGCCTCATCCTCGGTGCGGCCGCCGTACCGCGCCAGCACTGCGGCATTCGACAGCGACAGCCGATGCCGCCACAACGATCCCAACGGGTGCTCGCTGCGCGCGATCGGATGGAGCGCGGCGAGCGCGGCGCCGGCGGAAAACATCGCATCATCAACGCTTTCGGACGTCACGCCTTGCCGCACCCAGCCCGGAAACGGCGGGAAGGTCGGCGGGGCATCGGGCATGAGTCGCGGGCGTGAGGTCATGTCCGAGGGTAATCCGGCACGGCGCTTTATGCCACATAATTTGGGAAAAACCGCCGCGCCTGTCGGCGAATAAAAATGTCCGATAATGTTGCATTATCGGACGTTTTTTCTCACTATAGCAAAATGAGCCCTGACGCCCCGCGCGACCCGAAAATCAGCCTCCAGGACGGCTCCCCGCCGCAAGAGAGCTCGGCGCGATCGACCGGAAAGAAGCCGGCCGAGGCGCCAGGGGGCCTCCCCTCCCCTCTTCCGGATGTCGCAACGAGCCTTCCGGCGCATCTGGAGCCGCTCGCAAACCGAGCGCGCGACTACATCAAGGCGTCGAGCGCCGAGAACACCCGCCGCGGCTATGGGGCGGACTGGCGCCACTACACGGCCTGGTGCCGGCGGCAGGCGCTCGACCCCCTGCCCCCAGCCGTCCAGACCATCGGGCTCTACATCACCGCCTGCGCGGCTGGAAAGGCCGGCCCGAAGCCTGACGCCGTATCGACGATTGAGCGCCGGTTGTCGGCCTTGAGCTGGCAGTTCCGCCAGCGCGGCGTCGCCTTTGATCGCCAGGATCGCCATGTCGCGACCGTTCTGGCGGGCATCCGCCGCACCCACGGCCGGCCACCGGTCAAGAAGGAGGCCGTGCTGCCCGAGGACATCATCGCCATGCTCGAGACGTTCGATCGCGGCAGCCTCCGGGGCTTGCGCGATCGTGCCATGCTGCTGCTCGGCTTCGCCGGCGGGCTTCGTCGCTCCGAGGTGGTTGGCCTCGATCTCGGACCTGAGCAGACCGAAGATGGCAGCGGCTGGATCGAGATCCTCAAGGGCGGCATCGTGGTCACCCTGCGCGGCAAGACCGGTTGGCGCGAGGTCGAAATCGGCCAGGGATCTTCGGACGCCACCTGCCCGGTTGTTGCCCTGCAGACCTGGCTCAAGCTCGCCCGGATCGGCCACGGACCGCTGTTCCGACGGGTCCGCGAGGCCGGAAAAGATGTCGGGCCGGACCGCCTGACCGACAAGC
Source organism: Bradyrhizobium sp. (assembly GCF_047605465.1). Taxonomy (GTDB): domain Bacteria; phylum Pseudomonadota; class Alphaproteobacteria; order Rhizobiales; family Xanthobacteraceae; genus Bradyrhizobium. The sequence continues at coordinate 51,658 of NZ_JASGFS010000018.1, read as the reverse complement.
AGGTAGCGCGTCTGGTCAAATCCGCCGCCCTCGCCGCCGGTGTGCGCGCGGATCTGACGGAAGGCGATCGGCAAGGGAAGTTCTCCGGGCATTCGCTGCGTGCCGGCCTCGCCTCCTCTGCTGAGGTCGACGAGCGGTACGTCCAGAAGCAGCTCGGCCATGCCAGCGCCGAGCAGACCAGGGGTTATCAGCGTCGGCGGGACCGCTTCCGGGTGAACTTGACCAAGGCAGCCGGGCTATAGTTGGCGCAGTCGCGCCGAGCCATCCGCCTGGGACCCGAAGCCTTAGGGTTTTCCAGGCCCCCGCCGCCGACGCCTCCCGAACTCGATGGGCCCTGCCCGGCTTGGCTGGTCCAGTCGGATGAAGACTGTCCGGGACCGCTGAAGCGTGCGACGCACTATCGACAAAGCGTCGCGGCCGTAACTCATCCAATGGCGACCTTCACGGGGGTGAAGCCGATCGCTGTCACTATACCGCGCCCGCTTGATGGCGGGGTCAGTCTGTCCCCCCCCGCGATTCCGGTCTGCGGCTCGACCTCGGCTCTCGGCTAGGACCGCCCCGGCCCACCTTCTGAGCCTGCCGCGAGCTCGGCACTGGAGAGCTGTTCATTCCAGTCGATGGCGTCCGGCCAAAGCCTGAGAAAATTCGCCCCTGTTGCCGTAGCAATGTCTCTCAGCCGCGCTGCGTATGCGTCCCCTTGGTCGTTCGCGTCGGACGCCGCCACTAATTCAGCTCCTGGCCGGCTTGCCAGCATCTTCAGGGCTGTCTCGGCCGCCGGCGCCCAACCCCCGGCCGTGCTCGCGTACAGGGAGTCGGGCCGACAACCCTCGATGCCTGCAAGGCTCATCGCATCGATCGCGGCTTCCGTTACGCAGATTCGACGTGCCGACGTGCTTCCAAAAAGGAAGAGCGCTTTCGCTCCGCCCGTGGCGAAGCCGCGCCAACCAGGCCCCCTCTCCTCCCAGCCGACAAGCCGGCCATCTGTCTCCATATGCGCGGCCCATACCGAACCCCGAGGTCCTTCTCGCAAAATCCCAGCGCTGCTCGCTGCCGCGACGATGGACGATGGAAGGGCCCTCGCTTCTGTGAGGTAGCTCCATGCGGCAGAGCCGGGCGCCGGACGGGGCCGAGCCGACCAACGGCCCAAAACATCCGGAGGAGGAGCGCGGCGGGTTGTTCGCTGCCACGCCGGGTCAGAGGGCTGGAAGCCGATCAGCTCGGCAACCGCCTCGAGCGCCGCGGCAAAGCTTGGCGCACCGAGGTGTTCGGCCAACGAGACGACGTCCCCTTTCGCGTCCGACGTGGGTTCGAACCAGCCGCGGCCCTGATGGATGACGATAACGATCTGCCCCTCTCCGCGACGATACTTGACGGCTTTAGGGGTGCTCTCGCGCAAGTCGATCTTGAAGCCGGCCGCCTCCAGGACAGCGGAACATGGCACCTTGGCCTTGAGAACGGGGATATCGTAATGGGCCATGGCGCTAGCTCCACCGTTCCGGACGACCGATCAGACAGGGACCAGGGTTACAGCTGTTACCCCCCTCACCGAGCGCGTTGAAACAACGCCACTTTCCGGCCTCAAATCGAGCCAGCTCCTCTTCGCCAGTACGACGTGAAGGCCGGCGACGCGCAATAGTTACAGCTGTAACCCCCCGACCGCCGGTCATGGCTTACGCTCCAGGCTACGCTTCAACGCCCCATCGGCAAGCCCGAACAGGCTCTTCTCAAGATGCAGACTGCCTTCGACGCCGCGTTCCACCATCGCGCGGAAATAGCCCCCCGGGCTCGAAATCTGGTCCGGCTGCCGCAGTGCCTTTTCAAGCACGGTAGCGAGGATCGCAGCGGCGGCATAGCGCCCGACGCGACTCATGCCTTCGATCCACGCCGCCTCGGACAGTCCGATCATCACCCTCATGGCCTCGGCCGCGGCGGTCAATTCGGGCCAATTTCTGAACGGTCGTCCGGCAATCTCCGAGGCTTCAGGGCACGCGGCCCTGATCAGGCTAACCGACACCGATCCCAGAATTCGCGTTTGGATTTCGTCCGGTCCTCGCGCGCCCCCGGCTCCGACGCGTGATTGCGGAATCAGGTGGATGTCCGCAGACTTTCTTTCGGTTGATGGGGCGACCGCCGAGCGGTCGTCCTCTTCGGAATAAATTTCTCGCTCGTTAGAGCGAGGCCGTTCATTCTTACTTTCAAATGAGTTTTGAGGGGTTGTATTAATATTAGGAGCGACATCCATGTCACCCTCGCATGACATTTCAGTCGGAACGTACTCATCGGTGACTTCGGAGATGATCCTTTGATGCAGCCGATCGAGCGCCTCGGCTTCATCCTCATCAGTTAGCGCCTGCGCCCGGATCTCCTCCAGCGCCGCCTTCCAGGCCTCGGCCCTCTCTGGATAAGCATCACAAGCGTCAACAATCGCTCGAGAGAGCCGCGTGGTCGCCCGGCGGGCTTCCTGCTCGCTGTGCAGGCGGGCCTGGAAGTCATCGACCAGGCCCTTCAGCTCTTTGATCCGGACACGTGCTGGCGTGAAGTCGAGGCCATAGCCCTTATCGATGCCGCCTTCCTTGTCCCTGTAGACGAAGCGACGGCCGGTGGGACTGTCGCGGTAGGCGACGATTCCGGCTTCAACCAACCGCTTGATGCAGCGGGAAACCTGCCGCACGGAACGCGCGGTGTATTCGGCCAGCTTCGCGTTCGAGATCGCGACGATCGGGCGGTTGGCGCCCTTCCAGTCGTCGGACCGCGAGAGACCGATCAGGATATCCATGATGTGATAAGTCGATCCGTCGATCCCCAAGATAGGGGCGGCCTTCTTGAGGACGATGGCAACCTCCGCCTTCGTCACCTCCGGCACATCATTTGCCATCGCGAGACGAGCGCTCGCGAGAATGGCAGGTGTGACCCGCCGAAACGATGCAATCTCCGTAGCTTGGGCCATAGCCAGCCATTCCGCGGCTTTTGTGGCCGCAGCTCCATCATTCGCGTGGATGAAAAGCCAGCAAAATGGCGCACAACTTCACGCTCTGCCTGGAAAGCAGGGCTTGATTGTGCAAGCGCCTCGTCATAGAATCAGTTTGTCACTGCTGATGCTGACGGAGCGACACCGCTCTGTTGGCCAGGATTACAAGGGCTTGCCGATTGCCGTCGGTGAGCCCTTTTCCTTTGTGGATGTCACCTCATGGTGTGGCCCCTTCTTCTGAGCGCTTGAACTCCTCCACAAGGCTAGGCAGCCGCTCGATCAGCCACGCTGAGAGTCCCGGCGCCGGCGCATGCGGAATGGAAATCTGCGTCACTTTCGGCGTTCGCTTGGCCGTAATCGACAGCCCGTCGCCGACTTCAATTTCCTCGACGCGTGCTTCGGTTGACGGGGCAGGGCGGTCCAAGAGCCCAAGCACGCGTGCAAATCGTTCGTCAGACCCTAGCGATTGCCAATCCACGGAGGCCATCAGCCCGTTCACCGCAGAGTTCGCTGAGGCTGAAAGCTTCTGATCCTTGAAGAACGAACCCAGCTTCTCCCATTTTGGGCGGCCGATGGAGGGAGCGGGCCCGATCTTCCGGATCAGCTCCTCGGGAAGGGCGCCGGCGGTCGAGGTGAGAATCGAGATGTAGGGCAGACCTTTTTCTTCGCTGCGCCCTAATGCCTTCGCGATGGTCTCGCGCGTGAAGCCACGCTTCTTGAGTTCGATGGCAAAGAGCGCCTGCTCGATGAAGGAAAGGTTTTCCCGTTCGGTGTTCTCGATGCCCTGCGCGACCACCAACTGCTCGTCTGTGAGCGGCATGACGATGGCACGAACCGGAATTTCGAGGAGCTGGCACGCGCGCAAGCGGCGATGTCCGTAGGCGACCTGATAGACTCCGGCCTGATCGGGCATCGGGCGGACCAGGATGGGAAGCTTCTGGCCGTCTCTTCGAATACCTTCGACGAAGTCAGGAAAGTGCGGATTCCCTTCGATGTCGAGACGATCTCGAACGAAGGACGGGACGACTGACTTAGGGTCCAGTTCCACGGCGGCTTCCGCCGACTGGAGTTGCGCGCGCAGGCGCTCGTTCTCCGCCTCGACTGCCGAGAACGAAAGCTGCATCGACTTCACTGCGCCCGACATGCCCGACGGATTTGAGCGGGACTTGTCGTTCGAAGGGGAGGGGAGCTGCTTCTCAAGCGCAGCTCGATCAACATTGCCGAACAAGCTCTTCATCCGATTGGAGCGATCCTTGGCGTTCGTCATGTCCGGCCCCAAACGTGCTTGAGGTGGTTCAAAATTTCCTGATTGACCGCATCAACTGATTCAATCGCACGGCTGAGGGTGTCGCGTCCGACCGCTCCTCTCGCCATCTCGTAGAGGCTCTTCTTTTCGAGGCCCGCATTGGCGATGGCCGTCGTCTCGACAACGACAGGTGCGAGCACATCCTCGCCGAAAAGAGACCGCAGCAGCGCGACGATGTTCACCTGGGGGACATCGTGCGGATTATGGCGGGTCAGGACATATCGAACGAAATCGTGCTGCAGCTCGCCGCCAGCATCCTGGATGACATGCAGGATATCGCTCGTCATCTTGAGAAACTGGTTCATGCTCGACACGTCGAGCATCGCCGGATGCACGGTGACAAGCAGTGCTGTCGCGGCGAAGAGCGCACCCAAGGTCAAATATCCGAGCTGGGGCGGCGCATCGATCAAGACGACATCGTAATCGTCCTCGACGGTCCCGATGACCGACCGCAGCCGGCGGAAGAACATGGCTTCGCCGCGACCATCCCCACGGGCGATCGCCTGCGGCGTCTCATGTTCGTATTCCATGAGCTCGAGATTGCCCGGCACCAGATCGACGCCGTCGAAATAGGTCTTGCGGATCACGTCGCGGAGCGAAACGCGAAGGTCCTCGTCATATCGGATCGCGCCGTAAACGGTCTGATTCTCATCGACATCAAGCTCCGGCTGAAAACCGAACATGGTCGACAGTGATGCTTGTGGATCGAGATCGATGGCGAGCACGCGCAGACCCTGCAGCGCCAGGAAATGGGCCAGATGCACCGTCGTCGTCGTCTTCGCCGACCCGCCCTTGAAGTTGGCGATTGCGACGATCTGGAGCTTTTCTCCGGATCTGCGGCGCGGAAGGAAGTCGATCGCATCCTTCGGACGCTTCTTGGCAAGATGTTCGCGGATTTCGTTGATCTGTCCGAGCGTATACGCACGGCGCCGATTGTCCTTGCCGTGAAGCTCTGGCACGACACTCTCGCCATCGAGGGACATTTGCCGCAGTGTCGACTCGGCAATCCCCACCATCGCGGCCGCCTCGCGCGAGGTGAAGGTTTTGAGCGTCTTTTGTGCCTCCGGAGGATACAGTTGCGACCGGAGCGCCTGCAGCTGCGCGGCGAGGAGATGCGAATGCCGCGTGATCTTCGCGATCGACGCCTCGCTGTCGGCTCTGATTGCAACTGCAGCAGTCATCTGGCTCTCGACGGAATTTTTCCGATAATCGCTAAAAAAGCGTCGCCGGACGATTGCCCGATTCCTTCAATCGGTCAAACTTTATTTGGTTAACAGAACCTTAACGGCGGCAGCTGTCGAACGCCCGGCAGAACGCGATTCGCTCTCATTCGCCCAATGTTATCGCGGGTTTATCGCGTAGGCTCTCGCGCGCGAGGCCGCCCCTGTGGCACCCGTTATTCCTACAGTCCAGGCAAGAATTTTTCTGATCATTTCCAAGACCCAAGAACGGCATTTGAGATCTCACTGCGCGACTCAGTCGTTGTTGAAGCTCCCGGAGCCCCCGTTAATTCAACAGGGCAAGCTTTCGTCCGCCACATGCTGACCTGCCGCCGTTCACCTGTCCGGCGGAGGAATCGGCGAAATGCGGGCAATTGCGATCGATGCGAACAACCAGGTCAGCCGAAAATCCCTGCTCGACGAGATGTTTCGCCTACGGGCACGGATCTTCGCTGACCGGCTGGGTTGGCAGGTCCGGATCGAACAGGGGCGCGAGCGGGACCAGTATGACAGCCTGTGCCCCACCTACATCCTCGCCCTGACAGGCGAGGGCGCCGTCGCGGGCTGTGCACGGCTTCTGCCGACGACGGGACCGACCATGCTGTCCGAGACATTCCCGCAGCTTCTCGCCGGCGGGACATTGCGCGGAGCGCGCACAATGGTCGAGAGCTCGCGTTTCTGCGTGGACACAAGGGTGGCGGGGCGGGGACAGCTGCACGAAGCAACCCTCACCATGTTCGCCGGAATCATCGAGTGGTCGATGGCGAACGGCTTCAATGAAATCGCTACCGCGACCGATGTGCGTTTAGAGCGGATTCTTCAACGGGCCGGTTGGCCGATGAAACGCCTCGGGAGCGTGGAGCTCATCGGCGAGACCTTGAGCGTCGCTGGGATATTGCCGGCGGACCAGACGAGTTTCGAGCAGGTTTGTCCGCCGGGCTATCGCTCCGAGCTGCGGCGCGCCCCGCGCGCCGCAGCGTAGGCGATCATTGCCATGGCCCAACTTCGTTCGCATCCGCGGCTGGTCCGCAAACTTCAGGACGCGCTTGGCGACCAGATTTGCGCCGCGCTCGATGATCCCGCCGTGGTCGAGGTGATGCTCAATCCCGATGGACGCCTTTTTATCGAGCGACTCGGTCAGGGAATGGCAGATGCCGGCAACATGCCGGCCGCCACGGCCGAGATCATCATCGGCAGCGTTGCGCATGCGCTGCAGTCCGAGGCCGACGACGAACGACCGATCATCTCGGGAGAGCTGCCGATCGGCGGTCATCGTTTCGAAGGTCTGCTTCCGCCTGTGGTCGGCGCACCCACCTTCACCATCCGAAAGCGGGCTTCTCGGCTGTTCGATCTCGGCGACTACGTCACGCAAGGCGTCATGACGGCCGACCAGCTTGCCGTCATCCGCAATGCGATCGCTTCGCGCTTGAACATAGTGGTGTCGGGCGGAACCGGGTCGGGCAAGACGACGCTCGCCAATGCGGTGATTGCGGCGATTGTCACGCAGGCGCCCGAGCATCGCCTGGTCATCCTCGAAGACACGGCAGAAATTCAATGTGCGGCCGAAAACGCTGTCTGCCTTCATACAAGCGACACCATCGACATGGCGCGTTTGCTCAAGAGCACGATGCGGCTTCGCCCTGATCGCATCATCGTCGGCGAGGTCCGCGATGGCGCGGCTCTGACACTGCTCAAGGCTTGGAACACAGGCCATCCGGGCGGCATCACCACCATACACGCCAACAACGCGTTGTCCGCGCTGCGTCGTCTCGAGCAGCTGACGGCCGAAGCCAGTCAACAGCCCATGCGCGAGGTCATCGGCGAGGCGGTCGATTTGATTGTCTCGATCGAACGTACCGCTCGCGGTCGCCAGGTGCGCGACGTGCTGCACGTCGAAAGCTTTTCGGCTGGTCAATACCAGACGGAATCCTATGCCCGAACGGAGGAGCTTCATGTCGCCTAAGAATGCGATGATCGTTTGTGCCGGCGGCATCCTGCTCGCATCTCTCATGCTCGACCCGGCTTTTGCCTCGACCAGCGGCGGCGGCAATCTGCCGTGGGAAAGCCCCCTGCAACAGATCCAGCAATCGATCACCGGTCCTGTGGCCGGCTTCATTGCTCTCGCGGCCGTCGCGGTCGCCGGCGGCATGCTGATCTTCGGCGGCGAGCTCAACGATTTCGCGCGACGCCTCATGTACGTCGTCCTTGTCGCCGGCATTCTGCTTGGCGCGACCCAAATCGTTGCGCTGTTCGGTTCGAGCGGCGCTTCTATTGGTGACGTGCCGCCGATCGCCGATAGGGCAGGGGATCTCGGTCGTGGCTGAGGTCGGCGCCAATCTTCGACGCAATCGCATTCATCGCGCATTGTCGCGACCGAATCTTCTGTTCGGCGCAGACCGCGAGCTCGTGCTGCTCACGGGCCTCGCGGCGGTCATTCTGATCTTCGTGGTGCTCACCTGGTACGCCGCCATATTGGGCGCCGCAATCTGGATCGTCGTGGTCGCCGCGTTACGCATGATGGCGAAGGCCGACCCGATGATGCGCCGAGTCTATGCCCGCCACATCTCCTATCGGCCATACTACCGGGCGACCTCGACGCCCTGGCGTCGCTACTGAGGTCCCTCATGGTCGTGCTGCGCTCCTTCCGACACACCGGCCCGTCCTTCGCCGATCTTGTGCCTTATGCAGGCCTCGTCGCGAACGGCATTGTGCTGCTGAAGGACGGCTCGCTGATGGCGGGCTGGTATTTCGCGGGTCCCGATTCGGAGAGCTCGACCGACGCGGAACGCAACGAGGTCTCGCGTCAGATTAATACGATCCTGTCGCGCCTCGGCTCCGGCTGGATGATTCAGGTCGAGGCCGTGCGGGTCCCGACGACGGAATATCCGGCCCGGCAGGATTGCTATTTTCCGGATCCGGTGACCCGCGCCATCGACGACGAGCGCCGCGGCCGTTTCGAGCAGGAGAGCGGGCACTTCGAAAGTCGGCACGCGATTATTCTGAGCTGGCGGCCGCCTGCGCGTCGGCGCGCCGGCCTGGCGCGCTATGTCTACTCCGATATCGAGAGCCGATCGGCCTCCTATGGTGATACGGCGATCGAAAGCTTCAGCACCTCCGTGCGCGAGGTCGGGCAATATCTTGCCAGCGTCCTTTCCATTCGCCGCATGGCGACGCGGGAGGTCGAGGAACGGGATGGCACGCGCGTCGCGCGCTATGACGAGCTCTTTCAGTTCATCCGTTTCTGCATCACCGGCGAGAACCATCCGATCCGCTTGCCCGAAATTCCGATGTATCTCGACTGGCTTGCGACGGCTGAGCTGCAGCACGGGCTCTCGCCGATGGTCGAGAGCCGGTATCTTGGCGTGGTCGCGATCGACGGTTTTCCGGCCGAGAGCTGGCCCGGCATTCTCAATTCCCTCGACCTCATGCCGCTGACCTATCGCTGGTCGTCACGCTTCATGTTCCTCGACGACCAGGATGCGCGCCAGAAGCTCGAGCGCACGCGCAAGAAGTGGCAGCAGAAAGTGCGGCCTTTCATCGACCAGCTTTTCCAAACCCAGAGCCGCTCGATCGATCAGGACGCGGCCGCGATGGTGGCGGAGACGGAGGACGCGATCGCGCAAGCCTCGTCGCAGCTCGTCGCCTATGGCTATTACACCCCAGTGATCGTGCTGTTCGACGAGAGTAACGCGCGGCTGCAGGAAAAGACCGAAGCCGTCCGCCGTCTGATCCAGGCAGAAGGATTCGGCGCACGCATCGAGACGCTGAACGCAACTGAAGCCTTCCTTGGAAGCCTGCCCGGCAATTGGTACGCCAACATCCGCGAACCGCTCATCAACACGCGCAACCTCGCCGACCTCATTCCCCTCAACTCGGTCTGGTCCGGCAGTCCATTTGCGCCATGCCCGTTCTATCCGCCGGCGTCACCGCCGCTGATGCAGGTCGCGTCCGGCTCCACACCTTTCCGGCTGAACCTGCATGTCGACGATGTCGGTCACACGCTGGTGTTCGGTCCGACAGGCTCCGGGAAGTCGACGCTGCTGGCTCTGATCGCAGCACAGTTCCGCAGATACGCCGGTGCGCAGATATTTGCCTTCGATAAGGGCCGCTCGATGCTGCCTTTGACGCTTGCAGCCGGCGGCGACCACTATGAAATCGGGGGCGACGACTCGGATGGCGCCGCCCCGCTCGCGTTCTGTCCGCTCTCTGATCTGTCGACCGACAGCGATCGCGCATGGGCGGCGGAATGGATCGAGACGCTCGTCTCGGTGCAGGGTGTGACGATCACCCCCGATCATCGAAACGCCATCTCGCGTCAAATCGGGCTGATGGCCGAAGCGCGCGGACGCTCACTTTCCGATTTCGTATCGGGCGTGCAGATGCGCGAAATCAAGGACGCACTGCATCACTACACCGTCGATGGCCCGATGGGCCAACTGCTCGACGCCGAGCGAGACGGCTTGCAGCTGGGATCGTTCCAGACATTCGAGATCGAGCAATTGATGAACATGGGCGAGCGCAATCTCGTCCCGGTTCTCACATACTTATTTCGACGAATCGAGAAACGGCTGACTGGTGCGCCGAGCCTGATCATTCTCGACGAGGCCTGGCTGATGCTCGGCCATCCCGTCTTCCGCGACAAGATCCGCGAGTGGCTGAAGGTGCTGCGCAAAGCCAACTGCGCGGTCCTGCTTGCGACGCAGTCGATTTCGGACGCCGAACGGTCCGGAATCATCGACGTGTTGAAGGAGAGTTGCCCGACCAAAATCTGTCTGCCGAACGGTGCGGCACGCGAGCCGGGCACACGCGAATTCTACGAGCGCATCGGGTTCAACGAGCGCCAGATCGAGATCGTCGCGACGGCCGTGCCCAAGCGCGAATACTATGTCGCTTCGCCGGAGGGTCGCCGGCTCTTCAACATGGCGCTCGGTCCGGTCGCTCTATCGTTCGTCGGCGCATCCGGCAAGGACGACCTCAAGCGCATTCTCGCACTGAAGAAGGCCGGCGCCGACTGGCCCGTCCATTGGCTCAAGGAAAGGGGGATCAGCCATGCCGAGACACTTCTCGCCATGCCGTAAGACGCTTGTCGTCACCTTGATCGTGGGGCTGTCGAGCTGCGGGCAGGCAATCGCCGGCGCGGCCGGCGGAGGCTCGACCGAGTTCACCCAAATCATGAATAACGGCGAGCTTGTCAGCCTCGTCGGCCAGTCGACGACGCAGATCAACAACCAGATTCAGCAGATTTCACAACTCGCGACACAGATCCAGAACCAACTGAAGATCTATGAGAACATGGTGCAGAACACGGCTCAGTTGCCTGCCCATATCTGGGGCCAGGTTGAGAGCGATCTCACCCAACTGCAGAACATCGTCAACAAAGGGCAGGGCATGGCGTTCTCGATGGGCAACATCGACGATGTGCTCAAGCAGCGCTTTCAAAGCTATTCGCAGTTCAAGACCAATCTGCCGAACGGCACGAGCTTCGCTTCGACCTACCAAAACTGGTCGAACACGAACCGCGACACGATCTCGGCCACCCTGCAGGCGGCAGGGCTGACCTCCCAGCAATTTTCGACCGAGAATTCGACGATGTCGCAGCTCAAGACGGCGTCGCAGAGCGCCGACGGGCAAATGAAGGCCCTTCAGGTCGGCCACGAGATTGCCGTGCAGGAAGTCGCGCAGATGCAGAAGCTGCGGGGCCTGATTTCACAACAGACCACCATGATGGCGACCTGGTTCCAGTCGTCGCAGGCGAGCAAGGATTTGTCGCAGGCGCGCCGCGAACAATTCTTCAACGCGACGGCGCCAGCGACGTCCGGCGGACAGACGATGGAGCCGCGGTGGTGAGATTGCCGATCGTCATCGCCGTCATCGCGATCGGTTCGGGCGCTGTCGTGGCGTGGTTTGTGTTTGCGCCACGCACATCGGGCGCGGGCCAAGACGCCGCCTCGCGGGCGCGCAGTTTCTTCAAGCCTCCACAAGATTACGACACGTCTGGTGGCCAGCAGATGAAGCCGCGCTGGTAGGGAAAGGGCAGGGGGATGCGTGGGGTGAAGCCGGGACTTATTCTCATCGTCGCGATTGGCATCGTCGTCGCCGCGCATCCCGCCCTGGCGCAGCAGGACGGCAGCGTTCTGACGACGCTCGAAAATTCGGTGACAACGGCCGCCAAGGGTTGGCAGTCGACGGTCACGCAGGCCGCAAAATCACTGTTCTGGATTCTGGCGGGAATCGAGGTCGGTATCGCCGCGGTCTGGCTCGGCATTCAGGCCGCGACGCTCGATGCTTGGTTCGCCGAGATGGTGCGGCGGATCATGTTCATCGGCTTCTTCGCGTTCGTGCTCGACCAGGGATTCACGTTCGCCAAGGCCGTCGTCGACAGCCTCTATCAGATCGGAGCAGGGGGCGGCTCCGCTTCGCCGGCCGATGTCTTTAACGCGGGGCTCAAGGTCGCCTCCTCGATGTCGCAGAACGCGCAATTCGGCCTGTTCCAGGACAATGCGCTGGCGATCGCGTCGGTCTTCGCGATGGTCATCGTGGTGATCGCCTTCTCATTGGTCGCGGCGATCTTCGTCGCAGTGATGGTCGAAATGTATGTCGGCCTGCTCGCCGGCATGATCATGCTTGGTCTCGGCGGTTCGTCGTTCACCAAGGACTTCGCCGTCCGCTATCTCGTCTACGCGTTCTCTGTCGGCATGAAGCTGATGGCGCTGGTGATGATCGCCAAGATCGGTTCCGACGTGCTCATGAACCTCGCCAACCAGACTGGCACCGGGAATGACGCGTTTGTGGGGACGCTTGCGATCGGCGGCATCTCGGTCGTGGTGTTCATGATCTCGATTTATGTCCCGAATATCGTCCAAGGCGTCGTGCAGGGCGTTTCGGTTGGCAGTGGCATGGAGGTCGTCAAGCACGGCGCTCAGGTCGCAAGCTTCGCTGCCGGCAGCGCCGCGCTTGCCGTGGGCGGCGCGCGAGCGGGCGCCGCCGGATTCAGCGCGGCGCGCGCCGATGGTGCGTCATTCGGCGCGGCAGCTTTGAAGGCCATGAGCGAAGGCGTCGGCACCACGAGCGGCGCACTCGCATCTGCCGTTCGCGATCACGCCATTGGCGCATCGTTCGGTTCAACCACGCTCGGCCTCGCCAATGCGAAGCTCGATCAATCGCGCGCGGAAAAGAAGTCGAGCGGAAAGACCTGAATGTCCCCAGCCTGACAGATCATGAGTGGAGATTTTTACTCGAATGGCCGCGCCGAATCCGCCTGACAATCCCTATCTCGCTGCTCGCCAGGAATGGAACGAGCGTTATGGCTCCTATGTCAAGGCAGCCGCGGCGTGGCGCACCATCGGGATCGTCGCCATGATCATGGCCGTGATCGGCTTTGCTTATGCGCTGTTTCAAAGCACGCAGGTGAAGCTCGTCCCCTACATCGTCGAGGTGGACAAGCTTGGGACCGCCGCGAGCGCCGGCTATCCGCAACAGATCGAATATGCGGATCCACGCGTGGTGCGTGCGACCCTGGGCAGTTTTGTGTCGAATTTCCGCTCGGTCACCCCCGATGCGGTCGTGCAGAAACAATATATCGATCGCACCTACGCGCTGCTGCGAACGACGGACCCTGCCACCCAGAAGATCAACGACTGGTTTCGCAGCAACTCACCATTCGAAAAGGCAAAGACGACGACGGTTGCCATCGAGGTCAACAACATCGTCGCGCTGTCGAACCAAACCTATCAGATCGACTGGACCGAGTTCGAACGCGACAGGAAGGGAAAGGAAACTGGCGGGCATCGCTTTCGTGGCATCGCAACCGTCACGCTCACTCCGCCCCAGGACGAGCAGACCATCAGGCTCAATCCAATCGGCCTCTACCTGCGTGATTTCGACTGGACGGCGCAACTATGAAAGGGGCGGGGATGCCAATGCCATCAAATTTCAGAAAACGTGGGACGGCCGCCATTCTTGCGGCATCGGCCGTCGCCTTGCTGTGGGGAAACGGGCAGGCGGCGGCGCAGGCCATGAGCGCCAAGGAGCGAAAAGGGGCGACTCTTTCACGGCAATGGCGCGGATCAAACGGGCTCGTGACGCGCGGAGCGGACGGCAAGGTCATCTTCCTATACGGCGAAGTGCAGCCGTCCGTTTTATGTTCGCCGCTTGAGGTCTGCGACATCGAGCTCCAGGCTGGCGAAGTTGTCCGCGACGTGCTGGTTGGCGACACCGTGCGTTGGAAGGTCGAGCCCGCCACGTCAGGCGCGGTCGGCGGCCAGGCCATTCATCTCATCGTGAAGCCCTCGGAGCCGGGGCTTGTCACCTCGATGGTGGTGACGACGTCGAGGCGGACCTATCACATTCAACTGAAGTCGAACGCGAGCCAATACATGGCCCGCGTCGGCTTTGAATATCCGGAGGATGTCGGCAGCAAGCTTGCGGACATCAACGCTCGCCTCGGCTCCGATACGATTCCGGGGGCGGGGGTGCCGGCCGAGCAACTGAACTTCTCCTACAGCGTCAGCGGCAGCGCCTCATGGCGGCCGACCCGCGTCTACAGCGACGGCGAGAAAACCTACATCCAGTTTCCCTCCTCATTGTCCGGTCAGGACGCGCCCGTCCTCTTCGTGGTCTCAGGCGGCCAGAACCGCATCGTCAACTACAGGCTGAAGGGCGACATGATGGTGGTCGACTATCAGATCGACACGGCCATCCTGGTGTCCGGCGTCGGCTTTTGGAATCAGGACAAGGTGACGATCCGGAGGGGAGGTTGATCATGGTCGTGTTCTCGACGGCCCGCCGGTGGCTCGTTCTCTCCCTGCTCGCAGTCTCGCTTGCCGGATGCGCATCTCTTGGAGGTGGAGGTCTGGTGGCGAGCTCCGCGCCGCCCGATTTGACCGGCCCCGCCGCGTCGGCGATCGCCGGCGATCTGGTGACCAAGTTCGCGGAGCAGATCGGGCCGGGCTCCGGCACGATCGTTCTGAAGCCCGATGGCACCCCGTTCGGCCGGGCGCTGGAAACATCGCTCAAGAGTTGGGGCTACGCGGTTGCGACCGACCAGAAGACGGGTGGCGACACAGCCATACCGCTTGCTTATGTGATCGAGTCCTATAACGGCCAGGTCCTCGCGCGATTGTCGACCGGTAGCCTCGAGCTCGGCCGCGCTTATGCGGCCACGGCCGCGGGAGCGTCGCCGGCGAGCCCACTCTCGGTCATGCAGCGCGGATAGGGGACGGTCATGGCGCAATCCTTGAAGCTTGGCGGCAGTCCCGAGGCAGCGGGAACGGGGCTGCGCCGCATCAACCGCCTGCCGATCATCATTGGCATCGTGCTGGTGGTGGTATTTTTTGCGGTCATCTTCTATGGCCTGACGTCGCGAGGTCTGTATTTCCGTCGCGATGCCGGGGTCGATGGCGCGTCGTCGACACCAGCCTCGACCTATGCCGATCAACTCAAGAAAGGGATTTCCAACGGCATCATCGGCGATCCCTCGGATGCTCAAACTTTCCAACCCGCACCGCCGCAGCAGGAGGCACCGAAGCAGCCAAATCCCTTCGCCGAACGAGAGCCGGACCGCTCAGCGGCCTCGCAGCTTGAGCCGGAAGCGCTATGGCGCGCGCGGCTCGATCGGGAGGCGCACGAGCAATACCTCCGGGAGCAGCAGCGCCAGCGGATGGCGAGGGTTCAGGCGAACGGTGCCGCATACGACTCGCCGCTCGCCGTGAACCTCGCCAAGCTCCAGGCGAGCGCCGCGTCCGTCAACTCGGCGACGCCCGGGAACACCGGGGCGTCGCCTGCTGCCGGCCGAGCCTCCGACCTCTACGCGGCGGCGCTACGGGCGGGCTATGGCGTGCAGAACATCGATCCGAACGGTCAGGGGGCAAAGGAAGATTTCTTCAACGCGGATCTAAAAAAGCTTGGATATCTGCCAAACAAGGTGGTCGCGCCCACGTCGGCCTATGAGCTCAAGCGTGGTTCGGTGATTCCGGCCACGCTCATCACAGGGATCAACTCCGATCTACCTGGCCGCATCACCGCCCAGGTCAGCCAGAACGTCTACGACAGCGCCACAGGGCACCTGTTATTGATTCCGCAAGGCGCCAAGCTGATGGGTCGGTACGATTCAAAGATATCGTTCGGGCAAAGCCGCGTCCTGGTCGTGTGGACGGATATAATCTTCCCGAACGGCTCGACATTGCAGATCGGCGGCATGTCGGGAACCGACGCCGAGGGCTATGGCGGCTTTACCGACGAAGTCGACAATCACTATTTCAAGATATTCGGCTCGGCGATCCTCGTTGCCGCCATCGGCGCCGGCATCGATATGTCAATGCCAGCGGGTTCTCCATACGGCTATCGGCAGACGCCGACCGACTCGGCACGCAACAGCTTCGCCGAGACGTTCGGGCGCGTCGCCGAGCAGACCATCAGCAAGAACATGAACGTGCAGCCCACCCTGGAGATTCGACCGGGCTACATCTTCAACGTCCTTGTCGACCAGGACATGGTGTTTCCGTCCGCTTATCGCGGGTGACATTGGGTGCGCCGCAGCTTTCGCCGAATTGTGCGGGCAGGGCAGGGGAAAACAAAACGCACCCGATCGGCTCGATCGGGTGCGTGATGCACGACAGCAAGGGAATGGGCGAAGCGGTAGAGCTCCTCAGAAGCTGCTGAAGTGGTAGTTCAATCCGGCCTTGACCGAACTCATCGTCAAGTCGGTCCAGTTGCGATAGACGTGCCCCACCGGCGGATCGCTGATCGAGGTCTGATTACCCTCGTTCTTCGAGCCAAAGTCGAAATACTGATATTCGACCTTCACGCTGACGGCCGGGGTCAGAAAGTGTTCGACGCCGGCGCCGACCGTCCAGCCGTTGAGGCCCTCCGCGGCGTTGGTGACGAAGCCCGGGTTCGTCGTGGTCTGCGAGGAAGCGCCATCAAAGTAGGCCCAACCCCCCTTTGCGTAGATCAACGTCTGCGGGACGATGGCATATCCAAGCCGAGCAGTCGCATCGGCATAGAAGGCGGAAGACAGTTCAAGGTCCTGGTGTGCTGTTGCGATCGATGAGCCAATGCGGCCTTTTCCGGAGAAGCCCATGTATCCGACGTCCCCCTCGACGCCCACAAGCCACGCCCCACCAATCTGCCAGTTGTAACCGAACTGACCGCCACCGAAGCCACCTGACGGGATGTACTTGAACGGGCCGCCGGGGATGCCATCGGCGACGTTGTCGAGAACCGATACGTCCGAGCCAACCCAACCTGCATGCAGGCCGCCATAAAGTCCGGACCAGTTGAAGCCGACAGGCGGCGTCGGTTCTTTGGCTGGTGATCGAGGTGCGAGATCGGCCGCAACCGCAGCGCTCGTGCCCAGTACGAAAGCAAGTATTCCGCAAGCTAGTTTGTTCAAAGGACTTCCCCCACGTTTGCTGAAACACTTCGTTCTGCGCGCCCCGCGACGCACGAAGCAGATCATGCAAACGGATTACTTGCCGTAAGACTGGAAGCACAGCGACCAAGTGTGACGCGCCGAAACGAAAGCTCGCGACTTCTGTCGAAATTTGTTGCGGTCTTGCCGCATGCAGGCGGAAATGCGATCCGAGCGACGACGACGAATTCTTTGGCCCGTCGGACGTGATGCTTGCGGTCGAAGTTAACTTGACCCGGCGGGGCGCAGTGAAGCTAACACCGGGACATTGCGCTCAGACTTCCAGCCACGCCGATCGAAACGTGACCGGCGGGGGAGTTTGTCGGTTTGCTGCGAATGTCGGGATTTGACCACCTGAGACGTCTTCAAGGGATAAAGGCGGTTCTACGCCAAGGAGACAGGCAGCATGAACGACGCCGACCAGACACACACAGCGTCGCGGCTCATCTCTGCCAGCTCGGCTAGCATCTACGACGCATGCATCCGGCCGGAGAAACTCATCCGCTGGATCGCGCCCGCAGGTGCGCGTGCTGACATCAAGCAGTTCGACGCCCGGGAGGGGGGACGCTTCAGGATTATCTTGTCGTTCAGGGCAGATATTGGAAAGACGTCGTCTCGGACGGACGTGGTGTCGGGACGGTTCGTCAGTCTCGTGCCGGACGCGAGCATTGTTCAAGCGATAGAGTTCTTGTCTGACCGGCCGGAATTTGCCGGCACGATGATCATGAGCTGGGTTCTTCGTCCGATAGGCGAAAAGACGCTTGTGAGCGTTATCGCGGAGCAGGTGCCGCAAGGCATTGGGAGGGCCGATCATGAATCGGGGATGGCATCTTCCCTCGCCAATCTGGCGGCATTTGTGGAAAGCGCCTGGGGACGTTGAAAGGCCGTTGCGATTGCGGGCGTCAGCGTTTCGACGCGTCCAGCTTGGATCGCAGCGGTCCCAAGGGTGGAGCGTCTGGAAAACAACGGCGCGGCCAGCCGGGCGGCTGGCCGCGCGCAAGTGCTGTCATTTAACATCGACCGGGACAGGAGGGTCCGCCAAGACGCTTACAGCTTGGTGACACCCTCTACGACGCCCTGGCTGCCCAATGAGGGCGTTATGCGAGCAGCCATTGATCGTGTCTCGACGTTGAAGCCGTTGGGAGGCTTCGATCATCGAACTGAGAGCGGGTACGAGACTGACGCTACAATCCCACTGTTCAGCGCAACTCTGTCCTATTGAAAGATCGACAAGAACGTCAGCACTTGATTTCGTTATCTCCTCGACAGGAGCTCTCCAGCTTGCGAGCTCGTTAGTGTCCCCATTGTCCCCTCCTTCAACGGGCGCCCGCCGATGACAGCCCCGTCGGTGGAACGGCTGCCGCGTGAGAGGCGCCTTCTTCGCCTCGACATCCCGGCTCGTTCGCTGGAAGAAGAACCGCAGGTGGGTGGCGAGGAACAGAACCGAGAAGAAGGCGAACCCTCGGCCGACGTTCATTCGACCCGTGCTCATCGCAACCACGAGACCAGCGGTGCCACTCAGGAAGCCAATGCGGTTGACGGCGTCGAGCAAGGGACCGAGCGATCGCCGCGCCAACGGCAAGTGCGGAAGTGCCGTCCTGCGCCGGTCACCGTCGTCATCTGGCAGAGCCTTGCCTTTGCGATCTGTCAACGTGCGTGCTGCGCCTCGCATGTGGACGTCCGTGTTTTCCGTTCATCTGTATTGAGGTGCCGCACCGATTTACAGGAATCTTCGTTCCGCGACGTCGCTCCTGACCGTGCAAAGTTGTGTCAAATTTACAGCAGATACATTTGGAGAAAAGCATGCAGTTGCGACGAACTGAAACGACATGGCGACACAGGTGACGATATCTGGAATGCCGTCGCGGCAACGTGGCGGGTCGTGGTGATGACTTGACGCGAGTTGTCGCGGTTCGCGACGAATTGTGTTGCTTCGGTGCACCACGGGCTTTCCAATGCTTCGTCCCGGGCGACAAAGTGTTTCAGCTGATTTGTTTCAGCAGCGAAGCGATCTAAGCTGTTGGCAGGGACCGAGAATTCGCAGAACCTTCTGTAATTTCGCGCAGCTGGTCGTATAATTGGCCCGTCACAAAAAATGAGGGCGAGACGGCAACCGCGAGATAGGAGGCAGATTTTGGACGCTGAGCGGCACCTCGCCGATTGCGTCGCCGCCATTTATGAAGCGGCGACCGGCGGCACAGAATGGGCGGATGCGGGCGCGAGGCTTTGCCAACTGCTGGATGCTCATTCGATTTTCTTTGGCGACAGCAAAGAGGATGGAAGCTTCGACAACATCCTGCCGCCCCATAGCGAGGCAGGTGCCGTCTACGCCTCCTACTTCCACCGTATCAATCCGTATGTCGCGCGTGCGCGCGTCGATTTTGATGCAGGCAGGGCTGTGCACATCGGCACCGCATCACCTGGCGAGGCCCTGGTTGCAGAGGACGATTTCCTCCGAAGCGAATACTATCAGGATTTTGCGCGGCCCTTTGAGTATCGCTTCATGATCGGCGGCCTGCTTGGCGTTCGCAAGCCGACGCCGTTGGCGCTCTACCGCGGTCACGGCCACCACGCGTTCGAGTCCGCGGAAGTCCGAATGCTGGAGATGGTGCTCCCCCATTTCCAGCGGGCTCTCGAGCTCAGAGATCGGCTCGGCCTCGACCGAAGCACGTTGCCATTGAGCCTGCCGATTCTCGATGCGCTGCCGGCGGCCGTGGGAATCGTCGATGGTGGATTGCGGCTGCTTTTTCTGAATGCGGCAGGCCGGCGACTGATCGACACACCGGACGCGCCTGTCTCTACGGTCCGCTCTGGCACGGACGCAACCGGCGGCGTTCACCTCACGATCCGATCTCACCGCCAGACGACGGAGCTCCGCCGCCTCGTCGCATCTGCCGCCAATGGCGGAGCAGGCGGCTGGATGCGGGTCTTCGAGGAAGATGGCGCGACCTATGCACTCCTGATCTCGCCAGCGTTGGGGGTTCTTCTGCCCGATGGCCGAGAGCCCGGCGCACATCGGGGGGCCGCCCTCATCCTGTTAAGGCCGCTACGACGCCTTGCGCCGCCTCCTCTAGCGACACTGTGCGACGTCCTGGGGCTGAGCGTCGCCGAGGCTGAGGTCGCCGCTTCGCTGTTCGGCGGCAGGAGCGCCGAAGAGGTCGCACGGCGACGTGGTGTGTCACTCCCCACGATTCGCAATCAGATCAGGTCGATCCTGTCGAAGGCTGAAGCGGACAATCTTCGCGACCTGGAGCGGCTGCTGACCGACCTGACGGCCATTGCGCCGGCGAGCCCCAGGAACTCGTAGTCAATTCTGATCATGGGCCATTTGGCCGCGTCCGGTAGTAAGCGCAGGGTCGACAATTGCGCGAACACCGGGGTCACCTATGGCGAAAACCTCTCCCGCAAGACTTCACCTGTTGCGTTCATCCGTCGCCGGCTCGCTCGTCGACGATGCCGCAGGCTAACGCCCGCGTCAGTCCGAACCGGATGCGATGGCGCAACTTCAAACTGCAATTCACGACCGTTCGAACGCCCTTGCGCTCGCCGGACCGGGAGAGCCCGTGTCGAAGCGCAGGTCGGCTGACCGCTGGCACGATCGCATCCATCGTCCGCGCCACGTTGGCGAATGTTTCCGCTGATGCCTGGGCCCGCGAATGACCCGGCGCGGCGAATCCGCAAGCGAGACCGCTGAGGTGTCGATTGAACACCTTGCCGAGTTCGTCGCCGATCGGCTGGCACGCTTCCCCGAGGGCGAGCGGCCTGAAGCGATGGCGCGACTGTTCACGCTTGTTGGCGGCACCATCTTCGGCAACGTCGCAGCGAGCCCGCCAAGGAGTCCTCACCGCAACGCTCCGAGCGCCGTGATCCCGCTCAACCGGACTCCGGGTCCGCAGCTTGATCGGTTAAGGTCGCCAGCATTGGCAGTCACGCCGCCTGGTCGACGTCTCGCCGACGAGGTTTCATTGTGGACGCTGCGGCGTGTCGAGCAGAGCTTGGTATCCCCTGACGGCACCTCTGTCCGCCTCTCTGGGCGCGAGTTTATACTGCTCGAGGTGCTGTCGGACTCCCCAGGTCAGCAAGCATCTCGGATCAGCATCGGTCGCTTGTTTGGCTACGATGACCTGAATCCATCGACGCGCAGCCTCGATTCACTTGTCTATCGGCTCCGGCAAAAGGCGCGCGCGATGGATCTGACCCTGCCACTCACGAATATTCACGCGGCCGGCATTCGCTTTACCGAACCGCTTCGTACCGCCTGAGCGACAATGGGCCGTGATGCGAACGCCGTCCGAAAAAGGCTTCCCCCGTGTCGCATCACCCGATTCGAAATGGCGTGTCCGACCGCCGCATCTACGACCGTGCATCGGCCGTCCCGGCTGAAGAAATTGATGTCTCCGATGCGGCATTGCAACAGTTTCCGTCACGAGCATCGAGACCGTCTCACAACTCGTCACAACTGCACGCTGTTACGCGCGCGCGCGCGGTGATCATGTTGAAGGGCAACCAATCTCGCCGGCGGTTGGTCTATTGCATCCCGGCGAATGGCGAGCCGCAACCGTCAATCCAGGCCACGGCAGCATGATGCCATTGATCAGTTTTGTCCGCGGCATCGAGCCGAACCAATCAAATCCTAATCTTGGGGGCCGGTCGGGCGTTGAGGCTCGGCTACCCTCAATACGAGCGAGGCGGACTGAGCATCCATAAGCTGCGCGCGGAACCGCGTTGCGACCTTGCGGAGAATTTCGGGGAAGGGAAGGGGAGTCAGAACAGCCAGCTTATCAAGGCGCATGACGAGTATCGGAGCAAAAGAACAGCAAACAAGGTGATGGCCACGGTCAAATCGCCGACGCCGATGCTTGGAGGTCCAAACTAGGAGGCATTGCCGTTGGATAGTCTGCTACAAGGCTTAATCGATGCTATCGATGTAGCACACGATGAGCGTTCCATCCGTAACGCAATCAGGAATTTCACGGTTGCGTCCGGCTTCGATCGATACGCCTACATTCATGTTCATGCTGATGATGGCGTTGCGTTCACCGACTATCCTGCGGAATGGCAGAAAATCTATCTCGACCGCCATTACACCGTCATCGATCCGGTCGTGACGACGGCGAAGCGCAACATGCGGATGTTCGCCTGGTCCGCGGAAGATTTGGCCGGCCGCAGGAGCTCGCGTGAGATCAGACAGTTCTTTTCCGAGGCCATCGACTTTGGCATCCGGTCGGGGGTTTCCATCCCCATTCGCACGAGCTACGGCCGCACGGCGATGATCACGCTCGCAACGGATCGGCGACGTGTCGAGATGCCACCCTGGGACCCGATGCAGGCCGCCTTGGCGCTGGCCTATGTCCACGTCCATCTCAGCATGGCTGCCGGCGCATCGCTGAAGGCCGGGGAGGTCAGCCTTTCAACGCAGGAAGCAACTTCGTTGAGCTGGTCCTCACATGGGAAGTCGATGCAAGTGATTGCGGAGCTGCTCGGCATCAAGCCACGAACAGTGCAGTTCTATCTCGATAACGCACGCGATAAGCTCGGCGCCAGCAATCTTCAGCAAGCCGTGCGGATTGCGATGGAGAAGAAGCTGATCTGAGTGTTGAGCAGCTCGACCGCTACCCGTCGATGACTTTCGGCACATAGCCGAGCCGTTCGATGAGCCTGTTGAGGACGAGTTGACGCGCACGGTGTTCGGTCTCGGCATGCCGATAAAGCCGTTGGATTTCCGCTCGGCGTTGCGGGCAACATTCCGGGTCGGCCTCTGCGGCCTCGCGCTGCAAGCGGGCCGTCTCGGCAACCGCGACGCTCGCGCGATATTCGCGCACGGCGTCGACCGTGGCCCGCTCAAGCTGAGGTTGCGTCATGGCTGCGAAAATTTCGTCGAGATCGCAATCGAGCCCCGTCTTGGTCGGTTCATCCTGATCCGTTGCCACAACACTCACACAGGCTTGGTCCGCGGTGCGCCTCCGCCGACGTTAATCCCTTGAGCCCAAGCCGGGGGTTAGAAAACCGCGATTAGACGGTCCCTATGACCTTTAGCACCGAGGCGCCTGGACATACGTCACAGGCCCCCGGCCGTTAGGTCAGAGGATTCCGGTGCCGTCACGGCCGGCACCAACCGCTAATCGAGGGGTTTCTAAGCCCCGAGGCAGCGCGTACTGCCTTGTGCTCTCTATAGATTGCGGCCCGCCCAGGCGCTAGCCACCGGCGCGCGATATGTCTCCTACGCACGATCGGTAAAAATGACGCATGGCGGGCTGATGCAGTGGTGGCTTGGGAGAACAAACAGGATCTTGTCCGGGGCGCTCTTCGGTGAGCGTCATATTTCATAATAAAATCAACGGGTTACATTCCATAAAACGAATTATGCGAATCGAATTTTAAGACCTCTGCCTTCGCCTGTGATGGCGACGGCACCGTGATCAGCGGATTGGAGTTCAGCTCTTTTCCTCGCTAAATATTATGACGTTCGCCTTTGGGCTGCCGTCACACCGTTACTTGTCTCGATGATCGACGCCAACAAGGGAGGTAGCGGTCGCAGCCCTTTTCCTTGCAAACTGATGGCAACTTTCCTATATTGCTATCAATGCCATCAACGCACCGAACGGTGATATCGTCATGCCAGCCGTCACCATCCGCAATCTATCCGAGGAGACGCATCGCGCCCTCAAGGTCCGTGCGGCGCACCATGGCCACAGCACGGAAGCCGAGATGCGCGAAATCCTCGAAAGCGCTGTGCGCCCCGCCAATCGGGTCAAGCTCGGCTCGCTCTTGGCGGCCATTGGACGCGAGGCAGGAGGTTTGACCGACGCTGAGGCGGAGCATTTCGCTCGCGTCCGCAACAAGACGCCAGCCGAACCAATTAGCTTCGAATGATCCTTGTCGACACCAATGTGATCTCCGAGCCTTGGAAGCCTCTGCCCGATGCGCACGTGCTCGAATGGATCGATGCGCAGGTGGTTGATACGCTGTACCTGTCTGCCATCACTGTCGCCGAACTTCGCTTCGGAATCGCGGCGCTGCCGGCCGGAAAACGTCGTGAGACGTTGCATCTCCGACTGGAGCAAGACGTGCTGCCACTGTTTGAGGATCGAGTCCTGTCTTTCGATCTCGATGCCTCGCGCGCCTATGCAGATCTGATGGCGCAGGCGAAGGCGGCGGGTAAGGCGATCGGCAATGCGGACGGCTACATCGCTGCCACCGCGGCGTCCCGCGGCCTCATGGTGGCAACTCGCGACACAAGCCCGTTTGTAGCGGCCGGGCTAACCACCGTGAACCCCTGGGAAGCGCCTTTGTAACGCGCGCATTTGAGCGTAGTGCCGTGTGATGTCCTGATTCTGAAGCGCTCAAGAACGCCGACCGCTCCGTCCATCAGCTCGAAGATGGACAAACAGCCTCCGTTCCTCCCCGCTGTTTCTCGAGATCAGTTGTTGGCTCATTTGGAATGTGAGGAGATTGCGCTTGCGGACCTTATCGAATTCCTTCGGGGCGACGCTGCCGGTGAGCACGAATAGGGTCAGATCGGCGCAGCGGCTTGCAGCGGTCGCACACCGCGCGTGACGCCTGCCCTCACAGGTCGTCGAGACAGAGAATCCGACGGAGTGCCTCGAGCAGGACTTGCTGGGGATCCACTGCCCGGATGCTGCTGCACCGCCAGGCAACATGCGCGTCGGGGCGAACAAGCAGACAGCCGTCCTCTGCGATCTCACGCCTGTCGGCCCACTCGAAGTAGAGGTCGGTCGCGTCCAGACCGGGGCCGATCGCGACGGCATTGATCGTGATACCGAGCAGACGCCCGGCGTTCGCGGCGGCCGTGATCCAGGCGTCTCCGCCGATGCCCGTCAGAACCGTGAAGGCCCCCTGCCCGACGAGATCAAGTGTTGAGAGATTGCGGCCATCTCGTTGCAGCCAGGCGTGCGGCAGCCGGGCGCCGGGCGCCGACGTCCGCTGGTAGTTCAGCTCGATGTCGTCGACGTTGCGCGACGCGCGATCCTCGTCCACCAGGACCGCATCTGAACGGTAAAGGTGGTTCAGCTCGACGCCGCGCGCGCCGTATTCATAGACCTTTTGCCCGATCGCTGCGCGCAAGGCCGTGCGCCGGCTCAGCGCGTCCGGGGCGGTCGCCGTGATGTCCGCAATGGTATCGCCGTCGTTTGGCTGTCCGAGGACTCCGAGCGCGTCGAGAATGGGCATATAGCTTTCCAGACTCTTGGTCGCTCGCTCGACAACATGCCTTCCTATCGGCGCCCGCTCTTCGCTGTAGCTGTTGAGCAAGGTCGCATTCGCCCGTCCCTTCAGAACCACATCGATCTTCCAGGCAAGATTGTAAGCGTCCTCGATACCCGTATTCGAGCCCAGCCCGTTGGACGGCACATGGCGATGCACGGCATCGCCGACGCAAAAGACGCGGCCGCTGTGATAGCGGGGTGCGTATAACGCATTCATTGACCATGGATCGACGGCCGTGACATGCGGCTCGAGTTCCGGCGTGCCGAGATAGTCGCGGATGACGCTCGCGGCCTCGCCGCTGGTCAGAGAGGGGGTGCTTGTGCCTACGGCATAGCCTTTGATCATCAGCCAGCTCGTCCAGGGCTTGATGCAACGCAAAATGCCAAGGCCTGGGCCATCTGGATCAGCGTGCGTGCGAACGAGAAAGTAGAGCAGTCCGGGACGGTGCGCGACGTAAGCGCCGAGGTCCGCTTCGAACAAAATGTTGAGGCTGCCGCCGATGAGTCCCGCGCCTTCGAAAGGCAGACCCAGCGCCTCCGCGACTTTGCTGCGCGCGCCATCCGCACCGATCAGATAGTGTGCGCGGATGCGTTCGACCTTGTTCGTAACGCGATTGCGAACATCCACGCTCACGCCATTGGCATCCTGCCGAAACGACACGAATTCCCGGTTGAACTGGATTGTGGCACCGTGCGCCAGGGCGGCGTCACACAGTATCGGCTCAAGAAGATGTTGCGGCAGATCGGCAAGGTCGCAGGGGCTGGCGTCGCGATTCGGTCCTGTCTGGTGTTCCGGTGCGAATCCTTTGATGCGGCCGAACTCTACGCCAGTGAGCGACCGCATGAAGATCAGATCCGGCATCAGCGAATATGGCGTGGCGAGCGCTCTCGCCTTGGCTTCGAGGTCGAAATCCCGCAGAATCTCGAACGTGCGTTGATTGGTGACATGCGCGCGCGGACTCAGCGCGAGGCGGCTGTGCTTTGAGATGGCAAGTGTTCGGACACCTTGCCGAGCCAGCGCCAGCGCGGCCGTGAGACCGGCAGGACCGCATCCGACAACCAGGACGTCGGTATTGATCAATGCCTGCTCCCCTCCGGCCCCTGACGAGGCATTGGATTGCGACAAGCGCCTTTGCTGACCGGGTCTGTTCAGTTTTGTCTCCCAAGCAGCGTCCGCAGCTTCGCCAGATCGGCAGATCTGGTCGAAAGGTCGCCGCGGTTGGCGGCAGCGCGGAGGTCGCGCAGCATCTCCAGCGATCGCATTAAGATCGGCAACGGCGGTCCGCTCGATGTCAGTCCTTCCAGGTCCCGCTCATCGAGCTCGCCTGCAGGACACTCGATGAAGCGCTTCACCAGCAGGTCATGGTGCTGCCGCGCCGTCCGCGCATACACATCGCATACCTCAAGAAACGAGCGGGCGTTCCGCTGAAACCAATCGGCCGCGGCATGATCATCAGCGACGGCGAGCAGCTCATCGAGCAAGCTGCGATAGCTCATGCACTCTCTGAGCCGTGTCTGCTCCTCCGGCCGCAGGAACAACATCTTGTCGAGGAGCAACTGGCCGTAGTGAGGGTCGCTGGCGCGACACAGTCCCAACAGCAAATCGATCTCATTGATGCCGGAAAAGTCCCCGGCATTGGCGCCTCGGTATTCCTGCCGGCCGATCCGATATGGCTTGTAGTAAGGCCGCACGCAAAAGAAGAACCGGTCAATGTCCATCTGCGCAAGCAACCGTTCATTGGCCTGCACCGCCTCAGCCAGGGCGTGCTTCGCGGTATCGAAGAGCACATCGTTCACGGGACTGGAGATCCCCAATGGAACGATCCGGATCAGCGCGTCCGCAGCTTTCTGAAAGGCAAGGATGCCCCGCGTGTTTTCGTCGATAAAAAGGGACTCGTCGGAAAGCGCCGTGAAGCTTTTTCGCGCGCCGGCGAACGCCATGTTGTGAGTCGTCAGATGCGCGGCAACGAACCGTGGCACCATCCCGATCGACGCGGCGACATGGATTGCCAGCGCGGACGCCTCCGGAAAGGGCGAGCGTTGCTCACGGGCCGGATTCGTCAGCTCATGCCGGCGCATGGCGCCAAGATACATTCCGACATTGCCGAGGAGGTCGAAAGCAGCGGCGAACCCATCACCGACTTTGACCTCTTGCAGCAGTCCGACGATATGAGCGTGCCCCTCGTCGCGAAGCTGTTGTTTGAGCTCGCGTCCTATGCCGCGCACCTGGGCACGATGAGGCTGCGCAAAATAGAGATTCTCGAGCGCGGTATTCTGTTCGACGAACGACGTCCGGATCCATCGGTCGAAGGCGTCCGCCCGCTCGCGCATTACTCCACCGCCTGCGGGTGACCGTCGATCCGGATGTGTGACACGGGCATGGGCGCTCGTTGGATAGAGGGGATCGCGACCGCGGGATGCGGTTCACGGGCGGGCAAAGTCTCGGGACCTCCGATCTGCGGAGTCAGTCAGCAAAAGCCGCAAATACCTTGATCAGAACTGATCATGCTCGCGAACGATTTGCCCGTTATCCCGTCGGGACTCTGTCAATCGCGCGTGCGTCGCGGAAATCGGCGCAATGTGCGAGCGGCGCGATGGCGCTGGCCGAGGGTCTTATGGAAAGGCCCTGGCGCAGCCGGATCGTCGCAATCAACGGCTTGGCGGCAATTCCCTCATGAGGGCTAGCGTCCCCGACACGTGCCGGCGTGCATCTCGAGAACAGCAGACTGAGGGGTCAAACAGAACATGGCGATCATGATCGCCGCGGCTCTGACGATGTCCGCCAGTTATCTCGTACTCCGCGCACGGCGAGCGAAACGGCAGGCACCGCTGCTCATTGCCGCCATCATGACGGCGTGCGCCGGCGTCGTCATCCTCGCGTTGTGCGTCGAACCGTCTGTCGCCTTGCTGATCGGGCTAATCACATTCGCCCTCCCCTGGCTGTTCATCTGGGTCAGCGATAAACACCTCCGGCGCATCGCATTCGATAGCTACGTCCGCCAGACTATTTCGGCCGACCATACCGGGTGGTTCGACGGATCCGGCATCGCTCTGGACAGCAAGAACCGGAAGCTGATCCTGGCCGGCACGGCCGGTCGAAAGGTCTATGGCTTCGACGATATCAGGGAATGGAAGTCGAGCTTTCTGTTCGGCGGGACGACGCAGCTTTACGGCAGTGCCGATGGTGACCCCCTCAGCGACCTCGAATGGGCGGCTTTGGATCTCACCGTTCGCGTCCACAGCAGCACGACAAGCAGCCTGTTTATTCGCGTGCGCGACCCAGAGCATCCAGAGTGGCAAATCCGCGGGATTACCGACAAGCAGACGATACGGTGGTTCGATCTGCTGCAGCTGCATGTCGCAAGCGAGCGTGAGCGGGCCTGAGCGCTCGCCGGCCGAGGTCAGGTCGGGAGCCAGCCCTTTGCTATTTCGGCTTGGTGACGCCGATGCCGCTCAGGTCGATCCGTATGCCAGCCTTGTTCGGATCGCCCGGTTCGCTCGGCGGCGGCGCCGCGGTGGCAGCTGGCGCCTTCTCATCGGCATCGCCGCGCTTGACCTGATCCTCGTTCGGCGGCGCCCGCTCGGGCGTCCTGTCGGGCTCGGGCGCGTCGAAGACATACTTTCCCTCGAAATAACCCGTGTTCCAGGCATCAAGCGCGTCGCCGAACGCCTGGTCCGCCGGCGTGCCATACCATTTGACGACGATGCGATAGACCTTGCCGAACAGCGCGGTGCCGATCTTGATGTTGGCGCAGGTGTCGACCAGGTCGGGCTTGAGCTCTGAGACGTCCGCGAGCCCGAGACCGGCTGGATATTGGGTCACCCCGACGCGAACCATCGCGTGGCCAACGTAGCGGCGAAGCAGCTCCATGGCTTCGTCCGGCGTCTTCGGCGGCGGCACCAGGACCACACGGTTGCCTGACCG
This sequence comes from Bradyrhizobium sp., assembly GCF_047605465.1. Classification (GTDB taxonomy): domain Bacteria; phylum Pseudomonadota; class Alphaproteobacteria; order Rhizobiales; family Xanthobacteraceae; genus Bradyrhizobium. The sequence continues at coordinate 22,604 of NZ_JASGFS010000018.1, read as the reverse complement.
GACCGTGACGGCAAGCGGGTCGGACACGCCGACCGCCTGGATGAACTTTTCGACGATCGCGGGCTTGAGACCCGGATCGGCGCAACGATGGATGGTTGCGGCGTCGATCATGCCAAATCTCCTTCAGGTGTTGAACGCGAGCACCAATGGCAGCCCGAACAGGCGCGCCCAGGCCTGCGAGCTGGCTTTCTGAATGGCGAGGATGCTGGTGCCGGCGGTCCACCAATCGTTGCCGATCGCGACGACGACATCGGGCTCATGAAGCATCGAGTGCAGGACGGGCCAGACGAGCAGCTGCTCGTAACAGATCAGCGGCGCCAGGCGCCGCCCGGCGGATTCGACCACGGGATTGCTAAAGACATTGGCCCTCACCCCGCCGCTCTGCCCTGCCCATGCCAGCCAGGGCTGCCACATCGAAACCGGTACGGGCATCCGTTCGATATAGAGCCGGCGGACGCGCGCGCCCGTGCTCTCCATCATGACGTTGTCGTAGCCCTCGCGGTCGACGAGGGCCGCGCCGGCGATCACCGTCATGTCGGTCCCCCGCAAGCCGGCCATCCAGAACGCGCTCATCGTCGGCGTCCACATCCCGGCCGCGCTCTCGGGAAGGACCGCGACACGCGTGCCGGAGGCCCGGACGCGTGCCAGCAGCGCGCCGGATTGATCGAGATCGGGCATCCGGCCGAGCGCACTGCCGAAGGTCGTATCGATCCCCACCCATCCTTCCGGCGGCCGCGGCGCCATCCAGTGCGTCGCCGACCAGGCCCAGAACGCGGCCGCGATGACCGCGGCGAACGGCCATCGGGGAGTCGCCATCGCCAGCAGGACGGCGACGGTCGCCGCAAGTCCCCACCACCACCACCCGGGAAACAGGATGCCGGCCGCGGTGATCGGCTGCGCCCATCCGACGATCCCGAATGGCGGCAGGCTCATCAGGACCGCGGCCAAGCCAAACCGGACCGCCCTCCCCGCTCCCGGCCGCCTTCGCCACAGCACCGTATGCACGACGACGAAGGCCATCGCGGCGCCGAGCCACAAGGCGATGCCGGTGCCAAAATCGCTGCCGTAAAAATTCGCGACGCCGAGCGGCAGGCCGCGCGAGGCCGCGAGGAAATAGGCAGCGCCGACCAGGCACGCAGCGAGCCGCGTCGGCGCGAACGCCCATAGCGCCGGGAAGGCACAGGCGAGCGGCAGGGTGAGCGGGTCTCCGCTCCAGGCCACCGTGCCGACGACAGCCGCCGCAGCGGTCAGCACCGTGGTGCGACCGGCGCTAGGGACGGAAAGTGAGGAGTGGCCGCGCGAGGCCGAGAACGCCCGCCGACGGGAGCGGGCCGAAATACCGGGAATCATAGGAACCTGCGAAGTCGGAGTGAAGAAAGAGGTCGCCAGCGGGAATGACACCGCCCGCGAAGGGCGAGAGAGAACGGCCGGCTGCGTCGGTCTGTCGTACGTCGGACGCGGGCAGCGTCCGGCCGTTGATCGAGACGCGTTCGCCGATCGAGACCGTTTCGCCCGCGACGCCGACGACGGTCTTGATCAAGGGGCTCAGACCGCCAGCGCATAGTCCGCGCCGGATGTAGCCGCGGGCGAAGGCGCGCTCGAAGACCGAATTGTCCGGCGGGCAGATGAAGACGAGATCGCCACGAGTCGGCTCTCGATCGAGCGGCTCAATACGCCACAGCCCGCGCGGATAACTTGGCGTCAGGTTCACGCGCAGCCCCCCGGCGAGGCCTGCACCGGCGATGGCCGCCATCAGCCCGGCGCCGATTGCCACGATCACGGCAGGAAGCGGTCTCATGGTCATTTCAGGGTCGGGCCCTGCCGTTGCGACTGGCGCTGCGCGTTGGTCTTGGTCTGGGACTGTTTGAGCGCTTCCGCCGTGCGCTCCTGCGCCGCAAGCTGTTGGGCGGTCCGCATCAGCGGCCAGGCATCCTTCAGCTGCTCGCGGCGCGCCGGATCCATGCCGGCCGCGGCCTTCTCATAACTTTCCCCCCTCGGCTCGCCGGCGGCGTTGGGCAGGAAGGCACGATCGCCGAAGCGCTCGGCGATCGCTTTGTTGAAGCCGTCGATCTCGGCCTTCACCATCCGGTCCTCAAGGGCGAACTCGAGCGCGCTCGGCAGGTCATTGCGATCGATCGCGTCGCGGATGCGCTCGAGGACGCGACGGGCATCGCGCGATAGCGCTGGGATCTCGATCGCAACGCGATATCGGATGGCGCGCTCCTCGGCTTCGTGTTTGTGTTCGGCCTCGGCGCGCAGCCGCAGATACCGCTCGATGTCCCGCTTGAGCGCCGGCACATTGGCCTCGGCGCGCTGGCGTTCCCGCTTGTCCGCTTTGCCCGCCATCAGGCCGGGCTTGCCACGCAGGGCTCCGAACGATTCAGGTTCTGCTGAGAGCCGGTCGAGCGTCGATGTCGCCGCGGCGCTGTCCTTCAGCATGGTGTCGAAATTTGCGGCTCGGAAGGCGCGCTCCGGATCGGCGAAGACGAGACGGAAGCGGCTGGAGACATCCTCCCACTGCTTCTTGATGGCGGGATCGGCGAGGATCTTGTCCTCGACGGTGTCGATCACGGATTTGGGGAATGTCGTGACGCCAGCGACCATGGGTTTCGCCTCCTTGGAATTGGTGTTGATGACGGGTTTGCGGCTGTCCACGAGACCGAGCTTTGCGCCGAGCGCGCGCAGCCGGAGCGCCGCATCGGCCAGGCGCTGCTTCTGCCGAACGGTCCAGCGCAGCCGGTCGTTCACCAGCGTGCGCGCGACCTTGACGATGTGCAGTCCCCGGTTTGCCGCGAAGCGCAGCGCATCGCGGTAATGGGCACCGCGCTCGTAATCGAGGGTGGTTTCCTTGGCCCGGCGCTGCGACAAGATCTGGATCAGGCCGCCCGCCTTCTGGAACGAACGGCGGCCGTAATAGAGCGCGACGTCGTCGCGATGGCGCGTCAGCGCGACATAGGTCAGGTGCTTGTCGAGCGACAGCGAGGCCAGCACCTTGACCCGGTCGACAGTGGCGCCCTGCGCCTTGTGAATCGTCGTCGCGTAGCCGTGGTCGATGTTGCGGTAGAAGCGTTGTTCGACCTCGACGCGCCGGCGGTCGGCGCCCTCGCCGATCAGGACATCGACGCGGCCGGGCGCGGCCTTCACGACCTTCCCGATCATGCCGTTCTTGACGCCGAGGGAGCCCTCATTGCGGAGGAAGACCACCTGGTCGCCGGCTGCGAAATGGCGGACGCCCTCCTCGGTGTGGAAGGTGACACCCGCATCGACGAGACCGCGCGCGACGAGCTTGGCGCGCGCCGTTTCGTTGAGCGTGCGGACGTCGCGGCGCAGATGCGCGAGGATCAAGGTCGAGGTCGCGGGGTCGTAGTCGCGATTCCAGTCGGCGATCAGATTGTCGATCGCCTGCGCCTTGAGATCGGAGCCAAGGACGCGGCCATGCTGTCGATAGGCGGACAGGGCCTGCGCGGTCCTGCCTCGCGCCAGGTCGAGCGAGGCGTCGCGCATCCATGGCGCGCGCTGTCGGTAGATGGTTTCCAGTTCGGCATAGCCGACCCGTTCGACGATCGCGCGGAACGCCGCACCCGCTTCGATCGGCTGAAGCTGTTCGGGATCGCCGACCAGCACGATCTTGGCGCCGGCCTTCGACACGGTTTCGACAAACAGCGCCATCTGCCGGGAAGCGACCATGCCGGCCTCGTCCAGCACGAAGATCGTCCGATCGTCGAGGCGATCGCGGTTGTTCTTCCAGCCCAGCTCCCAGGAGGCGAGCGTGCGTGACGGGATGCCGGCTTCCTTCGCCAACCCCTCGGCCGCCTTGCCCGCCAGCGCTGCGCCGACGACGCGGTAGCCGGCCGCCTGCCAGATCTCGCGTGCGGCCCGCATCATCGTCGTCTTGCCCGCGCCGGCGCGGCCGACGACCGTGGCCATTCTCTCTGCGGATGTCACATGCTCGATGGCGCTGCGCTGCTCAGCGGAGAGGTTCGCATGGCGCGCGAACGCGGCGGCGACGATCGCCGGCGCCACCGCAAACCGACCGCCGCCGGCGAGGTGGATGGCGCGCCGCGCCATCTCGGCCTCAATCCTGATCAGATCCCGCACCGTGTATCGCGCCGGCGCCCGCCCGCCGGTGGCGAAGTCGACGCTCTCCGCCTGCAGCCGAAGCACCTGCGGAAGCTGAAGGATGCGGTGCAGGAGCGTCTGGAACGTGCCGGGATCGTCGACGTAGCGATGCAGCACCTTGGCGATGTCACGCTCGTCGAAGACGCTCTTCTCGCGGGTGACGAGCTCGAGCACGATGTCCGGACGGCGCTGAATGCGGCCGGCGTTTATGCCGCGCCTCTGTTCGAACATCGCCAGCCGGTCGAGGGCCTGCGCCCTGCCCTGCCGCTTCGCCTTGCGATCGATGGCCTTGGTGGCAACACCGATATGGGTCGTCGGCACGAGATCGATGCCACGCTCCGCGTAGGAGCGGCCGTCGACACGGACCTCAAGCCCGGCCCGCGCGAGGTGATGGTTCTGCAGGTCGATCCATCGCGCGCGCTGCGCCAGGAACTCGTCCTTGTCGCCGGCCCAGAGCGCGTAGCGGATTTTGCCGGTCTTGCTGCGGACGGGCTGGCCATCCTTTCCGACCACGACGACCTTCTTTCCGCCGAAGCCCGTTTCGGTCAGCGGACGCAATGTCGTCATCAGATGAGCATGGGGATTGCCCGGCTCGTCGTGATAAACCCAGTCCGCGACCTGCCCGCGGGCGAGGATCTCCTGCGCCACGAACTGGCGCATCAGCGCGATGTTCTGCTCGCGCGTCAGCTCCACCGGCAGGGCGATGATCGCCTCGCGCGCGAACTGGGCGTCGGACCGCTTCTCGAACGCCTCGACCCTGTTCCAGAAGGACTCCGCCGCGCCCGACACCGATCGGTCGGCGATCAGCGTGCGGGCCCAGGCCGGCGCGTCCGGCGGCAGCAGGAATTCCTCATGCGCCATATTGCGCTTGTTGGAATAGTCGACGGTCCGCGCCTCGGCCTCGTGCTCCATGCGCGCGCAGTGCCGGTACGCCGCCGACAGCACGGCGCTGCGGCCGGTGCCGCGGCCGATGATCTGGACGGTGAAATGCGTGATGGCCACAGCCGGCGCGATCCCGAGGTGAACGAATATGAGGTTCGTCGGGATAGGCCCGCCCTTTCGGGGCGGAAGCAGAACGTCGCGTCAGCGACGTATAACTGCGCCCTTGGAGCCGCTCCTTCGGAACGGCGGGATGATCCTTGAAAGCGTCGGCTTCGCCGACCCCGTTAATTACCCGGGTCGCGCTCCGCGCTCCCCCGGGCTTTCGTGCCCTGCGCTTCGCGCCGAACACGACAGGAAAGGTCTTCCGGAATGAAAAAGCCGTCGCGACAGATCAGGGACGAAATCGCCAGGCTTCAGGAACAGTTGAAGCAGGCCGAAACGCGCGAAGCCGAACGGATCGGGCGGATCGCGCTGAAGGCCGGCCTCGGTGAGATGGAGATCGAGGAAGGCGCGTTGCTGACGGCCTTCGAGGAGATCGCGGCCCGGTTTCGCAAAGCCGGCGGCCGGGGCGGCAAGGCGGCCGCGACCGTCCCGTCTGGCGCGCCTGCGGGCGCGGCTGAGCCGGGCTGATCGCATGCGCCGGTCCAACGCCAGCGACGCCCGCAAGAAGGATACGCGGGAGAAAATCGAACTCGGCGGGCTGATCGCCAAGGCCGGGCTGCGCTACGAGAAGCGCGCCCTGTTGCTGGGCGTGCTGCTCGACGCCGCCGAGCGACTGCGCGGCAACGAAGCCGAGCGCGCGCGGCTCATGGCGATCGGGGTGAAGGCATTCGGCCATGACCGCGATGAGGATCGCGCCGGCCGCGGCGACGCAGGCCCCGATGGCACGACGGGCGATGCCGAGATCGCGCGTCCCGACCGCGATGATCACTTCTGATCATGCGATTTTCGCGCTCGCGGATACTGAACTTGGCCGAGTGAGCTGCTTCCTCTCAAAGCTGGATGAGCCATGTCCGACACCACCTCGCAGGCACCCTCCGCTTCCTACCGACTCCCCGCATTGGACAGCGAGTTTCTGCTCAGCCCGGCGATGCGCGGGGCGCGCTTCATGATCGAGTACGCCAAGGCTGAGGAGACCCTTCGGGCGCACCGCATCGTCTCGACGATCGTTGTGTTCGGTTCGCCTCGGGTGGCGCCCGGCGAGGCGCGCTACGAGGCGGCGAGAGCTTTCGCGAAGCTCGCCTCCGAACAGGGCGGCGCCTTGCATGCTCGCGGCGGATACCGGCACAACGTGATCGCTACAGGCGGCGGCCCGGGAATCATGGAGGCCGCGAACCGCGGCGCTTCGGAGAGCGGGGCACCGACCGTTGGCTTCAACATCACCGCCCCGCACGAGCACGTGCCGAACGCCTATGTGACGCATGAACTGACGTTCCTCTTCCACTACTTCGCGATGCGGAAGATGCATCTGGCGATGCGCGCCAAGGCGCTGGTGGTGTTTCCCGGCGGCTTCGGAACGCTCGACGAGCTGTTCGAGCTGCTGACCTTGCAGCAGACCGGGAAAATGCCGCCCTGCCCTGTCGTGCTTTACGACAAGGCCTATTGGACCAAGCTGATCAATTTCCAGCACCTGATCGACGAAGGCTACATTGCCGACAAGGACATGAACCTGTTCCGTCTTGTCGACACGCCGCAGGATGCCTGGGACGCCCTGCTCGCACTCGGCCTCCAGCCGCACACGCCGAAACAGACCCTTCCGGATCGTGTGCTGACCGAGACCAGTCGCATCAAGCGTCTGTTCGCCGTGACCGACGACCAGCATGCGCAGCTCGACGAGTCCTTTAAGGCCCTTGACGCTTTCGCTGATCGCGAGCGTTACGGGTCCTTCGTTCAGGCCCAGCATCTTTTCTATCGCGATCTCGATCCGCTCTATTCGGACGAGCGCCTCGGCGAGCTGATCCCTGGCCTCGCCAACAGCGCGCGCTTGCATTTGCTCGAAAGGGACCTGGCCGATCTCGGCCTCGCGCCGGCGATCGCTGAAGAAGATCGCGAATTCGACCGCCTCGTGGACGCCGATCTGCCGACGGCCATCGGATGGCTCTATGTCGCGGAGGGCGCCAAGCTCGGCGCGGCGCTTCTGCTGAGGCGAGCGGATGAGCTCGGGCTGTCGGAAGCCTTCGGCGCACGCCATCTCGCGGCCGCACCGGATGGCCGCTCTCTTCCCTGGAAGACATTCGCCGGCGCGGTCGACGCGCTGTCGCTGTCCGACGATGAAGACGCGCGCGCGATCGACGGGGCGCGTGCCGCCCTCGCGCGCTTCGATCGCCTTCTCAGCATGTTGATGGTGCAGTCGTGAGTGCGGCGTATCGGACCGCGGCTCGCCGAGTCCGCTGGCGCGCGACAGCACCGGGCCCGCAGTGCCTCTCCGCCTTTGCGTTCGCGTCGATCGGCCTGTCTCTGACAGGCTGCCACGCGACATGCCCACCTCGCCGACCCCGTTAATTACCCGGCTCGCGTTCCGGCTTGTTCCGTCCTTCCCTGTCGACCTTGTCGCACAACGGGAAGCTCCTCGGAATGAACAGGCATCGGTGCCGGACCGGCGATGACATCGCCAAGCTGCAACCTCGATGGCCGCAGTCTCGACCCAGCTCGGCCGCGCGAATCGGCCTGATCCGCGCTGAAGTCGCGCGGCCATGAAGGCCGGCAGGGTCGCGATGGCGGTTGCGCTGGTCGTGCTGATGGCCGGCGTTTGCCTCGCGGTCAGCGGTGTGGAGACCTGGTTGTCTCACTTCGGCGCAACGCCGCATGCGCGGCTCGTGCTGGGTCGGATCGGCATCGCCCTCCCCTATGTGATTGCCGCGACTGCGGGCGTGGTCTTGCTGCTTTCGCTGGCTGGTGCGCAGGCCGTGCGCGCCGCCGGTGCGGGCGTTGCATCCGGCGGCCTGATCGTCGTCGCGATCGCCATCGTCCGCGAGATTGTCCGCCTCCAGTCGATGGCCAATGCCCTGCCAGCCGGCGACCGCTTGCTCGCTTATGCTGACCCGTCGACCGCCATCGGCGCGACCTGCGCCGCAATGGTCGCGGTGTTCGGATTGCGCGTCGCGCTCAGGGGCAATGCAGCGTTCGCGCCGGCGGCGCCGCGGCGCATCCGCGGCCGCCGCGCCATCCATGGCGAGTCCGACTGGATGGCGATGGGCGCCGCCGCGCGGCTGTTCCCGGAGACCGGCGGTATCGTCGTCGGCGAACGCTATCGCGTCGATCGGGACGCAGGGGCCGAGCGCTCGTTTCGGGCTGACGAGCGGGAAACATGGGGGGCAGGCGGCAGCGCCCCGCTGCTCTGCTTCGATGCGTCGTTCGGCTCCTCACATGGCATCGTCTTCGCGGGCTCGGGCGGTTTCAAGACGACGTCGGTGACGGTGCCGACGGCGCTGAAATGGGGCGGCGGCCTTGTCGTGCTTGACCCGTCCAACGAGGTTGCGCCGATGGTGCTGGCCCATCGCCATGACGCGGGGCGCGAGGTCTTTGTGCTCGACGCGCGTGCCTCCGAGACCGGTTTCAACGTGCTCGACTGGATCGGCCAGCACGGGGCGACCAAGGAGGAAGATATCGCGGCGGTGGCCTCATGGATCATGACCGACACGCCGCGCCAGGGCTCGGCCCGCGATGATTTCTTTCGCGCATCGGCCTTGCAATTGCTGACGGCGCTGATCGCCGATGTCTGCCTGTCCGGTCATACGGACAAGACGGTTCAGCATCTGCGCCAGGTTCGGGCAAACCTGTCGGAGCCGGAGCCGAAACTGCGTCAGCGGCTGCAGGCGATCTACGACAATTCCGCCTCCGGTTTCGTGAAGGAGAATGTCGCGCCCTTCATCGCCATGACGCCGGAGACCTTCAGCGGTGTCTACGCCAACGCCGTGAAAGAAACCCATTGGCTGTCCTACGCCAATTACGCTGCGCTGGTGTCCGGATCGAGCTTCACGACGGCCGACCTTGCCGAAGGCCGGACCGACGTGTTCATCAATCTCGACCTGAAGACGCTGGAGAACCACCCCGGTCTCGCCAGGGTCATCATCGGCTCGCTGCTCAACGCCATCTACAACCGCGACGGCGCGGTACGCGGCCGGACCCTGTTCCTGCTCGATGAGGTGGCCCGGCTCGGCTATCTGCGCATTCTGGAGACCGCGCGCGACGCAGGTCGCAAATACGGCATCAGCCTGCTGATGCTCTACCAGTCGATCGGCCAGATGCGCGAAGCGTATGGCGGCCGGGATGCGACGAGCAAATGGTTCGAGAGCGCGTCCTGGATCTCGTTCTCGGCGGTCAACGATCCCGAGACGGCGGACTATATTTCGAAGCGCTGCGGCGACACGACCGTGGAGGTCGATCAGCTCAGCCGCTCGTCGCAAATGTCCGGTTCGTCGCGGACACGATCGAAGCAACTCACGCGCCGCCCGCTGATCCTGCCGCACGAAGTGCTGCGGATGAGAACCGATGAGCAGATCATCTTCACGGCCGGCAACCCGCCGTTGCGATGCGGCCGGGCCATCTGGTTCCGTCGCGCTGACATGAAGGCTTGCGCCACGCAGAGCCGGTTTCAAGCGGGAGGGAAATCGTGACCGCGGCGCGCAGTCTCCTGGTCAGCGCGCTGTTGGCGCTGGGCATCCTTGGCGCGCTGTGGATCGCGAACGATGATCGGTTCGGTCGGCCGGCGCTCCGTCCGCATCACGATCCATCGCGCACGATGACGGTGCCGCCGTCACGGCTGACCGACGCGTTGGGGGCGACGTTCACGCTCTGCGACGGACCGATCCGAACGAATTGCGTCGTCGACGGCGACACATTCTGGTTCAAGGGCGACAAGATCAGGATCGCCGATATCGACGCGCCGGAGATCTTCTCGCCGTCCTGCGACGACGAGCGCCATGCCGGCGAGGTGGCGCGCGACAGGCTGCTCGCTCTGCTGAGGGCCGGTGCGTTTTCGCTGCAGTCGGGATGGCGCGATGTCGACCGGTATGGTCGCAAGCTCCGCACCGTCACGCGCGATGACCGATCGCTCGGCGAACAGCTCGTCGAGGAAGGGCTCGCGCGCCGCTGGAACGAACCGCGGCGGGATTGGTGTGGGCATGATTGACGGCGCAGAGGGAAAGCGGTCGTGGCCAGCCTGATGAATGGCAATGGCTGGCCTTCGTGAACCTCTTGGAGCAAGAGCCCCTCGCCGCCGATCAGGCGGCGCGACGATGGACCTCGGCGGAAGAAAAAAGCGGCCCCGATCAGGGGCCGTGTCGTTATCCGGCGACGAGCCGGCATCGCCGAGGCGGCGCGAGCCTCCCTCAATGGGGAGGCTCGTCCGCCCAGGCGTCGAGCATCGCGTCGCGCTCGGCGATCGCTGCGGCCAGCTCGGCATCGATAACGCGACGCTCGTCGCGCTCGACGGCGTTCCGCAGCTCGGCGCGCAGCTCCTCGATATGCTGATCGATCGACATCGTCATGGTGGTCTCCGTCATGTTTGTGAAAGACGGCGACCACGGTCATGGCGGGGCGGAGGGGTCAGGGACCGCGAAGCGGCCGCGACGCGGCGGGTGGGGGAGCCGGATTTCTGGAGGCGGCCGCAGGGCGCCGGATGAAATTCGGGGGGACCGCCCGTCCTTGGCGCCTCCGCTCCGCCATGGCATCCTCGGACGAACTGAGCAGGCCTTTCACTACGGCCCGGTCCTGCGAGATGGATCGTCACCCGAATGGGCGGAGACCGCTTGCGGGCTCCGGGAGCGCCGCCCTGGCGGCGCGAGTAGAGCCGTCCCCCGAAGGGGGCTCGCCCAAGCCTTTACGTCCGATCGGAAGATAACAGCGGTGCGCGTCACCCGACCGAAGCCCGTCGCGTTTCAAGGCGTGACGCTATGCGGGCGGCCGAGCCTGCGGGTTTGGGTCTGGAAAATTGGCGCGAAGATAGTCCGTCGCCGCTTCCGCTGTCGGGAATGAGGCAAGTTCGAGCATCTGCTCGTCTGGCCGCTGCGGCTGCCGGACCACCGTCACCCGGCCGACGTCAAGACAGGTGCAGGGCTGTTCGCGGAACCGCAGCCACTCGGCCTGTTTCGCTTCGGCCAATGCACAGGCGGCATCGTAGTCATCGGCGATGCCGAGATGGGTCGAGCGGTCCCACGCGCCGCCATTCAGGCACCGGACCTCGATACGGCCATCCGGGCGGGTGAGTCCGAAAGGACGATCCCACCATTGATCGAGCTGCGCCTTGCTGCGCTCCTCGTTCGGCGTGGCGTCGAAGGCCTTGGGCAGTTTCGGGTCGAGGGGTATCCGGCTTGGCATGGCATCCTCTGATCGGGTGGAAAATGCCAGAAAACGGGACAAAATGGGAGCCAAATCTGGTGGGTTCTCAATCTGAACTCGGGCCCGAGAGGTGAGATAACCGCATGTTCTTTGGGCTTCGAGCGCCAGTGAAGACAAGATGCGTATCCGCGCATCAGTTGATGATGTCTCCCCGCTCATCGGAGCGCAGTTTGATCAGTCGTTCTCTCCACATCTGGAGTGCTTCCGGCGTCAATCTGGTCCACCGCGTGATTTCGCCGATGACCTTGATCGGCGCGCTGCTACGATACGACCGGGTGGGGTTGCCGGGAAATTTCTTGTCGGTCACGTTCGGATCATTCTCGAACGTCCCGGTCGGCTCGACGGCATAAACACGTGGAACGGCATCGCCCCCAGCGAGCTCCGCCGCGATTTCAGCGGCAAGTCCGGCGCCGTCCAAAATGGCCGTGAAGTAGATGTGGTTCATCACGACCTCGGGACGATAATTCGATCGATAGCCCGCGGTGAGGAAATCCCCCGCGCGCAAATGCGCGATTGTGCCGTGAAAGAACGGTCCCTCGTCCAGCGCGTCAGTCGTCATCTTGATCTTGTGGGTCCTGCTTGTGGTCAGCGAGCTGAGCGCCGCCAGGAACGGAGGGGTCGCAACCCGGAATTCGAACCGAGACATTACCCGAATTGGCCAGCCCCGGGGCCGAAATCAACCTCACGCTTCGCGGACCGCGCAACCGCGATCTCGGAGGATTTCGCGCAGCCGCAATGGCCTAATCGAGAAAACGAATCGATCGGCCCTGTTCGATTCAACAATCCAATTGGACAGCGATTCGGGAAGACGAAAGAATCGGCGCATGGCTCAGCCTTCGCCGGACCCGGTCCATCTTCGTCGTGTCGACGCGGCGCGCAACATGCGGCGCTTCTATCGGCTGTCCTTGCAGCCGACCCTGTTCGGCGGCGTCGCGGTGGTGCGCAACTGGGGCCGGATCGGCACCAACGGGCAGACCATGATGCAAACCTTCGATGACAGCATGAGCGCCGGCGAGGCGTTTGAGCGCCTTGCGCGGACAAAGCGCCGCCGGGGCTATGCCTCGCCGCCTGAAAGCGTTTGAACGTCCGGCAGAACACCCCATCGTTCGGCGGCCCCGACCGGCGCGGCGCGCCGTCCTGCGCGGCGCCGCCGCTGCTGAGCCTCTCGCGCTCGAAAAAAGAAGAAGGCCCCGCCTTGCGGCGGGGCCCTCTTCGGGAGCCTCAGTCCCGGTTCGGGCGGGACCAGATCATCTGGAGGCCTTCCTCGCCCTCGACCTCGATGAGGGTGGCGTAGATCGGAGCGGGGAAGCTCGGGTCGTCCAGCTTGACCGAGAGGTAGTCGCGTTCGGTGTCGCGGGCGACTTTCTGCCAGGCGGCTCCCAGCTCGACGTTGCCGGAGTAGATGCGGAAGTGCGGACCCTTGTCGGAGGGCGTCTCGACGCGGACGAACTTGGCCTTGACGTTGAGGTTGAGGGTCTTGATGGCGCCGGTGAAGCCGTTGTCCGTCGCGGTGAAGGTGCCGATGGTAGCCATTGTCTCATTCCTTTGGTTTTCTCGGGCCGCGCCCATCGCGACCTCGATGGCGGTCGTGAGACCGGAGGCGATCGACCCGCACCCGGAGGGCCGAAACGAAGTGGAGGGCGGCCGGCAGCGACTTTCTTGTCTCGCGAGGAATGGCGCGCAGCGCCAGGGGAAGAAAGTCGAGGACGGTCGTTGCGGGGACAAGATCGAGGGCCTGCGCAGCGGGACCGTCCTTCGGTCAGACCAGCCGTAATCGAGGACGCAGATGGGCTGCCCGTCGTGAAAACAGCTGGAATGAAGACAGGCGCTCGGCCCTCGCGTCGCACGGTCACCAGCACCGGCAATCAGACCCAATCCTCTCGACCAGGCCGCCTCAAGACCCGCGTCTCCCGCCCGCCAAGGGTCCCCGGTGAGCCAATGCGGCGAGACCGCGCTCACCCGCCGCCGCAAGTCGACATGCACCTGCCGACGGACCCCCGGCATGCGCCGACCCGCTTTCTCCGCTTGCGTTGACGCGGCCATCGTCGACGAGGCCGGCAGCCTCCACGGTCTGGCCCCAGCGCAGCACCGACCACGGCTCCGGGGTCTTCGGCGCAAGGCGGGCCTTCTTCGCTTGACGCGGCGGCGATGCGCATGGGGCGGCACCGCGAGCCGCGCGAGCGCATCGCTTCAGCCTCACACGCCGCACATGCCCTCGCATTCGTTCGGCCACAGATCGAGTTGGCCATGGTCGGCGGCCGTGGCCAGATCGGCCTCGTCCAGCGGCACGCAGGAGCGATGCAGGAAAACCTGGCCGCGGACACCGCGAATGCCGGAGCGCAGCGCACGGTCGGCATCGACAGCGTCGGCCCAGGCCTCGGGATCGTGGTCGCGCATGTCACGCCAGCGCGCGTTGTCGTGAAACGGACACCCGATGCACGCGCTCTTCGGCGGGATCGGATAGCCGTGCCGCCGCAGCCAGGCGAGGCAGTCGTGCCTGCTCATGCGCTGTTCGATCAGCGGGAAGCGTTTGACCTGCCAGGGCTCGAAGCTCGGCTTGGCCCGAACGATTTCGTCTGTCGAGATGCCGATCCATTGCTCGACGACGGCGCAGGCCGGCGAGCGCTTCTTGGTGAGGCCGGCAAGCGCGCGCACTTTTCGCCGGATTGGCACGATCTTGAACTCGGTCGTGCATTGCCGTCGGATCATGCCGATCGACACGGCCTCGGTCGTAGTGCGGCGCCGGCCGATTTCGATCAACGCGCCCTCGTCATCCTCGTCGAGCACCGCCACCTCGGCGCCGGCCGGCGTCACGGTGCGCGTGAACGCAGGGATCGAGGCCCATCGCCTGCCCTGCCCTGCTGCGACGAGCTGCTCGCGGATGTTTCCGGCGGAAACGACGTGAACCGGAAACGGCAGGACGTTGCCTGACATCAGCCAGGCAAGGTGCCGATAGACGGCGGCGGGTTCCCATCCGGTGTCGGCAAAGACGGCGCAATCGGGCATCGGCCCGATCTCTCCATGCGCGGCCAGCAAGGCCAGCGTGGTGGATTGCACGCCGGCGCCGAGACTGAGCACGCGCAGGCGGATCGGGGGGAGCGATGCGCTCTCCCCCGCGGCGACGGGAGCATGAAGCATCAGGCCGCCTCCCGCTCACCATCGCTCTGCGGCTGCAAGCCGTGCAGATAGGTCGCCGCCCGCTGCGCGTGTGCGGCGGCCGAGAAGATGGCCCGCTTGTCGTCAGCAAGGACTTTCAACCAGCTGGCCAGGTAAGCGGCGTGGTCCGGTCTCGGCTCGAGCTCCGGCACGATGCCGAGATCGGCACAGAGCAGCGCGGAGCCGATCTCGGCAACCAGTTCTTCCCTGGCGCGCTCGCTGCGATCCTTGGCATAGCGGCTGAGATCGCGGCCGACGCGGCGGGAATCCGCCGTCCAGTGGATGTGCTCGTGGCTCAGCACGGCGACGTAGGAGGCGGCGTCGCGAAAGCTTTCGAACGGCGGCATCTGGATGTGATCGGTCGACGGCGCGTAGAACGCCCGCGAACCGCCATGCCGGATCACGGACCCGGTATGAGCGAAGAAGCGATCGGCATGGGCGATCCGTTCGACCGGATCGATGACGGGTGCTGGCCGGCCGGCGAACTGCTCCGGCAGTCCGTCGATCTGCTCGACGTTGAACACGCTGTAGGTCTTGAGAAACGGGATATCCCGTTCGACCTCGCCGCCGTGTTCGTCGGTCTCGGTCTTGGTAAACCGGCTGGCATAGATGACGGTCGAGCCGGATTCGCCCTTGCGAACATGGCCGCCGAGCTCGCTTGCCTGCTTGAAGGTCATCCAGACCGGCGAGGTGTAGCCTCGCGCCATAGCCTCCGACCAGAGCAGCAAGACATTCATGCCGGAATACGGCTCGCCATTGTGGCGCAGCGGCCGGGTGATGCGCCCCGCGGCATGGCTGGCGCTCCACGGCTGTACCCAGGGTCGCACGCCCTTCTCGAGCTCGGCGACGATGCGGTCTGTGATCCGCGCATAGATGTCGGATCGATTGGCTTGCCTCTTCTCGCTCATGTCCTGAACCTCCGTTTCGGAGGCCGCGCCGATCGCGGCCCCTCACGGCGGTCCGTGGCCGGGGAATTCAGGGGGACGGCGCACCATCGGCCGAAACGAAGTGGAGGGCGGCGAAGCCGCTGCGCCGTTTCCCGGCCCCGGCAGGACCTGCCGGCCGGGAGGGGCCGCGATGGCCGGCCTTCGCTTCTTTCGTTCCTGCTTCGGTTCCTCTCCTGCGCGGGACGCGCGATCGCCGGCGCGCCTCAGCGATTCGCCGCAGCAAGCAAGTGATTCATTTCGATCGCCCGCGGGATCGGCAGAGCTGTTCGTCGTGCGAAACGCGCGAGCAAGAAGTAGCCTTCCGAAGCGGCATCGCGATTCGACGCTGCCCCTATTTCACCGGCGCGGGAGAGCGATGGCAGAAGCGGCACGACGGCTCGAATTCGCGGACATCGCACAACCTCGCACGTTGCCGCACAACATCGAGGCCGAGCAGGCGTTGCTCGGCGCGATCTTCATCAACAATGCCGCCTTCTTCCACGTGTGTGATTTTCTCAAGCCGGATCATTTCTTCGAACCGCTCCACGGCGTGCTCTACGAGATCGCCAGCGGTTTGATCAGCGCGAACAAGACGGTCACGCCGATCACGATGAAGACCTTCCTGCCCGCCGATCTCGACATCGTAGGCCTGTCGGCATCGCAATATCTCGCACGCCTCGCCGCGGAAGCCACCACGGTGATCAACGCGGCCGATTATGGCCGCACGATCTACGACCTCGCGCTGCGGCGCGAGCTCTGTCGCCGACGAGATGCGCAATGCAGCCTTCGATGCAGCGGTCGATAGCGAGCCGGCCCAACTGATCGAAATGGTCGAACAGCGTCTTTACGGTGTCGCCGAGACCGGCCGCTTCGGCGGCGGGTTCGAGACGTTCGATACGGCTCTCTCCTCTGCCATCGATCGCGCGGCTCAGGCCTATCGGAGCGACGGCAACCTGTCGGGCTTGCCGACAGGCTTGAACGACCTCGACGCGAAGATGGGCGGCCTGCAGCCATCGGATCTGATCGTGATCGCCGGCCGGCCGGCCATGGGAAAGACCTCGCTGGCGACCAACGTCGCCTTTCACGTGGCGCGGTCCTATCAGCCCGGCGTGACGGCCGACGGCGCGCGCAAGGCCGCGGCCGGCGGGATCGTCGCGTTCTTCTCGCTCGAGATGTCGTCGGAGCAGCTTGCGACCCGCGTCATGGCGGAGCAGGCCGAAGTGCCGTCATCGCATATTCGCCGCGGCGCGATCGATGAACGCGACTTCGACCGGCTGGTCGATCGGCGCAACGCGATGCGCCGCATTCCGCTCTATGTCGACCAGACCGGTGGTTTGACGGTCGGCCAGCTTGCGGCGCGCGCCCGGCGCCTGAAGCGGCAGCGCGGGCTCGATCTGATCGTGATCGACTATCTTCAGTTGATGCAAGGACGCATGGTTCGCGCGACGCAGAGCCGCGTCCACGAGATCACCGAGATCACGACGGGTCTGAAGGCCCTCGCCGAGGAGCTCAACGTTCCCATCATCGCTCTCTCGCAGCTCTCCCGCGGGGTCGAGAACCGTGAGGAAAAGCGGCCGCAACTATCGGACCTGCGGGAATCGGGCTCGATCGAGCAGGACGCGGATGTCGTGCTGTTCGTGTTTCGCGAACAATACTATCTGGAGAACCGGGAGCCGAGGCCGGGCACTGCAGAGCACGAGAAGTGGCAGGCGGATCTCGCTGCCGCGCATGGCAAGGCCGAAATCATCATCGGCAAGCAGCGTCATGGCCCGACAGGCACCGTGATGCTCTCGTTCCAGGGCGAGTTCACGCGCCTCGCTGACCTGGCTGGCGATCGCGGCTGACAGGTGCGCAAGCGCGCACGCATCAAGGGCCGCTCGTCAACGGCCGGTGAGCGAAGCGCGTGAGTTGAAGGGCGAGGCTGAAGCCTCGCCCGGGCGGCTCAACCGAAAGCCGCCATCTGAGCCTGGGCCGCCTTGCGGTCGACGGCCTGACCGACGTTGTCGGCCGGACGCTCGAACGGCTTCCAGCGCTCGCCGACGACCTGCTCGTAGGCTGCGACGGCACCCTCGGCCGCCATGCGGAGCGCGTGTGACTGGAGCGCCATGTCGGCTGCGAATTCCCGCTTGCGCTGCGCGGCGCTGTCGAAGCCGACCGGCCCGTCGAGGTCCTCGTCGCGCGCGTCGTTGGCGGTCTTGGCGGTGGCGTCGCGGGCTTCGGTCACCGCGCGGGAGTAGAACTGGCCGGCGCCGTAGGCCGAACCGACATAGGCGCCGACGATCCGCTGTAGGTGGATCTGCATCGCCCGTTCCCCGAGCCCCTCGCTCAGGCCGTCGGCCGTCTCGACGATCAGGCGCTGGTGGAGATCACGGATGCCGTCGCCATCGAGGACTGGAAGGCCGAAACTTTCGGAGATGAGGAGTGCCTGACCGGCGTCCGGACAGCAAAGCCTGACGGTTTCGAGGGTGGCGCCCTTGCGGAGCTGGACGACCTTGGCGGGTTGGCGCGGTGAGCGGATGGACTTGGGCATCGGAATGTCCTTTCGATCGGTTTCCCTGAAGGCCCGGATCGGCGCCTGCCGATCCTCCCTTCGGGTGCGGTCGACAAAAACCGGCGGAAAGACGGGCGCTTCAGGGTCCGGGGACGCTGGATCGAGCGGAGCGGGTTTGCGCGCAAGCAGGGCTTCAGCCCTGCCGCCGTGCGCGGGCCCGCTCTGCCGAGATCGGCGGCTCCGGCCGCAACGCGGCGCGAAGCGGCCTTGAAGCGAGCGGCCGCCGGTTTAAGAGCGCAACAAACCCGAGGGGAGGTTCGGCGAACCGATGAAGCCGAGACCGATCGGCAAGGGATTTCCATGGCAGGCCGGCCCCGCTCCGCCAACCTCGCCGGAGGGCGCCGCCGCGGACACACCGCGTCAGCTTTGGTGCAGCGGTTCAAACCCTCCGCTCGTCATTCGGCTTGCGCTCGCGGCCTGTTGGCACGCTGGAGGGACCCTCCACCATCGACGTCGAGGGCCGACCCGCACGATCGGCGCGAGCGGGACCATGATCCCGCTCGGTCGGCGTTGCCAGGGCCGGCGTGAACCTGCCCGCGCTTGGCGAGGTGGTCCTGCAGATCGCCACGCGATGGCGAACCGGCACGCGGTCCGAGTGGCCGCGCCACCCGGGCCTCGCCGCCTAGCCTCGTGTCAGCCGCATTGCAAGTATCCGTCGACCCAGTAGGCGGCGTAGCAGCGTCGTCGCGTTGATCACGCTGTCGTCGCCGATCGCCGTGAAGCCGCCGTCATGGCCGCTATCGGCGCCGGTCGTGATCGTGATGTTGTGCGGGTCGAGCAGCAGCGTGCCCATGCGGCCGGAGGGCCTCGCCGCGTGCGGGCCTAAAAGCCACCACATATCCAATAATGGCCGTCCCAATATGCGGCATAGCCGTTACACACGTCCTCCGCGAGCGCGGACGCGCTGGTGACGATTATGCCAGCACCAACTGCGACAAGCATGAGGGCAGCCAGAATGGCGCCACGGATGCGGAAAGAACGGGAAGTATTGTTGAGACGAGACATGGCACACCTACAAAGTTTAAACCGAGCGCGTATTGCGCACGGGCCCCAGCGCTTTAGGCACCAGGGCGAGCGTTCGCCTTACTTGTTTGGCGAATATCCGTCATCCGATATCCAGATGCACTGTCCCCGGGAGTCGCAGAGCCAGTGCCCATCCCATCCATCGGCGCGAGCGACGGAGACGCTCAGGCCGATGGTGGCGAGCATGGACGCGGCAAGGATCGCCTTGCGAATGACGCCACGGATGCGGAACGAACGGGACGTATTGCTGAAACGAAACATCGTACACCTCCGAACTTTAAAGCAAGCGCAAGATCGGCGCGCTTCCAATTCAACCAGCTTGGGCGGCGGCACCGATGATCAGAACTGCCTACGAGCGAGAGTGAGTTTGCTTGAGGTTAAGCCGGGGTTGCGCAACGCCATAAAATTCGCCTCACTGTCCCGGCTTGATTGAAATGCGCTCGCCCTGCCGCAATCTTGGTGACCGATTCAAATATATAGGGGCATCGACTCACGACGACCATCGCAGCGGTAAAGGCTGCAAGGACAGTCACGGTGGACGCCGGGTTGCAGAGACGGGCTTGCCGACTGATGATGAGCGAATGAGAGAGGCCCGAGGACGACTCCTCGGGCCTCAGAGTCTTGCGACATGCATCAAGGCCAGAAATCGATGACGCATGAGAAGCAGACCGCGCCGGCGCTCGATGTGGTGAGGCCGAGGGTCGCTAACACAGCCGCTGCCAAGACGGCTGTGCGAATGCGAGACGTCATGCGGGTATGCATGGAACACCTCCAAGTCGAAGCGGGTGTATGATCCCGCTCCGTCCGAACGTTACGCTTCCAAGCGGCTGCGCCAATGATCAGAACTGACCATGGCTGGTGCTGACGGTGTTTGGGGTTAAGTGTCCGTTGCAGCTAACTGTAAAACAGAGCGCAGGTCCTTTTTGATCATGCAGCCGTCGCCGAAGCGGCAGGACCTTTCCTGGTGGGAATGCGACTCATTTCGCAATCCGCGTGCCCAAAGTTCTGGATGTTGATCCATCTCACCGCGCAACCGTTCTCCGCTGTGGGAGATGCAAGGTGTTCTGACCGGGGCCGCGCGGCTGATGAGACGCCGCGGGACGCTCCTCGGGATCACGGGCGAGCCTGGATTGCAGCTGGACCAGATCGGTAAAGACGTCCGCCTGGCGGCGCAATTCGTCCGCGATCATCGGCGGCTGGCTCGAGAGCGTAGACACGACCGTCACGCGAACACCACGGCGTTGAACGGCTTCGACCAGCGGCCGAAAGTCTCCATCCCCGGAGAACAGCACCATCTCGTCGATGTGCTGGGCGAGCTCCATGGCATCGACCGCGAGTTCGATGTCCATGTTACCCTTCACCTTGCGGCGTCCGCTGGCATCGACGAATTCCTTCGACGACTTGGTGACAACGGTATAGCCGTTATAATCGAGCCAGTCGACGAGCGGCCGGATCGAGGAATATTCCTGGTCCTCGATGATCGCCGTATAATAGAAGGCGCGAATGAGAGTGCCGCGGCCCTGAAATTCACCGAGCAGGCGCTTGTAATCGATGTGGAGACCAAGACTTTTTGCCGTGGCGTGAAGGTTCGGACCGTCGATAAACAGCGCGATATTGGGCATGGCAGAGAGCAACCGTAGCTGCGAATAAAATAGGCGCGTTTCCACGCGGCGGCTAAAGCTAGCCCGCCAACTAAGCTAACCCCATGATCACAATTGATCATGCCCGACGCTGATGGCTTTTAGAGCTAAAGCCTCAGCTCCGGCAAACCCCTGGCGCGCGAGGATGGTGAGTCGCGATTTTGAAGCCGCATTTCGGTAACACGACAATGCAAACTGAGATGCCGGCAATCTGATCGCTCAAGGCTGCAATCTCGATCGCGTATCGATTGCGATGGAGATCCTGCCGTCCAAGGCAGCTGCCGCTCCGTCATGCTGGTTCGTACAGAGGAAGGTCTGCGACTGGCGCGGCTCTTCCCGGGCAAGCCCATCTAGCGCTTGAACGAAGCCTTTCGGGGGGAAGGCCAATGCATCTTCATGACCGGCGCCGTCTTGGAACGTGACGCGGGAAGGCTCCGCGCGGGCGCGCAGTCCCTTCAGCATCTCATCGGACACGCCCGCATCCGCGAGGCATCCCCGGGGCAAGCAACGACGCCAGGCGAGATCGAGGGTGACGGCATCAGACGGTGGGTCGTGGCCCGGCTCGACGCCAAGCCAGCGTGCCGGCGCGGCCAGCGTCACGTTGGACGGCATGAGAATTGTCATCAGCAGCGGCTCGCCGCGGGCTGGGCGCCCGTGGAACGGGTGTGATCTGAGCCCGGCACGGTCGACCGAAGCAGCTCAGTTCTTCAGAAGCGCCCTGATCCTGTCGAGGCCGGTGGCGAAGCCGTTCAGCGAGACCGTAAGCGGAAAGTCCCGCTGGTTGTCGGCGGTCTTGGCTGCGACCTTGAGCGCCTTGCCGCTGCGCAGGGCCGTCACCGTGGCGGCGTCGAACACGATATTGATCACGCATCCGCCCGGCACGCAGGTGTTGAAGGCCAGCGGCGCCAGCGGCTTCTGCTCGTCGATCTGAAGCGTCGCGCCAGCGCTGAGCAGAAGCCCGAACGGCAGAACCATAGTGCCGGTTACGGTGTTGTCCGGGCGCGGCTGCAATTCGACGGCGACGACGCGCTGCCCGTTCTGTTGCGCCTGCTGCTGCGCGAGAACACAGACCTTCGTCGTCTCCGCAACCCGGCAGGCGACACGCCAGTCCTGGAACGCCTCCTGGAGAGAAGATGCTCCGCCCGGAAGGGTGGGTGCTGTCTGGGCCAGCGCGGAGGCCGGAGCCAGAGCGCCGGCGAGAAGCAGAGCCGGAACGATCCAGCGACGGAGACCTTCAAAAACGACGTTCTTCATTTCTAGAACTTCACCGAGAGTTTGGCATTGAAGCCGTTGCGGTTGGCGCCGTCGGAGAACTGGCCCTGGTAGCCGATGCCGAAGGTCGCGGTGGGGGAGAGGTTGAGGTCGAGGCCGGCGTCGAAGACGGCGGCATCCTTGGCGATCGGCACCCCGGCGATGGTGAAGGCGTCGGAGCCGGCGAAGGACAGCGTCGAGAGCGGCGTGGTGTCGCCGAAGGCATGCCGCCAGCCGATCGTGCCGCGCAGCGTGCCGGTGATGCCGCCGAGGCCGAAGGGAAGCGAGCCGCGCAGCCCGAGCGTGGTGAAGGTGGTGTCGGTGCTCATGCCGGAGGCGCTGAGTGCCGCCGCACCGCCCTGCTCGGTGAAGCCGTCGGTGTGCAGGCTGACATAAGCGAGGTTGGCGAAGGGCTCGAAGGCGATCGCCGGCGTGTCGATGCGGTAGCCGAGCTCGCCGAAGGCCTGCAACAGGCCGGCATTGTACTTGCCGGTGAGGCGGTCGCCGAACCCAGGGATCGAGACCGAGCGGCTGGTGTCGATGTCGTTCCAGCTATAGGCGAGGCCGGAGCGGAAGCCGAGCGCGCCCCACTGCCTGCCGCCATAGAGGCCGACGTGATAGCTCTCGCTCGATCCGGACGAGGCGCGGTCGCCGACGCTGAAGCTGGTGGCGCTGTAGCCGGCCAGCGCACCGAGACGCCAGTCGCCGACCGGCGCG
>NZ_JASGFS010000017.1:0-106445 GCF_047605465.1 Bradyrhizobium sp. | reverse complement strand
AACGATTCCGGCGGCGGCCAGCCCGGCCGCATCCTGAAGTGCAAGGGCTGGGAGACCGATCCCAACGCCTACATCTACTTCATCACCCAGGCCCCGGTCTGGGAGAAGATCTGCGACGTCATCGGCGAGCCGACCTGGAAGACCGATGCGAACTACGCCAAGCCCGCGGCCCGCCTGCCGCGACTGAACGAGATCTTCGCCCGCATCGAGCAGTGGACGATGACGAAGACCAAGTTCGAGGCGATGGAGATCCTCAACAAGGACGACATCCCCTGCGGCCCGATCCTGTCGATGAAGGAGCTCGCCGAAGACGAGTCGCTGCGTGCCACCGGCACCGTGGTCGAGGTCGATCACCCCGCCCGCGGCAAGTATCTTTCGGTCGGCAACCCGATCAAGCTGTCGGACTCGCCGAGCGACGTGCAGCGCTCCCCGCTCCTCGGCGAGCACACCGACGAGATCCTGCGCACCGTGCTCGGCTTCAGCGATCACCAGGTCGCCGATATCCACAAGTCCGGCGCGCTCGATCCGCCGCAGAAGCAGGCCGCCGAGTAGGCGCAGCGCGCAGCAAACGACGAAAGGCCGCCGGATCCGGCGGCCTTTTTGTTGTCGGAACCCATGTGGTCGCGCCGATCCCTACTTCTTGACCAGCGAACACCGCGACTGGGCCAGCGGCTGGAACGCCTGCTCGGCCGGGATCGTGGCGAGCAGCTTGTAGTAATCCCAGCGTCCCTTGGACTCCTCGGGCTTCTTCACCTCGAACAGATACATGTCGTGAACCATGCGGCCGTCCTCGCGGATCTTGCCGTTCTTGTAGAAGATGTCGTTGACCGGCAGCTCGCGCATCTTCTGCATCACGTCTTCGGTGCGATCCGTGCCTGCGGCCTGAACGGCCTTGAGATAATGCAGGACCGATGAATATGTGCCGGTCTGAAGCATGTTCGGCATGGCGTTCATCGTTGCGTAGAAGCGCTCCGACCATTTGCGGGTGTCGTCGTTCATGTCCCAGTACGAGGCTTCGGTGATGGTCAGGCCCTTGGCCTCCTTCAGACCGAGCCCGTGGACATCGTTGATGAAGCCGGCTAGGGCCGCGAGCTTCTGGCCGCCGGAGGTCAGGCCGAACTCCGAGGCCTGCTTGATCGAGTTGATGGTATCACCGCCGGCATTGGCGAGCGCGACGACCTTCGCCTTCGAGCCCTGCGCCGTGAGCAGGACGGAGGCGAAGTCGGCCGTGCCGACCGGATGCTTGGTGCTGCCCACGACCTTGCCGCCGAGCGACGTGACGACCTCGCCCGTATCCTTTTCGAGACCCTGACCGAAGGCATAGTCGGCCGTCACGAAATACCAGGTGTCGAAGCCCTGGCTGACCAGTGCCTTGCCGGTGCTGTTGGCGATCGCGAAGGTGTCGTAGGCCCAGTGCACGACATAGGGTCCGCAGACCTCGTTGGTGATCCTGGTCGATCCCGGCGAGCTCAGCGTGATGATCTTCTTCTTTTCCTTTGCGATCTCGAGAACCGCCAGGGCCGGCGAGGACGAGGCGACGTCGAGGATCGCGTCGACCTTCTCGGTGTCGAACCATTTGCGCGCGACGTTGGCGCCGATGTCGGGCTTGTTCTGGTGGTCCGCCGACACGATCTCGATCGGCATGCCCAGAACCTTGCCGCCGAACTCGTCGACGGCCATCTGCGCCGCCGTGACCGCGCCCTTGCCGGTGATGTCGGCATAGACGCCCGACATGTCCTCGATCAGCCCGATGCGGACGACGCCGTCCGAAATCTTCTCGCTCTGTGCAGCGGCCGGAGCCGCACAAAGCAGCACACCGGCAGCCGCGCTTGCCAGCCAACGCAGGCCGAATTCCGATCGTCTCATATCCCTACCCCTTTCAAATGAAGTCTTCTTGTTGCCGCGGCCCACGAAACGGCCGAGGCATCATCGCTTTTCGTCAGCCCTGTTCGCGAAGGCGGCGAGGCCACGCTTGGCATCCGCGCTCGTGAAAGTGCGCTGACCGAGCCCGGCTTCGAGACGAAACGCCTCGGCGAGCGGGAGGTCCTGCAGCGTCAGCGCCGCTTCCTTGATGGTCTGGATCGCGACCGGACTGAGCGCTGCGATCTTCGCGGCGAACTCGAAGGCCAGCGGCTCGACCTTGTCAGCGTCGACGACGTGGTTGACGACGCCCTTCGCCAGCATGTCGCCCGCGGAGAAGCGCTGCGCCGTCAGCATAATCTCCATGGCATGCGCGTAGCCGATCTGCCGGACGAGGCGCACCAGCGTGCCGCCGGCCGGCACGAAGCCGTGTTTCGGCTCGGGCAACTGGAATACGGCATCGCGCGCCGCGATCCGGATATCAGTCGCCAGCATGATCTCGAAGCCGCCGCCCATGCACATGCCGCGGACGGCGCTGACGACCGGCTTGAAGAAGCCCGGAAACTTGATGTGGGCCGGGTCCCACTCCGAGATGTCGAACCTGTCGGAGGCAAGCGCGGGAATGGATTCGGTGAGATCGGCACCGACGCAGAAGGCCCGCTCCCCCGCGCCCGTCAGGACGACCGCGCGAATGGCGTCATCGTCCTTGATCTCGAAGAAGGCGCGGCCGAGATCGTCATACATGGCGAGCGTCAGCGCGTTGAGCTTGTCCGGGCGGTTGATGCGGATCGTCGCGATGTGGCCGTCCCGGGTGAAATCGATCGACATCAGACCGCTCCCGACGCCTTGAGGCGTTCCAGTTCCTCCGGCGTCACGTCCGCGAGGCGCGAGAGAACCTGCGCATTGTGCTCGCCCGGCAACGGAGCCTTCTCGAACGAGGTCTGCTCCGCCCCGGACAGCTTGATCGGCAGGCCGAACATGCCGATCAGCTTGCCCGCGATCGGGACGTTGACGATCATATTGCGCGCGGCGATGTGCGGATCCTCGACGACCTCGGCGATGGTCTTGATGGCGCTGAGCGGAATCTTGTCACCCGCCATCTCCTCGAGCTCGGCCTTGGTGTAGCGGCTGAACCAACGCTCCAGCAGCGGCTTGACCCTGGTCTCCGCCACGACCCGGTCGAACCGCTTCTCCATCGTGTCGATGTCGGGATCCTTGGCGCGCTCGGGTTCGCCGAACAGCGCGCAAGTGATCGCCCAGAATTTGTCGGTGTAGCCTCCGAAGAAGACGTAGCCGTCCTTGCACGGAAACTGCCCGTAGGGCCGCACGAAGGGATGATCGTTGCCGAGCGGCGATGCCACTTCCTTCTGGGCGGTGTAACGGACCACCGCGTTCTCCGTCAGCGTCAGGACGGAGTCCTGCTGCGAGACGTCGACCACCTGGCCGATACCGGTGGTCTCGGCCTCCCGCAGCGCCGCCAGCGTGCCGATGGCCGCATAGAGCGAGGCGGCGAGATCGCCGATGATGGTGCCGACGCGAACCGGCGGCATGTCGGCATAGCCGTTCATGGACCACAATCCGCCGGCCGCCTGCCCCGTATTGTCATAGGCGGGTTTGGACGAGTTGGGCCCGGTGCGGCCGAAGCCGCTGATGGCGGTGTAGATCAGCCTCGGATTCTCGGCGCGCAGCACCTCGTAGCCGAGCCCGAGCTTGTCCATCGTGCCCGGCCGGAAATTCTCGACGAGGATGTCGGCCTTGCGGACCAGCTTCTTCAGCAGGGCCTTGCCGTCGTCCGACTTGAGATTGAGCGTGACGCCGAGCTTGTTGCGGTTGAACTGCGTGAAGAAGGCGCTGAGCTGCTCGTCGTCCTCCCCGACGAAGGGCGGGAATGTCCGGGCATAATCGGGATCGCCCGGGTGCTCCACCTTGATCACGGTCGCGCCGAGATCGGCGAGCAGCATCGAGCAGAACGGGCCCGCGACGACACGCGTGATGTCGAGAACGGTCACGTTCGCGAGAGGGCCGCTGCGGGCGGCCAGTCCGCCCAAATTGTCTTTGTTCACGTCATCCTCCCATCCCCTCTTTCGAATGCGCGCCGGCATGGCATGCGATTGTCGCCGAAGGGTGTGAGCACCGAAGATACAGTTTCATGTCCGCTCGTCGAGGCGACGAAATGCCTGCACGGCATGCAGGCACCGACACCTCACGAACGCAGCTTTTCGAGAACCTCCTTGGCGCGATCGACGCGCACGTCGTGGTCGGCGGCGAGCGCCGCGGCGACCTTCTCGATCTCGTCGCCGGACGCCCCCGCGACGATCGCGATATTCCTGGCGTGAAGCGCCATGTGCCCCTTCTGGATTCCTTCCGTCGCGAGCGCCCGGAGCGCTCCCATGTTCTGGGCCAGCCCGACGGCGACGGTGACTTCCGCCAATTCCTGGGCACTCCGAACGTCCAGAATCTTCAATGCGGCGCGCGCGGCCGGATGAGTCTTGGTGGCGCCGCCGACGAGGCCGAGCGCCATCGGCATTTCGAGCGTGCCGACGAGATTGCCCTTGCCGTCGATCTCCCAGTTGGACAGCGACGTGTAGCGGCCGGACCGCGACGCCCAGACATGGGCACCGGCCTCGATCGCGCGCCAGTCGTTGCCCGTCGCCACGACGACGGGATCGACGCCGTTCATGATACCCTTGTTGTGGGTTGCGGCCCGATAAGGATCCACGATCGCGAACGCGCAGGCCTCGACGATGCCGCGCGCGACGCGTTCGCCGCCGTACTCGTCGGTGCTCAACGCCTCGGGCGTCACCGACACCATGGCGCGGGCAATGCGCAGGTCCGCGTAGTTCGAGAGGATGCGCAGGCGCACCGTGCCGCCGGTGATCCTTTCCACGATCGGCGCGACCGTCTCCGCCATCGTGTTGACGGTGTTGGCGCCCATCGCGTCGCGGACATCGACGATGAGGTGCACGGCGAGCATCGGCCCGACCGGCGTCTGCTCGAAGATGTGGACTTCGATGTCCCGGCATCCGCCGCCGAGCGAGATCAGCACCTTGTCCTTGGCGTTGGCGGCCTCGATGATGGCCGAGCGCTCCTTCAGCACCCGAGCGCGGGCGCCATGCACGTCGGTCACACCCAGCACCTGCACCTGCGCCCGCATGATGGGCCCGGTGCTCGAAGTGTGGAAGCCGCCGCATTTGCGGACGATGCGAGCCATGTAGGACGCCGCAGCGACGACCGAGGGCTCCTCGATCGCCATCGGGACCAGATAGTCGCGGCCGTTGACGGTGAAGTTGGTGGCGATGCCGACCGGCAGTTCGAAGGTGCCGATGACGTTCTCGATCATGCCGTTGGCAAGCTCGACCGGCAGCGTGCCGGCGCCGAAGGCCGACCGCTCGGCCTCGCCGAGCGATGTCGCATCGGCCACGCGCCCCATCCGCTCGGCGGGCGCAAGGTTGCGCAGGTTTTCCAAGCGCGAGTTGATGTTCTTGGGCTGTCGAGCCGACTCGGGTCCGGCCATTGCCGCGCCTCCCACAGAGAATTTTTCAATTGGCGGGACGTTAGGCGGCGGCGCCACACGATCAAAAGGGACAATTTCAAAATACTGTCCGCAACTGTACCCTTTGCTGCGGATAACAATTCATCCGAAGGTCAACGAAAAAGTTGCCGGAAGTGGCTGCCGGCATGCGCCCTCGCCGCCACATGGTTCCCATTGAGCCGCCGGCAGCCTTCCTGCTATCGTCAAACGAGGGTACGCTTTTGTGAATTGTCCGGAACTGTATCTCTCGAGGATCTTGCTTGCCGCCTGCCGATGACCAACGCGATCACGCAGTGACGCTGGCCGGCGGGCTGGCAAATCGATTGCGCACGCGCATTCTCTCCGGCGCCTTGCCGGAGGGTGGCCGCCTGCCCTCGATCCGGAAGGCCGCTGCGGAATTCGGCGTCTCGAAGAACACCGTCGTCGAGGCCTATGACCGGCTGGTGCTCGATAACCTCGTAACGGCGAAGGCCGGATCAGGCTTCGTCATTACATTTCGGGGCGACGAAGGCGGACGGCCACGGCATGTCACCGAAGCGGTCGACATCGCTTCGCTGCTGAATGCGCAGCTCTCGCAGAATTTCGAGATTCGCGTCGGCGACGGGCGGCCGCCTGCATCATGGACGGAGCACTCCGAGATCAAGCGCTATCTGAGCAGCAACGGACGGATGCTGCCGGCCGACGCCGACGCGTACGGATCCGCGCTCGGCTTCCTGCCGCTGAGGCAGCAGATCGCGCTGCGGCTGCAGGCCCAGCAGGTCGCCGTCAAGGAGGACAGCCTCCTGCTGACGTTCGGCGCCAATCACGCGCTCGATCTGATCATCCGGGCGATGCTCTCGCCGGGTGATACCGTTCTGGTCGACGAACCCGGCTACTATCCCCTGTTCGCGAAGCTGACGCTTGCCCAGGTCCGCATCGTGGGCGTCCGGCGCCTGCCCGACGGCCCCGATGTCGACGACCTCACGGCCAAGATTCAATCGGAACGCCCGAAACTGTTCTTCACGCAGTCGCTCGGGCACAATCCGACCGGAGGTTCGATCACCCTTCCGGTCGCGCACGCCGTCCTCAAGGCGGCGACGCGCTCCAACCTCGTCATCGTCGAGGACGATCCGTTCGCCGATCTTCCCATGACGGCCAACAACCGGCTGGCCACGCTCGACCAGCTCAACAACGTCATCTCGGTTGGAACATTCTCGAAGACGCTTTCGGCGAGTTTGAGATCCGGATTCATTGCGGCCCGCAGCGATCGAATCGCAACGCTTGCGGAGCTCAAGATGCTCACGACCGTCAACAGCTCCGGACATGTCGAGCGACTGCTCCATCGGTTGCTCGTGGACGGCCATTACGACAGGCATTTGAGGAAACTCGGGCAACGCACCGACGCCGCGTTGAAAAGAGTTCAGGCCGAGCTGACGCGAGCGGGTCACCAGATCTATTCCGCGACCATGGCCGGATACTACCTCTACCTTGTGCTTCCGGAGGGGCTGGACGACATGAAGCTGGCGCGGGAAGGCGCGAAGGAAAGCATCTTCATCGCACCCGGCAGCTTGTTCTGTCTCGACAAGACCAGCCCACTGGCCAGAGCGATCAGGATCAATGTTTCGCGCGCCGACGATCCGAAATTCTACGAGTTCCTGCTGCGCCGGACGCGATAGCCGCGTTCTTCGCTTTCAGGCAGTCGCCATCCATCACGCCCTGTTGCCCCAGGTGCCGACATTGCCGGCGTTCAGCAGCGGCGACGCGCTTCCCACCAGCGCGAGCTCGTCGGCAATCCGCAGCAGCCTCGGCCCGAATTTGAGCATCTGCGCCTCGGTGAATCGCGACGACGGCCCGGCGACGATGACGGCACCGGTCGCGGGCTCGCCCTTGCGCTTGATCACGGCGGCCATCGAACTCATGCCCGGCGCGTAGACGTCGTTGATCATGCTGAAGCCGCGCTTGCGATGCTCGGCGAGCATCTTCAGCAATCCTTTCACGGTCGTCGGCGCATGCGGACCATGATGGACGGGCTCGCCAAGTCCCTGCCGCATCACGGCGGCCGTCGCCTCCTCGTCGGACAATGTCGCGAGCCAGGCGTGTCCTGCGGCGCTGCATGACAGGCGCAGGTCGATTCCCATGTCAGGGTCGTAGAGCAGTCCGACCTTCGCGCCTTGTGCTTTCGCGACCAATGTCAGGCGATCGCCGTCGAGAATGGCGAGGCGCACCAGCTCTTCGGTTTCGCGCGCGAGCCGGTTCATCACGGGCTGGGCGATGTCGATGATGCCCGACTTGCTGAGAAAGCTCATCCCCATCGAGGCGAGTTTCGTCGTCAGCGCGTAATCGCCGCGCTGCGGCATGGCGCGCACATAGCCGTATTTGATGAGCTCGTTGAGCGTGCGGTGACAGCCGCTGCGGATCTGGTTGAGATCGGTCGAGATCGCGGCCAGCGAAGCACCGTTCGGGCGCACGGCCAGATATTCGAGGATGGCCAGCGCTTTCTCCATCGAGCCGCTCATGGGCCGAGTTCCTCCTTCAATCCGATTTTCGACCTTATCTTTCAAAATTTGAAAGATAAACAAAAAATGTGGATTCCCCCATTCACCGTTGTTAATGGCCGGATGTCGCCTGGGGCGGCCAACAGCGAGAGAACAGCGAGGGAGAGGATTGACGGCCATGAGGAAGACACTGGTTCAACGCAGACAAGTGCTCACCGCGCTCGCGGCCATGCCGCTGGTGACGGCGCCGTTCGTCCGCCGCGCGCATGCCGCCGAGTTCAACTTCAAGATCGCGCATCCCCTTGCCGCCACGCACCCGACCAATCTTCGGCTCCAGGAAGCGGCGGACAAGATCAGGAAGGACACCGACGGCAAGGTCGAGCTGCGCATCTTCCCGAACGGACAACTCGGCGGCGAGGTCGATCTTCTGAACCAGGTTCGCGCCGGCGCGGTCGAAGGCTACGTCATCGGCGGTCTCGTCGTCTCCAGCGTGGTTCCCGCTGCCGCGCTCGACGGGACCGGATTTGCCTTCAGCGACGCCTCGAAGGTGTGGCCCGCGGTCGACGGCAAGCTCGGCGATTACATCCGCAGCGCACTGATGAGCGCCAATCTCTACGCCACCCGCACCGTCTGGGATCTCGGCTTCCGGGAGATCACGACGTCGGTGAAGCCGATCAAGACCGTCGATGACGTCAGCGGGCTCAAGATCCGAGTCCCCGGGGCCGCCGCCTATACCGGCCTGTTCAAGGCCCTCGGCGCCGCGCCGACCAGCATCCAGTTCAACGAGGTCTATCCGGCGCTCCAGACCAAGGTCGTCGACGCGCAGGAAAATCCGCTCGGCTTGATCGTCACCTCGAAATTCTACGAGGTGCAGAAATACTGCTCGCTCAGCAACCACATCTGGCAGGGCAATTGGGTTCTGTTCAACGGCCGGGTCTGGAAGAGCCTGCCCGCGAACCTCCAGGAGATCGTCGAGACCCGGCTGAACGACGCCGGACGCGCGCAGCGCAAGGACCTCGCCGATCTTGACCAGAGCTTCCGCGACACCATGACCAAGGGCGGGATCCAGTTCAACGACAGCGACGCGGCCTCCTTCCGCTCCAAATTGAAGACGGCGGGATACTATGCCGACGTACGCAAGGCTTTCGGCGATCAGGCCTTTGCCCTGCTCGAAGACGCCGCCGGCAGCAGTCTCGGATAAGCGGTGTCGGACCTGATCGAAAACGCGCGCTGTCACCCGGTCGCCCTCGCCGACCGGGTGGAACGCATGATCGGGACAGCGGTCGAGGGCATCGCGGCCGCGCTGCTCGTCGCCGAGACCGGGCTGCTGTTTGCGGGCGTCGTCGCACGCTACGCCTTTCACAGCCCCATCGTCTGGTCCGACGAACTCGCCGGCGCGATCTTCCTGTGGCTCAGCATGCTCGGCGCGGTGGTCGCCCTGCGCCGCGGCGAACACATGTGCTTTGCGGCACTGGCCGAGCGCGCCGGCCCGCAGGTGCGCGCGACGGTGCAGGCGCTCGTGCTGACGGCGATCGGCGTCACGCTGGTCCTGCTGTTGCGGCCGGCCTTCGACTACGTCGAGGACGAATCCTTCGCGACCATGCCCAATCTCGGCGTTCCCTCGAGCTGGCGCGTGCTCGGCATCGCCGTTGGCCTGGCGCTCATGCTGGCCGTCACGACCGTGCAATTTCTCAGGAGAACCCGGCTTCCCCACGCCCTCATTGCCTTCGCGATCGCTGGCATCGTCGGCGCCGGGCTGATCCTTGCATCGCCATTCCTGCTTGCGATCGGCAATCTCAACCTCATCGTCTTCTTCGTGGTTCTGGTCGCCGTCTCGATCGCCGTCGGCATTCCCATCGCATTCGCGTTCGCGATCGCGACCGTCGCCTATCTCGGCCTGATGACGCATGTCCCGCTCAGCCTCGTCGTCAACCGGCTCGATCAGGGCATGTCGCAACCGCTGCTGCTCGCGATCCCCATGTTCATCTTCCTCGGCCTCCTGATCGAGCTGGCCGGGTTGGCGCGCGCCATGATCGCGCTGCTGTCGCTGCTGCTCGGCTCGGTGCGCGGCGGCATGTACTACGTGCTTCTCGCGGCGATGATCCTGATCTCCGGCATTTCAGGCTCCAAGGCCGCCGACATGGCCGCCGTCGCCCCCGGCCTGTTTCCCGAGATGAAGCGCCGCGGAGCCAACGATGGCGATCTCGTCGCCCTGCTCGCGGCATCCGCCGCCATGGCCGATACGATCCCGCCGAGCCTCGTGCTGATCACGCTTGGCTCGGTCACCGGCATCTCGATCGCGAGCTTGTTCACGGCCGGCCTGATTCCGGCGCTGGTTCTGGCAGCGGCGCTGGCGCTCCTCGTCTTCTTCCGCTCGCGCAACGACCGTCCCGTGCAAGCGGCGCCGCGCGAGAAGGGCGTGCTGGTGAAAGCCTTCGCCCTGGCGCTGCCCGCATTGATCCTGCCCTTCGTGATCCGCACCGCGGTCGTCGAGGGCGTCGCGACTGCGACCGAGGTCTCGACCATCGGCATCGTCTACACGCTGCTGGCCGGCATCACGATCTATCGTCCGTTCCGGTGGCGGCGCTGTTATCCGCTGCTGGTCGAAACCGCGGCGCTGTCGGCCTCGATCCTGTTCGTGATCGGCGCCGCCAACGGAATGGCCTGGGCGCTGACGCAATCCGGCTTCTCGTCGGGCCTGACCGCGACGATGCAGGAGATCGCCGGCGGCCGCTACGGCTTCCTCGCCATCACCATCGTCGTGTTCGTGCTGCTCGGCAACATCCTCGAGGGCATCCCGGCGATCCTGCTGTTCGCGCCGCTGCTGCTGCCGGTCTCGCACAGTTTCGGCATCGACGGCGTGCACTACGCGATGGTCGTGGTGATCGCCATGAGCATCGGCCTGTTCGCACCGCCCTTCGGCGTCGGGTTTTACGCCGCCTGCGCGATCGGTCGGGTGGCACCGAACGCGGCCGCGTCGCACGTCTGGCGCTACCTGGCCGTACTGATGCTGGCGTTGGTGCTGGTCGCGGCGGTTCCGTGGTTCTCGACGGCGCTACTCTGAGCAAACTGCCGAAGGAAGATTGAGGTCAGCATGGCATTGTTGGGCAAG
The DNA here is from genome assembly GCF_047605465.1 of Bradyrhizobium sp. Taxonomy (GTDB): domain Bacteria; phylum Pseudomonadota; class Alphaproteobacteria; order Rhizobiales; family Xanthobacteraceae; genus Bradyrhizobium. Next base: position 95,467 of record NZ_JASGFS010000017.1, on the reverse strand, counting down.
GCCGCCGTCGCGATGTGGTGGAATGTCCGCTCCGAGCAGCGCGCGGAGTTCGGCGACTGGCATTCGCACGAGCATTTTCCGGAGCGCATGAGCATTCCGGGGTTCCGGCGCGGATCGCGCTGGACCGACGCCGCAAGCGCCGAAGGATTCTTCGTGCTCTACGAGCTGGAAGAATATGAGGTGCTCACGTCGAAGGGATACCTCGATCGGCTCAACGCGCCCACGCCATGGTCGACCAAGATGATGCCGCATCATCTCGGCATGGTCCGCAGCCAGTGCCGGGTTGCCGCGAGCTTCGGCGGCGGCGTGGCGGCGGCTCTCGCCACCTTCCGGCTTTCGCCGGAGACCGGGCGCGAGGCCGCGTTGCAGACGCATCTTGAGCGGACGCTCGGCGCGCTGGCATCGCTGCCGGGACTGACCGGCGCCCACCTCCTGCTGACCGACACGCCCAAGACCAGCGTGCCCACCACGGAGCAGCAGATCCGCGGCAAGGACGGCGCGGCCGACTGGATCGTGCTGCTCTGCGGTTACGATCCTGACGTGGTCGAGCGAGTCATCGGCGACCAGCTCTCGTCATCGGCGCTTCGCGGTGCCGGCGCCATGGACGATCCGGCCATCGGCCGTTACAGGATCGCGTTCACGATGACGCCGCAGGACGTGCCGGCGTCCTAGGCGGACGGGGTCCCGAGCCGTCGGCCCTGTTCTCAACAAGATGCGCCAGGAAAATCGCAGAGGCCGTGTCGGATCGACAATGCCTCGTTCGTCCTCGGGGCATGGATCGGCATAGACCCGTATGCCGGCATCATGGCCACCAGTTTACAGGGATTAACGAGCATGCCCAGCACCGTACGCCTGCACCGCGTTCTGACGACCAGCCCGGAGAAGATCTACCGCGCCTTCCTGGAAGCGGACGCGCTGGCGAAATGGCTTCCGCCGAATGGTTTCACCTGCACCGTCGACCACCTCGAACCCAAGGTCGGCGGCACCTTCAAGATGTCCTTCCGCAATTTCACGACGGGCCACAGCCACGCATTCGGCGGCGAATATCTCGAGCTCGTTCCCGGCGAACGGCTCCGCTACACCGACAAGTTCGACGATCCCAACCTGCCCGGCGAAATCCAGGTGACGGTGACATTGAAGAAGGTCTCGGTCGGCACCGAGCTGGACGTCACGCAGGCCGGCATTCCCGACGTCATCCCGCCCGAGGCCTGCTATCTCGGCTGGCAGGAATCGCTGCGCAACCTGGCAAAGCTCGTCGAGCCCGAGATCAAGCAGTAGCCGTTATCGCACTTCGCGGGTTGATCTGCCCGATCGACTGCGCCGATCTCGCCACCTCGTCGTTGCGCGCGCGGCGAAGCACTCCAGCGTCCCTCCGCGGAACGATCCTGGATTGCTTCGCGACGCTCGCAATGGCGGAAAACGGCGAAGTTCGACCCATCGCGAACGATGGCTACGCGCCCGCCTTCGACGTGACTCCCCCGGCCGCGGTCCAGCGGTCCGGATCGGGGCTGTGCCCGATCAGCGCGAGGCCGTAGGCGATCGACTCGAACTGGTCGCCCGACATCAGCCGTTCGTTGCCGAAGCGGTCGGCGAACAGCCGCCGGACGGCGGGCACGAACGACGTGCCGCCGGTCAGGAACACCTTCTCCACCTCGCGCGCGGTGATGCCGGCTTCGGCCAGCACCTTGTCGACGGTGGCGCCGAGCCGGGCGATGTCGTCGGCGATCCAGGCTTCGAAATTCTTCCGCGTGATGGTCGAGCCGATATCGACCCCGCCGCCCTTGAAGCGGAAGTCGACCTGATCCTGCCCGGACAGCGCGACCTTGGCGTCGGACACCGCGCGGTACAGCGAAAAGCCGAGATCGAGATCGACGATGGTGATGAAATCCTCGAGCTGGGACGGCTTCAGCGCGGTGCGCGCAAGCTCCCGCAGTTCGCGCAGGTCGCCGTTGCTCTTCATCATCGCGAGCTGATGCCAGCGCGCGAGGTTGGTGTAATGGCCGCTCGGGATCGGCAGGACCTTGTCGAACGAGCGGAAGCTCGAACCCTTGCCCAGCCGCGGCGAGACGACGTGGTCGACGATGCGATAGTCGAACGTGTCGCCCGCGATCCCGATACCGGCATGGCCGAGCGGCTCGGCGCGCAGATTGCCGCCCGAGCGCGAGAAGCGCATCACCGAGAAATCGCTGGTGCCGCCGCCGAAATCCGCGACCAGCACGGTGGCGTCCCGCTCCAGCCGCCGGGCGAAGGAGAAGGCGGCTCCGACGGGCTCGTAGACATAGCGCGCATGCCCGGCACCAAGGCGCTCGAACGCGGCCCGGTAGCGCTGCATCGCCAGGTCCTCGTCGGGATTGCCGCCGGCGAAGCGAACGGGACGGCCCACCGTGATGGTCGAGGTCTCGAAGCCGAATCTGTCGCCGCCATGGCGCGCCAGCGTGCGGAGGAACGCGGCCAGGATGTCCTCGAACTTATAGCGCTGCCGGAACACCTGGGTGGTGTTGAAGCTGCTGCTCGCGGCAAAGGTCTTGAACGACTGCAGGAACCGATAGACGTGACGTCCTTCGAGAAACTGCTCGATCGCCCAGGGGCCGCCTTCGGCCTGGGCCCCGGCGCCCGGCCGGTCTTCCCAGAAGCACAGGGCCGAGACGTAGACGCTATGCCGCTGTCCGCCGTGATCGAAGCGGATGGCTTCGACCCGGCGGTCGTCCGCCGCGAGCGCCACGACCGTGTTGCTGGTTCCAAAATCGATGCCGATCGAGACGGCGGGCGAGGCGCTCGACATGAACCACTCTGACAGTTGATGGAAAAAGGGGGCAGACCACTAACGGCTTTGCACTGCCGTGCCAAGACCCGCCCGGTTGAGCCAAGGTCGAGGTTAGCGCCCGCTTCTCGCCCGCTCGGGAGGGCTTTTTTGGCTCCAGACGCCCTCTTTCGCGGCCATTTGCCTGCATTGCACCGGATCCGGCGCCGACATCGCCATGCTGCAATGCGACAGAACGCATGCTGCCATGCAAACAAGTCAATTGTATTTGGCATCTGGTATACATACCTTGCCCTTCGAAATGAGACAGCAATACTGACCGTCTCAGAAAAGGGATTACCGATGTCCAAGACCGCTTCCGTCGCGCTCGCCCCTTCGGCCTCGCTGTTCGCCCGCTTCATGGCCGCGGTCGACCGTCTCCTGATGACGAGCGCGGAGATTTCCAATCGCAACGGCGACCTTCCCCGCTTCGGTCTGTAAGCGCACGGCGTCTCGCCTGGCGCGGCCTGCCGCGCAGATCGCAACCATCAACATGCGACTATTGATGAATGGCCCCGCACGACGGGGCCATTTCTATTTGTGCGTCCCGAGTCACGCCGCAGCCCGCGAAGGTTCTGCGACATTTGCGCACGGTGACCGGACCGGCGCTTGAACCTTGGCATATTGAATACAAGAATGCCGCCCCAGCGCTCGCATAAAAAAGAGAAGCGCGACGGGAGGCTTTATGACGGACATGGTGCAGGCAACGGCCCCTACAGCCGCGCGCGTCAGCGACACGTATCGCTGGACGCAACTGGCGATCGGTGTAGCGGCCATGGTGATGATCGCCAATTACCAATATGGCTGGACGTTCTTCGTCCCCGACATCCAGAAGAAGTTCGGTTGGGATCGCGCCTCGATCCAGTGGGCCTTCACCCTGTTTGTCTTGTTCGAGACCTGGCTGGTGCCGGTCGAAGGATGGTTCGTCGATAAATACGGCCCGCGTCTCGTCGTGCTGATCGGCGGCGTGCTGTGCGCGATCGGCTGGGCGATCAACGCGCAGGCCACGACGCTCAACGGTTACTACCTCGGCATGATCGTCGCGGGCATCGGCGCGGGTGGTGTTTACGGCACCTGCGTCGGCAACGCGCTGAAATGGTTTCCGGACAAGCGCGGTCTTGCCGCGGGCATCACGGCGGCAGGCTTCGGCGCAGGATCGGCACTCACCGTCGCCCCGATCCAGGCCATGATCAAGGACAGCGGTTTCCAGGCCACGTTCCTCTATTTCGGCCTCGGCCAGGGCATCATCATCTGCATCCTCGCCTTCTTCCTGCTCGCGCCGAAACCCGGCCAGGTGCCGAGCGTGGTGGCGAACGCGGCGCTGCTCCAGACCCGTCGCAACTACCAGCCGACCGAAGTGCTGCGCCAGCCGATCTTCTGGCTGATGTACTTCATGTTCGTGATCGTCGGCGCCGGCGGCCTGATGGTGACCGCGAACCTCAAGCCGATCGCGGTCGACTGGAAGGTCGATGCCATTCCGGTCACGCTGATCGGCATGACCATGACGGCGGTGACGTTCGCGGCGACGATCGACCGCGTGCTCAACGGCCTGACGCGTCCGTTCTTCGGCTGGATCTCCGACATGATCGGCCGCGAGAACACCATGTTCATCGCCTTCGGCATGGAAGGCTTCGGCATCTGGATGCTCTATCTCTGGGGCCACGATCCGATCTGGTTCGTGATCCTGTCGGGCTTCGTGTTCTTCGCCTGGGGCGAGATCTACTCGCTGTTTCCCTCGACCTGCACGGACACGTTCGGCGCGAAATTCGCGACCACCAATGCCGGCCTGCTCTACACCGCCAAGGGCACCGCCGCGCTGCTGGTGCCGCTCGCGAACTACGTGCAGCAGAGTTCCGGCCATTGGGACGCCGTGTTCATCATCGCGGCCGGCGCCAACATCCTGGCCTCGCTGCTCGCGCTCCTGGTGCTGAAACCCTGGCGCAAGACGGTGGTCGCGAAGTCGGCCGCCTGACAGCCTCCACCACCTCCCTCTCGCACGTGACGCCCGGCCCGACGGCCGGGCGTTTTCGTTTTATGCGAAGCCCCCTCGCTTCACGGAATCCGAACCGGGCCGTGCGTTTTTCCCTCATTGCGCTCGAAGATAGGGCTTGCATTCTGGAATATGGTATACCAATTTGCCCACTGCGCTTGCGACGATAAGCCACAATATTTGCGACATCAGGTCACCTTGGCTGCCGGTGTCGCGACAAGACAGGCGCGTTGGGAGGTTGTTGATGATTTCCAGCACGGACGGCGCCGTCACCGCTGCGCCCCTTCGAACCGGTTTCCGTTGGTTCCAGCTCGCCATGGGCATCGTCTGCATGGCGATGATCGCCAACCTTCAATATGGCTGGACGCTGTTCGTGGATCCAATCGATGCGGCGCATCATTGGGGACGCGCCGCGATCCAGCTCGCTTTCACCATCTTCGTCGTCACCGAGACCTGGCTGGTGCCGATCGAGGCCTGGTTCGTCGATAAATACGGTCCGCGCCTCGTCATCATGTTCGGCGGCGTGATGATCGCGCTGTCCTGGGTGCTCAACTCCTACGCCGACAGCCTTCCCGTGCTCTATGCGGCGGCGGTCATCGGCGGCATGGGCGCCGGCGCGGTGTACGGCACCTGCGTCGGCAACGCGCTGAAATGGTTTCCGGACCGCCGCGGCCTTGCCGCCGGCGCAACGGCCGCGGGCTTCGGCGCGGGTGCCGCCCTCACCGTCGTGCCGATCGCCAGCATGATCGCATCGAGCGGCTACCAGCACGCGTTCCTGACCTTCGGGATCGGCCAAGGCCTGATCGTGTTCGTGCTCGCCTTCTTCATTCAGCCGCCGCGGATCTCGATCCCGCCGAAGAAGAAGCAGCTCAACCTGCCGCAGACCAAGATCGACTTCACGCCTCCGCAGGTCCTGCGCAGCCCTATTTTCTGGGTGATGTATCTCGTCTTCGTCATGGTCGCCTCCGGCGGCCTGATGACCGCGGCGCAGATCGCGCCGATCGCCCACGACTTCAAGATCGCCAACACGCCCGTCGCTCTCGCCGGATTCCAGATGGCGGCGCTGACCTTCGCGATCTCGCTCGACCGCATCTTCGACGGCTTCGGCCGGCCCTTCTTCGGCTGGATCTCCGACACGATCGGGCGCGAACACACCATGTTCATCGCGTTCGGCACGGCGGCATTGATGCTGCTGACACTGTCGGCCTATGGACACGTTCCGATCGTGTTCGTGCTCGCGACGGCGGTCTATTTCGGCGTGTTCGGCGAGATTTACTCGCTATTCCCCGCGACCTGCGGCGACACCTTCGGCTCGAAATACGCAACGACCAACAACGGCATGCTCTACACCGCGAAGGGCACCGCCTCCCTCCTCGTCCCGCTCGCGAGCGTGATCTCGGCCTCCTATGGCTGGAAGGCCGTGTTCGTGGTCGCGGTGGCCCTGAACGCGACCGCCGCGCTGATGGCGCTGTTCGTGATCAAGCCGCTCCGTCGCTCCTTCATCCTCGGCAATGAAGCCGAACGCGCGAACACCGCGACCGGCAGCGCCAAGACCGAGACGGCGTAGCGACCAGTCACGTTTGGATCAGCCGAAAAGAGGGACGCAGCGCTGCGCCCCTTTTTTGTTGGCCGACAAACAAATGTCAGCATCCCTGCCGCAAGATTTTCGGGATCGCCCGAACCAGCGCTTGACAATTGGTATAATGTATACCAATCTCACTCCATCATTCACCCAGGGAGGTCGCCATGCTGGTCGGAGACATTCTGCGCAAGAAGACGCCGCGCGTTGTCACGGTGCGAATGAACGAGACGGTGAGCATTGCCGCCAAGCTGATGCGCGCCAACAACATCAGCGCATTGGTGGTCAAGGACGTGGTCCGCTCGGAAGGCAACACCGCGGTCGGCATGTTCACAGAGCGCGACGTGGTGCGCGCCGTCGCCGAACACGGCACCAACGCGGTCAACGTGAAAGTTTCGCAGCTCATCTCGGTGCAGCAACTCGTCTCCTGCACCTCGACCGACACGATCGCGCACGTCCGCCATCTGATGAACCGGCACCACATCCGGCACCTGCCGGTGATCGACAATTACAGCCTCGTCTCCGTCATCAGCATGCGTGACATCGCGGCCGCCGTCGACGAGGCGACCAACACCACGCCGCAAGCCGCCTAGCGCAGCGACGCTCGTCCCGCGACACACCGAGGCGAGGCCTGAGCTGCGCAGCCGTGCATCTCGGGCCCCTCGAACGGCAGTGCCGCAGGCGTGGACTCCCGGGCTCGACGCTTTCGCGCCGCCCGCAATGACGACTGTCGGTTACGCCGACTTCGGGAAAACCCGGCACCCCACGCAACGTCATCCGTCAGCCGGCCGGCGTCATCATCGGTGGATCGCGCGGTTGAACGCATCCGGCACACCGGACGCCCCTTGATCTCGGTTCCGCTCTCCAATAGCAACTATGGCGATATTGTGCCGGCGTGAGGAATTCACGATGTGGCTGCTTTTCCTGTTTGCCTGGTTTGCCCTGCTGGCCGCCGTCGCGATCCTCGCTCAGCAGGCGTTTGGTTTTGACATCGGCCACCTGCCCGCCCTGTTTGCGGGCCTGTCCGTGCCGCAACGCGTTGCCAGCGGTGCGATCGTCGTGGGTGGGCTGGCGCTTGTCGGCGCCTCCGCCTGGCGGCTCTCGCGCCAGGACCGGCGCCTCGACAAGCTGCGCGATCGCCTCAAGCGGACGCGTGAGGACGTGGTCGTCGCCCATGCCCTGCAAAACCATCTCGATGCGACCGTCCAGCATCTGATCGAGAGCGATCCCCGCGAGGCGGTCTCCGCGCTCCACGAGAAGCTGGGCGAGACCGAGCAGCGCGCGTTGCTTCAGCAGGGTCGCAACGAATCCACCGACATGCACGACCAGCTCGCCGAGATCCGCCGCCGCCAGCAGGGGCTGCGCGACATGGTCGGCAAGGTCGCCGAGCAGCGACGGGCGGTCGAGCCGGTCTTCACCGAGATCCGCGACCGCCAGAACCAGCTCGAGCGATCGTTGCTGGACCTCGAGACCGACGATCGCAAGAACAACCTCGCCGACCGCCTGAAGGATATCGCGCGCGACGTAGGGGTCCTGCTGTCGCGGGTCAATGCGGTGCAGGACACCTTCACCACCCTGAACCAGCACAAGGAGGATCTGGCGAAATCGCACGCCGAGCTGGCGCCGCTGCGCTCACCCGAGGCCGGCATCAATGCGCTGATCGGCGAACTCAGCCTCAGCCATGACCGTCTCGCCAAGACCATCGACGAGCTCGAGTCCGGCGGCGAGGCGCCGCTCGGCACCCGCGTCGAGACGCTCTCGAACAACAAGATCGAGATCGAGCAGCGCCTTGCCCGGATCGACGACAGCTTCAACATCCTGAAGACGATCCGGCTCGATTTCGAGGAGCTCGGTCATCGTCAGGCCCAGCTCGAACGCGCGCTCGCCGATGTCGAGACCGATGCCGACGGCAGAACGCTGGTCGACCGCCAGAACGCTCTGAACGATTTTGTCATCCAGTCGCGCCGCCGTCTCGGCGGCTTGCAGGAGACGCTGGCGACGCTGAATTCCTTCAAGGCCGAGCTGTCGAAGTCGCAGGCCGACCTCGTCCCGCTCAAGGCCCCCGTGTTCGGCATCGACGCCCTGATCGCCGATGTCGACACCACTCGCGACCTCCTTGCCAGGACCGTCAGCGAGATCGAGACCAATGGCGGCGTCACTCTCGCCGCGCGCGTCGATGCGCTGACGAGCAGCAAGCGCGAAGTCGAGGACCGGCTTGCCCGCATCTTCGACAATTTCAACGCGCTCGACGCGCTGCGCAAGGACATCGGCGGGATCTTCTCGACGATCCGGGGCAGCCTGAACCGGATTGGGTGAGGATACCTGTCGCAAATTGCCGGGATTTCGCGGCGAAATATCGCGAAACATCACTCTGCAGAGCGCCCGACATATGCCGCCAACATGTCCCGCGGCCGCCGTACTGTGGACGCATTCCGCCGCCCATCTGTGGGGCGTGTCTGGGGGCACGGCACTGCCGTGTTTGGACCAAACCTTCAGGGGTGAGACTGTGAAGAAGATTGTATTTGTTGTGGGTGCTACGCTTGCTCTGGTGACGGCTGCGAACGCTGCGGATCTGCCGCGCCGCCAGCCCGTGCCCGTCTATCCGGCCGAGCAGGCCCCGATCGGGAAGATGCCGATTGGCAAGAGCCCGGTTGGAAAGGCCCCGATCGGCAAGGCGCCCGGCCCGGTCGCGGCGCGCTACTGAGGCGCTCCGCAGAACCAGGGTCGCCGACAGTCGAGGGGCAAAGCGTGACAGACAGAACTGACCGATCGGGATCCCGCGCACTGGCGGGGTTCGCGCTTGCGGCCATGACCGCATGGACGATTGCCTCCGCCTCGGCCCACGAAACGAACAAGCGCATTGCCGATGCAAATGCGCTTGTCTCGGCCGATACCTCATCGCGACCGGCCGCGCCGTCGACGCGGCGCCCCGTCGCGCGTGCGGAGAAGGGCCCCTATTACGTCGACTTCCGGGCCCGAACCGCCGCGAGCTGGGGGCACGCCTTCGTCTGGTACGGCAAGACCAGCGAGCGTGCCGTCGAAGTTGCCGGACTGACGCCCGCCGGAGACACCTGGGCCTACGTGCTCGGTCATCTGACCTGGGTCCCGTCCGAAACCGGCGCGAGCTACGGCGATCTCGATCCGGAATACCTGACCGCGAGCTATCGCGTCTATTTGAACGAAGCCGACGCCAAGCGCGTGTTCGCCTACATCAAGAGGCTGCAGGCGAGTTCGCCGGTCTGGAACGCCGAGACCACCAACTGCACCGGCTTCATCGGCGACATCGCGGAGTTCATGGGACTGCGGGTCCCCTATCGCTGGCAGCGCCCGGAGAACTTCGTCAACCGCCTCAAGGAAATGAACGGCGGCCGACAAGTGGTGCGGCTGTCCGCGGAGTAGCGGTCCGCGCTGTACTCGCCGCGATTGCCGCGAAAGGCGGCCGATCCAGCATTCCAGCGCGGCGATACGCCGAGGCCGCAGCGCACTGCGTGCCTCAGTCAAGGCCTGGGCTTTTGTATATGACTGTCGAGAAGGCTCGGCCCGCATCGTTCGCGCGGCGATGCGAGGCATCGTCCGCTAAGCTCGCTTCGGCGGGCTCCTCACCATCAAGGTTCGATGTCTCGCCGCGAAACGCGACCGCATCCTGAGGCCCGCCGGAGGCGAGCGTCTCGAAGGATGGCCGCAGGCGGGCTTCCGCCACCTCTCCTACGCGATAGCCCTGCGGCCAAGCCGGGGCACGAGCCCTGAGCGCACTTGCCACCCGCCCCGTCGGGCAAAACACCCCAACCAGATCGGCCGCCCCTGCTGTCAATCCTCACCTCCGCAAATATTCCTCTTTACCGAAATTCGGATTTATCGTAGACAAACGGCACCCGGGCCCGAGACAAGGGGCGGATCGCGATCGTCACGAACCGCGGGCTGGGCAGCAATGGACGCGACGGCGTCGGGCGTGACAAGTATCGCAGGGCGGCCTTGCCGTGAGCGATGGCCATCGCGCCGACGACACGGCGCCGACAGCGTCTTCGCATGGCTTCGGGCGTGAGCACACGCCAGCTCCCGAAGTCCCAGCGAGGACGTGCGCGGACGGTCAAGTCGTGTGGTCCTGACGCCCGGAGTCTGTGCGTCAAGTCCTGTGGTGATGTCCGCCGCCCGACCGGGCGCGCGCATCAGCCATCCGCAGGGCGACGGGGGCAATAGTGCATCGCTCCCCGGGGAGAGCGCGAAGTACGCCGTAAACCATTGCGCAGGGAAGGCCGGGCGATTGGCTGACCTGTGGTCCACCCCGTGTGCATTCCTTCGCGCACGGACCTGCGGGCGCCAGCCGCGCCCGGCCTTTCCTGCGCCCTTGTTCATGAGGGTGATGCGATCCGGCAGACCTCGGGTGGAACGCACCGCGAGAGGGCGAAGGTGTGCCTCAAAGCCAAACCATCTCCAACGCCATCCCGCGAAGGTCAGCGCCCATGATCCCGCTCAGCGTTGTCGAAGCGCGCCGTGGCCGCCGTCACGCAATCGCCGCAAGCCGCCGATTATCCGCCTCACGGAATCCCCTCGCTCCCCGCATGCCACCCCGCCCTCACCGCACGCCCGCGCTGATAGACATTTCCCGACCCCGGCGGCATCCTCCGGCCATCAATCGACAACAGAGCGCCACCTAGGCGGGGGAAACAGATCATGCTGCAGACACGGTTCACCAGGCTCGTCGGCGTCGAGCACCCGATCGTCCAGGGCGGCATGCAGTGGGTCGGGCGCGCCGAGCTGGTCGCGGCCGTGGCCAATGCCGGCGCGCTCGGCTTCATCACGGCATTGACCCAGCCGACGCCCGAGGACCTGACCAGGGAGATCGCACGCTGCCGCGATCTCACCGACAAGCCCTTTGGCGTCAACCTCACCATCCTGCCCGCGATCAAGCCGCCGCCTTATGCCGAATACCGTGCCGCCATCATCGAGAGCGGCATCAAGGTGGTCGAGACCGCCGGCAACAAGCCGCAGGAGCATGTCGACGAGTTCAGGAAGCACGGCGTCAAGGTCGTCCACAAATGCACCAGCGTCCGCCATGCCCTCTCGGCCGAGCGCATGGGGGTCGACGCCATCTCGATCGACGGCTTCGAATGCGCCGGCCATCCCGGCGAGGACGACACTCCCGGCCTGATCCTGATCCCGGCCGCGGCCAACAAGATCAAGATCCCGATGATCGCCTCCGGCGGCTTTGCCGATGCGCGCGGTCTTGTCGCCGCGCTGGCGCTGGGCGCCGACGGCATCAACATGGGCACGCGCTTCATGGCGACCAAAGAGAGCCCGATCCACCAGCTCATCAAGGAGAAGATCGTCGCCAATGACGAGCGCGAGACCGAGCTGATCTTCCGCACCATGCGCAATACCTCCCGCGTCGCCAAGAACGCCATCTCGACCAAGGTCGTGGCGATGGAGAAGGAAGGCGCCAGGTTCGAGGACATCCGCGAACTCGTCGCGGGCGCCCGTGGCAAGATGGTCTATGCCACCGGCGATTCCGACGAGGGCATCTGGTCGGCCGGCCAGGTCCAGGGCCTGATCCAGGACATTCCGAGCTGCGCCGAACTGGTCTCCCGCATCGTGCGAGAGGCCGAGGCCATCATCAGAAGCCGGCTCGAGGGCATGATCGTTCATCCGAGCGCGCAGGCCGCGGAATAATCACTGCAAGAAGCGAGAGTAATTCATGAAGGCTTACGTCTACGGCCCTGATGGCGCTACGATTTCGGACGCCGCTCAACCAAAACCTAAAGGCACGCAGGTGCTGGTTCGCGTCCGCGCCTGCGGGCTCAACCGTGCCGACACCGGCATGCGCAAGGGCCACGCCCATGGCGCGGCCGGCGGCGTCGGCACCGTGCTCGGCATGGAATGGGCCGGCGAAGTCGCCGAGCTCGGGCCTGATGCCAAAGGCGTCAAGGTCGGCGATCGCGTCATGGGTTCGGGCAGCGCCGCGTTTGCGGAGTACACGCTGGCCGACCACGGCCGTCTGTTCCATGCCCCCTCGAACATGAACTTCGAGGAAGCGGCCACCCTGACTGTCGCGCTCACGACCATGCACAACGCCGTCGTCACCGTCGGCGGCGTGCAGCCCGGCCAGAGCGTCCTGATCCAGGGCGCGAGCTCCGGCGTCGGCCTGATGGCCATGCAGATCGCGAAGCTCAAGGGCGCGAAACTCGTCATCGGCTCTTCGACCGACGCCTCCCGGCGCGGACGGCTGAAGGAGTACGGCGCCGACCTCGCGGTCGACTCGTCCGATCCCAAATGGGTGGAGGAGGTGCTCGGGGCGACCGGCGGCGAAGGCGTCGATCTCATCGTCGACCAGGTCTCCGGCAAGGTCGCCAACCAGAACCTCGCCGCGACCCGGATCAAGGGCCGCATCGTCAATGTCGGCCGGCTCGGCGGCACCCATGCCGATTTCAACTTCGACCTGCACGCGGCCCGTCGCATCGACTATGTCGGCGTCACCTTCCGTACCCGCACCATCGAGGAGGTCCGCGAGATCTTCGCGGAGGTCCGCAAGGACATCTGGGGCGCGGTCGAGTCGCGAAAGCTGCAGTTGCCGATCGACAAGGTGTTTTCGTTCGCCGACATCGACAAGGCGTTCGAGCACATGGAAGCGAACAAGCATCTCGGCAAGATCGTCGTGACGTTGTGAGCAACGCTGTGGGGCGGGAGCGGCAAGCCGCCTCTCTCCCCGCATCATGGCCGGGCCCGACGGAGCCGATCTCGTAAGGCGGGCAAAGCGCAGGCGTGCCCAAAGTGCGCCCGCGCACGGAAGAATGCCCGGAAGAATAGCGGGCACGGCGGTGCGGCTTTGCCGACCCGGCACGCGCCGACCAATCGTCGGGCCGGAGATTGCCGCGATTCAATTCGGAAGCATTCGCAACAGGTTGCTCCTGCAAATCAATCGCGACTAACGCTGTGGATCGTCGCTTGATGTTCGCCCATGGGCTGCTAAATCCCCCGCCATGACAGCCCAGCACAGCAAGACATCGGTCGCGGCGATCTCGATCTTCGCCAGCGGCGGCATGGCGGCGGCCAAGTTCGCGGTCGGCATCGCGATCGGCTCGCTCGCGCTGATCTCCGAAGCCCTGCACTCCTCCGTCGATCTGGTCGCGACCATCATCACCTGGGCGGTGGTGCGGGTCTCGGACAAGCCGGCGGATGACGAGCATCATTACGGTCACGGCAAGCTGGAGAGCATCTCCGCGCTCGGCGTGACCGCCCTGCTCTATGTCCTGGCCGGCGGCATCCTGGTCGAGGCCTACAGCCGCCTGCGCGAGGGAACCCCGCCGCCGACGATTTCCGCCGTGCCGTTCGTCGTGCTGGTGATCGACATCGTCGTCAATCTGTGGCGCGCACGGGCGCTGCACCGGGCGGCGCGTGCGACCCGCAGCCAGGCGCTCGCCGCCGACGCCCTGCACTTCGCATCCGACGTCATGGGCTCGTTCGCCGTGATCGCGGGCCTGATCCTCGCCGCTCTCGGCTATTGGTGGGGCGACGCCGCGGCCGCTGCGGCCGTCGCGGTGATGATCGCGCTGCTCGGCCTGCGCATGGCCGGCTCGACGGTGCAGACGCTGGTCGACCGCGCCCCCGAGGGCGCCCAGGACAAGGCCACCGACGCGATCCGCGGCGTGCCCGGCGTGCTCGACGTCGAGCGGCTGCGGGTGCGCATGGTGGGGGCGACGTATTTCATCGACGCCATCGCGAAAGTGCCGCGCACCTACCCGATCGACCGCGTCGAGGACATCAAGCGCAAGGCGCAGGCCGCCGTCGCCGGCGCGTTCGACGATGCCGACCTCACCTTCACCGCCGTCCCCGTCGCGCGCGACAACGAGACCGTCCGCGATCGCATCATGGTGATCGCGCGCAATTCAGGCCTCGCCATCCACCATATCACCGTGCACGACCTCGGCGCCAAGCTGATCGTCAGCATCGACCTCGAGGTCGACGCCGAGATGCAGCTCGACGCAGCCCACGACGTCGCCAACACGCTCGAGCGCAACATCCAGGAGGAGTTCGGCGAGGACGTCGAGGTCGACGTCCATATCGAGCCGCTGGAACCGGAACTGCCGTTCGGCGTCGACGCTGCACCCGAACGCGTGCGAATCATCGCCGCTGCGCTGACGGAGTACGCCGCCGCCGGCGGCGAGATCCACGACATCCATAACGTGCGCGTGCGCAACACCGACGCCGGCGAGATCGTGAACTTCCACTGCCGCGCGATTCCGTCGATGAGCGTGATCAAGGTCCATGAACACGTCGACGCGATCGAGCGCGCGTTGCGTCGCGCGTTCCCGAGCGTGAAGCGCGTCATCAGTCACGCCGAACCACCGCGCGCGTGACGCAACGTGCGCGAAGCGCCATACGTTCTCGTTTCGGACTCGCAAAGTCTCCTTTGGATAAGAATTATTTCGCGTTAACGATTCGTTGACTCTCGACAGCCCGGGAAAACTGGATTCAAATCCAGTGTGATTCGGAATGCACTCTGGGGGCGCTTCCGAACCAGGTTGGCAGCAGGTTTTTGAGGGGGCCGAAGGCATGGCGCGCGCAGACGCGGCGAACGCGTGTGTCCAATCCGATTCGATCAAGGGATTGGCACAGTCGATCGCGAAACCTGCCTACCACCGGCTTCTGATCGCCGAGCCGGCCCTGCGCCGCGCGGTGCCCACGCTCATCATCGCCTTTCTCATCACGATCTGCCTCGGCGCGTTCGTTCAGGTCGTCGACCAGACGCGCCAGAAGCGGCTGGTGATCCGGCGCGACATCTCCGCCCTTGCCGACCTGCTCGCCGAGCGCATCGATCGCCTCGCCTCGCCGCGGCTCGAGCACCAGAAGAACATCGAGCAGCTGTCGGCATTGCTGCCCGACCTCATCCCGTCCTGGGGCATGGCCTCCGGCCGGCACGTGCTCGTCACGTCGGCCGGCGTCGACCGCCACATCCTCGCCCGCATCCCGATCGACAGCGATCCGCCCGGCAATGACGGCCTGCTCGATGCGATCACCACCGCACAGCTGCTCGCAACGCCGCCGCGCGATGCCAACGTTTCCGACATGACGCTGCCGGACGGCAACGCGGCGATGGCCACCTCGCGGCCGATCAAATCGTTTCCCGGCCTCGTCACCGTGATCCAGGAGCGCAACGAGCCGATCTGGGGCTCGGATGCGGCGCTCTCCGTCACGCTGTCGGCGACCACCGGCTTCGTCGTCCTGATCCTCGGCTTCGCTTTCCACTGGCAGTCGACCCGCGCCCGTGAGGGCGATCTCATCAACGACGCCGTGCGCGGCCGAATCGACACCGCCCTCAATCGCGGCCGCTGCGGCCTGTGGGACTGGGACCTGTCGCGCGGCCGGATCTTCTGGTCGCAGTCGATGTTCTCCATGCTCGGCCTCGACGGCCGCAACGAGCTCCTCACCTTCGGCGAGGTCAACGCCCTGGTGAAGTCCGACGACATCGACCTGTTCGAGATCGCCGACCAGCTCATTTCCGAGAAGATCGACCACATCGACCAGACCTTCCGCATGCAGCATGTCGACGGCCACTGGATCTGGCTCCGCGTTCGCTGCGAGCGGACGCGCGGGCCGAGCGATTCCGGAATCCATCTGATCGGCATCGCCGTCGACATCACCGAGCAGAAGAGCCTCGCGGAAAAGACCGTCGAAGCCGACCTGCGGCTGCGCGATGCGATCGAGACCATTCCCGAGGCCTTCGTGCTGTGGGACGCCAGCGACCGCCTGGTGCTCTGCAACTCGCACTTCCAGCGCCTGCACAAGCTGCCCGACACCGCCGTCATCCCCGGCACGTCCTACGAGACCGTGCTCGAAGTCGGCCGCATGCCGGAGGTCCGCACCCGCCACAACGAGACCGCGAGCAAGGGCCCGGGCGCCCGCACCTTCGAGGCGCAGCTCGACGACGGAAGCTGGCTGCACATCAGCGAGCGCCGCACCAAGGACGGCGGCTACGTCTCGGTCGGCACCGACATCACCCGCATCAAGGAACACGAGCAGAAGCTGGTCGACAACGACCTGCGCCTCCGCGCCACCGTGATCGATCTCAAGCGCTCGCAGGCCGCGCTCGAGCGTCAGACCATCGAGCTCGCCGACCTCGCCGAGAAGTACCAGCGCGAGAAGACCCGCGCCGAGGAAGCCAACCAGACCAAGTCGAAATTCCTCGCCAATATGAGCCACGAGCTGCGCACGCCGCTCAACGCCATCATCGGCTTCTCCGAGATCATGGGCTCGGGCATGTTCGGCGAACTCGGCTCCGAAAAGTACCAGGAATATTGCGAGGACATCCTGACCAGCGGGCACTACCTGCTCGAAGTCATCAACGACATCCTCGACATGTCCAAGATCGAGGCCGGTCGCATGAAGCTCGACATGGAAGAGCTCGACCTGTCGCGAACGCTGGCCGAATCCCTGCGGGTGGTCACCGGCCGGGCGCAGGACAAGCACCTGACGCTCGATGCCGACATCGAGAAGTCGATCTCGGTCGTGGCCGACCGGCGCGCCACCAAGCAGATCATCGTCAACCTGCTCTCCAACGCCGTGAAGTTCACGCCCGACGGCGGACGCGTCGTGGTCCGCAGCCGCCAGCTCGAGGACAGGATCGTGCTGATGATCGCCGACACCGGCATCGGGATCGCGCCGCATTCGCTGGCGCGGCTGGGCCGTCCCTTCGAGCAGGTCGAGAGCCAGCTGACCAAGACCTATCACGGCTCGGGACTGGGACTTGCGATCGCCCGCTCGCTGGCGCAATTGCACGGCGGCTCGATGCGGCTGCGCTCGCGGCTTGATGTCGGCACGGTGGTGCGCGTCACCCTGCCGCGCAAGGCCGTCAAGACGGTGCCCGGGATATCGGCGGCCGCTTAGGCTAGGACTGCAGCGTCGGCGCCACTTCTCGCGCCACATTGACCAGCGCCGCGATCAGCGGCGTCATCGGGTCGCGCTGCGGGATCACCATGCCGATGCTGTAATTGACGTCGGGATCGCTGATCGGGATCGAGCGAACCGTGTCGGACAGACCAAGCGTCTCGGCGAGCTTGGCCGGCATGACGCTCGCCCACCGCCCGGTCTTGACGTGGGTAAAGAGCACGAGCAGCGAGTTCGAGGTCAGCGTCGGGGTCGCCTCCGCGCCGACCGAGCGCAGCGCGCGATCGATGATGCGGCGGTTCTGCATGTCGGGCGTCAGGAGGCACAACGGCACCTGCCCGACCTCTTTCCAGGTCACCGTCTCCCGATCGCCGAACATCGCGTCGGGCGCGGTCAACAGGCGATAGCTCTCGTTGTAGAGCGGGATCGTGCGTACCTTGCCGATCGGCTCGTTCTCGATATAGGTCAGCCCCGCGTCGACCTCGAGATTTTCGAGCAACCCCAGCACCTCCGACGACGTGGTGGACTGGATGCGGAAACGCACCTCGGGATGCTTGGCGCGGAATGGCGTCGTCAGCGCGGCGACCATGCCCAGCACGGTCGGGATCGCCGCGATGCGGATCTCGCCGGACAGCTTGTCCTTCAGCGAATTGATCTCCTGGCGCATCGCGCGGGCGTCGCCGACGATCCGCCGCGCCCAGTCCAGCGCCCGCTCGCCCTCGGGGGTAAATCCCTGGAACCGCGACCCTCGCTGGACCAGCATGACGCCCAGGATCTCCTCGAGCTGCTTGAGCCCGGTCGACATGGTCGGCTGCGTCACGCCGCAGGCTTCCGCCGCGCGTCCGAAATGCCGCTCCTTCGCCAAGGCCAGCAGCAGTTCAAGCTTGTCGATCAACCGGTCGTCCCCTCGGATCTCGTCGTGGCATACAAGCTAGCACGCCCCACCCCCTCCAACACGCAAAAACCGCCCGGCGGAACCGCCTCGATCGCATTTTCGTATCGATCGATCGCTTCCGTCAATCGATCTGGATTCCTGATCGCAGCATGAGACTGCTTTATTGATCTTCGAATGATTCCAAATAGCTTAGGGGGTGGGACGCTCTGTTTGAGAACGAAGAATGACAGCGGTTTACGAGCCTTGGGACGAGACGCGCGGTGCCGAGATCATCGCCGAGCATGCCGGACAGGAAGGGGCGACACTCGTCATCCTGCACGCCCTCCAGGAAGCGTTCGGCCATGTGCCCGAGGCGGCCATCCCGATGGTGGCGCAGGCACTCAACCTGTCGCGTGCCGAGGTCCACGGCGTCTTCACTTTCTACCATGATTTCCGGCACAAGCCGGCCGGCCGCCATGTCCTGAAGCTCTGCCGCGCGGAAGCCTGTCAGGCCGCCGGAGGCGATGCGCTGGCTGCCCGCGCGGAAGCCAGGCTTGGCGTTTCCCTGGGCCACACGACGGCCGACGATCGCGTCACGCTGGAGCCGATCTACTGCCTCGGTCTATGCGCGACCGCCCCGTCCGCGATGCTCGATGGCCGCCTCGTCGGTCGCCTCGACGAGAAGCGCCTCGACGCCCTGGTGGCGGAGGCGCAACGATGAGCATGCGTCTATTCGTCTCACGCGATGCCGCCGCGGTCGCCGTGGGTGCCGACGACGTCACGTTGGCGCTGCAACAAGCCGCCGCGGCGCGGGGCCTGCCCGTCGAGATCATCCGGACCGGGTCACGCGGACTTTGCTGGCTGGAGCCGATGGTCGAAGCCGCGACGGCACGCGGCCGGATCGCATTCGGCCCGGTCAATGAAGCCGACGCAGCATCACTGCTCGACGCACTGGCGGCCGACGCTCCCCACCCGCTGCAGCTCGGTGCCACCGAGGAAATTCCCTGGCTGAAGCGCCAGACTCGCCTCACCTTCGCCCGCTGCGGCGTCATCGATCCGCGCTCACTCGACGATTACCGCGCCCATGGCGGCTACAAGGGCCTGGAGCGCGCGCTGTCCCTCGGCCCGGATGCGATCCTCGCCGAAGTCACCGCGTCCGGCTTGCGCGGCCGGGGCGGCGCGGGCTTTCCGACCGGCATCAAGTGGAAGACGGTGGCGCAGGCGAAGGCCGACCGCAAATTCATCGTCTGCAACGCCGACGAAGGCGACAGCGGCACGTTTGCCGACCGCATGATCATGGAAGGCGATCCGTTCCTCGTCATCGAGGGGATGACGACCGCCGGCATCACCGTCGGCGCGACCAAGGGTTACATCTATATCCGCAGCGAATATCCGCATGCGGTGGAAGCCATGAACGCCGCCATCACCGCGGCGAAGCACGGCGGCTACCTCGGCGACAAGATCGCCGGTTCCGCACACAGCTTCGACCTCGAGGTGCGGGTCGGCGCCGGCGCCTACGTCTGCGGCGAGGAAACCTCGCTGCTGGAGAGCCTCGAAGGCCGACGCGGCATCGTGCGCGCCAAGCCACCGCTGCCGGCGCACCACGGCCTGTTCGGCAAACCGACGGTCATCAACAACGTGTTGTCGTTCGCTGCCATTCCCTTCATCCTTGCCGAAGGTGCCAAGGCCTACGCCGATTTCGGCATGGGCCGCTCGCGCGGCACGATGCCGATCCAACTCGCCGGCAACATCCGCCATGGCGGACTGTTCGAAACCGCGTTCGGCGTGACGCTCGGCGAGCTGGTCGACGTCATCGGCGGCGGCACGTTGACCGGCCGTCCGGTTCGCGCGGTTCAGGTGGGCGGCCCGCTCGGCGCATATTTCCCGCGCGCGCTGTTCGACACGCCGTTCGACTACGAGGCTTTCGCCGCTCGCGACGGCCTGATCGGCCACGGCGGCATCGTCGTGTTCGATGACACCGTCGACATGCGCAGGCAGGCGCGGTTCGCCATGGAGTTCTGCGCCATCGAATCCTGCGGCAAGTGCACGCCATGCCGCATCGGCTCGACCAGGGGAGTCGAGACCATCGAGAAGATCATCAACGGCGAGCGCGTGAACGAAAACCTCGCGCTGGTCGAGGACCTCTGCAACACCATGAAGTTCGGCTCGCTCTGCGCGCTCGGCGGCTTCACGCCCTACCCGGTGCTCAGCGCATTGAAGCATTTCCGGGAAGACTTCGCCCCGGCACCGACCACGCTCCAGGCCGCGGAATAGGACAACGACCATGTCTCTGATCGAAGAAATCGACTTCGGCACGCCGCCCTCGAAATCGGAAACGATGGTGACGCTGACCATCGACGGCAAGCAGATATCCGTGCCCGAGGGCACCTCGATCATGCGCGCCGCGATGGAAGCAGGCCACCAGATCCCCAAGCTCTGCGCGACCGACATGGTGGACGCGTACGGCTCTTGTCGCCTCTGCCTCGTCGAGATCGAGGGCCGCGCCGGCACGCCGGCCTCCTGCACCACGCCGGTGATGCCGGGCCTTGTCGTGCATACGCAGACCGACCGGCTGAAGAAGCTGCGCAAGGGCGTGATGGAGCTCTACATCTCCGACCACCCGCTGGACTGCCTCACCTGCGGTGCCAACGGCGATTGCGAGCTGCAGGACATGGCGGGCGCGGTGGGCCTGCGCGACGTACGCTACGGCTATGAAGGTGAGAACCACGTCTTCGCGAAATCCAACGGCGATGTGAATGCCGCCTGGATGCCGAAGGACGAATCCAACCCCTACTTCACCTACGATCCCTCCAAGTGCATCGTCTGCTCGCGCTGCGTCCGCGCCTGCGAGGAAGTGCAAGGCACTTTCGCGCTGACCATCTCCGGCCGCGGCTTCGACAGCCGCGTCTCGCCGGGCATGAACGAGAGCTTCCTGGGCTCCGAATGCGTCTCCTGCGGCGCCTGTGTTCAGGCCTGCCCGACCGCGACGCTGACGGAGAAATCCGTGATCGAGATCGGCCAGCCCGAGCATTCGGTCGTGACCACCTGCGCCTATTGCGGCGTCGGCTGCGCCTTCAAGGCCGAGATGCGCGGCGAGGAAGTTGTGCGCATGGTGCCGTGGAAGGACGGCAAGGCCAATCGCGGTCATTCCTGCGTCAAGGGCCGCTTCGCCTGGGGCTACACCAACCACAAGGAACGCATCCTCAACCCGATGATCCGCGATCGGATCGAGGATCCCTGGCGTGAAGTCTCCTGGGACGAAGCATTCACCTTCGCCGCCGCGAAGATGCGCGGCATCCAGGAGAAATACGGCCGCGATGCGATCGGCGGCATCACCTCGTCCCGCTGCACCAACGAGGAAACCTATCTGGTGCAGAAGCTGATACGGGCCGGCTTCGGCAACAACAACGTCGACACCTGCGCCCGCGTCTGCCACTCGCCGACCGGCTATGGCCTCTCCACCACGTTCGGCACGTCCGCCGGCACCCAGGATTTCGACTCGGTCGAGCATACCGACGTCGTCGTGGTGATCGGCGCCAATCCCGCCTCGGCCCATCCCGTCTTCGCCTCGCGGCTGAAGAAGAGGCTGCGTCAGGGAGCGAAGCTGATCGTGATTGATCCGCGTCGCACCGAGATGGTGGAATCGCCGCATGTGAAGGCGCTGCATCTGCCCCTGATGCCGGGCACCAACGTCGCCGTCATGACCGCGCTGGCGCATGTCATCGTCACCGAGGGCCTCGTCAACGAGGCCTTCGTCCGCGAGCGCTGCGACTGGAGCGAGTTCGAGGAATGGGCCGCCTTCGTCGCCCAGCCGAACAACAGCCCGGAAGCAACCGCCATCCTCACCGGCGTCGATCCCAAGGCGCTGCGCGAGGCGGCTCGCACCTACGCTACCGGCGGTAACGGCGCGATCTATTACGGCCTGGGCGTCACCGAGCACAGCCAGGGTTCGACCACGGTGATCGCGATCGCCAACCTCGCGATGGCCACCGGCAATATCGGTCGCCCCGGCGTCGGCGTGAACCCGCTGCGCGGCCAGAACAACGTGCAGGGATCGTGCGACATGGGTTCATTCCCGCACGAGCTCCCCGGCTATCGCCACATCTCGGGCGACGCCGTCCGAGACCAGTTCGAGGCGCTCTGGGACGTCAAGCTCAACCCCGAGCCGGGCCTGCGCATCCCCAACATGTTCGATGCCGCGATCGAAGGCACATTCATGGGGATCTACGTGCAGGGCGAGGACATCCTCCAGTCCGATCCCAACACCTCCCATGTGGTGGCGGCGCTGTCGGCGATGGAATGCGTCATCGTCCACGATCTCTTCCTGAACGAGACCGCGAACTACGCCCACGTGTTCCTGCCCGGATCGAGCTTCCTCGAGAAGGACGGGACCTTCACCAACGCCGAGCGCCGCATCCAGCGCGTGCGCAAGGTGATGACGCCAAAGAACGGCTTGGCGGATTGGGAGGTCACGATCGCGCTCGCCAAGGCCATGGGCTTCGAGATGAAATACAATCATCCCTCCGAGATCATGGACGAGATCGCCGCGCTGACCCCGACCTTCACCGGCGTCTCCTACGCCAAGCTCGATGAGCTCGGCTCGGTGCAGTGGCCGTGCAACGAGAAAGCACCCGAAGGCACACCGGTGATGCATATCGACGGCTTCGTCCGCGGCAAGGGCAAATTCGTCATCACCGAATATATCGCGACCGACGAGCGCACCGGCCCGCGCTATCCGCTGCTGCTGACCACCGGCCGCATCCTCAGCCAGTACAATGTCGGCGCGCAGACGCGACGTACCGAGAACGTGGTCTGGCATGCCGAGGATCGTCTGGAGATCCACCCGCACGACGCAGAGCAACGCGGCGTGCGCGACGGCGACTGGGTGCGGCTGAAGAGCCGCGCCGGCGAGACCACCCTGCGCGCGGAGATCACCGACCGTGTCGCGCCCGGCGTCGTCTACACCACCTTCCACCATCCGGACACGCAGGCCAACGTCATCACGACCGACTATTCGGACTGGGCGACCAACTGCCCGGAATACAAGGTCACGGCCGTCCAGGTCTCGCCGTCGAACGGTCCCTCCGACTGGCAGAAATCCTACGACGCGCAGGCGCGGCATTCGCGCCGCATCGCGCCGGCCGAAGCCGCGGAGTAGCAGCATGCACGTCCCGGTCCAGGCCATCGACCGTACCATCTGGCGCGACGGTGTCGTGTCCGACGGGGCGCGGCTGATCCCGGAGGAGACGCCGCTGGCGCTGACCTACAATGGCGGCACCTATGCCGTGATGATGGGAACGCCGCAGAACCTGGAGGATTTCGCCGTCGGTTTCAGCCTGAGCGAAGGCATCGTGAAATCGGCCGACTCCATCCAATCGGTCGAAATCGTCCGCCTGGACGACGGGATCGAGCTGCGCATGTGGCTCGCGTCCGACGATGCCGGGCGCATCAGCGAGCGACGGCGTCACATCGCGGGCCCGACCGGATGCGGCATCTGCGGCGTCGATTCGATCGCGGAGGCCGTGCGGCCCGCAGCCGTCGTGCCGCAGGGGCAGACCTTCACGCCCGAGCAGATCATGACGGCGATGCAGGCCATCGCCCCGCTGCAATCGATCAACATGCAGACCCGCGCCGTTCACGCCGCCGCCTTCTGGTCCCCTACCGACGGTATCGTCGCGCTGCGCGAGGATGTCGGCCGCCATAATGCGCTCGACAAGCTCGCAGGCTCCCTGGCGCGCAGCCGCACGGCTGCGGACGGCGGCATGGTGCTGCTGACGAGCCGTGTCTCGGTCGAGATGGTGCAGAAGACGGCCGCGATCGGCGCCCCGGTGATCGTCGCGGTCTCCGCGCCCACCGCGCTTGCGGTGCGCACGGCGGAAACCGCCGGCATCACCTTGATCGCCATTGCCCGGCAGGACGGATTCGAAGTGTTTACGCATGGCGGCAGGATCGTCGCACGCCATGCCACGGAGGTTGCCGATGTCGCCTGACCGCTTGATCTACATGGCCAACCAGATCGGCATGTTCTTCAGGAGCCAGGGCCATGACAAGGCGGTGCCGGGGATTGCCGAGCACATCAAGAAATTCTGGGATCCCAGAATGAAGCGCGCGATCTTCGCGCATCTCGATGCCGGCGGCGACGGCCTGGAGCCGAACGTGCGCGAGGCACTCGCCTCGCTGAAGCAGACTACGTCCCTTCCAACAGCGCCCTGAACACGCGCCGCACCTCGCCCTGCGTCTCCTTCACGCGTGCCTCCAGCGAGGAGAAGTCCGGCGCATCGCCGGCACGCGCCATGACGCGCTGGAGGTCGACGCCGGCAGTTTCCGGCTTGAAACGATCGCTGACGCACAGTCTCAGGATCTGCGTTAGGTCGTGATAGAGCCGCGCAGCCGCGCGCAGGATCTCCGCCTCCGACTGCGGAAGTACGCCGAGTTTCGCGGCGTCCTCCAGCACCTGCATCGTGCTGACGTCGAGAATCTCGAGCTTGGCGTGCGCGTGCACGAGTTGGAGATACTGCGCGATGAAGTCGATATCGACCATGCCGCCGGCGGCATATTTGAGGTCCCAATGGTCGGTCTCGCCCTTCTCCTGCGCAATCGCGCGACGCATGTCGGCAACGTCGTTGGCGATGGCAACGGGATCGCGCCGGCGGGTCAGGACCTCTCGGATGACGCGCTCGATCCGCGCGCCGAATTCGGGCGACGCCGACACGACGCGCGCGCGCGTCAGGGCCATATGCTCCCAGGTCCAGGCCTCGTTGGCCTGGTAGTCCGCGAAGGAGACGAGGCTGGAGGCCACCGGGCCGGCGCGCCCTGACGGCCGCAGCCGCATATCGATCTCGTACAGCACGCCGTAATTGGTGCGCGTCGTGAAGGCGCTGATCAGGCGCTGGGTGAAACGCGCAAAATAATGCGCGCCCTGAAGCGACTTCGGCCCGTCGGAGTCAGGCGCCTCGCTGTCGAAATCATACAACAGGATCAGGTCGAGATCGGACGACGCGGTCATCTCGCGACCGCCGAGCCGCCCCATGGCGATGATAGCGGTCTCCTGTCCCTTGATCCGGCCGTGCTGGGCGGCAAAGCGCTCAGCGACGAGGCCATGCACGGTATGGACGATGCCTTCGGCGACGTCGGCAAAGGCCGTGCTTGCTTGTTGCGCCGAGACGGTGCCGGACAGGATGCGTGTACCGATCAGGAACAGGCTTTCCTGCCCGAACAGACGCAGGCGATCGAGAAACTCCTCGTATGAGCCGGCGTCCTGCACCGTGGCCGCAAGCCTCGCCGACAGCTCGCGCTTGTCGGGCATCGCGCCGAAGAAGCGCGGATCGATCAACCCGTCCATGAGCTGCGGCTGGCGCGCCAGCATCTCGCCGAGCCGCGGAGCGGCTCCGAGCACCAGCGCCACGAGCGCGACGAGATCGCGGTTCTGGCCGAGCAACGCGATCAGCCGCCCGCCACGCTGCAGCGCCTGGAGAAAATGATCGAACGCCACCACCGCGCGATCCGGCTCCTCGGCATGCGCAAGGCCATCGATCAGGGCCGGCACGAACTCGACGAAGGCATTTCGCGTCTGATCATTGCGGAAGACGCGGTAGTCGCCGGTGATCCAGTCACGCACCGTCTGCGCGACGGCGGCGGGCTTCTTGAAGCCAAGCGTCGCCAAGTGCTGGAGCAGGCGCGGATCTTCGGGCCCAGCGCTGTAGTCGAGAGCCGGGAGCTTGGCCGTGCCGGTCGGATCGTCGCCTTCGAACAGCTTTTCGTAGTGCCCCTGGACGATCTCGAGCTGGCGCAGCAAATCGCGCGCGAAGGCTGCACGATTGTCGTAGCCGAAAAACCAGGCGAAGCGCTCGACCGCCTCCTTGTCGTCGGGCAGCGCATGGGTCTGCTCGTCGGCGATCATCTGGAGGCGATGCTCGACGCGGCGCAGGAATTCATACGCCCTGGTCAGTTCATCGCGCGCCGTGAAGGTGATCCAGTTGCTGGAGGCGAGCACATCGAGCGCGACGAGCGTCGGCCGCACCCGCAATTCCGGATGGCGGCCACCTGCAATCAATTGCTGCGTTTGCGCGAAGAATTCGATTTCGCGGATGCCGCCGCGACCGACCTTGACGTTGTGGCCCTCGACCGCGATCTCGCTCTGGCCGCGATAGGTCTGCATCTGCCGCTTCATGTCGTGAACGTCGGCAAGAGCGGCAAAGTCGAGATGCTTGCGCCAGACGAAGGGCGCGATCTCGGCGAGAAGCGCATCGCCTGCCCTGGGATCGCCCGCGCAGGCACGCGCCTTGATCATCGCGGCGCGCTCCCAGGTGCGCCCTTCCCGCTCGTAATAATTCAGCGCCGCGTCACGCGAGATCGCGACCTGCGTCGAGGACGGATCGGGGCGCAGGCGCAGGTCGACCCGGAAGACGTAGCCGTCGTAGGTGCGCTGCTGCAGGATGCGCGCCATGCCCTGCGTCACCCGCACGAAAAACGGTTGCGGCTCGATATCGGGCGCAAGCGTCGTGGACTCCGGATCGAAGAACACGATGAGATCGATATCGCTGGAATAGTTCAGCTCGCCTGCGCCCATCTTTCCCATCGCAAGCACGATCAGGCCGCAGCCTTCCTCGGGAGCTTCGGGATTGGGCGGGAGGAGCTTGCCGCGTGCGGCTTCCTGCCGCAGGAGAAACTGGAGCGCCGCCTGCACCGATGAGACTGCGAGATCGGTGAGCGCCGCCGTGACCCGCATCACCGGCCAGACACCGCCGATGTCGCAGAGCGCGATCAGCAGCGCTGCTTCCGATTTCATGCGGCGAAGCACCCGCATCACCTCGGCCTCGTCCGCGGCGGCGAGCACCGCGCCCCTCGCCTCGGCGATCAGTGCCGGCAGATGCGCATCCGGATCGCATCCGAGCAGCCGGATCAGGCGTTGCGGATCGGCGCGCACCAGTTCGAACAGATAGGGTGAAAACTCCGCGATGCCGGCGAGGATGTCCCGGGCGAACGGGTTGACCAGCAATGCTTCGACACTGGCCGATTGTGCCGGCTCGAGCTCGGCCAGCCAATTCCCAAAACGTTGTTCGTCGGTTGTGGAAGCGGCAATACGGGGAGCTTCCGCGAAGCGCGCGGCCAGGCTCTCACCATGCTTGTCCGCGTTTCCCGGCGCGGGGTGGTTCATGCCACCTTCTGTGGCACATCCTGCATTGGAGGAGCAACCCTGTCGCCGGCGCCCGCGCGCGCCGGAAGCACCAGCGTGGCGACGAGACCGGGCCGGGCATCGCCGAGCCGCAATTCCCCGCCATGCAAGGTGGCGACGGCCGAGGCAAGGCTCAGGCCGAGGCCGGAGCCCGGAAGCGTCCGGCTCGCCTCCAGCCGCACGAATCGTTCGACGACATGCTTGCGGTCGGCTTCGGGGATGCCGGGGCCATGATCGGTGACGCTGAGCAGCACGTGGTCGCCCTCGCGCCTGGCCTCGATCATGATCTGGCGGCTGTCGAGGCTGACGACGGTTCCGGGGGGCTGGGCCGCGGGTTCGCCATATTTGATCGCATTCTCGACCAGATTGGCGAGCGCCTGGCTGATCAGTTCGCGGTTGGCGTGAACCGGCGTCGGCTCCGCTTTGACCTTCAGCGTCATGCCGTCGTCTTCGGCGAGCGGCTCGTAGAGCTCGTGGATGCCGTTGGCGACCTCGGCCGCGTCGAAATCGTCCATGTTGCCGCGCGCCTGCCCGGACTCGGCGCGGGCGATCATCAGCAGCGCGTTGAAGGTGCGGATCAGCCCGTCGGATTCCTCGATCGTTCGCTCCAGCGCCGCCCGGTAGTCGGCCTCGCAGCCCGATTTCGCCAAAGCCTCCTCGGCGCGGTTGCGCAGCCGTGTCAGCGGCGTCTTGAGGTCGTGGGCGATGTTGTCGGAGACCTCCTTCAGCCCCGCCATCAGCGCCTCGATGCGCTCCAGCATGGCGTTGAGGTTCTCGGCGAGACGGTCGAGCTCGTCGCCGCTGCGCCCCACGGGCAAGCGCTCGCTGAGATCGCCGGTCATGATGCGTTGGGCGGTGCCGGTCATCGCGTCGATGCGCGTCAGCACCCTGCGCGCCACGAAGATGCCGCCGCCGAGGCCCAGCACCACGACGATCAGGATCGACCATTGCGCCGCCTTCGCCACGATGCCGAACAGCCGGCGCCGCTCGTCGAGATCGCGCCCGATCAGGAGCCGGAAGCCGTTGGTCAGTTCGGTCACGCGCACCAGCGCGCGATGATCGCGATCGTCCGCATCCTCGATCCGGCGGTAGGCGGTCTCCGTCCAGCCGCGCGTCGCCATCACGCCGGGCGCCAGCGAGCCGACATTGCCGGCGATCGCCTGCCCGGTGGGCGTTGTCACGAGATAGAGGTTCGCGCCCGGCCGCAGCGCGCGATACTCGATCGCCAGCACGAGCCCGCGCAAGCCGCGGCGGCCGTAGATCTCGTTGATCTCCGAAGTCTCGGCATTCACCGTCTGGGTGATCTCTTCGGTGATCAGCCGGCGCGTATTCCAGGCGAAATAGCCGAGCAGCGAGGCCGCGAACACCGCGAACAGCAGCAGATAGACCAGCGTCAGCCGGAAGGCCGTGGTGCGGACGAGTTTACCGAATGCCGTCACGGATCATGTACCCGGCGCCGCGGATCGTGTGCAGCAGCGGTCGCTCGAAGCCCTTGTCGATCTTGGAGCGCAGCCGCGAAATGTGCACGTCGATCACGTTGGTCTGAGGATCGAAATGGTAGTCCCAGACGTTCTCCAGCAGCATGGTGCGCGTCACCACCTGGCCGGCATGCTTCATCAGGTATTCGAGAAGGCGGAATTCGCGCGGCTGGAGCGTGAGCTCGTCCTTGCCGCGGGCAACGCGATGGGACAGCCGGTCCAGCTCGAGATCGCCGACGCGGTAGACGGTGTCCTCGGCCGGCCCGCCGCGACGGCGCGACAGCACCTCGACGCGGGCGAGCAGTTCGGCGAAGGAATAGGGCTTGGGCAGATAGTCGTCGCCGCCGGCACGCAGACCCTTGATACGGTCGTCGACCTGCCCGAGCGCGGACAGAATCAGCACCGGCGCGCTCTCGCCCTTCTCGCGGAGGGCACCAATCACGGAGAGGCCGTCGCGCTTGGGCAGCATGCGGTCGACCACCAGCACATCGTAATCGCCGTTCTCGGCCATGGACAGGCCCTCCTCGCCATCGCTGGCGTGGTCGGCAATGTGGCCGACCTCGCGAAACGCCTTCACGAGGTAGTCGGCGGATTCGCGGTCGTCTTCAATGATGAGGAGGCGCATCGTGCGGTCGGCGGCGGTCAAGGAGGTCAACCTTCTCTGAACATGGCGCGAGCGGCAATCGCATGCAAGCCGAGTGAAAGAGACTTGGGTCGAGAAAAAGGCGGGCGGTGAAGCTGGGGGGACCTCACCGCCCTAGACCCTTCCGACGGAGGGGGGCGTATTCCACCGGAAGGTAGGCCGGGGAAGCGAGCATTGCACCGCTCCCCCGAAGGGCGCCGGCGGCGGGGGCGACTGATGCCGGCGACACCCTTCATTTCGTGAGCCTCCTGGGCCCTAGCCCTTGGCGAGGGGCACTGCGACGAAGCGCGACTGGCCGCCGCTCTTCACCCGCATCAGGACGCTGTTCTTGTTGTCGGTCCGCGCCGCATTGATGGCCTCGCGGACATCGCCGGCGGTGGTCACGGTCTTGCCGCCGACTTCGAGAATCACGTCGCCTTCCTTGAAGCCGCGTTCGGCCGCGGCGCTCTTCGGATCGACTTCGGTGACGACGACGCCTTCCTTGCCGGCGCCGGCCACGGAATTCGCGGGAGCGACCGTCATGCCGAGCTTCGGGACGTCCGTGCCGCGGCTCGCACCCTTGCCGCTGTCATTGTCGGTATCGGCCTTGGCTTCGACCGTGTTCGGCAACTGGCCGAGCGTGAGGTTCAGGACCTTGTCCTGTCCCTTGTGCAGCACGTTGAGCTTCACGGTCGCGCCGGGCGCCATGCCGCCGATGGTGCGGGCAAGCTCGCGGGCGTCCTTGACGGCTTCGCCGTTGACCGCCGTGATGACGTCGCCGGATTCGACGCCGGCCTTGGCCGCCGGGCCGTTCGCCTGCGGCTCCGCCACCAGCGCGCCTTCGGCCTTCTTCATGCCGAGGCTGTCGGCGATGTCGGGCGTGACGGGCTGGATCTGCACACCGATCCAGCCGCGGCTGACCGAGCCCTTGTCCTTGAGCTGCGCGACAACGCTCTTCACGGTGTTGGCGGGAATCGAGAACGCGATGCCGACGCTGCCGCCCGAGGGCGAGTAGATCGCGGTGTTGACGCCCATCACTTCGCCATCGGTGTTGAAGGCGGGACCGCCGGAATTGCCCTTGTTCACGGGCGCGTCGATCTGGATGAAATCGTCATACGGACCGTTGCCGATGTCGCGGCCGCTCGCCGACACGATGCCGGCCGTCACGGTGCCACCGAGGCCGAAGGGATTGCCGACCGCGAGCACCCAGTCGCCGATCCGCGGCTTGCCGTCGGCCAGCTTGGCGAACGGGAAGTTCGAGCCGCCCTCGACCTTGATCAGGGCAAGGTCGGTGCGCTGGTCGGTACCGATCACCTTGGCGCTGTAAGTCTTGCCGTCGTCCGTCGTCACCTCGACCTTGTCGGCGCCGTCGACCACGTGGTTGTTGGTCACGGCAAAGCCGTCGGCGGAGATGAAGAAGCCGGAGCCCTGGCCCTGCACGACGCGGCCGCGACCGCCCTTCAGACCCGGGAAACCATCCGGACCACCGAAGCGGCGGAAGAAGCGCTCCATCGGCGAACCCGGCTGGAACGGCGAGGAATCGTCATCGCCGTCGTTGCTGGCGGCCTTCTCCTTGATGTTGACCTTCACCGAGATCACCGACGGCTTCACGCGCTCGACGATATCGGCGAAACCGATGGGACGCTCGACCTTGCGGACCTCGTTGTTGACCTGCGCATGCGCCGGGCTCGAGAACAGATCGGCCGGCGACACCGACGGATTCAAGCCGTAAACGGCCACGCCAAACCCGGCGACGACCGAGGCCATCAGCGCGATCTTGCGGGCGGAGAAGACCGACCGGCGAGGCTGTCGGTAGGACGGGAGGTTGGAAAGATCGGGACGGTCGGTCATGCAGAGATCTCCAGGGCCTTGAATTCCTTTTGGTGCCTGGGGGCAGCACCTTACGCCCCTGAAGATGGGGTGTTCCGCCTTACCGTGCGCTGGCGGCGGGGTTAAACTTTCGTAATGAAGGGCGACGCCGATGCGGCAGTTTATCGCAGGCCGAAAGTCGTGGTCCCACAGGAACTTAATGGGACTTTCGCGACGGACGCCGAAGCGCCCTCACCGCTCCATCAGCTGGCCCTGACGCTGGCGATGAATTCGTCGACTTCGTGCTTCAGGGTCTCGGCCTGTTGCGACAGGTCGACGGCGGAATCTCGCGCTTCGGCCGCCATCCGTCCGGTCTCGGCGGACGTCGAGGTGATCTGGACGATGTGATTGGAGACGTCGAGCGTGCCGCGCGCGGCATCCTGGACGCTGCGCGTGATGTCCTGGGTGGCGTTGCGCTGCTGCGCGGTGTCGACCTCGATGCCCGACATGATCGACGAGATCTCCGACAGTGTCCTGGCGATGCCGTCGATCGCACCACGCGTCTCCGCGGTGATGCCCTGGATGCTGGCGACATGGGATGTGATCTCCTCCGTCGCCTTGCTGGTCTGGTGCGCGAGGTTCTTCACCTCCGAAGCGACCACCGCGAAGCCCTTGCCGCTCTCGCCGGCGCGCGCCGCCTCGATCGTGGCGTTCAGCGCCAGAAGGTTGGTCTGCGATGCGACCGCCTGCACGAGCTGCACGACCTCGCCGATCTTGTCGGCGGCATCCGACAGCGTGTGGATGGTGTCGCGGCTCTTCTCCGCCTGGGCCGCCGCGCCCTCGGCGCGCTGGGTCGCATCCGTGACGCGGCGGCTGATCGTCCCGATCGAATTCGTCATCTCCTCGGCCGAGCCTGCGACCGTCTGAACGCTGGCGCTGGCCTGGCTCGCAGCGCTCGCCACCGCATTGGCCTTGCTGTTGGTGTCGTTGGCGGCCCGCGACAGCGTCTCGGCGTTGCTCTTCAGATGCACCGCGGAAGATGCCACGCTGTCGACAACGTTGGCGACGAGCTCATTGAAGCTCTTGATCCGGGCATCGAGATAGGTGGACCGCTCGGCCTGGTGCTGCGCCTCGTGGAGCTGCTGCTCGGTGAGCCGCCGCCGCTCGATCCCGTTGGTCTTGAACACCTCCAGCGCGCCCGCGAGCAAGCCGATCTCGTTGGAGCCGCCGAGCCCCGGAACGGGCGTCTCGAATTTCTGGTCGGCGACCTCACGCATGGCATGCACGATCGCGGCCAGCGGGCTGAGGATGCCGTTGCGCACGGCGAACCACGTCATGAGGCAGATCGCGCAGGCGACGACCGCTATGACGGCGCAGGCGACCAGGAAATAGGAGAACGCGCCCTGAGCCTGCTGGTAGACCTGCATCGCGTGGTCGCGCGCGGGCCCGCTCAACGCCGCGACGTCCGAGGACAGGCTCGTGATCTCGTTGTTGAGATAGAGCACCGCCACGAACCCGGTGCCGCCGCCGATGCCGAGCAGGAACAATAATGCAGCGACGACAGCTCCGACCAGGAATCGGATCGTCAGATTGCTGTTGGCGAACATCGGAAAGGCCCAAAGATCTGGAATCGAATCTCGCGCCAAAGTTCCAGACAAAGGTCAACAGAGCATGAACCGTGCTCCGCACTAAAGCCTACGGATGTTTACGTAGCTAGCGCGACTTCGCGTCCTCGGACATCAGCGCGGCAAGTCGCGCCTCCTCGTCGGCCGTGAGCGGCGGAGCCTGGACATCCGCACCATTCTGCGCGCGGCGACGAATTTGCAGCCACAACGCCAGGCCGCCGCCGGCGAGCAGCAGCGGCGCCAGCAGCCACAGCAACAAGGTCTGGCGCTCGAAGCGCGGCTTGAGCAGCACGAACTCGCCGTAACGCGCGACGAGGAAATCGAGCACCTGCGAATTGCTGTCGCCGGCCGCGATCCGCTCGCGGACCAGGAGCCGCAGATCACGCGCGAGCGGCGCCTCGGAATCGTCGATCGACTGGTTCTGACAGACCATGCAGCGGAGCTCGCGCGACAATTCGCGTGCACGCGCTTCGTTGGCGGGATTCGCCATGATCTCGTCGGGTTGCACGGCGCGGACCGCCGGCGCGGCCAGCAGCATCAGAGCGACGATCACGAGCCACATCCGACGCATCAGATCACTCCGCCGGCTGCAGGCGCTGCTTGGCCCGCGCCGGCTTCGGCGCACCGACCCGCAAGCGCCGGTCGGAGAGCGACAGCATGCCGCCGAACGCCATCAGCACCGGCCCCCACCAGATCAGGAGCACCAGGGGCTTGTGGTAGATGCGCACCGCGACCGAACCTTCGTTGCTGACATCGCCGAGCGAGATGTAGAGCTGGCTCGCGCCCCGGGTCAGCAGCGCCGCCTCGGTGGTCGAGGCGCCGCGCGTGGTGAAGCTGCGCTTCGACGGCGTCATGACGCTGAGGCGCTCGCCGTCCTGACTGACATTGAACTCCGCGATCATCTCCCGGTAGTTCGGGCCCTGACGCTGAAACAACCCGTCGAGCTTGAGATCGTAGCCGGCGACATGGGCGACATCGTTCGGCTTCATCGTCGCGATGTATTCGCTGTTCCAGGTGGTCTCGCAGACGATACCGATCAGCGCGACACCCAGGCCGGCATGCGCAAACGCGGTGCCCCAGGCCGAACGCGGCAGGCCGCGTGCCCGGTGCAGCGCCGTCGCGAACGGCAGGCGCACGAGGCCGGTCCGCTCGACGATGTCGGTGACGGCACCGGCGATGACGAAGATCCCGAGCCCGATCGCGAGCGGCGCCAGCGAACTGCCGCCCGTTGCCCAGCCCCAGGCGATGGCGACCGCGACGAGCCCGGCGACGCCGGCCGCGAGCAGGCGCTGCGTCACCCCCAGCAGGTCGCCCCGCTTCCACGCCAGCATCGGCCCGAACGGCACCGCGAGCAGCAGCAGGACGAACAGCGGAACGAAGCTCAGATTGTAGAAGGGCGCGCCGACCGACATCTTGAAATCGGCCAGCACTTCCATCGCCAGCGGATAGAGCGTGCCGAACAGCACGACCGCGCAGGCCACCGTCAACAACAGATTGTTCAGGACCAGCGCGCCCTCGCGCGAGATCGGCGCGAACAGCCCGCCCTGCTTCAACGAAGCCGCCCTTCCCGCGAACAGCGAGAGGCTGCCGCCGATGAACAAGCAGAGGATCAGGAGGATGAACACGCCGCGGGTCGGGTCGGT
Organism: Bradyrhizobium sp.; assembly: GCF_047605465.1. GTDB lineage: Bacteria > Pseudomonadota > Alphaproteobacteria > Rhizobiales > Xanthobacteraceae > Bradyrhizobium. The sequence continues at coordinate 60,994 of NZ_JASGFS010000017.1, read as the reverse complement.
GGCAAAGGCATGCACCGACGTGATGACGCCCGAGCGCACCAGGAAGGTGCCGAGCAGCGACAGCGAGAACGTCAGGATCGACAGCAGGATGGTCCAGACTTTCAGCGCGTTGCGCTTCTCCATGACCAGGGCCGAATGCAGCAGTGCAGTTCCCGCGAGCCACGGCATCAGCGAGGCATTCTCGACCGGATCCCAGAACCACCAGCCGCCCCAGCCGAGTTCGTAATAGGCCCAATAGGAGCCCATCGCGATGCCGAGCGTGAGGAAGATCCAGGCGACCAGCGTCCAGGGCCGCACCCAGCGGGCCCACGCGGCGTCGATCCTGCCCTCGATCAGCGCCGCGATCGCAAATGAAAACGAGATCGAGAAGCCGACATAGCCGAGATAGAGCATCGGCGGATGCACGGCGAGACCGATATCCTGCAGCACCGGATTGAGATCGCGTCCCTCGATCGGCGGGTTGGCGATGCGCAGGAACGGGTTCGAGGTCATCAGGATGAAGAGATAGAAGGCGCTGGCGATCCAGGCCTGCACCGCGAGCACATGCGCGCGCAACGACAGCGGCAGGTTGTTGCCGAAGGCAGCGACCAGCCCGCCGAACAGCGCCAGGATCGATACCCAGAGCAGCATCGAGCCTTCATGGTTTCCCCACACGCCGGTGACCTTGTAGATCAGCGGCTTCAGGGAGTGCGAGTTCTCGTAGACGTTGGCGACGGAGAAATCCGACGTCACGTGCAACGTCACGAGGGCCGCGAACGATGCGCCGACGAACAGGAGCTGCGCCAGGGCGGCGGAGCGTGCCACGTTCATCAGCGCCGTATCGCGCAGGCGCGCGCCGATCAGCGGCACGACGGATTGGATCAGCGCCAGTCCGAGCGCCAGCACCAGCGCGTAATGTCCGGATTCCGCGATCAACGCACTGCTCCCTGCGGGTTACCCTGCGCCGTCGTTGCCGCAGGCTTGGCACCGTAATCGTCCTTCCAGTGCCCCTGCTTCTTCAGGGCATCGGCGACGTCCTTGGGCATGTAGGTCTCGTCGTGCTTGGCGAGCACGGTGTCGGCCTTGAAGACGCCGTCGGCGTCGAGCGCGCCTTCGGCAACGACGCCCTGCCCTTCACGGAACAGGTCGGGCAGGATGCCCTTGTAGGCGACCGGCAGCCTGGCGTTGCCGTCGGCGACCTCGAACGTCACCGCGAGATTGTCGCCACGCTGCAGCGAGCCCGGCTGCACCAGCCCTCCGAGGCGAAACCGCTTGCCGGGCTGGACGTGCTTCTCGGCGACCATGGTCGGGGTCGAGAAGAACACGATGGAATCGCGCAACGCGTTGAGCACGAGCGCAGCAGCGAGCGCGAGCACGGCCAGGGAGCCGCCGATGATGGTCATACGTCGCTGCTTGCGCGTCATGGCGTATCCGTTCTCCGCTCGTCTCGTCCCGCTTGCATCATCCGTCGAAGCCGAGATTCTTGAGGCCTTCGTTGAGCTGGCGCAGCCTTTCGGCGTTGTTGGCCACAGCCTGACGGGCGTCTGTCGACGCGCCCGCCGCCTTGTCGCGGTCGCCCATCACCAGATAGGCGCGCACCAGACGCAGCCAGCCATCGACGTCGTCACCGTTCTGCTTCAACCGCGTGGCGAGGCGCTCGACCATGCCGCGGACCATCGCGCCGCGATCGCCTTCGCTCATGTCTTTCGCCGCCGCCATGGTCTCGTCCGACAGCGCCGGCACCGCTGCGCCGCCGACCCTCGCGAGCGAGGACTGCACCAGCGGACGCCACGGCGCATCCGCCGGCGCCTTGGCGAGCAGCGCGCGCCAGATGCCGGCCGCATCGTCCTTGCGGCCGTCCTGTTCAGCCGCAAGCCCGAGAAAATAGTTCGCCTTGGGATCGTCGGCATTGAGCGCCTGCGCGCGCTCGAATTCCGTCTTGGCTTCGGCAGTCACCACGCCGCCGGCGGCGGCCGCGAGCGCTTCGCCGAGATCGGACCTGCGCTCTGCGCTCTCGCCGTTGTAGGTCAGCGAATTGCGATAGGCGCGCGCCGCTTCGTCGAACCGGCCGAGCCGCTCGAGCACCGGCGCAAGCACGTTCCAGCCGCGCCCGTCGGTCGGATTTTTTTCCAGATGTTGCTCGACCTGCGCGACGAGGTTCTCGAGCGATTGCGCCATGGCGGGCGCGCGTTGGCGCTCCGCCAGCGGAAAGTCCTGAAGCCTGGGTGAACCGAGCGGAATGTAGACACAGATCGCAACAAGCGGCAGGCCGACGAGCGCCAGCACGGCCGCCGCGCGGCGCCATTTGAGACTGGACGCCGGCTCGGCCGCCCGCTCGCTGTCGGCCGCACCGAGCAGCCGGCGGCTGATCTCGATGCGCGCGGCCTCGGCTTCCGGTGCGGCAATCAGACCCGCGGCGAGATCGCGCTCGATCTCGGCCAACTGGTCCTTGTAGACCGCGACCTCGCTGCCTTCGCCCTGCGCGCGCGCGCCACGGCCGAGCGGCCAGAGCACGGCGAACACCGCCGCGACCGTCATCAGCGCGAACACGAACCATAGCGTCATCTGGCAAGCTTCCGGCGGCGCGCGAACTGCGCCCATGGGTGGCTTTACACCACGGCCGGACAAGGCGGCAATTGACAATTGTCAATTCGACGCGACCGGTTTCGTCCCGAAACGGTGGAAATCCAACGGCTTAGCCGATCTCGAAGTCCACGCTTTGAGCGGCGTCCTGGCCGTGCCCGTTGAAGGCCTTCAGGAAATACGTGCCCGGCTTGATCGTCTCGGGCAAGCGGATGCGCAACGCGCCCACAGGAACCGGCGATGCGATCATGATGGCCGTCTCCGGCAACTGACGGCCGCTCGTCTTCTCGACCAGCACCACCTTCGCCCTGACCATCAACCTCTGGTATTTCGCAACGATGACGCGATTTTCGATTTCAACGAAGCTGATAACGGGTTTCATGCGCCCACAGATAGCAGGTCCCAAAAAGTGCACGGACCGTAGGGCTCACCGCGGACGTGGTCAACCATAAATTGTGACTAGAAAAAATTTCGCCTGGATCAGCCGGCGCGCGACGATTTGCGCTCGCCGGTCGCCGCGTTTTCCGCCGCCCGGCTCATCAGCGACGCGTAATCGTCGCCGAATAATACCTCGCAGAAGCGGATCGCGGCCTGGACCTGCTGCTGGCGATAGGTGCGGACCTTGTGATCGGCGGCGCGCAGCGACTGCACCAGGGATTCGGTCGACCGTTCGACGTATTGCTGCAGATCGGAATAGGTGCGCAGCGTCACCTCGTTGATCGCAAGCTCGCTGGCAAAGTTGCGGCAGGTTGCGACGAAATCGATCAGGGCCGCGGTTTCCTCGACCTCGGTCGTGTCGATCCGTGCTCCCGGCGGAATATCCTTCTCCGCCCGCTGGCGCAGAATGCGGCGAACGCGGCCGGGAACGCTGTCGATCTCCGACTGCAGCGCATTGGAGATGTCGGCCCGGATCGAGGTCAACTGCTTGCCCCAGGCGGAATCGTTGCGCAGGTCGAGTTCGGTGCGCAGGCCCCTCACCCCGTCATGCAGCGCCTTGAGATTGTCGGCGACATTGTCGAAGTGGCCGCGCTTGATGTCCATGCGCAGCATCGCGGCGAGGCAGGACAGATCGTGCAGGGCGATCGTGACGGCCACGCCATAGGGCGTCGCCGCGACGCGGATTTCGTCGTCGGACGCGGCGATCTTGATGGCGAGACGGATGATCTGCCACGGTGCCGTCATCCGTTGCACCACCATCGACAGCGCAAGCGGCAACACCTGCGGAGCCTGGAGCGCGGGGATATTGAGCGCGGCCGTGACCGATGCGATCTGCGATTCGCCGAAGGCGCGCAGGAACCGCGGCAGCTTTTCGTTCAGGGTCGCGAGGGCCTCGCGAACCTGGAGCACGGCTCCGATCGAGTAGAGATCCTCGATGACGTTGGGCGGACCGACGCGGGCGAGCGCGCGCGACTTGTCGCCGCCGCCCGGCCCGATCAGTTCAAAGATGGCATCGGCCGCCACGGCCTGAAGCTTCTGCGCCAGAGCTTCGACCTGCCCCGCATTGTCGCCCGGCATGCGCGACAGCGCGGTCTCGAATTCGTTCACCTTGTCGGGGGCGCCGTCGCGGCCGAGCCATTGCCAGATCGGGTGCAGCGAAGAACGGCGGATCTGTCCGACCCGGATCGGAACGCCGGGTTCGACCAGGAAAGGTTCCAGAACCTGGAACAACAGCCGCGACAAATCGTCGGTACGCGGCGGCGCGGCCTCCTCGACCTCGGTCTTGCGGACGATCTTGCGCAACTGCTCGAGCACGAGGGTTGCCACCGCCGTGTCCTGGCCGCGCTCCAGCGCACGCTCGAACTCCCGCATCAGCAGCGCCTGCGACTGCGGCGGGAGCTGCGCGAGATATTCTCTCAGCCGCTCGATCGATGTCTGGCTCATGCGCCCGGATAATGCACGGTAAAATGGCGGACGTGGGATGCGTCCGGGCGCGATCATAGGAGCGCCAGCCTTAAGAAGCCGTTGAGGAAGTTGCTTCGAATACCGCCACTCACCTGCGGATCGGGCACGACCGGTCCTGGAACCCGTGCCAAATCAAGGCACTAGATTCCCGGGAGAAGCAGTTCGGCCCGCAGGCCCCCGATCGGCGCGCTCCCGAGCGAGAGGCTGCCGCCATAGAGCGAGGCGAGATCGACCACGATGGACAGCCCGAGCCCCGATCCGGGCTTGGACTCGTCGAGCCGCTGGCCGCGCCGCGAGACCTGGGCGCGCTCGGCCTCCGACAGGCCGCGTCCGTCGTCGTCGACGATGATCCGCAAGCGTGGGCCGGCGCCGGGCTGGTCCGGCGTCTCCACCAGGACCTCGATGAAGACGCGCGAGGCCGCCCATTTGCAGGCATTGTCGACGAGGTTGCCGACCATCTCCTCCAGGTCCTGCCGCTCGCCACGAAATCTGGCGGACGGCGCGGCCTTGGCCTCGACCACGATGCCGCGGTCGCGATGGATCTTCTCCATGGTCCGTCGCAATGCTTCGATCGCGGGCGCGACTTCGGTCACGGTCGCCACGACCGAGACCCTGGCCGCGATGCGCGCGCGTTCCAGATGATGGGCGACCTGATCGCGCATCACGTCGGCCTGCTCCATGACCTTGGCGGCGAACGGATCGGCGGCGTGTGCGCCCGCCTCGTTCACGATGACCGAGAGCGGCGTCTTGATCGCATGCGCGAGATTGCCGACATGCGTGCGGGCACGCTCGACGATCTCGCGATTGGCATCGATCAGGGCATTGGTCTCGCGCGCCAGCGGCGCGATCTCGACCGGGAATTCGCCTTCGAGCCGCTCGGCCCGTCCCGAACGGATGGCGGCGATGGACTCCGAGATGCGCTTCAACGGAGCCAGACCGAAGCGGACCTGGAACACCGTGGTCAGCAGCAGCACGATGCCGAGCGCGGTGAAGGTGCCGCCGAGATAATAGTCGAAGCTTCGCGTCTCGTCGAAGATCTCGGTGGCATCGCCGGCGACGCTGACGAGATATTTGCCGTCGGCGCCGAGATCGACCGGACGTTCCACCATCCGCAGATTCTGCCCCTCGGGTCCGTCGACATAAGCGAGCCGGATGCCGGCGGCGGTGAGCTCTGTGCCCTGCTCCTCCAGCTTCGGCAGCTTCTTGTCCCAGAGCGAGCGCGAGGAGCGCACCTCCGGCTTTTCGGTGTCGGTGCGGGTGATCTGCCAATACCAGCCGGACAGCGGCAGCTCGAACAGCGGCTCGCCGAGCGACTGGAACTGACGGTCCGGCGGCTCGTCCGGGGTCGCGACCTCCGCGATCAGGGTGCGCAGATAGAGATTGAGGCGGCGGTCGAACGCGCGCTCGGTCGCGTTCTTGTAGACCGAGGACAACACGACGCCGGTGATCGCCAGAATCACCACGAGCCATGCCGTCGCCGACAGGAACAGGCGGTTGGCAAGCGAGCTAGCGGCCATCGGAACGATCCCGTGGGGCGCAGGATGTCAGGTCGTCTGAGATCATGACCCGACCAAGGCCCCTTGCCGGGCCGCCCGTCAAGCCCGGGAGGTGTCAAGTTGGGGACGGACGCGTCAGGCGCCGGGCGCGGCCGGCGGGGTCAGGAGATAACCCAGGCCGCGCACCGTCTGAATGATGTCGACATCCAGCTTCTTGCGGATGCGGCCGACGAACACCTCGATGGTGTTGGAGTCGCGGTCGAAGTCCTGATCGTAGAGATGCTCGACCAGTTCGGTGCGCGACACCACCCGCCCGGAATGGTGCATGAGGTAGGCCAGAAGCCGATATTCGTGCGAGGTCATCTTCACGGGATTGCCGGAGACGCTGACCCGGCCGGTCCTGGTGTCGAGCGTGACCGGGCCGCAGCTCAGCTCGCTCTGGGCATGGCCGGTCGAGCGGCGCAGCAGGGCGCGGATGCGTGCCAGCACCTCTTCCAGGTGAAACGGCTTGGCGACGTAATCGTCGGCGCCGGCATCGAAGCCCTGCACCTTGTCGCTCCAGCGGTCGCGCGCGGTCAGGATCAGGACCGGCATGGTGCGGCCGTTGCGGCGCCAGGCCTCAAGGACGGAGATGCCGTCCTTCTTCGGCAGGCCGATGTCGAGCACCACGGCATCGTAGGGCTCGTTGTCGCCGAGATAGTGTCCCTCTTCGCCGTCGAAGGCGCGATCGACGACATAGCCCGCATCGGTCAGCGCCTTGGTGAGCTGGCGATTGAGATCGGGGTCGTCCTCAACAACGAGCAGGCGCACGCTTCTCTCCAAAGATAGACTGCACAATCGACCGCCAGAGATGATCAATTCCGGCGTGAACTGAATATGAACGCGGGGAACCGCCGGACGTTACTTTTTGGTCATATCCACCCGCCCAGCGCAACTGTGCCCGCCAGGCGGCCGGACGAGCCGGCCGCATGACGGGCACAATGTGCCGCTTTGCGCGGCGAGTCGGAAGGTCCGAATACCCGGCCGGTCTGCCGTCAGGTCCGGAAAAACACGAACCAGATGACGGCGAGGATCAGGATCGCAAGCCCGGTCGAGATGGCGAGCAGAGCCGCCACCGAGGGCCCGAGTTCGCCCTGACGTGCTTCGGTCGGCGTTTCAACGATCTGACGATGCTCTCGCGTAATTGCCATGGTGACCTCAATCTCTGGCTGTCGCGCCCAATCGCCGCGACCTCCTCGCGGCCTTCTGTCACGAGCCAACGCCCGATTACGGACGATGTTCCGAACACGGGTGGGAACGGCGAGCGTCCGGGCGGCGGTTAACGCAGTTGCCAGATTCCGCTGCCGCGCTTGCTATGATTCGCAGTGCCCCGGTGGTATCCTCATCAGCTGTGCCCGTTGCGTTTGGAGTAGCCCATGGCCCCCCGCGCCAATTGGAAGGGTTTTCTGCGTCTGTCGCTCGTGACCTGTCCGGTCGCGCTGTATCCGGCCACTTCGGATACGGAGAAGGTCTCGTTCAACCAGATCAACCGCAGGACCGGCCACCGGATCAAGTACCTCAAGGTCGACGCCGAGACCGGGGACGAGGTGACCTCCGACGACATCGTCAAGGGCTACAAGGTCGACACCGACACCTATATCGAGATCAGCAAGGACGAGCTCGACGACATCGCGCTCGACTCGACGCACACGATCGAGATCGACGAATTCGTGCCGAAGACCGACATCGACAACCGCTATCTGATCCGCCCCTACTACCTCGTGCCGGACGGCAAGGTCGGGCATGATGCCTATGCGGTGATCCGCGAAACCATCCGCAGCATGAACAAGGTCGCGATCGGCCGCGTGGTGCTGACCAACCGCGAGCACATCATCGCGCTCGAGCCGCTCGAGAGCGGCCTGATGGGGACCCTGCTGCGCTATCCGTACGAAGTGCGCAGCGAGAAGGACTATTTCGACGACATCCAGGACGTGAAGCTCACCAAGGACATGCTCGACCTCGCCAAGCACATCGTCGAGAAGAAGTCCGGCGCGTTCGAGCCCGAACTGTTCGAGGATCACTACGAGACCGCCCTGATCGATCTCATCAACAAGAAGCGCAGCGGTGCGCCCATCGCGGCCAGGGCGACGCCGAAGGCCGGCGGCAACGTCATCAACCTGATGGATGCGTTGAAGAAGAGCCTCGCAAGCGAGAAGGATGCGGCGCCCGTCGCGAAAGCGGCCAAGGAGCCCGCCAGAGAGACCGCCAAGGGCAAGAAGCCCAAGAAGCGCATCGAGGGCCAGCGCGAGATGCTGCTGCCCATCGCCGGGAAGGGCGGCAAGGAAGCTGCGGGCAAACAGGCGGCCCCCAGGAAGGCCGACAAGCCGGTGCGTGCCCCTGCCCGCGCCAAGAAGGCCGGATAGCGGCGGCTCCGGAGCAAGACGCGTCGTGAGCTCATCGAGGGAGCGGCCGGCCTGACATGCCCTGGTCGGCAGCGTTCGACGATCCCATCGCCCTGCGCAACGGCCGCAAACTGCTCACGCTGCAGCAGGCGGCCGACTACATCATGCAACTGCCCGAAGCCGCACAGCGCGAACCGCGCTGGCAGACCGCCATCGAAACCCTGATCAATGCGGCAGAGACCGGCGGCGGCTGGCTGCTGTTCGCCCGCATCGCGATGTTGCGCGCGTTGAACGCGGACCGCCGGCACGAGTGATCCCCCACGTCCTTTGTCACTATCCTTGCCGGCACGTTGACGAACAGCCTCAACAAGACGTTAAGCCACGCTCCGAATTGCAGCATGGCTGATCCATCGTGCCGCACCGGGTATTCTTACGGGAGGTAAAATTAACACTCGATTCCCCCTACCCGCACCATGGTCGCGCCATCGATTGAGCCAAGGTTGCCGTACCCGTGCCGCAGCAAAAAGTCAGAAAAAACTACATCGGCATCGTGAATGACGCAGCCGACGACAAGCGGACCGCCGACACGACCGCGCGGCCGCGCCCGCGCGTGATGGGCTATCTGGTCGGTCGCCTCACGGAGGCCCTGAAGCGTCATCGCGAGGGCGCATCGAGCCGTTCGATCACCTCCTGAGGCAAGATACTGCCACGCACCGGATGCGTCGAATCCACCTGAATTGGGTCAGGAAACCTTAAGTTAATGGATGCCAACATATAGCGCAGCAGACGAAAACTGCATCGCCTGCCATTTTGACGCGAGCGAAAAAGTTAGTGGATCAATTTACACTTCCGAAAACGGCGCGAGTCTACGCTGCCCGGATGAATAGGAGTTGGCGATGAATTTGCTCAAGTCTTTCCTTGCCGATGAAAATGGCGCCACCGCTATCGAGTACGGCCTGATCGCCGCCGGCATTGCGCTCGCGATCGTGACGGTCGTGAACAACACGGGGAGCGTGCTCCTCAGCAACAAGTTCAACTCGATCAGCTCGGCGATGAAGTAACGATCGCCTCCGGCGGTCCGACATCCCTCTCCGGATGATTCAGGATAATCCCCCGGCCGCCCCGCCGGGGCATGCTGCGTCGGTATTGGCGGGCCTCCCGTCGTCCTCACTTCACATTTCAATCTGCACATTCACGCTCGCAAGTCTCGCCGCGCGATGTCGCGTGCGCTCTCTTCTGCAGCATCATTCTCCGAAACTGACCGGCACATCGAGCAGGATGCTGCTCCCGCCTCCGACATTCGCGGGCGGTGCAGGCAGCGGGCTGATCCGACGTGCCAGCGCGACGGCCTCCTCGTCGAGGGCCGCATAACCGGACGAGCGCGCGAGGCGCGCGGAGAGTACCCTTCCCGAACGGTCGATCACGAATGCAACCGTCGACGTTCCGCGGCCACCGCCAGACGGCACCCGCTTGTGCCGGTTCAACAACGCCATGATCGTGCTGCGCCAGGTCGCGGGTGACGAGGACGACGACATTCCCGCCATGGCCGCGGCGTTCGTCGGCGCATGCTGAACGTCGAGGGCCTGTGGCGCGGCCGTCGCCGGTGCGCTTCGTGCCGAGCGCTGGCTTGGCTTCTTCCGCGCGTCCTTCGGCTTGTCGGGCTTGCGCGGCTTCTCCTTCGGCTTGTCCTGCGACTCCTGCGGGGCAGGCGTCGGCGGGGCAAGCGTCACCTCGGATTTTTCCTTCTCGGGCAGTGGCGGAATTTCAACCTTGGTTTCGGGCATCACCTCGACTTCGGGCTTCTCCTGCTCGACCGGCTTGTCTTCCTGCTCCGATGGAGTCGTCACCTGCGACATCTCCATCTGCGGACCGAGCGCGACATCCTGAGGCGGTGTTTCCGGCGCCACCGGCACAGGCGAGAGTTCGATCATGACGGCGGCCGGCAGCTCGCTCGGCGCGACCTCATCGCCGGACCAAGTCAACGCCGTGTAAGCGATGGCACCATGGACGACGACGACGCAGAGCCCCGCGAGCGCCCAATGCACCAGCTGCCGGGAAACCGCTTGTCCATCCCTGTGATGGACCGGCCGGAGAACTGCCACGGGTTCGAACCGCATGCCGTTACTGCACCGGATTCGCTGCCGGCTGGGCGGAGGCCGCGACCGGTTCGAGGCCGACGAGCGCGATCTTGAGATAGCCGGCCTCGCGCAACAGATTCATCACAACCATCACCTCGCCGTAGCTCACGGCCTGATCGGCGCGCAGGAATATCCGCTCCTCGGTATCGCCGTTGGTCTTTCCATCCAGCGCGGACTTGAGCGCTTCCCGCGCGAGAGGATCGTTGCCGAGCGCGAGCGTCAGGTCGCTCTTGACCGTCAGGAAGACCGGCTCGCTGGGGCGCGGCTGCGGCTGGCTGTTCGACGTCGGCAGATCGACGGCGACATCGACCGTCGACAACGGCGCCGCGACCATGAAGATGATCAGAAGCACGAGCATGACGTCGATGAACGGCGTGACGTTGATCTCGTGGTTGTCAGCGAGGTCCTCGCCCGCCGAGCCGGCCTTGAGGCTTCCGGCCATCTGCTCACTCCGCGGCAAGACGCGCCGACGATGCGACGGAAACACTCCGCCGCATGTCGAGATCGCGACTGACCAGACGCTCGATGCCGGCCGAAGCATCCCCGAGAAGCCGTCGATAGCCGGTGATCGCCCGCGCGAACACGTTGTAGATGATGACGGCCGGGATGGCGGCGACGAGCCCGAACGCGGTCGCGAGCAGCGCCTCGGCGATGCCGGGCGCCACCACCGCGAGATTGGTGGTCTGCGTCTGCGAAATGCCGATGAAGGAGTTCATGATGCCCCACACGGTGCCGAACAGGCCGACGAAGGGCGCGGTCGCGCCGATCGTCGCCAGGATGCCGGTTCCCATCGCCATCCGCTGACCGGCTTCGGCCTCAACGCGCGACAACCGTGACGTCACGCGCTCGTTCACGCCACTGCCGTCCGTGTGATCGAAGGCCCGAACCGAGATCCGAACCTCATCCGCCGCCTCGCGCACCAGAACCGTCGCCGTGCCGCGGTCGTTCGCAAGCAATTCGGTTGCCTCGACCAGCGTCGCCGCAGACAGGATCTTGACGATACCCTGGCGCAGGCGGCGTTTCGCGCGAGCCAGTTCGACCGCCTTGGCCACCCAGACGGTCCAGGTCATCAGCGAGGCTAACACCAGACCCACCATCACGATCTTGACCACCCAGTCGGCGGACAAGAACATTCCCCACGGCGACAGGTTGTGAGGCAGGTCTGTGCGGGATTTCGTCTTGGCATCCCGTGGCGGCAAAGCCGCCGGAACCGACGTCGCCGCGGGCGACGGCGATTGCGACGCGTTGGAGACGTCGGCGGGGACAGCCTCTCCTTCAGCCGGGCTCGTGCCCGTGCCCGTTCCAGGTGGCGATACCGCTTGCGCCAGCACAGAAGGCATACCCTGCGTCACGATCAGGAGAAGCGCGACACTCGCTGCTGCCAGGACCTTCTTCATGAACATCATCGTCCTATCCCCTCTCCTCGATCGCAGCGCCGCCGCTCACGCCACAAGGACGTCACGAATCAGGGCCTGAACCCGCGCAAAGGCCGCGTTGGCACCGGCGATCGCGAGATCCTCCTCTGCATCGGCCAAGGGCACGGCGTCGAGCGCTGCCGTAAACGTCTTCCATTGCAATCCGCGGCCTTCGGGTGCAGCGGCGAGATGGCGAGCGCCGAAGCCCTCGGACAAGCCGAGCTTCGCGGCTTCCTTCAGCAGAAACGCCGCCCCGAGATTCGATCCTTCCGCGACATAGAGCCAGCCGAGCGCCGCCGGCAGGTCGAGCTTGCGGCCGGCGACGAAAGCCGGCGGATCCTGCGCGGCCGGCACATCGATGCCGAGATCGGAGAGATCCTGTTCGATCAGGCGCAGCCGCCGGCGGCCACCGAGATCGGGCAGCAGGTGTTCCAGCGCCGGATCGGCATAGAGCGCGTCGACCTCGCGATGAAACCGATACTGCACCGTCACGAACCGGCCGTAACGCTCCCGGTCGGCGAACGGCGATGCATCCATGATCGAATGATCCAGACGATCGTGCCGTTCGTTCGTTGCGGCGCGGAGCCGCCTCGCACGGCTCCGTTCCCGCGTTGAGTCAAGTTCGATGATCGTCATTCGTGGCCCTTTCGCCAGACTAGAAGCGGTAATTCAACCCGACCCTGAGCATCGGAATATCGACCTTGCTCAGCAGCTGGCGGCCGCTGACCACAGTCGACGTCACGGGATTGCCGAAGCTGTTCGCGACCATGACGCCGGCTCTGGCTTGCGGGAAACTGAACTTGGCTTCATCGAAACGGGCGAGCAGATATTCGCCGGTCACCGACCACGACTTGTTGAGCGAAAACTCGCCGCCGCCGCCCAGCACGTAGCCCGTACGCGTCAGGGCCGCATTCTCCGTGAATGCCACGAGGGAGGAATCCACCGCCGAGCAACAGCCTGGGATCGACCTGGTGGCAACGTATTGCGTCCGCTCTTCGTTCTGACGCATGAACGCGGCGCCGCCGGTCACATAGAGCATGAGCCGGTCGTTGAACGCGTAACCCAGGCGGCCGCGGACGGTCGCGATCCAGTCGATGCTGCTCTTCTGCACGGCCTCGAACGCCCGGTCGTAGAACAGGTTGGAGCTGTTGTTGTCGGTGCTGCCTTCGTTGGCGAACGTCACCTGAGAACCGGATATCTCCGACTTGGCGAAGTCGGCCGCAATGCCCGCCACGATACGATTTCTGAATTGATAGTCGTATCCCGCCTGAACACCAAAGGAGACCGCCTTGATGTTCTGGTTCGGTGCCTCCGTCGCGGAATAGCGCGTGATCGATCCGTCAAGCGCGGTGGACCCGCCCCTGAGCTCGGCGAAATTGTAAGCCGAATTGAAGCCAGCGTGGAATCCGGTCCAGTTGCCGATGCCTTGCGACGGACTGAACAGGCCCGTGAACGAGGCATATGAAACCGGCTCGTTGCCGCCGAACTTTCCGGTGAAACCGAGGCGCGCGGTTCGTCCGGGGCCGGGCTGCTGCACGAGGCTGAGCGGATCGACGTAATACTGATCGGTCACGTTCTCGACGGTTGCCCACAACGTGATGTCCTTCGACAGTTTGTATTCGGCGAAGAGATCCAGCATCCAGTACGGCTGCCAGTCGATCGGGGTGATGATCCCGGCCGCGCCATACACCACCGGCTCATGGCCCACGGAACGCGGACCCGTATAGCTCACGCGGCCGCCCACCGTGAGATCGTCGTCGAGCAGCTTCTGCGACACGGTGAGATTTGCCGAGTACTGCGGCGGGACCTGGTTGGTCGCGTAGTCCGACGACAGCGTCTTGTTCGAACAGGTGCTCGCGGTCGGGCAGAACTCCACGTTGAGATAATAGTTCGCGGCCAGCTCCGCCGAGAAACCTCCGATTTCGTAGCGGCTCGACAATTCGAGGCCTTCGAACCGCGCGCGATCGATGTTGTAGATCTTCAGCCCGGAGATCGGCGTGCCGGATGCGAGGTAGCTGACGACCGTGTACTGGCGGGCGACATAGTCCTTCACGTCCCAATTGAAGTAGCCGAACTTCAGCATGGCCTTGTCCTTCGACGCGAACACGTCGTCACGGACGAAGTTGAAGCCGGCTTCCCAATTGTTGGACCGCTCGGGACGAAGGTTGGTATTGATGTTGAGTGTGTAGGCCGCAACCGACTCGAACAGCGTCGGCATGCGCAACGCGCTGGAATAGTTCGCGTAGAATTGCGCCCCCTTGACCGGCTCGATCACGACGCCCGCCGAAGGACTGTATCCGTCGCTCGACCGCGACGGCTTCGAGTTCCGCTGCAGATCGTTGGCGACACTGCTTCGGTCGAGGGACGAATATTGCGAGTAGCGCAAGCCGGTGTTCAGTGTCAGCCAGTCCACCGGCTTGTAGGCGACCTTGCCGAAGCCGCCGGTTTCTTCCCTCGTGCCGTTCCGGCTCGGAATCCCCAGGTTCAGTTCGTCGGAGAACGGAAGCGGCTTGGTCGCTTCGTTGATGTAGGAGATGCCGTAGTCGAAGTCGAGCGAACCGAACCGCTCGAACGCGAAGTGCGACTTGTTGCTGACGTCGCCTCCCCACATGACGCTGTCGTTGCCGGGAAGGTAATTATAGGGAAGACCGTAAGTCTCCGGCCTGCCGAAACCGAGACTGACGCGCGGCGGCGTGCGCTGGGTGAGGCTCGTGAACCAGAAATTCGCCCTGAGATCGACAAGCGCATTGTCATCGGGCTTCCACCGATAGCGCGCCGTTCCGGTATCGACCTTGGTCGAATTCTCCTGCCATTGCTGCTGGGATTGGCTGAGCGGGCTTCCGAACAGCGAGGCGAGCATGTCGCCCGACGTGCTGCGATAGCCGTTGTATCCGATCTGGAGACTTTGCCCGTTGTCGTCGCGAACGGTGGCCTTGGCGAGATAGGACTCCGTCTGGAGCTGGGTGTTCAGAACCTGCTCGCCGGCGCGATAGCTGGAAAGACCTCCGTTCTGATACACGTGGGCATAGGAGATCGGGCTCGGCGGATAGTAGCAGAAGCCGCTGGGGTAACAGAGCGGCTGCGGCCCGGTGTCGATCACGCTTGCGCCGGGTCCGTTCTTGCCCGCGAAATAGTTGCCCTGCTTGCGGAACGCATAGCCCCAGAGCAGATCGTAATTGGCCTCCTTCACCGCCGCCACGGTGCTGAATGAACCGCTGGTCGGCGTGAGGAAGCCCGGGCGGTCGAGACCGGATTCCGAGGCCGTCGGCACCGGATAGGGTTGAGGATCGCTCACATAGGGCTTCGGCCAGGTGTAGCCGCCACGATCGCCGGGCCGCGGCGTCGTCGTATTCGTGCCGAAGCCGCTCTTGACCCACACGCCCCAGGTCTCTCCGGGCTTGACGACGTCGGCGGCACTGAGCGTGCGCATCGACACCGTGCCGGCAATGCCGCGCGAGCTCGCGTCGGACCCCTTGCGGATGTCGACGCCGGCCAGCAGGTCGGGATCGACGAACGTGCGGTTCGAGATGCCCTGATAGCCCTGATAGACCTGCACGCCGTTCTCGGCACCGTCGATCGTGACGGCAACGCGCCCCATGCCTTGCATGCCGCGGACGTTGACGTCGATCGATCCGGCGCCATTGCGCGCTTCGCCCGACATCACGCCCGGCGTACCGCGAAAGATGTCGGCCGGGCTCGAACCGCGGAACCGATCGATGGTTTCCTGCGAGATGTGCGCGACCGGCGCCGGCGTCGAATAGGGAGCGTCCGCCGCCGGGACGCCGCCACCGGAGACGTGGACCGTGTCGAGATGGATCGCTCCCTCAACCTGCGTCGCGCCCGTCGCAGCCGAAGCCGCGCTGGTGAGCGTGACCGACGAAGGTCCGGTGAAGCGATAGGAATAGCTCGTGCCCGAGAGGAGACGACGAAGTCCCTCCGCGGCGGTCAAATTGCCGCTCGCGCCCTGCGAACGCTCGCTCGACGCGATGATGCCGCCCGACGCGACATTGAGGCCCGTCGCCCGCGAGAACGCGACGATGGCGCTCGCAAGCGGCTGCGGCGGAATCGAGAATGCGACCGTCTTCTGATTGCGCTGAACGCCATCCTGCGGCGCCTGCGCCAGCGCCGATGTGCCTGACAGGAACATGGGACTCAATGCCGCAGTCCCCAACAGCGCCGCTCGCATACAAGGCTGCGCCAAGACCGCTCGCCACCGAACCCCACCCATCATTCCACTCCGTCAGATCGCGCCGGAAAGCGCTTCAACTCAATGACGAACGGGGGATCGGGATTCTTGCCGCTTGTTAATAAATTGTTTCTGTCGTGCTCACGATCGGGCGGTGAGAATCGTAAGTAGCGGCGTCACGCGTGTCAGCGAGAGCGGCAGCGCGTCCTGAAGCTGAAGCAGAGCACCGTCGACATCGTCGAGACCCGCGATCAGCGTCACCGGCTGCTGGGCAAGAGACCGGTTCATGATGACGACACGGCCGATCTGCCAGCGGTTCAGCACGCGAACGACCTTCTCGAGCGGCGCATTGACGAAGACGAGACGCCCTTCCCGCCAGGCCAGGAGTTCGGATGCGTCCGCAGCGACCGGCGCACTGATTTTCTCCGCGTCGAAAACCGTCTGCATGCCGGCTTCGACACGCAACGCCTGCTCGCCGGCGTTGACGCGTACGGCGTGCTCCGTCACGGTCACGACCGATCTGTCGCCATCCTCTCCGACCGCGAACGCCGTGCCCAATGCCGTGATGCGGCCCCGCGGAGCTTCGACGACGAACGCTCGCCCGGCTTTCGGGGCCACCTCGAAATAGGCCTCGCCATAATGCAAGGTGACACGGCGTTCCGGACCGTCGAGGCTCGCGGACAAGGCCGTCCGCGTCGACAGTTCGACCCGGCTTCCGTCAGCCAGCGTCACGGTACGCCGCTCTCCCGTGCCGGTACGGTAGTCGACCATCGCGTAACGATAGGCCCACAATGCCGTCGCGGCGAGCGCCACCGACATCGCCCCCTTCCCGAACCTGCGCCGCGTGATGCCGCGACGACGCCGGCGCACCTCCGGCAGATCGGACAACCCGCTCCAGAGGCTCTCGACCTCCTGAAACGCGACCGGATGGGCCGCGTCGCGCCGAAGCCAGGCACGAAAAGCCACTCTGTCTCGTTCGGACACCCGCTCGCTGCGCAGCAGATTGAACCAGACCACGGCCTCCCGCGTGGGCGGATCGGCACGATCCTCCAGACGCGGGTCGAACCAGCTCGGTTTCTGGTCGTCCATATGTGCATACGCCTCGTCTGTCCTAAGCCCAAGACGAATAGCGAGGCGGATTTTTTGAATCCATCGAAAATTTATTGTCGCGCGTAGTCGAGACTGGTCCTGAGCAGGATCATCACGCGGTTCATCTGGCTGAACGCCGTGTTGGGGGAGATCCCGAGCCTCTTGCCGATCTCGGCGAAGGTCATGCCGTCCAGTCGGGCGAAGAACACGAACCGGACCGCCGCTGGTATCTCATTCAGCGCAGCCTGCACGATCGCCAGCTCCTGGCGAGAGATGACCTGGCGTTCCGCTGACGGCAGATCGTCGACGGCCGCGGCAAGCGCGGCCTCCTGGTCCACCGCCATCGGCAGAAATCGCTGCCGGCGGCGCCAGTCCGTCGACAGGTTGGCGGCTGTCCGGAAGAGATAGGCGGCTGCGTTCTTGACGCTGGCATCGGGCGGCGAACTGAGAAGACGCAGGAACGCTTCCTGAGTCAGATCCGCTGCGAGCTCAGGCGAAATGCCCCGCTTGCGCAGGTAACCCTGGACCTCGCCCTGATGCAGGCGAAAGAGCGCCGCGATGTCGATCATCTGGTCGCTCGCAGGGACGTCATTTGCCGCCAAGCGGCACGGGCGGAGCGACCAACATGGCAACAGCGCCTCAGCCCCGTCGGCTGGTGCGAGTTGATCGTCTCCATGTTGAAATGATGCGGCACGCAAGAAGTCCGGATACGATGACTGCCTCGCCATTCTTACAGGCGAGACCAATACCGCCGCAAGATCATCAACTTAGATACGCTCCAATCGGCGCCCGGGACGTTTGCGATCGTGCTCGCGCGAAGCATTGCGCGCACCGCGGCCCGAAAGATCGTCATCCTCCGCACGGCTGATCCACCCGCAACCACGTCGGGGCGCCTTAGCCTTCCCGAAATTCCCGACATCGGCGCCCGATCGCGGACCCGTGAAGAGACTTCGTCGATCACGCCGGACGAAACCATTACCCCAGGATCGAAGCCGCTTTCGGGCGACCGCGAAGTCAGGACAAAACATCGACGCGCTAGGGTTGCGGTGTTCCGATTGGGAGACGCACCATGCGTTCGCTTCAGCCTTTCATCGTTCCGGCAGTCATCCTCTGCTACTCGGCATTGAGCATCGCCACCCTCGTGACGATCGGGGCCTGGTGATCATTGGGTCATGTTCATGCGTGAAGAATTTACATCGCTGGCCTTTCTCGCAGTGACGGTCGCGGGGGTTGCCCTGCTCGGATCGGGACTGCTTGCGCTGGTTCTCGTGGGATAGACCGCGGCGCCGCCCAAGCGCCCCAGGGAATCCAGCGTGCATGGCTGGCTTCCCGCGACGCGCGGCGGCCGCGCTTTACGTTCAACCAAATTCCTGATCCTCTCTCCGCAATCGGCCGGCTCAACCGGCCCGCCCTGGGAGAGAGATGTCATGAAGCTCGGCACCGCGATCGCGGAAATCATGAAGCGCGAGGGGATCGAGATCCTCTGCGGCTATCCCGTCAACCACCTGATCGAGCACGCGGCGAAGGCCGACATCCGCCCGGTGATGGTGCGGCAGGAGCGCGTCGGACTGCACATGGCGGATGCGATCTCGCGCGTGACGTCGGGGCGCACGATCGGTGCGTTCTGCATGCAGCATGGCCCCGGCGCCGAGAACGCGATGGGCGGCGTCGCGCAGTGCTTCGGCGAATCCGTCCCCGTGCTGGTGCTGCCGATGGGCTATCAGCGGCGGCTGTCGCATATCGAGCCGAACTTCAATTCCAGCGAGGCGATGAAGCCGTTCGCCAAATCGTCCGAGCCGATCATCCTGGCGACTGAAGTCGCCAACATCTTCCGCCGCGCCTTCACGAAACTCAAGAACGGCCGCGGCGGTCCCGTGATCGTAGAGATTCCCTCCGACATGTGGAACGAGGAAGTGCCGGAGCCGCTGAACTACACGCCGGTGCTGCGGACGCGCTACGGCGCCGACCCCGTGCATGTGAAGCAAGCCGCCCACCTGCTCGTCAGCGCCAGGCGCCCGGTGATCTATGCCGGCCAGGGCGTGCATTACGCGCAGGCCTGGCCGCAATTGAAACGGCTCGCCGAGCGGCTCGCCATTCCCGTCACCACCAGCCTCGGGGGCAAATCGTCGTTCCCGGAAACGCATCCGCTGTCGCTCGGCTCCGGCGGCCTCGCGGTGCCCCGCGCCGTCCCGAAATTCCTGGCCGAGGCCGACGTCATCTTCGGGATCGGCTGCTCGTTCACGGAAACCAGTTTCGGCATCGCGATGCCGAAGGGCAAGACCATCATCCATTCAACGCTCGATCCGAACCACCTCAACAAGGACGTCGAGGCGAAGATCGGCCTCGTCGGCGATGCCGGTCTCGTGCTCGAAGCGCTGCTGGAGGAGATCGGCAAGACCGTGACGGCAGACCGCGATGCCTCGGCGGTCGCGGCGGAGATCGCGGCGTCCCACAAGGAATGGCTGGCGAAGTGGATGCCGAAGCTCACCAGCAATGATGCGCCCTTGAGCCCCTACCGCGTGCTCTGGGATCTCCAGCACACCGTCGACATCCACAACACCATCATCACGCACGATGCCGGCAGCCCGCGCGACCAGCTCTCGCCGTTCTGGAAGGCGGTCGAGCCCCTCTCCTATCTCGGCTGGGGCAAGACGACACAGCTCGGCTACGGCCTTGGCCTCGCCATGGGGGCCAAGCTTGCCAAACCCGACAAGCTCTGCATCAATGTCTGGGGCGATGCGGCGATCGGCTTCACCGGGATGGATTTCGAGACGGCGGTGCGCGAGCGCATCCCGATCATGTCGATCCTGCTGAACAATTTCTCGATGGCGATCGAACTGAAGGTGATGCCGGTCTCGACCGAGAAATATCGCTCGACCGACATTTCCGGCGACTATGCCGCGATGGCGCGCGCCTTCGGCGGGCACGGCGAGCGCGTGACCAAGCCGGAGGACATCATCCCGGCCATCAAGCGCGGCATCGAGAAGACGAAAGAGGGCGTGCCGGTGCTGCTGGAGTTCATCACCGGCAAGGAGACCGAGGTTTCGCGGCCGGGCACGTAAGTCCGGGGCAAGGTGGGCAGTGGGCATCGTCAAGCAGTGGGTGTGGATCGTCAGGCGGCAGATGCTGTCGCTGTCCGGCGTCGGCATTTTCCTGGGCGCGTTGTTCTTCGCGGCCGCATTGACGCCGACGCTGGTGCCGAGGAGCTACCTGACGCAGGGTGCGCTGGCCGGCACGTGCTTCGCGATCGGCTACCTCGCCGGCATCCTCTGGCGCTGGCTGTGGCATTATCTCGAATTGCCCGAGCCTTCGGCGCGCGCGCGATCGAACGCCAATGCGCTGGCCACGGTCGTCTGCCTGCTGGTCGTCGTCGTCTTCCTGCGCCAGGCCGCCGAATGGCAGAACTCGATCCGCGCCGTCATGAAGATGGCCCCGGTCGAAACGGCGCATCCGCTCAAGGTCTGCGTCATCGCCCTGGTCACGTTCGTCGTCCTGCTGGTGCTCGCGCGGCTGTTCGTGCTCATCGCCCGCTTTGTCGCCGCGCGCACGAGACGCCTCGTGCCCCGCAAGGTCGCAAACGTCGTCGGCGTACTGCTGGCAGCGCTGCTGTTCTGGTCGATCGCCAACGATCTCCTGATCAGCACGGCGTTTCGCGCGCTGGATTCATCCTTCCGCGAGTTCGACGCCCTGCTCGAGCCCGAGCGGCCGCAACCGACCGCGCCCGGAAAGACGGGAAGCGCGGCGTCGCTGGTGAAGTGGACGGAGCTCGGGCGTGCCGGCCGCGAATTCGCTGTCTCGGGCGCGAGCGCGGCGGAGATCAGCGCCGTCACGGGGCGGCCCGCGCAGGACCCGGTGCGCGTCTATGTGGGCCTTCGCGGCGCCGACAGCGCACAGGCGCGCGCACGGCTCGCGCTCGATGAGCTGAAGCGCCAGCACGGCTTCGACCGAGCGATCCTCCTCGTCATCACCCCGACCGGGACCGGCTGGATCGATCCCGCGGCCATGGACGCGGTCGAACATCTCCATGACGGCGACGTCGCCAGCGTCGCGATGCAGTATTCCTATCTCAACAGTCCGCTGTCGCTGCTGTTTCAACCGGAATACGGCGCAGAGGCCTCCCGCGCGCTATTCTCCGAAATCTACGGATACTGGACCACGCTTCCCAGGGACAAGCGGCCGAAGCTGTATCTGCATGGCCTCAGCCTCGGCGCGATGAACTCGGAAAAATCCGCGGAGTTGTTCGAGACGATCGGGGATCCGATCGCGGGCGCGCTCTGGAGCGGGCCGCCTTTCGAGAGCCGCATCTGGCGCTCGGTCACGGCCAACCGCAACCAGGGCTCCCCGGCGTGGCTGCCGGAATTTCGCGACGGCCGTTTCGTGCGGTTCATGAATCAGAATGGACCGACGGTGGCCGCCGGCGCGCCATGGGGCGCGATGCGGGTCGTCTATCTGCAATACGCAAGCGACGCGATCACGTTCTTCAATTACCGGGATGCCTATCAACGTCCCGCCTGGATGGAGGCGCCGCGCGGTCCGGACGTTTCGCCGGAGCTGCGGTGGTATCCGGTCGTCACCATGCTTCAGATCGCCGTCGACATGGCGGTCGCGACCAGCACGCCGATGGGTTACGGCCATGTCTACGCACCCGAGCATTACGTGGATGCGTGGGCGGCCGTGACCGACGTCAGGAACTGGTCTGCCGAAGCACTCGCCCGGCTCAAGGAGCAGCTCGCGGCGAAAGCACGGAAGACGAGTGCCGGCCGCGCCGAGGACGATCCCTACGCCGATCGCGGTGGGTAAAAGCGCCCTACTCCGCCATCTCCACCGGCTGGGTCACCGAAGGACCGGCCAGCGGCTTCTCCTCCATCGCGATCAGGCAGAGCGATGCGGTCGCCATCAGCGCCGTCGCGGCACCGAACACGTAGCGGAACGCATGACGCATGTCCTCCGCGGGAAGCGTGACCGCACCGGCCGCGTGATGCTCGCCGGCAAGCGGGATGTCCGCGCCGAGCGCGATGAGCAGGATGGCGGCGAACGCAGCGACCGTGAATGACGACATCAGCGAACGGAAGAAATTCATCGCGCCGGTGATGGTCCCGACCTGCGGACGGGCAACCGAATTCTGCAGCGAGACCACGCAGACCGGGAAAGTCGTACCCAGCCCGAGCGCGAACGCGGCCATCAGCGTGAGAAGGCCCCACAGCGGCAATGTCGTGACGGTGAGCCCCAGTGCGCACAGCGCGGCCCAGGAGGTGCCGACGATCGCGACACGCTTGTAATGCTTGGCGCGCGCCATGGTGCGGCCGGCGATGGCCGCGCCGCAGGTCGAAACCGCGGCGAGCGGGATCAGTGCAAGTCCCGCCTCGCTGGCGCTGAGGTGATAGACCGACTCGTAATAAAGCGGGAGCTGGACCGTGAGGCCGGTGATCGCACCGAGGCCGCAGCCGCCGGCCGTCAGCGCGAACGGAGCGACCGATCCCCTCAGCAGCGGCAGCGGCAGGAACGGCTCATCGGCCCGCCGCGCATGCCAGACGAACGTGACGGCGAGCGCGACAGCGCCACCGACCATCGCCAGAACCGTCGGCGACAGCCACGGATAGCGCGTGCCGCCCCAGGTCAGCACCAGCATGAAGACGACCGCGGACGCCATCAGCAGCACGCCGCCGAGCCAGTCGACCTTGCGCTTGCGGTGGAACACGGGGATCTTGCTCATCTTGGGCAGCAGCAGCGCGAGCGCCGCGGCCGCGAGCGGCAGATTGATCCAGAAGATCATCGACCAGTGCAGATGCTCGGCGAAGACGCCGCCGATGACGGGGCCGAGGATGCCGCCGACCATCCAGACGCTGGAGAAATAGGCTTGATACTGGCCGCGTTCGCGTGGGCTCACGACGTCGGAGATCACGGTCTGCACCACCGGCATGATGCCGCCGCCGCCGAGACCCTGAAGGCCGCGCGCCAGGATCAGCATCGGCATGTTCGGCGCAATGGCGCACAGCACCGAACCCACGATGAACAGGCTCAGCGAGAGGATGATCATGGCCTTGCGGCCGTAGATGTCGCTCAGCGTCCCGAACACCGGCGCAACGGCGGTCGAGGCGAGCAGATAGGCCGTGATCACCCAGGACAGATTGGAGACGTCCTGGAACTGGCGGCCGATGGTCGGCAATGCGGTGGCGACGATGGTCTGGTCGAGCGCCGCCAGGAACATCGTCAGCATCAGGCTGATGACGATGGTCCGCACTTCGTCCGATGACAGGGGTGCGGGCGGTGAGATCGGGGGAGCGTCGCTGACGCTGATGACCTCGCTGGGAAGAAGGGACAATTCCTCGGCGATGTCGTCGGGCAATGTCTGAGTGTCGGCAGTATGGCTGCTCTGCCGTTCGAACTTGTTCATTTCGGGCGTATCGACGTCGTATTGCGGCGCAACGCCGCGAGGGATTCGTTCTATGTCCCCAATGTAGACAGTAAATTTCTTCTCGGGCAGGCGCCGCGGCGCATGGGTGTATCCCACCCGGGGGTCATCCCGAAGACGTGATCCGCGCCGGAGCCGGACAATCGATCAGTCCTTCGGACGCCGCTTCAGGCGTGCCCGTTTCGGCAGCATCGCCGGCCATTGCACGATGTGATCCTCAAGATCCTCGTCCGGGATCTCCTCCTCGCTGCCCTCGACCCGCCCCCGAACGGAGACACCGGCCTCATGCACCGTGTTTGGATCGCCGGACACCAGGGGATGCCACCAATAGAGATCGCGCCCCTCGGCGACGAGCTTGTAGCCGCAGCTCGGCGGCAGCCAGTTCAGGGTGCGGACATTGGCCGGTGTCAGGCGCACACAATCCGGAACCTTGTCGGAGCGATTCGGATAGTCCTTGCAACCGCAGGTTCCGGCATCGAGCAGCTTGCAGCCGACATGGGTGAAGTAGATCTCGCCGGTATCCTCGTCCTCGAGCTTGTTCAGGCAGCAGCGCCCGCAGCCATCGCACAGGCTCTCCCATTCGCCCTCAGACATTTCCTCCAACGTCTTGGTTTTCCAGAAGAATCCCTCCTGGCCTGAAGGTCGTTTGGGAGCTGCGGTCATGCGTCTCAACAGGATTCGAAAGAGCTAGGGCTCGTGCCATCTACGGCGCGCGGCCAGGGGGCTGCAAGCAACGCTCCCGAGAGGCCTGTCATAAACCGGGGTCAATTAGGCCTATTGTTCAAAATCGCGAGCGCAGCCATTGGTTTATAGGCCACGCTCGGCTAGAAGAACAGCGAGTCCCCCTCGGATGCGAAACGGGCGCCTTGGGTTTGCCGCAACACTCCCGCAAGACGTCTCGATGCCGCCCCCGCAGGGTGCTTGAACGCTTTCGAACCGAGTCTCAAGGGTTCTAGGTGGCCGAGAACACACCATCCGATTGGAAGACCCGCGTCCGGAATTTCTTTCTGGACCTCGATGCGCGCATCGACTCGTCGCTGTTCTCGTCGGCCAAGGGCATCCGCGAGCTCTATGAGCGCTATTCGACCTTCATGGACCGCTTCTATGTCGGGCGGTGGAAGCGCTGGGTGTTCATCGAGCCGTTGTCCGAGGCTGCGACCCTCGGCCTCGGCGGCCTGGTGCTGCTGCTGACGCTCGCCATCCCCGCCTTCCGCGAGACCGCGGACGAGGACTGGCTGAAGAAGTCTGATCTCGCCGTCACGTTCCTCGACCGCTACGGCAACCCGATCGGCAGCCGGGGCATCAAGCACAACGACTCGATCCCGCTGGAAGATTTTCCGGACGTGCTGATCAAGGCGACGCTCGCCACCGAAGACCGCCGCTTCTACGACCATTTCGGCATCGACATCGCCGGCACCGCCCGTGCTCTCGTCACCAATGCCCAGGCCGGCGGCGTCCGCCAGGGCGGCTCCTCGATCACGCAGCAGCTCGCCAAGAACCTGTTCCTGAGCAACGAGCGCACCATCGAGCGCAAGATCAACGAGGCCTTCCTCGCGGTCTGGCTGGAATGGCGCCTGACCAAGAACGAGATCCTCAAGCTCTACCTGGACCGCGCCTATATGGGCGGCGGCACCTTCGGCGTCGACGGCGCCGCGCATTTCTACTTCAACAAGTCGGCGCGCGACGTGACCCTGGCGGAAGCCGCGATGCTGGCCGGCCTGTTCAAGGCCCCGACCAAATACGCGCCCCACATCAACCTGCCGGCGGCCCGCGCCCGCGCCAACGTCGTGCTCGACAACCTCGTCGATGCCGGATTCATGACCGAGGGTCAGGTCTTTGGCGCCCGCCGCAATCCGGCCTTCGCGGTCGACCGCCGCGACGAAGCCTCGCCCAACTACTATCTCGACTATGCCTTCGACGAGATGCGCAAGCTCGTCGACACCTTCCCGAAGTCCTACACGGAACGTGTCTTCGTGGTCCGCACCGCGATCGACACCAACGTGCAGAAGGCCGCCGAGGACGCGATCGAGAACCAGCTCCGCCAGTTCGGCCGCGACTATCACGCGACGCAGGCCGCAACCGTGGTGTCCGATCTCGACGGCGGCATCCGGGCCATGGTGGGCGGGCGCGATTATGGCGCGAGCCAATTCAACCGTGCGACCGACGCCTACCGCCAGCCCGGCTCGTCGTTCAAGCCCTATGTCTACACCACCGCGTTGCTGAACGGCTTCACGCCGAATTCGATCGTGGTCGACGGCCCGGTCTGCATCGGCAATTGGTGCCCGCAGAACTATGGCCATTCCTACTCCGGCTCGGTGACGCTGACGCAGGCGATCACGCGCTCGATCAACGTCGTGCCGGTGAAGCTGTCGATCGCGATCGGCCAGAAGGAGCAGCCGAAGGCGCCGAACCCGGCCAAGATCGGCCGCGCAAAGATCGTCGAGGTCGCCCGCCGCTTCGGCCTCAAGGCGCCCCTCCCCGACACGCCGTCGCTGCCGATCGGATCGGACGAAGTCACCGTGCTCGAGCACGCGGTCGCCTACGCGACCTTCCCCAACCGGGGCAAGGCCGTGACACCGCACTCCGTGCTCGAGGTCCGTACCGGCGCAGGCGACCTCGTCTGGCGCTGGGACCGCGACGGCCCGAAGCCGCGGCAGGCGATTCCGGCCTCCGTCGCCGCCGACATGGCGGGCATGATGAGTCACGTCGTCAGCGAAGGTACGGCTCGCCGCGCCGCGCTCGACGGCATTCCGACCGCGGGCAAGACCGGCACCACCAACGCCTATCGCGACGCCTGGTTCGTCGGCTACACCGGCAACTTCACCTGCGCGGTCTGGTACGGCAATGACGACTATTCGCCGACCAACCGCATGACCGGCGGCTCGCTGCCGGCGCAGACCTGGCACGACATCATGGTCACGGCGCATCAGGGCGTCGAAGTCAGGGAAATTCCCGGCATCGGCATGGGCCAGAAGCTGCCGCCGCAGCCGATGGCGGCCCAGGCCAACGCGGCGCCGAAGGTGCTCGAGACCAAGCCGGGTCCGCCGCCGGTGCTCACCAAGCGCGGTGCCGACATCCTGGTGCGCGTCGAGAAGATGCTCGACGATGCCGCCAAGACCGCAACCAAGTCGGCCGCCGACGACACGACGCCGGCCAAGCCGGCATCGTCGACGAGCGCTCTCGCCTTTCCGCAGAACTATGCGGCGGAGGACAATGCCAACTCATCCGCCCCGCGCAAGAACTGATCGTATCCCGTGCGGCTGATCCTCATCACATTGACGGCGCTCCTGCTCGCAACCGCCGTCGGCGTCGGTGCGACCTGGATGACGACGACACGCGGCACCGAGATCGGCACGCTGACCATCGGCGCCTGGACCGCGCGTCCCCGCACCGGCACCGCTGACGTCGATCCCTATTCGCGCGCCACCATCGTGCGCAACGGCGAGTTGCCGATCGGCACCGGCGACGGTGTCGCCTTCACCGCCACAGCCGACGACAAGAAGAAAACGCTCGACGGCCGCTGCGACGTCGTGGTCTCCGGCGTGACGCCGCCCGCGCGGTTCTGGACACTGACGCTCTACGATCGCAAGGGCCATCTCGTCGCCAATTCACTGCAGCGCTATGGCTTCACCAGCCAGGAGATCGTGCGGCAATCCGACGGCTCGTTCGAGATCCGCATCGCCTCGCGCTCGCGGGCCGGCAACTGGCTGCCAACCGGCGGCATCGAGCGTTACGCGCTGATGCTGCGCCTCTACGATACGCCGGTGGGCGTTGCGACGCGCACGCAGCGCGATGCGCCGATGCCCAAGGTCACGACGGTGGGCTGCTCATGATCCGGCTCCTGTTCACGATCGTCGCCGGCATCGTGTTGGGCCTCGTGGTCCATCTCGTCAGCGTCCTGGCGCTGCCGCGGATCGCGACGCAGGACGCCTATTCGCGGCTGACGCCGATGACCAAGCTCAACGCCGTCACCCAGCTTCCCCTCGCCGATCCCAGCACCTCACCGATGCCATTCATGGATCCGGCCTTCGCGCTCGCGATCTGCCGTTACGATCTGTCCGGCGGGCCGATCAAGCTCACCGTACCCGTCAGCCAGGCCTATACGTCGGTGTCATTCTATACCCGCAACGAAATCGCCTATTACGCGATCAACGATCGCTCGGCCGGCAAGAAGGTGATCGAACTCGACCTGATGACCGAGGCGCAGCACAACGATCTGCCCGAGGATGAAGAGGTCACCGCGGCCGACCGGCTGATCATCGACTCCCCGAGTTCGACCGGCCTGATCGTGATGAAGGCGCTTGCGGCCGAGCCGGGGCTGATGCCGCAGGCTCAGGCCTCGCTCGCCACCGCGACCTGTGCCACGCAGACCGAGCCTCCGGCCAAGGCAGAAGCACCGCGCGGCCGGCGCTGATCGCGGTCCGGCTCAGCCCTTCCCGGTCGAGCCTCGGGACTGCTGGTCCCGCCCCTCGGATTGCGGGGTCGCATCCGGCCTGACGTAAACGCTCTCGTAGGCACCCGTATAGTCTTCCTTCCAATGCCTCTTCTCGACGAGAAAGCGCCTCAACTCGTCGTGGCCTTTGACCCATAAAACGGCGTCGATGTGGTATTTCTCGAGGACTGCATCCCAGTCCGACTCATCGATTTTCCACCTGACCAGCTTGAAATAGTCGCGCAGCAGTTCATCCGGATAAGCCGTCGCCGCGCGGCCATCCACGAACACCGGCACTTCCCCTTGCGTTCGGAAGATCAAGAGGCCGCCCGTATTCCAGTGATTCAAGACCCTGGCATGCGAGAGGTGCGCCCTGAGATAGCCGGCATCCCGCTCCGACAGCATGTCCGGCAAATCGAGCGCCGGCTGCACCCGCATCGCCGTGATCGGAAGTGCGCACGCGCCGATGATCGCGGCCGCCCACAATGCCCCCTGGACCTGGGGAGGCGCCGGCCATCTCGCGAGAAGCCGATCAAGGTGAAGGGCCAGCGGGATGGTCGAAAAAATGAAGAAGAAGGACATGTACCTGAACTGGTAGAGTCCCAGCCCGAGGAAGATCCAGGACAGGATGCGCGGCTCGAGGCGAGCTCCGTTCACGGCGCCGCGGCTCAGTTCGAGCGCCACGAACACGAGAACATAGACAAGTCCCGGAATGCTCCCGGGTATCTCGATGTTGCGGTAGTACGGAAGCCATTCCGAGATGTTCGCCTGGACGAAATGACCGAGCGTCGCCGTCACGCCTTCGTAGATGTGCCATCCCAACGGGTTGATGAAGGTCGCGGCGAGACAGCCGATGCCCGCGAGAGTGAAGGCCTTGGCGTTCCTCCAGTCCCGTTCGAGCAACGCGACGCAACCAAAGACGGCGATGATCGGAAAGCCAAGCACGAAACCGCCGTGAAGATTGACCCAGAAGACCATCATCAAGGGCAGCAGCAACAATCGCGTTCGGCGCAGACACTGCCTGTAGAACGCGACGCAGAACAACATCGTCGCAACGTTCGGAGATGCGGCGAGATAGATATTGGGGGCGGTTTCATAAGCGGGATACAGGATGCAAGCCGCAAAGACCGCAACGCAGGTCGCGATCGGCGAGGCTCCGCTGCCGAGGCAAGCAGATGTCAGATATCCGACGATGATAGCGCCACAAGTCACGACCAGACAGACAAGGCCGACGAGTCCGGCACGTTGGTACAGCAGGCTGGCGACGACGTCCCACAGCCAGGAGAGATTGTACCAGCGCTTGTCCCCGAGGGTGAACGCCCAGGGATCCTGGTATGGAATGTTCGCCTCATGCCTGATCAAGTCACCAGCGGCCAGATGCCACCCGAGATCGTAGTGACTGAGCAAGAGCGTCGCGTTCGACACATAGAACACGCACAGGAACGAGATCAGGAAGACATACGGTCCTGACTTCTGCAATGCCGGCGCAACGGCCGCGAAGGATTGAGCGACCGACTGCTTGCGGGAATTCCCTTCGTGCATGCAAAAGCTCGCGCGCCATGAGAGGCGCGCATCCGGGGTGGGAAGAACGTCGCCAAATGTCTTTCAATCGAATAAGCGGTACGATCTAAGGGCGAGTAAATTCAAGTTGTGCAACTGCGGTTCCACAATTGGAACGGATGCGCTAGTTAACAGGCTATGAGCGTGCACGGTGTGAGTCCCTGTCATTCGGGAACCCGCGTCACGACGACCTATGTGAAAGGTCCGATGTGAGAGCTAACATCGCGGTGGCTCTTACCTGGGGAACCCTGATGTCAGTCATTGTCAGGCCGATCCGCGCGGAGGAACTGCCGCGCGCCCAGGAACTCATCGTCGAGAGCATCAACGACCTGACGCAGCGCCACGGGTTCGGCGCACTGGCCTCAATCAGGCCCGCAAGCTTTCAGCTTTTTTCCCTTAAAGACGATGCTCGCGGCCTCTGGGTCGCGGAATCCGACGGCGCAATTGTCGGTTCTGCCTTCAGCTGGGTGTGCGGCGAACTGTGGTTCCTCGCCGAGCTGTTCATCGCACCGCAGATGCAAGGAAGCGGGATCGGGCGAGAACTGCTGCGGCGAACCCAGCTCCATGCCGATCAGGCCGGCGCCAGGACCAGAGCGCTCATCACCTTCACATTCAACACGGTTTCGCAGGGACTCTATCTTCGGCACGGAATGTTTCCGCGCCTCCCGATCTACATGATGAGCGGCGAACGCAGCACCTTTGCCACGACGGGTTTCGAAACGCCGCTGAACCACCGAATGGCCAGCCCGGCCGATCTCGCCACGCTGGCAGCCCTTGATCGCGGTGCGTTGGGCGTCTCGCGCGAAAAGCACCATTCATATCTGCTGGCCGATCCCGCCATGAAGGCATTCCTGTTCTACGAGGGACAAGACTGCACGGGATATGCGTATGTCGCATCCACCGGCCATGTCGGGCCTGTTGCCGTGGCCCGGCCGGATCGCATGGGCGAAGTGCTCGATACCGCACTCGCAATTGCGGCCCAAGGAAACTCCCGACAGATATCCGCTTTCCTGCCCGGCCATTGCGAATCTGCACTTCACATCGCCGCCCGACATCACATGCGCATTACACTTCCCATGGTACTCGTATCCGACCGCGAGTTCGGCGACTGGAAACGCTACCTGCCGCGAAATCCGGGATACATGTAGGGAACCGGCCGGTTCCACGCCGACGACGGCCGCCATCGCGTAGTCAAACCGCCAGGCAATAGGCGCGACGCACATCAAGACTTTGAACAGCCGGCGTTGCGCGGCGGAATGCCGGGGCTGGCCGATACGAGCCGTCACCATTGCCTGAACGATGCGGCGTCACCAGTCGCCGGTTTTGTATTGGCGCATCATTTGCATCGCGCTGACATTTTATTGGATTGGATTGGAAATTTCATGATCCAGACCGCCAGTGAACAAGCAATCCTATTCGGCCTGATTTCAATCTGCCTTGGTGCGTGTCTCGTCTGGGCATTGTGGGAGATCGAAGCGGCACGCGAACGCCGGCAACGACATCACGAGTTCATCCGCCAGGCGCGGCGCTCCGTGACGCCGGGTCGCTAGACTGCGTCCGCAGATCATCACGCGAGCCATCCCAGCCCGCGCCGGCACCGCATGAACTACCCGAGCAAGCCCTTCAGGCCGGCATAGAGCGACCCGACGGCCGTCGCGGCGACGCCTGCGAGCGGGCCGACGGTCTGCATCAGGTCCTGAATCAAGCGTGCGCGACGACGGAGTTGCTCCTCACCGACATGTTGTCCGAGCAGGCGCGCGACCCTGAAGGCGAATGCGTTCGGCTTGCCGCCCTGGCTGAGCACGCGCGGCAGCACCTGGAAGATCACGACGCCCAGGATGTTTCCCGACACGAAGGCGAGCAGGATGCTCGCTCCGTACTCGAACACCTCGCGCCATTCGACCCAGACCGTCGGCAGGATCGGAACGCCGTCATGAAGGCCGGTCACCGTCAGCATCGCGAGAATGCTGACGCTGGCAGCCAGGAACGCCAGCCCGAACGCGCCCAGCGCCGAGACCCTGTGCAGCGGATAGGCCAGCAGCCCGAACAGCAGCGGAATCACGATCGACGCGAGCCGGAGCGGGATCTGCGAGAGGTTGAATGTGATGGTCACGAGAACATGCGCGGCCGTCAGCAGGATCGACGGGATCAGGACGTAGAGAACGGCATGCGTTCCGAAGTAACGCAGCGGATTCTTGTAGCGTTCGAGCCGGACATTGACCCGATCGAGATCACGCCGCAGCTTGTCGAGGTCGGCAACGATCTCTTCGATCTCGAGCAATGTCGGCCGCACGACGCGCAGATCGCGCGAGCAGTGCTTGCACGCGATGGCTTCGTCCTTGATCGTCTCTGCGCAGAACGGGCACTCCATCGCTACCGCGACTTCCTGCGCCGCATCATGAAGGCCTCGACCTCGTCGCGGGCGCGCTTCAGTTCGTGGCGCAGCTCCTCGCGCTTGCGCAGGAGATCGGCGCGTTCCGCAAGCAGCGTCGCGGGCACCGCGACGTCACGCCCGCAGGAAGCACAGACCAGCGCACCGTCCGCGCTTTGCGACTGGCAGTAGGGACAGGTCACGTCAGGAACACCTCATTTGGGCGCGACCTTCAGGGTGAAGATGGTCGTGCCCGGCCGGCCGTCGCTATCCTTGATGTCGACGCGGACCGTATACTCGCCGGGCGGCAATTCCGCGTCCTGCATGTTGATGCCGTCGGCCTGGACGAACGGCTTGACCCGCTGCGTCAGGTCGACATTGGGCGAGCGCAGGAAGATGACCTTGACCGAATCCGGATCGATCTTGGCGCCGCCGAACGACTCGAACTTCAGCACCAGCTTCAGAGGCGAGCTGACGGAGTCGCTCGGCGAGACGAACTCCACCTTCGGCCCCCGCATGATGCCGCGCCGGTCCGCCGCGACGGCTCCCTTCGGCGGCGGCAAATGGGCTTCCTCTTCCGTGATCAATTGCGTGGCGCGCACCGATCCCGACAACAACAGACCTGCGGCAACGAGGCCCAGAAAGATGGTCCGCTTCATTTTCCGTACTTCCCTTCCCTCGTCATTCCTCAACGCACACCGCCATCGCCGATGATCGTGTAAGGCGCCCAGAACAGCGGATGAGCATAGCCGAACTCGGTCTTGCCCTCGCTGTTCAGATAGCCGGGACCATCGACCAAAGCCATCATCGCCTGGCGCAGCGCCTCGCTTCTCGACAGCTTCGGATCGTCCGCCTGCCGCTTGAACAGGTCGGTCACGAGCTGCCGCGCCGATTGCGAATGCACCGACCAGTTCGTCACCAGCAAGGCGCGCGTTCCCGCGTAGAAGAATGCGCGGCCGAGGCCGGATGCCGCTTCGGCGCCCGCACCCGCGCCGGCGCCCGTGTTGCAGGCGGACAGGATGACCCAGTCGGCGTCGAGCTTGAGGCTGAGGATTTCCTCCATGGTCAGGAGACCGTCACCGCCCTCGCCCGTCACCGACGGCGACGACAGCGCGAGCGCCGGTTGCGTCAGCCCGTTGAGTTCACCAGGCACCAGCCCGTGCGTCGCGAAGGCCAGGATCCGGAAGCCGGACAGATTCATGGTCTTGACCGCGCTCTCGGTCGCGTTCTTGCCGAGGAACAGCACCTTCGAGGGATCGGCCTGCAACGCCAGCGCGATCGACTTCAGTTCGTCGGCGGTGTCCGGAAGGCGTGGCAGGAGGCCGAGTTCGGCGCTGTCGACGCCTTCGAGCTTCGGGCTGTTGCGACGCTTCAGCGGCATCCCGCGCGTCACGTTTCCGCCGACGTCGGCGACCTGGACCTTGTCCCCCGCACCTTCCGCTTCGGCCTGCTGCTCCTTGTTGAAATAGGGATCGCCGAACGCCACGAGGTCGCCGCGGCCGGGTTTGCCCGGCGGCAGCTGCCGCAGCGTGCGCAGAGCCGCGGCCGACGGCACCGTCGACACGGCATGCGTCCGCGCGAGCCACGGCACGTTGCGGTAGCCGATGAAGAGCGGATCCTCGTCCGCGGCCACTTCCGCGGGCGCGGTCGGCAGCAGCGAGAGCGGAAGCAGGCCGAGCGCGCCGTTGGTCACCACGATCAGGTTCCTGGCCGGCTTCCATCCGCTCTCGACCGGCTTCAGCAGCAGCTCGTAGAGTTCATAGCCGAGCTTGAGATCGAACGGCGGAATGTCCGAGATCATCGCAGCCTGCGGCTCGAGCGCCTCGCGCAGCTTGCGAATCTTGGTCTCGACATCGCCGATCTTGGCCTTGACGGCGGCGAACGCGACCGGCCCCGACTTCGGCACGGCCCAGACGAAACTGCCGTTCTGACCGAAATAGAAGGACAGCATCGCCTCGTTGTCGGCGAGCGTCCCGCGGATCTCCGCAACGCTCGGCGGCTTGGGCGAGACGAGATCGGCATAGATCGGGAATTTCTGCTTGATCTCCTGGCGGGCCTTGTCGCGTTCACCGCGCAAAGCCGCGATCGATGCCTGGATCTGCTGGACGCCCTTGTCGTCGCGCTCCGCCGAGGGAAGCGCCAGCACGTTGTTGAGCGTGCCGAGCTGGGCGTTGACCTGCTTGGTCAGGTCCTGCTCCTTGCGCACGAGTTCGGCGAGCGCGGGATCCTTGGCCGCGGCGCGGGCGCTCGACGCCGCCAGGGCCTGCTGCACCGAGCGGCCACGGATGGCATCGGCGAGACCGAAGGTCTCCTCGCCGACCCCGCTGCCGGTTCCCTCGGACCGCGCGAGCAGCAGGAGATAACTCTCGACGATCGTCTGCAGCCGCTCGCTGCGCGCCGCCACCACGCTCGTATTCTCGTCGTCGGCGTTCTCGTTGGCGTTGGCCATCATAATCGGGATGGCGGTCTTGAATTCCCGGATCGCATCGGCATCGCGCTTGGCACGCATCAGCCCGACCGCGAGCGTGCCGCGTGCGGAAGCGGTATCGGGATGGTTCTCGCCGACCCGCGCGATCTGCTTCTTCACCAGCTGCTCGGCGGCGGCAATGCCCGCATCGAGCTGTCCGGAATTATAGAGCGACAGAATGCGGCCCGGATTCAGCTCGAACACCTGACGGCGCTGCGGCTCCCAATTGGCGGTCGCCTGGTCGATCCTGGCGAAGATCTCGTTCGCCTCGGCGTTCTTGCGCCTGAGATTCAGGATGCCCGCGAGCTGGGAGAGCCATTGCACCGTGGCCTGGGAATCATCGGGTATCCCGACCGTCTTGTTGATCTCGAGCGCGACACGGCCGAGCTGCTCGGCTTCTTCGTAGCGGCCCTGGTCGACGAGAATACCGGCCAGACCCATCACGAAGCGCGGGGTGACGGGATTGTACTTGCCGGTGTCCTTGAGACGCGACAGCAGCGCGCGGCGCGCGTCGACCTCGGCTTCGGCCAACCGTCCCTGCCGCGCCTTCATGCGCGCCTGGTTCAGCACCATGGTGTCGACGACCTGGAGCAGCACCGTCTCCGCAGGCGGATTGTCGGACTCCAGAACGCCCTTGTTGCCGGCGATCTTGCGCAGCTCGGCGGTGCGATAGGCCGCCTCGGCCTCGGCAAACTGTCCGCGCGCCTCGAAGATCATGGCGCGGGTCAGCTCGATCTCACCCTCCCAGCTCTGACCGAAGCGGGCATAGGACGTGCGCCACCCGGGGAGCCCGCTGGTTCGCGCCTCCTGGATCTGCGTCAGGCTGCGGCGCAGATAAGCCTCCGCCTGCGCGACGTCACCCATCTGGATCGCGATGGCCGCGATCGCACGATTGGCGTTGAACACGTATCCTTTCGCACCCTGCGCGCCGGCAGATTCGCGCAGCAGCCTCTGCACGATCTCCAGCGCACGTTTGGGGTCGCCCGCGCTGGCATATTGCTGCGACTGGAGCTGCATCATCCGGCCCATCATGCTCGCGCTGACGGCACCACGCCCCGTATCCACGGCCTTGTTGACGTCGGCGGTGGCGTCGGCGAGCCGCCCGAGTTGCGAGCGCGCATTGGCGCGGTCGAAATAGAACTGGGCCAGTTCCTGGCGCGATTCCTTGCCGGTCGGCGTGTCATCGGCGTCCGACTTCAGTTCCGCGACCGTCTTCGCGTCGACCTTCTCACCATCGAGAATCGCCGTGATGTCGGAGATGCTGCGGGGAGGCGCGACGAAATCCTTCGGCAGGACGGCGCCGGCGTCGAGCTTCGGCACGGCGACCTTCGGAACTTCGACGGCGACGTTGGCGCGACCGTTGGCGGCATTCAGCGCCGCGATCACACAAGCCTTCACCTGGGGCGAGGCCTTGGCGCGGCAAGCTTCCAGATTGGCTCCCCCGGCGGCCCGCCCTCCGCTCGCATGCATGCAGGCCTGCACGATGGGCTTGCCGATCGTCATGCGGCAATTCTCGATGGCGGCTTCCTTGGTCAGGGCGGCGGCCGATCCTGTCGATCCCAGCAGAAGCGCGAGTGCCAACAGCTTTTTCGGAAGAGCGAAGTCGAGACGGCTCCTGACCGGACTCGTGGCGTCTAGGCTCATATCGTGGGCCTTTGGGTCATAAAATGGCTTGAAGTAACGGCGCAATCCTAGCCTTATGGCCCGGGAGAACAAGCGCCAATCAACGCGGGCCGGGGTTATGCGCAAAAGGGTTAGCGGCGCCAGGCGCGAGTTCCCGAGACCGATGCGGCTGCTGCGCATGTTGATCGGGCTGCTCACGCCATTGGCGCTCGGCTGGGGCTCAGGTGGTGCGGACGCGCTGGACGGCCCGCAACCGGCGACCGCGGTATGGGATGCCGGGGCGATCTTCCGCGGCGCGACCTTCGCGCCGGATCTGGCTCTTCCCGACACCGCGGAGACCGTCGACCAGTTCACATCGCCGCGGATGGCCATGCTCAAGCCGGCCGGCTCCGGCCCGTTTCCGGCGATCGTGCTCGCGCATCAGTGCAGCGGTCTCAATCCAGCCGTTGCGGCGTGGGCCCGCGCCGCCGTCATGCACGGCTATGTCGTCCTGCTCGTCGACAGCCTGGGACCACGCAACGTCAAGACCGTGTGCTTCGGTCCGAGAAACGGCGTGAACTTCTTCCGCGGCGCGAGAGACGCGCTGCAGGCCGCAGAGCATCTTCGCGAGCAAAGCTACGTCGACGGCAAGCGCGTCGCCTTCGTCGGCTTCTCCTGGGGCGCCATGGTGGGACTGCTCGCCGCGAGCCCGCATTACGTCGGCGCATTGCAGTTCAAATCAGGATTTGCGGCGGTCGCAAGCTTCTACCCCGGCTGCTTCCGCATCACGCCGAAGGACCGTCCGCCGTTCGATCTCGTCAATCCGGATATCTCGCGGCCGCTCCTCGTGCTGATGGGCGATGCGGACACCGAGACCCCCGCGTCGGAATGCATCGACAGGTTCGGACCTCTCAAGGAGAGCGGCGTTCCGCTGGAGTGGCATCTCTATCCCGGCGCGACGCATTGCTGGGATTGCCAGCAGCTCGATGGCTTCAGCAAGATCGACGTCCGCGGCCATCACGTCGACTATCATTTTCGTCAGGATCTGACCGACGATTCCCGTCGCAGGCTTTTCGAATTCCTCGACCGCGTCATGCCGGAGCCGGCCATGGCCGGCTCAGGACATCAACCCTTCACGGCGACCGCGCGTCCATAAGCCGGCTGCGCCTGCACCGGCGGATTGGCGGTCTGTGCGGCGAGCTCGCCAATCAGGCGGTCGGCGTCAGCGGCCATGCCGTCGGGCGCCTGGATCACCAGCCGCTCGAGCGCCCAGCGGTATGACGAGACCCGCTGCTCCAGGCATTGCTGCACCCACTGCACGATCAGCGAGTTCTCCTGCATGCGCTCGATCGCGTCGGCCTTCTCCTTCGGGGAAATTTCCGAGACGCGCGCCATGCTGGCATCACGCTTCCGATCGAGATCGATGACGCGGATCGCGCTGGCGAAGAACGGCTCGAAGCGGGTGATGTCGTTGCGCACGTCCTCGATCAGTTGCGCGTAGCGCGACGAATGCGAGCGATGCGGCTCATCGATCAGTGTGCGTCCGTACATGGTCCGGTCGAAC
The DNA here is from genome assembly GCF_047605465.1 of Bradyrhizobium sp. GTDB lineage: Bacteria > Pseudomonadota > Alphaproteobacteria > Rhizobiales > Xanthobacteraceae > Bradyrhizobium. The sequence goes on along the minus strand of NZ_JASGFS010000017.1, from coordinate 23,417 downwards.
ACGACCTTTTGCCGCCATGGCGACGGCAACGCCTTGTAGTCGCCGAACACGCTCTTCCAGGCCGGCCGCGACAGCGGCGGCTCGATCAGCGGATAGGCAAGGTCGCGAAGCTGACGCTCCTCGTCGGTGAGCTGGAACTGGGAGGGTTTGAGGCCGACGCTGGACGTGACCTCCGCACCGAGCCAGCGATGCATGTCGTCGCTGCGCATGTCGGCGCGCGTACGGCCGAAATCGCCGCCGCTGCAGGCTCCGAGCGCAGCGCCCGCAAGAGCCAGCAGGGCGACCGATACGACGGGACGGATAAGGCGGAGGGTTTCCGGCATGGCGCAGGTCAGCGACGGCGGCGGCGGCGCCCCGGCGCTGTGCCCGCTTCCGGCCCGCGGTCGCCGCTGGTTTCGTCGGTTTCGCGCTCGATGCGAATCACGGGGAGGATCAAGACCGTTGCCGTTTCCGCAGGCGAGGCCGCCTCCCCCGACGAGCTCACCCGGCGACCGGCCGGAAATTCGATGATGGTCCCCATGTCAGCTCTCTTCAATTGCCGCGCGATCGAACGCTCCCGTGCAACATGGGCTCATTAAGATCAGGACATGGTTAACGGGATGTAAACGAGCCGGGCGGACCGTAGCCGCACGGGCCGGCCGCGTCGTGCCGTTGCGGCACGAAAACACCTGGAATGACGCGCTCCGTTTCACATCTCGTTTTCCTTAACGAGCCTTAAAGGGAACCAGCGATAGACTTGCGGAAACCATCCTCCGAGTTGCGTAAGTCTCAATGGCCAAGTCGCTGTTTCCCGGATTCGACGGGTTGATGACCCTCTCCCGCCGAGAGGGCGTCGACATTCGCCCGACGCTGCTGCGCGTGCTGACCGATCTCTATGTCCAGGCCAGCACCCACAGCGACGACGAGCAGCGCCAGTTCGTCGAGCTCGTCACCCGCCTGATCGACCAGGTCGACGATGCGACGCGCGCAGCCGTCAAGGCGCGGCTCGCGATCTATCCGTCGACACCTACGCCGATCATGCAAAAGCTCGGCCTGACAGCGGCACAGGAAGGTCGCAGAATTCCGCTCGCACGGGAAATCCCCACGCCGGCACCGGCCCCCGCCCCCGCACGCACGCCGACCGGCGCCGAACTGCGGATGGCCGCGAACATGGCGATGCAGCCGAAGGACGCGGCCGAGATCCACGACATGTTCTTTCGCGCCAGCGCATCCGAGCGCGCGCAGATCCTGCACAATCTCGCCGAGACGCCGCTGAAGGCCGCGCCCCGCATTCCGACCGTGAGGGCCAAGCGCGCTATCCAGATCCTGGAGATGGCGGCGATCGCCAACGACGTCGCGAATTTCACCCTCGAACTCGGCGACAGCCTGATCCTGCCCTCGCGCGTCGCCGCGGAGATCGTCGACGATCCCGGCGGCGAAGCGCTGGCCGTCGCCGCCCGCGCGCTCGACATGCCGAGCCCAAACTTCCAGCGCATCCTGCTGTTCTTCAAGCCGGAGATCGGCACTTCGGTGAACAACGTGTACCGGCTGTCGCGACTGTACGACCGGCTCAGCGACCGCTCCGCGCTGGTGATGCTGGCAGCCTGGCGCGGCTCCACGCTCGCCGTCACGCGGGCGAAATACCAATCGTCACTTCATGACAGCGAACGCCAGCGCGCGCGCGGCGCGTCCAGCCCATCACGGCCGGCCGGGCAGCCAGGCTCCGTCCCGGGCATACGCACCGGCACGGGCGGGTCCGACCGCTAGGGGCGCGGATCGGCGCGAAGCCGCATCAGGTTTTGCGCGCAGCGATGTTGTCACGGATCCGTTCGAGCCAACCCGTGACGGCACCCAGCACTTGATTGCTTTTGCCGAGAACCCCCATCAACTCACCTTCGACCATTTCGCGCCTCTTCCCCTCGGGTTCGGGCAGCGGCGGCAGGATGTGCGCGTAATAGGTCTTGTCCAATAGCCGATGCAGCAGTCGTTCACCCGGGAAGGGCTCGCCGTTGTTCAGCGCGCGGGCTGCCTTCAGGATGTTGCGGATGTCGTATTGCGTCGGGCTGATGTCCGGAACCTGCTTCGGCAGGTTCATCAACGTGTACACCGCGACGCGCGCCGTCCGGATCGAACTGTCCATCGTGAAGATGATGTCGTTCGACGTTTCGACGAATTGTCCCATCAGGCCGAGATTGGTGCAGCCGGCAGGCACGACGTGTGGCCGGTCGCCCGCCGCGCGGGGCATGAACATCGCGGTGATGTAAGGCATCAGCGCGAGCCTCACCTTCGTATTTGCGGCCACTTCCTCAAGCTGCGCCTCGATGCCGAGATGATAGCAGAGTTCGGCCAGGATCTCGCGGCCGGTGCAGGCGGGCATCGGCTTCTTCACGAAGTTGCCCTCCTTGTCCATCAGCAGGGCATAGACCCAGACCACCAGAGCGTCCTGCGGCTGGGTCGGGAAGTGCGGCTGGCGATTGCAAGTGAAGCTCATCACCCAGTTCGAATCGGTGAAGGTGATGATGCCCCCGGTCACCGTCTTTCCCGAATAGGGGTCGTTGACCGAAAGCTCCCTCAGCTTGTCGACGAACGGCGACGGCTTGCAGGTCAACGTCACCGATTCCCACATCGACCCGTCGACATCGCCGTAGAACTTCTCCGGCTTGCCGAAAACGGGAGACTTCTTGGCGAGGTTCTTCCAAAGAGCCCAGTCGCTGTCGTCGCCAGGCTCGTGCTTGCCGCGCTCGAGGACCGGGGCATGATCCATGTCGCCATAGGCCGTGCCTTCGGTCATCGACCCCGTCAGGGCGTAGACCCTGTCCTGCGGACCGACGGGAATGGTGGTATCGACGCCATTCACCTTCGCCCGGATCGCGGTCACGGTACGCGCATCGCCTTCGACGCTCATGTCGAGATCGTAGGCGCGCGTATCGAATTGCACCTTCACGCCCCGCTCGCGCAGATGATTCACGAGCGGTCGGACAAAGCTGTCATACTGGTTGTACTTGGGGAAAACGAGGGCCGACAGATCCGTCAACCCGTCGATCGCATCGAGAAAGCGATGCATGTAGAGCTTCATTTCCAGGAGGCTCTGCCAGTTCTCGAAAGCGAACATCGATCGCCAGAGATACCAGAAATTGGTCTCGAGAAAGCCGGGGCTGAAATACTGCTCGATGGTAATGTCGTCGAGGTCTTCCTTGCGCTTCAGCAGCAGCCTGATCAATTCCCACTGCTGCGGTTTCGACAGGCCGAGCGTGGAAAAATCGCGGATCTGCCCACGCTTGTGCATCAGCCGCGATTTGGAGAAATTCGGGTCGTTGTCGTTGACGAGGCGGTACTCGTCGAGCACGCTGTAGCCTGCGGGCAATTCGAGTGCCTGCACGTCCTGGAACATGTCCCAGAGATTGTCGTAGTTCCAGTTCATTTCGCGGCCGCCGCGAATGATGTAGCCGTTGTCGGGATCGCCAGCGCCGTCGAGCGATCCACCCTCGACATGCAGCGCATCGAGGATCGTGATATCCTCACCCGCCATGCCGGCGTCGCGGATCATGTAGAACGCGGCGGCAAGACCCGCGATACCGCTGCCGATGATCCACGCCTTGCAGCCCTGCACCGGACGGGGCGAAACCGGGCGATTGCGCATATAGGCGCCCATCATGTCGGGAGGCGGCAAGGTGTTGCGCGCGCTGTTGTGCCAGAAGGCACCGGTGGTGTCGTTCTCCACCTTGAACGTGTTGCCGGGATTGCTTCGCGTTGCGTTGGCCATGGCGGCGTTCTCTCGAACCAAGTTGAAGATTTCAGCCTGGTGAGCTTACCGAACTTTTATGTCCGTTGGTACCGACGCCAGTGCTGCATGTCAGGCATTCGACACGCGGAAATGATTCCGTTTGGCTTCAATTGCGAGAGAATTTGCCGGACGTGGTGCTCAAGCCCGCGCCAACTCCAGGAAGTGCCGCCCCGCGCGATCTTCCGTCTCGACGATCCAGGCATCCGGATCGAAGCGGATCTCCTTGGTGAGACGTTCCTCCACCGCGGACTCCGGCATCGCTTGCGGCGCGGCAGGCACGAAGAAGCGATCGATCGGCCGGCCGTCGTCATACACGGTCTGCGGCGCCGGCACGTAGAGCATCGCGTTGCCGTCGAGCAGCGAAACCTTCACGAACACCGCGCCCGCTTCTTCGGCGCCACGACGCCGAACCGCGCCGAACACGCCCTCGGTCTGGCACCGGCGCAGATAGGCAGCCACCCAGATGTTTGATTTCAACCGCATCGATCGCACGATAGGCCAGCGCCGGGATCAGCACCAGCCTCCACGCGCGCCATGAAGGTCATTCGACGGGATGACCGATCGCGGCGCCGAGTTCGCGCAGCAGGCGGTCGGACACCTGACCCGTGACCTGCATCTTGTGCTCGCGCTCGAACTTCTGGATCGCGGACTGGGTCTCGCCGCTCATCGTGCCCGTGATCTTCAAGTTCCCGTAGCCGTATTCGGACAGCGCGCGCTGCACACCTGAGATACGCCGCGCGGCAGGGCTCTGCTGCACCGGAATGGGTGCGGGCGGACGCGCAAGGGCGACGGAAGACGTCGTCGATGTCGTCTGCTTGACGAGGTTGGTCAGGGGATCGCCGGATCTCGGCGTCGATGCCGTCGCATCGACGGGCTTCTCGGGCGCCTTCTCCGCCGGCTTCGGCTCGGCGCGGAACTCCGTCGGTTTCGGCTCGAGCGGCGAGGTGTCGGCGCCAACGGGACGCGGACGCGGCAACGGGCTCGGCAAGCCGGCGGATGATGGCGCCGGCAGATTGATCACGGTGCCGAACATCGGCGCCGGGTGCCGGCCGGTCTGCAGGAACAGCGCGTTGGCGACGATCGCACTGACGGCGGCAACCGCGACGAGCCCCGCCAGCGTGTCCTTGGGGCTGTGCAGCAGGACGCGCATAACCAGATTGCGCTCGGTCTCGACATCGATGACCGAAGCCTTGGCGCCACGGCGGCGCGGAGCAGCTTCGCCTTTTGCAGACTTCTTAGGCACTTTTCTTCACCAGAGCAGGTTGATCCTGAAGTTCTTGGCGCGGCGCCGGCATCAAGGTCGCGATCTTGCCGTCCGGCACTGTTCTATCGGAAGCCATGGCTTGCGGCGTATAGACGAGCGGCAGCTTGACGGTGACGGCAGTCCCCTCGCCCAACCTGCTTTGTACAGTCAATTCGCCGAGATGCAACGCCACGAGACTCTTCACGATCGAAAGGCCGAGGCCCGTGCCCTCGTGGCGGCGTTGATAAGTCTTGCCGGCCTGGAAGAACGGCGCGCCGATGCGCTTGAGATCGTCCGGCGCGATGCCGACGCCGGTGTCGCTGACGCGCAGCGTGAGCTGCGATCCGGACGCCGATGCGGCAACGGCGACCTGACCGCCGCGCTCGGTGAACTTGATGGCGTTGGCGACGAGGTTGAGCACGATCTGCTTGAACGCGCGCGGATCCCCGGTCATCAACGGCAGGTCCTGCGGCGCATCGGTGATCAGGTCGATGCCGTTCTCCCGCGCCTTCAGCGCCAGCAGGTTGCAGCAGTGCAGCAGCGATGCGCGCGGCGCGAACGGCTCCGATGCAATCTCGAAATTGCCCGATTCCATCTTGGACATGTCGAGAATACCGTTGACCACCGACAGGAGGTGCTGACCGGAATCGTTGATGAGTTGCGCATACTCCTTGCGCTGGGCGGCCCCCAGCATCAGGTTCTGCTCCTGCGCGATCATCTCGGAGAAACCGATGATGGCGTTGAGCGGCGTACGCAGTTCATGGCTCATGGTGGCGAGGAAGCGCGTCTTGGCGGCATCGGCAGCTTCCGCGGCGCTGCGTGCCTGATCGAGCGCCTGCTCCCCATGCTTGCGATCGGTGACGTCGCGCATCACGGCAACGACGTCCGGTTCACGGACGGCATCGCGGCCCGCATCCTGTTCGAGCGGCCGGCAGCGCATCTCGACCCAGATGAAATCGACCTGGCTACGCTCGGCACCCGGGTACTCCCGGCGCAACCGGAACTCGACACTGCGGACCTCGCCGCGCGCAGCATCGGACAGCGCGGTGAGATAGGCCGGGCGATCGGCGACATGCACGCGGTCGAACAGGCCGTGCCCGAGCAGTTGCGCGACGGGCATGCCGAGCATGGTCTCCGCCGCGGGCGAGATGAACTGCACGGCGCCGTTGCGCTGGTGCCGCGATATGACGTCGCTCATGTTGCGCGCGAGCAGCCGGTAGCGCTCTTCCTCGCGGGACAGCAGGGTCACGCTGGTGCGTGCGAGCGACTCCGCTCCGAAGGCGAGACCCGCGGCGTAGAGCGTCGCCGACGCGACGCCGAACGCCATCATCACGCCGCGTTCCGCGGCACTCGGCTCTCCGACCGGCAACCAGCCGAACTGACTGAGCACGATCAGCACACCCGCGCAGGACAGCGCGAGGAGCGAGGCAAAGGCCGCGACGCGGCGCGAGGCCGACAGCGCAGCTTCGAGGGGAACCACGACCAGCCAGACCGCGGCAAAGGATTCGATTCCGCCGGTCGTGACCGCGATCGACATGATCAGGCCGGCAAGCGCCAGCGACGACAAGACATGCGCGCCTTCGTAGCGTCCGGTGCGCGACAGGAACCAGGACAGGAGAATCGGCGCGATCAGCCAGGCGAAGGCGGCGACTTCGATCGCACTCGGCGCGCCGCGCATGGCGAGATAGACGGGGAATGCGGCGAAGGCCGCCAGGCTGCCCAGCAGCCGCGGCGCGATGAAGGCACGATGGCGCGCCCGTGCCAGCGCATCGTAGCGCGCGGAGGGATGCAGAAGCGCATCGAGACAATCGCGGATAATACTCAAAACAGTCACGGGTCTCGCGCTACGGCTCACTCGTCGAAAAGACGCGCCGGAACGCCTCCTTGTCGTTGAGCCACCGTGTCAGAGCGACCTTAAACGAACGCTAAGGCCACTGCGCCTGCCGCCGAACACGGCGTCATCGCGAGGCATTTTAGACGATTTGGCGACGTCATCGGCTCGAATGGTGAACGCAGGGTTTCGAGCGGGCCTCATGGTTTCGAATTGGTGGATTTGTGGGCCGGCGGGAAGCGCGGGCGGCAAGCGTCAATCGAAAATTTACGAGAACGGGATTTGCGAAGATTCTTGCGCAAATTTTCCGCGAATTAAGCTCAAGGCAATCACTTGCGATTTATCGAAGGTTGCTAGGTCGAACGCCCTGCGGGGTCTGCCGCGGCGGGATCTAACACACAGGTCGCAAGATGCGCTTTCTGCTCCGCATCACATTCTGGCTCGGGCTGGTGCTGGTGCTCCTGCCGCGGGACAAGACGTCCGACTCGGAGAAGCTGCCGCAGATCGGCGCTGCCGACGCGGTGCAGGCTGCGACCGCGGCCGTCTCCGACATGAGCCAGTTCTGCAAGCGCCAGCCCGCGGCCTGCGAGGTCGGCGGACAGGCCGCGACCATCATCGGCCAACGCGCGCAGGACGGCGCGCGCAAGATCTACCAGATCATCAACGACAAAAAAGAACAGATCGAGAAGAACGAAAAGAGCGAGAAGAACGAGAAGAAGGCCCCGGACCACACCGGCTCGATCACGGTGGCCGGCGAAGGCGATGCCACCGCGAGCGAGGCGGCGCACGACACCCTGACCCAGGACGACCTCGCACTGGACTGGCGCGGGCCGGCGCCGGCGAATTAGGGCCCAAACCCTATCGATTTCATGCCCTCGCGTCCTTATATTGGCCCGAACAGGAAGTATGGGTCGATATGACGACGATTGACGAAATCAGGGACAATTTCGAGGTTCTGGACGATTGGGACGACCGCTACCGGTACGTCATCGAGCTCGGCCGCACGCTGGAACCGATGCCCGAGGCGGAACACTCCGCGGCCAACAAGGTGCAGGGCTGCGTCAGCCAGGTCTGGCTCGCCAAGCATGTCGATCGCGGCAACGGCGCGCCGATCCTGAAATATCTGGGCGACAGCGACGCGCATATCGTGCGCGGTCTCGTCGCGATCCTGCTCTCGCTCTATTCCGGCCGCACGCCCCAGGAAATTCTCGCGACCGATGCCATCGCGGTCTTCGACGAATTCGGCTTTCGCGAGCATTTGACGCCGCAACGCTCCAACGGCCTGCGCTCGATGGTCGAGCGCATTCGCGCCGATGCGAAAGAGGCGCTCGCGGACGCTTCCTGAACTTTTGCGTAGTGAGGAGCACTGCCCGGTCAGCGCGAGCGCGGCCCAATCATGGGCTCGCACGTCTGGACGATGCTCGGCGTCGCCGGACCCATCCTGAAGGTCCCGCTCTTGCCCACGGCCATCCTTCGAGACGCCCGCTTTGCGGGCTCCTCAGGATGAGGGACGGTGCGCGCGGCTTCTACTTCCGTTTCCGCTGCTGCTGCCCCAGCCCCATCTTCTTCGCCAGTTGCGAACGGGCCACCGCGTAGTTCGGCGCGACCATCGGATAGTCGGCGGGCAGGCCCCACTTCTCGCGATACTGCTCGGGGGTCATGTTGTACTGGGTGCGCAGATGCCGCTTCAGCGACTTGAAGCGTTTGCCGTCCTCCAGGCAGACCAGATAATCCGGCGCGATCGACTTCTTCAGTGAAACGGCAGGTTTCGCAGGTTCAAGCGGGGCGGCCTCCATGCGTCCGGACGAGACGCGCACCAAAGCGCCGTGCACCTGGCTGATCAGGTTCGGAATCTCGGCGGCCGGCGTCGGATTGTTGCCGAGATAGGCCGAGACGATGCTCGCCGTCAGTTCGATGAAATTCTTCGCGCCGGCATCCGACATGGGCTTGGCCTCCCTCCATCCTGGTCCCGCCGCACTGGATTTTCGACGTGGAAGTATTTCCAGCCAGCAATATTTCCGTCGGAAACGCGACGACTGACGAATATGAGCTGATTACTGGTCTCGTGACAAGAACGGCGGAGCTTTACTTGGTCGCAGGCGACCTCAGGACCGCTGGTCGAGATGCGCGCGCAGTTCGTCGATCGAGGCGAAGCGCATCATGCCTTCCGGCATCTGCGCCTCGATCGAGCCGTCGGAGTAGAGCGAGTAAGCCATGCCGTCGACAACGCCGGACTTGAGCACCGTCACCGGCGATTGCTCGGCCGGGGGAGCAGGCTCGGGTGCTGGCGGCGGGGCGGCCTCGGCGAAGGTCGACGGGGTGCGGACCGGCGGACGACGCGGCGCCGGCGGGTCCGGAGGCCGCATGCGGTCCGGCTTCGGCCAGGCATCATCGAAGCTCGCAAATGGCGCTTCGGACTCGGTCGGCTCGTCCTGCGCCTGCGACGATTCCCCTTCGGTACCCTTGGCCTGAGCGCGCTCGCGCTCCTTGCGCGATGTCGAGGCGAACAACAGGTTGCGCCGGCGCGGGGCTTCCGGGGCGGGTGGCGGCGGCGCTTCCGGCTGGGCCGGCGCTTCGGCGCGCGGACGGTCGCGTGAAGCTGCCTCATCCTGCCATGGCGGCGGGGCGACGGTTGCGGCTTCAGCCCTCGTCGCCGGGGCAGCCATCGGTTCGGGCGTTGCCGGCAACGCGGATCCAGGCATCACGGCTCCCGGCGGCAGGACCGGCCTGACCCGAACCTCCGAGGGCGCGGACGCGCCGGCCAGGCGGCGGGCAATGGTCTTGAGTTCCACCACCACGACGTGGAGCCCGACCAGTAACATTCCGGAGCAGACGCCGATCGTACCGGAGATTATGAGGGTGCTGCCGACGCTGAACTCTCTGACAGTAAAGCCAAAAAGGACCGCAAGGAGGCCCGCCACGACGGCGAAAATCCCCGCGATCAACAATGCCAAGGCCATAGAAATCACCCCCGGCCGCGCATCAGCACGCGGCACCACTGCGCCACGATACCGTCATATTGCGTACCTCGCCAACGAACAATGGCCGTCACCGTTCCTTAAAGGAAGCAGATCAGGGACTTATTCACATTCCCTTCAGCATGGACTCGTTAGCTGTCAGGGGCTGCCAGGGTGTCGGATTTGCTGCGTCGCACAGGAAATTAGCTATAATGCCCAATTACTTGGTAATGGAACTGCGCTATAGGCATCCAGGGGAGCAGGCCCTTGCGCACCGGCAGGGCCATGAGGGGATTCCGGGTCAGCAATAGCCATGACATCCATCACGACTTCGGCGATCGACACGCCTGCGCGGCGCTCGATTGAGCGGACTTGCGACGACCTCGCCATGCTGGTGCTGGCCGCCGTCGCCGTCATCGCGGGCCTGACCTTCCGTGACTACGGACTGGGCTGGGACGACTACACCCACGCCGAATATGCCGACCTGCTGCTGCGCATGTTCGGCTCCGGCTTCAAGGACACCGCCGCGCTCTCCTTCGCCAACCTCTATATGTATGGCGGCGGCTTCGACATGGCCGCGGCGCTTCTGCACAAGATCATTCCGCTCGAACTGTTCGAGACGCGCCGCCTTCTTGGCGCGATCGTCGGCGTGATCGGTCTTGCGGTCACGTGGCGGCTCGGCCGCCGTGTCGGCGGTCCGCTCGCGGGCCTCGCGGCGCTGCTGCTGCTTGCGCTCTGCCCGACCTTCTACGGCCACATGTTCATGAACCCGAAGGATGCTCCCTTCGCGGTCGCCATGATCATCCTGATGCTGGGCCTGGTACGGCTCGCGGAGGAATATCCGCAGCCCTCGCCGCGCACGATCCTGATCGTCGGCCTCGGCGCCGGACTGTCGATCGGCTCGCGCATTCTGGGCGGCCTCGCGCTGGTCTACGCCACGATCGGCTTCATCCCTCTGCTCCTTGAGGAGCTGCGCACCGAAGGCCTGCGCGAGTCGGTTCGCCGCTTCGCCCATGTCGTCTACGTCCTGCTGCCCGGCCTCGTGCTCGGCTATCTCGTGATGGGGCTGATCTGGCCGTGGTCGATCATGGAGCCCGGCAATCCCTTCGAGGCCCTGACCTACTTCTCGCATTTCTTCGAGAAGCCCTGGAAGGAGATGTTCGACGGCGCGATCGTGTCGGTGCCGGACATGCCCTGGTCCTATTTGCCGACGCTGTTCGCGCTGCAGCTTCCCGAAGTGTTGCTGGTGCTGATGATCGGCGCCGTGATCGCGACCTTCGCCATGCTGCCGCGCCGCGGAGTTCCGGCCCGCCGCAAGACCATCCTGCTGATGCTCACGCTCGCCGCGACCCTGCCGCTCGCGATCGCGATGGTGAAGCGGCCGGCGCTCTACAACGGCATCCGCCATTTCGTCTTCGTGGTGCCGCCGATGGCCGTGCTCGGCGGCGTGGCGTTCGCCTGGATCATGGAGCGCCTGCGCGCCAATCACCGCCCGTGGCAGCCGGTCGTGCTCGCGACCTTCTGCTTCGGCCTTGCATTGCCGCTGGCCGAAATGATCCGGCTGCATCCGTATCAATACACGCACTTCAATCATATCGCCGGCACCGTGCGCGGCGCCGACGACCGCTTCATGCTGGACTATTGGGGCCTTGCACTGAAGCAGGCGTCTGACGAGCTGCGCGCGCAGATCGTCGAGCGCCAGGAAGTGCCGCCGCGCAATCGCAAATGGAAGGTCGCGGTGTGCGGCCCGCAGCGTCCGGCGCAGGTCGCGCTCGGGCCCGACTTCACCATCGGCTGGGATTCCAATGCGGCCGATTTCGCGATGACGCTCGGCGAATTCTATTGCAAGGGCCTGACCGCGCCGGTCATGGTCGAGATCAAGCGCGACGACGTGGTGTTCGCGCGGGTGTACGACATCCGCGGCAGCAGCATCTCCAGCCTGCTGTCGATCCCCGCGCCGTAATATTCTTGCCGGATCGGCCGCCAACGCAGCCGAAATGCCGCCCGGGCTCCTGGCAGGTAGCCCGCGGCTCCATGCGGGCCACGCTGAACTGCCGCGCTCAATGCGCCTTGCCGCCGGCCCGGACCGAGACTAGGCTCCCTCTCCGCAACAACGATGTTCGGAGAGATGTGCCATGTCGCCAGCGGAAGCGCGCCTGAGGGAAGTGCCATCGAATATGACGGAGGCCGAGTGGCAGCAGCGGATCGATCTGGCCGCCTGCTACCGCCTCATTGCGCTGTACGGCTGGGATGATCTCGTCGACACCCACATCTCGGCGCGCGTTCCCGGTCCCGAGCATCACTTCCTCATCAACCCCTATGGGCTGATGTTCGACGAGATCACGGCCTCGAGCCTGGTGAAGGTCGACCTGCACGGCAACCAGCTCACCGAAAGCGAATACAGCATCAACCCGGCCGGCTTCACCATCCATTCGGCGATCCACGAAGTACGCGAGGACGCGATCTGCGTGCTGCATCTTCACACGCTCGACGGCACCGCGGTGTCGAGCAGCGCCGAGGGCCTGCTGCCGCTGAACCAGACCGCGCAACTCGTCACCCACGACCTCGCCTATCACGACTACGAAGGCATCGCGCTCGACCATGACGAACGGCCGCGGTTGCAGAAGGACCTCGGCGACCACAACCACATGCTCCTGCGCAACCATGGCACGCTGACGGTCGGCCGCTCGGTCGCCTCCGCCTTCGAGCGCATGTATCACCTGGAGCGTGCCTGCTCGATGCAGGTCCGCACCCGGGCGCTGGGCACGCCGGTCTATCCGGTGGACGATGTCGCGATCGACAAGAACGCCGAGCTGCTCGCGAACCGCGACCGCGCCGAGCTGCGCGCCACCAACCTCGTGTGGCCGCCCCTGCTGCGCAAGCTCGACCGGGAACTGCCGGGCTACCGGTCTTGAGATTTTCACGAACTTGAGGTAGTTTCTGTTCCGAACTACCTCTGCACGTTCTGGAATGAAACGCCGTCCAATCCCGGGCGGCGTTTTTATTTTGGGATGGTCGTCACCCGTGACGCCGCCTCATCGCGGGAAGCGACGCGACGAAACAATCCTGGCTGTCAGCGCCTTAAGATCCTGGATTGCGTCGCTTTGCTCGCAACGACGAAGGAGGGATTTCGCAGGGGGGCAAAGACGCATCGCACCGTGCCCACCGCCCAGCAAGACCGACAGGGTCGTGGTGAGCACGCTGCGCTTTGCCCATCCTGCGGCGCCTCGATCTACTTCACCTCGGCCAGCGCCGCGAGAATGCGTGCCCAGGAGCGGATGCCCTTCTGGAAGCTGCGGAGGTCGTACTTCTCGTTGGGCGAGTGGATGTTGTCGTCATCCAGGCCGAAGCCGACCAACAGCGAGTCCAGGCCAAGCGTGCGCTTGAAGTCGGCGACGATCGGGATCGAGGCGCCTGAGCCCATCAGCACGGTCTCCTTGCCCCATTCCTCGGTCAGCGCCTTGCTGGCGGCCGCGAGCGGCTTCATGTTCCAGTCGAGCGCGACGGCGGGCGCGGCGGAATGGTCGCCGAACTCGACCTTGCAATCCCCGGGAAGCCTGGCCGTGACGTAGTCGCGGAACGCCTTGCGGATCCTGGCGGGGTCCTGGCCCTCAACCAGACGGAACGAGACCTTCGCCGAAGCATGCGACGGGATCACGGTCTTGGAGCCTTCGCCGATATAGCCGCCCCAGATGCCGTTGACGTCGCAGGTCGGGCGCGAGGAGGCCTGCTCGATCAGGAGCCGTCCCTTCTCGCCCGCTGGGATCGACAGGCCGAGCGGCTTGAGGACGGTTTCCGGCGTCGCATTGAGCTTCTTCCACTGTTCGAGGATGTCCGGCGGCAGATCCTTCACGCCATCATAGAACCCGGGGATGGTGATGCGATTGTCGTCGTCGAACAGTCCGCCGAGAATCCTGGTCAGGACCCGGATCGGATTCATGGCGATGCCGCCGAACACGCCGGAATGCAGATCGCGGTTGGCGGCCGTGATCTTCAGCTCCTCGTACAGCAGCCCGCGCAAAGACGTCGTGATCGCCGGCGTGTCGCGATCCCACATGCCGGTGTCGCAGACCAGCACGTAGTCGGCCTTGAACTCGTCCTTGTTGGCCTCGATGAACGGCACGAAGTTTTTCGAGCCGACCTCCTCCTCGCCTTCGATCAGGAAGGTGATGTCGATCGGCAGCGAACCCGTCACCTTCTTCCAGGCGCGGCAGGCTTCGACGAAGGTCATCACCTGCCCTTTGTCGTCCTCGGCGCCGCGTGCGACGATGATCTTGCGGCCGTCGGGGTGGTCTGTGACTGCGGGCTCGAACGGCGGACGATGCCAGAGATCGAGCGGATCGACCGGCTGCACATCGTAATGGCCGTAGAACAGCACATGCGGGCGCCCGGCCCCTGCCCCGGTCTTGCCGACAACGGCGGGATGGCCGGCGGTCGGCCTCACCTCGGTCGCAACGCCGAGGCTCGCGATGTCCTTGGCCAGATGCTCCGCCGCCACCTTGCAATCAGCCGCGAACGCCGGATCGGCGGAAATCGACTTGATCCGTAACAGCGAGAACAGACGCTCCAGGCTGTTGTCGAAATCCTTGTCGATATGGTCGAGCACGGACTGAAGCTGCGCGTTGGACATGATGGTGTTCCTGACTTTTGGGTCGAGAGATATCGAGGTCTCAAGATGCCCCGGGTTTTAACCCCGCCGCGGCGCCGGGGCCAGCCGCAAGCGGTGGATGACGGATGTGCCAGGCGAGCGTACCGGCGAGAACGGCGGTGGCGGCGAGGTTGTTGCCCCAAGCCTGAATGACGGTTGGAAACGGCGGCAACGACAGCAGCATCAGAATGCCCGCGCTGCCCAGCGCAATCCATGTTCCCACGCGCACATGCGCGCGTCCGTCGAAGGCGGCACGATGCATCAGCACCGTCATCGGGAAGAACAGCCATATGAAATAGTATTGCCGCGCCAGCGGCGAGGCCACCGTCATCAGGCAGAACAGGATGGCAAGCTCCTCGGCGTCGGAACGTTCCGTTCGCCGCGCCTGTGGGGGCATGACCGCAACGAAGCTGAGCCCGAGCATGATGGACAACGCAAGCACGATCCAGTTGGCTGTCCCGTAGCCGACGTCGATGAGATTCATCGTTCCCGGCGGCTTGTTCGGGTCTTCCAGATTGTAGTTGATCGGGCGCACCAGCCGGTGCGTGACGGCAATGATGGACTGGTTGACCCACGACCAGTTCTGCTCGTCACGCTGGCCGAAACCCTTTTCCGAGCTCGATCCGACCATGCCCTGATACCAAGTCGCAAGCTCCGCCGCGTTGCGCTCGAAGCCGCGAATGGGCGCCGGCGCGACATAGAGAAGGATGCCGGTGAAAGCGATCATGCTGACGGCGGCGGCCCACCTCCGCCGCCAGAGCAGATAGGGCAGCGCCGCGACCGGAAAGACCTTGATGGCGGTCGCGAGCGCGAACATGAAGCCCGCGAGCCACGGCCGCTGGCGCAGCAAGCTCCAGAAGCCGCAGAGCATCATCGCCAGCAGGACGAGATTCGGTTGGCCGAGATCGAACATGTCGAACACGAAGGTCACGGTGACGAAGGCCGGCAAAGCCTCGAGCCATGGGCCGGGCTTGCGGCCCGAGCCAGTCATGACATTGGACAACATCCCCGTGTACCACCATGCCACCGCATTCAGGAGCGACAGGACGATGTAGAGCGGGATCTTGCCGAACGAGCTCGGGATCGCCAGCAGGATCGCCGGCAGGGGCGGATAGATGAATTCAAACTGCTGACGGGGATCATCGGGATAGAGCGACCCACCGTGGAGCACCTGCTGCCCGGCCCAATACCACAGCGCATAGTCCTTGGTCTTGCCGTGGCCGAAGATCTCGGGAACGAGGACGTCGGCGGTCAGCAGCACACAACAGAGCAGGAAGAGAAGATCGAGCGGCGCGCGCAGCGACAGGGCTCGAGGGGCACCGGGTTTGGCGAGGGTATCGGTTGAGGTCACGGCGCGGTCCAGTCCGAGGACAGATAGCACGTAGCAGACCGACGGACGCTTGGAGAGCCCCCTCACCCGAATTTGTGCCCGGCGCGCATCCCCGCCTCTGCCCGAAAGCGGGTCAAGAAGGAGCGTGCTCGCGCGCCGATTGCCCCAATCAGGGCCTTCTGCCTAGCGCCGCAGCAATCCGCCGAGCGCGCCGCGGACGATCGCCCGGCCAACCGACCCGCCGATCTGGCCTCCGACCGATTTGCCGAGATCGGCCACGACACCGCCGACCACCTTGCCGGTGACCGTGCGCGTCACGTCGCGTGCGATGCGCTGGCCGGTGGTCAATCGACCGCGTCCGGTGTTGGTACCGAAGATGGTGCCGACGATCGAGCCGATCTGGCCGAGGATGCCGCCTCCGCTTGCACCCGCCGAAGCGTCCGCGGTGGCCGCAGTGCCGGCGATACGCTTCTGAATGATCTCGTAGGCGGACTCGGAGTCGATCGCGGTGTCGTATTTGCCCTTCACCGGGCTCGCGTCCATGATCGCCTTGCGCTCCTCCGGCGTGATCGGTCCGATGCGCGCCGATGGCGGGCGGATCATCACCCGTTCGACCATCGCGGGCGTGCCGTTACCTTCGAGGAAGGATACCAGCGCTTCGCCCTTGCCGAGCTCCATGATCACCTTGGCGGTGTCGAGCTTGGGATTGGGCCGGAAGGTCTGAGCCGCGGCGGTGACGGCCTTCTGGTCGCGCGGGGTGAAGGCGCGCAGGGCGTGCTGCACCCGGTTGCCGAGCTGACCGAGCACACGATCGGGCACATCGATGGGATTTTGCGTCACGAAATAGACGCCGACGCCCTTGGATCGTATCAGGCGCACCACCTGCTCGATCTTGTCCATCAGGGCCTTCGGTGCATCGTTGAACAGCAGGTGCGCCTCGTCGAAGAAGAACACCAGCTTCGGCTTGGGCGGATCGCCGGCCTCGGGCAATTCCTCGAACAGCTCCGACAACATCCAGAGCAGGAATGTCGCGTAAAGCCGCGGGCTCTGCATCAGCTTGTCGGCGACGAGGATGTTGACCATGCCGCGGCCGTCGCGGTCGGTCCTCATGAAATCCTTCAGCGTCAGTGCCGGCTCGCCGAAGAACTTGGTGCCGCCCTGGTTCTCCAGCACCAACAGCTGGCGCTGGATGGTGCCGACGGTCGCCTTGGTGACGTTGCCGAACCCCTGGGCTGCCTTCCGGATCGGCGCCAGCGGGTCTTCCTCCGCATCCGGCCCCTTCTTGCCGGTGTCGGGCACGATCGCATCCAGCAGCGCCCGCAGGTCCTTCATGTCGATCAGGGCAAGACCGTTGTCGTCCGCGACGCGGAAGGCGACGTTGAGCACGCCCTCCTGCACGTCATTCAGATCGAGCATGCGCGCAAGCAGAAGCGGCCCCATCTCGGTGACCGTGGCCCGCACCGGATGTCCCTGCTCGCCGAACACGTCCCAGAATACGGTCGAGAACTGGTCGGGCTGGAACGTCAATCCCATCTCGGCCGCACGCTTGACGATGAAATCCTTGGCTTCGCCGACCTCGGAGATACCTGAGAGATCGCCCTTGATGTCGGCCGCGAAGACCGGGACGCCGGCGCGCGCAAATCCTTCCGCCATCACTTGCAGCGATACTGTCTTTCCAGTTCCTGTCGCACCGGTGACGAGGCCATGGCGATTGGCAAGCGCCAGCGTCAGCCATGCCTGCTCGTCTCCCTTGCCGACGAAGATCTTGTCGTCGGTGTCGCCGAGCGTGCTGTCCTGTCGCGTCATTATTCTCTCTGCCTGTTTCGCGTATTGAAACTCAAGTGCACCAGTTCCGTAGTTTAGCGCATGTTGCGCGCCGATAGTACCGCTCAACGCGGCGAAGACGTGCGACATTATCGGAGAACAAGACGATGACGTCGGCCGAAAACAGGAACAACGAATTCGCACCGCCGCAATTTCCTGCCTGTTTCGTCTCCGCTCTTGCATCGCTGCAACACTTTTCGCGCGTTCTAGGATGAATCCCCCTGCCGCGCGCGTTCATCGCTTGTATTTCGCATCGCACCGGCCCAAGATCATTTTCAGAAAGCAAAACTCCGGCGTGCAAACCGGCTGAGGGGCGGGCCAATATGGACGAGTTGATCGGACGCCTGGCGGCGAACGCCAGCATAGATAGTGCTGTGGCGGAGAAGAGCGTCGGCATTATCCTGGGCTTCCTGCAGAACGAAGGCCCCTCCGACAGCGTCCAGGCCCTGATCGACCAGATTCCCGGCGCAGAAGCGGCGATCGCGGCGTCCAAGAACGGCGGCGGACTGTCGCGGTTGATGGGCGGTGGCCTGATGGCCGTCGGCACGCGCCTGATGAGCCTTGGACTTGGCATGTCCGAGATTCAGAACGTCGCCCGTGAACTTTTTCGCTTCGGCCGAGACAAAATCGGAGCGGATCAGATGGGCAAGATCGTCGCGGGGACGCCCGGCCTCAGTCAGTTCGCCTGAAGCGGGCATTTCGTACCGAGCATCATGACATATCCCATCTCCGAGATTGAGGGCCTGTCGGCCTTTGCCGCCAACAAGTTGAAGGCGCAGGGTATCCGCACCACCGACGCGCTGCTCGAGGCGGCCAGCACCGTGAGGGGCCGCAAGGCGCTTTCCGCCAAGACCGGCATCAGCGAGCAGCAGCTGCTGGAATGGGCCAACGTCTCCGACTACATGCGGATTCCCGGCATGGGCAAGGCCAAGGTCGGCCTGGTCCGCGCCGCCGGCGTCACCACGGTGCGAGAGCTGGCTTATCGAAATCCGGCGAGATTGGCCCAGAGCATGCGGGAGGCGAACGACAGGAAGAAGCTCGTTCGCATCCTGCCTTCGGAGAAATCGGTCGGCGACATCATCGCCAAGGCCAAGAAGCTGCCGCCCAAGATCACGTATTAGGACTGCGTCCGGGCGCGCCTGCAGAGCCGATCCGACGCAGCGCACCTCGGGCGGAAAGACGCCCTTTCCCGTCTTGACTCACCCTCTGCGACCGCGCAAAGCGAGCGCCATGAGCGCCTCGCCATCCCCATCCGTCGCACCCGCCGGTTCTGCCGGGGCTGACGTGCTGCGGCCGCTGCTGGGACGACCGATCCCGGCGGTGATGGGCGTGCTCAACGTGACCCCGGATTCCTTTTCCGATGGCGGTGAATTCATCGCGCCCGAGCAGGCGCTCGAGCGGGCGCGGGCGATGATTTCCGCCGGCGCCGACATCATCGACATCGGAGCCGAATCCACCCGCCCCTACACCGGCGCCCGGCCCGTTACGGCGGACGACGAGCTCACCCGCCTGAAGCCGGTTCTCGCCGCCGTGGTCGCGCTCGGCGTGCCGGTGTCGATCGACAGCATGAAGGCTGAGGTCGTGGCCTTCGCGCTCGACCAGGGGGCCACGATCGCCAATGACGTCTGGGGCCTGCACCGCGACCCCGCCATGGCGCCGCTGGTCGCGGCGAAGGGCGTCCCCGTCATCGTCATGCATAACCGCGACAAGGCCGATCCCGCGATCGACATCATCGCGGACATGAAAGCGTTCTTCCAGCGCTCGCTCGACATCGCCGCGCAGGCCGGCATCGCGCGCGACAAGATCGTGCTCGATCCCGGCATCGGCTTTGGCAAGACCGCCGAGCAGAGCATGATCGCGCTGGCACGGCTCAACGAGTTCGACATGTTCGGCCTGCCGATCTTGGTCGGGGCCTCGCGCAAGCGCTTCATCGCCTCCGTCTCGCCGTCCGAGCCGAAGGAGAGGCTCGCCGGCTCGATCGCCGCGCATCTCGTTGCGGCACAACGCGGCGCAAAGATCATCCGGACCCACGACGTCGCCGACACCCTTCAGGCCCTGCGCGTCGCGCACGCAATCGAGAGCAAGCAATGACCGATACGATCTTCATCACCGGCCTGTCGATCCATGCCCGCCATGGCGTGATGGATCACGAGACCGAGGTCGGCCAGCGCTTCGTCATCGACCTCGAACTCTACACCGACCTGTCGGAACCTTCGCGCACCGACAGGCTCGCCGATACCGTGTCCTATGCGGAGGTGGTGGCGACCACGACCTCCGCCTTCAAGAACACCAACTACAAGCTTCTGGAGCGGGCCGCCGGCGCGGTGGCCGACGCCATCCTGTCGCACTTCCCGCGCATCCGTGCCGTGAAGATCACCGTGCACAAGCCGCATGCACCGATCGCCGCGATCTTCGACGACGTCGGCATCGAGCTGACGCGCTCGCGGCATCCCTGATGGGAAACGTGCTGATCGCACTCGGCGGCAATGTCGGCGACGTCCGCGCGACATTCCGGAAGGCGATCGCCCATATCTGCGGGATGGCGCAAGCGGCACTGATCGCGCGCTCGTCCGACTATGCGACACCGCCCTGGGGTGACGAAGAGCAGGCGCCCTTCATCAATGCCTGCATCGAGATCGAGACGGGGCTCGATCCGCATGCCCTGCTGTTCGTGATGCAGAAGGTCGAGCAGAAATTCGGCCGCACGCGGGACAAGGAGCGGCGCTGGGGACCGCGCACGCTCGACCTCGACATGATCGCCTATGACGATGTCACCCTGCAGAAGCCCGACCTGACGCTGCCGCATCCGCGCCTGTTCGAGCGGGCCTTCGTGCTGGTGCCGCTGGCCGAGATCGCGCCCGACCGCGTCATCGGCCGCATTCGTGTGCGTGACGGGCTCGCCAGCGTCTCGACGCAAGGCATTGAGCGGCTTCCGGATACCGGTTAACCAAAAACAACCGTTTGCAGGGGCCGCCCGCCGTGGCAATTTCGCCTGCGAACAACAAGACGTTTGGGAGCCCCACGCCGCATGACCTCCGCGACTGACGACCTGCCGCTGGCGGCCGATTTTCCCAAGGCAACGGCCGAAGACTGGCGCAAGCTGGTCGATGGCGTGCTGAAGGGCGCGCCGTTCGAGAAGCTGGTCGGCAAGACCTATGACGGCTTGAAGATCGATCCGCTTTATCCGCGCGCCAAAGGCGTCGCGCCCGTCGCGGGACGCCCCGCGGCCGCGCCATGGCAGATCATGCAGCGGATCGACCATCCAAACGCGAAGGCCGCGAATGCGCAGGCGCTGACCGATCTCGAGAACGGCGCGACGGGACTTGTCCTGGTGTTTGCCGGCAGCAGCGGCGCCCATGGCTTCGGCCTGGAACCGACCGCCGACGCGGTCGCAGAGGTCTTGAAGGACATCTATGTCGATGCCGGCATCGGCATCGAACTTCAGGTCGGTCCACAATCGCGGATGGCGGCGATCCATGTTGCGGAATATGTGAAGAGCAAGGGCGTCGATCCCGCCGCCTGCGACATCCGTTTCGGCCTTGATCCGCTCGCGGCCTGTGCCGTGTGGGGCCACAGCCCGTATCTTTGGGAAGAGATCGTTCCCGCTCTCACCGACGGCATCAAGGGTCTCGCAGGGCTCGGCTTCAGGGGACCGTTCGCCGTGGCCGACGGACGCATCATCCACGATGCCGGCGGATCGGAGGTCCAGGAGCTCGCCTTCGTGCTCGCTTGCGGCGTCGCCTATCTGCGCGCGATCGAAGGCGCCGGCGTTCCGCTGGAGCAGGCACAAGTCATGGTCTATGCGCGGCTCGCCGCCGATGCCGATCAATTCCTGACCATGGCCAAGTTCCGCGCGCTGCGCCTGCTCTGGGCGCGTATCGAGACGGCCTGCGGATTGACGCCGAAGCCGCTGTTCATTGCAGCCGATACCGCGTGGCGCATGCTGACGCAGCGCGATCCCTACGTGAACATGCTGCGCGCGACCATCGCGACATTTGCGGCGGGGCTCGCCGGTGCCAATGCGATCACCGTGCTGCCGCATACGCTGGCACTCGGCCTGCCCGATCCATTTGCGCGACGCGCGGCGCGCAACACGCAGCTTCTGCTGCTGGAAGAGAGCAACCTCGCCAAGGTGAGCGATCCCGCGGCCGGCGCAGGCGGCATCGAGACGTTGACGGCGCAGCTGTGCGAAGCGGCCTGGGCGCTGTTCCAGGAGACGGAGAAAGCCGGCGGGGCCTTTGCTGCTCTTCAACAAGGCCTGTTCCAGAGCAAGGTTGCCGCCGCGCGCAAGGCGCGCGAGTCCAACATCGCAAAACGCCGCGACGTGCTGACCGGAGCCAGCGAGTTTCCAAACCTGCACGAGAGCGAAACGGCGGTGCTGAAAGCGACACCGGTCGCACTCGCACCTTACGGCGAGCAGAAATACAAATTCGATGCCCTGCCGCCGATCCGGCTGGCGCAATCGTTCGAGAAGCTGCGCGACAAATCCGATGCGACGTTGAAGGCGCGCGGCGCGCGGCCAAAGGTGTTCCTGGCCAATCTCGGCACGCCCGCAGACTTTACGGCGCGCGCGACGTTCGCCAAGAGCTTCTTCGAGGCCGGCGGAATCCAGGCCGTCGATAGCGAGGGTTTCGCGGATCCAGCCAAGCTCGCCGCGGCCTACAAGGCGTCCGGTGCGGAACTCGCCTGCCTCTGTTCCAGCGACAAGGTCTATGCCGATCACGCCGAAGCCGCGGCGAAGGCGCTGCAGGCCGCCGGCGCGCACCACATCTATCTCGCAGGGCGTCCGGCGGAGGCCGAGGCGGCCCTGCGCACGGCCGGCGTCAGCGGCTTCGTGTTCGCCGGCGGCGATGCGCTTGCCACGCTTCAGGACGCCTATCGACGGATGGAACAGGCATGACCGATGCGAGCAAACCCGTCCTCACCGGCGGCTGCCAATGCGGCGCGATCCGCTTCGCCGCGACGGCGACGCCGAACCGGGTTTCGATCTGCCATTGCCGGATGTGCCAGAAGGCGAGCGGCGCTCCTTTCGCATCCTTCGCCGACCTCAACAGGGCGGATTTCGCATGGACGAAAGGACAGCCTTCGTTTTTCCGCTCCTCCTCGATCGCCGATCGCGGCTATTGCGCCGCCTGCGGCACGCCACTGAGTTTCGGCCGCATCGACGGCGACCGGATCGAGATCATGACGGGCGCCTTCGACCGGCCTGACCGCCTGGTGCCGACCCGGCAGTACGGAACCGAGTCCCGGCTCGGCTGGGTGGTCGGGATCTCCAATCTGCCAAGCCAGACCACGATCCAGAACTACGGGCCGGAGAAGATGGCGACCATCGTCAGCCATCAGCATCCGGACCATGATTGAGCGCCGCACGCGCAGCTATGATATGGTTGGAACCATGAGCCGCATCCCCAATTTCGCCGATGTCGCCTTCGAGCGCGTCGCAGCCTCCGCCCCCGCCGGCAGCGCCGAACCGTGGCTGACGCCGGAGGGCATCCTGGTCAAGCCCGCCTACGGCGAGGCCGATCTCGCGGGCCTCGATTTTCTCGAGACCTATCCGGGCATCGCGCCCTATCTGCGCGGCCCGTATCCGACCATGTACGTCAACCAGCCCTGGACCGTCCGGCAATATGCCGGCTTCTCCACGGCCGAGGATTCCAACGCGTTCTACCGCCGCAACCTTGCGGCGGGCCAGAAAGGTCTTTCGGTCGCCTTCGACCTCGCCACCCATCGCGGCTATGACAGTGATCATCCGCGCGTCGGCGGCGACGTCGGCATGGCGGGCGTGGCGATCGATTCCATCTACGACATGCGCACGCTGTTC
>NZ_JASGFS010000016.1:0-109108 GCF_047605465.1 Bradyrhizobium sp. | reverse complement strand
CTCGATATAGGTGTCGGTGCGCGGGACGTAGGCTTCCGGCTGGTAGTAGTCGTAGTACGAAACGAAATATTCGACGGCGTTGTCGGGGAAGAAGTTCTTGAACTCGCCATAGAGCTGCGCGGCGAGCGTCTTGTTCGGCGCCAGGATCAGGGCCGGGCGCTGCGTCGCCTCGATCACCTTGGCCATGGTGTAGGTTTTGCCGGAGCCGGTGACGCCGAGCAGCACCTGCGAGCGGTCGTTGCGCTCGATACCCTCGACGAGCTCGGCGATCGCGGTCGGCTGGTCGCCGCGCGGCTGGTACTCGGACTTGATCTCGAAGCGCACGCCACCTTCGGACTTTTCCGGGCGCGGCGGCCGATGCGGCGTCCACACCTTCATGGAGCCGTCGTCCTTGCGGAATTCGGGCCGGCCTTCGCGGATCAGCGCTTCCAGCGCCTCCGCGGTCGCCTTGACGCCGAGTGCCTCCATTTTGTTGCGCGGCGGACGCGCCAGGGCCTCGGCGTCGTCCTCTTCGGTGGGAAGGCCGAGTTGGCGCGCCAGTTCCGGATCGAGCGTCGGGATCGTGGCCGCGGTGCCGTAATTGGCCTGCGGCGCCTCCTCCAGTCCGGTCGCCTGCGTGGACTGGCGCGCACCGGGCGGTTGCGGATTCGGGCGCAGCGGCATGGGCCGCGTCTTGTCCTGCGGAAACTCCTTGGGCGTCGAGGCACGCGCGCGATGCGCCGCCGCCTCGCCGCCGGCGCGGCGGTCGCGCGAATTGTCCGGCGGCGGCTGCAGCCCGGTGCCCGATCCAAGCCCGGCATCGCCGCGATTGATCGCGGGATTGAGCAGTTCGGCCAGAGCCGGCCCGATCGGCTGCACGTCAGGGCGATGCGCCTTCGAATTCGGAGCCTTGGATTTCGGGGATTTGCCGGATTTTTCGGAGGATGCAGGTTTCTTCGCCATGGGGCGAATATGGGACGAGTCCGCCTTTCAGAAAAGGGCGAATGCCCGTCCCGGATCAGCCTGCTGACAGCAGGTTGGCAGCAGCCCTGACGATTACGCCGCGGGTGATGGTTCGTCGGCGTCCTCGCCCACGGGGCGCGGCTTGAGGATGTCGAGATGAATCCCGCCGCAATCGGTGCAGCGCATGGTCCAGTATTCGCAACCGGCGCGGCCTCCGATCACGCGGAGCACCCTCAGATCGCCGTCGCATTCAGGACAATTGGAGAGCACGGGCCGCGTGTAGATCCGCGACCGCGATGGATTTTCGATTTCAATGACTGACATGACCGGTTCCCCCGTTTTGCGCCGCGCCGTCTCCTGTCGTCCCCAGAGACGGCCCCGGTCGCTTATTCGTCGCTGTCGGCCCGGCGGCGAAAGCGATCGATGTGGTGCTTGGCGTCCGCGATCGCGGCATCCTGGTCGGGCCAGGCGAAACCGACCTCCATGGCCGGGAACAGTACGCCGTCGATGGCAACCGGGCTGAAATCGGCGCGCCTGATCCGGGCGTGCCAAAGTCCTTTGCCTGCTTCGAAGGATTCGATGTCAAAGCCGTCGTAGAGGGTCGTCATGGTCGTCCCCGCGTTTCCTTAGAGGGTCAGGAGACCACGTTTCCGGATCGACGTATGTGAAGCCGTTCACAGGCGCGGGCTTTTTTGCCCTCGGCGCGCTCAGTTCCGGACGGCGGCGCGGCCGATCCGCCTGGCCGGACGGGCGGCGGGCTCCGCTGCGGCGCGCATGATCCAGCGCCGGAACGCGGCGAAATCGCGCTGTTCGGTCTGGAAACTGCGATAGACGAGATACCAGCGCATGCCCTTGGGCACCGAGAGGTCGAACGGCGCGATCAGGCGGCCGGCGGCGAGATCGTCGTCGATATAGGGCCGGATTCCCATCGCGATGCCGAGGCCGTCGGCGGCGGCCTGAAGGGCCTGCCCGTAGAACTGGAACTCCGGCCCGCGCGCGTTGATCCGCGTCAGGTTCGCGGTCCTGAGCCAGATCGGCCAATCCTCCGGCGAATGCGCGACGCGGATCAGGCTCGGGCCCCTGAGATCGGCGGGCCGCTTCAGGCTGGTGGCGAGGCGGGGCACGCAGACCGGGGTGAGATCGCCGGCGAACAACGGCTCGGAAACGAGTCCCGGCCAGTCGCCCGTGCCGAGCTTGATGCCGCAGCTCCAGTCCTCGCCGAACGGCACCGATGCGCCGCCGGTGGTGAAGCGCACCTCGATGTCCGGCTCCTCGCTGCGAAACTCCGACAGGCGCGGGATCAGCCAGCGCATCGCGAAGGTGTGTCCGACGCCGATGGTGAGCACGCGGACGCTGGAAGGCGCGGTCACCTGCGCGGTGAGGCTGGCCAATGCATCGAAGATCGGCGTCAGCCCGCTCTGATAGGCGCGGCCCGGCTGCGTCAGCACGAGGCGGTTGGCCTTGCGCTCGAACAGCGCCACGCCGAGCCGTTCCTCCAGCAGATGCACCATGCGGCTGACGGCGGCCGCCGACACGCTGAGCTCGAGCCCGGCCGCAGCAAAGCTGCCGGTCCGTGCTGCCGCCTCGAATGCCTTGATGCCGTTGAGAAAGAGCAGCCGCCGCAAGCGTTCATACCCTCAGGAAAGCTGATGCCAGGCCAAGATAACTCAGTTTGCGCGAAGGGAGCAAGCGAGGCAGAAATATTCGGGTCATTCATGCCGATTTTTCTCGAGGGGCGCGCTGCTCTTCGCCTCTGCCCGCCTGCGGGGAGGGGCCGACACGTGAAGCGTGGCGGGTGAGGGGGGACTTTTCCGCAAGTCCAACTCTCGCCGGCTCTGCAGAGCCTCACCCTCACCCCCGCTCTCTCCCTACAGGAGGGGCGAGTGGGAATGAGCAGTCTGCGTCCGCAAAGTGTCATCAAAGGAAACCTTCTCGTGACGCCCATCGTGATCGCTGCCCTTGGATTGCTGATGGTCGCCACGGCGTTTCTGTCGGGGCTGTTCGGCATGGCGGGCGGGCTGGTCCTGATCGGCGTGCTCCTGGCCCTGATGCCGCTGCCGACCGCGATGGTGCTGCACGCGATCACGCAGATGGCCTCGAACGGGTGGCGCGCCCTGCTGTGGCGCGCGCATATCCGCTGGCGCCCGGTCGCGGTCTACCTGATCGGCTGCGCGGTTGCGCTCGCGGCGTGGTCGCTCACCCGCTACGTGCCCGACAAGCCGGTCGCGCTGCTGCTGCTCGGCGTCACGCCGTTCATGGCGCGCCTCCTGCCTGCGAACGTCAAGCCCAATCCCGACAGTGTCTGGCAGGGCACGGCCTACGGCTCGATCTGCATGGGCCTGATGCTGATGACCGGTGTATCGGGACCGCTGCTCGATACCTTCTTCCTCGGCGGTAATTTCGGCCGGCGCGAGAAGGTCGCGACCAAGGCGATGTGCCAGCTCGCGAGCCATTTCACCAAGCTGATCTATTTCGGCGGCGTCATCGACCAGGCGGCGACGCTCGATCCCATGCTGGCAGGCGTCGCGATCGCCGCTTCCATGCTCGGCACGACGCTGGCCCGGCGCATCCTCGAGGCGATGACCGACCAGCAATTCGTGGCCTGGTCGAACAAGCTGATCACCACCATCGCCTGCTACTACATCGCCTATGGCGGCTGGCTCCTGCTTCGCACGCCGGTGCTGGCGGCCTTCGACAAGGGAGGTTTGCAATGAGCGAGACGGCCGATCCCCTGGTGCTCGATTTCGTGGAATGGGTTGCGCGCGAGCCGCGCGCTTATGCCGAGGTGGTCTCGACCTGGAAGACCTCGTGCCCGCGCCTCACCATCTGGGAGGACGCCGCCGATCGCGGCTATGTCGCGCGCGAAACGCTCCCCGGCGTCGGGTTGACGATCGCGGTGACGGCGGACGGCGCGAGACTGCTCCGCACCAACGGGCGCTGACGTCTCTCCATATCGTCATTGCGAGCGCAGGCGAAGCGATCCAGAATGCCTCCATCGCGGCAGCCTGGATTGCTTCGTCGCAAGAGCTCCTCGCAATGACGGAGCGGGTGGAGGTGTTGCATGTCGCTCAAACTCTTCGAACTCGTCGGCACCGATGCCGCGCGTCCGTTCAGCCCGTTTTGCTGGCGCACGCGGATGGCGCTCGCGCACAAGGGTTTGTCGGCGGAATCGCTGCCCTGGCGCTTTACCGAGAAGAGCGCGATTGCGCCGCACGGCTCGGAAAAGGTCCCGGTGCTGCTGCATCACGACAAGCCGGTGGTCGATTCCTGGACGATCGCGAATTATCTGGAAGACAATTTCCCGGATCGTCCGTCGCTGTTCGGCGGCGAGGGCGGCCGTGCGATGGCGCGCATGATCAACGCCTGGGGCGACATCGCCATCGTCGGCGGCATCTTTCCGCTGATCATCGCCGACATTCCGAAGAATCTGGCCGAGGTCGATGCCGCCTATTTTCGCCAGTCGCGCGAGGCGCGTTTCGGCGGCAAGAGCCTGGAAGAAATCATGGCGAGCCGCGACAGCGGCGTGGCCGGGTTCCGCAAATCGCTCGAGGTGATGCGCCAGACGCTGAAGCGGCAGCCTTATCTCGGCGGCGGCGCGCCGAACTACGCCGACTACATCGTGTTCGGCGGTTTCCAATGGGCGCGCGTCGTCAGCCCGTTCAGCCTGCTCGAAGCCGATGATCCCGTCTATGCATGGCGCGACAAGCTGCTCGATGCATTCGGCGGCATGGCGCGGACATCGCCGGGGTATGCGGTGTAGATGGATGCGCCTGCCGTTACGCGCAGGCTTTGCCCGTCACGCGCTCGTTCCTCACCACGGTTTCGACCAGCCTGCGCGCGACGTTGTTCAAATCAGCGAGCGTCAGATAGCCTTGCGCATACGCTTCCTGAGTGAGGCGCTCGATGCGGCGGTCCTCTCCGGTCGACCATTGCTTCGCGATATAGTCGGCGCCAGGCTTGCCGAATGTTTCGGGGTAGCGCTCCATCTGGTTCTGGCGCTGATAGTAATATTCGTTGAGACCGCTGATGAACTGCTTTCGGCCGTCTTGCGCGCAACGGGCACCATAAGGCTGTTCGAGCGTGGCGATGGCGCTCTCACGCTGTCTCACCCTGCCGTCCACCGCGTAGTTTTCGTTGCTGCCATATCCCGGCCCGTCCGTCGGGGCCGCCTGGGGCACTTTGGATTCGGGCGCGAACGCCCATGCTCCGACCTGACAGATGATAACTGCCCAGATGAGAAACCAGACGCGGCTCATTTGCGGCTCGCTGTCGCGCGCTGCCGCGGCAGGCAGACAGGTGATGGTTCGGACCAGAGGCCGGGACCGGAGAATCCCAGCACCGCAAGTCGGATATCCGCGGGAAAATCCTCCTGGACGACGCCCTTCTGCTCGAAGGCTTCCTGGAGCGCAGCCTTGACGCGCATGTCGAGCGGCGTCGAATACGCGGCGTTGGCTTGGTCGCGCTTCGTTTCGCTGCAGAACATCCCCAGGGCCGGATTCGGGCAGTCGTAGATCTGCATGTAGCCGCGCACATAGGCCGACGTGGCCGCAATGAGATTGGCCTTCATCGTGCCATCGCACGGCGACATTGCGTAGGCGGTGCCGGCCTGCAACGCGTCCATTCGCAGCGCATCGAGCTTCGGGTCCTTGTCACTCTGCGCGGTGTGTTCCGCTTCCCACCTCTTGCGCTCGTAGGCCTTGGCACTCTCGTCGCCGAACGTCGCCTTGAGCGTCGGCTTCAATTCGCCGATCGGTGAAAAGGACGTGGTCGGAAATCCGCGCAACGCCCAGGAGATGCCGACGAAGGCAGTGACGAAGGCCATGCAGGTCAGGAGGATGAAGCGGCTCATGCAGCGTACTCGGATTGACGCCGCGCAACCTAACCGTGTCTGGTTAAGGGGTGTATCAATAAGCGAGTTCCACCCCGTGAGGGTAAACGGAGATCTAAGGGGATCACCTGATTTCGCGCGGTCCTATCTCGCGGGCGTTGTCACGGCTTTGCTGCGGTCGTGGCCGCTTTCCGCAGACACTCCCGGCACAGGCAGTCTTCGCCCTTGACCGGCATCGGCAGGCGCGCGGTTTCCTCCGCGCACCAGCATGTTCCCGACAGGTCGCAGCCGAATTCGGTGCCGCAGCGGGCACAAAGGAGGCGGCGGGTACCCGGAGCCTGCAACGATGATTCTTTCGAATTTGTCATGATCTACGCCGAAGCTTCGCCGTCATTTTCATGTCGGGTTCATGTCTTGCCGCAGTATATTATGCGGCGCGCGCAGGCTCGCAAAGCGCTCACGAAGATGCGAAGGACAGATCGATGGCCCGCGATTCGCAAGCCGCCCTCGTTGCGCTCAACCGCTTCGGCTTCGGCGCCCGCGGCGGCGCGTCCGGCGACCTCATCAACGCGGGCTCCGATCCCAGAGGTTTCGTGAAAGCGGAACTCGCCCGGCCCAACGGCGTGCTGCTGGAGGCTCCCGGCCTGCAATCGACGCCGCAACTCGCCGAGGCCGTGTTCGCCTATCAGGATCAGGTCAAGCAGGCGCGCGAGGCGGCCGCCAAGGCCGGCACGCCGACCGAAGCCCCGGCCGCGCAGGCGCCGGCCGATCCGAAGCCTGCGCCGCGCCGTAACCTGTCCCTGAACGCGGCGATGACCGAGATCGCGGGCCAGATGGCCGAAACGAAGCCGGCGGACAATGCCCCGAAGCCCGACGCCATGCAGCCGGGAGCCGCCGCGCCGCAGGCCGCCAAGCCCGCGCCGCAGCCGCTCAATGTCATCCAGAAAACCTATCGTGCCGAAGCGCTGGCGCGGCTGCAGCGCGCGACGCTGGTCGATTGCGGCTTCACCGAGCGGCTCGTCGTGTTCTGGTCCAACCATTTCTGCATCTCCGCGACCAAGGGCGAACTGGCGCGAATGTGGGCCGGCGCGTTCGAGCGCGAGGCGATCCGCCCGCATGTGCTCGGGCGCTTCGCGGACATGCTGAAAGCGGTCGAACAGCATCCGGCGATGCTGTTCTTTCTCGACAACCAGCAATCGCTCGGCCCTGACTCGCGCGCGGGGCAGAATCGCAAGCGCGGGCTCAACGAGAATCTCGCACGCGAGATCATGGAGCTGCACACGCTCGGCGTCGGCGGCGGCTATACGCAGGAGGACGTCACCTCTCTCGCGCGCATCATCACCGGCTGGACCTTTGCCGGCCGGCAGGGGCGGCTCGGGGCGCCCGGCGCCTTCGTGTTCAACGTCAATGCGCATCAGCCCGGGCCGCAGGTGCTGCTGGGCAGGACCTATGAGGCGACGGGTGTTGCGCAAGGCGAGGCCGCGCTCGCCGACATCGCGCGCCATCCCTCGACGGCGAATTTCATCGCCACGAAATTGGTCCGTCACTTCGTCGCCGACGATCCGCCGCCGGCGCTGGTTGCGCGGTTGCGCGAGGTCTTCGTCAAGACCGACGGTGATCTCAGGGCGCTTGCGACCGCGCTGGTCGATTCCGACGAGGCGTGGCGGGCGCCGCTTACCAAGATGCGCTCGCCCTACGATTTTCTGGTCGCGAGCGGACGGCTGCTCGCGCGTGTTCCCGAGGATCCCGGCGCCTATCTGAACAGCCTGAACCTTCTGGGCCAGCCGCTGTGGTCGCCGGCGGGGCCGAATGGCTTCCCCGACACAGGCGCCGCATGGGCCGCGCCCGAAGGCCTGAAGCTCAGGCTCGATATCGCCTCGCAGATGGGCGCGCGGCTCGGCAACAACATCGATCCGCTCGACCTGCTGGAATTCGCGGCGGCGGATGCGGCCTCCACCGAGACGCGGCGGACCATCGAGCGTGCCGAGTCCCGCCAGCAGGCGCTGGCGCTGCTCCTGATGTCGCCGGAAATGCAAAGGAGATGACGATGGATTGCACCGAGAACCGGCTCATCACCTCGCGCCGCGGCCTCCTGCTCGCGGGCGCCTCGTTCGCGGCCTGGGCCTATCTGCCGAAATTCGCGCGCGCGGCTGACGGCCGCGATCCGCGGCTGGTCGTCGTGATCCTGCGCGGTGCGCTCGACGGGCTCGCCACCGTCGCGCCGGTCGGCGATCCCGACTATGCCGGCCTGCACGGATCGATCGCGCTGGCAAAGGATGGCGCGCATCCGGCGATCATGCTGGATTCCTTCTTCGCGCTGCATCCGGCGATGCCGGAATTCTCGCGCATGTATCGGGAGTCGCATGCCGCGGTGATCCACGCCGTCGCGACGCCGTACCGCGATCGTTCGCATTTCGACGGCCAGGACGTGCTCGAAAGCGGCTATGCCGGTCCCGGCCGCGTGCAGTCCGGCTGGCTCAACCGCGCGTTCGAAGCACTGCCGCGCGGCGAGCGCGTCTCGAGCGGCCTTGCGGTCGGTCCCACCACGCCGCTGGTGCTGCGCGGCAATGCGCCGACCGTCGGCTGGGCGCCGGTCGCGTTGCCGCAGGCCGACGACGACACCGCGATGCGGCTGGTCGATCTCTATCGTCACCGCGATCCGGCTCTGGCGACGGCGCTGTCGCAAGGTCTTCAACTCGAGAAGGCCGCGAGCGGCGACGAGATGAAGCCGAAGGGCGGCAACGCGGCCGTGCAGATGCGCCAGGTCGCGCGTGGCGCGGCCAAGCTGATGGCGGCCGATGACGGCCCGCGTATCGCCGCGCTCGCCTTCGACGGCTGGGACACGCACGCCAACGAAGGCGGTCCGGTCGGACGTCTGGCGTTTCTGCTCGGCGGGCTCGACGGTGCGCTCGCCGAATTCCAGAGCGGTCTCGGCGATCGCTGGCGCGACACCGTGGTCGTGGTCGCAACCGAGTTCGGCCGCACCGCGCGCATCAACGGCACCGATGGCACCGACCACGGCACCGGGACGATCGCCCTGCTCGCCGGCGGCGCGGTGAAGGGCGGCCGCGTTATCTCCGACTGGCCGGGCCTCAAGCTCGCCAGCCTCTACCAGGGCCGCGACCTCAAGCCGACCACCGATCTGCGCTCGGTCATCAAGGGCGTGTTGCAAGGGCAGTTCGGCCTGTCGGATCGCGTGCTGGCGGAAACGGTCTTTCCGGACAGCGCCTCCGCGCGACCGATGCAGGGACTGGTCGTCTAAGCCGTCACTCCGGCGCGCGCGCAGCGCGAGCCCGGAATCCATTCATCCACCGGCTCTGTTGGAGAATGGATTCCGGGCCCGCCTTGCGGCGCGTCCCCGAATGACGAGATAATCGCCTGAGCATCATCAGGAGACCACCCGCATGTACATCGCCATGAACCGCTTCCGCGTCACCAAGGGATCGGAGGCCGCCTTCGAGCAGGTCTGGCTCTCGCGCGACACCCATCTGGACAAGGTGCCGGGCTTCGTCGAATTCCATCTGCTGAGGGGCCCCGAACTCGAGGACCACACGCTGTATGCCTCGCACACCGTGTGGGCGAACCACGCCTCGTTCGAGGCGTGGACCAAGTCGGAGGCGTTCCGCGCGGCGCATCACAAGGCGGGCGACAACAAGCCGCTCTATCTCGGCCATCCCCAATTCGAAGGCTTCGAGGTGATGCAGACGGTCGGACGCGGCGCAAAGTAGCGCTCCGCGTCCGGGGAGTGCAAGGCGTCAGTTCTGGAGGGTGATCCTGTCGATCTCCGCCATGTCGTCCGCGCTGAGCTTCCACGCGATCGCCTTGACGTTCTCCTCGACCTGCTCGACGCGGGTGGCGCCGGCGATCACGCTCGACACCTGCGGACGCGCGGCGAGCCAGGAGAAGGCGAGCTCGACCATGCTGTGCCCGCGCGCCTTGGCGAAGGCCGTGAGCTTTTCGACGATGTCCTCGTTGCGCGGCGTGACGTAGCGGTCGCGCAGCCGCGGCACCTTGCCGAAGCGGGTATCGCCTGGCGCGGCCTCGCCCTTCCTGTACTTGCCGGTCAGGAGTCCGCTCGCGAGCGGGAAGAACGGCAGCAGGCCGAGCTTGTATTCCTGCGCGGCCGGCAACAGGTCCTTCTCGATGTCGCGCACGACGAGCGAATACTCGTCCTGGCAGGAGACGAAGCGGCTGACATTCATCGCGCGCGCGACGTACTCGGCTTCGGCGATCCGCCAGGCCGGAAAGTTCGAATTGCCGATGTAGCGCACCTTGCCCTGGCGGACGAGATCGTCGAGCGCGCGCAGGCTCTCCTCGATCGGCGTCAGCGGGTCGTAGTCGTGCTGCTGGTACAGATCGATGTAGTCGGTCTTCAATCGCTTCAGGCTCGCTTCCACCGCGTCCATGATGTAGCGCCGCGAGGCGCCCTGCTTGGTGCCGTCCTCCGCCATCGGCTTGGAGTATTTCGTCGCCAGCACGATGTCCTTGCGGCGATCGCCCAGCACGGCGCCGAGCACGTTTTCCGAACCGCCCATGTTCGAATAGATGTCGGCGGTGTCGAACAGCGTGACGCCGAGATCGAGCGCGCGATGGATCACCTTGCGCGAGGTCTCCAGATCCGTGCGCTGGCCGAAATTGTTGCAGCCGATGCCGACCGCGGACACGCGAAGGCCGGAGGCGCCGAGATTACGAATTTCCATGGGAGGTCCCTGTCAAACGAAAAGCCGCGGCCATTGTGACCGCGCCGTGTCCCGGCAGCAAGGCGCCGGCCGCGCTGCAGCCATGCCGACGGCGGAATTTCGGGCAAAAAAATGCGGCCCCTGTCAGACGCGGCGACTGACGGGGACCGCTTGGGGCGCTTGATCGGTGACGGGGGGCCAGATCAGACGCAGGTGCAACCTAGGCCCGCAGTGTTACGCGCCGGTGACAGGCAGACTTATCCACAGGGCTCTGCCGCGAGCGAGATCAGAAGATCTTGCGGTAGACGATGAAGCCCGATCGCTCCGCGACCTTGTCGTAGAGGCTCTGCGCCCTGACATTGGTCTCATGCGTCTGCCAGTAGACGCGTGGCGATCCCGCGAGCTTTGCACGATCGTAGACGCCGTGGATGAGCGCCGAGGCGACGCCCTTGCCGCGCGCGGGCTCGAGCGTGAACAGGTCCTGCAGATAGCAGGACGGTTCGATCGCCGTGCTGCTGCGGTGAAACAGATAGTGCGTCAGTCCGAGCAGGCGGCCGTCGCTCTCGGCGACGAGGGCATGCACCGGCTCATAGGCGTCGAAGAAACGCTGCCATGTCACGCGCGTGATCTCGACCGGCAGTGCGGTCGGGCCCGAGCGGCCATAGAAGGCGTTGTAGCCATCCCACAGCGGCAGCCACTGGTCGTAATCCTGCTTCGTGACGGGGCGAATGGTGAGTGACATCTGGATGTCCGCGATCCTGCCGGGCAACGGCCCGATGAAGCGTCATTCATACGTGATGACGGCATCGCCGATCAATCATGCTGCTTTCGCACCTGGAGAAGGCTTTGCGCGCGGTTCATCCTTCGCCATGCCCGGCTTCGGCGGTCTCGGGATCAGCGCGCATCTCGAGCCGTGACGGCCGCGAACTCGTCACTCCGCCGCGCGAAGATAGCGGATCAGCCTGCGGTTCGCGGGATCGCGCAGCGAGCGGTAGTAGTCGGCGCGTGACGGCGCGTCGGTGTGGCGCACGAGGTCGGTCACCGGCGTATAGACCAGCATGCGGCCGCCGTCGGGCAACACGGTGCAGACGAAGCGCAGCACTTCGCCATTGGCGAGATTGATGTTGATCGGCGTGGCATCGCCGGTCCGCACCATCTCCATGCGCCGCGCGATGAAGATGCCCAGTTCGTCCTCGGGCAGTTCGAAGGCCCCGGTGTCGCGGCCGTGATACATCAGCGCGATGAACGGCGGCTTGTCCTCGGCCTTCGCGTCGGGCAGCGCGAAATAGTCGCGGAACGCGCGGTTGATGAACTCGGCACGGGTCTCGGCGTCGAGCAGCACGATGCCGATATCGACCTGGTCGAGCGCGGCCGAGAGCCGCGCGGCGGCGTCATGGTCGTGGCGTTCGGCGGCCGCCGAGCCGAGCAGGCGCTCGCGCATGAGCCCGGTGACGATGGCGGTCCCGGCCGCCGTCGCCGCCAGCAGGCCGAGTTCGACCAGATCGGCATGGCCGGGGACGGCGCGGTGATGGAGCAGGAACAGCGCCGCGCCGATCACCGCCATCGCGGCCGAGGCCGTGGCGGAGGCGAAGCCGAACAGCACGCCGGCGATGGCCACGACGCAGACGAACAGCGGTGCGGGCGAGGGGGCGTCGAGATGGCGATCGAGCACGATTGCCAGCAGCGCAATCGCTGCCGTCAGCGCCGGACCGGAGATCGTACGCCAATCGAACCGCATGGCCGTGTCTCGCTCTTCCCCGAACGAGGTAAGGCCGCAACACTGACCGATCGTTCCGCGGACGCGGTGGGGTTTCGCGCAGCGCGCTTAAGCCGGCCTTGCTGCGGAGCGCAAAGCTTTCGGATGATTTTAGGCCAAATTGCCGTGCTTGGCGCGGTGCTGCAGCGCCGGCGCGTTCAGCGTCAGCGCGCCGGTGTTCCTGCGCGTGCCGGTCACGATCAGCAGCGACGCCGCGACCAGGATGGCCGCAGTCAGGGTGATCGCAACGACTAGCACAGGCGATTTCATCGATGTCCTGTCGCGATGTCGATCGGCGCGGGTCACGCGGTGCCTTGAAGGCCGGTCCAGGATGAAATGGAGATCAGAGCGGCAGGGCCATCGCCATGGTCGCCTTGGTCGACAGCACCGTGAGGGTGACGATCAGGCAGAGCGAGAGCGCCGCGATGGTGAGCGAGGCCGCCACCGCGTGGGTCAACCGGGAAGACGCGACGGTGGCGGGGCGGCCCTGAAAGCCAACCGGGCCGGACGTCCGAATCATGGTCTAAATCCTTCGACGTGCGGGCGAATCACCCGCGACATCGAACAATTTCACAGTTTCAACCGGCAATATTGCGGCGCTGCCGTCCCAATCATGGCAATATTGGGGCGGCGGTCGGCGTTATGCCCGCTGTTTCCAGCCGGATCGGGCGGTCAGGCGCTGGCTGCGATCGAGGCTGGATCGTCGATGTCGGCGGGGCGCCAGTCCATGGACACGAAACCGGGCGAGGCCTCGACGCGCTTCAGCCAGTCCCGGATGGCCGGGAAGGGCGACAGGTCGAAATCGCAGCGGTCCGCCACGTGGGTGTAGCCGTACAGCGCGATGTCGGCGACCGTGAGCTGGCGCGCCGCGAAATAGGCGTTGGTCTTGAGGTGATTTTCCATCACCTGGAGTGCGCCGTAGCCGCGCTCCATCCAGTCCTCCAGCGCGTGGGTCTGGAGGTCGCGGCCGCCCTTGACCAGCGACAGCCAGAAATAGGCCGCACCGATATTCGGTTCGAGCGCGTGCTGCTCGAAGAACATCCATTGCAGCGCTTCGGCGCGCTCGATGCGGGTCTCCGGCGCGAGCGGCGTGCCGATGGCGACGTACCACAGGATGGCGTTGGATTCGGCAAGGTAGCGGTCGGCGCCGACCTCGAGCAGCGGCACCTGACCGGAGGGATTCTTCGCCAGGAAATCCGGCGTGCGGCTCTCGCCGCGCAGAATGTCCACCTCGATCGCCTCGTAGGGCAAGTTCAGCAACGCAAGCGCAAGGCGAACCTTGTAGCTGTTGCCGGAGCGTTGCATCGAATAGAGCTTGTACATTCCGGGAGTTCGATTTCGAGGACGGGAAGGCGCGGAGCTTGTTGCTCCGCAACGCGGCTAAACAATGATGCCGATGCGAATCCACCGCAAGGGCTGCGCGATAGAAAAACTCGAAAACCCTACTGCACTGCAGCGCCACGGAAGATCATTGTCGCACACCGATGAAAATCGGATCACGCTTGCGTCAACGCGTGGACGAATTGCGTTGTGCATTCGTGAACGGGCGGAGCATTTCGAGTTGGGACGTCAATGCTTCCACACCGTCATGGCCGGGCATGGCGGTCCGAAGCACGGCCTCGCCCCGCTCTCCTGCGTCCGAACTTATCCACGCCACACGGCACAAGGGACGCGGATGCCCGGCCAGCCGGGCATGACGATGCCGAGGCTTCACGATTTCAGCACGCAAAATTGCTCCGAGGACAGGCCTTGCCGGATATGAGGGATTCCGGCGGCAAAGTTGCGGGATATTGCGTTGAATCCGGCTTCGAACCGCTAGAATTCGTAAACTTTTCCGGGATCTGGGCGAAGTTTTCTTGCGGTGCAGCGGCTCACGTTTTAGGGTGGCTGCATTCCCACAATCAGAGTCGTGAACGCTCAGGGCTTCACGACGCTCGCCAGGAGATGATGATGTCCTTCCTTGCCGCTGCGCTCGACCGTGTGAAGCCGTCCGCGACCATCGCGGTCACGGATAAAGCACGCGCGCTGAAAGCGGCGGGCCGCAACGTCATCGGTCTCGGCGCCGGCGAGCCCGACTTCGACACGCCCGCCAACATCAAGCTCGCCGCGATCCACGCCATCGAATCCGGCAAGACCAAGTACACCGCGGTCGACGGCATCCCCGAGCTGAAGGACGCGATCATCGCGAAGTTTCAGCGCGAGAACGGCGTCGTCTACAAGCCGAACCAGATCATCGTCGGCACCGGCGGCAAGCAGGTGCTCTACAACGCGCTGATGGCGACCATCAATCCGGGCGACGAGGTGATCATCCCGGCGCCCTATTGGGTCAGCTATCCCGAGATGGTGGCGCTCGCCGGCGGTGAGCCGGTGCCGGTGATCTGCACCGCCGCGACCGGCTTCAAGCTCCAGGCCGAGGCGCTCGAGCGCGCGATCACGCCGAAGACGAAATGGGTGATCCTGTGCTCGCCGTCGAACCCGACCGGCGCGGCCTATACGCGCGCCGAGCTCAAGGCGCTCACCGACGTGCTGGTCAAGCATCCGCATGTGTGGGTGATGACCGACGACATGTACGAGCACCTCGTCTATGACGACTTCCAGTTCACCACCGTCGCGCAGGTCGAGCCCGCCCTGTACGACCGTACGCTCACGGTGAACGGCGTGTCGAAGGCCTATTGCATGACCGGCTGGCGCATCGGTTACGCCGGTGGCCCGGCGCAGCTCATCAAGGCGATGTCGACCATCCAGTCGCAGTCGACCTCGAACCCGTCCTCGATCTCGCAGTGGGCATCGGTGGAAGCGCTGAACGGTCCGCAGGACTTCATCGCCGCCAACAACAAGGTGTTCAAGGAGCGCCGCGACCTCGTCGTCTCCATGCTCAACCAGGCCAACGGCATCGAATGTCCGCGTCCCGAGGGTGCGTTCTACGTCTATCCGTCCTGCGCCGGCACGATCGGCAAGAAGGCGCCGTCGGGCAATGTGATCGGGAACGATGAGCAATTCGTCACCGAGCTGCTGGAGACCGAAGGCGTCGCCGTGGTGCAGGGCTCGGCCTTCGGCCTCGGGCCGGCGTTCCGCATCTCCTACGCGACCAAGACCTCGGATCTCGAGGACGCCTGCAAGCGCATCCAGCGCTTCTGCGGTAATCTGCGCTGATCCGATCGCAACAAGACATTGAAAAGGCCCGCCTTCCCGGCGGGCCTTTTTATTTGCCGCGCGCGATCTGGTCCCCCGAGGGCTCTTGTGGCATAGAACGTCGCGCGCCCCGGATCAGGGGCTCTCTCTGCTCGCATCACATTCATCGCCGGAGACATTCATGCGCCGCTCACTCCTCCTCGCCGGACTCACCGCCGCGAGCCTGGTCGTTTCCACCGCGGGCGGCAGCGCACAGCAGCAGCGCATGGTGCGCGTCGGCGTGCTCGAGTGCCGTGGCGGCGCCAGCATCGGCTTCGTGGTCGGATCGGTGACCAATCTCGGCTGCGTCCTGCGCGCCGAGGGCCTGCCCGAGGATCGCTACGTTGCGACGATCCGCAAGGTCGGCATCGACCTCGGCATCACCCAGGAGACGGCGCTCGCCTGGGGCGTGTTCGCGCCGGTCGACCGGCTCGGTCCGGGCGATCTCTCCGGCAATTATGCCGGCGCGCAGGGCAGCGCTTCGGTCGGTGTCGGTCTCGGCGGCAACGTGCTGGTCGGCGGCTCCAACAATTCGATCGCGCTCCAGCCGCTCAGCGTTCAGGGCCAGGTCGGACTCAACGTCGCAGCCGGACTCGAGAGCCTGGAACTGCGCCCGGGCCGCTAAGCGCCTCGACGGTGTGCGGTATTGACCTTTTCCCGCGGGAGGACATGGGCGTCCGCCCTCGGGGCTTGGTCTAATTGACGACGCAGCGCAGCGACGTTTCGCGCTTGCCAAACGATGGGGACCGGCAGAGCATCCATTGCTGCCGACCCAATCATGGGCCGAGCTCCAGATGAAGGAGGCGGCGAATGGGACAAGACGTCAGAAGTCCCCGAGGTCCACGGTGCATTGCGCTGGTGGGCCCTTTCCAAAGCGGTAAAACCACTCTTCTCGAAGCGATACTGGCGCGCACCGGAGCCATCCCGCGCGCCGGCAGCGTCGATGCCGGAACGTCCGTCGGCGACGCCAGCGCCGAGGCCCGTCATCACAAGATGACAGTCGGCCTGACTGCCGCCACCACGAGTTTCATGGGCGACAGCTATACCTTCCTCGATTGTCCCGGTTCCGTCGAATTCGCCCACGACATGCGCGCCGCACTTCCCGCGGTCGATGCCGCAGTCGTGGTGTGCGAGGCCGACGAGAAGAAGTTGCCGCAGCTTCAGATCATCCTGCGCGAGCTGGAGGAGCTGAAGATTCCGCGTTTCCTGTTCCTCAACAAGATCGATCGCGCCAACAAGCGCATCCGCGAGACGCTCGCAACCCTGCAGCCGGCCTCGCGCGTGCCGCTGGTGCTGCGCCAGATCCCGATCTGGAAGGGCGATCTGATCGAGGGCTTCGTCGATCTCGCGCTGGAGCGCGCGTTCGTCTATCGCGAGCACAAGGCCTCGGAGGTCATCGCGCTCGAAGGCGGCGATCTCGATCGCGAGAAGGAGGCCCGCTTCTCGATGCTGGAGAAGCTCGCCGATCATGACGACGCGCTGATGGAGCAGTTGCTGGAGGACATCCAGCCGCCGCGCGATGCCGTGTTCGACGATCTCGCCCGCGAATTGCGCGAGGGGCTGATCTGCCCCGTGCTGCTCGGTGCGGCCGCGCGCGAGAACGGCGTGCTGCGCCTGATGAAGGCGCTGCGCCATGAGGCGCCCGGCATTGCGGAGACGGCGAAGCGGCTTGGCGCGCCCGAGAGCAAGGATGCGCTCGGCTACGTCTTCAAGACGCTGCACTCGCAGCACGGCGGCAAGCTGTCGCTGACCCGGCTGCTTGCCGGCCATCTCGACGACGGTGCCACGCTGCAATCCTCCTCCGGCGGCGCAAGCCGCGTTTCCGGCATCCTCGCCGTCAACGGCGCCTACGACACCAAGCGCCCCGCGGCGGAGGCCGGCGATACGATCGCGCTCGGCAAGCTCGATCCGATCAAGACAGGCGAGATCGTCTCGGGCGGCAAGACCCAGCCGGCATCCCTGATCAATGTGGAGCCGACGCCGCCGGTGCTCGCGGTCTCGATTGCGGCCACCGATCGCAAGGACGACGTCAAGCTCGGCCAGGCGCTGGCGCGGCTGCATGAGGAGGATCCCTCCCTCATCGTGGTGCAGAACGCCCAGACCCACGACACCGTGCTGTGGGGACAGGGCGAAATGCACC
Source organism: Bradyrhizobium sp. (assembly GCF_047605465.1). Classification (GTDB taxonomy): domain Bacteria; phylum Pseudomonadota; class Alphaproteobacteria; order Rhizobiales; family Xanthobacteraceae; genus Bradyrhizobium. Next base: position 91,592 of record NZ_JASGFS010000016.1, on the reverse strand, counting down.
TGCGCGTCGCGAGCGAGCGGTTGCGCGATCGCTTCGGCGTCAAGGTGACCTCGCATCCGCCCGCGATCGGCTATCAGGAGACCATCCGCAAGCCGATCACCCAGCGCGGCCGCCACAAGAAGCAGTCCGGCGGCCACGGCCAGTTCGGCGACGTCGTGCTCGACATCAGGCCGCTGGCGCGCGGCGAAGGCTTCAAGTTCGCCGAGAAGGTCGTCGGCGGCGCGGTGCCGCGCAACTACATCGGTGCGGTGGAAGAGGGCGTCGTCGACGGGCTCGCGCGCGGCCCGCTCGGTTTTCCCGTCACCGATCTGCAGGTGACGCTGACCGACGGCTCCTATCACAGCGTCGATTCCTCCGACCTCGCCTTCCGTACGGCGGCGCGCGTCGGGCTCAACGAAGGCCTGCCGCAATGCCAGTCGGTGCTGCTGGAGCCGATCCACATGGTGGAGATCGTCTGTCCGACGGATGCGACCGCGCGGATCAACGCGATCCTGTCGGCGCGGCGCGGACAGATCCTCGGCTTCGACACCCGCGACGGCTGGGGCGGCTGGGACTGTGTGCGGGCCATGATGCCGGAAGCCGAGATCGGCGAATTGATCGTGGAGCTGCGCTCGGCAACCGCCGGCGCCGGCAGCTTCACGCGCCAGTTCGACCACATGGCCGAGGTCACCGGGCGCGCCGCCGATCAGATCATCGCCGCACATCAGCACGCGGCGTGACGCGGTCCGTGCGGTAAGGCGCCTCCCGCTCTTTCCCTCTCCCGATCGTGTCGGGAGAGGGAAGATCAAGTCACAGCCGTCTCCCCTCGTCGTTGCGAGCGCAGCGAAGCAATCCTGGCTGTCCCCCGAAGGCGGCCTGGATTGCCTCTTCGCTTTGCTCCTCGCGATGACGAATGGAAGGACTTGCATGCGCCTGCGATTGATGTATTTTACATCATTGTATACGTATAGACTATCACTTATAAACCCTGATACGTGAGGCCAAGGTGATCACGTCATTCCAGATGCGGGCAGCCCGCGCGCTGCTCGGCATTGACCAGAAGACCTTGGCGGAGCTCGCCGGCGTTTCGCTCCCGACCATCCAGCGGATGGAGGCCAGCACGGGCAACGTGCGCGGCGTGGTCGAGACCTTGATCAAGGTGGTCGAGGCGTTCGACCGGGCCGGGGTGGAGCTGATCGGCGAGCAGGCGCGCAGCGAAGGCGGTGGACGCGGCGTTCGTCTGAAGGAGCCGGGCCCGCCGCGCCGAGTGGGGCATGGTCGCAGCGATGATCGTGCCCGAAAGCAAGTGAGCTAACGCACCGTCGCGTCCGGATCGCGGCCGCACGATGCAGTGGAGCATCGTGGGCATGAGCATCATCAGCGAGCGGGCCGGCGGCCTGCATCAGTTTCGTCAGCCGACCTTCGCCGAACTCTATCTGCCCAAGCTCGTCACCGTCTGGCGCGAAGGCTATGGCGTTGCGGATCTCCGCGCTGATGTGTTCGCGGGCCTCACCGTCGCGATCGTCGCGCTGCCGCTGTCCATGGCGATTGCGATCGCCTCGGGCGTGACCCCCGACCGCGGCCTCTACACCGCGGTGGTCGGCGGCTTCGTCGTGTCGCTTCTCGGCGGCAGCCGTTTCCAGATCGGCGGACCGGCGGGCGCGTTCATCGTGCTGGTCGCGGTGACGGCCGAGCGTCACGGTGTCGACGGCGTGATCCTCGCCACCCTGATGGCGGGTCTGTTGCTGGTCGCCGCGGGCTTCCTGCGGATCGGCACCTACATCAAGTTCATTCCCTATCCGGTCACGGTCGGCTTCACCGCCGGCATCGCCGTGATCATCTTCGCAAGCCAGCTTCGTGATCTCGCCGGGATCACGCTGTCCGCAAAGGAGCCGAGCGAATTCATTCCCAAGCTGGTGGCGCTCGCCGGCGGCCTGCGCACCGTCAATCCGTCCGCGCTGGCCGTTGCCGTGGGCAGCATTCTCGTCATCGCCGGCTTGCGGCGCTGGCGTCCGTCCTGGCCCGGCATCCTGATCGCCGTCGTGCTCGCGGCGGTCGTGACTGCGGCGCTGTCGCTGCCGGTGGAAACGATCGGGACCCGCTTCGGCGGAATACCGCGCGAGCTGCCGTCGCCCGCATGGCCTGTCTTCTCGCCGGAGAAGGCGATCGCGGTGCTGCCGGATGCGATCGCGTTCGCGCTGCTCGCCGCCATCGAATCGTTGTTGTCGGCCGTGGTGGCCGACGGCATGACCGGACGACGTCACCGCTCCAATTGCGAGCTGGTCGCGCAGGGCGCCGCCAACATCGCCTCGGCCCTGTTCGGCGGCATCTGCGTCACCGGCCTCATCGCGCGCACAGCCACGAATATCCGAGCGGGCGCGCGCGGGCCGCTCGCGGGTATGCTGCACGCGGTGGTGCTTCTGCTGTTCATGCTGGTCGCAGCGCCGCTGGCGAGCTACATCCCGCTGGCTGCGCTCGCCGCCGTGCTGGTCGTGGTCGCCTGGACCATGGCGGAGAAGCGCGAATTCGCGACGCTGCTGCGCTCCTCCTGGGGCGATGCCGTCGTGCTGCTCGCAACCTTCCTGCTGACGATCTTCCGCGATCTGACCGAAGGCATCCTGGTCGGCTTCGCGCTCGGCGCGGTGCTGTTCATCCACCGCATGGCGGAGGTGACCGGCATCGAGGAGCGCACGCCGCTGGTCGATGCCGACCGTCCCGACGACAGTGACGGAGAACGCGTGCCCTATGATCCCGAACTCGCCGTCGATCGCGACGTGCTGGTCTATCGCATCACGGGCGCGTTCTTCTTCGGCGCCGCATCAGCGATCGGAAGCGTGCTCGACGGCATCGCGGACCGGCGCAAGGCGTTCGTCGTCGACTTCGCCGCGGTGCCGTTCCTGGACTCGACGGCGGCGAACGTGCTCGGCCGCGTCGCCGCCAAGGCGCATCGTCAGGGCATCCGCCTCTTCATCACCGGCGCCTCGCCGACGGTCCGCCGCGCGCTTTTGACCCATGGCGTGACGCCGCCGCGCGCACGTTATCGCGAGACGATCGAGCGCGCCGTGGCCGACATCAAGGCGCATGCGGTCGACAAGGCAGCAGCGGACTAGCGCTGCGCTACCGGACTTCGGCGCGCCCGGGCGTCACGTCGCGCGAAGGGAAGAGGCCGGATCGCATCGGCGAATGCGATCCGGGTGAGGGGCACAGTCTCGCGATGCGCTGCGGCCTTCACCCCGGCTGCATGGGACGTTGCTTCGCATTGCCAAGCGCAATCCGGCCACCGCGGTGGGAAGGTGAGATCCGCGCATCGATCTTAGCGTCGCACGCCGAAGCCGCGCACTTCTCAAGCCGCTCGATTTGACCGACACTGACGTGACGTCACGGCGGTGGGACAGGGAATGCTGGATTCGCGGCGCAATATCGCGCTCGCCTGCGCGCTCAGCGCACTCGCGGGCTATGTCGACGGCGTCGGCTACCTGCATCTCGGCGGCCTGTTCGTGTCGTTCATGAGCGGCAATTCCACCCGCCTCGGCGTGAGCCTGGCCGAAGCCCAGTGGTGGCCGGCCGCGCAGGCCCTGGGATTGATCGCGCTGTTCGTGGCGGGAGCCGCGGCCGGCAGTCTCGTCGTGCTCGGTGGCGGCGCAGAGCGGCAGCCCCGCCTGCTGCTCATCGAAGCCGTGCTGCTGGGAGCCGCCGCGCTCTGCCATGCGTTCGGGATGTCGGGCCTTGCGATTGCGGGGATCGTGCTGGCGATGGGCCTGGAGAACGCGGTGTTCCAGATCGACGGCGGCGCAGGCCTCGGACTCACTTATGTCACAGGTGCCCTCGTCAAGGTGGGCCAGCTCCTCGCCGCCAGCCTCAACGGTGGTCCGCGCTGGAGCTGGGCGCCGAACCTGCTGCTCTGGGCGGCGCTCGTCGCGGGCTCGGCGGCCGGCGCGCTCGCTTATGTCCGTATCAATCTCGCCGCGATCTGGTTCGCAGCAGGCACAGCGCTCGCATTGGCAGCGATCGTCGCGGCGGCCGTGCGGCGCTCGCGCGCTTGACAGAGCCTGCGGGACGCGAAATGGATCGCCCCCGATATCGATCGTAAGGGAATGACGACAGTGACCAAGGCGGCTCCCGCAGCCTGTCTGATCGGATGGCCGGCCGCGCATTCGCGGTCGCCGCTGATCCATCATTACTGGCTGCGTACGCTCGGCATCGCCGGCGGCTATGTCATCGAGGCGGTTCCGCCGGATGATCTGCGCGACTTCGTGTTGCGCCTGTCGCTGCGCGGCTTCGTCGGCGCCAACGTGACCATCCCGCACAAGGAGGATGTGCTGGCGCTCTCGACGCCCGATCCGCGCGCGAAGGCCGTCGGTGCCGCCAACACGCTGTGGTTTGCCGACGGTGAACTGCATTCGACCAACACCGACGTCGAGGGCTTCATCAACAATCTCGACGCCAGCGCGCCCGGCTGGGACGCGGCCGAGGAGGCGCTGGTGCTCGGTGCGGGCGGCGCGTCACGCGCGGTGGTGTTCGGCCTGCGCGAACGCGGCGTCCGGCGCATCCATCTTGCCAATCGCACGCTCGGCCGCGCGCAGACGCTCGCGCAGCAGTTCGGCCCGAACGTACACCCGATCGGATGGGATGCGCTCGACGAGGTGCTGCCGCGGGCAAAACTTCTCGTGAACACGACCTCGCTCGGCATGCACGGCCAGCCGGGGCTCGAGGTCGACGTGGCGCGCCTGCCGCAGTCGGCCGTGGTTTCCGACCTCGTCTATGTCCCGCTGATCACCCCGCTGCTGGCGGCTGCGCAGGCGCGCGGACTGAAGACCGCCGACGGGCTCGGCATGCTCCTGCACCAGGCGGTGCGCGGCTTCGAATTGTGGTTCGGCCAAAGGCCGCGGGTGACGGCCGAGCTGCGCGCGCTGATCGAGGCCGATCTCACAAAGTCTTGAAAGAATAGCCCCTCGTCTCCGGAGTTCTATGTCCGTGGGGGCAATCGGAGACTGTCATGGCTGTTCAACGTGCAACTTTCACACGTCCGCTCATTGCGGTCGCGATGGTGGCGACTTCGACCCTCTGTGCCTTCGCGCAGAAGGCCCCGGTGCCGACGCGCGTGCGCGGCACCATCGAGACCGTCGATGGCGACACGATGCAGGTGAAGTCGCGCAGCGGCGAGGAGGTCAAGCTGCACATCGCCTCCGACCTGCGCGTCGCCGGCATCACGAAGATCGGTCTCGGGGACATCAAGGTCGGCTCCTTCATCGGGGCGACGACGGTGCCGGGCCCGGATGGCGGCCAGAATGCCGTCGAGGTGCATGTGTTTCCGGAGAGCATGCGCGGCACCGGCGAGGGCTCCCGTCCCTGGGACCTGAAGCCGAATTCCAGCATGACCAATGCGACGGTGGCCGAGAGCGTGGTCGGCAATGACGGGCACACGCTGCTGGTCAAATACAAGGACGGCGAGAAGAAGGTGTTCGTCTCGGCCGACACGCCGGTCGTCACCTACGTGCCCGGCGACAAGTCGGATTTGAAGGCGGGTGCGAAGATCATCGCCTTCGTCAAGCCGCTGGCCGACGGCTCGCTGGAAGCCAATCGCGTCAGCGTCGGTCGCGACGGGCTGACGCCGCCGATGTGAGGGTCTTCACGGCGCACACCGCGCCGCGAACGCCGTGGTCGTCCCGGATCAGCGCCTGCGCGCCTGTCCGGGACACCGGTCGTCATTGCCGCCGCGGCTCACACCGCGATGATGTGGTCGTCGATCTCGTCGATCCGGTTGACGCCGCACAGGCCCATGGTCGTGAGCAGCTCCTTCTGGATGATGTCGATCGCCTTGGCGACGCCGGCCTGGCCGCCGGCCCCGAGGCCGTAGGCATAGGCGCGGCCGATCATGCAGGACTTCGCGCCGAGCGCGAGCGCGCGCATCACGTCCTGGCCGGAGCGGATGCCGCCGTCGAACATGATCTCCATCTTGGAGCCGACCGCGTCGACGATCTCGGGCAACACCTCGATCGACGACGGCGCGCCGTCGAGCTGGCGGCCGCCATGGTTGGAGACGACCAGCGCTTGCGCGCCGGTCTTGGCGGCTTCCTCGGCGTCCTCGACGTCGAGGATGCCCTTGATGACGAGCTTGCCCGGCCAGATGCTGCGGATCCACTCGACGTCCTTCCAGTTCAACGACGTGTCGAACTGCGATGCGGTCCACTCCGCGAGACGGTTGAGATCCTCGGTGTTCTTCACGTGGCCGGCGATGTTGCCGAAGGTGCGGCGCTTGCCCTGCAGCACGCCGGAGACCCAGGCGGGCTTGCTGGCGAAATCCAGCAGCTTGGACAGCGACCATTCCGGCGGCACCGTCATGCCGTTCTTGATGTCGGCATGGCGCTGGCCGATCACCTGGAGATCGACGGTCAGCACCAGCGCGCTGCACTTGGCCGCGATCGCGCGCTGGACCAGGTCCTTGATGAAGCCGCGATCCTTCATCACGTAGAGCTGGAACCAGAACGGCTTCTCGACATTGGCGGCGATGTCCTCGATCGAGCAGATCGACATCGTCGATTGCGTGAACGGGATGCCGGCGGCCTGCGCGGCCCGGCAGGCGTGGATCTCGCCATCGCCATGCTGCATGCCGAGAAGGCCGACGGGTGCGAGGATCAGCGGCATGGTCGACTGCTCGCCGAGGATCGTGGTCGAGGTGTCGCGCTTGGAGACGTCGACCAGGATGCGCTGGCGGAACTTGATCGCCTGCATGTCGTCGCGGTTGGCGCGCAGCGTTTCCTCGGCATAGGAGCCGCGGTCGCAATAGTCGAAGAAGGCTTTCGGCACGCGGCGCTTATGCAGCGTGCGAAGGTCGTCGATACAGGTGATGTGCTTCATGAACGTTTCCCCGGCCCGTCTTGCATCGGAAGATGTCAGGGGTCATCTAGCATGGTTGGATGCACAGCCAAATCGTTTGCGAGGAGGGCGCCATGACCAGGCCGCACAATGAGCCGACGCCGAACGAGGCCAAGGAGAAGCGCCGCCTCGACGAAGCGCTGGAGGAAGGTCTGGAAGAGACCTTCCCGGGCTCCGATCCCGTCAGCGTCACCCAGCCGCCGCCGAGTCGCGGCGATGGCCATGTGAAGCGCAAGGACTAGCGGACGGGCGCAGAGGGCGCGGATCGGGCCGGTTCCGGGTTCCACAGGAAATATAGTGTTAACAATGGGTTGCCGGGGCGGCCGGCGGCCCTGTTCCGTAATGATTCATCATATTTCTTGAAGCCAAGTTAGCCGCGTTGGCTTTATAAGACCTCAGCAAATCAGGGATGCGGGGCCCGTTCGGGCACCTAGTGGTTGTAGTGGGGATCCCTGGTTGTTGCGTGGGGGACGATATGAGCCGCAAATATTTCGGGACGGACGGAATCCGTGGCCGCGCCAACGGACTGATCACGCCTGAGCTCGCGCTCAAGGTCGGCCAGGCCGCGGGCCTCGCGTTTCAGCGCGGCGATCATCGCCACCGGGTGGTGATCGGCAAGGACACCCGCCTGTCCGGCTACATGATCGAATACGCGATGGTCGCGGGCTTCACCTCCGTCGGCATGGACGTGCTGCTGGTCGGCCCGATGCCGACGCCGGCCGTCGCGATGCTGACCAAGTCGATGCGCGCCGATCTCGGCGTGATGATTTCGGCCTCGCACAACCTGTTCGAGGACAACGGCATCAAGCTGTTCGGCCCGCAGGGCTTCAAGCTGTCGGACGACGTCGAGAAGCAGATCGAGCTGCTGCTCGACGAATCCCTCGACAAGCGGCTGGCGCAGAGCGCGAGCCTCGGCCGCGCCCGCCGTATCGACGGCGTGCACGATCGCTACATCGAATTCGCCAAGCGCACGCTGCCGCGCGACCTTTCGCTCGACGGCCTGCGTGTCGTGATCGATTGCGCCAATGGCGCCGCCTACAAGGTGGTGCCGGAAGCATTGTGGGAGCTGGGCGCCGACGTGGTGCCGATCGGCGTCGAGCCCGACGGCTTCAACATCAACAAGGAATGCGGATCGACCTCGCCGGAAGCGTTGTCGAAGAAGGTGCGCGAGATGCGCGCCGACATCGGCATCGCGCTGGACGGCGACGCCGATCGCGTCATCCTGGTCGACGAGCGCGGCCACATCGTCGACGGCGACCAGTTGCTCGCCGTGATCGCGCAGAGCTGGAAGGAAGACGGGCGGCTGTCGCGCCCCGGCATCGTCGCCACCGTGATGTCCAATCTCGGCCTGGAACGGTTCCTGAAGGGGCAGGGGCTCGATCTCGTGCGCACGCCGGTCGGCGATCGCTACGTGCTCGAGCAGATGCTGAACGGCGGCTACAATCTCGGCGGCGAGCAATCCGGCCACATCATCCTGTCGGACTACGCCACCACCGGCGACGGCTTCGTTGCCGCCTTGCAGGTGCTGGCGGTGGTGCAGAAGCTGCGCCGGCCGGTCTCCGAGGTCTGTCATCGCTTCGATCCGCTGCCGCAGATCCTGAAGAACGTCCGTCACAAGGGCGGCAAGCCGCTCGACGATTCCGACGTCAAATCGGCGATCTCCGACGGCGAGAAACGACTCAACGGCCATGGCCGCCTGCTGATCCGCTCCTCCGGCACCGAACCGGTTATCCGCGTGATGGGCGAGGGCGAGGACCGCATCCTCGTCGAGGAAGTCGTCGACACCATCGTCTCGGCGCTCGGCCAGGCCGCGGCCTGAGCTCGCGGCCATCCTTCGAGACGCCCGCTGCAAGCGGGTGTCTCGAACCATGCGGGCCGGACCGTTTCGTGGTGAAACCGGGCGCATGCATCCCTGCCATCGGCGATTGGCGGTGGCTCTACCGCGCGTTGCAGCGTAATGAGCGGGCGCTGCGGCTCGCCGCGCCTGCCGGGATACTCCATTGAACAAGCCTGTCGTCGTCTCCGAGGAAACGCTGACCGAGCCCGTCGTCATCAACGACGTGGCGCCGGCCGCCGCCAGGGCCGCGGGGCCGGCCTACATCGTGCTCGCCGGCATCAGCTTCTCGCACTTCCTCAACGACACCATGCAGTCGTTGATCGCTTCGGTGTACCCGATCCTGAAGGACACCTACGCGCTCGACTTCACGCAGATCGGCATGATCACGCTGGCGTTCCAGTTCACCGCGTCGCTGCTCCAGCCGGTGGTCGGGCACTACACCGACAAGAAGGCGCAGCCCTATTCGCTCTCGATCGGCATGGCCTCGACCTTCTTCGGCCTGCTGCTGCTCAGCGCCGCGCACCAATATCTCGTCATCCTCGTCGCCGCCGCGCTGGTCGGTCTCGGCTCGGCGGTGTTCCATCCGGAATCCGCGCGGATCGCGCGGCTCGCCTCGGGCGGACGCTACGGCTTCGCGCAGTCGGTGTTTCAGCTCGGCGGCAGCTTCGGCACGTCGATGGGGCCGGTGCTGGCCGCCCTGATCGTGGTGCCGTTCGGGCAGGGCAGCATCGCCTGGTTCTCCTCGATCGCGTTCCTCGCCATCGTCATCCTGTGGCGCATCGGCCGGTGGTACGAGCCGCAGATCAAGGCGAAGAAGACGGCGGTTGTTCAGGCGCATCCCGACGCGCCGAGTTCGCGCCGCGTCGGCGTCGCGCTCGCGGTGCTGGTGGCGCTGCTGTTCTCAAAGCAGCTCTACGTCTCGAGCCTGTCGAGCTACTACATCTTCTACCTGATCGACCGCTTCGGCGTGTCGACCCAGGCGGCGCAGATCTATCTGTTCGTATTCCTGGCGGCGAACGCGGTCGGCGCGTTTCTCGGCGGCCCGCTCGGGGATCGTTTCGGCCGCAAGATCGTGATCTGGATCTCGATCCTCGGTGCGCTGCCGTTCACGCTGGCGCTGCCTTATGCCGGTCTCGCCGGCAGCGCGGTGCTGTCCGTGATCATCGGCCTCATCATCTCCTCGACGACGTCGTCGATCATCGTGTTCGCGCAGGAGCTGGTGCCGCATCGCTTCGGCATGATCTCCGGCGTGTTCTTCGGCGTCGCCTTCGGCATCGGCGGCCTCGGGGCGGCCGTGCTCGGCAAGCTCGCTGATCACACCTCGATCGAGTTCGTCTACCAGGTCTGCGCCTACCTGCCGGCGATCGGCCTGCTTGCCGTGTTCCTGCCGAAACTGCCGCGGCACGTGCGTTAACACTTCCTCTCCGGCCTTATCGCCCCTTCACACATCGTTAGCGATTGTGACGCGCGAGCGCTGCATTTTTGCAACGCTCGCGCTGCGTGCGCGTGCGAAGTCAGAAAAAATCAACCTTAAAAATTAGGGTTAAGTGGCGCTTAAGCATTTGCTGCCATCGTCCGCCCGTGAGTTTCCAGAACGTGGGGCGTCCGTATTTTGCCTCACCGGCCATAAGGACGAAGCCAATGCGTAGCGTGAAGTCTCTCCTTGCCGCGGGTGCGGCAACCCTGATCTCGTCGATGGCATACGCCGCCGACATGCCGATCGCGGCCCCGCCCCCCATGTACGCGCCGCCGGCGCCCCCCGCTGATTTCGGCGGCTGGTATCTTCGTGGCGATGTCGGCATGACCAACCAGAGCGTCAGCAAGATCGACAGCGCGGTTGCACAGACTTACCCGACGACGACGAGCGGCCTCGGCTTCGACAGCTCGCCGCTGTTCGACCTCGGCGCCGGCTATCGCTTCAACAACTGGTTCCGTGCCGACGTGACCGGCCAGTGGCGCGGCCGCGCCAACCTGCACGGTTCCAACACCGTGACCTACGGTGCCGGCGACATCGGCGTGAACAACTATTCCGGCAGCAAGTCCGAGTGGGTGTTCATGGCCAACGCCTACGTCGACCTCGGCACCTGGTGGTGCATCACCCCCTTCATCGGCGCCGGCGTCGGCACCTCCTACAACAAGCTCAGCGGCTTCCGTGACGACGGCATGCGCTACACCGCCGGCGCGCTGTCCAACAGCGTCACCTACTTCGCCGACAACGGGAAGTGGAACTTCGCCTGGGCCGCGCATGCTGGTCTCGCCTACAAGGTCAATCCCGGGTTCACCGTCGAACTCGCGTACAGCTACATGAACCTCGGCGACGCCGCGCCCGGCAACTACACCGCCTTCGACGGCAGCATCTCCGGCCCGAGCTCGATCAAGCTGAAGGACATCACCTCGCACGACGTGAAGCTCGGCGTGCGCTGGGATCTCAACAGCCCGCCGGTCTACGCGCCGCCGCCGCTCATCACCAAGGGCTGATCGCTCGCTCGATCGCTTAACGTCTCTTAACGGCGCGGGATTTTCCCGCGCCGTTTTGCTTTGCGTATTTTTCATTGCTGGCAGCGATGAAAGCCTCCAACGCAACCATTGGTTAAGGTTAACGAGCCATGATCACGGGCGAAAGTTCGAGTTCGATGGAGCGTTGCAATGCGTAGGCTTTGGTTGGTTGCGGCGATGTTGGGAACGGCGTCTGTCGCGCACGCGGCCGATATGCCGGATCTGCCGGTGCTGCGCGGCGGCTTCACGGACGGTCTGTCGAAGACGACGCACAATTGGGACGGCTTCTACGCCGGCGGCACGTTCGGCTACGCGACCGACTCGTCCGATTTCGGGCAGAGCGTGGTCGGCCTGACCAACTACATCTTCCGCGACAGCGTGCTGCAGCAGCCGACGTCGACCTGGTCGCTGCTCAAGAAGAACACCGCGCAGAGCACCAGCTTCGGCGGCTTCGTCGGCCGCAACTGGCAATGGTACGATGCCATTCTCGGTCTCGAAGGCACCTACACCTATTTCAACAATCTCGCGGCTTCGTCGAAGGGCTCCAACTCGCTCGACATCGTCAACCCGCCTGGCGACACCGTGCCCGCCGGCGCCTATGACCATTGGGGCGTGACGCTGACCGGCGCTGCTGCCGCGCAGGTCAAGGACATGGTCACGTTGCGCGGTCGCGTGGGCTGGGACGGCGGCGACTTCATGCCGTACATCTTCGGCGGCGCTGCCATTGGCCGCATGGACGTCTCCCGCACCGTCACCAGCAACGTGACGCTGCGGACCGACACGACGGTCACGGACGCATTCGGCAACACGACGATCGTGACGGGAACGACGAACCCCGTTCCGTCGCAGTCGCAGACGCAGAGCCAGCACAAGTCCAACGCCTTCGTGGTCGGCTGGACCGCCGGCATCGGCCTCGAATACTGCCTGTGGGGCGGTTTGTTCGCGCGCGTCGAATACGAGCACGTGCAGTTTTCCCCAGTTATGAACACGTCGGTGACGCTGAACAACGCGCGCGTCGGGCTCGGCTACAAGTTCTGATGCCGTGTCCCGGCTCTGTGGTTGACAGGGCTGCTTCGTCCTGATGCTCTGTCGCCCGAATTCGGGCGGCGGCAATGAAGATCTACGGCGACAGCAATTCCGGAAATTGTCTCAAGGTGAAATGGGTCTGCGACAAGCTCGCGGTGCCCTATCGATGGATTGAGATCGACACCGGCAAGGGCGAAACGCGCACGCCGCAATTCCTGCGGATGAACGGCGCGGGCCAGGTGCCGACCGTCGAGTTCGACGATGGCCGCGCGCTGGCGCAGTCGAATGCCATCATCCGTTATCTTGCCCGCGACAGCGCGCTCGTGCCGCGCGATGCCTTTGTCGCGGCGAAGATGGACGAATGGCTGTTCTGGGAACAGTACAGCCACGAACCCTACATCGCGGTGTGCCGCTTCCAGCTGGTCTATCTCGGCAAGAACGTTTCCGATCTCGATCCCGAGAAGGTCAAGCGCGGCCATGCGGCGCTCGACCGGATGGACAGTCATCTGGTGACGAGCCGATTCTTCGCGGGCGACATGATTTCGCTGGCAGACGTCTCCCTGCTTGCCTATACGCGCCTCGCGCACGAAGGCGGTTTCGAACTCGGCCGCTATGCCGCCGTCCGGCGCTGGATCGGCGAGACCGAGGCTTATCTCGGCCTGCCGCCGGCGCGTTGAATCTGGAGCTTCCCGACATGAATGCCAAATCCGTCGCCATTCGTCCCGCGCGCCGGGACGACGTCGCTGCGATCGTGGCGATGCTCGCCGACGATCATCTCGGCCGCGCCCGCGAGCGCATGGAAGATCCGCTGCCTGCGCCGTACTACGCGGCATTCGAGCGCGTCGAGCGCGATCCCAATCTCACGCTCGTCGTCGCCGAGAGCGAGGGTAGGGTGGTTGGTTGTCTGCAACTTGCGGTGCTGCCCGGCATCAGTTCGCAAGGAGGTTTGCGCGGTCTGCTCGAAGACGTTCGCGTCGCTTCCGATTGTCGCAGTCGCGGCATCGGCGAGCAGCTCGTGCAATGGGCGGTGACGGAAGCGAAAGCGCGCGGCTGCAATCTCGTCGAATTGCTGACGCATTCGAGCCGTGTTGACGCGCAGCGCTTCTACAAGCGGCTCGGCTTCGCGGCGAGTCATGTCGGCATGACTGTCCGCTTTTGAAGCAGCTCGTCGTGGCCGTTGCGCGATCTGCAAAATCGGATCGCGCATTCGTATGAATTAAGAGCTGATAAACTACCCAGCTGACGCGCGCGTTTATCCGGGAACGAACGGTGTTACGCAGGCGTCAGACACCGGGCTCGGTTGGTTCGGGGACTTCAATGAAACGCTATTCGATGATCAAGGTCGGCAACGACTATGTCGTGCAGGCCGACGACAACAGCATTTTGAAAGTCGGCAGTCGTCGCCGCGCCGCGCAGTTGATCAGTGAGGCAACGGACTTGCTGAATGCGCTCAGCGAAATCGAATCCCCTGAGATCGCGCCGGAGGCGCCATCACTCCACCGTGAGGAGCCGGAACTTCCTTGACGCTGTGAGCCGTTTCCCGTAAGAGCCGCGGCGGGACACCTCCCCCCAACGGGAGGCTCACTATCTGGAAGGGTAGAACATGACTGTAGCGAAGCCCGCTTCGCGGCCGACCGTGCCGCATTTCTCCTCCGGCCCCTGCGCCAAGCGCCCCGGCTGGAACGCCCAAAATCTCAAGGACGCAGCGCTCGGCCGTTCGCATCGCGCGAAGGTCGGCAAGACCAAGCTCAAGCTCGCGATCGATCTGACGCGCGAGGTGCTCGAGGTGCCCGCCGATTATCGCATCGGCATCGTGCCGGCCTCCGACACCGGCGCGGTCGAGATGGCGCTGTGGTCGCTGCTCGGTGCGCGGCCCGTCACCACGCTCGCCTGGGAATCCTTCGGCGAGGGTTGGGTCAGCGACATCGTCAAGGAATTGAAGCTCAAGGACGTCACCAAGCTGAACGCGGCCTATGGTGAGATCCCCGACCTGTCGAAGGTCGATCCCAAGAGCGACGTCGTCTTCACCTGGAACGGCACCACCTCCGGCGTGCGTGTGCCGAACGCCGACTGGATCAGCGCGACCCGCGAAGGCCTGACCATTTGCGACGCCACCTCGGCTGCGTTCGCGCAACCGCTCGACTGGGCCAAGCTCGACGTCGTCACCTTCTCCTGGCAGAAGGCGCTCGGCGGCGAGGCCGCGCACGGCATGCTGATCCTCTCGCCCCGGGCAGTGGAACGGCTCGAGACCTACAAGCCGGCCTGGCCGCTGCCGAAGATCTTCCGCATGACCAAGGGCGGCAAGATCAACGAAGGCATCTTCGTCGGCGAGACCATCAACACGCCGTCGATGCTCTGCGTCGAGGACTATCTCGACGCGCTGAACTGGGCCAAGTCGATCGGCGGCCTCAAGGCGCTGATCGCGCGCGCGGACGCCAACACCAAGGTGCTCGCCGACTGGAAGGCGAAGACGCCCTGGGTCGACTTCCTGGCCAAGGATGCTTCGATCCGCTCCAACACGTCGGTGTGTCTGAAGTTCACCGATCCCGCCATCACCTCGCTCCCGGCGGATGCGCAGGCCGACTTCTGCAAGAAGCTGGTCGCGCTGGTCGAGAAGGAAGGCGCGGGCTTCGACTTCGCATACTACCGCGATGCGCCGGCAGGCCTGCGCATCTGGTGCGGTGCGACCGTCGAGGCCAAGGATGTCGAGATCCTGACCCAGTGGATCGACTGGGCTTTCGCCGAGACCAAGGCCGCGCTGCCCAAGGCTGCCTGACAAGGCAGTCTCGCAACGCCGTGAGTTGATGCCGGGCGGATCTCTCCGCGCGGCCTGATCTCCACAGGCCCGTCATGTTCGAACCCGAGAACGAGATCGAGCGCATGCTGATGCGTGCCGCGCAGGAGCCGTCGGAACGTCCGGCCTTCGCGCGGGCGCTGCTCGACGCCGAGACCGTCGTGGTGCTGGTGCCCGAAGCGGGCCGCATCGCGCCGGGACCGGACGGCCATGCAATCATTCCGGAAGGAACCAGGCTTTCGATGCCGAGCGTGACGCGCGGCGGAGAGCGGTTCCTTCCTTTCTTCACTGCGCCTTCCCGGGCGCGTGCCTGGTTCGGTGGCGATCACGTCGTCGCCCCCGACAGCACGCGTGATCTGTTTGGCCGCTACCCGGAGGCATCCTTCGTGCTCAATCCTGGCTCCGACTACGGCAAGGAATTTACCCCTGCCGAGGTGAAACGGCTGCTCGCCGGCCATTTCGAGGAAGGCGCCGAGACGATCACGATTCCCGCGGGCGAGCAGTTGCTGCTCGGCCATCCCAGCGACGTACCGGAGGCGCTGATCTCGGCGCTCTCGCGCGAGTTCGGTACGGTGAAATCGATCCGCGGCGCCTGGCTGATGCTGGCGGCGCGGGCGGGGCATGCCGAGCAGAGCTGGATGCTCGGCGTCGATCACGAGGGATCGTGGTCGAAAGTGCAGGCGGCGATCAATCGCGCGGTCGCCGGCGATGTCCTGAAGGGACGGCCGCTCGATGCCGTCCCGCTCGAGGACAGTTCACTCGCATCGACCTTGCGTACCGGCATTCCGATTCCCGCCGCCAAGCGCGGCTTGTTCCAGAAACTCTTCAGATAACAGCCAGGCAGGCCCTCCCATGACCAAACCGAAAGTTCTCATTTCCGACGCGCTCTCCCCCGCCGCCGTGCAGATCTTCAAAGATCGCGGCGTCGAGGTCGACTTCCAGCCCAATCTCGGCAAGGACAAGGACAAGCTCGCCGAGATCATCGGCAATTACGACGGCCTCGCGATCCGCTCCGCGACCAAGGCGACGGCCAAGATCCTCGACAAGGCCGCCAACCTCAAGGTGATCGGCCGTGCCGGCATCGGCGTCGACAACGTCGAGATTCCCGCGGCGACCGCCAAGGGCATCATCGTGATGAACACGCCGTTCGGCAATTCGATCACGACCGCCGAGCACGCCATCACCCTGATGCTGGCGCTGGCGCGCGAGATCCCGCAGGCCGACGCCTCCACCCAGGCCGGCAAGTGGGAGAAGAACCGCTTCATGGGCGTCGAGATCACCGGCAAGGTGCTCGGCGTCGTCGGCTGCGGCAACATCGGCTCGATCGTCGCCGACCGCGCGCTCGGCCTGCGCATGAAGGTCGTCGCCTTCGATCCGTTCCTGTCGCCCGAGCGCGCCAAGGACATCGGCGTCGAGAAGGTCGAGCTCGACGAGCTGCTCAGGCGCGCCGACTTCATCACGCTGCACACGCCGCTGACCGACAAGACCAAGAACATCATCGACGCGGCCGCGATCGCCAAGATGAAGAAGGGCGTGCGCCTGATCAACTGCGCCCGCGGCGGTCTCGTCGACGAGCAGGCCGTGGTCGACGCGCTCAACTCCAAGCACATCGCCGGCGCCGCCTTCGACGTCTTCGTCGAGGAGCCGGCCACCGCCAACGTGCTGTTCGGCCATCCCAATGTGATCTGCACGCCGCATCTCGGTGCCTCCACCACCGAAGCGCAGGAGAACGTCGCGCTTCAGGTCGCCGAACAGATGTCGGACTACCTGCTCACCGGCGCGATCTCGAACGCCGTCAACTTCCCCTCGATCACGGCGGAGGAAGCGCCGAAGCTGAAGCCGTTCATCGCGCTCGCCGAGAAGCTCGGCTCCTTCGCCGGCCAGCTCACCGAGAGCGGCATCCTCAAGGTCGAGATCACCTATGAGGGGCAGGTGGCCGAGATGAAGATCAAGGCGATCACCTCGGCGGTGCTGTCCGGCCTGCTGCGGCCGATGCTGGGCGAGGTGAACGTGGTCTCCGCGCCGGTCGTCGCCAAGGAGCGCGGCATGGTGGTGGACGAGATCGTGCGCGCCGCGCAGAGCGACTACGAGAGCCTGATCACCGTCACGGTCGCGACCGAACGCCAGGAGCGCTCGGTTTCCGGCACCGTCTATCACGACGGCAAGCCGCGCCTCGTCGACATCAAGGGCATCCGGGTCGATGCAGAGTTCGGCAAGTCGATGATCTACGTCACCAACGAGGACAAGCCTGGCTTCATCGGCAAGTTCGCGGGGCTCTTGGGCGATGCCAAGATCAACATCGCGACCTTCCATCTCGGCCGCGTCGAGCAGGGCGGCGACGCCATCGCGCTCGTCGAGGTCGACGGCGTGGTGCCGCCGGACCTGCTTGCCAAGGTGCAGGCCCTGCCGCAGGTCAAGCAGGTCAAGGCGCTGACGTTCTGACGCGCCGGCCGCCGTCTGCCGTCACGGCCGGGCCTGATCCGGCCATCCACCTGTCGCCTCGCGCGCGGAAAATCGTTGCTGCCCGGCGCAAGTCCGGGCATGTGGCAGGGATCGAAAGGCGCTCCTGCGCCCCGGAATGATGGTCATCATATATTCCGACATGCGGAACAACGCCGCCCTCCCGCGAGGGCGGCGTTTTTGTTGAGGCCGTGCCGCGCTTTATTTTCCCCAAGGCCCGCCAACTTTGTGTACCAATGGCGCCAGGACGCTCCGTACCAATCGTCGAAAGGGAGAAAACAATGCGTGAAGCCGTCATCGTTTCCTATGCGCGCACGGGCCTGGCGAAGTCCGGCCGCGGCGGGTTCAACATCACGCCGCCGATGTCGCTGGCGGCCCACGCCATCCAGCACGCGGTCGACCGCGCCGGCGTCGAGAAGGACTATGTCGAGGATTGCTATCTCGGCAATTGCGCCCATGGCGCGCCGAATATCGGCCGTCAGGCCGCGCTGCTGGCCGGCCTGCCCAAGACCACGGCCGGCGTGTCGGTGAACCGCTTCTGCTCCTCGGGCCTGCAGACCATCGCGATGGCCGCGAACTCGATCCGCTCCGACGGCGCCGACTGCATCGTCGCCGGCGGCGTCGAGAGCATCTCGATTCCCGGCGGCCCCTCGCCGAAGGAATCGATCGATCCCGAACTGCTGAAGGTCGCGCCCGACATCTTCATGGCGATGATCGACACCGCCGACATCGTGGCCGAGCGCTACAAGCTCAGCCGCGAATATCAGGACGAGTTCTCGCTGGAGTCGCAGCGCCGCATGGCCGCCGCCCAGCAGGCGAACAAGTTCAAGGACGAGATCGTTCCGATGAAGACGAAGATGAAGGTCGTCGACAAGCAGACCAAGGCCGAGAGCATCGTCGACTACGTCGTCGATCGCGACGAGTGCAACCGGCCCGAGACCACGATGGAGGGCCTCGCCAAGCTCGAGCCCGTCAAGGGCCCCGGCAAGTTCGTCACCGCCGGCAATGCCAGCCAGCTCTCGGACGGCGCTGCCGCCGTGGTGCTGATGGAAGCCAAGGACGCCGAGAAGCGCGGCCTCAAGCCGCTCGGCCGCTTCGTCGCCTGGGCGACCGCCGGATGCGAGCCGGACGAGATGGGCATCGGCCCCGTCTTCGCGATCCCGAAGCTGCTCAAGCGCAACAACCTCAAGATCGACGACATCGATCTCTGGGAGCTCAACGAGGCCTTCGCCAGCCAGTGCCTGTATTGCCGCGACGAACTCGGCATCGATCCCGCCAAGTACAACGTCAACGGCGGCTCGATCGCGATCGGCCATCCCTTCGGCATGACCGGCGCCCGTCTCACCGGCCATCTTCTCCAGGAAGGCGCGCGCCGCAAGGCCAAGTGGGGCGTCGTGACCATGTGCATCGGCGGCGGCCAGGGCGGCGCCGGCCTGTTCGAGATCTATAGCTGAGAACCAGACTAGCGTGAATGCGAAAGGGCACGGCGGAAGCCGTGCCCTTTTTGCTTGGCGTTTTCTCGAGCCAGCCTGGCGTGAAGAGTGAGGGACCCGCCGCTCATCCGGTCGCCACCGTCATTCCGGGTTCGCGCCAAGAGGCGCGCCCCGGAATGACGATCGATCCGGATTGCTTGAGGCTCTACGCGCTCGCCAGCGCCGGCGCGAACACCACCTCGATCAGCGTGCCGGAATGGCCGGCATTCCTGATGTGGAACTGCGCGCGGTTGGCTTCGACCAGCGCCTTGGTCAGCGACAGGCTGAGCGCCGCGCTGTCCGAGGCATCGCCCGGGGGCGGGGTGCGGAACGGCTCCATCGCGGCCGCGACCTCCCGTTCGGACAGGCCATGGCCGGTGTCGCGGATGCGCAAGGCGACCTCGCCGCGGTCGGTCAGCGCGGTGGAGACGATGACCTGGCCGCCGGCGCTCGCGAGCCGGATCGAGTTGGAGATCAGGTTCATGGTGATCTGGCGCGAGGCGCGCGCATCGGCCAGCACCTGCGGAAGCGCATGGGCGAGCGAGGTGCGGATGATGATGCGCTCGCGGTTCGCCTGCGGCTGCATCACCACGACGCAGGCCTCGACGAGGTCGTTCAGGTTGAGGTTGGCGAAGTTGAGGTCGAGCTTGCCGGTCTCGATGCGCGAGAGCTCGAGCAGGTCGTCGATGATCGAGATCACGCGCTCGCCGGAGGCGCGGATGTCCTTCATGTACTCGCCGTAGCGCTCGTTGCCGAGCGCGCCGAAGCGCTCGTAGATCATCACCTCGGCGAAGCCGATGATGGCGTTCAGCGGCGTGCGGATCTCGTGGCTGATCCGCGCCAGCATGTCGGCCTTGGCGTTGGCGGCGCCGTCGGCGAGGCGCCGCGCCTGCTTCAGTTCGCTCTCGCCCTTCTTGCTCTGCGACAGGTCGCGGAACACGGCGAAGAAGTTCGGACCATCGGGCCGGGTGCGGCCCATGATCATCGCGAGCGGAATGACGCCGCCCTTCTTCTCGCGCCCCAGCACCTCGCGGCCATGGTCGAGCAGGCTGGCGATGTCCTGACCCTTGAGGCTGTCGAGATAGTCGATGACGACGGGCTGGCTCTCCGGCGCGAACAGGGTAACGAGATTCTGCTCGAGCAGCGCCTGCCCGTCATAGCCGAACAGCGCCTCGGCGCTGCGGTTGCAGGCGTGGATGTTGCCTTCGGCGTCGAACATCACGATGCCTTCGGCCGTGGTGTCCAGGATCGCGGCGAGATCCTCGGCATCGGCTTCGCCGGCGTCGAGCTCCGGCGCGGGCGGCGTGACGACGGGCTCGGCGACGGCAGGCGCGGCCTGCGGCAGCGCGCAGATCAGCGCGTGCGCGGATTCGCCGTTCCAGTCGATCGTGTGCAGATGCGCTTCCGTGGTCGCGAGCGGATGCTCGCCGTTGGGCTGCGTCGCGCTGATCGTGACCGGCGTGCCGGCCTGCGACGTGCTGCTTGCCGCCGAGACGCCGGGCTCGACATAGAGCGCGTCCAGCCCGCCGGCATCCTCCAGCGCGCTCAGGCTGGCATGGCCCATGCGTGCGAGGAACGCGGGGTTGGCGTAGAGCAGGCGGTCGAGGCGGTAGATCAGGATGCCGGTCGGCAGCAGGTCGAGCAGCGTGCGGTCGCGCGCGCTGTCGCCGCGTGCGGGCGGCGCAGGTTCGGTCAGCCATTGCGCCGGTGCGTGCGGTGCCTCCGGCTCGGTCGGTGTCGGCTCCGGCGTGATCTCGCCGGCGGCGGGCTCCGATGTTGCGGCGGCAAGCGTCTCGCGCTCGCGTTCGAGCCGTTCGGACAATTGCCGGGCAAGCTCGTTGAAGGCGCTGTTCTCGACCGGGGTCAGCGTCGGTGGCCGCGCATCGCCGGGGGCGCGGAACGGCACGACATTGGGAGGCGTTTCCACGGGTGTTTCCAGATCGGTTGGGTGTGAATTCGCTTCGGTGACGGGTTCGGGCAGGTCAGGTTTAGGTTCAGGTTCGATTTCAGGTTCGGGAGCGGGCGGCTCGTGTTCGGGAGGCTTTGCAGCGGTCTCGGCCTCCGGCTCCGGTCCCGGGACATCGGCGGACAGCGCCACCGGCACGGGCGGTTCGGCGAACAGCTCGAAGCGGCGCAGCGCTTCGAGCCGGTTGAGGCCGTCGAGATCGCGGCAGACGCCGAAGCCCTTGAAGCCCGCGAAATTGCGCCCGCCGTCATAGACCGGCAGGCCCGCGAGTTCGACCGGCAGATGCTCGCCGCCATCGGCGGGCCAGTTCACCGTGATCCCGGCCCAGGTGTCCTGCGTGGCGAGGGCCTCGGCGACGCGCCCGTCCGGATCGAGCGCGAACTCGTCGGCGATCTCGCGCCAGGGTCGGCCGAAACCGGCCGCGGTGTGCGCGCCCATCAGGCGGATGAACTCGTCGGAGCCGAGCACGAAGCGCCCCTCCGCATCCATCTGCCAGAGGAAGCGCAGCGGAGTCTGGCGCGGCGCGGGCGGCTGCGCATGTTCCGGCGGCGGCTCGACCATGCCGGTCGTCATCGGCGCGGCCTGCGGCGATACGATGGCTGATGGCGGGTTTTCAACCGGCGTTTGCGGCGCGGCGTCGATCGGTTCGAGAGCGGATTGTTCGATCGCGTCGTCAACCGCATCCTGGATCGCGGCGATGTCGGTCGCGGGCTCGCTCGCGGGCGGCGCAGTCTCGATCGCCGCCACCGGCGCGGATGTCTCGACCGGCGCGGGCGTCGCCGCCGGCTCGGCGAAGGCATCGAACAATGCAAAGGGAGACGGCGCTTCGCGCGATGGCGCGGGCGGCGCATGATCGTTCGCCGCGGCCGGAGCCGCGGGCGGCGGCACATCGGACGCGGGCCGCGTGTCCGCGCGCGCGGCGGGCTCGGCGATATCCGGCGGGGCGCTTGTCGTCGCCTGCGCGGCACTCGCCGTCGCCTGCGCGGCGCTTGCCGTCGCCTGCGCGGCATCCGTTGTCGCCGTCGCTGCCTGCTGCGCGGCAGGCTCGATCATCGCGATCAGTCCGATATCGGCGCCATGGCCGACCCGCTGCAGCACCATCTGGCCGATGCCGATCGGCGTCTCGACGCGGCCGTTGGCGAGCGCGTCGCTGCGCGCCTGGTCGAGCCCGGCCTCGCCGAGATCGCGGAAGCCGAGCAGCGGGCGCGCGGCCTCGCTGGCGCCGACGAACAGGCCGTCGGGCGCGAACGCCGCCATCGGCACCTTCGCGCCGTCGACGAGGCGATGCAGCCGCTCGACCAGCGGCATGGTGCGCCCGGTCGGATCCAGCGCGGTGACGAGAACACCCTGGCTGCCGTCGGGAAATGCGAGCCGCGCGCAGGCACAGGTCATCATGGCGCCGAGCGCCGCGCCGAAGCCGCGCAGCCGCTCCAGCCTGACGGCGTCTCCGGCGGGAAGGCGGCGGCCGAGCTGCGCGACCTGGCGGCGATGGGGATCGGCGGGGCCGAACGTCCGGGCCGCGAGCGCCGCGGCATGGGCCGCACCGAAGAATTTCGCGCCGACCGGATTGGCCCACAGCACGCGGGCGCCGTCGAGCGACCAGAGCCAGGCGGGCAGCGGAGAGGTCGCATGCACGGCCAGCCGCGGGTCGCCCACGCCTTGCAACTGGAAATCCGAACTCGTCATCCGACCGGCTTGCTTCTGGCTGTCACGTATCGCGCCTGGGGCTGCCGGGAATGACAGCCTTAAGAAAGGGTTAGTATCGCCCGGGGGCACGGGCAGGTCCACGTCCCGGTCCCTCGGGGGCGGCCTTAAGCCGCGATAACCTTAATGTGGCCGAACCCGCAAGCCCGCGCCAGCGTTGCACCCGGGATTCGCGAAAGCGGCGGCTGGCGTCACATCCGCAATACCCGGCGCTGCTAGCCTTGCGGCGGGCGCCCCGCAGGGACAGCGGCGCGGCCGGGACAAGCGAAGCCGGGACAGGCAACAGGAGTGGCAGGCATGACCGATCAGGCCCATGAGCGTTTCGAGATTCCGCCGGAGATGCGATCCATGGCGGAATCGAGCTTCAAACAGGCGCGCGAGGCATTCGAGAAGCTGCTTGCCAACGCCGAGGCCGCCGCGGGCTCGATCGGCGAGCACGGCGCGACCATGCGGGCCGGCGCCCGGGACATCAGCACCCGCGCGATCGCCTTCGCCGAAGCCAATGTGCAGTCCTCGCTCGATTATGCCCAGTCGCTGGTGCACGCCCGGGACATCTCCGAGGTCATGCGCCTGCACGGCGAATATGTGCAGGCCCAGATGCGCAGCCTCGCGGCGCAGGCCAGCGAAATGGGCCAGATCGTCAGCCGCGCCGCGCTGGACGCGACCAAGCCCCGGCACTAGCCCCCGGGGCTGGCCGCCAGGGCATTTAGCTCCCAGGGCACGAACCCCGTCGGCACCAGCCCCAGGCAACCGCCCCGGGCACCATCCCTCGCGGCACCAGCCCCGAGGGCACCAACCCTCCTCGTCATTCCGGGGCGCGACGTAGTCGCGAACCCGGAAGTCCATTGCTCCACCGTGCCCGCACCGCCGTGGAGTCCGGGCGCGCCGCGCGCCCCGGAATGACGGCAATGGGACTGCCGGAACGCCCCACTTCCAGCCCTCGCGGCGATCTCACCTCTCACCCCTCATGGTGAGGAGCCCGCGAAAGCGGGCGTCTCGAACCATGCAGGCCGGCCCTCCGCCCATCACCAGGCACCTGCAACCACGGGTTCCCCCGCAGCGGAACCTCATCCTGCCCGCGATTAATTTATCGCGCCGCACCCCACATTGCATTGCGATGCACAATGTTGACATGTTAGGCAGCGATAGTGCTGGGCGCTGGGCGAGCCATCTCGTTGTTTCGCGTTTCCAGTCTTCGTACCCGCCGAATTCCAAGGCCCGGATTGGGGCCGGGCGGGCGCGCCGGAAGGCTCACTCCATTTTTCCATTATCGTGAGGACAACCATGACAGGTGCGACTGATCCCTTCTCCGCCTCGATCATTCCGTTCGAGGTCCCGGAGCAGATGCGTGCGTTCGCCGAGAAGGGCGTTTCGCAGGCCCGCGAGAGCTACGCCAAGTTCAAGGATGCTGCCGAGAGCCAGAACGGCACCATCGAAGCCGTGTTCACCTCCGCCTCCAAGGGCGCGAGCGAGTACACCGCCAAGGTGATGGAATTCATGAAGGCCAACACCAGCGCTCATCTGGACTTCGCCCAGGAGCTGCTCGGCATCAAGTCGCCGTCGGAGGCGATGGAGCTGTGGACCGGCCATGCCCGCAAGCAGATCGAGACGTTCCAGGCCCAGGCCAAGGAGCTCGTCGAGATCGGCCAGCGCGTCGCCGCCGAGACCGCCGAGCCGATCAAGGCCTCGGCCTCGAAGTTCTACAAGCCCGCCGCCTGAGCGGCCGGAGCGTTCGATCAGGAAACCCGGGCCGCAGGGCCCGGGTTTTGCTTTGGAAATAACGTTGACCAAGGGACGATTCGAAGGGATTGCGGCCTTGCCAAAGCAGGCCGTTGCACCTAGTTTCCGCCCCGTCCAGCCCCCCTCGGTGACCAGCCTGTCCAAGGCGCCCCCGGGCGGCTCGCAAGGATGCAGTTGTAGCTCAGTTGGTTAGAGCGCCTGTCTGTGGAACAGGAGGTCGGTGGTTCGAGCCCACCCAACTGTACCAGCAAAATCAATGACCTAGATTGTATACGTGCGACGGCCAAAGGTCGCTAGCTACCACCTAGCTACCACGGCAATCAAAACGCGCGATCGGAGTGAAATTTGCTCGGACGGGGCGGAGTTCAAAAATCCGCTTAAGCGACCTGCAAAGTACGTCTCTCCTGGCAGGATGATGTGGTTCAAGAGGTGATGCGAGAAATCCATATCTCTCGGGTGACTACCAAGCGTCATGGCGCGAAAGTGCGTTTGCGAACTCGGCCCTGTCACGCTGAAACAGGAGTTTAATTTCGGAGAGGTCACATCCGTCGGGCAAAAACCAGCGGAGACTGCGAGCTGCGTGCGAATAAGAACATAACGCGACGGCCATTGCTGCAGATCGAACCGAGGGAACTCGCTCTTGTCCTCCAGTTTTTATTCTTCGTCACATCTTGAGAGGCATGCGGGAGAAGCGCAGCCCACCGGCTTTTATCACAACCTCAATCGCTGTAGGTATTCCTAGACTGCTGTAATTGCTGGAATTCCACTCTGCGCTGTGTACTCTCGAGGCGCGATGTCTGCAACCGGGTGTCGCGTCGCAGCGAAACGACGCGACGGGCCATAACGGACCGTCATGGATTGCTTGGGCGGCGAGCCAGGAAATAAAGGCCAATGGCCACTGGCAACCCGAGCAGAAACCACTACGCGGCCTCCCATGTCCCGTCGCCCAGCAGTGCGAAGATCAATCCGAAAGCAGACGCGGCGGCTATGGTGGCCGGCCAGCGATAGATAGCCGATAGGCTACGCGCGATCGAACGTACGCGTTGCATCAAGCGCTCCGGGCGCGTTCGACGTTGAACACGCGTTCGGGCTGTCTCACCCCGTTTCGGACGCCGCTTTGCCCCAAAGATGAAGGCTCGTGATCAGAACCATTATCGTGTAAATGTCCCAGTGCGGCCTACACGATCTTGAACGGCGTTCTGCCACAGTCATCGAAATGGAGCTGCTGCGACAGAAGCAGGATCCGCAACGTACCACGGCATGTCGCGCGTATCGGTGAAGGATCCATCGCTCGCATCGATGAGCACGGGCTCGAGCAGCTCCCGCGCATGAAAATGGCATAGTGACTCTTGCTGGAGAACATCGAGCCGGGGTACGCGACGAACGACGGCGTCATGCTCGGCAGTTTCGCTTGTGCCGATGCGAAGGCCGCCTCGACGAAGGCGAGCTTTGCCGGGCGCGGGCGGTCGCCATGTTCGCCGACCATCTCTGCGAGCTGGCCATATTGCCACGCCTTGACGAGCAGATCAGCCCACGTGTTCAGCACTCCCGTCGATCCGACAACAAAGATCCACAGAATGGTGACGGCACCAAGTAGATTATGGACGTCGAGCCATGTGGCCAGTCGCGATCGGTTGTGCCTAAACTGATCTTGCGCATCGCCGGTCCATACACAACGACGCCTGAGACGACGGCGACGAGAAACGGCACGCCCATCACACCGCGGAACAGTTTGCCTGGTAAGCCCAGAAGCAGCTTGGCGTGAAGTAACGTGTCGCCTATGACGACTAGGGCGCGGACAATGGGGGAATATGTTCTCTGGCAGCCATCAGCTCTCAAGCGACATCCGGGCAGAGGCGCGCATTCGGATTGGCGGCCGCATCGTCGTTGACCAGCTTCTTGTCAGTCTGTGACCGTGCTGTCATCGACGGAAATGCGCCCGTGTCGAAGAGTAGGAACCGCTGTGGTGCTACTGCGTTTTCCGCCGAGCAAGAGGGGCGCCGACTTGACGCGGAGGCAATGTTTTGGAGATGGCCAGTTTGGTTCCCGCCGGCCCTAAAACGCTATTGCACCCCATTTTCATCGGCGCTGGGGCGACCCTGCTGATTACCGCGTCGGTTGGCGACATCATGTATTGGGAAACATCGAACTGGCAGTGGGCCAACATGTCGTCGTGGCTGATTGTTGGGGGCTTGATCATGGCTCTCCTCGCCACGATTGTCCTGATCATCGATTTTCTGACCGGCCGCGCCGCGCGGATAAATTGGCTCTCCTTCTTGCTCGTTGCGGCGGCCGCTTCTCTCTCTCTCTTGAATATTTTCATCCACAGCCGCGATGCGTGGACCTCGGTCGTGCCGCAGGGAATCACGATCTCCGCGATCGTGACGATTCTGCTGCTGATGGCCGCCTTCAACGGATGGAAGGTGACTACGGTTCGAATGCCCGCGGCCGGAGACCGCCCGTGATCCGTTCGACTCTGCAGACTTTGCCGGCCATCTGCGCCCTGTTCGCACTGTCCGCCTGTGGCGACCAGGGCGGTGATCCCGTGCGGCAATACGGATCGGATCCCTATCTGCCGGAGCCTCGAAACTATCTGTTGCCGCCCATGAAAGTCCCCAAGGAAGTTGGCTGGAAGCCGGGGGAGACTCCGACTGCTGCCGGAGGATTAAAAGTTCAGGCGATGGCGACGGGGCTGATGCATCCTCGCATCGTCTATCCTTTGCCGAACGGCGACATCCTGGTCGTCGAAGGTAACAGTCCCGGCACCACAGCTTTCCGGCCCAAGGACTTCATCCAAGGCAAGGTGAAAGCAAAAGCAGGAACTGCCGCCAAGGGAGGCAACCGCATCACACTACTTCGGGACGCCGACGGCGATGGAATGCCGGAAGAGCAGACGGTTCTCGTCGACCACCTTCACTCGCCCTATGGCGTGGCGTATGTAGGCGGGATGCTCTATGTTGCCAACACGGACGCGATCATAGCGTTCAAGTACTCGCTCGGGCAGACCAAGATCACGGAGCCGGGTACGAAACTTGCGGAACTTCCGGCCGGCCCGATAGATCACCACTGGACCAAAGCGATGGTTGCAAGCCAGGATGGGTCCAAGCTCTATGTCGGCGTCGGGTCCAACAGCAACATCACCGAAAACGGCTTCGACGCCGAAGAGGGGCGTGCCGCGATTTATCAGGTTGACCGCGAGACCGGCGCGAAGCGCATTTTTGCGTCGGGTACGCGCAATCCGACCAATCTAGCGGTCGATCCCGAAACAGGCCGGCTGTTCGCGGTGGTCAATGAGCGGGACGAAATCGGACCGGACCTAGTCCCGGACTATCTCACCATGGTCCAAGAGGGCGCTTTCTACGGCTGGCCTTACAGCTACTGGGGCCAGCATGTGGACGTCCGCGTCCATCCGCAGCGACCCGATCTGGTGGCCAAGGCGATCAAGCCCGACTACGGTCTAAGTTCACATGTGGCGGCCCTCGGCCTCGCATTCACCAAAGGCGAAACGCTGTCACCTGAGTTTAGGAGCGGCATTTTCGTCGGGGAGCACGGCAGTTGGAATCGTGCACCGGTTAATGGGTACCAGGTGGTTTTCGTGCCGCTGGTGAATGGCCGGCCGGAGGGCAAACCCGTCCCGGTCGTCACCGGATTTCTCGGCAGTGACAACGATACGGTCCGCGGTCGCCCCGTGGGCGTTGCGCTTGACCGCACAGGCGCCCTGCTGGTCGCCGACGACACTGGCAATACCGTGTGGCGCGTAAGCGCGGACCAAAAGAAGCCCTAGCCAAGACACTGGCACAGCGTTGCTTCCCCGAGGTCCATCCGATGGCCGTGCCGGTGATCCTGACGGTGCGACGAGGTCGAGACCTGGATGAACGCCCCAGCTGATGAGCCCTAAAGCTGCGGCGCGACGCAGAGTCCTGACGGGCGCAGTAGGAGAGGTTCTGCCCTGCCGATTGCGAATCCCTGCTCCGTGATACCGCTAGGATCGAAACGCTGTGCGGAGGGATTCGTTCCTGCGGGAGCGACATCGATGATAACGAGGAACGACAGCCTGCGATTCGAACGCTGCGTGCATGGGCGATACGTGTCCTGCAGGAAGCAGGCTCCATCCACGGAGCACGGGTGGGCGAAGGACCGGGCCGACCCGCACGCGCGGGAGCACGCCTTCGATGTGGCTCGCGAGGACCCCCCGTCCGGGCTATCGCCGGACCAGGCCGTTGCCGAGGTCCGCGAGGTTCTCGACTCGGTCGGCGACACGTGCCCCGAGTGCGAATAGGAACGCCTTGAGACTGAGTGGAGATCGTAGGATCCGTTCCGGCGACGGGCCGTGAGAGGCCTTTTCCGGCCTGTCTCCGCCCGACCGTGGTTGTAACAAAAAGCGGCCCGCCTTGGGCGGGCCGCTTGATCCTCACCTAACTCCGGTGCCGTAGAGTTGGCGCTCTCTCCGGACCTCCTCCGCGCCGTAAGGCTGTGCCGATGGATCGTAAGTCTTCCATCCCGCCTTGTGCCAAGCCGCACTGCGGTCGCGCAGATTGACGGCGGACTGATCGAGGATCGCTTCATATCGTGCGCGATCCGCGTCAGGAACGCGGGCCGAAACCAGGGTACCGCCACGTCGCACGCCTTCGGCGTAAAGCGGTGCGTCCTCGTTAGACACACCAGCCTGGGTCAATGCCCCGACCACGCCACCCGTGGCACCGCCGGCGGCGGCGCCAAGCGCGGTGGAAGCCAGCCATCCGGCGGCGACGACCGGACCAAGGCCCGGAATAGCCAACAGACCGAGACCGGCGAGTAGGCCGGCGGCACCGCCTAGTCCTGCGCCGACGCCCGCCCCCGCAACCGCACCTTCGGCACGATCGTCGACTCCGTCGCGGTCACGATCGACCTTCTTGTCGCTGCCATACCAGTTTTCGGAATTGTTGGCGACGATGCTCAGGTCGGAATGCGGCACGCCGGCCGTCTCCAGGCTGGTCACCGCGCGCTGCGCATCGGAATATTTGTCATAGAGACGTGAAATCGTGACGGTCATTTTTGAATCCTTATCCATTGTCTCGCTGCTGCGATCGGTCACTTGGCGGCGTTCACGTTGCCCTGAAAATCGAGGCTGACCTCGGTCGAGGCGCCGCCCTTGCTGGCCTTGCCGCGCCAGACGCCGTTCTCGTCCTTCTTCAGAGAAGTGACGTCGGCGTAGCCGGCTTCCTCGATCTTCGATTTGGCCTGGCTCTCGGTGAAGCTGTTGGCACCGGAAACCGGCCTATCGGAATTGTTCTGACCCGAGCTGTTGACAGCGCTGTTGTTGGGCCGATCCGTCGCCGGCGGGTTCTGCGCGAACGACGGAGCAGTCAGAAGCGACGTAGCCGTCAACAGCAGAAGAAAAGTCTTGTTCATGTCGTCCTCCAGTAGTGGACCGACACAACATGTCGAGAAGTCCGAAGTTCCATCGTTCTCCGACAAGCAACCGGGCAGTCGACGGACAGGATCAGAAAGGCGCATTCAGGTGCCGGCATTCAACGCTTAAGCACATTCGGTCCCGTTCCGGTCTCTTATGGCTTGAGCGAGAGTACGATTTTTCCCCTTGCGCGTTTGCTCTCCAGACGGCGGAAGGCATCCGACAGCTGCTCAAAAGGAAATATTTCGTCGATGACCGGCTTGATGGCGCCGGCGTCGACCAGACGGGCAACGTCGGCGAGTTGCGCGCCATTCGATGCTGTGAGGAATCGGTAGTAGCCGACCCCGGTCTGTCTGCTGGCCGCGAATACGCGTCGCGACAGGAAACGCATGACGAGGCGGACGAATACGTTGGCGCCGAGGTCATCGCACCAGCCCCGTTGCGTTTCCGGGCCAATTCGCCAGAAGCGCTTCCGTCGTGACGCATTCGACCTGCTGCCCGAACCGGTTCATGTAGATGTTCATCATGTTGTCGTGCGTCTCGTCTGCGGAGCTGCAGAGCGCATCCGTCGCGAGAACGACCCGAAATCCCCAGTCGACCGCGCCCAGCACGGTCGTCAGAACGCAGACGTCGGTCTCGCCGCCGGTGACGATGATCGTATCGACCGCGGCCTCACGCAGCCGGGCGTGCAGGTCGCTTCCCGTCCATGGCGAATAGACGTACTTGTCGAAGGTGCGGGCCGGCGGCACGAAATGCGCGAGGTCCGGGACGAGATCGACCATCTCCGAGCCCAGTTCATCGATGGTCATGGAACTCCAGCGCTCGTAGTAGTGCCGCCACATGCCCACACCTTGGCCAGGCGCTCTCGCCGGGATGAAGCGGGTGAAGAGGGCACGCTCCGGATTGGCCGCTGCGATTTTTACGATGTTCGGCAGCACACGTGGCAGCCAGGGCATCTTCCAGTCCGTGGCTTCCGCGAACATGCGCTGCATATCGACGCAGATATGGATTGCATTGGCGCCCGGAGGCCCGTAGGTCAGGTCACCTTCTTTCGCCATGACTCTTTCCTCGAACGATGGCCGCGATCGGGAGACCGGGTCGCTTTCCCCGCACCGGCGACAGGTCGCGGATCTTGCATCCGAGCACGATGCCCGCGAGGGTCGCCCCGACCAGGTTCGAGCCGACGATGACCCAGTCGCCCTGCACGATGCCGTAGACGATCCAAAGGGAGAGGCCGAGCGTCAACGAGGTGAGCATGGCCAGCGACAGGTCCGCCGTAGACCCGCGAGGCCAGGCCTTCTGGACCTGGGGGACGTAAGACAACGAGGCGAGAAAGGCGGCGATGCCGCCGATGTATGGGGCGAGTGTCGTCACTGGGCGGAAACGACGGGCCGGCTTCCGCCGTTCCTATTTCGGAGCCTAGCCGGCCCGCTTGAGCACCTCGACCTTGGCGCTCTCGATCTCCTCGTCGGGGGCCTCCTCGATGCCGGCGATCTCGTTGCGTGCGTTCTTGGTGGCGAGGATCAGCTCGTCGAGCTTCAGCTGCAGCGCGAGGGTGTCGCGGTTCTGGGTGGCCTGGATAAGGAACACCATGAGGAAGGTCACGATGGTCGTGCCGGTGTTGATGACCAGCTTCCAAGTGTCGCTGAAGCCGAACAGCGGACCCGTTACCGCCCAGATCACCACGACGGCGACGGCGAGCAGGAAGGTTGCCGGCCGACCGGAGATCCGCGAGGTTGCCACTGCGAGACGGGCGAACCAGTCGCCCTTGGCTTGTGAAGTCGACGAAGCATTCCCGACCGGCAGGTTGGCGCGCATTTTCCTGGTCTCCTCTGGGCTACTTCGGCTCGAGCTTGAGCGGAGGATCGGTGGGCAGAACCTTGGCGCCGGCTTGGGATGCCGCTTGCTCGGTCGTGACGCCGGAATCGGCGTGAACTGCGCCGGAGTGCTTTTCGCCGATCAGCAGATAGCCGGCGACGAGACATGCTGCGATCGCGGTCCCGCTCGCTATCAGCCAATGCGCACTTCGCTTCTTCCGCACGATGCCTCCGATCGCTTTCCAATGCCGATGGCGAGCCCCGGGTTCCATGACAGCCGGATGAACCTGGAACTCCGTCGAACGTTGTGGTGGCAAGTGCAATTCGAACGAGGCACTGCGGGTACCGCAGATTGCCGCTGCGGACGAGGTGATGGCTGTTTTGACCGTAAAGCCGACGAAGGCGGACGTGCAGATCGCGCGGACGGTGGCGCGCAACACCAACCATCGCGCGGAGATCGTCTCGCGCGGTCTGACCTGGGGCGCCGATGAGAAGATCCTCATGGCCTTGGCGCTTGTCGGCTGGATTGCGTCGCGAGGTAGATCTGAACAGCTCCAACGTGCTGGCAATCACGCGCTGCTGGTCACGGTCGCGGCCTCGCTGCTTCCGCACGGTCTAAAGGCGGTGTTCGACCAGACCCGCCCGGACCGCAAGACGGTTCTCGGCCATGTGCACGGCGTCTCCTTCTCCGGAAAGAGAGAGGATGCCTTCCCGTCGGGGCACGCCCTGCACATGGGCGCGCTGGCATCCGCTGCGGGCACGCTGCCGTCCGGTCCGCGGAGGGCGGTACGCGCGTTGGCCGTCGGCCTCTCTTTGACGCGCATCGTCGTGCTGGCGCACTGGGCCAGCGACGTCGTCGCGGGCTTCGTGCTCGGCGCTCTCATCGAGCGTCTGATGCGCTTCTGGACCGGCTATCCGCTATCGAAGGAGGAAGATCGTGCCGATTCTTGAAGACGTGAAGGAGTACGTTCAGCGCGCGACCGGCATGGGACGGCCAGGCAAGAAGGAAGCCGCCCGCCTGGCGCGGCCCAGGAAGCCTCACAAAGTCCGCTTCAAGGACGACGGTCTCATTCCGAACCATCCGCGGTGGCCGTTCGTGATCTATCGGGGCGCTGTCGAGCCCGCCGACGGCCACGATCCCGCGGTGGTCATGGAGGACCTCTTCGAAGCCAACGGCTGGGGAGAGACCTGGCGCGACGGCATCTACGACTACGTCCACTATCACTCCCGCATCCACGAGGTGCTGGGCATCGCCCGTGGCAAGGGCCGGGTGCGCTTCGGCGGCAACAAGGGCCGCATCTTCACGCTGAAGGCCGGCGACGTCGCAATCCTGCCGGCGGGGACCGGTCACCAATGCCTCTCGGCGGACGACGACTTCCTCGTCGTCGGTGCCTATCCGCCGGCCGGCACCTACGACGAATGCACGACAGTGGAGGACCGCCCGCGAGCGCTGAAGACGATCCCGAAGGTGCCGGTCCCGCGCAAGGATCCGGTGTATGGCGCGGATGGCCCGCTCGTGAAGCTCTGGAAGAAGCCGAAATGACCGAGTACGTCATCCGCTTCCTGGTCGGCGGGGCCGTGGTTTCGGCGTTCGCGATGCTGGGAGACGTGCTAAGGCCCAAGAGCTTCGCGGGCCTGTTCGGCGCCGCGCCGTCGGTGGCGCTCGCGACGCTTGGCATCGCGATCTGGAAGCATGGCGAATCTTATGCGGCGTCGCAGACCCTGTCTATGATGGCCGGCGCGATTGCGCTGGCGGTCTACAGCGTCGTCGTCTGCCAACTGTTGATGCGGGCGTGCCTGCGGGCGCTGCCGGCGACGCTGCTGTCGATCGCGGTTTGGTTCGCGGCCGCCTTCGGGCTCTGGTCGCTCGCGGGAGGCCACACATGACGACGCCGATCCGCGTTTCGCCATCTTCGTTGCGGGAGGGGCGCTGGTACGAGTATGTGGTCCGGTTCGCGCTCGGCGGAGCGGCGACGGTTTTCACCGGCCTCGCCAGCAGTCGCTACGGCGCCTCGGTCGGCGGTCTCTTTCTCGCGCTTCCGGCGATCTTCTGCGCAAGCGCGACGCTGATCGAGAAGCACGAGATCCGACGGAAGCACGAGGCAGGACTGGCCGGCGAGCGTCGCGGACGGGAGGCGGCCGCGCTGGACGCCGCAGGAACTGCCCTCGGGGCCTTCGATATGCTGGCTTTCGCAGCCGTATTCTGGCTGCTGGTCGAGCGCAGCGTCGCCGGCGCCTTTGCTGGCGCGTCCCTGGCGTGGCTGTGTGTGTCGGTGACGGCTTGGTTCATACGACGGAAGCTGCGGGTTGCTCGGCGTCCGCGTAAAGCTTGGGAAACGAGCGCCTCGGCGCAACCGCGAAGACGCTCGTTTTGATGGGCCGCATCAGGCCGCGCTGGAGGCCTTGGCGTTGACGCCCTTGCGCAGCGCCACCGTGTTGAGCTTGGTGTTCGCAGCCTTCTCCTCGTTGAGATTGGTGGTGAGGAAGCGCACGATCTCGTCGTGTCCGAGCTCCTCCGCCCAGGCGATCAGGGTGCCGTAGCGGCACATCTCGTAGTGCTCGACGGCCTGTGCGTTGGCGACGATTGCGGCGTCCAGCACAGCCTTGTCCTCGATCTCGCCGGCGGTCTCGTCCGCTTCCTTGATGATGCCGTCGATGGCCGGACACTTCGTTCCGCTGGGCTCCTTGCCGAGCTTCGCGAACGCCTTCTCGAGCCGCTCGACCTGCTTGTTGGTCTCCTCCAGATGGTTCTTCAGGCCCGTGACCAGGTCGCGGTTGGTGGCCTTGTCGATCATCTTCGGCAACGCTTTGAGGATCTGCTGCTCGGCGTAGTAGATGTCCTGCAGACCGTGGATTAGCAGGTCGTCCATGGTTTTGATGTCCTTGGTGAAGAGGCCCATAATCGATTTATCCTTTCGCAATGATGGCACATGAACGCATGCGGCTGGCCCGCGTTCCCGCCTGCGGCAACGGGGGCGGCCTTAGGAACTACGGCTTCGCCCTCGAGGTTTACCGGACGGGCCGCGCATCGGTGGCTTGTTCAGAGTTCAGAATGTC
This sequence comes from Bradyrhizobium sp., assembly GCF_047605465.1. GTDB lineage: Bacteria > Pseudomonadota > Alphaproteobacteria > Rhizobiales > Xanthobacteraceae > Bradyrhizobium. Next base: position 56,976 of record NZ_JASGFS010000016.1, on the reverse strand, counting down.
CGACACCGTCACGACTACCGGCATCGCCGCCCACGGCGCCTCCCGCTTGCCCTCCGTGGAGATCGACGGCTTCAACATCGAACTGAAGGACGACGAAGGATTCATCGGGGACCGCGCCAGCAAGGGCGCGTTCCGTGACATCCTCGAGAAGTGGCGCAAGCCGCTGCGCAAGACCGGCGAGGATCCCTTCGGCAAGGAGCCGACGGAGAAAATCGGCAAGAAACTGCTCGATGACATCCTTGTCGGCGACGACACCGAAGCGTCGGCCGTGGTCCACAGCGCGATCGAGGAATTCGCCCAGGAGCTGGCTTACGTCACGCGCCGCTTCCTGAAATCGAAAGCCTGGGAAAAGACCGAGCGCATCGTGGTCGGTGGCGGCTTTCGCGACAGCCGGCTCGGAGAACTCGCCATCGCCCGTACCGAGATCATCCTGCGGGCCGAAGATTTCAAGATCGACATGGTGCCGATCCGGCATCATCCGGACGACGCCGGTCTGATCGGAGCGCTGCACCTCGCGCCTTCGTGGATATTCGAGAGCCACGACTCGATACTGGCCGTAGACATCGGCGGTACAAATATCCGCTGTGGGGTCGTGGAGACCCGGCGCAAGAAGGCCGAGGATCTGTCCAAGGCGTGCGTCTGGATGTCCGAGCTCTGGCGTCATGCCGACGACGAGCGAGCCGCGAGCAGGCGGTCAAGCGCATGGTGAAGATGCTCAAGGACCTGCTCGCGAAGGCGGAAAAGGAAGGGCTCAGACTGGCGCCTTTCATCGAAGTCGCCTGCCCTGGCGTCACCGAGCGCGACGGGTCCATCGAGAAGGGCGCGCAGAACTTGCCGGGCAACTGGGAGAGCAGCAAGTTCAACCTCCCGGCCAGCCTGGTCGAAGGCATTCCCCAGATCGGCGAGCACGACACGGCCATCGTGATGCATAACGACGGCGTCGTGCAGGGGCTCTCGGAAGTGCCGTTCATGCAGGACGTCAAGCGCTGGGGTGTGCTGACGATCGGGACGGGTCTCGGAAACGCGCGGTTCACCAACCGCAGCAACGGAAAGGGCTGACCGAGCCGCTGTCCGGCAAGGCTACTTCTTTTTCTTCGGGACCTTCTTGCCCTTCTTGCGCGCCTTCGAGAGGCCGATCGCTATGGCCTGCTTGCGGCTCTTGACCTTGCCACCCTTGCCGGCCTTGCCGCTCTTCGCCTTGCCTTTCTTGTAGCGGCGCATCTCGCTTTTGACATCGCTGCTCGAACTCTTGGATGATTTCCGCTTCTTCGCTTTGCGCGCCATCTGCTTTTCCTTGGTCGAGTGAGCGGGCCTGCGACCGCCTCTGTGGTCGTTCGGGAAAATAGCGCGCTGAATGATTCGTTCCTCGTCGGAAACACGGTGACGGTCCGGGGCCTCTTGCGACTAAGAACGGCGATCTTCCTCCTCCGTTTTCACGGCGCGAGAAGGCAAGACGACATGCGATGTCATTCAAGACGAGATCTGCGCAAACGCGCGCGGGACCGCTGGAGACGGGACCGGCGGCTTGCGGAGGATGATCCCGAAGACCTGTTGGAGGATTGGATGGCAGCGTCGGGAGATGCCGCGGCGTCAGGCATGTGATCGCCGGCCCGAGGACTGCAGCGAAAAGTTCCTCCGAGGGCGCGAAATATACCGCTGGAATTTCGAATGCTTGGACCGCAAGCTACGGCCATGGGCCCTTTCATGGTGGTGCCGCCGCGCGCGGCTGCAGCTACCGGGCCAATGAGGACGCACCGACATGACGGAGCGGCACCGTTTCAAGCAGACGAAATCTCTCGAAGAGCGCCTCGCCGCCGAGGCCACTCGTCTTCGAGAGAAGGCCAGGGAAGCCTCGCCGGGTCTCGAGCGCGAGCAACTGCTGCGCAAAGCCCGGCAGGCGGAGACCGGATCGCACATGAGCGAATGGCTTCGCTCGCCGGGTCTGCAACCGCCGGAGTAGACACCTAGTTCACGCCCCGCTTCGCAGCAGTGACGTCCTTCACGGCCTTGACGATGTCGTCCGGATGATACGGCTTCTGCAGCATCAGGCTGCCGGCGACCGGGCGCGGTTTGACCGGAGAGAAGCCTGTAGCGCAGATCACCGGCAGGTGCGGATCGTGCTCCCGGCAGCTCTCGGCGATCTGCCAGCCGTCGATCTTTTCCGGGCAGGCCCAATGTCGGTGATGAGCACCTGCGCGATCCGGCGCTTGCACCATGCGAGCGCCTCTTCGCCGTCGGCGGCATGGATCACGTCGTAGCCTTCGTCGCGCAAGGCGTCGACCACGAATTGACGGATGAGGGGATCGTCCTCGACGACGAGTATGCGCACTTGCGACCTCAACGCTTCGATGTCCCCGCAAAAAGCAGAAACAGCCCAAACGTTGAGCAGTTCCGAAAAAATTCACATAGGTTAATCGGGAGGCGCCCGAAGCTCAGACCTTGAGGACAGGAGAGGGCATATCGATCCGCACGTGAAGTCCTACAGGTTTCCAGTCGTGAGCGATGCTGCCGCCGAGCCGCTCGATCGTGGTGTTCACCAGCAGCGAACCGAAGCCGGTGGCGGAGGACGCTTCGATCACGTCGGCGCCGTGCTCGCACCAGTCGATCCGGAGTACGTCCTTGTCGACTGTCCACGTGACGGCGAGGCCGCCGCCGTCGCATCCGAGCGCACCGTACTTTGCCGCATTTGTTGCGAGTTCATGGAAGACGAGCGCCAGATGGTCGCCTGCTCGCCGATCGCGAGTTCGGGGCCTTCCCCCGTTCGTGCGGACTGAGAATTTGCGCCAAAAGCTGGCCGAAACTCGTGACGGAAGCGGTCTCCGTGCCGAAGGAGCGCCGGATCAGACCGTTGGCTTGCGACAGCGCGTGCAGGCGGCCCGACAGGGTCTCGGCCAGTTCCTCCTTCGTCGCGGAATTGCGGGCGGTCATCCGGACCATGCTGTCGGCGACGCTGAACAGGTTCTTGATGCGGTGACTCATCTCGCGCATCAGCGTCTCCTGCTGCTGCAGGGCGAGATTGAGGCGCTGTTCGGTCTGGATCATGCGCAGCGCCATGCTGGCGAATGCCGACAGCTCGCCCATGACCCGGGCGTGCTCCTTGTCGAAGTGGCCGGCATCTTCGGCGACCAGCCACAAGGTTCCGATCGCATCGCCGCCCTTGACTGTGAGGGGGACCAGGAGGACTTCGGGCACCGTGATGCCGGCATCGCGGATCCAGTCGTACGCGCGCTCCGGCCGCTCCATCAGGATCGGCTCTGCGAAGTCGAGACAGATGCCGCAGGGGCTGAAGTTGCGCGGCGTGGTCGCGCCCTCGAAGGTGGACAACTCGCCGGCCAGCGCGAACCATCGGAATTGCCCGTTCTCCGGTTCGAGGATGCTGATGCCGGCGGAGCGAGCGCCGCAGATCTCCATGCCGAGCTTGACGAGGTGCGCGAGCACCTGGTCGGGGTGGTCGGAGATCACTTGGGCGAGATCCTGGATCGCGAGCTTCTCGCGCAGGAAGTCGGGCGCGGAAACCCGGCGGTCGGCGAGCCGGTCGGTGATGAACACGGCAGCGACCGGATCCGGAAGCTGTATGTGCGCGCGCATGGCGGACCTAAAGTGGTGAACAGCGGGGGCATCCTGCCACCGTGCCGGTTTTCGTTCCAGCGTGTTTCCAGCCGCGTCAGGCCGATAGTTCTTGCAGCCTAGGATTCCTTGGCGCGCGGCGAGGAAGAGAACTTCGTCTGCGAACTCGGCGCCTCGAGAAAGTTGTCCAAAGCCACGACGTTTTCCGCGGCCTTCGCCTGTCTCAGGAGGGCTGCGCGCTGGTCGCCTTCCGCGCTGCTCTCGGCTCGCCGGCGCGCCATGTCGGCCAATGTCTGAAGGCGCTCGGAGAGCGACGTCGTCTGCTTGAACCGTCGGCGCCGCTTTTTAGGTGCGTCATCCATGGTGACGGGATACCAGAGGTATGCTTTCGCCTGCTATAACGCACGTGAATCCCTGAGCCAGAAAGCTTGGTCGCCGCACATTGTAGCCTTCGGCACGATCAATGGCGGAGGCCGCGCCGACGGCGTAGGCGCCAACAAAGCCGGACGCTTTGGCGCCGTCCTCCGAGGATATCGCCGCGGGTTGCAACTCTGGAACCGGCGCGGAGCGTCAATCAACCCAGGTCCGCTCGCCGCACTTGCACTCGAACATGCGCACCGTGCGTCCGTCCTGTGGATTGAGCAGGATGCGAACGAGCTCGAACGCGCGACCGCAGCGAGAACACACCTTCGTCACCGCCGGCGCAGGTTCCGTTTTCCCATCTTGCAACGCGCTGCATCCTCCGCCGCCGAGATCTTTTCTCAGCACCTACGCTCTTCGGTCGACGTCCTCAATTGCCCGGAAGTTGCGTGGAGCAACTATTGACCTCTGCGGCCAAGGCATCCCGCTCGCGGCAGAGGTCGTCGACTCTCGCTCGCATGCGCGAGAGCAGGAGTCCTGCGGACGCCGTCGGTACGCCGGCCCGCTGCAGCATCCGAATCTCTCGCTCTTGCGCGCGGATCGAGCCGCGCATGCGGGTGATCTCGTTGCGGACCCAGTCAAGCTTCACAGCGTGCTGAGGTCCTCAGGCACGTCCCCGAATTTGCAAATCAGCCGGGGGTCGCTGAAGTCGCCGCTGACGGATCGCCTGTCCGCGAGAAGGCGATGGTCCCGGCATGGCTTGGCCTTTCGGGACAAGGACTCGGCCCGCATCATCGCGGCGTTGGCGCTCAAGTACTCGGTCGCCTCTCCGGCGGCCACGCCGTCGTCGGAGAAAACGAACGGTAGAGCCACGTAGTACGTCACGTCAGTCATCTTCCTCGTCCTTGCATTCGCGCGCCTTTGGCGGCCGATGGCCCGGTCGGCTGCAGCGTCTAGCTCGGCGATCGGTTCGACTAGAAACGGAATAGCGTTCACCAAGATTATGTTCCCTTTATGTTCTTTATAGTCAAGGGGGCCACCTCCAAATTCCCTTGGCGCAGCGGAGGCCGCCAAATGAATCTCGTGGACTGCCCCAGCGTGTCGGAACCGGCAGTCGACGTTCGTCTTGAATCCGAGCCGCACCGAACCGGAGTTCTGCATACATGGCCCCGCGCGCCAATTGGAAAGGCTTCCTGCGACTATCCCTCGTCACCTATCCCGTGGCGCTCTATCCGGCCACGTCCGAGTCCGAGAAGATCAGCTTCAACCAGCTGAACAAGCAGACCGGCCACCGGGTCAAGTACCTCAAGGTCGATGCCGACACGGGCGACGAGGTGCCGAACGAGGACATCGTGAAAGGGTACGAGGTTGAGAAGGGCCAATACATTGAGGTGACGAAGGAGGAGCTCGTGGAGGTCGCCCTGGAATCGACGCGGACCATCGAGATCGACGAGTTCGTCGACCGCAACGACATCGATCCCCGCTATTTGATCCGGCCCTACTATCTGCGTCCGGATGGCAAGGTCGGGCACGACGCCTTCGCCGTGATCCGCGAGACCATCAGAGAGATGGACAAGTTCGCGATCGGGCGCGTGGTGCTGACGAACCGCGAGCACATCATCGCGCTCGAAGCGCGCGACAAAGGCCTGATCGGCACGCTGCTGCGCTATCCCTACGAGGTGCGGGATCCGGCCGAATATTTCGACGACATCCAGGACGTGAAGGTCACCAAGGATATGCTCGACCTGGCCAAGCACATCGTGAATCAGAAGGCGGGCAGTTTCGAGCCCGACAAGTTCGAGGACCCATTACGAGACCGCGCTCGTCGACCTCATCAACCAGAAGCGCGCCGGCAAGGTCATCCGGCCTAATGAGCGGCCGAAGGGCGAGAACGTGGTCGACCTGATGGAGGCGCTTCGTAAGAGCGTCCGAGGCGCTGCGGCCGAAAGCAAGGCTCCGATGAAGCCCGCCAAAAAGACGAAGAAGGCAGCCGCCGGCCAGAAGGAAATGCTGATGTCCATCGCCGGCAAAAAGCCCGTGAAGGAGGCCGCTGCGAAGAAGCCGGCGGCGGGGGCCCGGCGGAAGTCGGCGTGAAGTATCCCGTGACACCGGACGGTCGCTACTTCGTAGTGCGCGGTCGCCTTTGGCGGATGGCAAACCCCGATCTCGAACAGACGAGCGAGATGGACTCGTGAAGGGCCTGATGACGGCCAGGCGAGCGGTCCGGGACGCGAAGGCCGCGAACGATCCGGATGCCGAAGCTGCCGCGCATCGCGCGGTCGATCGGGCCAAACGTGCGCTCGGCGAGCGTGGTCCTGCCTGGTGGAAGGGCGGCGCTCCGGACTACAATCGCCACATGGCGAAGAACACGCCGTACACTGCGTGGCACGCTCAGGCCTCGTCGCTCGGGGGTAGGCGCCAGCCATGCCCCGCAGGCTGAAGACCTACCAGACCTCGCTCGGCTTCTACGATCTCGCGATCGCCGCGCCATCGATGAAGGCGGCGTTGGAGGCATGGGACGCGGGCAGCAATCTTTTCCATCAGGGATTCGCCAAGGAGACCGAAGATCCTGACGTCGTCGCTGCGACGATGGCGAAGCCCGGCGTCGTGCTGAAGCGCCCGGCCGGATCGAGCGGTCGGTTCGGCGAGCATGCCGAATTGCCCGTCCTGGAAAGGGCCGGCACCCCGAAGAAGGGCCGCAGGACTGAGCGCAAGAAGCGTGCGGGCCCAAAGATTAGCGCCGAGGATGCCCGCAAGGCAGCTGCGGAATTCGATCGCGAGCGGAAGCGTCGCGATGCCGAACGCCGCAAGGAGGAGGCGGCGCGCGAGAAGGAGCGGGCCAAGCGCGAGAAGCTGGTTGCAAACGCTCAAGCGGCTCTCGACGAAGCCAAGGAAAAGCACGAGCGGCGAGCCCAGACCTTTGATGAGGAGCGGCGCGACCTCGAGAAGCGGATTGAGGCTGAGGACACCCGATGGGGCAGCGAGCGGGAGAAGTTGAAGGAGGCGCTGCGCCGCGCTCGGGAATAGCCGCCATTTCATGCGGTGATCCTACTCGTGCAGGCGCCTGAGTCAGACGATCATCGGACGAAAGTTACGCTCCGCCAGTGCGCTCTGCGATGAAGCGAATGACGAACTCGGATGCCGAGAGGGGAAAGAATCCGTAACCCACGGATGCCAGAAGCTTCCGATGAGCAGTCCTATCCGCTTCGCCTTCCCAAAGTTCGGCGTAAGCGGAGAGGATTTCGGTTTCGACCTGGTCTGCGGTGGCGACGAGGCGACGGAAGCTTTTCGCGGCCCGGGCGCTGCGGGCGTCGCGCGACCGCCCAGATTGCCAGAGCATGCTCGAGCATCTCGCGCAAAGTCTCGCGGACGATTTCGGCTTGCATGGGCACCCCGTCCGAAACGGCGGCATCATTTTTGATCCATCTCGGCCGATAGTTGCATTAACTTGGGTTGTGCGCAGCCAACATGCGGTCTGCGACTTTCGTGGAAGGCCGGGAACACCGGTGCCATCCGCCTGGTCAGATGTCGTCCGGAAGACACTCCGGGCAGGTGTCGCCGACGCTGTCGAGGACGTCGCGCATCTCGACGACGGCTGCGTCTGGGGTGACGCCTTGCGGCGGATGCTGGCGAGCGATGGCGAATGCTCGTTCGCGGGCGTGCGGGTCGGCCCGGTCCTTCGCCCAGCCGTGTTCTTCGCACTCGTGGATGGCGCCGGATTCCTGCAGCACCTTAGTCGCCCATACCCGCAGCGTGCGGATCGCCGGTCGTCGCTCCTTCGTCCTCAGCATCGAGATCGCTCCCATCTGGACGAATCCTTCCGCCCACCTTTTGGTTCCGGCGGATTAGCACGGGGCAGGGGATTCCCAGCAGGTCGGCTGGAATTCGTCCATCTGTTCCGCGAGTTAGAACTTCGGCAAGCGAACCACTTTGCGGGCAAAGGGGTCGCTGATGCATTCGTTAGCCGTCAAAAGATGCCGCGAGGAACCGGCGCGCGTCACGACCGGTTCTCTGTTGCACAGTGGAAGGAGACGCAACAATGGACATGAAGAAATCCTCCGCGATGACCGAAGCCTCCGGCCTGGTGAGCGACCACGAAGGTGTGGAGCTGGCCGGCTGCGCCAACTCTGGGAAGACGGCGGGGGCTCGCCCGCTGGCGACGCCCACGCAAGACGACGTCATGCGCTGGGCCGATCATCTGCGCGACGTGACGGCGAAAGCGCCGCTGCGGTCGCTGCTCGCGGCGTTTGTGCTCGGCGTCTGGTTCGCGCGTCGGCGTTAAGGTGACTCGGCTCCGTAGGCTGCCCGCCCAGAGCTTGGCAAAGCTCGTCAACGGCCCGCTCGAGTAGCTGCCGACCGCCAGGGTTTACCATCGCAATTCCTTGCGCAAAAAATTTTTGCGGCGGGACTTGAATCTTTCCCCGGACTGCTGAATTTTTTCGTCGTCGTCATACGACGATCGGGATGCCGTAAGGGTCCCGCCACTTGAGACGGGCATCGGTCGTGTCCGGTACCGCTTGTAACCATTTTGCTCCCAGGAGGATCTGGCTATGCGCACTGTTGATTTTTCGCCCCTCTTCCGGTCAGCCATCGGCTTTGACCGTCTGTTCGACCTCGCCGAAGCCGCCCAGCGCGCGGGCGAGGAGACCTATCCCCCCTACAACATCGAACGCCTCGACGAGAACCGCTTCCAGATCTCGGTCGCGCTCGCCGGCTTCACGCCGGACGAGGTCGCGCTGACGGTCGAGCAGAACGTCCTGACGCTGGAAGGCCACAAGAGCGAGAAGGACGGCAAGACCTTCCTGCACCGCGGCATCTCGGCCCGCAACTTCAAGCGGCAGTTCACGCTGGCCGACCACGTCGAGGTCAAGGGCGCGACGTTCGATAAGGGCCTGCTCGTCATCGACCTTCAGCGTGAGATTCCGGAAGCCATGAAGCCGCGGCGCATCGCGATCAACGGCACGGCGCCGAGCAATGTCACGCAGATCGAATCCAGGGCGGCCTGAGGCCATCCCGCAGCTCAATGACCAGGCCGCGCGGGAATACCCGCGCGGCTATCACCTGAACTCGTCTTGGCAATGGAGGATGCCATGCGGCCGACGACCGCTCTCCGCGACAACATTGTCGATCTCAACCCCATCATCCACCCCGGTACGGTGTTCGAACATCCCCGGGACGTGGTCTCTCATCCAGCCCTCGGTCTCTCCGAGAAGCGCGTCATTCTGGCTTCGTGGGCATCTGACGTCTCCGCGATCGCATCGTGCCCCTCGCTGCGCGCGCCCGAGGGCCTGAAAGCGCCGGTCTCCATCGACGACATCCTGGAGTGCGCTCTTCGCGCTGGACGACGGCTCCCGGCATCCGCCTGGCGGCAAGCCCACGCGGCTGCGGCCGGTCGATCGCGTGGCGGCCTGAGGCTGAGGGGAAGATGCTCGACGAGAACCTTGCCCGCATCCGCCGCCCACCGCAACAACATCCACCGCTACCGCAACCTGCTCGAGACGCGGCTCTCGGACCTCGAGCGCCAGTACATCGAGCGCTGCCTACGGCCAAGATCAACCCGCAGCCCGACCACGGTGAGATGAGCTACAAGGGCTCTGGCCGCCTGTAGGGCAAGCGGGCCATCATCACCGGCGGCGACAGCGGAATAGGACGGACGGTTGCCATCGCATTCGCGCGCGAGGGCGCCGACCTCCTGATCGCATATCTCGAGAAGAATGAAGACGCCAAGGAGGTCGCCGATCTCGTGCAGGCGCAGGGATGCAAGGTCGTTCTGGTCGAAGGCGACCTTCGGTCAGCGGACCATTGCCGGAGCGTCGTCGAGCGGGCGGTGAGCGAACTCGGCAGCGTTGACATCCTCGTCAACAACGCGGCGCCTCAAGCGAGGTTCAAGGACTTGGCCGACATCAGTGACGAGGAATGGCGGATGACGTTCGAGGTCAACATCCATGCAATGTTCTTCCTCGCGGCAAGCAGATCTATGTTCGGCCCGACACAGGCGCGCGTTTCATATTGCGCGATGCCCCGCCTGGCGCCTGCTAGGACATGGTGGGTCGGCGAATGGTCAAGACGAAAGGACACCGTCGGCAAGACCGGATGCGCATACCTGGTTGGCGATGACGGACGGTCGCTCGTCGTAAAGTGTGCCGACGGCCACGAATGGATGATTGACCAGCGTGCATTTAATTGCACGATGAACGAAGAGAACACGCATCATTGCTGGGTACGCCACGGGCGGCCCGAAGACGGCAACCTTCACGTCGACAAAGTTGGCCACAGTTGTGCAGCTGGCGCCGGGTCAATCCAGGCGCTGAAGTGGCATGTCTGCCTCCACAGCAGTCACCTCTCGGAAACGCCGTGAGCCAGGCCAGCGCCGTGATGCGGAGACGCGAGACTGCGTTCTTTCACTCGTGTCCGGCGTGCGAGGATATGCATTCTCTTCCGTTCAGTCGGACCTTCGGCGGGAACATCGAGCGGTCGACCTTCTCACCGAGTTTCGAACAGTCCTTCGTTCATTTGACTGGCGGCGTCGACGAGGTGACAAACTGTGGCCGCGGGGAGAGGCAGCGCCGGATCTGCCACTACATCGTCACGGGCGGCCGCATCAATTTCTGCAGCAACACCTTTCATCGTCGCCGCGACACCGTCGACATGCCGTTCATTCCTGATCACCTGACAGATCTATTGGACTAAATGCGGCGCATGCCCGCGCCGTAGAATACTGCCGGCTTCCTTCGGTGCCGGCAGACCGGGGCGATGCGCGAGCGTCATCCCTACATGGACCTCCACTCCGCGCCGAAAGGGTTTCGGGGCTTTTTTGTGCCCGAAAATCCAGCCGAGTTGATTAGAGAAACGGCGGAAGGCGGGATGCGCGCGTTTCTTCACCTTGACCCAATCGGATGTTAGCGAAGCTTATCTCGACTGGCCTGATTGCAACCCACCTTGCCGGCAAAGCGGATCAGTGTCGCTGCAAGTGATAGCGTTCATCACAGAAGAAACATGACTACGCCCGCAACGCTTAGCACGATCAAGACTGGCGTAATGAGTGCCAAATCTCGTCTAGTCAAGCCCACATATCCTTGCGCCTAGGGTCGGTTTAGTGGTGTTCCTAATAGCCGACGACCGGCGCGTTGCAATCGCAGCAGCGAATTTCGACCCCCGAATTGCTGACTTTCGTGGCAAGCAGGGTCGGCACGCTTTAAAGGACATCGCGCGCCGGCCCGGGTTGGTTCTCCAAGGTCTGGTGGTCTAGGCCGAGCTTGGACCGGGAGCCGCCGCGCCGGTCCCCCCGCGCAATCTTCTGGCCAGAAACGTGCCAAAGCGGGCATCTCGCTACGCCGTCGAGCGTCAATGTTAACGTTCCCGTCGACTTGTAACGCACGCCGCAAAAGAGAAGGCTGTATTCGGTCCGGTGGCGGATGGCGACGCGAGAGCGATGCAACGCCTCGATCCTGATTCAGATCCAGGCTGGACCTCCATTACCGCGCTCCAGCACGCTTTCCTGCTTACTTTCGAGAGACCTTCCAAGCCAATAGATCGACAACTCGAGCGAGCAGTGCTTAAAACTCAGTCCGCTTTTTCCTCTTGCTCGCTTGAGCATCCAGTTTAGTACGATGTGTCTAAGCTCAAGATTTGGTGCTTGCTCCGAAAACCGGCTCCGTGCGAAGAGGTCTTTCTCGAGCAACAAGGGAAACCCATTGTGCCACTCTCTCTTGACGGCGAAATTCGAGATGGACGGCACTGTATGCAGGTCCGAGTGTATTTCGAGGACACCGATTCTGGCCAAATTGTTTATCACGCAAATTTCTTGCGCTTTATGGAACGCGGCAGAACGAATTACTTGCGCCTGCTCGGTACCAATCAGCAGGCCCTGCTAGAGGAAGCAAAAAAGGATGCACCGGGCTTCGCCTTTGTTGTCCGTTCCATGACAATCGATTTTCTGAAGCCGGCAATTTTGGACGATTTGCTTGAAGTCGTCACGGTCCCGCTAGACGTGAGAGGCGCGTCGATAGTCTTGCTACAGGAGTGCAGGCGCGGGAGCGATCTCTTGGTATCGGCTCGTATACGCGTCGCGTTTATCTCAGGTGGAAAAGCGCAACGCATCCCCAAAGACTTACGGCTCGCTATGGAAAAGCGTGCGTAAACTTGCCATCGTTCACGCTTCTACTCCCAAGCGACCCAATGAAATCAGTCGGTTGGTCTTTTGCGATATAGTCAAGTCAGAGTTCTCCGGCATCGTCTATCACGCCAACTACCTGCGCTTCATGGAGCGCGGGCGGACCAATCATCTGCGGCTGATGGGCGCCGAGCAGCAGGCGCTGTTCGAACAGCCCGCGACGGACGATGCCGGCTTCGCCTTCGTGGTGCGCTCGATGCATTTGGATTTCCTCAAGCCCGCGCGGATGGACGACGTGCTCGACGTCGTGACCTGGCCGATCGCGGTGAAGGGGGCCTCCATCATGCTGGCGCAGGAGGTGCGGCGCGGCGATGACGTGCTGGTGAAGGCTGAGGTCCGCGTCGCCTTCATCAGCGGCGGCCGTGCCCAGCCGATCCCGAAATCGATCCGGACGCTGATGAAGGCCGATGTGATTTCGTGATCGGGCGATAGGGAGTGGCCTCTCGACTCCGTGGTGGGCGGCGATAGATTTGCGCACCCGTCACCCCGATGAGGCCATCATGTCGCGCCCGCCGCTTCCGCCCTTCACCCGCGAGACCGCCGCGCAAAAGGCGCGCATGGCGGAGGATGCCTGGAATTCACGCGACCCGCAGCGCGTCGCGCTCGCCTACACCGAGGACAGCCGCTGGCGCAATCGCTCCGAAGTGTTCCAGGGCCGAGAGGCCATCGTGGCGTTCCTGACCCGCAAATGGGAGAAGGAGCAGGAGTACCGCCTGATCAAGGATCTCTGGGCCTTCGATGGCAACCGTATCGCGGTCCGCTTCCAATACGAATGGCACGATGCCGGCGGCCAGTGGTACCGCTCCTATGGCAACGAGCAGTGGGAATTCGACGAGCACGGGCTGATGAAACGTCGCGAGGCGTCGATCAACGACATCGCGATCGCCGAAAAGGACCGCCGGTTTCACTGGCCGGCGCCGGGACCGCGGCCTGCCGATGTCGCGGGATTGGGAAGCGATCCGTTCTGAGAGAGGCACCACGCTCCATCCTCATGGTGAGGAACCGCCAGACCGGCGTATCGAACCATGCGAGCCCCGCTGCTGCCCGGCCCCCGTCTTTCGAGACGCAGGGCGCGATCCTCAGGACGAGGGAACGGGCCCGCGTGAGAGAAATCGCGCGATCGCTCCGCCGAGCTTGGCACTGTCCATGGGCTCTGCAAGCGACGCCCGTGCGGTCGCGACGACATCGTCCGGGGCTTTCCCGTCGCGCAGCTCGCAGCACACTTCCGCGAACCCGACGTCGAACTCCGGATGCGGCTGCACGGACATCGTCGTGCCGTTGGCATAGAGCAGGCCGGCATGCGGCGTGAAGTCGGATGCGAGGAAGGTGCGCGCATCGTGCGGCGCCTCGATCACCTGGTCCTGATGCGAACAGGCAACGGCCAGCTGAGCGCCGTCGACGACGCCGTTGTCCGGCAGCACGCGATAGACGTGGCGGCCGATGCCCCAGCCCCTGTCCGATTTGCGCACGGTGCCGCCGAGTGCCTGCGCGATCAGTTGGTGGCCGAAGCAGACGCCGACCATCGGCGTTCGGTTGTCGTGGGCCGCGCGCACGAAATCCTCCAGCGGCCCGATCCAGTCGAGGCCGTCATAGACGCCTGCGGCCGATCCGGTGATCAGGATCGCCTCGAGCCCGCGCGGATCGGGAAGCGGATCGCCATTCGGGATGCTGACGACCTCGACCGTGGCGGTGGGGTCCTCGGCATGGACCATGCGCTTGAACATGCTGGGAAACGAACCGTGCCGATCCCGATATTTCTGCGGGACCTGCCCGGCCTCAATGATGGTGATGCGTGCCATGCAAGTCTGAGGTAGGAGATCGGGAGCATCCGTGCAAGCACGGCGTGGGCAGAACCCCTTTTCGCCGGCAAGCGCGACGCGGGACGATAGGAGAACCATGTCAGGGGAATACGAGGTCGCGGTCGTCGGCGGCGGATTGCTCGGCTCGGCCATCGCCTGGGGCCTCGGCCGGCTCGGCAAGCGCGTGGCCGTGTTCGACGAAGGCGACATCACCAAACGCGCCTCGCGGGCCAATTTCGCGCTGATCTGGGTTCAGAGCAAAGGGCTCGGCATGCCGGCCTACACGCTCTGGACCGTGCGCGCGTCCGAAGCCTGGGGCCGGCTCGCCTCGGAGCTGAAGCAACAGACCGGCCTCGACGTCAGCCTGCAGCAGAATGGCGGTTTTCACCTGGCGCTCGGCGAGGCCGAATTCGGCCGGCGCTCCGATTTCGTCAAGCGCATGCACAACCAGGCCGGAGCCGCCGACTACAGGATGGAGATGCTCTCCGCATCCGAGGTGCAGAAGTCGCTGCCGCTGATCGGGCCGGACGTCGCCGGCGGCAGCTATTGTCCGCTCGATGGTCACGTCAATTCGCTGCGCACGTTCCGTGCATTCCATACCGGCTTCAAGGCGTTTGGCATCGACTATTTTCCGGGTCACCCGATCTCGGCGATCAGCAAGAGCGGCGGAGAATTCCGGCTGACCACGCCGCAGGGCGAATTTCGCGCGGCCAAGGTCGTGCTCGCCGCCGGCAATGCCAACCAGACACTTGCTCCGATGGTCGGCCTGCATGCGCCGATGGGCCCGACCCGCGGCCAGATCGTGGTGACCGAGCGCACCATGCCGTTCCTGCCGCATCCGCTGACCACGCTGCGCCAGACCGACGAGGGCACGGTGATGATCGGCGACAGTATGGAGGACGAGCTCGACGACCGCGCGCTCAAGCTCCCGATCAGCGCGGTGATGGCCGAGCGCGCGCAGCGCATGTTCCCGCATCTGGCGCGGCTCAACGTGGTCCGGAGCTGGGCCGGAATCCGTGTCATGCCGCAGGACGGCTTTCCGATCTATGACCAGTCGGAGACGCATCCCGGCGCCTTCGTGGCCTGTTGCCATTCCGGTGTGACGCTCGCCTCCAACCACGCCTTCGAGATCGCGCGCATGGTCGCTGCCGGCGCGCTCGAGCCGGAGCTGGTCGGTGTGTTCTCGGCCAGCCGCTTCAGCGGCGCGGGCGCGGTGAACAACAGCGGCTATTAGCGATTTCAGGGAAGGAGCCAAAGAGGCATCCCATGTTCAAACGATCCGAACAGGACAAGCGAGCGCCGGTCCAGATCTTCGTGGACGGCATCGCCGTCACGGCGCGCCAGGGCGACACCGTCTCAGCCGCGCTGCTGGCTTCCGGCGGCGATGTGCGGCGTGCGACCGCGGTCAGCGGTGCGCCGCGGTTGCCCTATTGCATGATGGGCGTGTGCTTCGACTGTCTCGTCACCATCGACGGCGTCGGCAATCGCCAGGGCTGTCTCGTGCCCGTCGCCGAAGGCATGCAGGTCGAGATCCAGAAGGGCAGGCGGGAGGTCGGCCGATGAGCATCGCTCCCGGGCGCGAAACCTATGATGTCGTGGTGATCGGCGCGGGGCCCGCGGGCCTTGCGGCCGCGACAATGTCCGCCGAAGCCGGTCTGTCGACGTTGCTGCTCGACGAGAATGCCGGTCCCGGCGGCCAGGTGTTCCGCGCCATCGCCACGACACCCGTCACCGAGCGCGACCATCTCGGCGCCGACTACTGGGCCGGCGCCGATCTCGTGCAGGCGCTACGCGCGAGCGGTGCGGAAGTCGTGCAGCGCGCGACGGTCTGGAGCCTCGACCAAAATCTGGAGATCGCCGTCTCCGTTAGCGGCGCATCCGCCTTCATCAAGGCGAAGCGCGTCATCCTCGCGACCGGCGCGCTGGAGCGGCCGTTTCCGATTCCGGGCTGGACGCTGCCCGGCGTGATGAGCGCGGGCGCGGCGCAGACCATGCTGAAATCGTCGGCCCTCCTGCCCGACGGCCGCACCGTGATCGCGGGGCAGGGGCCGCTGCTTTGGCTGCTCGCCGCGCAGATCCTGAGGCTGGGCGGTCGCATTGATCGCATCCTCGACACCACCGCGCGCGGCAGTTACTTCGCGGCGCTGCCCCATGCCTTTGCGTTCCTGACCTCGCCGTACTTCGCCAAGGGCCTCGCGATGATGCGCGAGGTGAAGGCGAAGGTGCAGGTCGTATCCGGCGTCACCGAGCTTGCGGCGTCCGGTAATGGTGAGCTCGCCGGCGTCAGCTACGTCGCGGGCGGCACGCGCGAGACCATTGCTGCCGACCTTCTGCTGCTGCATCAGGGCGTCGTACCCAACGTCAACCTCGCGATGTCCGCGGGCATCGCGCATCGCTGGGACGATCTGCAATTGTGCTGGTCGCCCGTGCTCGATGCGAACGGCAATTCCTCGGTTGCCGGCATCGCGATAGCCGGCGACGGCGCCGGCATCGGCGGTGCGAATGCGGCCGTCGTGCGCGGCCGCATCGCGGCGCGGGCCGCAGTGGAAGCGCTCGCGCCCGCGGCCGTGGCGAAGCTCGTCCCGATGGCGGCACTGCGCGCCGATCTCGCCAAAGCCGAGCGCGGGAGGACGTTCCTCGATGTGCTCTTCCGTCCCGCGCCGCAATTCCGCATCCCCACGGGCGACACCATTGTCTGCCGCTGCGAGGAAGTCTCGGCGAAGGACGTGCTCGATGCCGTCGCGATCGGCGCGACCGGGCCGAACCAGCTCAAGGCGTATCGCCGCGCCGGCATGGGCCCGTGCCAGGGCCGGCTCTGCGGCCTCACGGTCACCGAGATGATGGCGCAGGCGCGGGACAAGACGCCAGAGGAGATCGGCTATTACCGTCTGCGCGCGCCGGTCAAGCCGATCACGCTTGCCGAACTCGCCTCCGTCCCGAAGAGCGAGGCCGATATCAGGGCGGTGGTGCGCGGATGAAGGAGTGTGGATGCGATCGCCTTCGGCGGCCTTCGCCGGACCGTGACCGCGCTGAAGCTTGTGCAGCGCAACCGAAGAACAGAACGTTGGACTGACGCGGCCCGGGCATCAGCTCGAACATGACAAAGTTGTAATAGTAGGGCTATGCTGCGGGACTTCTACCCGGAGCCATTTCCATTTATCGGTAGAGGATATGGCTGGAAATGCCCGATGTCCTTGCAGAACAATAATAACAAGCTCGCGCTCAGATTTCGCTGCCCCAAGGAGCTCGAGGGTCTATTGCCACCGCCGATTCCGGCGAGCCAAGGCGTTCCGGACTGGCTGAAGACGATGCCGCCGACGGCCTTCAGCGCCCTCAACCAGCAGGACGAACAGACCATCAAGCGCTGTCCGCCCTTCGTCGATGCGATGACGTGCGGTTTCCTGATTCCGCTGATCTGCGATCTCAGGATCGAGGATGGTGAGATCGTCTGGGACAACGACATCCCGCCGGGCGGCGAAACCGAGTTTCCGCGCTCGCCGATCAGCTTCCACGATCCCGGTCAGGTGACGGGATCGCCGCTGTTCGAATCCGACCGCTTCCTGATCAAATTCCACAATCTCTGGACCATCGAAGCGCCGGAAGGCTATGCGCTGTTCTTCACGCATCCGGTCAATCGCTTCGATCTGCCGTTCACGACGCTGAGTGGTCTCGTCGATTGCGATCGCTACAAGGATGCCTGGATCCACTTTCCCGCGCATTGGCACGACACCAGGTTCAGCGGCGTCCTGCCCAGGGGCACGCCGATCGCGCAATGCATTCCGGTGAAGCGGGAAAACTGGACCAGGCAGACCTCGTCCTTCACCATCGAAGAAACGCAGAAGGTTCAGGCGCTCCGTGCCGAACTCAGGCGCGAGACGGGCTTGTACAGACGGAAGTTCAGGGCGTAGGCGCCAGCTCGCGCTCGAGGAACTTTGCCGCGGCGCTCGGGCGGAAGAAGAACCGCCCATGCGTGGTGCTCGCAAGCGCAAAGGCCGCACGGCCAAGCATCTGGGGCCTTCCACGAAGCACGTTGCGCAGCGCGGCCTCGCCGCAATCGCGCTTGCCCATCTCCATCAGGCAGATCGCGCGATTGGCCTGGGACAGGATGTCGTCCGGGCGCTGCGCGAGCACATGACGATAGAGCTCGGCCGCCTCCGCATATTTGCCGTCGAGGAGGAGAGCCTTGGCGAGCTCGACCAGAACATCGGCGCGTCCGGGCGCTGCGTCGCGCACGGACGTCAGCACGGCGAGTGCCTTCGCGCGGTCGTTGTTCTGAAGGCTCAGCCGTCCGAGATCGACCTTCAGCTCGATGCTTGACGGCGACAGGGCGACCGCATCCTCGATGACCTTCACGGCTTCGTCGAGTTGACCGGCCTTCGCGAGCTGGCCGGCCAGCTCCTGAAACGCGGGCAAGTAGGGTGGGCGGCGCGCAGCAGTCCGGCGCAGTTGCGCGATCCCCTCGCTCTCACGATGCGCGCCGCAGAGCGCGTGGCCGAGCAGCGTCTCCACTTCCGGATCGTTGCTGCGGCGAGCGACCTTGTCCAGCGGCGGGATCGCCTCGCCTGCACGGTTCTGGCCGAGCAGGGCGTGGGCCAGGATCATCGCCGCATTGCGGTCCGTGCGATTGGATTTCAGGGCTTCGGCGGCGAGGCGCGCCGCGACGTCGAACTGCTTCGCCCGCAACGCGAAAAAGGCCTGCTGAAGCAGCTGGGCGAGGGCGTTGTTTGGCTTGCCGCTCACGAGATGGCCTCTTCATGCGAGACACGACGATTTTGTCCGCACTTACCGCGTTCGCCTCGCGGCGTCCATCAAAAAGCCTTGTGAGGCTTCGGCTGCGGCCAGACGACGTCGCGTGGAGCGTGCCTTGATCTCGCCCCGAGCCGGGGCTATGACCGTCTACTCATCAGGATATTCGCAGCCATGGACATGACCCCGACCGCAAAGCCGATCTGCCTTGCCCACGGGGACTTCCATGCCTGCTTCGATCATCCTGTCACGTCTTTCGCTGTCCACGCCTGACGGACGCGCACTCCTTACCGATATCGATCTGACCTTCGGCGCCGAACGGGCCGGACTCGTCGGCCGCAACGGCGTTGGAAAAACGACGTTGCTCGCCGCGATCGCGAACGAGCACGGTCCGCACTCCGGACGCGTCGTCGTGACCGGGACAATAGGCCTTCTGCGCCAGCACGTCCGGCTTCCTGCGGGCGCGGAAGTGATCGATCTGTTCGGCGCGCGACGCGCGCTGGAGCTGCTGCGTCGCGCGGAACGCGGCGACGCGTCCGCCGACGACATCGCCGACGTCGACTGGACCCTCGATGCGCGGCTCGCCTCCGCTCTGGCCCGTGTCGGATTCGATGCCGCTCCCGACACGGAACTGGACTGCCTGTCGGGCGGGCAGGTGACGCGGGTTCGTCTCGCCGCGCTGCTGTTCGCCGAGCCGGATTTCCTGCTGCTCGACGAGCCCACCAACAATCTCGACCGGGATGGCCGGAAGGCTGTGGTCGAGCTGATGGCGGCCTGGCGTGGCGGCGCGATCGTCGTCAGCCACGACCGGAGCCTGCTCGAGACCATGGACGCGGTCGTCGAGCTGACCTCGCTTGGGGCCAAGCGATATGGCGGCAACTGGAGCAGCTACCGCGAGCAGAAGGCCGTCGAACTCGCTGCCGTCAGGCATGATCTTGCGCATGCCGAGAAGCATCTGTCCGAGATCGACGGCAAGGCGCAGGAAGCGGCCGAGCGAAAGGCGCGCAAGGACAGCGGCGGCAGGAAGAAGCGGAGCAAGGGGGACATGCCGCGGATCCTGGCGGGCGCGCGCAAGGATCGCAGCGAGGACAGCGGCGGAAAGGGCACGCAAATGGCCGAGCGGCGGCGTGCGGAAGCGCTTGGTGCGGTCGAGGCGGCGCGCCGGCGCATCGAAATTCTTCAACCGCTCTCCGTCAAGCTGCCTTCGACGCATCTGCCGGCCGGGCGCGAGGTGCTCCGGCTCGACCGTGTCAGCGCCGGCTACCAGCCGGAGCGGATGATCCTGCGCGATCTGTCGCTCGCCATCGTCGGGCCGGAGCGGGTTGCCGTCGCCGGACCGAACGGCTCCGGCAAGACGACCCTGCTGAAGCTCGTCACGGGCGAGTTGCGTCCGCTCGCGGGCATCGTCCGGGTCAAGCCCGACTTCGCCATGTTCGATCAGAAGGTCAGCCTGCTCGATCCCTCGATCTCGGTTCTGGAGAATTTTCAGCGTCTCAATCCGAAGGCGGAGCAGAATGCCTGCCATGCCGCGCTCGCCCGGTTCATGTTCCGCGCCGACGCCGCCCTGCAGGTCGTCTCAGGCCTGAGCGGCGGGCAAATGTTCCGCGCCGGTCTCGCCTGCGTGCTGGGCGGCCCGGCGCCGCCGTGCCTGCTGATCCTGGACGAGCCGACCAATCATCTGGACATCGAGTCCATCGAAGCGGTCGAGGCAGGCTTGAGCGCCTATGACGGCGCACTTCTCGTCGTCAGTCACGACGAAGCGTTTCTGCAGGCGATCGGCGTCACCCGCCGCCTGGATCTCGATGGCCATCCGGCAGCTCCGGCCTGATGGCTGCCGGCGCACGCGGCCTCACGCCGTTCCGCCGCCGGGCTCCAGCGCTTCGCCCATCTCCAGCGGATGGGCCATCGTCTCGTGCAGCGCGTTGCGATCGAGCTCGCCCTCGGAGATGCTGATCACGATGCAGGCGACGCCGTTGCCGATCAGATTGGTCAGCGCACGGCACTCGCTCATGAACTTGTCGATGCCGACGAGGATCGCGATCGACTGGATCGGGATGTCGGGCACGATCGAGAGCGTCGCCGCGAGTGTGATGAAGCCGGCGCCGGTCACGCCCGAGGCCCCCTTCGAGGTGATCATGGCGATGCCCAGGATGCCGAGCTCCTGCCAGATGGTCAGGTGCGTGTTGGTGGCTTGCGCCAGGAACAGCGTCGCGAGCGTCATGTAGATGTTGGTGCCGTCGAGGTTGAAGCTGTAGCCCGTTGGGATGACGAGGCCGACCACCGAGCGCGAGGCGCCGAGGTGCTCCATCTTCTGGATCATCTGCGGCAGCACCGTTTCGGACGACGACGTGCCGAGCACGATCAGCAGTTCGTCCTTGATGTAGGCGATGAAGCGCAAGATCGAGAAGCCGGCGAGCCGGGCGATCGCGCCGAGCACGATCAGCACGAACAGGATGCTGGTCAGGTAGAACGTGCCGATCAGGGCGGCGAGATTGAGCAGCGAGCCGAGGCCGTAGGCACCCACGGTGAACGCCATCGCGCCGAAGGCACCGATGGGCGCGACACGCACGATGATGCGGATGATGCCGAAGAACATCTTCGCGGCCTTGTCGATCGCTTCCGCGATCGGCTCGCCGGCCTTGCCGAGGAAGGCGATGGCGAAGCCGGAAAGGATCGAGATCAGCAGCACCTGCAGGAGGTCGCCGCGCGCGATCGCGCCCAGATAGCTGTCGGGGATGATCGCCATGAGGTGGGCGACGATGCCGTCCTCCTTGGCCTTGGTCACGTAGGTCGCCACCGACTTCGGATCGATCGTCGCGGGGTCGATGTTGAAGCCGTGCCCGGGCTGGAGCAACTCGCCGACGAGCAGGCCCATCGCGAGCGCAACGGTGGAGACCGTCTCGAAATAGATCAGCGACTTCAGTCCGACCCGGCCGACACGCTTGAGGTCGCCCATCGACGAGATGCCGTGCACCACGGTGCAGAAGATCACCGGCGCGATCATCATCTTGATCAGCGCGATGAAGGCGTCGCCGAGCGGCTTCAACGCCTTGCCGAGGTCGGGATAGAAATAGCCGACCAGCACGCCGAGCGCGATCGCGATCAGGACCTGAATGTAGAGGATCTTGTACCAGGGCTGATGACGGCGACGGACGGCTGGCTGGATCGCAACTGGTGTCATAATGTGTGCCCCGGAACGCATCGAACGTGCATGATTTACATCATGTGATGACCGCTGCAGAAACGGCAATCACATTTTTGTCGATCCGCGCGAGATCGATCGCTGCACCGCAACGGGGGGAACATGACGATCGCAAAGGGTTCGGAAGAGCAGGCACGGGGTTATTTTCCGCACTGGAAACTTAAGACCTCGGGCGTGATCATGCCGGAGGAGCGGCTGCCATGGAGCCAGACAGTCGTCTCCGGTCTCCAGCACTGCGTCGCGATGTCGGGCTCGACGATCATCGCACCGCTGCTGATGGGGTTCGATCCCAATGTCGCGGTCCTGTTCTCCGGCATCGGCACGCTGATCTTCTTCGTCATCGTCGCGGGACGCGTGCCGAGCTATCTCGGCTCGAGCTTCGCCTTCATCGCCGTCGTCATCGCCGCCACCGGCTATGCCGGGCACGGGCCGAATCCGAACCTGTCCGTTGCGCTCGGCGGCATCGTCGGGGCGGGTGTGCTCTACGGTGTCATTGCATTGATCGTGATGTGGTCGGGAGTCGGCTGGGTCGAGAGGCTGCTGCCGCCGGCCGTCACCGGTGCCGTGGTCGCCGCGATCGGCCTCAATCTCGCGCCCGTGGCGGTCAAGGCCGTGAGCGCCGGCGCGTTCGATACCTGGATCGGGCTCGCGACCGTGCTGATCATCGGCGTGGTTGCCGTTGCCGCCCCGGGCCTGTGGCGCCGCCTGCCGGTCATCCTCGGCGCGATCGGTGGATATCTCCTGTACCTGCTGTTCGCGAATGGTCTCGGCTTCGGCAAGCCGATCGATTTCGCGCGGCTCTCGGCCGCGCCGTGGCTCGGCCTGCCGAACTTCAGCACCCCGACTTTCCAGGCCGATGCGATCTTCCTGATCGCGCCGGTGGCGGTCATTCTCGTTGCCGAGAACCTCGGTCACATCAAGGCCGTCGGCGCCATGACGGGCCGGAGCCTCGACCGCTATCTCGGTCGCGCTTTGCTTGCCGACAGCCTCGCGACGATCGTGGCGGCCAGCGGTGGCGGCACCGGCGTCACCACCTATGCCGAGAACATCGGCGTCATGGCCGCGACGAAGGTCTATTCGACCTTGCTGTTCGCCTTCGCGGCCGCGGTCTCGGTCCTGCTCGGCTTCTCGCCGAAATTCGGTGCGCTGATCCTGTCGATCCCCGGTCCCGTCATCGGCGGCCTCTCGATCGTGCTGTTCGGATTGATCGCGGCGATGGCCGGCCGCATCTGGGTCGAGAACAAGGTCGACTTTGCGGACCCCGCGAACCTGATCACCGTCGCCGTGGCGCTGACCGCGGGTGCCGGCGATCTCACGCTCAAGTTCGGAGCGTTCACGATCGGCGGGATCGGCACCGCGACCTTCGGCGCGATCATCCTTTACCAGATCCTGACCTCGCCGCTGGCGCGCCGTGCGGAATGAGTCCCAGGGTTGCATTGAGGGATGGAACAAAATCCAGGTTCCGCCGATGATCAGGCATTCTGGAGAGAACCCATGCCGCAAACCGATCGTTCAACGTCGTTTCCGTCGCGCCTCGTCGGCCAATATGCGCTGGTGACCGGTGCGTCCCAGGGCATCGGGCGGGCCGTCGCCATCCGCCTCGCCCAGGAAGGGGCGACCGTCGCCATCAATTATTTCGGCCATCCCGACAAGGCCGAGGAAACGCTCGCGCTCGCG
Source organism: Bradyrhizobium sp. (assembly GCF_047605465.1). Classification (GTDB taxonomy): domain Bacteria; phylum Pseudomonadota; class Alphaproteobacteria; order Rhizobiales; family Xanthobacteraceae; genus Bradyrhizobium. The sequence goes on along the minus strand of NZ_JASGFS010000016.1, from coordinate 33,452 downwards.
CGGACCGCGTCGGGCGATCGCGGTCACGGCAAGCTCGATCATGTCATCGTCAAGGCCGATGTCGGCAAGCAGCCGGAGATCGACGCGATGTTCGAGACGATCCTGGCACGCTGGAAGCGTCTCGACTGCCTCGTCAACAATGCCGGCTTCCAGCGGGAGTCGCTGAGCGAGGCGCTCGACGTCGAAACCTACCGCCGCATCATCGACGTCAATCTCAACGGTGCCGTGCTTTGCGCTCAGAAGGCGCTCGCGCATTTCGTCGCGCGCGGCGGAGGCGGCAGCATCATCAACTGCTCGAGCGTCCACCAGATCATTCCGAAGCCCGGCTATCTCGCTTATTCGATCAGCAAGGGCGGCATGGCCAATCTGACGCGTACGCTGGCGCTGGAATTCGCCGGCCGGGGCATCCGTGTCAACGCGGTCGGGCCTGGCGCGATCGATACGCCGATCAACGCGGCCTGGACCGGCGACCCCGAAAAGCGCGGCGTCGTCACCAGCCACATTCCGCTGGGCCGTGTCGGCACGCCGGAAGAGATCGCCGCCGTGTTCGCCTTCCTCGCCTCCGATGATGCCAGCTACATCACGGGGCAGACCATCTACGCTTGCGGCGGCTTGACGCTCTTCCCGGAGTTTCGCGACAATTGGGCGAGCTAGAACTCGCCGCCGATGCCGAGATACGCGGTGTGTTCCGTGCCGCCGCCATTGCCGTAGCCGCCGCCCACGCTCAGCGGCGTTGAGGCGACGAGCGAAACCGAGGCCGCCTTCGCCGCGATAGACCGAGCCTCGCATTTGCCAGGTCGTCTTGCCCGGCTCCGATGGCATCGGCGCGGTGGCGGTTGCGACCGCCGCCGCGATGCTGCGCCGGAAACGCCGCCCGGCAAGGCGGTGGTCTCGCAGAAGCAGGTTGCCTCACCCAAGCCGAACACGGCTCCGAAATAATCGGTGGTTGTTCCGTTTTGGGAATTGCTGCTCAACGAAACAGCAGGGCGATGACGCGATGGGCTGCTCGCGAGTCGCACCAGCTTTTCGCGCATGGAGCTCCGCATCGCTGTTGAAGTTTTACAGTCGTCATGCACATTGTGATATTGTGTGACTGAAGGCGCAAATGCCCCGCATGTTGTTTGTAATGATGAAAGTTCACCGTGCCGTCTGAAGCCGCTCTGCTGTCGGAGCTGATCGGCCTCGTTTATGACGCCGCGCTCGATCCCACCCTGTGGCCGCGTGCCCTCGAGCAAGCCTGCCTGTTCGTCGGCGGTTCCTCCGGCAGCCTGTTTTGGCATGATGCCGCGACAGAGCAATCCGTGGTGATGCATATCTTCAACGAAGATCCGCACTACACGAAGCTCTATTTCGATAAATATCTTCCACTGAACCCCTGTTTTCCGGCGGCGACGTTCGTCGAGGCCGGTGTCGTCTGCGGTTCCACCGACCTCATCCCGTTCGACGAGATCGTCGAGACGCGCTTCTACGCGGAGTGGATGAAGCCGCAGGGCATCATCGACGCGCTCGCGGCCAATCTGGAGAAGACCGCGACGAGCGCCTCGATTCTCGCCGTCCGCATGCACGAGAAGGACGGGCTTGCCGATGCCGACGATCGCCGCCGGCTCGCGCTCATCGTTCCGCATTTCCAGCGCGCCGTCTCGATCGGCCGGTTGTTCGACCAGAGCAAGTCGGCCCAGGCGGTGCTGACCCAGACGCTCGACAACGTGTCCGCCAGTGTCTTTCTGGTCGGCCCGAACGGCCGTCTCGTCTTCACCAACGCGCCGGGCCGCACCTTGCTGGACGAAGCCTCGCTGCTGACCGAGAGGAACGGCTTGTTGTCCGCGACCGCGCCTGACGCGCAGCGGGCGCTGCGCGAGGCGCTCGTGGCGGCCGAGAACGGCAACATCGCGGCTGACGGCAGCGGTCCGATTTCGCTGTCGACGGCGTTGCCGGGCCAATGGTTTGCCAGCGTGCTGCCGCTGACATCCGGCGACCGCCAGCACGCGGGCGCACTGCATTCCGCGGTTGCCGCCGTCTTCGTGCGCAAGACTTCGCTGGCCAGCCCGCCGCCGCTGGAGGTGCTCGCGAAGCTGTACAAGCTCACGGCGAGCGAGGTTCGCCTGGTCGATGCCGTCATGCGGGTGAGCGGAGTGAAGGCGCTGGCCGAGGCTCTGGGTCTGACGCAAGCGACGGTCAAGACCCATCTCCACAATGTCTTCAGGAAAACCGACACCGCGCGGCAGAGCGAACTCGTCAAGCTGATCGCCGGCTTCGGGCCATCGGAACGGCCGTGATCTGGCAAAACCCCATGGCGCAGACTACATCTGCGCCATGGCAATTCCCCCGGTGGCAACCCGCCCGCTCCAGGATTTCGTCGACCGGCACGAACGCCTGTTCGTGCTGACCGGTGCCGGCTGCAGCACGAATTCGGGCATTCCCGACTATCGTGACAGTCACGGCAACTGGAAGCGGACCCAACCGGTCAACTATCAGGCCTTCATGACCGAGGAGCGCACTCGCCAGCGCTATTGGGCGCGCAGCCTGATCGGATGGCGGCGGTTCGGCCAGGCCCGCCCGAACGACGCGCATCATGCGCTCGCCCGCTTGGAGGCGAACGGGCGTTGCGAACTGCTGCTGACCCAGAATGTCGACCGGCTGCATCAATCCGCGGGCCACCGGCAGGTGATCGACCTGCACGGCCGGCTCGACCTCGTCCGCTGCATGGGATGCGGCCGCAAGACGCCGCGCGCTGAATTCCAGGATGCGCTCGGTCGCGCGAACGCGGAGTGGCTGACGCTGGACGCCGCCGACGCGCCGGATGGCGATGCCGATCTGGAGCATGCGGATTTTTCCTCGTTCGTCGTGCCGTCCTGCGGGGCTTGCGGCGGCATCCTCAAGCCCGACGTCGTCTTCTTCGGTGAGAACGTTCCTCGCGACGTCGTCGCCACCGTGCATGATCATCTGGCGCAGGCCGACGCGATGCTGATCGTCGGCTCTTCGCTGATGGTCTATTCCGGCTTCCGCTTCGTGCAGGCGGCGGCGCGCCGGCAGATTCCGATCGCGGCGATCAATCTCGGACGCACCCGCGCCGACGATCTGCTGACCCTGAAAGTCGAGGAGCGCTGCGAAGCGGCGCTTGCATTCCTGCTCTGATCGCGCGGTCGGCGAACACGCCTTGCCTATCGGATGGCAGCCGAGCAGAATGGCTCGGCGCGGTGATGCCGAGCCCGGTTTCTGGCATGGAAGTTGCTGCGTTTTCGGCTCCAGGTTTGACGATCAGCACGGAGAATTTCGAATGCTTGAGGGAGCCGAAGTGCGGCTTGCCGTCGATATCGGTGGCACCTTCACCGACATCGTGCTGGACGTGGGTCCGGATCGCAAGACGCGCAAGGTGCTGACGACGCCGCAGCGGCCCGAACAGGCTGTACTGGACGGAATGCGTCTCATTCTCACCGACGCGCATGCGCATATCAGCGACATCGACGTCTTCATCCACGGCACGACGCTGGCGACCAATGCCATCATCGAACGGCGTGGCGCCAGGACGGCGTTGGTCGCGACGGAAGGCTTTCGCGATGTGCTGGATATCGGCACCGAGAGCCGTTACGACCAGTACGATCTCGGCATCGACAAGCCGAAGCCGTTGGCGCCGCGATCCCTGCGCTTCACCGTTCCCGAGCGCATCGACGCGCACGGCGCCGTCCGTCTCCCGCTCGATGAAGACGCGGTGCGCGCGCTCGTGCCGAAACTGCGTGCGTTGAACGTCGAAAGCGTCGCGATCGCATTCCTTCACTCCTACGCCAATCCCGAACACGAGCGGCGCGCGGCCGCGATCCTCGCGGACGAGATGCCCGGCGTGTCCGTGACGATATCGTCGGCGGTCTGTCCGGAGATCCGCGAATACGAGCGCACCTCGACCGCGGTCGCGAATGCCTACGTGCAACCGCTGATCGACGGCTACCTCGCGCGCATGGCCGACGCCTTGCAGGTCGAGCAGTTCCGCGGTGCCATCTATCTCGTCACCTCCGGCGGCGGCGTCACCTCGATCGAGACGGCGCGGCGCTTTCCCGTGCGTCTCGTCGAGTCCGGGCCGGCCGGCGGTGCCATCTTCGCGGCGCAGATCGCGGCAAGGCTCGGCGAGAGCAAGGTGCTGTCCTTCGACATGGGCGGCACGACCGCGAAGATCTGCCTGATCGAGAAGTACCAGCCAGAGACCTCGCGCGTGTTCGAGGTCGATCGCGCCGCGCGTTTCCTGAAGGGCTCCGGCCTGCCGGTGCGCATTCCCGTGATCGAGATGGTCGAGATCGGCGCCGGCGGCGGTTCGATCGCGCATGTCGACGCCATGAAGCGCGTCACCGTCGGTCCCGAGAGCGCATCGTCGGAGCCGGGGCCTGCATGCTATGGCCGCGGCGGTGAGCGTCCGGCCGTGACGGATGCGGACGTCGCGCTCGGCATGATCGATCCCGACGCCTTCGCGGGCGGTACCATCAGGCTCAGCCCGGAGCTTTCCAAACAGGCGCTGCTCCGCGACGTCGGTACGCCGCTCGGTCTGTCGGCGGAAACCGCGGCCTATGCCGTGCACGAGGTGGTCTGCGAGAACATGGCGAGCGCCGCGCGCGTGCATGCGGTCGAGCGCGGCGAGATCGTCGGCCAGCACACGCTGATCGCCTTCGGCGGCGCCGCGCCGCTGCACGCGGCGCGCGTCGCGGAGAAGATCGGCGTGTCCCGCGTGATCGTGCCGTCGAATGCGGGCGTCGGATCGGCGGTCGGCTTCCTCGCAGCCCCGATCGCCTATGAGCTGGTGCGCAGCCGTCACGTCCGGCTCGACGATTTCGACACCGAGGCCGTCTCCGATCTGCTGCAGGAGATGGTGAGCGAAGCGCGCGCTCTGGTCGAGCCTGGCGCAGCCGGCGCGCCGGTGCGCGAGCGACGCGCCGCCTTCATGCGCTATGTCGGCCAGGGTCACGAGATCACGGTCGAGCTGCCGAACCGGCGGTTGACGGGAGACGATCTCGCCGGCCTGCGCCGGAAGTTCGAGGCGGACTATTCCGCGATGTTCGAGCGGCCGATCCCGGGTGCGGCGATCGAGGTGCTGAGCTGGTCCGTGCTCGCGACCACCGAGGCCCGCAATCCGCCGGTGGTCGCATCCGTCGCGCGCCAGCCGGCGGCCAAGGCCTCGGGAAGCCGCAAGTTCTTCGACGGCCGCGCCGGTGAAGTGATCGAGATCCCGCTCTATCGCCGCGAGGACATGACGCCCGGCGCGACCATCGCCGGCCCCGCCGTCATCGCCGAAGACGAGACGTCCACGTTCGTCTCCACGAGTTTCGACGCGCATATCGACGGGGCCGGCAGCATCGTCATGGAACGGAAGGCGGCCTGATCATGAGCAAGGCAAGCGGCGCGAGCCTGATCGACCTCCAGATCATGTGGCACCGGCTGATCGCCGTGGTCGAGGAACAGGCGCAGGTGCTGCTCCGCACCGCCTTCAGCCCGATCGTGCGCGAATGCGGAGATCTCTCCGCCGGCGTGTTCGATCTGAGGGGGCGAATGCTGGCGCAGGCGGTGACCGGCACGCCGGGACACGTCAACTCGATGGCGGAATCGGTCAAGCACTTCATCGCGCATTTCCCGCTCGAGACCATGAACGAGGGCGACGCCTACATCACCAACGATCCCTGGATGGGCACCGGCCACCTCAACGACTTCGTCGTCACCACGCCCTGCTTCAAGGACGGCAAGGTCGTTGCGCTGTTCTCCTGCACCAGCCATCTCATGGACATCGGCGGCATCGGCTTCGGCCCCGACGCCACGGACGTCTTCATGGAGGGGCTCTACATCCCCATGCTGAAGCTGATCGACCGGGGCGTCGTCAACGAGACGCTGATGGCGATGATCCGCACCAACACCCGGCTGCCGATCGACACCGAGGGCGACACCTATTCGCTCGCCGGCTGCAACGACGTCGGCTGCGAGCGCCTGGTCGAGATGATGACCGAGTTCGACATCGACACGCTCGACGACCTCGGCGACTACATCTGCGATCGCTCGCGCGAGGCTGTGCTGGCCGAGATCGCCAAGTTGCCGAAGGGCACCTGGCGCAACAGCATGGTCGTCGACGGCTATGACGCGCCGGTCACGCTGGCCGCGACGCTGACGATTTCGGACGACGGCATCCATGTCGATTTCGACGGCACGTCGGCGGCTTCGAAGTTCGGCATCAACGTGCCCCTGTCCTACACCACGGCCTATACCGTGTTCGGCCTCGGCTGCGTCGTCGCCTCACAGATCCCGAACAACGCCGGATCGCTCTCGCCGCTGACGGTGGCGGCGCCCGCGGGCGCGATCCTCAACGCGCCGAAGCCGGCGCCGGTCGCCTCGCGTCACATCATCGGCCAGATGCTGCCGGACGTCGTGTTCGGTTGCCTGCGCCAGATCATTCCGGAGCGTGTGCCCGCGGAAGGTACCTCGTGCCTGTGGAATCTCAACGTGCGCGGACAGACGCGTTCGGGCGCCGGCGGCAATTACGGATTCTCGATGGCGGTGACCAGCAATGGCGGCACCGGCGCGCGCTTCGGCAAGGACGGATTGTCGGCCACCGCCTATCCCAGCGGCGTGCGCGGCACCCCGGTCGAGATCGCGGAGACGCAGACGCCGCTGATCTTCTGGCGCAAGGAGTTGCGACCGGATTCCGGCGGGGCGGGACGCACCCGTGGCGGCCTCGGCCAGATCATCGAGGTCGGCAGCGGCATCGACGCGCCCTTCGATATCCTGGCGGCGTTCGACCGCATCGATCATCCGCCGCGCGGTCGAGACGGCGGCCGTGATGGCGAGGCCGGCTATGTCGGCCTGAAGTCGGGGCAGAAGATGCGCGGCAAGGGTTTTCAGACCGTACCGCCCGATGATCGGCTGGTGGTGATGACACCCGGCGGCGCCGGTATCGGCGCGCCGACGGAGCGCGAGCGCGCCGCGGTCAAGGACGACGTCGAGAGCGGGCTCGTGTCAGCGGACAACGCGACCGCGGTCTACGGCTACGCGCGCTGACGCGGTTGCGACGCATCGTCCCGGCCGCATCCGCCGGGACGATGCCCTTGTCGATGCGGTCCTAAGCCGCCGCCTTCTTCCGCGCCTGCTCCGCCTTGTACAACTCGAATTCCTCCGCGATCGCGCGTGCGATCGACGGCCGCTGGCGCAGGCGGTCGTGATAGGCCTTCACATTCGGCCATTTCGCAAGCTCGATCGGCGGCGTCGCCATGGTCCAGTTGATGACCGTGACGAGGTAGGCGTCGGCGACGCTGAAATGGTCGAGCAGGAAGCTGCGTCCTTCGAGATATCCGTCGAGATAGTCGAGCCGCGACAGGTTCTTCTCGAGCACATAGGCCTTCACATCCTGCGATGCCTTGCGGTCGAGCAGCGGCACGAACAGGCCCTTGTGCAGCTCGGTGCCGATGAAGCACAGCCATTGATGCAGGCGCGTGCGATCGATGCCCTGGGTCGCGCCGAGACCGGATTGCGGGAAGCGATCCGCGACATATTGCAGGATCGCCGCGTTCTCGGTCAGCACCACGCCCTCGTCGGTGCGCAGCGTCGGCACGAGGCCGATCGGGTTCACGGTACGGAAGTCGGAGCCGTCGCCGAGCACCTTCTTGGTCGGCGGATCGACTTCGAGATAATTCGCCGCGGCGCCGGCTTCGTAGAGGGCGACGCGGGTCGCCATCGAACAGGCGAGCGGCGAGAAATAAAGATCCATCTTGGGCCTCCTTGGGCAATTCCTCTTGGTGATCGCTGGAATGTCGCTCAACCTGGCCAGATTGATTTTTGTACTGTCTTGCATAGTATATCGGCGGTCAAGGATTAATTTGCGAAATGGTACAAAAACAAAAGCCGCCATCTGCTGCCAGTGAGCCCAAGCGTCGCGGCCGTCCGCGCGCCTACGAGCCGGACGTCGCGCTCGGCAAGGCCCTCGACCTCTTCCGTAGGCAGGGATTTGCCGCCACCTCGCTCGACGACCTCAGCGAGGCCACAGGCATGAACCGGCCGAGCCTGTACGGCGCCTTCGGCGACAAGCGCGAGCTCTACATCAAGAGCTACCGGCGCTATCGCGAGGAGGCGCGCGCCGCGATGGTCGAGATCTTCCGCCAGGAGATGCCCGTGCGCCGGCGGCTGGAGCGCATCTATGCAGCCGCGCTGAACATCTATCTCTCCGGCGAGAACGGCCCGCGCGGCTGCTTCACGGTCGTCACGGCAGGCTCGGAAGCGGTCAGCGATCCCGAGATCCGCGGCATGGTGCTCGAAGGCCTGAACGAACTCGACAAGGCGTTTGCGAACTGCTTCCGCCGCGCCAGGGAGAACGGCGAATTGCCCGCCAGCGCCGATCCAGTCGCGCTGGCACAGATCGCCTCCGCCACTGTCCATACCATCGCGATCCGCTCCCGCGCCCGCGTCGCGCGCAAGGAGTTGGAGGCGATCGTGAAGGGCGCGATCGACGTGATGGTGGGGCCTCATGGATAGGCCGTCGTCCGGGCGCGAGCCGGAAGACACGACGGGTGTGGTACGCGCAATGCCCTCAACGTCGTCCTGGCGAAGCCAAGACCGTAACCACAAGATGTGGATTGGCGAAGGCTCGGAGTTAGATCCTCGCGCCGCAACTCCTCCCTGGGAGTATGGGTCCCGGCTTCCGCCAGGACGACATCGAGAATGCGGTGCGACGGCGCCTCTATACAGAACAGTGAAGCCCTAATACCCGCGCCTGCGGTCCACGACATTCTCCAGCGCGCCTCCCGCTTCGAACCGGGCGATCTGCTCGGCGACATAGGCGGAGATCGCGTCGGCGTCGGTGTCGGCTGCGTTGTGCGGGGTCAGCACCACCTTCGGATGGGTCCAGAACCGGCTGTCGGCCGGCTGCGGCTCCTGTACGAAGACGTCGAGCGAGGCGGCGCCCAATGTGCCGTCGTCGAGGCAGGCGAGGATGTCGGCCTCGTTCTGGAGGCCGCCACGGCCGGCATTGATCAGCACGGGTGCGCCCATCGGGCTGGTGCGGTTGAGTTTCGCGAAGACGTCGCGGTTGAGAATGCCGTGCGTGTCCGGCGTGAGCGGCAGCAGGCAGACGAGAATGTCGGTCGTGCGGAGGAACGCATCGATCTGCGCTGCACCGTGGAAGCACTCGACGCCTTCGATCGTGCGCGGGCTGCGGCTCCAGCCCGCGACGCGAAAGCCGAGCCGCCGCAATACGTCGGCGGCATCCGCGCCGAGCGTTCCGAGTCCCATGACGCCGACCGTGATCGCGCTTGCCGGCCACTGGTATTTCGGCTGCCAGCGGGTCTCGCGTTGCGATTGACGCAGGTAAATCTCCTGGCGGTGATGCATCAGCACGTGCAGCACGACATATTCGGTCATGCGGTTGGTCAGGTCGGGCACGGCGACACGGACCAGCGGCACGTCGGGCAGGCTCTTGTCCGCCATCAGGGCATCGACGCCCGCGCCCAGATTGAAGATGGCGCGCAGATTGGGAAAGGCGCCGAGGTCGCCGGGCACCGGCTTCCACACCGCGGCATAGTGCACCTCGGCCGGATCGAGCCCGGCATCGGGCAGCAGCACCACGCGGCGGCCGCCGCAGACCGCGTCGAACCGCGCCTTCCAACGCTCGGGCAGCCAATTCTGCTGTGTGCTGTTGATCAGGACGGCCAGTGTGCCTTTGGTCATTCCAGGTGCCTCGTCGGGTTCCGTTCTCGAAGGCTCTCCTTGGCACGAACGGGCGGATTTTTCTCGCAAATTTTTCCCGCATCGATGTCGGGGTGGGGCATAGTGAACCGTCTTCAGAACAGGATGAGGAAACGCAGCCGATGCTCTATGCCATTCTTTGCTATCACGATGAGGACTTCGTCGGTTCCTGGAGCAAGGACCAGGACGAGGCCGTGATGAAGAAGCTCGCCGTGGTGCAGGACAAGCTCGCAAAGCAGGGCCGGCTCGGTCCCGTGGCGCGGCTGCTGCCGACCACGGCCGCGGCGACGCTCCGCAAGGAGGATCCGCCGCTGGTGCTCGACGGCCCCTATGCCGAGACCAAGGAGCAGTTGCTCGGCTTCTACATCGTCGATTGCAAGAATCTCGACGACGCGCTCGACGTCGCGCGCGACCTCGGCGCGGCCAATCCCGGCGGCGCCTATGAGGTGCGTCCCGTCGGCGTGTTCAGGCCCGGAGAAACCCAGACGTGAGCGAGACCGATGCCGCCTGGATCGAAACCGCGCTGACCTCGGCGCGGCCGCAGGCGGTCGGTGCGCTGCTGCGCTATTTCCGCGACCTCGATACCGCGGAGGAAGCGTTTCAGAATGCATCCTTGCGTGCACTGAAGACCTGGCCCCAGAACGGGCCGCCGCGCGATCCGGCAGCCTGGCTGATCATGGTCGGCCGCAATGTCGCGATCGACGAGGTGCGTCGCAACCGCAGGCAGCAGCCGCTGCCCGAGGACGACCAGGCGATCTCGGATATCGAGGATGCCGAGGGCGCGCTCGCCGAGCGGCTCGACGGCTCGCATTATCGTGACGACATCTTGCGGCTGATGTTCATCTGCTGCCATCCGCAGCTGCCGGCGACGCAGCAGATCGCGCTGGCGCTGCGGATCGTCTCCGGCCTCACGGTGAAGCAGATCGCGCGCGCCTTCCTGGTCTCGGAAGCGGCGATGGAGCAGCGTATCACGCGCGCCAAGGCGAAGATCGCGGATGCAGGCGTGCCCTTCGAGACCCCCGGCGCGATCGAACGTTCCGAGCGGCTCGCCGGCGTCGCCGCGATGATCTACCTGATCTTCAACGAGGGCTATTCGGCGAGCGGAGAGACCGCCGAACTCCGCAAGCCGCTGTGCGAGGAGGCGATCCGGCTGGCGCGGCTGCTGCTGCGGCTGTTCCAGGGGGAGCCGGAGATCATGGGACTGACCGCGCTCATCCTGCTGCAGCATGCGCGCAGCGCCGCGCGCTTCGCCGCTGACGGCTCGTTGATCCTGCTGGACGACCAGGACCGTTCGCTGTGGAACGGCACCATGATCGCGGAAGGTCTTGCGCTGATCGACAAGGCGATGCGCCATCGCCGCAGCGGAGCCTACCAGATCCAGGCTGCGATTGCCGCCTTGCATGCGCGCGCCTCGACGCCGGACGAGACCGACTGGGCGCAGATCGACCTGCTCTACGGCGCGCTGGAGGTGGTGCAGCCTTCGCCGGTCGTGACGCTCAACCGCGCCGTCGCGGTTTCCAAGGTGCGCGGACCACAGGCCGCGCTCGAGCTGATCGAGCCGCTGGCGCAAAAACTCGCCAATTACTTCCATTTCCACGGCGTGCGCGGTGCCTTCCTGATGCAGCTCGGCCGCAACGACGAGGCTCGTGTCGCCTTCGATCGTGCCATCGCGCTCGCCAACACCTCGGCGGAAGCCGCCCACATCCGCATGCATATCGATCGCCTGATCCGGGACAGCCAGCCGAAGGGCGCCAATGGCGACGCCAGGCAGGGCGCAAAGGCGAAATAGGGCCGGCTGTCTTCGCATCGTCATGCCCGGGCCTGACCCGGCATCCACCTCTGTCTCCAGCGTTCAGAGCGTGCATGGCCGGGACCAGCTTGGCCATGACGCGGAGCGGCCAATGTGCCAAAGATTTCTTTTTTCGTTTGTCGGTCCCAGCCCTTCTCGTTCGTCCTTTGCCTGTGTTCACGGAGCCATTCATGCTGAAAGCCATTGCCATCGTCGCCGTCGTACTCGCGGTCGGAATTGCCGGGGTCCTCGCCTTTGCCCTCACCAAGCCCGACACGTTCCGTGTCGAACGCTCGCTCGTCATGAAGACGCGGGCCGATGCGATCTATCCGCTGGTCGCCGATTTCCAGCGCTGGACCGGCTGGTCCCCCTATGAGGGGCGGGATCCCGCCATGAAGCGAACTTTCGGAGGAGCCGCGCAGGGCACGGGCGCGACCTATGCCTGGGACGGCAACAACAATGTCGGCGCCGGCCACATGGAGATCCTCGAGGCGAATGCGCCGTCGAAGCTGCGGATCAAGCTCGATTTCGAGCGCCCCTTCGAGGGACACAACACCGCGGAATTCACCTTTGTGCCGCAAGGCGATGCCACGCTGGTCACATGGACAATGTACGGTCCGGCCCCGTTCCTGTCCAAGGTCATGCAGGTCTTCGTCAACATGGACAGCATGATCGGCAAGGATTTCGAGGCCGGGCTCGCCAGCCTGAAGAAGCTGACCGAGACGTAGTGTCTTCACACGCCAAGGAGAGAAACATGCTCAATCCCTATTTGTTCTATCAAGACACCTGCGAAGCGGCATTCAACTTCTACGCCAAGGTTCTCGGCGGCAAGATCGAAGCCATGATGCGCGTGTCGGAGGCGCCGGAGGACATGCCGGGTGCGGCCGGCCGCGAGAAGACGATCATGCATGCGCGGATGTCGCTGCCCGGCGGCAGCGTGCTGATGGCTTCCGACTCTCCGCCGGAGCATTTTCACAAGGCGCAGGGCTTTGCGATCTCGGTCACGCTGACGGACCCGGCGGAAGCCGAACGCAAGTTCAACGCGCTCGCCGACGGCGGCACGGTCACCATGCCCTTCAGCAAGACGTTCTGGGCCAAGGGCTTCGGCATGTGCGTCGACAAGTTCGGCACTCCCTGGATGGTGAATTGCCCGGCGGAAGGGATGTGAGCGCGACGGCTGCGATGATGCATTGAGCCGCGGTCCCCTCTCTCTGTCGGTACGGGAGAGGGGATGCGGCAATCCCCGGCAACCATCCGCGTCAGCGGATCGATCCGGTCACGTCGTCGCTCGGAGGTTGCGATGGAACGCAGTCGCGGCAGATCTTGAGCTTTGCGCCGAGCTGTCTGTCGTGCTCCGCCTCGATCTCGTCGTGCACCGCCCACCACGCATCGGAATAGGGACGCAAGGTTCCGAGCACTCTCTCCCGCTCCTTGTTGGGATCGCTCTGCGCGGGCGTGTGGCTCGCGGCGCGCCGCTTTGGGGCAACGGGACGATTGGGATCCTGGCCGAGACCGTCCCATGCGATCGGGCGGTGTTCCTGCGCCGGCGCAACCGCACATCCCATCAGGATTGCGCAAAAACTGAGCAAAGCGAAGCCGTGTCGCATTTCGCTGGACTTTCTGTTCGGTACGCAGCGCGCAAGACCCGAAAGAGAACGGGACTGCAGCGCGTCGGCTGAATGGAACCCACGGGAAACGCGTGACCAGCACAGTAGGTTAGTGTCGAGAATCAGTTCGCATCACTTTGCGAAAGCAGTGCGGCCGCTTCGTGAAATGATCCGGACCGCATCGCACAACAACTGGCGCAATAATGGGCTGTGAACTTCCGCCAGAATCGTTAATGATTCCTTCACAAAATTTACAAACTGGGGCGGGCGTGGCTTGGAAGGGGAGCGGCCGATGGTGGCGGCGCTGCAGATCAATTTTGCACTTTGGGGAATGCTTGTCTGCGCGAGTCTCGAGTTGGCGCAGTTGATCCAGGGTTCCTTCTAGGAACCCTTACGCAATCGCGGATGCGACGCAGATTCTTCGTCAGCGTGTGGGCGCGCGAACAGATGAGCCTGTAAAACCAGCGCTTGCGATCACAATCATCGATGGCCGGTTAGGGCGAGCGGCCCATTCGCAAGACGGGTGCGCAGGCGACGTATCATCGGCAGCGCGGGTAGATCGCCGCGAGCTCTCGCCCCCTGAGCAAGAGCAATCGCGAGGTGAGGCCGCCGTGGCGGCTGATCCAGCCGCGCACCGGATCGGGATAGGCTTCCAGCACCGCTTCGGACGCCTCGGGCTCCGCATAGAACCGACCACGCCTGTCGACGGAGCGCGCCGCATGGAAACCGAGCACGGCGCGGCGCGTGACGCAGATGCGTTCGCCGGGCACGATGCTCAGCACCAGCGTGCAGGCGGACAGGCAGGGCCCGTCGATCACCACGCGCTCGCCACTCTCGCGGACCTTCTCGAACAGGTCGAGGAACGTTCCGACCTGGCCGCCCGGGCTCTGGATGATGCGGATCTCGGCGAACGCAGGCGCGGCGGTGAAGACCGCTGCCGCCAGCATCCAGGCCATGACGATCATCGTGCGATGCATGGGCGCTCCACGAGTTCGACTTCGTCGGATGGGACGACTGCGACGCGTGACCCACCATTTCAGTTTTCGACCGGATAGACTTTTCTAGCAACGCGAAGCACACCGTGCCTCGCGTTGCCGCAAGCCGAATTCGGTCTGCGATCCCGTTCCTACAATTTTCGTGCCTAGCCGTTGCGGCGTTCCCCGCGCAATGTCGGCAGGCCGATACCCGCCGCATCGAAGCCGCCATCAACGGCCAAAATTTGGCCGGTGATGTAGCTCGCACGTTCCGAGCACAGGAAGAAGATCGCTTCCGCGAGTTCCTCTTCCAGGCCATAGCGGTTGAGCGGAATGGCGTCGTGATAATCGGCACGGATCTCCTTGGTGTGCACCTGCTTTGCCATCGCGGTGTCGACCGGTCCCGGAGCGACTGCGTTGACGCGGATGTTGAGGGCGGCAAGCTCGACCGCGAGCTGTTTGGTCAGGTGCGCGAGCCCCGCCTTGCTGGTGCCGTAGGCCGAGCGCAGCGTCGAGGCGCGCACCGCGGAGATCGAGGTGATGTTGACGATGGCACCTCCTCCGCCGTCGCGCATCAACGGCACGGCGGCCTTGGTGCACAGGAACGGGCCGGTCAGGTTGACCTCGAGCACACGGCTCCAGTCGGCATCCGACGTCTCCATCAACGGCGCGAACACGGCAATCCCGGCATTGTTGACGAGCGCATCGAGCCGGCCGAATCGCCGTTCGATCGCCGTTACCACGGCGCCGACCGCGGCCGCGTCGGAGACGTCGCAGGTCAACGCCAGCGTGGCATCGTCGTGGCCGATCTCGGCGAACGCCCGGCCGAGCAATTCACTCTCGATATCGAGCAGCGCGACGCGCCAGCCCTCGCTCAGGAACTTTTTGGCGGTCGCAAGCCCGATGCCGCGCGCGGCTCCGGTGACGAGGGCGACTTTCTGCGGGGCCTGCTGCATCTGCTGATCTGTCCTGTCCAAGGGATCGGGCGCGCGTGAGCGCCGGCTCCTTTTACTTCGCTTTCAATCCGATGAGAAAGGCCCGGCCGGTCCGGTCAGGCAAATGCGCACCGTGGCCGCCGGGTGGCGGCCGCGACGCGCGCGAAGGGCGGAAAGATGGACGTGGACGGCGTTTAAGCCAATTCGGCCGAGGCGCGCTGCATGTTGGCGGACATGTCCGCGGTCACGATGGTCTGCTCCTCGACCGCAGCGGCGGTCGTGGCGATGAATTCGTTGACGCCGGCGATCGCGGCCTTGATCGCGGTCAGCGAGGTCGCGACGTCGCCCGCGATGGTGTTGAGCGCATCGATCTCCGAGGAGATCGTGTCGGTCGCCTGCTTGGCCTGGCTCGCGAGGTTCTTCACCTCGGAGGCGACCACGGCGAAACCGCGGCCGGCTTCGCCTGCGCGCGCTGATTCGATCGTCGCGTTGAGCGCGAGCAGGTTGATCTGCCCGGTGATGCCGGCGATCATCTCGACGATGCCGCTCATCGCCTGCGCCGCCGCATTCAGCCGCTGTGCCTGGCCGTCGGCGGCCTCGATCCGGTTGGTCGCGGCCTTGGAGTTCTCGCGCGACTTCGCCATGGTCTCGGAAATCTCGCGGATCGACGCGCTCATCTCCTCGCTGCCGGCCGCGACCGCCTCGATCAGTCCGCGCGCATTGTCGGCCTTCTTTCGCCCGATCGCCTGGGCGGTGATGTCGGTCGCGTATTTCACCACCTTGTAGGGCTTGCCGTTGAGATCGAAGATCGGGTTGTAGGATGCCTGGATCCAGATCTCACGGCCGCCCTTGGCGATCCGCTTGTACTCGGCCGCCTGGTATTCGCCGCGGTTGAGAGCTTCCCAGAACTGGCGGTAGGCCGCGGAATCCCGCTCCGCCGGCTCGACGAACATGCTGTGGTGCCGGCCCTTGATCTCGGCGAGCGAATAACCCAACGCGCCCTGGAAGTTCTCGTTGGCGGTGCGGATCGTCCCGTCCATGTTGAACTCGATCACCGCCTGCGACTTCCAGATCGCGGCGATCTGTCCGTCATTGTCGCTGGTCTTGAGCTTCTGCTGGGTGACGTCGGTCGCGAACTTCACCACCTTGAACGGCTTGCCGGTCTCGCTCAGGATCGGGTTGTAGGTCGCGAGAATCCAGATCTCCCTGGCGCCCTTGCCGAGCCGCTTGTATTCGGCCGCCTCGAACTCGCCCCGGTTCAGCCGCGCCCAGAAATCAGCATAGGCGGAGCTGCCGCGATCTTCCGGCGTCACGAACATGCTGTGGTGCTTGCCCTTGATCTCGTCGAGCGAATAGCCAACCGTCTTCAGGAAGTTCTCGTTGGCGCTGATGATGGTGCCGTCCATGTTGAATTCGATCACGGCCTGGGCGCGGCCGATCGCGGCGATCTTGCCGGTGTCCTCCATGCTCCTGATCGTCTGCGCGGTGATGTCGGTGGCGAACTTGATGCAGCTCACGACCTTGCCGTTGCGGTCGCGCAGCGGATTGTAGGAGGCCTGGATCCACACCTCCGCTCCGCCCTTGCCGTAGCGCTTGTATTGCGCGGCCTGATATTCGCCGCGGTTCAGGCTCGCCCAGAATTCCCGGTAGCGGGCGCTCTCGCGCTCCTCCGCGCCGACGAACATGCTGTGGTGCTTGCCCTTGATCTCCGCCAGCGAGTAGCCCGTCAATTTCAGGAAATGCTCGTTGGCATTGATGATGGTGCCGTCGAGGTTGAACTCGATCACCGCCTGCGACCGGTCGATCGCGTCGATTTCGGCAAGCGCATGTTGGACTTTGGCATTGCTGTTGAAATTGAACACGTGACGCTCCGGGCAATGATCCGGCGGCGGATTGGCGGGATCGCCGAACCGTCTCGCTATAGCGTAAAAGTTGCATGCGCTCCTTGAGCAACCGTAAACCACGGCATAAAATTGGCTTACCTCCATATTTCTTCGCGTGATCAGCCCATCTCACTCTGTTCGCGAAGAGATCGGCTCCATATGCACGGCGGAGTTCATATGGGTTCCGCTGATTTACGTACTTCTACGGAATTCGATTTCGGAAAATTTTCCGCCCCGCGAACGGCGTTGCCGTGACCCGGATGTCGGCACGGTCGCGCCGGCATCGTCTTCCATCGGACAGTCTTCCCTGGAGATCGATCGATGCCCGACCGCCGCGAGCACGTCATCCGAAACCTCTTCGCCGCCTACCTCGCCGACGACCGGCCGCGGGTCAGCGACGCGCTGACCGATGATTTTTGCTTCACGAGCCCGTTCGACGACGCCATCGACAAGACGACGTATTTCGCGCGGTGCTGGAAGGACACCGGCTGGATCGCGCGCCAGGACATCGAGCGGATATTCGTCGACGGCGACGAGGCCTTCGTCACCTACCATTGTCTCGCAAGCGACGGCAGGAGCTTTCGCAACACCTAGTTTGTCACGTTCGCGGGCGACAAGGTCGGCCGCATCGATGTCTATTTCGGCGCGGCCTTCCGGGATGGCCGGTTGTTGCCGTAGTCGCGGTAGCTCGTCTCCGGCGCCGGCGGCCCGTGGTGGTCTCAAATAATTTTCGCGCCGATGTCGGTTCCGGCCGGGGCCGTTCGTCTTACAAGGGCAAGCAGGCAGGCCAGATCCCGCTGATGTCGCGGCCTGTCGAAAACCAGGGATACCCCATGCGATTCATGATGCTGATGATCCCGCTCGGTTACGAAACCGCGCCGCCGGACGTGCAACTCGACCCGGAGCGGGTCGCAGCGATGATGCGCTACAACGAGGCGCTCAGGGATGCCGGCGTGCTGATCACGCTCGACGGACTGCACCCGCCGTCGTCGGGCGCGCGCGTCTCGTTCGCGACCGGCGAACCGGTCGTCACCGACGGGCCGTTCGCCGAAGCCAAGGAAGTCCTGGGCGGCTACTGGATGATCGATGTTGCCTCGCGGGCGGAGGCGATCGCCTGGGCCAAGAAGTGCCCGGCCTCGGCCAACGAAATGATCGAGATCCGGCAGGTGCAGGAGATGGCCGACTTTTCGCCGGAGGTTCAGGAGGCGGCCGCCGGCTTCGCGGACTTGAAGTCGAACTAGCCGGCTGCTCGCAGCCGAATGCACGGCCCTTCGGGGCCGATCGTCAATCAGGGAGAGAACCGATGAGCACCGACACCTATCTCGCCGTTTTCCTCGGCAGCAAGACCAGCCCGAAGATGGCCGCCTGGAATGCGCTGCCCGAAGCCGAGCGCAAGACCAGGGAGAGAGAGGGCATGGCGGCCTGGAAAGCCTGGGTCGAGAAACACCAGGGCGCGATCCAGGCCATGGGCGGTCCGCTCGGCAAGACCAAGAAGGTCGACGCGAGCGGCGTCGCCGACATCGCCAACCAGATGGGTGCCTTCACCGTCGTCCGCGCCGCCTCGCATGACGCGGCCGCCCGGATGTTCGAGAACCACCCGCACTTTGCGATCTTCCCGGGCGAGACCATCGAGATCATGCCGGTCCTGCCGATTCCAGGCGGTTAGGACGGCGCTCCGCCATCCGGGCGGGGCCTGTCGCCCGCGGCGCGGACCGTGGAAGTACGGTTCACCGCGTCGCATCGCTGCTAGTGACCTTCATCGCCGGCTCATGTAAAAGCCGTTCACATGAGCTGGCGCAAGGAGCAGCGCCGCGCCGAGCGCGGCTATCACCACGGCAATCTGAAGGAAGCGCTGTTGCAGGCCGCCCTCGGATTGATCGCCGAGAAGGGCGCGGCCGGCTTCACCTTTGCCGATGCCGCGCGCATGGCCGGTGTCAGTGCTGCGGCACCGTACCGGCATTTCCGCGATCGCGATGAACTCCTGTCCTCGATCGCGCAGCGCGGCTTCGAGCAGTTCGAGGCGCGCCTGACCGCGGCCTGGGACGACGGCCGGCCCGACACGGTCACGGCGTTCGAGCGCGTCGGCAGGGCCTATCTGGCCTTCGCCCGCGAGGAGCCGGCGTTTTATGCCGCGATGTTCGAATCCGGTCTGCCCGTCGACGCCAATCCGGCGCTGCAGGCTGCGAGCGAGCGCGCCTTCAACATCATTCGTGCCGCCGCGGAGCGGCTGGCTGCGCTCGCGCCGCCCGGCACGCCGCGGCCGCCGGCGATGATGATGGCGCTGCACATCTGGTCGATGTCGCATGGCGTGGCCTCGCTGTTTTCACGCGGAGACGCCGCGCGGCGGAAACTGCCGATGTCGCCCGACGAACTGCTCGAAGCCGAGGTGCTGATCTATCTGCGCGGCCTCGGCTTCCCGACCGATCGCCGTCCCGCGGGCAAGAGCGCCGAGCCGCCGCCCGTGCCACCGGAGGCATCCTCCGGTTCTGGCGTGCCGCCGGGCGGCCCCTGGGGCAAACCGAAATAAAGTTGCGCAAATAATTCGCCCGCCCTGTCTGGCGGCCGGCTTGACAAAGTCGCGGGATGGTCTAGCTATGTAAATGTTATTTACATTCACAACGGCGCTGGTGCCGTGATGGAGACGGGAAATGTCCTACACCGCTGATGTCAATCGATGGCGCGGTCCTTCGGACCAGCCCTATGAGCGCCCCCGCATGCTCGAGACACCCTGGCATCCCGGCTGGATTGCCGTGACCATCCTCGGCTTCATCATCTGGTGGCCGGTCGGACTTGCCCTTCTCTTTTTCACACTCGGGAGCAGAAGAATGTCGTGCTGGAGCAACCAGGATCGCTGGCAGAACAAGATGGAGCGGATGCAGTACAAGATGGATCGCATGCGTGACCGCATGGAGCGCCGCGGCTTCGGCTTCGGTTTCGGCCCGCCGTCCTCCGGCAACCGCGCCTTCGACGAGTATCGCTCCGAGACGCTGCGCCGGCTCGAGGAAGAGCAGGTGGAGTTCAAGAACTTCCTCGACCGCCTGCGTCACGCCAAGGACAAGGAAGAGTTCGACCAGTTCATGGCGCAGCACAAGACGCGCCCGACTCCGCCGAACGATCAGCCGCAGAACTGATCTGCCGGCTTCTCTCAAAGCCTTCAGGCGCATGCCCCCAAAGTCCTGATGGCCCCGAGCCGCCCGCCTGCGCAACCCGCAGGCGGGCGGTTTGGTTTTTGGACGGCTTTGGTCTTGAGAGCGACAGCACAACAAGCCCGGCCATGACGGTGTGGATGCTGGCAGACCAGCCGACGGCCCGCAATTTGCGCACGTTCTGCCGCCCCGACTGGCGCCGCGACCCGGACCGACTATATCTGCCGGCACGAGCGCGGAAGGATCGGGGGCGGCGATGGCGGATGCTGCGATCATGGCAAGCGATGGCCTGTGGCAGGAGGTTCGCTCCGAAGCGTTGCGCGCGGCCGCGGCCGATCCGGCCTTCGGCCAGGCGCTTGCCGATGCCGTCCTCATCCATGACGATCTTGCCGCCGTCTTGGCCGATCTCATCGGTCGCCGGATGGGCGGCAATGCTTCCGAGCGCGCGCGACTTCGAGCCTTTGCGCGCGATGCGTTTCGCCACGCGCCCGATCTGGTCGAGGCCGCGGGCCGTGACTTGCGCGCGATCGTCGACCGCGATCCCGCCATCACCGGCCTGTTGGCACCACTGCTGAATTTCAAGGGTTACGTCGCGCTCCAGGCCTGGCGCGTCTCGAACTGGCTCTGGCACCACGGCCACGTCGATGCGGCGCTGCTGCTTCAGAACGAGGCGTCGAACGTCCTGCAGGTCAGCATCCATCCAGCCGCGAGCATCGGTTCGTCCGTCTATCTCGATCACGCCACGGGCATCGTGATCGGCGCGAACGTGACGATCGGCGACGACGTCACCATCCTTCAGAATGTCAGCATCGGCCGCAGCGGCGAACTGCCGACGCGCTCGCCGCGCATCGGCCGTGGCGTGTTCATCGGCGCCGGCGCGACCATCCTCGGCGACGTCAGCATCGGTGATTTCGCCAAGATCGGCGCGGGCACCGTCGTGACCGACGACGTTCCCGGCGGCTGCACCGCGATCGGCAATCCCGCCCGGCTCGCCAATTGTCCCGAACCCGCCCCGGCCTGAGCCGTCAATCGATCTCGAGGAGACATGCAGATGAAGACCGCAATCGTGATCGGCGTCGGTCCGGATCGTGGACTTGGGGCGCGGCTCTGCAAGCGCTTTGCGGCCGAGGGCATGAAGGTGATCGTCGCCGGCCGGACGCTGTCGGCATTGCAATCGGTTGCCGCCGATATCGACAGGGCGGGCGGAGCGGCCGTCCCCTTCGTCGCCGATGCAACCAGCGAGCGCGACATCGCCGCCCTGTTCGACGCCGCCGGCGACGATCTCGATCTTGCCATCTACAACGCCGGCAACAATACGCCCGGCAGGATCATCGAGATGGAGGCCGACTATTTCGAGCAGGCCTGGCGCGTGGTGTGCTTCGGCGGATTCCTGTTCGGGCGGGAGGCGGTGCGCCGCATGGCGCCGAAGAAGGCCGGCACGCTGCTTTTCACCGGCGCGAGCGCCTCGCTGCGCGGGCGCTCCGGCTATGGTGCATTCAACTCGTCCAAGGCCGGCCTGCGCACGCTGGCGCAGGCCATGGCCAAGGAATATGCGGGAGACGGCATCCATGTCGGCCATGTCGTGGTCGACGGCGCGATTGCCGGCGACAAGATCTTCACGCGGTTCCCGGACGCGGCCTCGCGCGAAGACAGCCTGATCGACATCGAGGGCATCGTCGATGCCTTCGCCTTCCTCTACCGGCAGCCGGAGCGGGCCTGGTCGTTCGAGGTCGATGTCCGGACCTCGAAGGAGAAGTGGTAGGCGCGCGCCCACACGCCCCGATGTCCCTGACCCCTGCACTTGCGGTTCCCCACCCATGGCTCGGACTGCCTTACCCGTCGTCCGGCGGACGAATGAACGTCCCTTGACCGGGACCATCCGGCGGCGCCGCGCGGCCGCCATGGCCTGTCCCCATCGCGCCCATCGCCTTGCGCCGCCTGCCTTTCCCGGAGCCAAATTCGTCCCCGGTAACCCGGCATTAACTATCGCCGGGCTCTGGTAATGCTGGACAGTCGCGCCCCCCAAGCCGGGGTCGAGGCCCTTAGTTTTGACATCTTGGCAGGGAATGCAGACGGCCGGCTTTGGACGAGCCCCTGCACCCCAGAAAGACAAGGCTTTGAGCGGGCTTGCCGGCCGCGCCGGTTTGCGCGCCTGCTGGGGAACCGGCAGCCATTAGCTGGCCGGGGGACACGAATGATGATCGCCTTGAGAGGGTACTGCTTATGAATCCGGCCGACGTGGCTCAGTCAGCCCTTCCGGTTGCCGCTTCCGCCGACGTGTCGCTGATCGCGCTGTTCTGGCAGGCTCACTGGATCGTGAAGGGGGTCATGCTGGGACTTCTGTCCTGCTCGGTGTGGGTCTGGGCGATCGCGATCGACAAGATCTTCCTCTATGCGCGGACCCGCCGCTCGATGGACCGTTTCGAGCAGGCGTTCTGGTCGGGCGAGTCGATCGAGGAACTCTATCGCACGCTCTCGGCCAAGCCGACTCATTCCATGGCGGCCTGCTTCGTGGCGGCGATGCGCGAATGGAAGCGCTCGTTCGAGAGCCACGCGCGCTCGGTCGCGGGCCTGCAGATGCGCATCGACAAGGTGATGAACGTCTCGATCTCGCGCGAGGTGGAACGGCTGGAACGCCGGCTCCTGGTGCTCGCGACCGTCGGCTCCGCCGGCCCGTTCATCGGCCTGTTCGGCACGGTCTGGGGCATCATGTCGAGCTTCCAGTCGATCGCGGCGTCGAAAAATACCTCCCTGGCGGTGGTGGCGCCGGGCATCGCGGAGGCGCTGTTTGCGACCGCGGTCGGCCTTATCGCCGCCATTCCTGCCACTATTTTCTACAATAAGTTCACCTCCGAGGTGAACCGGCAGGCCCAAAGGCTCGAAGGCTTCGCTGATGAATTTTCAGCCATTCTGTCCCGTCAGATCGACGAGCGGGGCTGACGGACGGCATGTATAGTGTGAAGGCGAGATTGGGCACCAAGCCATGGGCATGAACGTTGCCAGTTCGTCCGGAGGCGGCGGCCGTCGCAGCCGGCGCAAGCCGGTCATGGCCGAGATCAACGTCACGCCGATGGTCGACGTGATGCTGGTGCTGCTCATCATCTTCATGGTGTCGGCGCCGCTGCTCACGGTGGGCGTGCCGCTCGACCTGCCGCAGACCCAGGCCAAGAGCCTCGACCAGAACGACCAGAAGCCGCTGCAGATGTCGGTCGACATCAAGGGCAAGGTGTTCATCAACGATACCGAGGTGGCGCTGAACGACCTGATCCCGAAGCTGAAGGCGATCACGGACGCGCGCGGCGGGCTCGAGGAGCGCATCTATCTGCGCGCCGACAAGAAGGCGGATTACGGGACCGTCGCCAAGGTGATGGGCCTGCTGTCGGGTGCTGGATTCAAGAAGCTGGCGCTCGTCACGGAAGTGGAGCAGGGGTCCTAACCGGTGAAGGTGAACGTCGACAAGACACTCGTTGCGTCGATTGCCCTCCATGTCCTCGTGATAGGCTGGGGGCTCATCACCTTTAGCAGCAGAGCCTTCGTCGCGCCGGAAGAGTCGCTCCCGATCGACATCATCACCACCGATCAGCTCGCGCAGATCACCGCGGGGCAGAAGACCGGCAAGAAGGAAGAGCCGAAGCCCAAGGTCGAGAAGATCGCGGACACGCCGCCGGACGAGGATGCCGTCGGCAAGGTCACCACGAAGAAAGAGCTGATCAAGACCAACTCGACGCCGGAGCCGCCGCCGAAGCCCGTTGAGAAGCCGGTCGAGAAGAAGCCCGATCCGCCCAAGCCGGTCGCCGAGGCCAAGCCGAAAGAAGAACCGAAGCCGGAGAAGCCGCAGGAGAAGAAGCCTGATCCGGCCAAGGAAGATCCGATCGCCGAACTGCAGAAGAAGCTCGACACCAAGAAGCCGCCGCCCAAGCCGCCGGAGCCCAAGGTCGCGGCCGTCCAGCCGCAGCAGCAGCCGAAGCCCAAGGAGCGCACGTTCGATCCCGCGCAGATCCAGCGCGACCTCGACAAGCGCGATCCGACCCGGCACGAGCTGACCGGCGCGGCGCTGAACGCGTCCGCCTCGCTCGGATCGAACACCGGCACCGCGGTGAGCAACGTCGCGACCTGGCGCGGCGCGTTCCAGGGAGCGGTCAAGCGCTGCTTCACGCCGACCTACAACGGACAGGACGCCGACCAGTACGAGGCCGACATCGACATTCCCATGAAGATCGACGGATCGCTGGCGTCCGAACCCGTCGTCGTGGCGGTGCGGGGACCCTCGCGGTCGATCGCGCAGGCGGTGGCGGAGAGCGCTAAGCGGGCCATCGTGCAGTGTCAGGTCTATTCGTTCATGCCGAAGCAGCAGTACGAGAGCTGGAAGCTCATTCCGATGACTTTCGGCCTGAAAGATATGTTGTGACATCCGAACAAAAGAATTTTGCGATGAATGACGCCCGATCGATTACCCGCCGCCGCTTCATGACCGTCACCGGGTCGGCGCTCGCGATGCTCGGAGGCGGACACGCCTTCGCGCAGGGCCAGCCGCGCCTTCGCATCGACCCGACCGAATTCCAGCCGGTGCCGATCGCGATCACCAACTTCCTGCCGGGCTCGCCGTCCGACGGCGACGTCGGCAACGGCGTCACGCAGGTGATCACCAACAACCTGAAGCGCTCGGGCCTGTTCGCGCCGATCGACCAGGCCGCCTTCATCGAGCGCATCAACAACATCGACGTCGCGCCGCAATTCCAGAACTGGAAGACCATCAACGCCCAGGCGCTGGTCACCGGCCGGATGACGCGGCAGCCGGACGGCCGGCTCAAGGCCGAATTCCGTCTATGGGACGTGGTCTCCGGCCAGCAGCTCGCCGGCCAGCAATATTTCACCTCGCCGGAATACTGGCGCCGCATCGCCCACATCATCTCCGACCAGATCTACGAGCGGATGACCGGCGAGAAGGGCTATTTCGACAGCCGCGTGGTCTTCGTGGACGAGACCGGCTCCAAGGAGCGCCGGGTCAAGCGGCTCGCGATCATGGACCAGGACGGCGCCAATGTGCGCTATCTGACCCGCGGCTCCGATCTCGTGCTGACGCCGCGCTTCTCGCCGAACTCGCAGGAAATCACCTACATGGAGTTCGGCCAGGGTGATCCGAAGGTCTATCTCTACAACATCGAGACCGGGCAGCGCGAAATCGTCGGCAACTTCCCGGGCATGACCTTTGCCCCGAGGTTCTCGCCCGACGGTCAGCGCGTCATCATGAGCCTGCAACAGGGCGGCAATTCCAACCTGTTCGTGATGGACCTGCGCTCGCGTTCGACCACGCGCCTCACCGACACGCCGGCGATCGACACCTCTCCGTCCTACTCTCCCGATGGCACCCGCATCTGCTTCGAGTCCGATCGTGGCGGCAGGTCGCAGATCTATGTGATGGCGGCGAGCGGCGGGCAGGCGCAGCGCATCTCCTTCTCCAAGGACGACAACAACGCCACCTATTCGACGCCGGTCTGGTCGCCGCGCGGGGATTACATCGCCTTCACCAGGCAGGGCGGCGGGCAGTTCTCGATCGGCGTCATGAAGCCGGATGGTTCCGGCGAGCGGCTTCTCACCTCCGGCTACCACAATGAGGGTCCGACCTTCTCGCCGAACGGCCGCGTGCTGATGTTCTTCCGCGATCCCGGTGGCAACTCCGGACCGTCGCTGTTCAGCGTCGACATCTCCGGCCGCAACGAACTCAAGGTGCCGACGCCGGGCTTTGCATCCGATCCGGCATGGTCGCCGCTCCTGTCGTCGACGGCAGGCTGAGGTCCCGGGCGGGGGAGAAGGGGCGATCGCGCATTTTTCGGAAAACTTTGCGCGATGTTTGGCCGTGTCAAGGATTCCTTTAGGTTGTGCTCGGCAGACTTTTCCCAGTGCCTTGAAACTGCAGATATATTTCAATCGTTTGCTGTCGAGAACAACTCGACTTTAACGATGTTCCCTCAGAAAGGCTTCACCTGCGCTGGGTAAAAGTACGCTTGGACAGGACCCGCGTACAACCCAGATGCAGATCGAAAGCCAGAGCGCAGAGTCGGATCAAAAGCAGGCCTCGCCGACCATTTCGGCGGCCCTGACCGATTCGCTGTTCGAAGCTCCCGGCACGGTTCTGACCGGCATCATCTTCTCGGCTTTCTCGGCGTCCCTGACCGCGCTCAAGACCGGCCAGATCCTGATCTGGGCCTTCGTCCCGCTTCTCATTCTCGCGGGAGCGATCCGGGCCTTCGATCTCAGCCGGTACATGGCCCAGAAATCGATCCTCAGCGTGGAACAAGCCGCACGCTGGCAGATGCGCTACCAGATCGGAGCGCTGATCCAGGCCGCGGTGATCGGCCTGTGGTGCTCGACGACACTGTTGAGCAATGACGACGCCATCGCCCACATGATCGCCTTGTCCGTCACCACCGGCATCGTGGCGGGAGGCGCGGGCAGGGCCTATGGACGGCAATCGATATTTCGTCTGCAGGCCATCCTGATATTCGGTCCGGCCGTGATCGCGCTGGCGCTGCATCGCACGCCGTATTACGTGGCGATGTCGATCGTGTGCGCCGCGTTCCTGTTCGCGGTCATGCAGCTCTCCGCCAATCTGCACAGGATCTTCCTGCGCGCGGTCGTCGCGCGCGAGCGCGAGGCCGCGCTGGCCGGCCAGTTCGACACGGCGCTCAACAACATGCCGCACGGGCTGTGCATGTTCCGCGTCGACGGCCAGCTCGCGGTCATGAACCACCGCTTCAGCGCGATGATGAACCTGCCCGAGGATCTCACCCAGGGCAGCACAAGCGCGCGTGACGTCGTCGCGGCCTGCGTCGAAGCCGGATCGATTTCCGCCGCGAGCGGCGAGTTGATCATCACCGACATCGAGACCCTTCAGGCGAAGGAGATCGTGACCGCCGATCCCGACACGCAGAGAAATCGTTCGCTGTCGTGGACCGTCCAGCCCATGGCCGACGGCGGCGCGGTGGTGCTGCTCGAAGATGTCACCGAGCGCCGCAACGCCGAGGCCAGGATCAGCCACCTCGCGCGTTATGACGACCTCACGGCGCTGCCCAACCGCGTCAGCTTTCGCGACGAGATCGAGCATCTGCTCGCGGTCACGCGTCATACGGAGCGCCTGTCGGCGCTCTTGTTCGTCGACCTCGACCAGTTCAAGCAGGTCAACGACACGCTCGGCCATCCCTGCGGCGACCAGCTTCTGTGCGCGGTCGCCAACCGCCTGCGCGAGATGCTGCGGCCGGAGGATTTCGTCGCGCGCTTCGGCGGCGACGAGTTCGTCGTGTTCCAGCAGAACATCGCTGCGCCCGAGGACGCCGCGGCGCTCGCCCGCCGCATCGTCGAGCGGCTTTCCGAGCGATATCGCATCGACAATCATCTGGTCGAGATCGGTGCGAGCGTCGGCATCGCGCTGACGTCCCCCGAAGGCGACGTCAGCGCCGACACGCTGCTCAAGAACGCCGACATGGCGCTCTACCGCGCCAAGGCCGACGGTCGCGGCACCTACTGCTTCTTCCGCGACGAGATGGCCGCGACCGTCGAGGCCCGCCGCATCCTCGAACTCGACCTGCGCAAGGCGCTCGCCAACGAGGAATTCGAGCTGTTCTATCAGCCGCTGGTCAACCTGAAGTCCGGCAAGATCACGACCTGCGAGGCGCTGCTGCGCTGGAACCATCCCGTGCGCGGCACGGTGTCGCCTGTCGACATCATCCCCGTCGCCGAGGACATGGGTCTGATCGTCGATCTCGGCCGCTGGATCCTGCGCCGCGCCTGCATGGAATGCATGAAGTGGCCGGACGGCGTCAGCGTCGCCGTCAACTTCTCACCGCATCAGTTCCACCAGCGTGACGTGCTGAGTGAAATCCGTTATGCGCTCGAGGTCTCGGGGCTTCCGGCGCACCGGCTGGACATCGAGATCACGGAGTCCTCGCTGTTGCGCAACACGCAGCTCACTCACGATATCCTGTCGCAGCTGCGCGCGCTCGGCGTGCGGATCTCGCTCGACGATTTCGGCACCGGCTATTCGAGCCTGAGCTATCTGCACAATTTCCCCATGCAGAAGGTGAAGATCGATCGCTCGTTCCTCGAAGGCATCGACTCCGACCGCCCGCTCACGCTGCTGCGCGGCGTCGCGCGGTTGTCCGCCGATCTCGGCATGTCGGTCGTCGTCGAGGGCATCGAAACCAACGAGCAACTCGAGCTGATCAGCGCCGACGGCACCGTGTCAGAGGGGCAGGGTTATCTGTTCAGCCGCCCGGTTCCAGCCGTGCGGATCCGCCAGTTGCTCAACGCTTCCCATGGCCGCCGCATGCCCGACGACCAGCTCACCGTGGTGTCCTCGCGATCCATCGCCTGATCGTTCCGGCACATTCTCCAGCACGTCGATACTCGTCCATACCCGTGTTTTTCCGTGGTCTCGCCGGTCGCAAGGGTTAACCCTAACGCTTCTAATGCTTTGCATTTTCGTTAAGGAACTATTAATCTCTTTCCACTCGCGGAAGTTGCTTGAAGCAGAGGTAGCAGATGAAGTCCGGAGCTGAACCGCAGACGGCGCTCCTTCCGCGTGGGGCTGCGTTGTTTGACCGCATCGACTATCGCCTCATCGAAACGCCGGAAGACAGGGATCGCCTCTACCTGATGCGCTACCGGGCCTATCTGCAGGCCGGCTTGATCCCGTCGTCGGAGTCCTTGCGCGTGTCAGACCGCTTCGACGACGCGCCGAACGTCTGGAATTTCGGTGTCTTCGTCGACGACGAACTCTGCAGCGCCGTCCGCATCCACGTCCTGACGTCCGAATGGAGGATGTCGTACACGACCGAGGTGTTCGGCGATGTCCTGCATCCGCGTCTCGACCGCGGTGAGGTGTTCGTCGATCCGTGTCGTTTTGTTGCCGATCCCGAAATGCAGCAGCGGTTCCCGGAACTGCCCTACCTGACGGTGCGGCTCCCCTTCGTTGCCTGCGAGCACTTCAATGCCGATATCGGGCTCTCGATGGTGCGCGTCGATCATCAGGCCTTCTATCGTCGCGTGTTCCTGTCCGAGACCCTCACCGAGCCGCGTTCGTTCCCGGGCTGGCCGACCAAGAAGGCCGTCCTGATGGCGTCGGATTACCCCAAGGTCCGCGAAAGGATCCTGACGCGTTTCCCGATCATGCGCTCCAGCGCCTTCGAGCGGCGGATGCTGTTCGATCGCGGCAGCCAGCGGAAGGCTGCGTCCCGTCCGGTTCTCGTGGCGGGCGTTGCGGCCCAGGCCTGATCTCATCCAGCCTGCACATCGGAGTTCCGTCCGGCCGCCTCCGCGGCCGGCGCTGCTTTTGGCCATAAATCCCCGCAAAGCCTGCCTTTTGGTCATTCACGCGGCTTGCCTTCACCCTCGCGCCACATTTACAACCCATTAACCATCGTGGGCGCTTTTCGTCGGTAGGGGGCATTTGACCGGCTGAGGCAACGTCCCATCAAGGTTGACGGAACGTTCGCTTAACCAACCCCCTGTAGACCGGACAGCAGTGGACTAACGTGAGCGTGGAGGCTCCGGAATGAAACATCCTATGCGTATCCTCCAGGGATTGAAGCTGGCCGCCGTGCTTGCCGTCGCTCTGTCGATGGGCGCGTGCGCCAACAAGAACCTGGGTGCCGATGCGATGGCCAGCGCGGCGACGCCTGGCAGCCAGCAGGATTTCGTCGTCAACGTGGGCGACCGCGTGTTCTTCGAAAGCGACCAGACCGATCTGACCCCGCAGGCGATCGTGACCCTGGAGAAGCAGGCGCAGTGGCTGCAGACCTATCCGCGCTACAGCTTCACCATCGAAGGTCACGCCGACGAGCGCGGCACCCGCGAATACAACATCGCGCTCGGCGCTCGCCGTGCCCAGTCGGTGCGCTCGTTCCTGGCGTCGCGCGGCATCGATCCGAACCGCATGCGCACGATCTCCTACGGCAAGGAACGTCCGGTTGCCGTCTGTAACGACATCTCCTGCTGGTCGCAGAATCGTCGTGCCGTCACCGTGCTGAACGCGAGCTCCTGACGTTCAGTCAGGCGCTGTTCATCTTCGGAAGTGGATTGTTCCGGCGCCCTCTCGGGCGCCGGTTTCGTTTCAGCGATCCGTGACAGAAACCCCTTGGTAGCAGTCACATTTTTGGCGTACTCCCTTCCTCATTGTGTGGCGCGGCGAATGATCCGCCGCGTGCCGCGTCGTTTTCGTCGTCAGGGCAAGATGTCATCGAAATTCAAGGCAATTAACGGCATCGTGGCAGCCGCCGCGCTGCTCTCTTTGTGCTCGCCCGTCTTCGCGCAGTCGGACGACGGCGATCCCGAAATGCGGATCGAGCGGCTGGAAAATCAGCTGCGCCAGCTCACCGGCCAGAACGAAGAGCTGCAATATCGCAACCGCCAGCTCGAGGATCGCCTCCGCCAGCTCGAAGGCGGCGCGCAAGGCGCGCCCGGACAGGCGCAGGCCGCGCCCGGCGTCGCTGCGGTGCCGCCCGCGCAATCCGCGCCGGCCTATCGTCAGCAGCAACAGCAACCCGCGCAGCAGGGCTACGAGCCGCAGATCGCAGCGCCCGCGCCGATCGTTCAGGAGCAACCGGCCCCCGGCGCGCCCGGTGTTCGCCGCCGCGGCGATGCGTTCGACCCGAACCAGAATCCGAATGCTCCCGGCGCGCCGCGCGCGCTCGGCGGCGGACAGCAGCCGATGTCGGCAGGCGCGAACGTCGGTGCGCCCGGCGGCCGCGGCGCCGGCGAGCCGCTCGATCTCTCCAACACCGGCGGACGCTATCCGCAGGCCGCCGCCCCGCAAGCGGCGCAGCCAGGTTACCAGGCGCAGCCCGGCAATCCGGCGCAGGCGGCCGGTCCCGGCCTGACGACCCTGCCGCCCTCGGCATCGCCGCGCGACGAGTTCGACCTCGGCATCGGCTACATGCAGCGCAAGGACTATGCGCTCGCCGAGCAGACCATGAAGAATTTCGCGCAGAAATATCCCAACGACCCGCTGCTCGGCGACGCGCAGTACTGGCTCGGCGAAAGCTATTTCCAGCGCCAGCAATATCGCGATTCCGCCGAGGCCTTCCTCGCCGTCACCACCAAATACGACAAGTCGGCCAAGGCGCCGGACGCGCTGCTGCGGCTCGGCCAGTCGCTCGCCGCGCTGAAGGAGAAGGAGGCCGCCTGCGCCGCCTTCGGCGAAGTCGGCCGCAAATTTCCGCGCGCCTCGGCCGGCGTCAAGGCCGCCGTCGATCGCGAGCAGAAGCGGGTGAAGTGCTAGCGCACCTTCTCCGGACCCCAAGCGCCGCGTCGCGCAAGGCGCGCGGCGGCCGTCCGTCACGGCAAACACGTCGACGCGTTTGCGCGCAGGGCGCGCTGTGATGACGAAATCGCGTTCGCCACGCGGCGTTTGAGCCTGACAAGGTCGACGGCATTGCGCTAAACAGTCGGACCATCCGCTGACGATTGCTGGGCAGCGTCATGTCCGACGACGACAATGCGCCGATCTCGGCGCGCGAGGCGAAGCGCCTCTTTGCCGACCTGAAGACCACGCCGGCGCTGGTGCTCGCGGTCTCCGGTGGCCCCGACTCCGTTGCACTGATGTGGCTCGCCGCGCGCTGGCAGCGCAGCCTCGCGAGCGGCCCGCGGCTCGTGGTCGTCACCGTCGATCACGGCCTGCGGCCGGAGGCGGCGCGCGAGGCCCGCGAGGTCAAGCGTCTGGCCGCCGAACTCGGACTGACGCACCGCACCCTGCGCTGGCGCGACGCAAAGCCCAGCACCGGATTGCCTGCTGCGGCGCGCGAGGCCCGCTATCGCCTGCTGGCGCAGGCCGCGCGGACGGCGGGCGCGAGCCATGTGCTGACCGCGCATACGCGCGATGACCAGGCCGAGACCTTGCTGATGCGCCTGCTGCGCGGGAGCGGGATGACCGGCCTTGCGGCGATGGCGCGCGTCAGCGAACGCGACGGGATCATCCTCGCGCGGCCGCTGCTGGATGTTCCGAAGTCGCAGCTCGTGGCGACCTTGAAGCGGGCCAGGATCGGCTTTGCCGACGATCCCACCAACCGCGACACTGCCTTCACGCGGCCGCGGCTGCGCGCGCTGCTGCCCCAGCTCGCGGCCGAGGGCGGCGATGCCCGCAATCTGGCGCGGCTGGCGGGTCGGCTGGCGCGGGCCAATGCGGCGGTCGAGGTGCTGACCGACGGCGCCGAGCGCTTCCTGCGGCTGCGTGATCGCGGCGATGCGCCGCATGGGCCGGTTGCGCGAAGCTTCGAGGCCGCGGCCTTCGCGGCCCTTCCGGAGGAGGTCCGGTTGCGGATCCTGCTGCGGGCCGTCAACACCCTCGGGCATGAAGGGCCGGCGGAACTCGGCAAGGTCGAAACGCTGCTGGCGGCCGTGGACCAGGCCATTTCCCGGGGGGCGCGCGCGGCCGCGAATGGCCGGCCGGTCCTGAAGCAGACGCTTGCGGGAGCCTTGATCAGCCTTGCCGGTGGGCGTATCCACGTCGTGCCGGCGCCGGTCCGGCGGCGCAAGGAAGGATGAAGGGCGGTCGAAGCGGCGGATCATGACACCGGCTCTTCGAACGATGGCGTCAGACCACCTTAACCAGGCGGGAAAAACCCCGATTCCGTCGCCATTATTTCAGCCGGAATCGCCCTAAGATGGGATAAATAGTCCCATCTCGTTCCCTTGGCAGCGACCCGGGCGGCACCTAGATTGTATGCACCTAACCGAGAGGATTCCTTGGGGATTTCCTCGCGTTGCCCAAGTAACTGCCCAAGTAACGTCCGAAGGACCAGGGCCGCGATCCGCGCGACCACGAAGGAAGATCGATGAACGCCAATCTGCGCAATTTCGCCCTCTGGGTCATCATTGTCTTGCTGCTATTGGCGTTGTTCACGCTCTTCCAGAATCCAGGTCAGCGCGCCTCCTCCCAGGATATCGCCTTCTCGCAGCTCCTGAGCGAGGTCGACCGCGGCAACGTCCGCGACGTCGTGATCCAGGGCCCGGAGATCCACGGTACCTTCACCAACGGTTCGAGCTTCCAGACCTACGCGCCCAGCGACCCGACGCTGGTCAAGCGCCTCTATGACAGCAAGGTCCAGATCACCGCGAAGCCGCCCGGCGACAACGTGCCGTGGTTCGTGTCGCTGCTGGTCTCCTGGCTGCCCTTCATCGCGCTGATCGGCGTGTGGATCTTCCTGTCGCGCCAGATGCAGGGCGGCGCCGGCAAGGCGATGGGCTTCGGCAAGTCGCGCGCCAAGATGCTGACCGAGGCGCATGGCCGCGTGACGTTCGAGGACGTCGCCGGCGTCGACGAGGCCAAGCAGGATCTGCAGGAAATCGTCGAATTCCTCCGTGACCCCGGCAAGTTCCAGCGTCTCGGCGGCCGCATTCCGCGCGGCGTGCTGCTGGTCGGCCCTC
>NZ_JASGFS010000015.1:0-113351 GCF_047605465.1 Bradyrhizobium sp. | reverse complement strand
GACCTGCGGCGCCGCCGGGACCGGCGGCGGAGCGGCCGGCGCGGCGGCATGGAATTCGCGCGATCAGCGAGATCCTGGAGCCGCACACGGTGCCGACCCGCGCCGTGATCGCGCCGGAACTGCCGCCGGATCATCCGCTCGAACCCGGCACGCGCCCGAACGGGCGTGCCGCCACGCCGTCCGAGCGCATTGCCGCGTCCGAAAGCGCGATCAGCGAAATTCCGGCCGCACCGAAAGAGCCGGTGTCGTCGTCGAGCTTCATCGCCGCCGCGCGCCGCGCCGCGCAGGCTGCTGCCGCACAGCCCGAAAAGACCGGACGCGCCGCCAAGGCGGGCGCCGTCCGCACCAAGGACAAGGGCAAGGACGGCGGCTCGACCATCACGTCGAAGATCCGCTCCCTGCTGGTCGGTGCCAGCGTGGTCGTGATCGTGCTCGGCACCTTCAAGATGGCGATGAACCTGCTCGAAGGCGGCAGCGCACCGCCGCCGCAGGCCGTGGAGGCTCCGCCGAGCGAACTCGCACCGCAGACGCCGCCGCCGGCACTGGAAAGCAAGCCGGCCGCGCCGCCGGAGCAGGTCACGCCGTCGATGACCTCGCCGACGCCGCTCGGCCGTCAGTCGCTGAACAATTCCGCCCCGGGCTCCAGCGGCTCGGCCTCGGTCGAAATCCCGCCTGCCCCCGCCGCGCCACCGCCCCAGCCGGCGGCCAACGGCGATGTCACCGGCGCGCTGTCCGCCGGCACGCGCGCCAAGCTCGGCCAGGTCCAGGTGCCGCCGAGCGAGAAACTTCCTGACGGCATCGGCGGCCCGGTGCTGCGCGCGGCCGCGCTGAAGGGCGACGCGACCGCGGCCTACGAGATCGGCGTGCGCTTTGCCGAGGGCAAGGGCATCGCCACGAACTACGACGAAGCCGCCAAATGGTACGACCGCGCGGCACAGGCCGGCGTGGTGCCCGCGACCTTCCGGCTCGGCACGCTCTACGAGAAGGGCCTCGGCGTGAAGAAGGACGCCGACATCGCCCGCCGCTACTACACCCAGGCCGCCGAGCGCGGCAACGCCAAGGCGATGCACAACCTCGCGGTGCTGGATGCCGACGGCGGCGGACACGGCGCCAATTACAAGAGCGCGGCGCAGTGGTTCAGGAAGGCGGCCGACCGCGGCGTCGCCGACAGCCAGTTCAACCTCGGCATCCTCTATGCCCGCGGCATCGGCGTCGAACAGAACCTCGCCGAATCCTACAAATGGTTCAGCCTGGCTGCCGCCCAGGGCGACGCGGATGCAGCGGGCAAGCGCGACGACGTCGCCAAGCGCCTCGACCCGCAATCGCTGGCCGCCGCCAAGCTCGCGATCCAGACCTTCAGCGCCGAGCCGCAGCCCGACGATGCGGTCCGCGTCACGACGCCCGCCGGCGGCTGGGACAGCGCGCCCCAGGCGAGCGTGAAGCCCGCGGCAAAGCCGGTGGCGACCAAGCGCTCGGCCTCGGCCGCGCACTGAGATCTTTCCCCTCTTGAGGCGCGCGCTCCCGCGCGCGTCTCAAACCATGATACCTCCCCGCTCCCGTCCTGGGCCGCGCCCTTCGAGACGCCTGCCGTGCAGGCTCCTCAGGATGCGGACAGTGAGCGTCGATGCCGCGCGTGCGGCTCATTCACCACGCGCGAATTTCCCGGTCCCTCCCGGCAGCGGATTCGGCTATTGAGGGACGCGGCAATCGATCCGTTTGCCGGTGCGTGGGCCCATGCAGCTCTATCTCCCGATCGCCGATCTTCCGATCAACGTCTTCCTCGTGCTGGCGATGGGCGCAGCGGTCGGCTTCGTCTCCGGCATGTTCGGAATCGGCGGCGGTTTCCTGATGACGCCGCTGCTGATCTTCATCGGCATCACGCCGGCGGTCGCGGTCGCCTCGGTCGCGAGCCACATCGCGGCCTCCTCCTTTTCCGGCGCGCTGTCCTATTGGCGGCGGCGCGCGATCGACCCGGCACTCGCGGGCGTGCTGCTGTGCGGCGGCGTGACCGGCACGGCGCTCGGCGTGTGGACCTTCACGCAACTCCGGGCGCTCGGCCAGCTCGACCTGATGATCGCGCTGTCCTACGTCGTGCTGCTCACGACGGTGGGCAGCCTGATGTTCTCCGAAGGACTGCGCGCGATGATGCGGACCCGCCGCGGCACCGTGCCGCCGCGGCGGACCCATAGCTGGATCCACGGCCTGCCGCTGAAGATGCGGTTCAAGCGCTCGAAGATCTACCTGTCCGTGATCCCCGTGGTGATCGTCGGTATCGTGATCGGGTTCATCGGCGCCATCATGGGCATCGGCGGCGGATTCATCCTGGTGCCGGTCATGATCTACCTGCTGCGGGTGCCGACCTCGACGGTGATCGGCACGTCGATGGTCCTGACGCTGGTGACGATGCTGTTCGCCACCATGCTGCACGCGGTGACCAATCATCTGGTCGATGCCGTGCTGGCGCTGATCCTGATGATCGGCGGCGTCACCGGCGCGCAGTTCGGCGCGCGCGCAGGCCAGAAGATCCGCGGCGAGCAGTTGCGGCTGCTGCTCGGCCTTCTCATCCTCTCCGTCGGCATCCGCTTCGCGGTCGAGCTCGTGATCCGGCCCGAGGATCTCTTCACCATCCGCGAGCTGGGGGTGAACGGATGATGCGCGCGCTCGCCGCCGCCGTCCTCGTCCTGCTGCTCGGCTCCGCCGCGCGGGCCGAACGGCTGATCGTCTCGGTCTCGAACCAC
Source organism: Bradyrhizobium sp. (assembly GCF_047605465.1). GTDB lineage: Bacteria > Pseudomonadota > Alphaproteobacteria > Rhizobiales > Xanthobacteraceae > Bradyrhizobium. Next base: position 110,613 of record NZ_JASGFS010000015.1, on the reverse strand, counting down.
CGCGTCACGGTGACACCGAACTATTCGGGCGAGGAGCTGGTGCTGTTCGGCTCGGTCGAGAAGGATGCATCGACGCCCGCCGACCGCACCGCCTACGACCTCGTCGTCACCGTGATGGGCCCGCGCGCCGACATGGTGACGCGACGCAAGGAGCGCACCTTCGGCATCTGGATCAATACCGACTACCGTCAGTTCCTGCAGGTGCCGACCTATCTGGCGCTGTTCGCCAACCGCCCGTTCGACCGGATCACCACGCCCGAGATCGCGCGGCGGCAGCAGATCGGGCTCAACAACGTGCTGCTGACGCAGCGGGTCAGCGGCGACTATGCCGACGTGGTGCCGAACGACGCGTTCCGCTCGGCCTTCGTCCGGCTGCGCACGCAGCACGGTCTCTATCGCGAGGATCCCTCCGCGATCACGTTCCTGACGCCGACGCTGTTCCGCACCGGCATCCCGCTGCCGGCGGAGGTGCCGATCGGGACTTATGCCGTCGAGATCAAGCTGTTCGCGAACGGCGCGTTCATCACCAAGACCGAGACCGCGTTCGAGATCGTCAAGGTCGGCTTCGAGCAGTTCGTGGCGACGAGCGCGCGGCAGAACGGGCTGGCGTACGGCCTCGTCACCGCGGCGATGGCACTGATGACGGGCTGGATGGCGTCGATCGTGTTCCGGAAGGACTGAGCCGCGCTCACGAGCTGCCTGCCACCGTCTTGCCCGGGCTTGACGAGAGAAGCCGGAGGCCCGCGACGGCGCGCCTCACGGCGCCTCCACCACCGTCGGCACGCCCGGCTCCAGCAGGCGCAGCCGCGGGCCGAAACCGAGCACGTCGAACGTCTTGCGCAGGTCCTCGCCGTTCTGGCGGAAATGCGCCCAGCCCTCTGTGTGCACGGGCACGATCATCGCGTCGGGAAAGGCGCGCGCGGTCTCGATGGTGTCGTTGGTGTCCATGGTGAGATGGAACGGACCGCGCGTTTGCGCGGCGCCGGCGAAGGGCATCACCACGCCGCATTTGAAGCGGCGCGCGACCTCCGCGACACCGTCGAACCAGGTGGTGTCGCCGGTGATATAGACCGGCCGCGTGTCCTTCCGGCTCGACGAGACCACGAAGCCGATGACGTCGCCGGACAGCGGCTCGATGCCGGCTGGACCATGGCGCGCCGGCGTCGCGGTGATCGTCAGCGAATGGCCGTCGCCGTCTTTCAGATGCGTGACGCTCCAGGGTGCGAGCCCTTCGGCATGGCCGCCGAGGCGCCCTGCACCGGCCTCGGTCGTCAGCACGCGCCTGGCGTGCTTCAGGAAGTCGCGGCCGGAATTGTCGAGATTGTCCGCGTGCTGATCGTGGCTGAGCAGGACGGCATCGACCGGGCCGATCGCGTCGGCCTTCAGCGCCGGGCCGATCGTCTTCTCCAGCTTCACATGCGGCAGTTGGTATGCGCCCGGCGCATCGAAGGTCGGATCGGTGAGCAGGCGGAAGCCGTCGATCTCGATCAGGGCGGTCGGCCCGCCGATCAGGGTGATGGCGATGGGCATCAGGGAACTCCTCCTACGAGACGGGCCTGCCGGGGCGCGTCACCAGATAAATGCCGAGCGCCACCGGGATGATGCCCAGGAGGTCGCGGGCCTCGACATGCTCGCCGAGCACGAGATACGCGAACAGCATGCCGAGCGGCGGCATCAGGAAATGATAGGCGCTGGCGGCGGTGGCGCCACACACTTTCAGGAGATGAAACCAGAGCCAGTAGGCGAGGATCGAGCCGCCGAGCACGAGGAAGGCGAAGGCGCCGATCAGGCTCGGCGTGACGTCGATCGCGCGGACATCGGCAAAGGTGAGGGCGACCGGCGTCAGCACGATGCCGGCGGCGAGGTTCTGCACGCCGTTCCCGATCCACAGGCTTCCCTTCGGCGCGAGCAGCTTGAACAGAATCGTGCCGGCGACGATGGAGGCGAGCGAGGCCAGCGTGAAGACGATCCCGTGCAGCGAATCCGTGCCGACCGCGAGGCGATGCCAGACGATGAGCGTGACGCCGATGATGCCGAGCGAGAGGCCGCCCGCCTTGCGCCAGGTCATGCCTTCGCCGAGCAGCAGCGCGGCGAGCGCCGCGGTGAACACCGGATTGGCCGAGACGATCAGGCCGCCGAGCCCGGCCGAGACCGATTGCAGGCCGGTGTAGCCGAGCCCGAGATAGAGCGCGTTGTTGGCGATGCCGAGCACGGCGAAGACCGCGGCATCGCGCCACGACAGGGACCAGTCGTCGCCGCGGAGCAGCGTGGCGCCGAGGATCAGAATGCCGGCGAGCGAGAAGCGCGCCGCCAGCAGGATCAGCGGCGGGCAATGGGTGACGCCGATCTTGCCGGCGACGAAGGCGTAGCTCCAGAGCAGGCAGAACAGGCCGATCGAGAGGGGCAGCGCGCTGAACCGGCTGCGGGGAACGGGAATCGAGGGGGCGAGCGACATGGGCAATCTCCTGAGCCCTCGATCTAGGGAGACGGCTTGCCATTTGGAAATTAAATGATTAACTCGCCATCAGTGGATTTTCGAATGGAGGCGCCTATGCTCGATCTCGAGCTTCTGCGCAGCTTCGTGTCGGTGGTCGAGGCCGGCGGCTTCACCCGCGCCGGCGAGCGCGTCCACCGCACCCAGTCGACCGTGAGCCAGCAGATCAAGCGGCTGGAGGAAGACGTCGGCCAGACGCTGCTGCTCCGCGACGGCAAGGACGTGCGCCCGACCGAGGCCGGCGAACGCCTGCTGTCCTATGCACGCCGCCTGCTCTCGCTCGCCGAGGAGGCGCGCGACGTGCTGCGCCAGCCCGACAGCGAAGGCGCGATCCGGCTCGGCATCCCCGAGGATTTCGCCGCCTATCGGCTGGCAAAGCTGCTCGGCGCCTTCTCTCGCTCGCATCCGGGCCTGCGGCTCGACGTGCGCGCCGACCAGAGCAAGAACCTGTCCCGCGATCTCGAACGCGGCGAGCTCGACCTCGCGCTCTACAAGCGCAGCACGGGCGAGAAGGGCGCGATCGCGGTGTGGCCGGAGCAGGTGCACTGGGTCACCAGCAAGAGCCATCCGATCGACGTCGATGTGCCGTCGGTGCCGCTGATCGGCTTTCCGCTCGGCTGCCTCTACCGCGCCGGCGCGATCCACGCGCTGGAGAGCGCGGGCCGCGCCTGGCACATGGCCTACTCGTCATCGAGTCTCGCCGGCATCCAGGCCGCGGTCGCCGCCGGCATGGGCCTCAGCATCCTGTCGGAGATGTCGATCCAGTCCGATCACCGCGTGCTGACGGCGAAGGATGGTTTTGCGCCGATCAACCGCACCGAAGTGGCGCTGATGGCCTCGCCCGGCGCCAGCCCCGCGACGCTGCGGCTCGCCGACCGGCTGGCGGAGTTCTGCGACAACGTGCAGGCGAAGGCGGCGTAGCGAATCGCTGCCGTGAGGAAAACCCGTCGCCGCGACGTCGGTGCGTTTCCCTCCCCGCCAGTCATGCACGCGGCAAGCTTCCGGCCTTCAATAAGATCCGCTCAATAGCAGCGCGACGCCGCGATGGCGTGGACGCGGCGGTCGCCGAGCAGATGGGCGACGAAGCCGTTCCTCGGAAAGATCTTCGCGAACGCCGCATCGCGGATGCTGAGGCCGCCGGCATAGGCGCCGAAGGCCGGCATCACGGCACGCAGGCCGTCCGACGCGAAGCAGCGGCGCTCCATCGAACGGCCGCGCGCGGACACGCGCGCCTTGGGATGCAGATGGCCGGCGATCTCGCCATGCGCACCGGTCGGCTCGTGGCGGAACGTGATCGGCCCGATCGCGACTTCGTCGGCGACGGTGCCGCCGAGATCGCGCGGCAGCATCGGATCGTGATTGCCGGAGATCCAGATCCAGTCGCGGCCGCTCTGCAGCGCGGCCACCGCGTCGCGATCTTCGACCGCAAGGCGTTCATGCGCGGTGCGGTCGTGAAAACTGTCGCCGAGCGCGATCACCATCCTGGGATCATGGCGGGAGATGACAGCAGCGAGCCGGCTCAGCGTCGCCAGCGTGTCGTAGGGCGGCAGCAGCACACCGCGCGTGGCAAAGCTGGAACCCTTCTCCAGATGCAGATCGGAGACGACCAGCAGGCGCTGTTCTTCCCAGAACAGGGCGCCGGAGAGATCGGCGTGGAGCGAGATGCCGGCGACGTCCAGGCTGAGCGTCGACGTGATGGACAGCGCAACATGTTCCGTCATGGACGGGCTTTTCCCGGCCATCCACGGTCTCGTCGCGGCGACAAAGACGCGGATGCCCGGGTCAAGCCCGGGCATGACGGTGTGGATAGATGAGCGCGCCTCACTGGCAAATTCTCTACGACATCGCCTCTCTGACGAGTTCGTCGGCGGCCTCCGCCAACAATTCGTCTCCAGCTTCGCCATAAACTGACTCGCGGCCGATTTCCAGCATCACGGGGACCGCAAGCGGCGAGACGCGGTCGAGTTCCCGATGCGTGATGCGGCCCTGGATGCGGGCAAGCATGCCGCCGAGGCGGCGCAAATCGAGCAGGCCGGTGGCGGCATCGGCGCGCGCCGCGCGCAGCAGGACGTGATCGGCCTGGTGCTTGCGCAGCACGTCGTAGACGAGATCGGTCGAGAACAGCACCTGGCGGCGGCTCTTGTCCTCGTCGGTGAAGCGGCGCGCGATCAGGCCGGAGATCAGCGCGCAGTTGCGGAAGGTGCGTTTCATCAGCGCGGATTCGGCGAGCCACGCTTCGAGATCGTCGCCGAGCATGTCGGGGTTGAACAGCGCGTCGAGATCGAGCTTGCCGTGGCGGATCATGAAGGAGGCGTCGCCCAGCCCCCAGATCGCCACCGCATATTCGTTGGCGACGAAACCGAGCGGCCGGGCGCGCGCGCGTTCCAGCCGTCGCGTCAGCAACATGCCGAGCGTCTGGTGCGCGAGACGCCCCTCGAAGGGATAGCAGACCAGGTAATGCTTGTTGCCGCGCGGAAAGGTCTCGACCAGCAGTTCGCGCACACCGGGCACACGCGAGACCTCCTTCTGCACCGACAGCCAGTCGCGCACCTGCTCGGGCAGGCCATTCCAGGCGCGGCGATCGTCGAGCAGGCGGCGCACGCGCTCGGCGAGGTAGGTCGAGAGCGGAAACTTGCCACCCATGTAGGACGGCACTTTCGGGTCCTTGTCGTTGGCGCGGGACACGTAGGCCTGGTCTTCCGCCAGCGCCTCGTAACGCACCACCTCCCCGCCGAACACGAAGGTGTCGCCGGGGGTGAGGCCCTCGATGAAATATTCCTCGATCTCGCCGAGCACGCGGCCGCCGCGCGCGATCGCGCCGGTCGAACCGCTGCCGGCGAAGCGCCCGCGCACCAGCCTCACCTTCAGCATCGGCTCCTCGACGATGGTGCCGACATTGAGGCGATAGCCCTGCCGCACCTTCGGATTGGCGACGCGCCAGCGGCCCTGCTTGTCCTGCTTGATGCGGGCGAAGCGCTCATAGGTCTTCAGCGCGTAGCCGCCGGTGGCGACGAAATCGACGACGTCGTCGAAATCCTGCCGTGCGAGCTCGGCATAGGGCGCGGCGGTGCGCACCTCGTCATAGAGCTCGTCTCCGAGGAACGGCTCGCCGCAGGCGCAGCCGAGCACGTGCTGCGCCAGCACGTCGAGCGCGCCGGTGCGCAGCGGCGGCGTATCCTGCGCATTCTCGGCGATGGCGTCGATCGCGGCGCGGCACTCCAGCACCTCGAAACGATTGGCCGGCACCAGCACCGCGCGCGAGGCCTCGTCGAGACGATGGTTGGCGCGGCCGATGCGCTGCATCAGGCGCGAGGAGCCCTTGGGCGCGCCGATATTGACGACGAGATCGACGTCGCCCCAGTCGATGCCGAGATCGAGCGAGGAGGTACAGACCACGCCGCGCAGCTTGCCGGCCGACATGGCTTCCTCGACCTTGCGGCGCTGGACGACGTCGAGCGAGCCGTGATGTAGCGCGATGGCGAGGCCGTCGTCGTTCATCCGCCAGAGATCCTGGAACAGCATCTCGGCCTGGCTGCGGGTGTTGACGAAGACCAGCGTGGTCTTGTTCTGCTTGATCAGCTCATAGACTTCGGCGAGCGCGTGGCGGGCGCTGTGGCCGGCCCAGGGCAGCCGCTCGCTGGTGTCGAGCATCTCGACCAGCGGCGGCGCGGCGCCGCCGGCGACGACGATGTCGGCGGCGGCCGATTTGCCGCCGGGCTGCGGCACCAGGAAGCGCGCGAGCTGATCCGGCTCGGCCACGGTCGCCGACAGGCCGATGGCGCGCATCCGCGGCGCCAGCCGCCACAGCCGCGCCAGACCGAGCGACAGCAGATCGCCGCGCTTGGACGTCACCAGCGCATGCAGCTCGTCGAGCACGACGCGCTTGAGCGAGGAGAACAGGAACGGCGCGTCGTCGGAGGAGAGCAGCAGCGCGAGCTGTTCCGGCGTGGTCAGCAGGATGTCCGGCGGATAGCGTCGCTGGCGCTGGCGCCGCGACACCGGCGTGTCGCCGGTGCGGGTCTCGACCTTGATCGGCAGGCTCATCTCTGCGATCGGCCGCTCGAGATTGCGGGCGATGTCGACCGCGAGCGCCTTGAGCGGGGAGATGTAGAGCGTGTGGAGACCGCCGGTGCGCTGAACGCCGCGGCCGGTCGAGACCACGCTCGCCGTCGCGGCGGCGTCGCTCTCCGCCGCCTGCGTGGACAGTTCCACCAGCGTCGGCAGAAACCCAGCCAGCGTCTTGCCGGCCCCGGTCGGCGCGATCAGCAGCGCGCTGGCGTCCTCGCGGGCCTTCTCGAGCAGCGCCAATTGGTGCGCGCGCGGCGCCCAGCCGCGGGCCGCGAACCATTGCTGGAAGCGATCGGGCAAGAGCGCAGCCGGCTCGGCCGATATTTTGCGGATACGGGGCGGCACGGCATGACAGGTAAGCCGTGCGGGCGGCTTCGTCGAGGGGTGGAAGCCTGAATCGACGAGCGGGACGCCGTCCCGCTCTCCCCTTGCGGGAGAGGGTGGATCGCCGCGCAGCGGCGAGACGGGTGAGGGGTCTCGCTGCGAACCATTGTCTTCCGAGCCGTCGGAGACAACCCCTCATCCGTCGCTTCGCGCCACCTTCTCCCGCGGGGGGGAGAAGATGAAAAGCCATCCTACTCCGACATCGGTTTGTCGGAGATGTCCCAGTCCTTGCCGGTGAAGGTCGAGATGTAGAGCGTCTTCATCGGCGTGTAGTCCTCGGGCGTGTAGTCGTAGGTGACGCCGTCGAGGAAGTAGGGCGAGTGGAAGCCGGCCAGCGTCGAGGCCTGCTTCAGCACGTTGGCCCGGGTGAGCTCGTCGCCGCAGCGGCGCAGGATCTCGCCCATGGTCACGGCCTGGCCGTAGCCGGCGAAGGCGATGGTGTTGTCCGGATCGATCGTCGAGATGTATTTCTTTCGCAGCTCCTCGAACGCCATCACGTCCGGATCCTTCTCCCATTTCGGCAGGCCGACTTCCTTGTTGTAGCGGATGGCGACGATGCCGGTGGCGTTCTCGAGCCCGGCGGCATTGAGGATCGAGCGGCCGGTCGAGCCGGCCGAGAGCAGTTGCAGCGGCTTCCAGCCGAGCTCGGCGACCTTGCGGATCGACTGCGACGTCGCCTTGCCGGTGGTGATGTTGTAGAAGACGTCCGCGCCCGACTTCGAGAGATTGATGAGCTGGGAATCGACCGTCGGATCGGTGAGATCGTAGGTCTGCTCCATGATCACCTGCGCGGTGCCGCCGGCATCCGCCAGGACCTTCTTGAAGGGGCCGAGGAAGTCACGGCCGAAATCGTCGTTCTGGTAGAGGATGCCGACCTTGGCGTTCGGCTTCGTGGCGACGACATGCCGCGCCAGGATGCGGGCCTCGGTCGGATAGAGCGGCAGCCCCGCCATCGTCCATTTGAACTCCTTCGGGTTATTCCACTTCGACGCGCCGGTGTTGAGCAGGAGCTGCGGCACGCCCTTGGAGTTCAGATATTTGTGCACGGCGGTCTGCGGCGCGGTGCCGAGCGAACCGTAGAGCGCCAGCACCTCTTCCTGCTCGACCAGGCGCCGCGTCGCCTCGACGCATTTCGGCGCGCTGTAGGCATCGTCCATGGTGAGGAACTTGACCTTGCGTCCGTTGATGCCGCCCTTCTCGTTCAGCATCTGGAAATAGGCTTCGCCGATGCGACCGAGCACGCCGTAGAGCGAGCCGGGGCCGGAATGCGGCACGGTCTGGCCGATCTTGATCTCGGTATCGCTCGCGCCTGCATCGTATTTCTTGTCGGCGGCCCGGACGTAGGGCGCGGGCAGCGTGGATGCGGCAATGGTCGCGAGCGCGGCGGCGCTGAAGTCACGCCGCGATGGATTCTTCATCATTGTTGTCCTCCCTGGCGCGCGCATTGTGCTGACAAGGCAGCACCGCTCGCAAGTGGGAAGTCGCAGCTTACGGCGCACCGACGCTCAAATCGCCGAGACGGCAGCGCCTAGACTCAAGTTTTCTCGGCAACGACGACGAGCCCGCGCACCGGCTCGTTGTTCTCGTTGCGCGGCGAGGCCGGCTCCAGCGTGAGGAGCTTGAGGCCGCTGTCGGCGATCGCGCCGCGCGCGTATTCCGCCGAATGGGCATAGCGCAGTCCTTCGCCGAGCACGACGCCGCTGCCGTCATGCGTCTCCAGCGTGAAGGCGAGCGTGCCGCCCGGCACCAGCACGCGCCTTGCCTCGGTCAGCACCGGCGCGAGATCCGAGAGATAGACGAACGCGTCGGCCGCGACGACGAGGTTCGCGCTCGCATCGTCCCTGGCGCGCAGGCCGTCGATCATGTCGGCGACCTCGAGCTCGGCGTAGAGATTCGTCGCGCGCGCTTCCTTGATCATGCCGGGCGACAGATCGATGCCGATGAAATGATCGACCTGCCTGACGAAGGCCGCCGCCGCGAGCCCGGTGCCGCAGCCGAGATCGATGGTGCGCTTGAAGAAGGCCGGCTTCTTCGACGCGACACGCGCGGCCAGCACCGCCTTGAAGATCAAGGCGGGAGCGCGATAGCCGAGATCGTGGATCAGCGCGTGCTCGAAGCGCGGAGCGTATTGATCGAACAGGGCCTGCACATAGGCCTTGGGCATTTCCGAGAGCTGGGTATCGCCGAGCCGCATCAGATGCAGGCCGGCGCCATGCTGATCCCCGGGGTCGGAATCGCGCGCTTTGCGGAACGCTTCGATCGCCTTGTCGCGCTCGCCGAGTTGCTGGCGGATTTCGCCGAGCGTGAACCAGGCCGACGTGAAGTCCGGCGCGAGCTCGAGCGCCTGCTCCAGCAGGTCGGCGGCCGCGGGCAGATCGCCCTTGAGCTGGAGGTCGCGCGCGAATTCGAAGCGGCGGTCGGCCATGAGATCGCCGGAGGACAGGAACAGGCGCAGGGGCATCGGGAACCAGGGAGCGAAACGGATGGATGACTCGAAGACGCGGTAGCGCAACCTATATATCAGGCATGCGTCCGCAAGACATCCTGATGCCAGTCGCCGCCGGCCTGTGCTGCAAGCCCGGCGGCTTCCATATCGATCCCGTGCGCCCGGTCGAGCGGGCCGTGATCACCCACGGCCATTCCGACCATGCCCGTGCCGGCCACGGTGCGGTGCTGGCGACGCAGGAAACGCTCGACATGATGCGGCTGCGCTATGGCGAGAATTTCGCCGGCGCGACCCAGGCGATCCGCTATGGCGAGGAGATCCGGCTCGGTGACGTTCGGGTGAAATTCCACCCGGCCGGCCACGTGCTGGGCTCCGCGCAGGTCGCGGTGACGGCCGGCGGCACCTGCATCGTCGCCTCCGGCGACTACAAGGACGCGCCCGATCCGACCTGCACGCCGTTCGAGATCGTGCCATGCGACGTCTTCATCACCGAAGCGACCTTCGGACTTCCGGTGTTCCGGCACGGCGATGCCGCCGACGAGGTGAAGAAGCTGCTGGCCTCAGTGGCGCTGTTTCCGGAGCGCGCCCATCTCGTCGGCGCCTACTCGCTCGGCAAGGCCCAGCGCGTGATCGCCCTGCTGCGCCAGGGCGGCTACGACGCGCCGATCTACCTTCACGGCGCGATGGAGAAGATCACCTATTACTACCAGAGCCGCGGCATCGAACTCGGCGAGCTGGCCCCCGCACGCGGGATGAAGAAGGCCGATCTCGCCGGCACGATCACGCTGGCGCCGCCCTCGGCCACGTCGGATCTCTGGACGCGGCGCTTTCCCGACCCCGTCACCGCATTCGCCTCCGGCTGGATGCGCGTGCGCGCCCGTGCCCGGCAGCGCGGCATCGAACTGCCGCTGGTGATTTCCGACCACGCCGACTGGGACGGCCTCACCGCGACCATCGCCGCGACCGGCGCCGGCGAGATCTGGGTCACGCACGGCCAGGAAGATGCGCTGGTGCATTGGTGCAAGAGCAAGGGCCTGCAGGCCCAGCCGCTCGATCTCGTCGGCTATGGCGACGAGGAGGAGAGCGAGACACCGCTGGCCGACGAGGCGGACGCATGAACCGCTTCGCCGAGCTGCTGGACCGCCTGGCCTACGAGCCCGGCCGCAACAACAAGCTGCGGCTGCTCATCAGCTATTTCCGCGAGGTCGGCGATCCCGACCGCGGCTACGCGCTTGCCGCGCTGACCGGCGCGCTCAGCTTCAAGCACGCCAAGCCCGCGCTGATCCGCGATCTGATCGCCTCGCGCACCGATCCCGTGCTGTTCGGGTTGAGTTACGACTACGTCGGCGATCTCTCGGAAACGGTCGCGCTGATGTGGCCAAGGCGGGGCGCGAACGACGACGAATCTTTTCCGAGCCAACCCTCCCCCGCAAGGGCGGAGGGAGCGCAGCGGAGTTCTGTGCAATCGACGAGCACAAATCCAGGCAGCGAGGCGACTGAGTCCTCCCACGCTCGCAACCACAACAACCCGCCGCCGCCGACGTTGACCGAAGTCGTCACGACCCTGCGCACCCTCGGCAAGACCGAGTTGCCGCGGCAGCTCGAACGCTGGCTCGACGAGCTCGACGAGACCGGCCGCTGGGCGCTGCTGAAGCTCGTCACCGGCGCGCTTCGCATCGGCATCTCCGCGCGCCTGGCGAAGACCGCCGCGGCCGCGCTCGGCGACAAGGATCCGCACGAGGTCGAGTTGATCTGGCCCGGCCTCACACCGCCCTATCTCGACCTGTTCGCCTGGCTGGAAGGCCGCGGCGAAAAGCCGGTCAATCGCGATCCCGCGCCGTTCCGGCCCGTGATGCTGGCGCACGCGATCGAAGACACAGACTTCAGGAATCTCGACCCGGCCGACTACATCGCCGAATGGAAATGGGACGGCATCCGCGTGCAGGCGGTGGCCGGCAGCGACGAAGGCGGACACATCACGGCGCGGCTCTATTCGCGCACCGGCGAGGACATCACGGGAAGCTTTCCGGATCTGGTGCCGTCGCTGCGCCTGCCCGGCGCGATCGACGGCGAACTCCTGATCCTGCGCGACGGCCGGGTGCAGAGCTTCAACGTCCTGCAGCAGCGCCTCAATCGCAAAATCGTTTCGCCGAAACTGATCAAGGAGTTTCCGATCCATCTGCGCGCCTACGATCTGCTTGGCGACGACGAGAACGATCTGCGCGAGCTGCCGTTCGCGGAGCGGCGCGCGCGGCTCGAAACCTTCATCGAGAAACTCGACGATCCCCGCATCGATCTGTCGCCGACGGTTCCGTTCTCGGACTGGGACGCGCTCACCGCCGCGCGCGCCGATCCCGCGGGTGCCGGCGCCGGCGAGGACGCCGATGCCGTCGAGGGCGTGATGCTGAAGCGGCGCGAAGCGCCCTATCTGCCGGGACGGCCGAAGGGACAATGGTGGAAGTGGAAGCGCGATCCGCACATCATCGATGCCGTGCTGATGTATGCCCAGCGCGGCCACGGCAAGCGCTCGTCCTATTATTCCGACTATACGTTCGGCGTCTGGACCGGGACCGGCGGCGACGAGGAGCTGGTGCCGGTCGGCAAGGCCTATTTCGGCTTCACGGATGAGGAGCTGTTGCAGATCGACCGCTTCGTCCGCCGCAACACCACGGAGAAGTTCGGCCCCGTCCGCCATGTTGTGCACGAACCCGACAAGGGCCTGGTGCTGGAGGTCGCCTTCGAGGGCCTGCAGCGCTCGCCGCGCCACAAGTCCGGCGTCGCCATGCGCTTTCCCCGGATCAGCCGCCTGCGCTGGGACAAGCCGCCGCGCGAGGCGGACCGACTGGATACGCTGGAACGGATGTTGAAGACGGAGGCGGCCGGGGCTGCGACATGATCCGGCAAAAAAAATGGTCCCGCCGCCGGCCAGCGCAAAGCCAGCCAGCCTATGCGCAGAGAACCGTGAATTGGCCCCGGCGGCGGTCCCAAGGGAATTGGCCCGTCAAAGCATCGGGCCAGCGCAGACCTGCGCGACACCTCTCAGGCGTCGCGCGCACTCCTCATAGGAGCCCGGGGCCGCCAAGGGCAATTAACGGCCGTTCACATGCCGACGAACAATCCCGTTTACCTTACCGATGTTGCTTTCCGGCGACGCATCGGGGACCTGCCGCCCGGTTCGCTTTTGGCGGGTTGCCGGATTAAAATGCCGTAAGCCGATTGACGGCCGGGAACGGGTTCCCCATGTCCCCCGCCGTGACCTATAATCGGGGCGAATCCCCGCGAGGAGTTTTGCGATGGCCAACGACGTCAGAGACTTGCCGGCCGGCCACAGCGATGGCCTGAACCGCTTTCTCGGCGGCTCGCCGCTGGCGGTTGCGTTTCGCCTGATCCTGCTGTCGGTTCTGGTCGGCGTCGTGCTGGCTGCGATCGGCTTCGATCCCTGGAATATCATCTACAGCATCCGCCTGCTGTTCCAGCGGCTCTGGGATCTCGGCTTCGACGCCGTCAACTGGCTGTGGCGTTACTTCCTGCTCGGCGCCGTCATCGTGATCCCGATCTGGCTGCTCTCGCGCGTCTTCGGCACGCCCCGCGGCCGCTGACATGCAGTCGAGCGTGACCGCGCCGAGAAATCGCGTCACGCTTTTCCGGGTCATGCTCTAAGGAGTTGCGCAGCCGATGCAATTGCGTTTTGTCGGCTGCGGCGACGCTTTCGGTTCCGGCGGCAGGCTCAACACCTGCTTCCACGTCTGCGGCAGCGAGACCAACGTCCTGATCGACTGCGGTGCTTCGTCCCTGCCGGCGCTGAAGCGGCTGGAGATCGACCGGAACGAGATCGACCTGATCCTGGTCACCCATTTCCACGGCGACCATTTCGCCGGCCTGCCCTTCTTCCTGCTCGACGCGCAATTTTCGCGCCGCGTGAAGCCGCTGACGATCGCGGGGCCGCAAGGCATCGAGATGCGCCTGAAGCAGGTGATGGAGGCACTGTTCGAGCATTCCTCCGGGACGAAGCAGCGCTTCGAGCTCTCCGTCGTCGAACTCGCGCCACGACAACGTCGGAGCTTCGGCACGACGACGGTGACGCCCTACCCGGTCGTGCACGGCGAATCCGGAGGTCCCTTCCTGGCCTATCGCATCGAGGCCGAGGGCCGCACCCTCGCCTACAGTGCCGACACCGAATGGACGGAGACACTCATTCCGCTGGCGCATGGCGCGGACCTTTTCATCGCCGAGGCTTATATGTACGAGAAGGTGGTCAAGAACCATCTCAGCCTGAAGACCTTGGAACAGCACCTGCCCGACATCGGCGCGAAGCGGCTCGTCCTCACCCATATGAGCGACGACATGCTCTCGCGCCTCGACGACATCGAGCATCTCGCCGCCGAAGACGGCATGGTGATCGTGTTCTGACATGAACGCACCCGTTCACACCAGCGTCGGCAGCCGCCAGGTCTTCGCCATCGCGGGACCCGCGATGGTCGCGAACCTCACCACGCCGCTGATCGGCGTGGTCTCGACCACCGCGATCGGCCGGCTGGACGATGCCGCGCTGCTCGGCGGTGTCGCGATGGCCTCCGTCATCTTCGACTGCCTGTTCTGGCTGTTCGGCTTCCTGCGCATGAGCACGCTCGCCTTCACCGCGCAGGCGCTCGGCGCCGGCGAGACGCGCGAGCAGACCGTGATCCTGGTGCGCGGCTTCATCGTCGCGGGCCTGATCGGGACCGCGCTGATCGCGCTGCAATTGCCGCTGGCGTCCGTGCTGTTCGACCTGATGGGCGGCAGCGAGGGCGTGACCCGCGCGGCCAAGACCTATTTCATGATCCGGATCTGGTCCTCGCCGTTCGCCTTCGCCAACTACGTCATCCTCGGCTGGCTGGTCGGACAGGCTCGCGCCAATTCGGCGCTCGCGCTCCAGGTCGTCATCAACCTCATCAACATGGCGGCGACGATCCTGCTGGTGCTGGTCTACGACACCGGTATTGCGGGCGCTGCGATCGCGGCACTGCTGTCGGAGACGACCGGCTTCGTGCTCGGCGTCGTCGTCTGCCGGCGCCATGCCGTCGGCGGTTTTGCCGTTCCCCGCGCCCGCCTGTTCGACCGGGCGAAGCTGATGCGGCTGCTCGCGGTGAACTCCGACATCATGATCCGCACCGCGGCGCTGATCACGGTGTTCCTGTTCTTCACCGCCAAGGGCGCGCGCGCCGGCGACGTGACGCTGGCCGCGAATTCCGTGCTCAACAATTTCCTGCTGGTCAGCGCCTTCTTCCTCGACGGCCTCGCCAACGCGGCGCAGCAGCTCTGCGGCCGCACCTTCGGCGGGCGGGACGCCAAGGGCTTTGCCGATTCGACCCGGCTGGTGCTGCTGTGGGGGCTCGGCTTCGCGCTGGTGGTCGCGGCCATGTTCGCCCTGTTCGGGCCGGCGCTGATCGATTTCATGACCGCGAGCGAAGCCGTCCGTCGTGCCGCGCGCGAATTCCTGCCGTTCATCGTGGCAGCGCCCGTGCCCGGCGTGTTCGCCTTCGGCTTCGACGGCATCTTTGTCGGCGCGACATGGGCCCGCGAGATGCGCAACCTGATGCTCGCCTCGCTGGCGATCTTCCTCGGCACCTGGTGGGCGCTGCAATCGCTCGGAAATACCGGGCTGTGGTGCGCCCTGCTCGCCTTCTACGCCGCACGCGGCGGCCTGCAGGGCGCGCGGTATCCGTCGCTGTACCGGGCGACGTTTCCGTCTCCCTCCCGCTAGCGGGAAGAGGCGAAGAAACTACAGCCCCGGCCAGTCTTCCGCGGTGAGCGTCGCGGCGTCGGCGCCGACGATCTCGGAGAGCGAATCCCGTCCCGTGCGCAACAGCGTGGAAGAGAGGTCGCGCTTGATCTCGTCGACGAGGCCGAGGCCCTTGTAGACCAGCGACGAATAGAGCTGGATCAGGCTCGCGCCGGCGCGGATCTTGGTCAGCGCGGCACCGCCGGAATCGACACCACCGACGCCGATCAGCGGGAATGCGCCTTCGACGCGCACATAGGTCTCCGCGACCATGCGCGTCGACAGGCGGAACAGCGGCCGGCCCGACAGGCCGCCCTGCTCCTTCGCGCGCATCTGCTCGCGCAGGGTGCTCGGCCGCGCGATCGTGGTGTTGGACACGATCATGCCGTCGACCCGGCGCGAGCGCGCGACCTGCACGATGTCGTCGAGCTGGGCGAGACTGAGATCGGGCGCGATCTTCAGCAGCACCGGCGTATCGCCGGCCTTCTGGCGCACCCGCTCGCGCGCGTCGATCACCTTGGCGAGGAGCTCGTCGAGCAGCGCGCCTTCCTGCAGATTGCGCAGGCCCGGCGTGTTCGGCGAGGACACGTTGACGGTGAAATAGCTGGCGACCGGCGCAAAGGTCTCGATCAGCTTGACGTAGTCGGCAACGCGGTCCGGCGAATCCTTGTTGGCGCCGACATTGACGCCGACGATGCCGCCATTCTGCGCGCGCGCGGCGAGCCGCCGCAGCGCGGCTTCCGCACCGTCATTGTTGAAGCCCATGCGATTGATCACGGCCTCGTCGCGTTCGAGCCGAAACAGCCGCGGCCGTGGATTGCCCGCCTGCGGCTTCGGCGTCACCGAGCCGATCTCGACGAAGCCGAAGCCGAGCCGCAGCAGCGGGTCCGGCACCTCGGCATTCTTGTCGAAGCCCGCCGCCATGCCGATCGGATTGGGAAAGTTGAGCCCGAAGGCGCGCACCGCGAGCTTGGAATCGTCGGGCCGCGGCTTGCCCGGCGGCAGGAAGCGCAGGCCCTGGATGGCCAGCCGGTGCGCGTCCTCCGGATCGAGCCAGCGCAGCACGGGCAGCGAAAGCGTGTCGAAGGCACGGATCACGGCAGCAGCTCCGGAATGTCGTGACCGCCGTCGGAGCGGACGTTGAGGTTCATCACCGAGATCACCGCGCCGAGATCGAGCTCGCCATAGAGGTGGGGAAACAGGTCCTGGTTGCGCGAGCGCTCCCAGCGCAGGCCAGTGCCGAGCGCGTCGCCGTCAACCTCGACCAGGAACAGCGCGCGCTGCCCGGAGAAATGCTTTCGCAAGGTCTCGGGGACCTGGGCCGCGGTGGAGAAATGGATGAAGCCGTCGCGCGCATCGTCCGCGCTGCCCCGGTAGACGCCCTGCCGTTCCGCCTCGCGCCAGGCCGAGGCCGGACAGATTTTGTAGATCTTGACCACCGTTGACGGAGCCCTGTTTGCTCTTCGAGTCAGCTCTTTGACTCTCTTGGGGTTTTTTCGCCTGGAGACGGCGACGAACCCGCGCGCGACCGTAAAGGCGGCCCCTTCCGAACTCAAGACCTAGAGCCTTTTCCCTCCCGATGAAACCGGAACGGGGCTCCAGGTCCTTGTTTCGACGCGTTTTCTCGGCGCGAACGGATCCCCGCGCCGGCCGAGAACGCTTTTGGCCGCCGCCCCTTGCACGAAAAACGGAAAACCGGTTGATTTGAGGATAGTTTTCCTGAGTTGCGACGGGCTGGACCACCATGGTCAGACAGGCCAAAGCGCAGAGGATGCTGACCCACGACCAGATCTGGGGCGCGCTGGATCGGCTCGCGGCGCGCGCCGGGCTGTCGCCGTCGGGGCTTGCCAAGCGCGCCGGGCTCGACCCCACCACCTTCAACAAGTCCAAGCGCATCACGTCCGACGGCCGCGCGCGCTGGCCCTCGACCGAATCGATCGCGAAGGCGCTCGCGGCCGCGGGCGCCTCGCTCGAGGCCTTCGTGAAACTGACCGGGGACGATACCGGCGATGGGCGCTCGGTGCCGCTGCTCGGCTTCGCGCTGGCGGGCGCGAGCGGCCATTTCGACGAGGCCGGCTTTCCCAGCGGTAAGGGCTGGACGGAAATCGCGCTTCCGGCCGCCGAGGACCAGCACGCCTTCGCGCTGGAGATTTCCGGCGAGGCGCTCGCGCCGGCCTATCGCGACGGCGACGTCATCCTGGTCTCGCCGGGCGCGCCGATCCGGAAAGGCGACCGCGTGGTGGTGAAGACCACGACGGGCGAGGTGACCGTGACGACGCTGGTCCGCCGCACGGCCAAGGTGCTGGAACTGCAGCCGCTCGATACCACGCAATCCGAACGGACCATCGCGGCAAGCGACGTGGCCTGGATCGCGCGGATCGTGTGGGCGAGCCAGTGAACGGCGTTCAGCAGCCGACACACACGCGCTGTCGTCCCGACGGCGCGCCTTACGCGCTCCGCGCCAGGGCGCCGTCGATCATGTTGACGGCGTTCTGGATGCCGTACACCGCGACGAAGGAGCCGAAGCGCGGGCCTTTCTCCTGACCCAGCAGCACCTGGTAGAGCATGTTGAACCAGTCGAGCGTCACGCCCGGACGGCCGTCCTTGCCCTTCTTGACCTCATCGAGGAACGGCTCGCGGCGGCCGATCTCGTAGACCACGTTCTGGATGTCTTCGGCGGAGGCGTCCTGCGGCAGCTGCGACAGCGCATCGCGCAGATCCTGCAGCGCGGCGCGCTCGGTCTCCGAAGGCACGCGGAACTGCTTCGTCGGCGCCACGAAGTCGCGATAATAATTGATGGCGTAGCCGACCATCGCATCCAGCTTGGGATGCGTCTGCGGCGACACGCCGGGACGATAGCGGCCGATGAAGCCCCACAGCGTCTCGGCATTCTCCGCATTCGACGACGACACCAGGGTCAGCAGCAGCTGGAAGGTGACGGGCATGTCGCCCCTGGGCGGATTGCCGTTGTGGATGTGCCAGACCGGATTGCCGAGCTGCTGTTTGCCGTCCTGCTTCGGGAAGCCGTCGGAGAACTGCTGGTAGTCGTCGACGTTGCGCGGGATGACGTCGAAATAGAGCCGCTTGGCCGCCTTCGGCTCGCGATACATGAACAGCGACAGCGATTCCGGCGAAGCGTAGCGCAGCCATTCGTCGATGGTGAGACCGTTGCCCTTCGACTTCGAGATCTTCTGGCCCTTCTCGTCGAGGAAGAGCTCGTAGTTGAAGCCTTCGGGCGGCGTGCCGCCGAGCGCCCTGGCGATCGCACCGGACAGCTTCACGGAGTCGATCAGGTCCTTGCCTGCCATTTCGTAGTCGACGCCGAGCGCGACCCAGCGCATCGCCCAGTCGGCCTTCCACTGGCACTTGACGTTGCCGCCGGTCACCGGCGTCTCGACTTCCTCGCCGCTGTCGGGATCGACATAGGTCACCGTGCCCGCGGCGACGTCGCGACGGATCATCGGCACCTGGAGCACGACGCCGGTGGTCCTGCTGATCGGCAGGAACGGCGAATAGGTCGCGCGGCGATCCGGTCCGAGCGTCGGCAGGATGATCGCCATGATCTTGTCGTAGGCGGCGAGCATCTTCAGCAGCGTCGCGTCGAAACGGCCCGACTTGTAATATTCGGTCGAGCTCGCGAATTCGTAGTCGAAGCCGAAATGATCGAGGAAGGCGCGCAGGCGCGCGTTGTTCGCGGCGCCGAACGATGGATATTCGTTGGAGAACGGATCGGGCACCGCCGTGAGCGGCCGTCCCAGATATTGCGCCAGAAGATCCTTGTTCGGCACGTTGTCCGGCACCTTGCGCAGTCCGTCCATGTCGTCGGAGAACGCCAGGAGGCGCGTCTTGACCTTGTCCTCGGTCAGCACGCGGAAAGCATGGCGCACCATCGAGGTGCGCGCGACCTCGCCGAACGTGCCGATATGCGGCAGGCCGGACGGGCCGTAGCCGGTCTCGAACAACACCTCGTCCTTCGGGCTTTTCTTCAGGCGCGCGACGATGGCCTTCGCCTGCTCGAACGGCCAGGCGTTGGATTGTTCGGCGAGCGCGCGAAGATCGCTCGGGTTGGCGGCGAGATCGATGACAGACATTAAGGGCCTCCGGGCCGCGGAAAATAGCGATTTCCGGGCAGAATGCAAAAGTTGGGGCGACCATCACCACACTTGCTCCCTCGCCCCGTTCTGACGGGGAGAGGGTTGGGGTGAGCGGCTGCTTCCGCGATCACGGTATGAGTTGGACTCGCCGAGAGTCCCCCTCACGCGGAATTTGCTCTCGCAAATTCCGGCCTCTCCCCGCTCGCGGAGAGAGGCGAAGAAACTAGAACGGGCTCACCGAGAAATAGCGCAGCCACAGATCGGTGTAGCGGCCTTTTTCCCAGACGCGGAACAGCGCCCAGTTCAGGGCCTGGCGCAGCACGTCGTTGCCCTTGCGCACGGCGATGCCGACGCCCTCGCCGAAGAAACGGCTCTCGACGAAGGGGCCGCCGGAGAAGGCGCAGCAATCGCCCGAATCCGTGCCGTTGATCCAGAACGCGAGCGAGATGGCGTCGCCGAAGATCAGGTCGACCTCGCCCTTGCGCAGGGCGGCACGCAGGGCATCGTCGTTGGGATAGCCGTGCAGCTCGGCGTCGGTGAACATCGCCTTCAGATAGGCCTCGTGCGCCGAGCCGGCGATCACGCCGACCTTTTTCCCCTCGAGATATTCGGGGCGGATCTCCGGCAGCACCGCGTCCTTGCGCGACGCGAAGCGCGCCGGCACGCGATAATAGGGATCGGTGAAGTCGACGCGCGCGCGTAGCTGCGGACTCACCGCCATCGAGGCGATGATGGCATCGCCCCGGTTGGAGGTGAGCGCATCGACCAGCGTTTCGAAGCGGCGCATCTGCACGGTGCAGGTGATCTTGATCTCCTCGCACAGCGCGCGGGCGAGATCGACGTTGAAGCCGGCCGGATTGCCGTCCGCGCCGGTGTAGTTGAACGGCGGATAGTCTGTCTCGGTCAGGAAGCGGATCACGGTCAGGCGGGACAGGTCCGGCCGCTCCGGGCGACGGCGCGGATCCCAGAAGCCGGGCACGGCCTGCGGCGCTGCCCGTGGGGTGGCTTGAGCGGCGGCTTGAGGGGCGACCTGAGGGACGGCTTGGGCCGGGGCCGGCGCCTGCGGTGCCGCCGGAGGCTGCTTCGCCGGGGCCTGCGCAAGGGCGCCGGACAGACCGGCGAGCAGGCACGCACCGGCCGCCAGCCCGAGCAGGGCGCGGCGCATGGTGAGGGGCAATCTTGCCTGTCGCGATGAGACCATCAGCGGGAAATGAACGAATTTCATTGGGATCGGAGGGCCTTATAGACCATCCCGCCGGGAACGCGAGCGCCGATTATGGCCGCCATGAAGGTGCGCCCCTGCTTGCGGGGGGAGGTATCTCCACATCGGGACACTCACTGGGCGGACAGAGCCCACGCCCGCGCCTCGGGCGCGACCTCTCCCGCAAGCGGGGAAGGTAACCCTCAGAGATACCGCTTCAACTCGGTGGCCGCCTCTTCCGGCGCCCGCTTCAGGTTGAACGGGGAGACGAAACGGCCGTCACGGTCCATCAGATAGATCAACGCGGTGTGGTCCATGGTGTAGTCGCCGTCCTTGGTCGGCACCTTCTTGGCATAGACCCGGTAGGACGTGATCACCTTGGCGGTTTCGGCGGGGTCGCCGCTCAGCCCCTCGAGATGCGGATCGAAGCTCGAGAGGTAGTCCTTCATCGTCGCCGGCGTGTCGCGCTCGGGATCGACCGAGATGAAATAGGCGTTGACCTTGTCGGCATCCGTGCCCATCGCGCGCAGCACTTCCGAGATCTCGAACAGCGAGGTCGGGCAGACGTCGGGGCAGTGGGTGTAGCCGAAGAAGATCAGGGTCGGCTTGCCCTTGAGGCTCTTCTCGGTGACGGTCTTGCCGTTCTGGTCGGTGAGCTGGAACGGGCCGCCGACCGCGGCGGGCTGGGCCACCTTGCTCACCCCGCCCATGGCCCAGAACATGATCAGGAGACCGACGACGAGGCTTGCGGCGAAGGCTGTTGCAATCACCAGCGGGCGGGTGGCGGAGCTCATTGGCGGAGAATTTCCTGTCGCGGGGTCAGAAGCAGGCGGAGAAGCCGGTCCTGATCATTTCGAAGAACACCTGAGTGCCGTAGTGGAACCAGAGTGCGAATGCACCGATCACGACGAGCCCGCCGAAACCAGCACCGGCCAACAGCAGCACGGACGATGTCCGGCCGGCAGTGGACGAATTGTCCTGTAACGGACGCGTTGGGTGCAGTGGTTGGGCCATCACGATGATCAGGGCAGTGAGCGCGGTTCCCTGCCTTCCAAATAGGCGCTGGCGGGCGGCCCGGCAAGCGCAGCGGATGGAGCCGGGATCACGTGGTGATGATGGCGGACCTTCGCCCTCTCCCGCCGGCACGGCAATCTCATTGAGAGTTTTGCCAGAGGTGGTCACGCCCGGGGCTTGTCCCCGCCAGGACGCCGCTGAAACTTCGGTGCGCCTATGACGCGCGCCTCATATGCGATCGCTCTCCCCGCAGGCGGGAGAGGGCGCGCACCGCATTTGCGGCGTTAGACGGCGGGATATCGATGGAGCACGGGCTTACCGCGACGACGGCTTGATCGCCGAGGCCTGGGCGTCGAGGTAGCAGGGCTTGTACATGGCCTGAAGCTGCTTGCCCCTGAGGAAGATCATGTGCGGGGTGAGGCCACCGCGCTGCGCGATCCATCGCTTCACCTGCGACGGATACATCGCGTAGAGCATCTGGGTCGCTTCGGGATTGGTCACGGCGCGGCCGTTGCTGCCGAAGTCCCAGGCAGCGTGGAAGCCGAGCATCGCGTGCGAGGTGACGCAGATGCGGTCGCGCGGGATGGCGCCGAGGACGATGGTGCAGGCCGAGGCGCAGAGACCGTCGATGATGACGGTATCGCCCGATTGACGCAGGTCCTGATACTTGTCGACGTAGGTTCCGATCCGGCCGCCGCGATCATCCGCGATCCGGACCACTGCGTGAGAGGCCCCCATGCCCACGATCAGCAGAACCGCCGCAAGCAACCCCGTCAGAAACTTCATGGTCCCCCGCCCCGGTCGTTTTCGAATCTGCGTGTCAGGTGGTGATGCGCGGCTAGCGTCTGTCGACTCTGCGGTTTTGTCTAGGCGCACCGGCTCGATCAAAACAAATTCAAATCCAGTGTTGCGTCCGCGCTGCACTCGGCCGGTCTCCATCCCGAAGTGGAACAAGTTAATGTTGTCTTACGCGCCACACTCTTGATCTCAGTTGCAACCGCTGGCTTCAATCCGGGCAACTACAGGGGGGAACTCATGACTGGCCTGTTGACTGAAGAAGCTGATGTGATCGTCGTCGGTGCCGGATTGTCCGGACTGGTGGCCGCAACCGAAATCGCGGATGCCGGCAAGCGCGTGGTCGTCGTCGATCAGGAAGGCGAGCAGTCGCTCGGCGGCCAGGCGTTCTGGTCGTTCGGCGGATTGTTTCTGGTCGATTCGCCGGAGCAGCGCCGGCTCGGCATCAAGGATTCCTTCGATCTCGCCATGCAGGACTGGCTCGGCACCGCCGGCTTCGACCGCGACGAGGATTTCTGGCCGCGCAAATGGGCGGAGGCCTATGTGGCATTCGCCGCCGGCGAGAAGCGAGACTGGCTGCGCGCGATGGGACATCGCATCTTTCCCGTGGTCGGCTGGGCCGAGCGCGGCGGCTATGACGCGATGGGCCACGGCAATTCGGTGCCGCGCTTTCACGTCACCTGGGGCACCGGGCCGGGCATCGTCGAGCCGTTCGAGCGCCGTGCGCGCGAAGCCGCCAAAAGCGGCCGGCTGACCTTCAAGTTTCGCCACCGCGTCGACGCGCTGTCCATCACCAACGGGCTTGTCGATGGCGTGAGCGGCGCGATCCTCGCACCGGACAATGTGGAGCGCGGCAGGAGTTCGTCGCGCAACGTCACCGGCGCGTTTGCGCTGAAGGCACAGGCCGTGATCGTTGCCTCCGGCGGCATCGGCGGCAATCACGAGCTGGTGCGGCAGAACTGGCCGAAGCGCCTCGGCGAGCCGCCGAAATTCATGATCTCCGGCGTGCCCGAACATGTCGACGGCCGCATGATCGGCATCACCGAGAAAGCCGGTGCGCGGCTGATCAACCGCGACCGC
The DNA here is from genome assembly GCF_047605465.1 of Bradyrhizobium sp. Lineage (GTDB taxonomy): Bacteria > Pseudomonadota > Alphaproteobacteria > Rhizobiales > Xanthobacteraceae > Bradyrhizobium. The sequence goes on along the minus strand of NZ_JASGFS010000015.1, from coordinate 87,276 downwards.
ATGTGGCATTATGTCGAAGGCATCCAGAACTGGTCGCCGATCTGGCCCCGCCACGGCATCCGCATCCTGCCCGGTCCTTCCTCGATGTGGTTCGACGCGACGGGCACGCGGCTTCCGGCGCCGCTGTTTCCGGGCTCCGATACGCTCGGCCAGCTCAAATACATCATGTCGACCGGCTACGATTATTCCTGGTTCATCCTGACCCAGAGCATCATCAAGAAGGAGTTCGCGCTGTCGGGATCGGAGCAGAATCCCGATCTCACCGGAAAGAGCTGGCGCATGACGCTGCGCCGCGCCACCAACAAGGGCGCGCCTGCCCCCGTGGAGGCGTTCAAGAGCCATGGTATCGACTTCATCGTGCGCGACAAGCTCGACGATCTCGTTGCCGCGATGAACAAGCTCGCCGGCAGCGACCTGCTCAAACTGGATTATCTGAAGATGCAGATCGAGGCCCGCGACCGCGAGATCGCCAACGCCTACGTCAAGGACGCGCAGGTGATGAACATTCACAATGCGCGCCGCTATATCGGCGACAAGCTGATCCGCACCGCCTCCCCGCATCGCATCCTCGACCCCGCGCATGGCCCGCTGATCGCGGTCAAACTCAACATCCTCACGCGCAAGACGCTGGGCGGCTTCGAGACCGACCTCGATTCGCGGGTGTTCGGAGAGAGCGGCCAGATCATTCCCGGCCTCTATGCGGCCGGAGAAGCCGCGGGCTTCGGCGGCGGCGGCGTGCACGGCTATCGCTCTCTGGAAGGCACGTTTCTCGGCGGCTGCCTGTTCTCGGGCCGCAACGCAGGCCGCGCGGCGGCAAAGGCGGTGGGCTAGACATGCGGCGGCGAATGCAGATCGGGGCGCTCGTGACCCTCCTCGCGGCAGCTCCGGCCGCGTCCGCCGACACGATCGACGTCAACGGCATGATGCGCTCCTACACCGCGCAACTGCCGCCCAGGAAGCCTGCGCCTCTGGTCGTCGTGCTCCACGGCAAGACCCAGCGGGGCGCCGACATGATCTCCCGGACGGCGTGGCCGCAGGCCGCCAGGCGCGAAGGTTTTGCCGTGGTGTTTCCCGACGGCCTCAACCATGCATGGGCCGATGCGAGGACGAAAGCCGGCCCCGAACTGCGCGGACCGCCCCCGGGCACCGACGATGTCGCGTTCATCTCAAAGCTGGTCGAGAAACTCGTGGCTGACGGCACGGCGGATGCCAAACGCGTCTACGTCACGGGCGTCTCCAATGGCGGCGCCATGACGATGACGCTGGTCTGCGCACGCGCCGATCTGTTTGCGGCCGGCGCAAGCGTGATCATGAATCTCACCGACGAAGCCGCCGTCACGTGCCATCCATCGCGGCCGCTGCCGATGCTGATCATGAACGGCACCGCCGACCCGCTCGTCCCGTACGAGGGCGGACGCGGATCGAGCTATTTTGCCGCAGACGGGTTCTGGTCGACCGCGGACACGGTGGCCTTCTGGCGCAAGCTCAACGGCTGCGACGCGGACGACGCGGCATCGACCGACCTGCCCGACCGGACCTCCGCCGACGAGTCCACCGTCACGCGGATCTCCTCGCGCTGCCCCAGCGGCCACAACGTCTTGCTCTATCGCATCAACGGGGGCGGCCATCGCATGCCCGGACTGTTTCCGGATGCCCGCTTCCCCAAGATCGCGGCGCGCCTGCTCGGGCCGCAGAACGGCGACATCGACGGTGCCGAGACGATCTGGACGTTCTTCAGCCGCTTTCCCTGATCCCGGCGGTCACGCAAGAGCGGTCCGGACAAGCATCTGGGTCGCGGGCGTATGGGGTGGCGGAGCCGGAAGTGCTGCGCTAGACAGTGGCCGCCATTCCATCAGGAGATCCCAATGAGCGTTCAACGTTTTGAAGTCGGCCCGCGCATGAGCCAGGTCGTCGTGCACGGCAACACCGTCTACCTCGCCGGTGTCATCGCCAGCAATGCCGCCGGTGAAAGCGTGACGAAGCAGACCCAGGACATCCTGGCGACGATCGACAGCCACCTCGCCAAGGCCGGCACCGACAAGTCGAAGCTGCTCTCGGCCACGATCTACATCACCGACATGAAGACGTTCGGCGAGATGAACGCGGTGTGGGACGCCTGGGTTTCGCCCGGCAACACCCCGGCGCGCGCCACCGTCGAGGCGAAGCTCGCGGGTCCGCAGTACACGGTCGAGATCATGGTGACCGCGGCAAAGTAATTTCGCGGAAGTCGTACGGAATGAAGCGCGATGGGACCACCATCGCGCTTCATTTTTTTGTGGCCGCATGATCTCCGAGGTAATCGATCGGCGCGCGCGAAGCTTCGATAGTCGGGGACAGCCGAACCCGGCGCCATCGAAGGAGAGCACCATGACCGACCACGTCACCATCGCCCGCCGCTACATCGAGCTCTGGAACGAACGTGCGGCCGGCCGCCGGCGCGAATTGCTGAGCGAGCACTGGACGACGGATGCGAGCTATGTCGATCCCCTCATGAAGGGCGACGGCCGGGACGGCATCGACGCGCTGATCGCCGGCGTGCAGGAGCGTTTCCCCGATTTCAGGTTCAAGCTGATCGGCGAGCCCAACGGTCATGGCGACAACGTGCGCTTCTCCTGGGGGCTCGGTCCCGACGGTGTCGACAGTCCGATCAAGGGGACGGATTTCGCCCTCCTCAAGGACGGCCGCATCAAGAGCATCACGGGATTCCTGGATCAGGTGCCTGCGGGCGCGTGAGGAGGACTGCCGGTTGCTGCGCCCTCTCCCCTTGCGGGAGAGGGCATCTCCGCTCGCAGACGCGACTCATAGGGTGAGGGGTCTATCTCCCAAGCATTGATCTCTGCAGTTGCGCTCGCCGAAGCAACCCCTCATCCGGCGCGTCGCGCCACTTCTCTTGCAAGGGGAGAAGGAAGGAGAAAGCTGCATCTCAAGCAGCCACCAACCGATACGCAGCTTGCGCATTCGCCCCGAACGCCTTCTGCCGCACGGTTGGGCCAAGCTGCGCCAGGCACGCGTCCAGCGCGCCCTTGATCTCGCCGTAGCTCCCGGCCAGCAGGCACACCGGCCAGTCCGAGCCAAAAATCAGGCGATCTTCGCCGAAGCAGTTCGCGACGTGCTGGACGAACGGAAACAGCCGCTCCGCGTCCCAATCGCTCCATGTCGCCTCCGTCGCGAGACCCGAAACCTTGCACCAGACATTGCCGTGGGCCGCAAGCGCCGCGATGCGGTCGAACCATTCGGCGCTGCCGCCATCGGCGATCGGCGGTTTTGCCGCGTGGTCGAGCACGAAGCGGCCTTCCGGAAAGGCTTTTGCGGTCGCGATCGCGGCAGGCAATTCGCGGGTGCGGACAAGAAGGTCGTAGGTGAGACCACGGTCGAACACCGTTGCAAGCCCGCGCTTGACGTCCGCGCGCAGCAGCCAGTCCGGATCGGCCTCGTCATGGACCTGATGGCGAAGGCCGACAAGCTTGCCGCCGCCCGGCAACGCGCGCAGCCGGTCGAGCGTATTGCCGAGCGCATCGTCGATCAGGTCGGCCCAGCCGACCACGCCGATCACGGAGGGCGTCACGCTTGCGACGCGCAGGAACTCCTCGGTCTCCTCGATCGCCGAGCGGCATTGCACCACGATGCTCGCGTCGATGCCGTTCTCCTTCAAAAGCGGCGCAAGATCGGCGGGGCCGAATGCACGCCGGATCGGCGCGAGTTCGGGGGCATTCATCCAGGGATAGTCGGCGCGCGCCGGATCCCAGAAATGCTGATGGCCGTCGATGATCATGGCTTACACTCCGCCCGGCAGCGGCGCCCGCGCGTCGACAAGCCCTCGGGCGCGCAGCTCCTGCCAGAAGGCCGGCGGCACCGCCTGCTCGGACATCGCGATGTTGTCGGCGATCTCGGCGGCATTGCGCGCGCCCATCACGGCGACCGTCACGACCGGATGGGCCATGCAGAACTGCAGCGCGGCGGCCTTCAGCTCCGTTCCGTGCCTGCGGCAGAGCCCGTCGAGCTCGTGCGCCCGCGCGATCAGCGCCGCATCGGCGTCCTGATAGTCGAACTTCGCACCCGCGTGCGGATTGGCGAGGATACCGCTGTTGTAGAGGCCACCGAGCAGGATGCCGATGTTGTTCGCCGCGCAAACCGGAAACAGCGCGTCGAGCGCGCCCTGGTCGAGCAGCGTGTAGCGGCCGGCAAGCAGGAAGCAATCGACCGGAACGGCCTCGGCGAAGCGGACCGGCATCTCCGACTGGTTCATGCCGGCGCCGATCGCCTTCACCGTGCCGTCGGCGCGCAGGCGCTGCAGCGCGCGGAAAGCGCCGGCAACGGCGTCGTCATAATGATCGTCCGGATCGTGCACGAGCAGGACGTCGACGCGGTCGAGCCCGAGGCGCACGAGGCTCTCCTCCACCGAACGCATCACGCCGTCATGGCTGAAATCGAACACCGGCCGCTCGCGCTGCCCGCTCTTGTAGTGGTCGTCCTCGGCGGCCATGCCTTCAGGGGCGCGAAGGAGACGGCCGACCTTGGTGGAGATAACGTAGGAGTCGCGCGGCTGCTGCCGCAGGAAAGCGCCGAGCCGCCGCTCGGCCAGACCGAAGCCGTAGAGCGGCGCGGTATCGAAGAAGCGAACACCGAGCGACCAGGCGCGTTCGATGGTCGCTTCGGCATCGGCATCACTGACCGGTGCAAACAATCCGCCGAGAGGTGCCGTCCCGAGGCCGATCGCCGTGACGTCGAGCCCATTCGCGAGCCGCGCGCGTTTCATTCCCTTGATCCCTGTTCGCGTCATTCCCGGCGCGACCATAACCCGTCATGCCCGGGCTTGTCCCGGGCATCAACGTTGTTCGTGCCGAAGATGAAAGTTCGTGGATGGCCGGGACAAGCCCGGCCATGACGGCTGGGAAAGGCCGGTCGCTCAGCGACCGCTGAGCTCGAGCGTCAGGAACAGGCTGTTGGGATCTTCGACATAGCCTTCGAACGGGGCGCAATCGACGAAGCCGTGCGCGCGGTAGAGCGCGCATGCGGGCTTGAAATAGTCCGACGATCCGGTCTCGAGGCTGAGGCGTGCCAAGCCCCGCGCGCGGGCGGCTGCGACGATATGGCCGAGCATCTGGCCGGCAAAACCGCGCCGGCGCGCCGTCTGCACCGTGTGCATCGACTTCACCTCGCCGTGGCCGGCCGAAAGCATCTTCAGCGCGCCGGTGGCGACCAGCGCCTCGCCGTCCCAGCCGGTCCAGAACGCGATCTCGGGGGCGCGAAGCCCGGAGAGATCGAGCGCGTGCGCGCTGCCGGGTGCGGTCTGTGCCCGCGCGGTCGTGACGTGATGGTCGAGCAGCGCGATCACGCGCGGATCATAGGTGTCGCCAGGGCGGATCTGCATGGTCATGGCTTCACCTCAGGGCCTGACCCGGCTGTCGAGCCGCTTCTGCATGAGAACAAGATCGAGCCAGCGGCCGAACTTGCAGCCGACTTCCGGCATGCGGCCGACCTCGGCAAAGCCGAGCGAGGCGTGCAGCGCGATCGATGCGGTGTTGGCGGCCTCGATCGCGGCGATCATGACGTGCTTGTCGAGCGTGGACGCGCGCGCGATCAGCGCCGCGACGAGGTTGCGGCCGACGCCGGACCTGTGGTGCCGCTCGTCGACATAGACCGAATTCTCGACGGTGTGGCGGTAACCGGGCCAGGGACGGAAATCGCCGAACGAGGCGAAGCCGGCGACATCCGCCCCCTTCACCGCGACCAGAACGGGATATCCGGCCTGCTGCCGGGCCAGAATCCAGTCGCGGCGCGAGCCGAGGTCGGCGGGGCTGTCGGTCCACACCGCCGTGGTGTTGAGCGCCGCGTGGTTGTAGATGGCGAGGATGGCGGAGGCATCCTCCAGCGTCGCATCGCGCACGATCAGTGACATCACATTTTCCCGTAAGACGTGCCGCGCCGCACGATGATGATGTAGCGCGCATCAAGTTTGGTTTCGTTCTCGAAGATCACCGAACGCATGACGTCGAAGTCGAGGCAGTCGCCTTCGCGCAGGCGCACCGTCTTGGCATCGATATGCACGGCGACCGCGCCCTCGAGCATCAGCAGTTGCTGCGTGAAGGCGTTGCGGCCCCAGGGGCTGTACGGCACCCGCGCCCCGGCCGGCAGGTCGACGACGATGATCTCGATGCCGCTCGCCGCATCGGTCGGCGAGGCATGGCGGCGGCGGTAGCCGCTTTCTGGATCGCGCCAATGCGGCTGGTCGGCAAGCCGAACCAGACGCTCGGGCGGCTTCTCGGTCAGCGCGACGACATCGCTCAGCGACACGTCGAGCGCCGCGCAGAGCTTGCCGAGCAGCGCGGCCGTCGCACTGCTCTGCGCCCGCTCCACCCGCCCGATCATGGCCCGGCTCACGCCGGAGCGCGCAGCAAGTTCATTCAGCGTCATGCCGGCATGCGTCCTCAGGGTCTTCAGGCGGCGACCGATCGCGCGGTCGAGTTTCTGCTGGTCCATGGCCTTCATCCGAACCTCGTCCGGCAACCGGCCGCACCTGCTGGAAGAGCTTAGCGGGGGACGCGGCACGTGCCGGGAATGAGGGGCTAATATATTAGAAATTTGGGCCAGACGAGCACGACGCAGGCACTTCTCCCGGGACGATCGACGGCGTCACCGTCCCCGCGATTCCAGCGTCGTGTTCGGCCAGCGGCAGGCATTTGCCAGCTTGGCACGGACGGCCTCGATGCCGGCGAAGTCGAAGATCGAGGTGACGTTCCGCCCCGCGCCGTCGGTCACGGAGATCGATCTCCTGCCGCCGTCGAGCGCGCGCACCAGATCGACGGGATCCTCGGACATCGCGGCGGTATGACCATCTGCCGCCAATCGCCACCGCATCGGCCGCGTGGTCGACTGATCGGGCGAGATCATGACCTCGACGTCGCCGCCGCGCAGGGCACGCCAGATGCCGTTGACGCCGAGCGACAGCTCGGTTCGCTGGTTCCGGCAGCGCAGCACCAGCATCTCGGGCGCATCGGCCGCGACCGGTGGAAGCGCATGCAGCTTGGCCACGAAAAGTGGAGAGAAATCCCTCGGAGACGAAGTCTCGCTGACGAGCCAACCGGTGCCGGCGGACAGGGCCGCGGTCGCATCGTCCCGATTGCGCTGCTGTGTCACCACTGGCGGTGGTTTGGTCGCTGGTGGTGGCGATGGAGACACCGATGGCCGCGGCGGTGCCGGCGAGGCCAGTGCCGGCGGCGGTGACGGCAACACCGGCTGCAACGACGGTGCTGGCGAAGCCAGCGACGGCGGCGGCGACGGCAACACCGCCGGTGGCGACGGTGCGGGCGACGCCAGTAACGGCGGCGGGGACGGCAACACCGGCGACGACGACGGTGCAGGCGATGCCAGCGACGGCGGCGGGGACGGCAACACCGGCTGCGACGACGGTGCGGGCGAGGCCAGCGACGGCGGCGGAGACGGCAACACCGGCTGCGACGACGGTGCGGGTGATGCCAGCAACGGCGGCGGCGACGGCAATACCGGCGATGACGACGGCGCGGGCGAGGCCAGCGACGGCGGCGGTGACCGCGGCGCCGGAGATGACGACGGTGCGGGCGACGCCAGCGATGGCGGCGGGGACGGCAGCACCGGCGATGACGACGGCGCGGGCGATGCCAGCGATGGAGGCGGGGACGGCAACACCGGCGGCGGCGCGGGCGACGCGACCGACGGCGATGCCGGAGGCGGTGATGAGGGCGACGCCTGCGACGGCGGCGGGGACGGCAGCACCGGCGGACGGGGCCGCGTCTTGGCGGGTGTATCACCCGGCAGTTTGGCCTCGTCTCTGCTGGCGAAGAGGTTGTCGAGGCACTCCTTCTCGGTGGTGTGCACCCTCAACCTGCATGCGAGACGGGTCGAGGTGTCGCTGTCGGCCTGATCGCAGGTGACTTCAGCCGTGCGCGCCTGGGACAGGCATTCGTCCAGGCCCTTGAGCGTACTGGAAGCGGATTGACCGTGCGCTTCCGCGATCCCGAGGCTGGCGAGCAGGATGGCGGCAAGCCTCATGGACGCTGCGCCCGGTTGGCCGTCTTGGGATCCTGCCAGGCCTCGGCCGCCTTCAGGCGCTGCAGTCCGGGCACGCTGGCGGTCGGGTTGGCCTCCTTCCATTTCGGATCGAAGCCGGTCGAGCGCAACTCGTCGAGCTTGCCGAACAGCTCGTTCACGAAGGCCGTGACGCGGTCATAGCGCGGCATGCCGGGACTCCAATTGTAGGCGACGAGGACGGTCGGCACCGCGATCGTCTCGATGGTTTGCCCCGCCGGGACCAGCGCGGGATAGTCGGCCGATGTGAGCGTGGCCGGCACGTAATAATCCGCAAGGCCGGGACCAAACGGCACCGGCAGGAACTTGAAGCCTTCGTCCCATTTGCGCTTGACGAATGCGTCCACCGGCTTCGACGTGACGAAGACGACGGCCGCCATCTCGCCCTTTCGCATCTGCTCCAGCGCGACCGGATGCGGCACGAACGTCTTGTCCACCTCGATGCCGAGGCGGCTGAAGATCAGCGGCCCCGAATAGGCGGCCGCGGTGCCCTGCGTGTTGAAATTCACCTTCTTGCCCGCGAGGTCCGCGAGCGACTTGATCTCGGGGCGCACGAAGACGTGCAGCTCGGACGGGAACAGGTTCATCACATGGACGATGCGGCTTCCGATCTCCGGGACCTGCGCACGGTACTCGTCGAGCGAGTCGCTGTTGATGATCGCGATGTCGATGCCCTTGAGATAGAGCAGGTCGTTGACGTTCTCGGTCGGGCCGCGCGTCACGATCGGGAGCACGTGCACCTTTCCGCCGTCGTTGACGACGCGCGCGAGTTCGGTGGCGAAGCGGAGCGGCGCACCCTCCAAGAGCCCGGCGGCAAGGCCGACCGTGCCCGCATTGACGCGATCCCTCACGTCCTCCTCGGCGCCGCGCAACTGGCCGGCCCGCGCGGCGCGGCCGCTGCGCGTGGTCGCCGACGTCGCCGGCTCGGCATATCGTTTCTGATCGCCGGATTTGCCGGCATTTTGCGCGGAAGCGGGCAGCGCGAGCAGCGACAGAGCCAGCATGAACAGCAGCAATTTGCGCATCGTGGCGGCCTCCCGTCGGTTGCCTGTCTACGGCCGGACGTAGCTCCAGCCCTTCTCCTGCAACTCCATCATGTGCACGACTCCCGAGGGAACCATGGAGGCCTCGGGCACCATTTCGAGCGACTTGCCTTCCTTCTTCTCCATCGCTTCCCTGGTGACCCCGCACGCGGCGAAGCGGATCTTGTTGGGGAATGCGAGGTCCGACATGGCGTGAATGCGGTCAGCGACGGGGGTCGTATCCTTGCGCAGCATGTTCAGGCCTGGACCGAAGGCGACGATCTCGACGTCCGCCTCCTCACCCTTCTTGCGGTAATAATCGAGCACGTTGGTGGCGTTGTTGAGCGCGAGATTCATCACGGCCGGGTCGTTCTGGTTGACCTGGATCATCAGCCGATGCGTTGCCGGCTTGGCCGGTCGCACCGCCGCCTGCTTCCTCGGGATCATGGCGTGTGCCGACATCGCGGACGGCTGCTGTTGCTGCGGCTGGAGGAAGCCCGCCGCCCTTGCCGCCGGACTCAACACGACTGCAGCCAGCAGGATCGCGGCGATCTGGATTCGGACATCGGGCATGGAACTGGCTCCCGTCTGACTTTGCGTCCTGCATGCGGTGCAGCACGCTTGATTGCGATCCAGGCCTTGAGCTGACCTATTGATGTTGCGCGTGGATTTGCGTGGGCAAGAGGTTCTTAACCATGAACATGAACTCGGTGCCTGTCCCTCGACAGCCTGCAGTTCAGACTAAGCCCTATGGACTAATCGCAGCGAGCATCGGCTCAACGTATCGTTGCGTGGCGATCGTTCGCTTGAGCCGGATTTCAAACCGGCGCGCACGACGCCGTCAGCGCTTCCGTCGCAGCGCACGGAAGCCAATGCGATACGGGGATGAAGCCGTCAGGCGAGGCCGCCGGCTGGGACCGCGTTCAGCCCGTGCATGATCCAGGATCGCGTTGCGGCCGGATCGATCACCGCGTCGATCTCCATGGCCGCCGCCATGTTCACGGCCTTTCCGACATCGTAGAGATGGCCGGTCTTGCTCTCGAAGAATCGCTGCCGTTCCTCCGGATCGGAGATCGCTTCCATCTCCCGCCGGTATCCGAGACGAACCGCGCCCTCGATGCCCATGCCGCCGAATTCACCGGTCGGCCACGCGACGGTGAAGACCGGCGAATGGAAGCCGCCCGCGGCCATGGACTGTGCGCCGAGGCCGTATCCCTTGCGCAGCACCACGGTGAAGACCGGGACCTTCAGCGCAGCCGCGGTCAGGAACATCGCCGAGGAACGGCGCACCTGTCCGGCCTTCTCGGCGTCCGGTCCCACCATGAAGCCGGGCGTATCGCAGAGGTTGAGTATCGGCAGGCCGAACGCATCGCACAGCCGCATCATCTGGACCGACTTTTCGGCCGCCGTCGCATCGATCGCGCCGCCGAGGTGATAGGAATTGTTGGCGATGAGGCCCATCGGCCGGCCCTCGATCCGGATCAGTGCCGTCACCATGCCCGGCCCGAATCCACGGCGCAGTTCGAGCACGGAACCCTCGTCGGCCAGCAGGGCGATCGCCTCGCGGATGTCGTAGCTGCGGCGGCGATTCTCCGGAATGATCCAGCGGAGCTCGCGCTGGTCGGCACAGTCCCACGACGCGACCGGTCCCTGGAAGTAGGACAGATATCTCTTGGTCGCCTCGACCGCTTCCTCCTCGTCCTCGACGACGATGTCGACGACGCCGTTGGCACTCTGGACGTCGACGGGACCGATATCCTCCGGCTTGAAGCGGCCGAGCCCGCCGCCTTCGATCATGGCGGGGCCGCCCATGCCAAGGTTTGAATCCCGCGTCGCGATGATGACGTCGCAGCATCCCACCAGGGCGGCATTGCCGGCGAAGCACCGGCCCGCGACCACGGCGACCAGCGGCACCTTCCCGCTGAGCTTGGCAAAGCGCGAGAAACTGGGCGTATCCAGACCATGGATGGAGAGGCCGTCCGTCTCGCCGGGACGGCCGCCGCCGCCCTCGCCGAACACGACGATCGGCAGCTTCAGGCGCTCGGCGAGCTCGAGCAGGCGGTCCTTCTTCTTGTGGTTCATCCAGCCCTGGGTGCCGGCGAACACGGTGAAGTCGTAGGCCATCACCATGCAGCGCGCCCGGTCGGCCGGGAACATCGCGCCGTTGATCGCGCCGATGCCGGCCACGAGGCCGTCTGCGGGGCTGATCGCGATCAGCTCCTCGACGTTCCGCCGCTGCCGCTGCGCGGCCAGATTGAGCGCGCCATATTCCGCGAAGCTGCCGGCATCGCAGAGATCGGCGATGTTCTCCCTGGCGGTCCGCTGTCCCCGCGCGCGCCGCCGCTCGACGGCATCGGGCCGGGCCTCGTCGAGCCCGATCCTGTGACGCTCCATCACCGCCTGGAGATCGGGGCGGATCGCGTCGAGATCGCGTGGCGCCTCCGCCGCGGCGAGATCCGAACCGCCGGCCGAGTCTTCCTCGATGAAGATGATGGGGGCGCCTTCCGTCAGGGTATCGCCCAGCTTGGCGGCGACCGCGCGAACCGTGCCGGCCCGCAACGCCGTCACCACATGCTCCATCTTCATGGCTTCGAGTACGGCGATGACCTGCCCGGCAGGAATCGTGTCTCCGGGATTGACGTTGAGCGAGGCGACCGTGCCGAGCAGCGGAGCCGCGATCGCGACGGTGTTCGGCGGCATGTCGACGCCGGCTTCGTTGCCGCGCCCGGCCGGCGGATCGTCAGCCGGCGCGAGGTCCGCCTCCAGCGCCTTTGCAGTTGCCAGGATATCGCCGATCCGCGTCTCGACGAACGTGGTGTCGACGTTCCACGATGCGATCTCGGGCAGCGACAGCAATGCCCGCAGCAGCGCGATGTTGGTCTTGACGCCCTCGACACGGAATTCGCCCGCGGCACGCTCCGTTCGCCTCAAGCTCGCGGCGAACGCTTCCCCGCGCGACCGGACGATCAGTTTGGCCAGAAGCGAATCGAAATTGGGATTGGTGCGGTAGCCCGTATAGCCATAGGTGTCGACGCGCACGCCGGGGCCGGTCGCCGGCTCGAACCGGGTCAGAGTTCCTCCCTCCGGACGCGCCTCGCCCCGCGCGTTCATGCTTTCGAGGTTGATGCGGAGCTGGATCGCAAATCCATCCGGCTCCGGCAGCGATTCGCCAAGGCCGAGCTGCGCCAGGCGCTTGCCCTGCGCGATCCCGATCTGCAGGGCGACCAGATCGAGCCCGGTGATTTCCTCGGTGATGGTGTGTTCGACCTGGATGCGGGGATTTGCTTCCATGAAGAAGAAGCGGGATGCGCCACTCGCCGGATCGGTCTCGACCAGGAATTCGAAGGTGCCGAGACCGCGATAGGGGAAATGGTTCGCCATCGTCACGGCGGCGTCGAGGATGCTCCCGCGCAGCGCGCGGTCCAGGGCGGGCGCCGGCGCGATCTCGATGATCTTCTGATGCCGCCGCTGCAGGGTGCAATCGCGTTCGTAGGCATGGACGACGCTGTGTCCGTCGCCGATGATCTGCACCTCGATGTGCCGCGCGCCACGGATCAGGCGCTCGATGTAGAGCTCTCCGGAGCCGAACGCGATCTCCGCCTCGGAGCGGCAGCGCTGATAGGCTTCGTCCACCTCACCGCTTGCGCTGACGACGCGCATGCCGCGGCCGCCGCCGCCTGCGACCGCCTTGATCATCGACGGACCGTGCTCGTCCACGAAGGCTTTGGCCTGTTCGAGACTGACCGGGCCGGACGAACCGGCCACCAGGGGAATGCCGAGCTTGCGCGCCAGATTGCGTGCGCGCGACTTGTCGCCCAGTTCGAGCAGCGTCTGAGGCGTCGGCCCGACGAAGGTCAGTCCATGATCGGAGCAGTCCTGCGCGAAGGCCGCGTTCTCGCTGAGGAATCCGTAGCCCGGATGGATCGCCGTGCTTCCCGTCTCCTTCGCGGCGCGCAGAATCGCCTGCCTGTCCAGGTAACCCGCCGCGGCGCGGCCGGGCAGCGCATAGGCCTCATCGGTCGCGCGCGTGTGCGCGGACGCGGCGTCATCGGAGCTGAAGACGCTGATCGTGCGAATGCCGAGATCGGCTGCGGCGCGAGCGATCCGGACGGCGATCTCGCCACGGTTCGCGATGAGGAGGGAAGAGAAGCTCATGGGGTTCCGATCGCGTCGGGCCGCGTTCCGCCGCGGACCTCTCACAGTTGAGACCGGCACCCCGAAGACCGGGGTGCCGGCGGATGGACGATTACGGGATCACTTTGCGCCGGCGACGAGCGGACATCCACCCTCCGACAGCGGCTCGAATGCGGCACCGTCCTTCAGCGTATCAACCCGCGTCAGCAGATCCCAGTCCGACTTGGACGCGTCCGGCTTCTTGACCTGGAACAGGTGCATGTTGCGCATCGCACGTCCATCCTCGCGAACGCGAACGTTCTCGCTGAAGAAATCGTTGACGGGGATTTCCCGGATCTTGGCGGCGACCGCAGCCGAGTCCGTAGTGCCCGCCGCCTTCACCGCCGTCAGATAATGCTTCACGGCACTGTAGACCCCGGCCTGCATGCCGTTCGGCATGGCCTTGCGCTTCTCGTAGAAGCGCTTGGCGAACGAGCGCGTATCGTCGTTCATGTCCCAATAGAAGGTCTCGGCCAGATACAGCCCCTGCGCCACCTTCAGTCCGATGGCATGGATGTCGTTGACGAACATGATCATCGCCGAGAGGCTCTGGCCCTGCTGGACGACGTTGAACTCGGAGGCCTGCCGGACGAAGTTCACGAGGTCATTCCCGGCCAGGGCCAGGGTGATGTTCTTCGCTTTCGAGGTCTGCGCCTGCAGGATGAAGGAGGAGAAGTCGGCGCTGTTCAGCGGTGCGCGCACGGTGCCCAGCACCTTGCCGCCGGCCTCTTCAGCGAAGCGCGCGCCGTCGCGGGCGAGCGCCGCGCCGAACGCATAATCCGCGGCCACGAAGAACAGGGTGTCACCACCGGCGCGGACCGACGCCGAGGCGACGGTCTTGGACAGGGAGTAGGTGTTGTAGACCCAGTGGAAGCCGGTCGGCGAGCAGGCCTTGCCGGTGAGGTCGTTCACGCCGGCGCTGGTGACGATGTCGATCTTCTTGGCCTCGCGGGTGAGGTTGCGAACCGCGAGCGCGACCGACGAATTGCCGATGCCGGTGATCAGGTCGATGTTGTCGACATCGATCCAGCGCCGCGCCACGCCGGAGCCGACGTCCGCCTTGTTCTGGTGATCGGCGCTCAGCAGCTCGATCTTGCGGCCGAGCACCGTCGGCCCGAAGTCCGCGATCGCGAGTTCGGCCGCGGCGACCGAGCCGGGACCCGTGATATCGGCATATACGCCCGACATGTCCTCGAGCACGCCGATCTTGACCGGCTTCGCGTCCTGAGCAGCAGCGCAGGTGATGCCGAGAAGGCCGGCAAGGCATAGCGATATCATCGTCTTCATTGTTGTCATGGTTTCCCCCGGGATGTTGTGATGATTACGTTTCTTGGGACGGATTGGCGTCGGTCGCGAAGGCCGCTTCCGTTCCGCCGTGGATGCGGCGCAGCTCGCGCTTCAGGATCTTGCCCGACGCGTTGCGCGGCAGCGCGTCCGAGAAGATGACCCTCTTGGGCAGCTTGTAATAGGCGAGCCGGTCGCGCGCATGGGCGAGCAGGTCCTGCTCGGTCACGCTCTGGCCTTCCCGGCAGACCACCACCGCCGTAACGGCCTCGATCCATTTGGGGTCCGGCAACCCGACGACAGCAACCTCGTAGACGGCGTCGTGCTGGTAGAGCGCGTCCTCGACTTCGCGGGACGCCACCACGACACCGCCGGAATTGATCACGTCCTTCTTGCGATCGACGATGTAGAGGAAACCCTCCGCGTCGAAGTAACCCATGTCGCCCGAGTGGAACCAGCCTCCGGCAAACGCGGCGGCCGTTTCCTCCGGCTTGTCCCAGTAGCAATCGATGATCTGCGGCGAGCGATGCACGATTTCTCCGACGACACCCGTCGGCGTATCGTTCATGTCGTCGTCGACCACGCGCGTCTCGACATTGAGGACGGGCCGTCCGGCCGAAGTCAGACGCCCGTCATGATCCTCCGGTCGCAGCACTGTCGCAAGCGGGCCCACTTCGCTCTGGCCGTAGCAATTGTAGGTGAGCACGCCGGGAAAGCGCGCGCGCAACTCGGCCAAAATCGTCGCCGGCATGATCGAGGCGCCGTAATAGAGCTTGCCCAGACAGGACAGATCGTAGCGGTCGATCTGTTCGTGCCTGAGCAGCCCGATCCACGACGTCGGGGGCGCGAAGAACGAATTGATCCGGTGCTTCTGGATCATCTCGAAGACCGTGTCGGGCTTTGGCTGCTCGATGAGAACGGTGCTCGACCCCATCAGAAGCTGCGGCATCGTGAAGGTATGAAGTTGCCCGGCATGGTAGAGCGGCAGGGCGAAGAGCGCCCGATCGCTCTCCTCGTAGTCGCAGGCCTGGATGCAGCTCATATATTCGGCGAGCAACGCGGCGTGCGTGATCAGGCCGCCCTTCGGAAGCCCGGTCGTTCCCGACGTGTAGATGATCTGGCAGGGATCTTCGCCTCGGATGTCCCAATCCGGACGGGGCTGGCTCACGGGCTGGGTGGCCGCGGACATCACGTCGATGTCGCCGCCGCCTTCGAACTGCCCGATGAATTCGAGGGTCGGCAAATCCCGCGCGGTCTCCACGGGCCCCATCAGGGCCAGATCGGCGATCAGCGCCCTCGCCCCGGACTGCTCGACGATGTAGCGCAGCTCGCCGGGCGTGAGGCCGTAGTTCGCCGGCACATGGATGAACCCGGCCTGCACGCAGCCGAGCCACAACAACAGATAGGCGTCGGAGTTGCGTCCAAACGCTACGATGCGATCACCCTTTCGCAGGCCTCGCGCAGCGAGCGCCTCGGCGACGGCGATCGACGCGGTTTCCAATTGCGCGAAGGTCCACTCGCGGTCCTTCCAGACGAGGGCCGACTTCGCCCCGTTCTTGGCCACCACCCTTCGCAAGGCGTCGCCGATGGCGTTGCGCGTAGCCCGGCGCCTCGCGTCGGTCATGCTTCCTCCTGCCGGCATCGTCACCGGTTATGAAATTATACTTGCGGGTATAATTCAGATTTCGGCAGGGGTGTAAAGGGCGGTTCTGATCGCCATCAGGCGATCTTGCGCCGCACCTTCGGCAAGGTCTTGGACAGGGTCTTGGGCAGCGTCTTGGGCAGCGTCTTGGGCAAGGCCTTGCCGACGGCCGGCGCACTGACGGCGGAGAGCACGAGTTGTTCGAGGATCCCGGCGATTTCCTCCGGCGATCTCTTGCCGTCGGCCTGATACCAGTTGAAGATCCACGTGATCATTCCGGTCACGGTCTGCTCCGTCACGGACATGTCCGCGATGACGAAATCGCCGCTCTCGCATCCGCTGGCCAACAGCCGCGACAACGCCGCATGGAAGCGGAGGCGGTCGTTGCGGAAGCGATCCTGGGTGCGCTTGGGAAGATGCTTGGATTCGCGGAAATAGATCGCCAGGAACATCCGCTCCTCGATCACGGTCAGCGCGAAATTGCGAACGAAGACACGAAGTCGCTCGGCCGGCGAGCCGGTCGCCGGTCCGTCCGCGGCCTTTTCGGCGAGATTGGCCGCGAACACGGAGGTCCGCCCGCAGATCTCCTCGAGGATCTCGAGCTTGTTCGAGAAGTGATAGTAGATGAAGGGCTTCGTGACGTTCAGCGCCGCGGCGATGTCGTCGATCCGGGTCTTTGAGAATCCCTTCCTGAAGAAGCTCTCCGCAGCGGCCTTGAGGACGAGATCCTTCTTGAACTCGAAGGCGGCCTTGCGCGCGGATGTCATGGGGCCAGCGACCTACCGTTGGATCGGATATCGGTGGGCGAGTTGCACCATCCGACGAAAGCGACCCTTAGACTATGCGCTCCTTCGTCTGCAACCCCCTCCGTCTCGCGCGGCCCTCGTCCACCGGGGGTAGAGCGGCACACGGGAGGCCCGCGGCGCCGCAGCCCTAGCAGGAACCCAGCATGTCGACGCGCCGCTGGTGGCGGCCGCCGTCGAATGTCGTGCTCAAGAACATTTCGACGCATTCCTGCGCCACCGCCTCGCCGATCAGCCGCCCGCCCATCGCCAGGACATTCGCGTCGTTGTGCTGGCGGCACAGCCGCGCGCCCGTGACGTCATGCACCAGCGCGCAACGGATGTGGGCATGACGGTTGGCCGCGATCGAAATGCCGATGCCAGACCCGCAGATCAGAATGCCGCGCGCGGCCTCGCCGGCTGCGATGGCATCGGCGAGTTTGCGAGCGAAATCGGGATAGTCGACGGAAGCTGTGCTGTCGGTCCCAAGATCCAGCCAGTTCACATCGGGCAAGGCGGTCTTCAGGGCTTCCTTGAGGGCAAAGCCCCCGTGATCGCAGGCAATGGCCACGATGCGTTCGAGATGCGCCTTCTCGTCCTGCCCGGCCATTCGCTACCCCAATCGATCGATCGCAGGCGGACGCGAAGCCATCCGGCCTGGTGCTCGAGCTCTGTGAAACAAGGAACCTTGGAGCGGGCGAAGGGAATCGAACCCTCGTATGCAGCTTGGGAAGCTGCCGTTCTACCATTGAACTACGCCCGCAAAGCGACTTTTTCGTCTCTTAGGCACCGGCCAGGCACCGGTCTTCCCTCAGTGTTTAGCCGAACGCAATATCCCCGTCCATTCTGAAGTCAGCCGCCTCTTGGCGCAGCAGCTAGCCTCAATCGGGCACGAGCTGACTGAGCAGAATCACTATTGAAGGTTGTTCCGGATCGTCCGTACACTTACCCGCTGCTAGTGGCTCAACCACCTGATGGAGCACGTGCCCTGATTTGCTGCAGAGACCAACTCAGGGAGCGCGGCTCGCGGAAAAGAAAAGCGGCGTCGAGTTATTTCTTTCGTCCGTGATCACCCAGAAGAGCTCAGGCCATACTTGCTCCGGTGAGCCGTCCCGCTGCCGCCATAGTAACCCACGCCCAAAACCCAAAATCAGACCTGCAATTGCCAGCTGCATCAAGTCCCAAGCGACTGGCCAACCAAGATTGGCCGGCGCTTGGGGGTCGGGCCGTCATCTCACATGCAGCGCGTGTGTCCGACTAGGGCAGCGTTGCTTCTCCTGCATGATGAAGAAATTGGCTCTTCATCTCGAAACTAACGATCGAACCTGCTCGCGGCGGGCGGTCGACCAGAATCTCCAAGGTCCGATCGGATACTAGCTTAGTGCTCACTACCGAAACAGCTAGATCCGACAAACCTACCGTTGTCTTTCCAGGGAAGAACCATCCGTCCTTCTGAATGTTCAGCGTGATGCTGTTTCCAGATGAGATGGCCTGCACGTCTGGAAGCGGTAACGGCATGTCCCAAGTCTCTAGCCAAATCGTGCTATCGACCGGATTACCCTGATCGTCCGCTTCGATGAAGATATAGTCCATCGAAACCGTGTTAGGGGCAGCGCCCCGCGTGTAACATTGTGTGGTCCGAAACGCGAATATCTTGGGCATCTCATGGTTTAGAAGCCCTGCCTCGGGATAGGAGTAGCCGCCCGACTGAGAATTTGTCGAGAGCAATTCACCTTTAGACGACGCTGAAATAATGATGCCATTTCCATCGGTCACACCATTGCCGAACCCCGGTCGAAAATCTATGGCCGCGCCTGGCTTCTTTGGAAATGCATCTGCGGCAGCGCCGCTGATACCATTTGGAAGCGTGATCGCCGCCACGGCCAAATCGTCATGGGGCATGACGTCGATGACGGATTGCGTCTGACCATGAGTTGCAAGAAGGATGGTGTGATAGTTTTCCGTATAGTCGATAAATGAGCGACATGTGGCCGGATGTAACTCGTCATGCGGGACCCCATCCAAATTGAGGGGAGTGAGGCTCAAGTTCGAGAGATCATTCAGGGTACAGGTACCGAAGAAGGGGCGGATCCTTGCATTCTC
The DNA here is from genome assembly GCF_047605465.1 of Bradyrhizobium sp. GTDB lineage: Bacteria > Pseudomonadota > Alphaproteobacteria > Rhizobiales > Xanthobacteraceae > Bradyrhizobium. Next base: position 68,206 of record NZ_JASGFS010000015.1, on the reverse strand, counting down.
CGCCACATCAACGCGGATAAAGCAGCGGCCGAGGCGACAGACAACGTCTGCGCTACCCAACGCACCTGCAACGCGCAGGGGTACTTCGGGCCCTACTTGTAAGGTTACCGGATTAAACGTCCGGACGTAGACGCTATTGCTCTCTCGGCATTTGTACGACAGCAAACCGAGTGTAGGCGCATCGACTGCTACGTGACCGATAGGAGGTTGGTCGATGCTCAAACAGGGAAAATCGACACGCTGGCAGGTCGTACCCACTTCGGCGCTTCCCAAGTGCAGGCGACCGGCTTCAACATAGGCAACAACGACCCCGCCGTCATACTTACGCAGTTCGAGGGTATGGCGGCTGGTTACACCATCACTGATCCGATGCCTTTCAATGACGGATACGTTTTGGACTTTGCTTAGATAGAGTCCATCTGTCTCCGCTGTGAGAACGTGGGTGACGTCTCGTCCTTCATCTCTAACAGCGCTCACCTGTGTCGAAAGAAAAGGAGCCGAGGTCGCCCCACTAGCGGTCAGCTTCAATGCCTGATGAACGGTATTCTCCTTAATCCACCGCACTGCCGCCGACGTACGAGGTAGAGCAACTCCATCAAACATGCGATCATCTTGGACGTCGTGGAACGACGTCAAATTGTATAGTGGCGAAGCAATTCCACTAGTTTGAGCGTCTCGACTTCTGAAATGCATAAACAACCCTCCTCAATATGACGCTACCTAGGGTAGATCGATGCAAAGGAGTACGCAAGAAGATCGCATTGCACAAATTGGCGCCCAGCGCGCTGGCCATAATCACTATTGACGGTTGTGGCCGCCCATTTGTACGTATTGTGACGCTGCTAGTGGCTTAACCCACGTGGAGCACCGGTGTCTCCCGAACAGGAGACTTCGGATGTCCACACAAGTGAAGCTACCGCTATACCTAAGTTGGCGAAAATTGAAGGACGTCTTGGGCCGGCCTTACGGCAGGACGCATACCGAACGATTGGAGACTGATCCCAAGTACGCGCATGATCCTTTTCCGCGACGCGGCAAGATCGGGCGCCACCGGAACAGCCACCCAATGTGGTATACGCCTGCGGTCCTCGACTACTTCAAGCGGCACGGTCTGCCAGTCCCGGAGAACGTCGAATTTTCCTGACGGAAGACTTTGAAGTGCGGGAGAGGATGGCCATAATTTGACAGCTCATTCACTCCATTTTCCAGAATCTTCATCTCGGCTATCCGAGATTGCTCTCTTTCATAAATCAATGATTTGGGTTCTCGGTTAGCCGAAGTAAAAAACTCAAGAAATTCTCAAGATGCGGACTCGCGCGGTCTTTGAAAAAAGTTATCCACAGTCAGTGCCAAAAGCGGCACGACACGAATTAGACCGGCGCGCAAATGCACATGAGGTAGTCGCAATCCCTTGAACGCGACTCGGATTGATCGAGCTATGAGAGATGGATCGAGATGGCATCAACTTGAGGGAACATCGCGTAGATCGATTAAACTTTTTTGCCTTAAGTTTTCAATTACATCCCAGCTGGCGGAATTCGTTGCACATCCGAGCAACAGCGAGTGCTTGGCTCGGCTGATTGCCACATAGGCTTGATTGCATCCTATGATCCTATCGAGTTCAAACGAGGCAATGTCCGGAACGATAACCACGTCGAATTCCAATCCTTTCGCTTCCCGCACTTCTGTAAAGTGGATATTGATCCGTTTAGTGAGATCATCGCGTCGCGATAACAAAGCTGGGCGATGATACGCACTCAGCTCTTCCTCAAGAAGATCGAACCACTCTTCAGCTTTGTCGGCCGACGGCGTAATTACCGCGACTGTCGCATGATGAGGCAGAGTACGGACACGTTCGAGAATGAGTCGAGCCATGCGACCGCGTTCATCGAATCGGTAGATAGCCGCAGAATCCATAGACTCGCCGGGCTGCAATTCTACACGGTTGTCTCCAAGGATGAGAAACCGGAACCCCGCGCTAAGTGCAGCTAACTCAGGACGCTGACGAAAGTTATGATCCAGGAATATTGTGCTATTTCGCGAAGATTTTGGGACCCACGGAAACAGATTTTCAAAATCAGTGGCTCCTTCTGACTGAAGTTGCTGGCATCTGTCGCCCGATAGCGTGATCTGATGGTACGCGTTGCGGGCACTGAGCCCCATCAAAACGAGTTCGATTTCCGTGAAGTCCTGCACCTCGTCGATGAAGACAGCGGTATTTTTCCGGATTTGATGCATATGGTTCAAGCTGCCGCTTTGATCGATAAAGTCGAACCCCGCGGATATCATTGCAGCAAATATCACCAACGCGACCAGATCGTCTTCGATCAGCGCCGGACGTTCCACGCCTTGGCTGAGGAATCCCCTGATTTCAGCGACAGCGCCATTTAGGTCCTGAACTATCCTTGGGTCGTCGGAATTAGGGAATGATCTGTGAACCAATGCCGGAAACTCCGCGCGGCCTATCGCCGCAACAAACAGCTCATGCGACGTCAGCCCCTCAAGCAAACGTCGGGCCGCAGGCGAGACGATTTTTTTCTCCGCCTGTTCCTGGATGCGTCGCATCTCGCGATCGAGATTCAGCTCTTCTCGGCGGCGTCGTTCGGGGTCCATTTCTTCGCGAACTTGGAACGTCTCTCTGGCTCGGTCCTCCTGATCGCGAAGCTCGCCTTCGGCAGTAAGGGTGACGACCCGCGACGCGAGTTCACTCAAGTAGAAGGGCTCGGACGGAGCCTGGATAGTCGCATTCAGGAGGCTATCCGCAAATCTTGCGAGATCGTCACGCGCGCTCTTGGGGATTTCTCCAACGTCTGCCAACTGGCCTCGAAGACGTTCGCCTGCCGCGCGCGCCATTGCGACATCCAACGCGCGCAACCAGTGGAAACGACTACGAAGTGACGCGCCTCCGCTTTTCTTTTTCCTGAACCGATTGGCGATTCCAAAGCGATTGGACAAATCGCCTCTAAACTCCTCAAAATCTTTTATGGGGAGATGTGCCAATTCCAATGCTGCCGCAGTCTCTCTGAGATATCCTCTCAGGCTGTGACTGAGGACGAAGCCCATCATTCCTGCGGGAGCGAAATCGCTGGTCGATGCGTTCTGAAGTCCGTAATATTCACGTTCGGCTCCAGTTTCAAAATTCGCGAAGAACTTCAAGCGGCCTAGGGCTACGGATGTCTTTCCGGCTCCAGCGATTCCTTCGACGAAGGTCAAGCCGCGCGGATTGTTCAAGGCGCGCTCTTGGTCTTCTGTTGTCCGGGTCATGAATTGATGACCCAGAGATTGATTATCGGAGTCTCCGAGATAGATACCGGTCCAGTCGATCAACCAGGTGGGGTCTGCCCGGTCAAAGCGATCGAGTTCGGTCAACGGCTTCAGCGCCGTTGCGTCCATGCTAAAGCGCTGCAGGGTGGCTCGAAGGTCTTCGACGATCACCGGCTTTTTGAGCCCGCGTCTCCGGATCGCCATCGAACGGAAGTTAGGCTCCTCAGTAGGCAATCGCAGGCTCACCGGGCCATCAAGAACGCGGACATCTTGCACGTTCAAATATCGATCGCCGCCCGGAGTCGCTACGTCACGCTCATCGCCGGGCTGAGCGGTCACGAGTTGAGTGGCAAGCCGGGAATTGCGAGCCAGTACAAAGCATCCCTGCTCCACATAGCCAACATTGGCTTGCGTAATTCTATACGTGAAAGAACCCTTTGACCGATCACTTTCATCCACCTCCGTTCCGATCACCGTGCGCCCATAGCAAGCATGGGCAAGTTCCTGGAAGGCCTTCAGGCGCGCATGCCTATTTTCGATCACCGCGAACTCGGTGGCGTCGATTCGACCTAACGACTGTGGCTTTCTCGACAGATCGGCAAGATGAGCAGAAACCCCGTAGGCCAACGCCTCAAGGACTTGCAACTCTTGGCGGCTGGCAACTATTTCTTCTGGTTCGGCTACGGATGCCGGACTCACGATAGGTCGATTTGTCATGCGGTCTCCACAATGACTGACGACTCGGGGGAAGGTCGTGAGTATAGAGCAGCGAATGGAACTAGGATACAGCCCCAAGCGCAGTACAAAACGGACCAGAAGCTGCGTGAACTGGTTTCGCGGCCGCCGATCCTAACGCGAGACAGTCAGGTGCTGCAGATGCCGTTCGAGCTTTGCTAGCGCTTTCTTTTTTTTCGTCAAGATAGTCGTAACGATCGTAGATTTCATCCAGATCGTTGCGCCCTGCCCCGGTCACATGGTTGAGCATTATCTCCGCGGTCTCGCGCGGCACGTGAAGGCGCGCCAACATCGATCGAAACGTCCGCCGAAGATCTCGCTCGTTACTCCCGAGCGGGTGTCGAGTTCTTTCTTGAACTTCCCCCACGAGCCATCTTTGAAATGATCGTCGATCAACCGGCCTAGGAAATAGTAACGCGCATTAGTCTTGCGGCGAGAATGACGCGCGCTAGCGGCAAGATCGGAATTGCATGGGCGCGACCATTCTTCGTGAATTCTCCGGGAATAATCATCACGCCGCTCTCCTCCCATGTCGGCATCAAACGGCCTATCTCGCCGTTCCTGCAGCCCCAAAGGATAAGTAGACGGACCATGTCTCCGAACATTCCCTCGCACGCGTGCCACACCTTGCGGAGCTCGTCGTCTGAAAGTATGCGCTTCCCTTTCTTGTCCTTACCCGGCGCCGGATACCCTTCGAGCGGTCTGTGCCTGAGATATCTGTGAGGTAGTCGCATGCACCACTTGAAGAAAACTCGGAGTACTCGAAAGGCGTGCAACTGCTCACTCGGGGTGCCAGCCAGCTTCTTTAGGTCCGAACTCACATCTTCGTCCGTGATTTCCGACAAGAGCTTCGTATCGAGCAATGGAAACTTGTTGGTCAACAGCCGATGCGCTTCGTGCTTGGTCCGTGGCTTCGCAGACTTGTAGTGATCTTTAACGAAAGCGATCGTAGCTGCGTCGAAGAGCACACCGGTCTTGACCGTCGGCGCGGTGATACCAAGCGTCTTTTCCGCGGCGATACGACGCGCTTCCTCGCAGGCTTTAGAGAGAGGCACTATGCCGAAACGGCCAAGCGTACGCCGCTTGCCGCGACCGATCATAAGGATGAAGGTCTTCGATCCGCCTTGCGAGATGCGGACGCCCAGCGGGCTATTCTTGTCCCACACGGTGAGCTGTCCCTTAGACGGCGGCTTAAGAGCGCGAACGCTCACGTCAGTCAGATTGGATTTCACTAGGCACCTCTAGGCACCGGCACATGCGGATTGCCGTGGTTTACAGTGGCAACCGATGCCTAGTCGTACCGAGAGAAAAGCTTTTTGTCACAGGCACCTAGGGCGAACCATGGTGCATGACGAGCGAGCTACTGAACAGCTTGGGAAGCTGCTACCATTGAACTACGCCCGCGAGATGCGCCTCGCGCTCCTCCTGATTAGCCGAGACGGCGCGTCCCGCCAAGCGCTTTGGCGTGCCCCGCCTGACGGTTGTTAACGTCTTGGCAAGATTCTACGTGCGCCGGATTGTGACGGTGTTATGATCTGTGTCTGGGGAGAAACGTGCACTTTGTGAGGCGTGTGCATGGTGGGGCGCGGTTACGCGATATTCGACACGGCCATCGGCCGCTGCGGCATCGTCTGGAGCGAGACCGGCGTGATGGCCGTGCAATTGCCGGAGGTCCGGGAGATCGATACCCGCCGCCGGATTTTCCAGATTCACCCCGACGCACGCGAGCAGCGACCGTCCGACAATGCCGAGCTTGCGATCGACGGCATCGCGGCCTTGCTGCACGGCAGCGATCCCGATTTTTCCGACGTCAGCCTGGATGCCGGCGGCCTGCCTGCCTTCGACCGGCGCGTTTATGAAGCGACCTGCGCGATCCCGCGCGGCGAGACGCGGACCTATCACGAGATCGCCAAGACGCTCGGGGCATCCGGCGCCGTGCATTCGGTGGCGCAGGCGATCGTCAAGAACCCGTTCATGCTCATCGTGCCTTGTCACCGGGTGCTCGAGGCCGGCAATTACACCGACCGGCTCTCGCCCTACGGCGGCGTGATCTCCAAGCGGCGCCTGCTGTCGCTGGAGGGCGCCCATCCGATCGCCAGCAAGACGCTGTTCGAGGTGCTGCTGCCCGTTGCCCCGCCGAGGGCTCCTTCCTAGATAGGCGGGATGGACGCGACCACGTTATTGACGACGCCCTCGATGACGGTCTCCGAGCTTCGCTGCGATGCGGGACCGGGCGACAAGCCATTCGCCGAGTGCCGCACCGGCCATTCCATCGCCTATGTCCGCTCGGGCAGTTTCGGCTGCCATTGCCGGGCCGGCTTCTTCGAACTGGTGGCCGGCTCGATGCTGGTCGGCGCTCCCGGCGACGAATACACCTGCACGCATGAGCATGTCTGCGGCGACGTCTGCCTGTCGTTTTTCCTCAGCGAGGAGCTTGTCGATGCGCTCGGCGGACGACGTGAGGCCTGGCGTGTCGGCGCAACGCCGCCACTGCCGGAACTGATGGTGCTGGGCGAACTGGCCCAGACGGCCGCGGACGGCAACAGCGACATCGGTCTCGACGAGGTCGGCCAGATCCTGGCGGGCCGGTTCGTCGACATCGCCTCCGGCAAGGCGCGCAGGCAGGGCCCGCCCACCGCGCGCGACCGTCGCCGCGCGGTCGAGGCCGCGCTGTGGATCGACGAGAATTCGCATGCCGAGGTCGATCTGGAGCAGGCCGCGAGCCAGGCGGGCCTGAGCCCGTTCCACTTCCTGCGGCTGTTCTCGGGCGTGCTCGGCGTCACGCCGCACCAATATCTGGTGCGCTCGCGCCTGCGGCATGCCGCGCGGCTGCTCGCCGACGACGGCATCGCGGTCACCGACATCGCCTATGACGTCGGCTTCGGCGATCTCTCCAACTTCGTCCGCACCTTCCACCGCGCTGCTGGCGTGTCACCAACGAAGTTCCGCCAGGCATCACGAGGCGAGCGCAAGATTCTCCAAGAGCGGCTCGCCCTCAACTGAGTAGGTTCGTCTCCTGCGCGCGCTTCTCGCGGCGCGCTCTGCAATGGAGACCACCATGTACGACCATATCGGATTACGCGTTGCCGATCTCGAGGCCGCGACGCGCTTCTACACCGCGGTGCTGGCCCCGCTCGGCTACGTCCTGTGCTCCAGCGGAGACGGCTATGCCGGCTTCGGGCCGAAGGGCGAGCCGGCGCTCTGGCTGCATCTGAACAAGGGACGGAAGGCCGACGGCACGCACATCGCGTTTCGGGCCAAGGACCACGACGCGGTCAAGGCATTTCACAGCGAAGGCATGAAGAGCGGCGGCCGCGACAATGGCGGCGCCGGCCCGCGCAAGGACTACAGCCCGACCTATTATGCGGCGTTCCTGATCGATCCCGACGGCAACAATGTCGAGGCCGTCTGTACGTAAGCACTGCCAAGCGCGCACATTCGCAGGGTGGGCAGCGTACCCGCCAACCGAGTGCGACGACGATGCGTGGTGGGCACGGCGCTATGCCGTCTTTGCCCACCCCACGATTTCCAGCCGCGCCGCGTCGTTGCAGCGCAGCGAAGCAATCCAGACCGGCTGACTCTGGATTGCTGCTTCGTCGCAAACGCTCCTCGCAATGGCGGTGGTTGTGGCGGCATCCAACGAGAAGGACACCTTCATGGCCTCCATCCACAACGACGTGCCCCTCGCCGCTTCCGCGCACGACGTCTGGGACGCCGTGCGCGATTTCGGCGCGCTGCATCAGCGGCTGGTGCCGGGCTTCGTCGCCGCCTGCACCCTCGACGGCGATGCGCGGATCGTCACTTTCGCCAACGGTTCGGTGGCGCGCGAGACGCTGGTCGATTGCGACGATGCGCGGCAGCGGTTGGTCTATGCCATCAGCAGCGAGCGGCTGACGCATTACAGCGCATCGGTGCAGGTGATCTCCGACGGCGAGACGCGATGCCGGTTGCTCTGGATCATCGACATGCTGCCGAACGAGCTCGCGCCTTACGTCCAGGGACAGGCCAGGGAGGCGGTGGCCGCCATGCACAGAGCCTTTGCGCCCGCGGCGTAGCGCTTCCTCACCCGGCCTCTGTGATTTTTCTCACAGAGCCTTGCCTGCGCCGGCTCTAACCATGACCGCGTGCGTCCGATGGGCTCCACTCTCCCGGCGGAGCTGCGCACGCGAGGAGCATGCCATGAGAGGTGCTGACAAAGTGATCTGCCAGGCAGCCGCAGTGCTGCTGTTGTTCTCGGTCGCGAGCTCGCCGGCCAAGGCGCAGTTCGCGGGCTTCGGCGGCGGCGCCGGCGGTGAGGACATGATGACCCAGATGGCGCCGATGCTGGAGATGATGAAGGCGAAGATGGGCAAGCGGCGCTTCGCCATGATGATGCAGACCATGGGCCCGATGATGAGCCGCATGATGGAGAATGGCGGCGGCGGATTCGGCGGGATGATGGGCGGCGGCATGGGTGGCCTCGGTGCCGGCAATTTCGGCGGCGGCTTCGGCGCGCCCAATTACGGCGGCTACACGCCGATGGGCGGCGGCTATGCGCCGGCCGGGATCGGCGGCATGGGCGGAGGCGACATCATGGGCATGCTGGGCGGCGGCGGTGGCGGGGACATGATGGCGATGATCCCGCAGCTGATACGGCTCGCCAATGTCGGCGGCGGCGGTCATCGCCGCCACAGGCGTCGCTAGTCCGTCGCGCCCGACAGTGCCGGCCTGATCGCGGATTTGATCTCGCGAGGGCCCCAGCGCGTCAGCACCACGCTGGAGCACGAGAGCAGGCCGAGCACGACCATCGAGCTTGCGGCGAGCCAGAAGAAACCCTGCGCGGTGGCATCGTGCGTCGACAGCCACCAGCCGCAGGCGGCGATGTAGGCCAGACGCGCGGTCTGCGCCAGCACCGGTCCGATCACCTTGGCTGCGCCCTGCGAGGAGAAATACATCGTCGAGGCAAGACCGATGAAGGCGTAGAACGGCGCCACCGTCGAGAGATATTGGTGGCTGGCGGCGCGCACGGTGGCGTTGTCGGTGAAGATGTTGACCCAGAGGTCGGGGAAGATCGCGACGAGGCATGCCGGTACGCCGACGGCGACGAATGCGGACGCACCCGCGATCCAGGCGATGCGCCGGGCGCGCGCGATGCGGCCGGCCCCGACCGCCATGCCGATCATCGGCACCGAGGCGATGCCGAACGAGAATGCGATCGAGGTCAGCAGGAATTCGAGCCGCGCGCCAATGCCGTAGCCCGCGAGGATCGCGGTGCCGAACTTCGCCAGCATGTGGGTGAAGATCGAGATCGTCAGTACCGACTGCAGCGGCGAGAAGCAGGCGATGGCGCCGACCTTCAGGATGTCGAAGAACATCGACCATTGGATGCGAAGCCCGCGCAGCTTCGGCACGACACGGGCACGCCCTGAAAACAGATACCAGCCCATCACGCAGATGTTCATCGAATAGGCGATCAGCGCGCCGGCCGCGACGCCGCGCATGCCGAGCTGCGGCACCGGCCCGAGCCCGAGGCCCAGCGTGCCGCCGAGCAGGACCTGCCAGACCGCGGAGTTGAGGATCAGCAGCGACGGCAGCTTCATGTTGCCGGTGCCGCGCAACACGCCGGCCATGGTGTTGAGCAGCCAGGGCAGCACGGCGCCGCCGAAAAACACCTGTGTGTAGGCGATCGCGTGCGACAGCACATCGCCGCGGCCGCCGAGCAGCTCCAGGACACGCGGTCCGAAGATCAGCATGCCGAGCATGAAGACGAGGCCGAAGGTGATGCCGATCAGCAGCGCATGCGCGGCGAGCGTGCCGGCACGCTCGCGATCGCCGGCGCCGAGCGCGCGCGCGATCGCCGATGCCACGGCGCCGCCCATCGCGCCGCCCGACATCGTCATGGTCAGGATCACTGTCGGAAACACCAGCGCCATCGCGGCCAGCGCCTCGACCCCGAGCCGGCCGATATAGGACGTCTCCGCGATCACGACGCAGGTGCCGGCGGAGAGCGCGACCACGTTCGGCCAGGCGAGTCCGAGCAATGTGCGCAGGATCGGCCCGTCCGTCAGCGCGCTCCGCACCGGCTGCGGTGGCGGCGGCAACGGACGCTCCTGTTCATCGACCGGGATCTCGGCGATGTCGGACATTTCCTCTCCGGAAGCACAGGCGCCATTCGCGGCGCATCAATCAAGCGGTGTGCCAATGATTTTCTTCCCGCGAAAAGGCGCGGGGAGCGACTTGTTAGCACGGTGCGGCGCGATTCCTCCTGCGGCGGGCGCAGGCGTGCCCTGCGACAGCGCATTTCAGCACGTGGAATTACCCGATGGTCCAGATCAGCGGTGGGCGGCCGCCCGCCGTCGGGCGCAGGTGTACGCCGATGTGCCGGCCACAACCCGCGGCGAGCCCTTCGAACAATCCCTCGAGCACCCTGTTGCAGGCGCGATGATGATCGGCGACGTCGTCCATCAGTTTCCAGCTTTGCTGGCGGAGTTCGACAGTGCCCTCGGATTGCGCAGTCTCGGCGGTATCATCCTGCGCGGCGAACAGCGCGTTCAGAAACGCCGCGAATTCCTTCGCGCCGCCGCGCGTCGCCGACAGCGCGGCCGCAACCTCGTCGAAATATTGCATGCCGATGAGCTTGCCGGTGAGGTGCAGGAGATAGCCTGCGTCTTCCGGGCCGAACAATTGCACCATCACGGGCGCTGCGGTGCGCACATATTCCATCGCGTAGTTGCGAAAGGCTTTCTCCAGCCGCGGCTTCGGCCAGCTCGCGACGGGCAACGCCGGCGCGGCGCTCGCCTCGAACAGCGGCGCTTCCAGATGCCGCGCGAAGACGAGGCGCTGATCCAGCTCGAGCGGATGGTCGTACTGGCAGTAGTAGCCTTCGAGGCCGTCCTGACCGTCGACGCTCTGCTTGGTGCAGACGAAGCCCAGCCTGGTATCACCGAGCGCGACGCCGTTGTTGGCGTGCCAGCCACGCAGCATGGCGCGGCTGACCTCGCCGGGCACGCCGCAGATCGCGGCGCCCTTCCAGATCCAGCGCGGCGGCGGATAGCGGATCCAGGCCTTGGTGTCGCTCTCGTACATGTATTCGACATGCACCCCGCCGATCCAATTGGAGAGGTAGTGATACTGCGCGGCCGCCACCGCCGGCGGCAGATGATCGATCCCGAGCTTCCTGAGCCCGGGCAGGAAGCGCTCCTGCTGCTGGCGTCGAAACACGCGGAAGACGAACTCGGCGGCATCCGCCGTGCCGCGCCGCGTGACGACGGTGAGGATGAGACCGGTGAAATAGGCGTGATAGAGATCGGCGACCGCGCGCCAGCGCTTCCACTGGGCTTCCTGCGCCGCATCTGATGCGGTCATGTTCGCTCCCGGCTTTTGTTGTCGTTGATGCCGCGGTACTTTACCCTGTCGTCCCGGGCAAGCGAAGCGCAGACCCGGGCCCCATCAGCACGGGGAACAGCCTTGCGGAAAGGTCGCAACGACCATCCTTCGCCGAACGTCGCCCATGGTTATGGGTCCGGACTTCGCCGGGACGACAGCCGAGGACGAGGCGGGCGCTACACCCGGAAATGCTTGGAGAGCTTCAGGCCCTGCGCCTGGTAGTTCGAGCCGATGCGCTGGCCGTACATCGCGTCGGGCCGCGCCAGCATCTTCTCGTAGACGAGACGGCCGACGATCTGGCCATGCTCGAGGATGAACGGCACTTCGCGCGAGCGCACTTCGAGCACGGCGCGTGCACCCTGCCCGCCGGCGCCGGCATAGCCGAAGCCGGGATCGAAGAAGCCGGCATAGTGCACGCGGAATTCACCGACCAGCGGATCGAACGGCACCATCTCCGCGGCGTAATCGGGCGGCACCTGCACCGCCTCTTTCGAGGCGAGGATGTAGAACTCGCCGGGATCGAGGATCAGGCTGCCATCGGGACGGGCCGAGATCGGCTCCCAGAAATCCTCCACCGCATAGCCCGAGCGGCGATCGACATCGACGACGCCGGTGTGACGCTTGGCGCGGTAGCCGACGAAGCCGCTGGCCTTCTCGCCGGACAGATCAACGGAGACGGCGACGCCGCCGGAGAGATCGGCATCGTCGATGTCGACGAGGCGCTCGGCGCCATGCAGCGCATCGAGCTCGTCGGCATTGAGGATCGCATCGCCGGTGCGGAAGCGCACCTGGGACAGACGCGAGCCCTCGCGCACCAGCACCGGAAACGTCTTCGGGCTGATCTCGGCATAGAGCGGGCCGTGATAACCGGCGCCGATCATGTCGAAGCGGCGCGTGCCGTCGGCAATGACGCGCGTGAAGACGTCGAGCCGGCCGGTCGAGCTCTTCGGATTTGCGGCCGCGACGATATCCGGCGGCAGCGCGAGGCTTTCGAGCAGCGGAACGATGTAGACGCAATTGGTTTCCAGCACCGCGCCGTCGGCCAGGCTGAACTCGTGCAGCTTCAACTCGTCGATGCGCTCGGCGACGGTCGCGCCGGGGCCGGGCAGGAAGCTCGCGCGGACGCGATAGGCGATGTCGCCGAGACGCAGATCGAGGCTCGCCGGCTGAATCTGGCTTTCGACGAAGTCGTAAGCGGGCAGGATGAGCCCCTCTTCCGCCATCGCCGCGATCATGCGGTCGGGCAGGATGCCATTGGCGTCGTCGGCAACCGTGAACGTCAACCGGTGATCCTCAACTCGGGTCAAAACGCATCCGAAAACGCGGAAAAATGAACCTTTTACGGCTATCCGATGGACGCCTTGACGGAAAGGGCATTGCGGAATAAGAGCATGACTTATCCCGTGGTGATTTGAGCCGGCCGGCTTGCAGCCACGTTAAATAAGTCGCTAAACAGGCCGGGGACCTCTGTGATCCCGGCCAGTGGAGATATCCAGGCCGGTTTTTTTGTGACCATTTCGCTCGCGTGGTCACGTCGGAGGGTCCTATGTCGAAGTCGCCTGCCACTTACCGCCCCGAAACCCGCCTGGTCCATTCCGGCACCCTGCGCTCGCAATATGGCGAGACGTCGGAGTCGCTGTTCCTGACCCAGGGCTATGTCTACAACAGCGCCGAGGAGTGCGAGGCGCGGTTCAAGGGCGAAGATCCCGGCTTCATCTATTCGCGCTACTCCAACCCGACCATCGCGATGTTCGAGCGCCGCATGATCGAGCTCGAGGGCGCCGAGGCCGCCCGCTCGGCGGCGACCGGCATGGCCGCGGTCACCACCGCGATCCTGGCGCCGCTGAAGGCCGGCGATCACGTGGTCGCCTCGCGCGCCCTGTTCGGCTCGTGCCTCTACGTCGTGCAGGATTTGTTGCCGCGCTATGGAATCGAGACGACGCTCGTCGACGGACTCGATCTCGACCAGTGGCAGCGCGCGCTGAAGCCGAACACCAAGACGTTCTTCCTGGAGAGCCCGACCAACCCGACGCTCGACGTGCTCGACATTCCCGCCATCGCCGAGATCGCCCACAAGGGCGGCGCGCGGCTCGTCGTCGACAACGTGTTCGCGACGCCGATCTGGCAGAGCCCGCTCGCGCTCGGCGCCGACGTCGTGGTCTATTCCGCGACCAAGCACATCGACGGCCAGGGCCGCTGTCTCGGCGGCATCATCCTGTCCTCGGAAGCCTTCATCGCCGAGCACATCCACAATTTCATGCGCCAGACCGGGCCATCGATCTCGCCGTTCAATGCCTGGGTGCTGCTGAAGGGCCTGGAGACGCTCGGCGTGCGCGTGCGCGCGCAGACCGATACGGCAGCGCGCATTGCCGAGACTCTCGCCAGCCATCCGAAGATCGCGCGGCTGGTCTATCCCGGCCGCGCCGATCATCCGCAGGCCGCGTTGGTGAAGAAGCAGATGCGCGGCGGCTCGACGCTGGTCGGCTTCGAGGTGAAGGGCGGCAAGGCCGCGGCGTTCCGCGTGCTCAACGAGCTCAAGCTTGCGAAGATCTCGAACAATCTCGGCGACGCCAAGAGCCTGGTGACGCATCCGGCCACCACGACGCATCAACGCCTGAAGCCGGAAGACCGCGCGGCACTCGGCATCAGCGAAGGCTTCATCCGCTTCTCCGCGGGCCTCGAGCACGTGGATGACCTGATCGAGGACCTGACGGCGGCTCTGGAGAAAGCGTGAGACCGTAACGACACTCTCGGCGTCGTTCCGGCCTTCGCCGGAACGACGGAGAGAGCCAATCACATCGGCCGATAGGCGTGCACGTCCGCCGGCACGTTGATGCCCAGCTTGATCTGGCCGACCGAACGGATGATGTCGTCGCCGAGAAGCTGGGCGAAGCAGGCATAGCCCCAGTCGTTCATATGCAGGCCGTCGGCGATGACGAAGCTTTCGACCGGGATCGCCTGTTTCTCGTGCCAGTCGCGCATCACCTCGAAGCGCGGGAAGATGCCGACATGGCGAAGCTCAGCGACCTTGCCGAGCAGCCTCACCATCTTGCCGGCGCTCTCGGCGCGCTGAGTGACGGCCGGCGAATATTGCGGGTCGACCAGCACGATGTCGGCCTCGTCGGCGGCCTGGATGCGGGAGATGCCGTCCTCGACGAGCTTCGCGGTGTCGCCCGGATCGAGGTTGCGCAGCACGGCGTTGGTGCCGACCTGCCAGATCACGAGATCCGGATGCACGTCGATGACCTCCTTCTGGAGGCGCTTCATCATCTCGGGCGCGTCCTCGCCGCCGACGCCGGCATTGATGACGCTGATGTCGGCGGTCGGATATTGCCGGCGAAGCTGCGCGGCGAGACGGTTCGGATAGTTGAAGTCCGGCGAGCTCGCGCCATAACCGGCGGTCGACGACGAACCGAACGCGACGATCACGACGGGCTGGCCGGCGATGAGCTTGCCCGCGACATGCGGCAGCGAGCCCATCGACTTCGCACCGCCCTTGGGCGGCAGGCAGGGCACGCGGCTGAAGATGTCACCCGCGGATTTGGCGACCTGCTTCACCTTGTCGATCGCGCGCGCCGTGATGCCGCGCTCGGTGGAGGACGACGGCTGGGTGGTCGCGGCGACCGCGGTCTGCGACGCCGACGTGGAAGCAGAGCTAGCTGCCTGCGCGGGCTGCGCCTGTGCGGGCGAATGCGAGGCCGGCGCCAGCAACAGCAGCGCCGCAACGACGGGCGTGGCCGACCACGCCGTCAGGCAAAAAGGGCGAAGAGAACTCATTAACGCTAGACCTCAATTTTGCTGCTGGGCCGGACCCAGATGGGCGGCGTCGATCACGAACCGCGCCAACGCCCTGCCAAGGCAATCATGAACCTGCTTTGCCAGTTCAGGGCCGCGCGACGGACTGAACAGGTCGAACTGCCCCTGATCATTCCATTGCCGCATGATCGCGAAACGATCGAACAGCGGGACGTCATGCTCCTGCGCCACCACGCGCATATTGTCGAGATAGGGCGGCGCCGAGATCATGGTTTCGGTACGCGGGCTGTACTGCAAATTCATCAAGACAACGTCGGCCCCCGCATTTTGCAACGCAACAACACCATCGGTTACTGCGCCACGAAAATCGTCGGGATCGATCGCTCGGATAGCATCCACCGTCCCGGTCTGCCAGATGACCAAAGTAGGCTTTTTTGCTTCCATGAGATTAACGAAGGTAGCGGCTGCTTCCTCCGCCGTCTTCTTGCTCTGTATTTCTACGGAGACGTGCACCACCTCGGCAGGTGGCAGCTTTTCCTTCAGGATGGCCTGCATCCGCGCCGGATAGGAACTCTCTTCCGAGGAGGGGATGGTCGTCGAGCGGCTGCCGATCACCAGGATTTCGAGCGGTTTGCCTGCCTTGACGGCACCGGCGACCTTGAGAAGCTGGCTGTCGGTCGCGAGCAGATAGGACGGCAGTTCGCAGGCGGCCGGCGCGGCGGGCACCGCAGGCGCAGAATCTCCCGCCCGCGCCGGAGGCGCGGCGAGGTTACCGCACAGCAGGATCAGGCTCAGGAGAACCTTCGCCTTCATCAGCCCCCTCCCGCCAGATCGGCGTTGCCGACGGCGTTTTTGGTTTTCGCACCGCTCTTGTCAGCCACGCGCTTGTACCACGAAATCACCCAGGCCATTGCCCACATGATCAGGATTCCGGAGAGACTAATCAGCGCATGCATGGCCGGACCGCCGGAGACCTCGGCCAGGATGAAATGACCGGCGAAGGCCAGGAAGACGCCGAGGCAGAAGATCTCCAGCGAATGCTGGCCGCACAGGATGAGCGGCCGCAGCCAGGGCGATTTCAGGCCCGGCCAGTCGCGCGGCAGGAAGCGCACGGTGAGCGCGGCCAGCGCCAGGAAATGCGTGAAGCGCAGCACGTCAAGGTCGGTCTTGTCGATCGGATACATCCACTGCTCGAGCCGCTTGGGCATGAGATGGGACAGCTGCGGCACATACCAGGTCAGCGTCACGTAGAACGCCGCAAGCAGATAGGCGATCGAAATCCACATCGTCACCGGTGAAGCCAGAATGCGCGACATGCGCCGCGCGCCTCCGAGCGCGCACCATGCGCCGAATACGAAAAGCAATTGCCAGGCCAGCGGATTGAACGCCCAGAAGCCGTTCGGATAGGCCGAGAAGTAGAGGTCGTATTCCCAGGTGACGGCGTAAAGCACGGCGGAAAGGCCGAGCGTGACGTCGGGCTTCCACTTCATCGACCACAGGATCAGCGGCAGCGCCAGCATCAGCACGATGTAGAGCGGCAGCACGTCCATGTTGACGGGGCGGAAGCGCAGCAGCAGCGCCTGCACGATGGTGACGTCGGGCTGCTTGAGAAAATCCATGATGCCCATCTCTTCAGTGTAGAGCGGGTTCTCGAAGCTGGTCGCGACGTAGGAGATCTCCGCGAGGAAGATCGTGAACAGGAAGACGTGGGCGACATAGATCTGCCAGACCCGGCGCAGGATGCGGGCGGTGGCGATGACGACGCCGCTTTCCAGCATCGCGCGGCCGTAGACGAAGGCGGCGGTATAGCCGGAGATGAAGATGAAGATCTCGGTGGCGTCGCTGAAGCCGTAATTGCGGATCGTGAACCAGGTCAGCCAGTTCGGCGGCAGATGGTCGATGAAGATCAACCACAGCGCCAGCCCGCGGAACAGGTCGAGCCTGAGCTCTCGCTCGCCGATGGCGGGCAGCGTGATGGCCGGCGCGGCGACGCGCGGCTTCGCCTTCGCGGTTCCCGCGATCGGCGATCCCGTCACTTGGTCGGCAATGGTCATCGGGGGCCCAAAAACCCTTTCGCAAGTCGTGACGCTTCAAGGAGTGTACTGGCCCGGCCGCCGCCTCGCAAAGCGGCCGGATCACAACGGGGTGTAATTCCCCGCCAATTCTGGCGGCACGATGTCGCGAAAGAGGGCTGCGACGTTTGGTTCCCGGCACGGATTTCGGTATGATGGCGGACATGTACCGCGCCGTGACCCGCCAGATCGAAGTGACAGTCGAGCCGAATTATGTTCCGGAGCAATCGTCGGCCGAGCGTTCCCGCTATTTCTGGTCCTATACCATCGTCATCGTCAATTCCGGCGAAGAGACCGTTCAGCTCAAGACCCGGCACTGGATCATCACCGATTCCTCCGGCCGGCAGCAGGAGGTGAAGGGCGAAGGGGTGGTCGGCGAGCAGCCGGTCCTCGCGCCCGGCGAGCGCTTCGAATACACCTCGGGCGTACCGCTCTCGACCGCGTCGGGCTTCATGACCGGCCGCTACCAGATGGTCAACGAAAGCGGTGAGCGCTTCGAAATCGACGTACCGACCTTCTCGCTGGACAGTCCGGACAACAAGCGGGTGCTGAACTGAACCAGGCGGGCGGATACGTCATGGTCAGCGCATCACACCCGCAATCGTCATGCCCGAGCTCGGCCAGGGCATCCAGCATACCGCGACCTCTCGATTCAATCAGTCGTCTCTCGGCGTACCGGCTTGCCTGCCTTGGCGGGCGATGACAGCGCGCGCGTTATGCGTCTTCCACGCCCGCTTCGTGCGGCGTGAACTGATAGACGGAGCTGCAGAATTCGCAGGTCACGACGACCTTGTCGTCCTTGACCATGGCGACACGGTCGTCCGGCGAGAAACTCTTCAGCATCGCAGCCACCGCCTCGCGTGAGCAGGAGCATTGCGCCTTCAAAGGCAGCGGATTGAACACGCGCACGCCGCGCTCGTGGAACAGCCGGTACAACAGCCGTTCGCCGGAGAGTTCGGGATCGATCAGTTCGACGTCCTCGACGGTCTCGATCAGCGAGCGCGCCTCGACCCAGGCATCGTCCTCGGCGACACTGTGCACCTCGACGCCTTCGGGCGCATCGCCGGGATGCAGATCGGCCTGCCGTGCCCGCTCCGGCGCCTTGGGCAGGAACTGCATCAGCATGCCGCCGGCGCGCCAGCGGTGCTTGCCGCCGTCGCTCGAACGCCATTCCTCGCCGACCGCGAGACGCACGCGCGTCGGGATCTGCTCGGAACGCAGGAAATATTCGTGGGCCGCATCTTCCAGGCTGCCGCCGTCGAGGGCGACCAGACCCTGATAGCGGCTCATGTCGGGCCCCTGGTCGATGGTCATGGCAAGATGGCCGCGGCCGAGCAGCGCACCGGAATCATGTGCCTCGCCAAGACGCGCATCGTCGAAGCGCGCATAGGCGCGCAGGCGATCCGGCGCCATGTAGTCCACGACCAGGAACGACACCGGGCCATCGGTCTGGGCCTGGAGGATGAAACGGCCTTCGAACTTCAGCGCCGAACCGAGCAGGGTCGTCAGCACGATCGCCTCGCCGAGCAGCTTGCCGACCGGCGCGGGATAATCGTGCTTGGTCAGGATCTCGTCGAGCGCCGGGCCGAGCCGCACCAGCCGCCCGCGCACATCGAGCGCGTCGACCTCATAAGGCAGCGCCGTGTCATCGATGGGAACCGCTGACGGCGCGCGAACCGGACCTTCAGACCCGGTTTTCATGTCAGGAGATTGGGAAACCATGGCGCTCTATCTGGGGTCGGAGGGCGGAAAATGGAAGGGGCGCGAAATGGTGTGTTCCGGCTGTAAGGCAAGCAGACTCACGCTCGATGTCATCCCGGACAAGCGAGCAAAGCGAGCGCGGATCCGGGACCCATAGCCACAGGACTTGGTTTGGCGAAGAACATCAGCCTCCTCCAGCCTGCCACAGAGAGATTTCGCGGTATGGTCCCGGCATTCGCCGGGACAACAATCGTGTATCGAGTAGCCGCCGGGATCCCAGCGTTCTACTTCACCGCGTCAAAGCACCAAGCCAGAATGCCCTTCTGCGCATGCAGGCGGTTTTCGGCCTCGTCGAACACGACCGACTGCGGACCGTCGATCACCTCGTCGGTGACCTCCTCGCCGCGATGCGCGGGCAGGCAATGCATGAACAGCGCGTCGGGCTTGGCCAGCGACATCAGCTTGGCATTGACCTGATACGGCTTGAGCACGTTGTGACGATGCTCGCCCTCCTTGTCGCCCATCGACACCCAGGTGTCGGTGACGACGCAGTCGGCGCCGCGCACGGCGGCTTCCGGATCGGTGCCGAGCACGATCGGCGCACCCGTTGCCTTGATCCAGTCCCGCATCACCTTCTTCGGCGCGAGCTCCGGCGGCGTCGCAACATTGAGCTTGAACTTGAAGCGCTCGGCGGCGTGGGCCCAGGAGGCCAGCACGTTGTTGTCGTCGCCGGTCCAGGCAACCGTCCTGCCTTCGATCGGGCCGCGATGCTCCTCATAGGTCATGAGGTCCGCCATCACCTGGCAGGGATGCGAACGACGCGTCAGGCCGTTGATCACGGGCACGGTGGCATAGGCCGCCAGCTCCAGCAGGGCCTCGTGATTGAGGATGCGGATCATGATGGCGTCGACATAACGCGACAGCACGCGCGCGGTGTCGGCGATGGTCTCGCCGCGGCCGAGCTGCATCTCGGCACCGGTGAGCATGATGGGCTCGCCGCCGAGCTGGCGCATGGCGACGTCGAACGACACGCGCGTGCGGGTCGAGGGGCGCTCGAAGATCATCGCCAGCGTCTTGCCTTCGAGCGGCTTGACCGGCTGATGCGCCTTCTGCTTCGCCTTCATCGCCGAAGAGGCGGCCAGCATGCGCTTGAGCTCCGAAAGCGGGAGCTCGTTGATATCCAGGAAGTGCTTGGGCGTACTCATCAGCTTGCCGCCCGCTGGTTGCCGGACGACAGGGCGGCACAGGCGCGCTCGAGGCGCCCGACGCTGTCCTCGATCTCGGCTTCGGTGACGATCAGGGGCGGCAGGAAGCGCACGACGTTGTCGCCCGCCCCGACGGTGAGAAGCTTCTGATTGCGCAGCGCGGCGACCAGGTCGCCCGAGGGCACCACGGCCTTGATGCCGATCAGCAGCCCCTCGCCGCGGACTTCGCTGACGACATCGGGATGACGGTCGATCACGGAGGCGAGTTTCTGCTTGAGCAGCAGCGACATCTTCTGCACTTGATCGAAGAAGCCGGGTTTGAGCATCACGTCCAGCACCGCATTCGCGGCCGCGATCGCGAGCGGATTGCCGCCGAAGGTCGAGCCGTGCGAACCCGGCCCCATGCCGGCCGCAGCATCGGCGGTCGCCAGCACCGCGCCGATCGGAAAGCCGCCGCCGAGCGCCTTGGCCAGCGACATCACGTCGGGCGTGACGCCGCTGCGCCGATGCGCGAAGAGATCGCCGGTGCGGCCCATGCCGGTCTGCACCTCGTCGAACGCGAGCAGCAGACCCTTCTCATCGCAGATCTGACGCAGCGCCTTGAGGAAGGAAGGCGGCGCCGAACGCACGCCGCCCTCGCCCTGGATCGGCTCGATCAGGATGCCGGCGGTCTGCGGGCCGATAGCCTTCTTTACCGCCTCGATGTCACCGTGCGGGATCTGGTCGAAACCATCCATCGGCGGACCAAAACCCTCGAGATATTTTGCGGACCCCGTCGCGGCCAGCGTCGCCAGCGTGCGGCCGTGGAAGGCGCCTTCGAAGGTGATGATGCGATAACGCTCGGGATGCCCCTTGGAGAAATGATAGTGGCGAACCAGCTTGATGACGCCCTCCAGCGCTTCGGCGCCGGAATTGCAGAAGAACACGAAGTCCGCGAAGCTCTCGTTGCACAGGCGCGCGGCGAGTTTCTCGCCGTCCGGGCTCTGGAACAGGTTCGACATGTGCCAGAGCTTCGTCGCCTGCTCCTGCAGCGCCTTGACCAGCACGGGATGGGCATGACCGAGCGCATTCACCGCCACGCCCGAGGTGAAATCGAGATAGCGCTCGCCATTGGTCGCGATCAGCCAGCAGCCCTCACCACGCTCGAAACCGATGTCGGCTCTGGCGAAAACGGGAAGCAGATGCGGCGCGGCGCTCTTGGTCATGGCGATCACTTGGATGTTGAGACCGGCCTGAAACGCCTTGCGCAGCGCACCATTGACCGGTCCGGAAAACGAAACGTGCCGCCTTTTAAGGGCGGCACGTGTCACTATCTTATGCCTGGTAAGACGGGTGTCAATGCCGCCCGGAAAGCCCAGCGAAATGCAGAAACCGTAGTCTTGCGGTACCGATTTCGTGGGATTTGACCACGGAACATGTGGAAGCGAGTCGGCGGACTCTTGCGCGCGAGTCACGCCATATTGTAGCGTTTGGCTTGTCAGATACGACATCTCGTGCAGCAGTTCTGATCCTCTAAGTCCTCATGTACCGGCGTAAACGTTCGGGCGCTCTGGTCACGCCCGGCGAGCCTTAAGGGATTCTGGCGGCACGGGTTTTTCGAGGCTTAGGCATTCGCTGTGCGGCCCCAGGATGGCAGGCGCCGGCGAAGGAAAGGGTGCAATGACGGTTTTGACCTGGTCCGACGATCGCGTCGAGCAGTTGAAAAAACTCTGGGAGGCCGGACTTTCGGCCAGCCAGATTGCGGCCGAACTCGGCAATGTCACCCGCAACGCCGTGATCGGCAAGGTCCACAGGCTCGGCCTGTCCGGCCGGGCCAAGAGCCCCTCTTCGGCGGCGCCCCGCCCGCGCAAGGCACGGCCGGCGCAGCACATGATGCGGGTATCCCGCCCGATCTCGCGCGGCAATACCGCGCTGGCCCAGGCCTTCGAGGTCGAGGTCGAGCCCGATCCGGTCACCTACGACAACGTGGTGCCGATGAGCCAGCGGCTGTCGCTGCTCGAATTGAACGAGGCGACCTGCCACTGGCCGGTCGGCGATCCCTCGAGCCCGGATTTCTTCTTCTGCGGCGGCAAGGCGCTCTCGGGCCTGCCCTATTGCGCGCAACACTCGCGCGTCGCGTATCAGCCCGCGGCGGATCGCCGCCGTGCACCGGCCAAGCCGGGCACGCGCTGAGGCTGGATTGAGATCAAGCTGGAGCCGCCGCGCGACGGCGGCTCGACAAGTTCGGTGTCATCCCGGTCTAGCGCGCGAAAGCACACGAGGGCGGCGACCCAAACTCTGAGCACTCAGTTCTTGCGTAAAAAGGGATAACCCCGGGTCCTCGCCAAACCGTATTTGGCGACTACGGGTCCCGGCTTCCATGCGCATCTGCGCACCCGGCGATGACGACGCCGGGCACATGTGGCGGCAGTCCGCCACATCGCATCATCAAAACCAGCTCACAGACTTACGTCTGCTCGGCCTTCGCAAAGCGATCGTCAAGCGCATAGCCCGCGCCGCGCACGGTGCGGATCGGGTCCTGCTCGCGGCCGAGATTGAGGAGCTTGCGCAGACGGCCGATATGCACGTCGACCGTACGCTCGTCGATGTAGATGTCGCGGCCCCAGACGCTGTCGAGCAACTGCTCGCGCGAGAATACGCGGCCGGGATGCTCCAGGAAGAACTCCAGCAGGCGATATTCGGTCGGGCCGAGATCGATCGGCCGGCCGGAGCGCGCCACGCGGCGCTTCTCGCGATCGAGCTCGATGTCGCCATAGGCGAGCACGGTGGCGAGCCGTTCGGGGCTCGCGCGCCTGAGCAGGCCCTTCACGCGTGCCAGCAATTCCGGCACCGAGAACGGCTTGACGATGTAATCGTCGGCTCCGGTCGCAAGCCCGCGCACCCGCTCGCTCTCCTCGCCGCGCGCGGTGAGCATGATGATCGGGAGCTGCTTGGTCTCGGGGCGCGTGCGCAGGCGCCGGCACAGCTCGATGCCGGACAGGCCCGGCAACATCCAGTCGAGCACGATCAGGTCGGGGATGTGTTCCTTGAGGCGGGTGTCGGCGTCGTCGCCGCGCATCACCGTCTCGACGTCATAGCCGTCGCCTTCGAGGTTGTAACGAAGAAGCTCGGTCAGAGCTTCCTCGTCCTCAACCACCATAATGCGTGCGCCCATGGGGTCGTCGCTCCTTGAGGATTCAGGTGTTCGGGACCGTCGTGGCGAACGTCGTCATGTCGCCCTTGGGGCGCTTGTCCGCGATCGCCTGGCCTTCGATCATGTAGAACACGGTCTCGGCGATGTTGGTGGCGTGGTCGCCGATCCGCTCGATGTTCTTGGCGCAGAACATCAGGTGGATGCAGAACGAGATGTTGCGCGGATCCTCCATCATGTAGGTGAGGAGCTCGCGGAACAGCGAGGTGCAGATGGCGTCGACTTCCTCGTCGCCCTTCCACACCGTCATCGCCGCCGGCAGGTCGTGCGCGGCGTAGGCGTCCAGAACCGACTTGACCTGCTGCTGCACGAGGTCGGTCATGTGCTCCAGGCCGCGGAACAGCTTGAGCGGATGGAAATCCGTCTCCAGCGCCGCGACGCGCTTGCCCATGTTCTTGGCGAGATCGCCGATGCGCTCGAGATCGGTGGCGACGCGCATCGCGCCGACGATTTCGCGCAGATCGACCGCCATCGGCTGGCGGCGTGCGATCGTGAGCACGGCACGCTCCTCGATCTTCTTCTGCAGCGCGTCGAGCTCGGCGTCGATGGTGACGACGCGTTGTCCGAGGGCAACGTCACGCCGGATCAGCGCGTCGACGGAATCGACGATCATGCGCTCGGCGATGCCGCCCATCTCGGCAACCAGGCGAGTGAGTTCCTGGAGGTCAGTGTCGAAGGCCTTAGCGGTATGTTCAGAACCCATGTCCTGTCTCCTCAGCCGAACCGGCCGGTAATGTAATCCTGCGTACGCCGGTCAGTCGGCGACGTGAAGATCTTGCTGGTGTCGTCGAACTCGATCAGCTCGCCGAGATACATGAAGGCGGTCTTGTCGGAGACGCGGGCCGCCTGCTGCATGTTGTGGGTGACGATCGCGATCGTGTAGTTCTCGGACAGTTCCTGGATCAGCTCCTCGACCTTGGCGGTCGAGATCGGGTCGAGCGCAGAGCAGGGCTCGTCGAACAGGATCACCTCGGGCCGCACCGCGACGGTGCGGGCGATGCACAGGCGCTGCTGCTGGCCGCCGGAGAGCGAAAGGCCGGAGGCGTTGAGCTTGTCCTTGACCTCGTTCCAGAGCGCACCGCCGCGCAGCGCCTTCTCGACGCGATCGTCCATCTCGGATTTCGAGATCTTCTCGTAGAGGCGGATGCCGAAGGCGATGTTCTCGTAGATCGTCATCGGGAACGGCGTCGGCTTCTGGAACACCATGCCGACGCGGGCACGCAGCAGGTTGAGGTCCAGCTTGGGATCGAGAATGTTGGTCTGGTCGAGCATGAGCTGACCCGTGACGCGCTGGCCCGGATACAGGTCGTACATCCGGTTGAAGATGCGCAGCAGGGTCGACTTGCCGCAGCCCGACGGGCCGATGAACGCCGTGACGCGGTTGGTCCCCAGCGCCAGGTTGATGTTCTTCAGCGCGTGGTGCTCGCCATAGTAGAAGTTGAGGTTGCGAACAGTCACCTTGGCGGGGGCTTCGGGCAGCGGTTGCTGCGAAGCCAGGTGAGCGTTGGAACTCACGGATACGGACAGTTCGGTCATTTTGCGGTCCTCTCGGCGCCAAGGATGCGCGCGCCAATGTTCAGGGCAAGCACGGTGAGCGTGATCAGCAGCGCGCCGCTCCAGGCAAGCTGCTTCCAGTAGGCGTAGGGGCTCTGAACGAAGTTGTTGATGGTGACCGGCAGGTTCGCCATCGTCTTGGTCAGATCCAGGCTGAAGAACTGGTTCGACAGCGCAGTGAAGAGCAGCGGCGCGGTCTCGCCGGCGACGCGCGCCGTGGCGAGCAGTACGCCGGTGATCAGGCCCGAGCGCGCCGCACGATAGGCGATCCGCTTGATCACCAGCGATCGCGGCAGGCCGAGCGCGGAGGCCGCCTCGCGCAGTGCGTTCGGTACCAGCAGCAGCATGTCCTCGGTCGTGCGCAGCACCACCGGGATGACGATGACGGCAAGCGCCAGCGCACCCGCGATCGCCGAGAAGCCGCGCATCGGCACCACCACCGCACCGTAGATGAACAGGCCGATGATGATCGAGGGCGCCGAAAGCAGGATGTCGTTGATGAAGCGGATCACCGACGTCAGCTTGTCGTTGCGGCCGTACTCGGCGAGATAGGTGCCGGCGAACAGGCCGAGCGGAGCGCCGATGCCGACACCGAGCACGGTCATGATCAGCGAGCCGACGATGGCGTTGAGCAGACCGCCTTCGGTCGAGCCGGGCGGCGGCGTGTTCTCGCTGAAGATCTGGAAGTTCAGGCCCGACAGACCGTTGTAGAGCAGCGTGATCAGGATCAGCGCGAGCCAGGTGACGCCGAAGGCGGCCGCGGCGACGCAGAGCCCGCGGACCACGATGTCCTTGCGGCGGCGGCGTACGTAAATCGGGTTCATGTTACTTCCCCGCCTTCTTTTCGAGACGCAGCAGCATCAGCCGGGCGCCTGCGAGCACGAAGAACGTCAGCACGAAGAGCAGAAGGCCGAGCAGGATCAGGCCGGATTGGTGCAGGCCGTCGCTCTCGGCGAACTCGCTGGCGATCGCCGCCGAGATCGTGGTGCCCGGAGCGAAGATCGATGACGAGATCCGGAACGAGTTGCCGATGATGAACGTCACCGCCATGGTCTCGCCGAGCGCGCGGCCCAGCGCCAGCATGACGCCGCCGATGATGCCGACACGGGTGTAGGGGATCACCACGCTGCGGACGACTTCCCAGGTGGTGCATCCGACGCCATAGGCGGCTTCCTTGAGCACCGGCGGCACCGTCTTGAACACGTCGACCGAGATCGAGGTGATGAACGGCAGCACCATGATCGCCAGGATCAGCGCGGCGTTGAACAGGCTGAGATAGGACGGCGGACCCGCGAAGATCGCCCCCAGCACGGGAACGCCGTCGAAGATCTTGATCATGAAGGGCTGGAAGGTGTTGGCCAGGAACGGGCCCAGCACGAAGAAGCCCCACATGCCGTAGATGATCGAAGGGATGCCGGCCAGCAGCTCGATCGCCATGCCGATCGGGCGGCGCAGCCATTGCGGGCACAGCTCGGTCAGGAAGATCGCAATGCCGAGGCCGACGGGAATGGCGATCAGCATCGCGATGAAGGAGGTCACGAGCGTGCCGTACATCGGTCCGAGCGCGCCGAGCACGGGTGGATCGGCCGACGGCGCCCAGCGCTGCGTCCACAGGAACGACAGGCCGTATTCCTTCATCGCCGGGAAGGCACCGACGATCAGCGAGATGATGATGCCGCCGAGGATCAGCAGCACGGAGATCGCGCTGAGTCGCGTGATCCAGTAAAATGTGAGGTCGCCGAGCTTGAACGCGCTCAAAGCCTTTGCGCGGTCATACGGTCCGGCGGCATCAACTACATTGCTCTCAACGGCCATTTCTGCCACGCCGATCCCCTGCACTGCCAATATATACTTGTTCTTTGATCATCGGTCTTGCGCCCCCGAGCGCGACTGCGGCGCCGGCGCGGAGAACGAAAAGTCGCGTATCTGGAGAGTCGCGGTGCAGCTCTCGATGCTGCACCGCGCCCCGGACAAGAGCTTAGCTCTTGATGTCAGCAGACCAGGTCTTCTCGATCAGCTGCACGACGCTGTCGGGCATAGGGATGTAGTCGAGTTCTTCGGCCGCCTTCGCGCCGTTCTTGAACGCCCAGGTGAAGAACTTGAGGGCTTCCTTCGACGCCGCCTTGTCGGTCGGCTCCTTGTGCATGAGGATGAAGGTCGCCGCGGTGATCGGCCAGGACTTGTCGCCGGGCTGGTCGGTCAGGATGACGTAGTAGCCGGGCGCCTTGGCCCAGTCGGCGTTGGAAGCGGCCGCCTGGAAGGCCTCGACGGTCGGCTGCACCGGCTTGCCGGCCTTGTTGACGAGACCGGTGTAGGTCAGCTTGTTCTGCTTGGCATAGGCATACTCGACGTAACCGATCGAGTTCTTGGTCTGGCTGATGTTGCCGGACACGCCTTCGTTACCCTTGGCGCCGACACCGACCGGCCACTCGACCGCCGTACCTTCGCCCACCTTGCTCTTCCAGTCCGCGCTGGCCTTGGAGAGGTAGTTGGTGAAGTTGAAGGTGGTGCCCGAACCGTCCGAGCGGCGGACCACGGTGATCGCGTCCGACGGCAGCTTCACGTTCGGATTGAGCTTCTTGATCGCGGCGTCATCCCACTTGGTGATCTTGCCGAGATAGATGTTGGCCAGCGTCTCGCCGTCGAACACCAGCTCGCCGGCCTTCACGCCCTCGATGTTGACGACGGGAACGATCGCACCCATCACCATCGGCCACTGGACGAGGCCGTCCTTCTCGAGCTGCTCGGCCTTGAGCGGAGCGTCGCTGGCGCCGAAGGTCACGGTCTTGGCCTGGATCTGCTTGATGCCGCCGCCGGAACCGATCGACTGGTAGTTCAGACCGTTGCCGGTCTCCTTCTTGTAGGCGTCGGCCCACTTGGAATAGATCGGGAACGGGAACGTCGCGCCCGCGCCGGTGATGTCGGCGGCATAGGCCACCGTCGTCGATGCGGCGACCAAGCCGGCAGCGACGATAGTTTTGATGAAATTCATGCTGGTCTCCATACAGGGGAGCGAAGCGCCATCCGCGCCCGATCGCGCTCCCCGCGCCGCCCCCTTTAGGGCCGGTCGGTAGTGCTTTTACGAAGGTTTCGTGACAGTCGGATGACACGGTCAAGCAATTGAAATCGCTTGACTTTCAGCCTCAAACCGAAGGCTTCGCCTGGGGGAAACAGGCGGTGAAAGTGGCACCCTGGCGGGGCACGCTTTCGATCAAAAGGCGGCCGCGATGACGGTTAAGAATATGTTTCACCAGCGATAATCCGAGCCCCGTCCCGCCCTGCGAGCGGCTGTCGCCGACGTCAACCCGGTAGAAGCGCTCGGTCAGGCGCGGCAGGTGTTCCGGGGCGATGCCGGGGCCGAAATCGCGCACCATCACCCGGATTTCCTGAGTTCCGTCAGTGGCCGCCGGGGTGGTCAGCGACACGATGACGCGTCCGCCCGAGGCGCCGTATTTGAGCGCGTTCTCGATCAGGTTCTCGAACAGGCGCAGGAGTTCCTCCCGGTCGCCCGCGATCATCACCGGCGCCTCCGGCAGATGGGTCTCGACGTCGACCTGGCGTTCGCGCGCCAGGGGTTCCAGCCCGTCGGCGACCTGGAGGATGATCGGCAACAGGTCCACGAGGGTGTCGGGCCGGACATGTGCGGACAGTTCGACCCGCGACAGCGACAGCAGATCGTCGATCAGGCGCGCCATGCGCGTGGCCTGGTTGTGCATGATGCCGAGGAAGCGCTCGCGCGCCTTGGGATCGTCCTTGGCCTGGCCCTGGAGCGTATCGATGAAGCCCGACAGCGCCGCCAGCGGCGTGCGCAGTTCGTGGCTCGCGTTGGCGACGAAGTCGGCGCGCATTTCCTCGACCCGGCGCAGCGGCGTCTGGTCGTGGAAGGTCATCAGCATGCATTTGTCGGCGCCGCCGAACGAGGTCGGCACCGGTACGGGCGTGATGATGAGTTCCATCCACCGATCGACCGGAACGTGGTCGAGATAGGTCGCGCGCCGCGGCTCGGTGGTCGCGATCGACTCGCGCAGCGCGGTGATGATCTCCGGCGAGCGCAGCGCGAACTGCGCGAGCTCGTTCTTGCGCAGTGCCGGCGCGAGCTGGGCGGCGGCGGCGTTGAGATGGATGACGCGGCCGGCGCGGTCGAGCAGCACGGCGGGATCCGGCATGCCGGCGACGACGGCCGCGACCGCCGCACTCTCCACCGGGTTGACGCGGCGGACGTCATCGCGCGAGGCGGCGTTGTCGTGCAGGCGCCAGGGGATCAGGGCGGCAGCGGCAATGCAGAGAAAGACCGTCACCGCCCGCACCACCGACAATTCGCCGAGCGAAACCACGACCGAGAGCGCCAGCGCCGCGGCGATCAGGATCATGGTCGAGTGCCGCAGCCGGTCGGACCAGGGCTGGGCGGAGGGAGAAGATGGGGCGTCGATCGCCATCGGGGCGGGCTTCTCCAAAGGGCTTGTGCCGGTCAGGCGCCGCTGTCGCTGCGCTCTCTCACATAGGCGGCTTCACGGGCCGGGCCGGGGTCTAGCTTGAGCGCCGCCTGCTGCAGGCGCTTCGATCGGGCCCCGATTATAACTTCGCGAAACGTCAGCAAGATTACAGATATGACGAAGGGGGAAAGATAATAGAGGACCCGGAACAGGAGCATGCCGCCCAGGAGTTCCTCCCGGTCCATCTGCCAGAGGCCGACCAGCATGGCGGCGTCGAAGACCCCGAGGCCTCCCGGCGAATGGCTGGCGAAGCCGAGCAGGGTGGCGGAAACGAAGATCACCGCGACCACGACGAAGCCGAGATTGGGCTCGTCGGGAACCAGCACGTACATGGCGAGCGCACAGAAGCCGAGATCGAGGATGCCGATCGCGATCTGGAGCAGCGTCAGCGGCCCGCCCGGCAGCACCACGGTCCAGGGTCCGCGGCCGACCACACGCGGCTGGGTCCAGACCCACACCACATAGGCGACCAGCCCCACGATGATCATCATCGCCAGCGTCCGGTTCAGCCAGGGCGGAAGCTGGTCGATCGAGGAAGCGGCTTCCGGATGATAGGCGATGCCGAGGCCGAGCACGGCCGCATTGCCGAGCCAGAAGGTCAGGCCGGCGAGGAAGCAGATCTTCGCGACGTCGATCGCGTTGAGGCCATGGGCCGAATAGATGCGATAGCGCACCGCGCCGCCGGTGAAGACGCTGGCGCCGACATTGTGACCGATCGAATAGCTGGTGAAGGCTGCGAGCGCGTTGATGCGATAGGGCACGTGGGCATGGCCGATCGCGCGCACGGCGAACAGGTCGTAGAATGTCAGGGTGAAGTAGCCGGCGGCCACGAACAGCGCCGCCATCGCGATCTGGCGCGGCTCGGTGCTCTTGATCGCCTCGACCACCTCGTTGACGTCGATGCCGCGCAGCATGTGGTAGAGCACGTAGCAAGCGATGCCGATGACCGCGACGCTGATCACAACTCCAAGCTTATGCAGGATTTGCTTCTGGCGCAGAAACGACATCGCCCTGCGTATGGCTTCCAGCATCTAGACCTCGAACAACGCTTCAGCGGCCAGGGTGGCCGGCGAACAGGCGGACGACGCACAGGCACTCAACGAACCCTCGCCACCGGCTCCGCGCATGCCCCCCACCCTTCCACTAGCGCGTTTTGGGGCCGAGTGGAATTCGCCAATTCGAACAAAAACACGTGCCTTCAATATTTTAGGCAGGGTGCGGGCTCCGGACCGGCGGTTTGGCGCTTTCGGCGGCAGACTGGTGCGAATCTCCATGGCAATCCTGCGCAAGGGCCATGAAGTTTTGATGATTTTGACCGCGCAATGTTCCGGCGCGGCTTAAGCCGACGTCAATCTATGAGGCGCAGCGGCCCGTTGAAAGAGGTGCGCGGATATGCGGTGTGCCCAAAAGCCGCGGCGATGGCGGCCATTGAAACAGGCCAGGTGCCCGCCTTGTCGGGTCTCATCCGGATACCGGCGGCCCCGAATTCAGGCAGCCGGCATGCTCCGCGAGACCACCCGGTCGCGCAGCCACGCGCCGATGGTGCAGCCGACCAGGTAACAGGCGAACATGACCAGGCCGAGATCGAGCCAGTAGCCGAAACGGCCGGGGACCACATGCGCGAACGAGGCCGCGACCAGCCCGGCGACGAGGACGGCCAGCCAGCGCGCGGTCACCTTCGAGGTGCCGTTGCCGCGTTGAACCACCGAGATCCAGCCCATCGCCAGCCCAAGCAGCAGCGATCCGACCAGCCAGCCCCAATGGAACGAGACGAGATAGGGCATGGTCACCTCACCAGAAATTCGATGCGGCGGTTCTGGGCCTTGCCGTCATCGGTGTCGTTGCCGGCGACGGGCTGCGTGCTGCCGTAGCCGACCGCGGTGAAACGATTGGCCGGCAGGCCTGCCTTGACCAGGTAATCGATGACGGCCTGCGCGCGCTTCTCGGAGAGAGCCTGGTTGAAGGCATCCTCGCCGTCGGCATCGGTATGGCCGGCAACCTCGATGTTCGTCGTGGGGCAGCGCAACGCCGTCTCGATCAGATGATCGAGGATCCCCGCGGAGTCCGGATCGATGTCGGCGCGCTTCGGCGCGAAGCGGATCTTGCCCTTGGTCAGCAGTTCGGAAAACAATTGCTGGCAGACCGTGCCGTCGACAGGCCCCGCCGCGGGCTTCACCGTGATCTCGGGCTTGTACAGCCAGTTTTTGGGGAAATCCTTGCCGAGCCCTGCGCGGATGTCGTTCGCTGCGCCTTCGTAGAGCGCATCGCCCGACAGTTTCACCTCGCGGTCGGACACCACGAGCGTGCCCGTCGACAGCCGCGACAGCGCGCCGAGCGCGGCGACCACCGCGGTGTTGAAGGCGCTGGGCGCGCCGATGCTGGCCTTGAGATTGTCGACGACTTTCTCGGCGAAGAACTTCCGCGACGCGCTCGAGGCGATCGTCGCGTGCACGTTGTTGTCGGGCACATAGCCGGTCAGCGTCACGGTCGCCGCGACCGGATCCTTGTAGGCCTGGAAGATGTAAGGCGGCGCCTTGATCTCATTGGCGGCGATCGAAAACCCCTCGGGCAGGTTCTTCAGCGCGGCCGCGATCGCCTCGCGTCCGCCGAGCTCGCGTGCCATGCCCGACAGACTGATCTGGGTGTCGGAAATCGTGATCTTGCCGTCCTTCAGCTTGCCGATCTGGTCGAGCAGCAGCAGCGCGGCGGCCTCGAAGCGGGGCGGTGCGCCGCGCGCCAGGCCCATCTGGTCGGCCACCTCGACCCCCGCGACCTCCTTGCGGGCCGCATCGGTCAGGCGGGCCTTGACCGCCGGCAGCGGCGCGCTGCCCGACAGCGTCACCCGCACCACGTCACGTTCGGCGGTCCAGACGAAAGGCTTGGCCTCGGGAACAAGACGGGTCCGGTCATCGACCAGGCGCACGCCCGGGACGGTCTCGACCGCCGTCACGGCATCGCGGCGCCCCTCCTCGGAGAACGCATCCGCTGCGAGGCTGACGTCGCGGCCGTCCACCGTGATTCGGGTCTTGTCGAGAACGGTATCCTTGAGGGCGGCCGAACTCCGACCGGACAGGTCGGCCTCGACCGGCAAGGTGTTATTCCAGGCCGCAAATCCCCACATGAAGGCCAAGGGGATCAGCCCTGGCCACCATTTGCTGGCCCACCTGAAAAGCTTCTGCATTCGACGACCCGAACTCTGGAACCGGAGACAAAACAAACCCTTGGCGGGCTGTCAAACCGGAAATGGCGGCCCTCCAAAGGCCCGATATGGGCAAATGGAATAACTTTTTCTTCAAGGGTCGTTCCTTAGAGTTGGAGACGGAATACCAGGGTCGACCAGCCGGTCATGAAACAACTCCGTAACAACGTCATTCGCGCCGGGCTGGGAGCACTCTATTTCAGCGGGGCGCACCATCTGCTGCGCCCGCTCCTGTCGGGCGTCGGCGCCATTTTCATGCTGCACCACGTGCGGCCCGCCCGCGAAGCCGCGTTCCAGCCGAACCGCCACCTCGAAGTCACCCCCGATTTCCTTCGTGCGACGCTGCGCCACCTGCGCTCGCGCGACATCGACATCGTCAGCATGGACGAGTTGCACGAGCGGCTCGTGCAGGGCCGGTTCGCCCGCCGCTTCGCCGCTTTCACCCTCGACGACGGCTATCGCGACAATCTCGAACATGCGTTGCCCGTGCTGCGCGAATTTGACGCGCCCTCGACCGTCTATGTCGCGAGCGATTTCGCCGAGGGCGTCGGACGCCTGTGGTGGACCGCGCTGGAGGCCGTGGTCGCCAAGGCCGAGCAGGTCGAGGTTCAGATCGGGCGCGCCGTACTTCGGCTCGACGCATCGACGCCCGCCGCAAAGCAGGCGACGTTCGACCGTCTTCACGACTGGCTGCGCGCGCTGCCTGGCGAGCACGATCTCAAGCGCGAGATCGAGGCGCTCTGCGCGAAACACGACGTCGACATGGCCGCGCTGTGCCGCGGGCTCTGCATGTCCTGGGACGAGGTGAAGCAGCTCGCCGCCGATCCGCTGATGACGATCGGCGCCCACACCATCAGCCATTGCAATCTCGCCAAGCAGAGCGAGGCAACCGCCGCGCAGGAGATGGCGGCAAGCCGCGCGCGCATCGAACATGCGCTCGACCGGCCCGTGCAGCACTTCGCCTATCCCTATGGCGACCGCGAGGCCGCCGGCGAGCGTGAATTCTTGCTGGCCGCGTCCGCCGGCTTCAAGACCGCGGTGACGACGCGGCCCGGCATGCTGTTCGCCGAGAACGCCGGCCACATGACCGCGCTGCCGCGCGTCTCGCTCAACGGCAATTATCAGGACGCCCGCATCCTGCCGGTGCTGACCTCCGGCGCAGCGACGGCGATGTGGAACGGCTTTCGCCGGATCGCCGCGGCCTGATTTCCCGGCACACCCGGACCTCATTCCAAGGAGCGATGCGAAGGCGCCCTCCTCGTGACAGCAGCGGAGCCGGCGCGTTCCTTGACTCCCCTCCCCGGCCGCGCTCAAAACGGCGGCAATCAAGGGAGGCATCATGTTCAACGACCTGTTCTCACTCAAAGGCCGCATCGCGCTCGTGACCGGCGGCTCCCGCGGCATCGGCAAGATGATCGCGGCGGGCTTTCTCAGCGCCGGCGCGGCGAAGGTCTACATCACCGCGCGCAAGGCGGGGCCGTGCGAGGAGACCGCCAAGGAGCTCTCCGCGCAATATGGCGGCGAATGCATCGCGCTGCCGATCGACATTTCCACGCTGTCAGGCGCCGACATGCTGGCGGGCGAGATCGGGAAGCGCGAAACGAGGCTCGACATCCTCGTCAACAATGCGGGCGCGGCCTGGGGCGCCGATTTCGACGAATTCCCGGAGAGCGGCTGGGACAAGGTGATGAACCTCAACGTCAAGTCGCCGTTCTTCCTGACGAAGGCGCTGGCGCCGGCGTTGCGTGCCGCCGCTTCCGCCGAGCGACCGGCGAAGGTGATCAACATCGCCTCGATCGATGGCATCTTCGTCAATCCGCTGGAGACCTATTCCTACGCCGCGAGCAAGGCCGGGTTGATCCATCTGACGCGGCGCATGGCGGTCAAGCTGATCTCCGACCATGTCGTGGTCACGGCGATCGCGCCGGGGCCGTTCAAATCCGACATGAACCGCGCCGCGCGCGACAATTCCGACGAGGTCGCAACGCGCGTTCCCGCAGGGCGCGTCGGCACCGACGAGGACATGGCCGGTGCCGCGATCTACCTGGCCTCGCGCGCGGGAGACTACGTGGTGGGCGCGACCATCGCGGTGGATGGCGGGATCGTCTATGCGAACCCCGGGATCAAGGGAAGCGGCTGGGACAGCTGAAAAAGCTGCGGGGCCGCGAGAGCGCAACACGGCTTTCCCACGTCACGCTCATGCCCCGCGAAGGCGGGGCATGACAGTACGCGGCGACTTCTCGATTCATCTCCGCCGTCTCCGGAAACTGCATCACCCGCTTTCGCGGGTGATGACGGCATGACGCGCGGTTCGCGAACGCGAGATCCTGACGACTAGGACTCGATCTTCACGTACTCGAAATCGCCCGGCTTGTTGTCGATGCCGACCTTCGGCGGCGAGATCCAGGAGGCGAACTTGCCGCTCTCGGTGACGGGCTGCATCAGCGAGGTGATGAAGTCGCCGTCGGCGGTGGAGGGCAACCACTCGTCCTTGCGCTTGGCCCAGGTGGCATTGTCGATCAGGATGCCGTCCGGCGTCGCATGGACGTCCTTGAACTCGCCGATGTGGCGATGGAAGGCCACATTGGGCAGCGCCAGCTTGAAGTCGTAGCCCGCGGTCGAGATCACCTTGTTCCAACGCAGCATGCCCTTGACGCAATCCTGGCTGTAATCGTCGCGCAGGCGCATGTTGAGCGCGGTCAGCGCCGGCTCGTCGACCAGCTTGACCTCGCCATTGATCAGCTTGAGCACCGGATAGGTCGAGTTCTTGAGCTGATGATCGTCCTCGATCTGGGTCTCGTGATAGCGGCCCTTGATGCCGGTGTTGAAGGCGTTCGCGGCGTTGGTCGAGACTTCGGAGCCGAACAGGTCGAGCGATAGCGTGTAGTGCAGGTTGAGCTTCTTCTGGATGGTCGGAAGATCGATCACGCCGAGCGCCCGGACCTTGGCGATGTCGGTCGGATCGGTGATGCCGGCCTCGCGCATGGCATCGCAGGTGCGCTGCACGACGCGGGTGATGCCGGTCTCGCCGACGAACATGTGATGCGCTTCCTCCGTCAGCATGAAGCGGCAGGTGCGCGACAGCGGATCGAAGCCGGACTGCGCAAGGCTATGCAGCTGCATCTTGCCGTCGCGGTCGGTGAAGTAGGTGAACATGAAGAACGACAGCCAGTCCGGCGTCGCCTCGTTGAAGGCACCGAGCATGCGCGGCGCGTCGGCATCGCCGGAGCGGCGGCGCAACAGATCGTCGGCTTCCTCACGGCCGTCGCGGCCGAAATACTTCTGGAGCAGATAGACCATCGCCCAGAGGTGACGCCCCTCCTCGACGTTGACCTGGAACAGATTGCGCATGTCGTAGAGCGAGGGCGCGGTCTTGCCGAGGTGGCGCTGCTGCTCGACCGAGGCCGGCTCGGTGTCGCCCTGGATCACGATCAGGCGGCGCAGCAAGGCGCGGTATTCGCCGGGGACTTCCTGCCAGGCCGGCTCGCCGAAATGCTCGCCGAACGGTACGACGCGGTTCTCCTCCTGCGGGGCCAGCAGGATGCCCCAGCGATATTCGGGCATGCGGACATAGTCGAACTTGGCCCAGCCGCGCGGATCGACCGAGTAAGCGGTGCGCAGATAGACCAGCGATTCCTGGAAACCTTCCGGTCCCATGTCGCTCCACCAGTCCATGTAGCCGGGATGCCAGCCTTCGAGCGCCTTCAGCACCTGGCGGTCTTCGGCAAGATTCACGTTGTTCGGAATCTTGGTCGAGTAGTCGACGTTCATGATGTTCATGTTCATGGCCGTACTCCTTGCTCCGTCTCGTGTCCCGTACCCCGTGCGGCGCGACGTGCCGCATTGCTGAGCCGGGACCTGTTGCCTGGTCCGTCCGGGTCCCGGTTCTGCGTCCGGGACGGGAAAGTCGCTACACGCGCGTCATGTCGAATTTCGGCTTCTGGCCGCTGCCGTAGCGACGAAGCGCGCCTTCCTCGCCGACCGCGTTCGGGCGCTGGAAGATCCAGTTCTGCCATGCGGTCAGACGCGAGAAGATCTTCGACTCCATCGTCTCGGGGCCGACGAAGCGCAGGCTCGCCTCCATGCCGGTGAGGCTGTCGGGCGAGAAGCTGGCGCGCTCCTCCAGGAACACGCGGACCTCGTCGTCCCAGTCGATGTCGTCGAGTGCGAAGGTGACGAGACCGAGCTCCTCGGCCTGCTCGGCGTCGAGGGTCGTGCCGACGGTCGCTTCCGCGCGCTCCACGTCCGCGGGATCGGCCTGGAAGCGCGACTCCAGCCGCGTCAACCCGTGGCTCATCGGATACGGACCGAAATTCATGGCGGAGAGTTCGATCGAGGGCGGCGGACGATTGTCGCCCTGGCGCGTGCCGATCAGCATGTAGGAGCGGTCGGCGGCGAACACGAGTTCGGCGAGCGTACCGGCGAAGCAGGAGCCGGGCTCGACCAGCGTCACCAGCGTGCGCGAGGTGACGTCGATGCGCTTGAGCACGCGCTTCCAGTAGTGGCGGATCTCGTTGACCAGCCAGTGCGCCTTGTTGGCTTCGAGGAAAGCGTCGCAGGCGAGCACATGGGCGCGGTCGCCATGGCTCTTGAACACCAGCATGGCGATCTCGAGCTCGTTGATGCGCAGATGCAGGATCGCATCGTCGAGCTCGCGCGCGACCTGCAGCGGCCAGAACGAGGCGCCCTGCGCCATCATGCCGTCGATGTCGGCCGGCGGCGCCGCTTCGGGCGCCTTGATCGAGATGGTGGCGATGCGCGCCGCGCGGTCGATGTCGACGCTGACGAAACCGTAGCGGATGCTGGTCTCGTCGATCGCGCGGTCGAGCGGCGTCAACGCGACGCCCTTGCCGCTGCCCTTGCGCTGCGAGGCATCGGCGAATTCCCTGGCACGCTCGACGATCTTGCCTTCGAGCTTCGAGTTCGGCGCGATCTCGTCGACGAGACGCCATTGCACGGCGC
Organism: Bradyrhizobium sp.; assembly: GCF_047605465.1. GTDB lineage: Bacteria > Pseudomonadota > Alphaproteobacteria > Rhizobiales > Xanthobacteraceae > Bradyrhizobium. The sequence continues at coordinate 30,710 of NZ_JASGFS010000015.1, read as the reverse complement.
GCTTGCCCTTCACGCCCTCTTCGATGGTGCAGAAGAAATCGGCGTGGTCGCGGCGCACCTTGCGCTTGTCGACGACGCGCGTCAGGCCGCCGGTGCCGGGCAGCACCGCGAGCAGCGGCACTTCGGGCAGCGCGACCGCGGACGCGCCGTCGTCGGCGAGGATGATGTGGTCGGTCGCCAGCGCCAGTTCGTAGCCGCCGCCGGCGGCCGAGCCGTTCACGACGGTGATGAATCGCTGGCCGGAATTCTCCGAGGAGTCTTCCATGCCGTTGCGGGTCTCGTTGGTGAATTTGCAGAAATTGACCTTGTGGGCGTGCGTCGAGCCCGCCAGCATCCGGATGTTAGCGCCGGCGCAGAACACGCGGTTCTTGGCCGAGCGCATCACCACCACCTTCACCTCGGGGTGTTCGAAGCGCAGGCGCTGCACCACGTCCGCAAGCTCGATGTCGACACCGAGGTCGTAGGAATTGAGCTTAAGCAGATAGCCCTCGAACAGGCCGCCGTTCTCGTCGACGTCCATGGTCAGCGTGGCGACGTCGCCGTCGACCGCGAGCTTCCAGTGCCGGTAGCGGGACGGTTCGGTCTGGAAATCGATGAATGTCGCGCCGCCTGCGAGGCGCCGATCTTCCCCGGCCATGGGCCACCCTTGAGCTTGATTATGAGCTTCGGTCTTAACCGTTAGATGCACAATAGTGCATCTTTTTAGATGCGTCTAGCCCCCAACTCGCTCGACATGCATTTTGCTTCATATCCGGGGTTCACGACCGCGCGACAGCGCCGAGCGCGATCCAATCGGCTTTCGAAAGCCGGTCGCGGCCGAGTTTGGCCTGCAGCAGTGCGACCAGCGCCGGGACTGGAAACGTCTCGACGAAGCCGTTGCCGGCAGCGGCCGCCTTGCGCGTGGTCAGCACCTGCAACTCGGCCAGCGCATCGCCGAACAGGCGCGTGGCCGAATGCGGACGCTGCATGCGCAGCCGCAAATTCGCATTGGCGATGTGGATGCAGGCCCGCAGCAGAATGCGCTCGCGGCCGCCTTGCGGCGCCGCGGCCCAGACCGTTTCCAGCAGCTCCTGCGCTTCCCAGAAATAGCCGCGGTCGTTGAGCGCCAGTCCGTAGCGCAGCGCCGGATGGCGCGCCGGCACGTAGCCGCGGAAGGCCGACGGCACCAGCGCCTTGGCCAGCGCGAGCGTCTCGTAGTCCGCATCGGCCGCGGCGGTCTCGCCCGGCACATAGGCCCATTGCGGCCATGGCAACGGATCGCCCGGGTTCGGCGGCACATTCATCGCGGATGTGCCTCCGCAGGATCATGCGGCGCGCCCCTGGAGTCCCTGATCGTCGCGCAGGGCCGCTCTTGCAAATTGCTCAATCGCGTCAAGCGTCGCTCCGGGCGCTTCACGATGCGGGGAGTGTCCCGCGCCTGAAATGACTTTCAAATCTACCGGACAATAACACTCATCCTGCGCGATCTCGATCTGACGCAGTGTCCCATATTGATCGTCCACACCCTGCACGACCAGGACGGGGACGCGGACGTAAGCGAGGTATTCGGAGATGTCCCAGTCGCGGAATTTCGGATCGAGCCAGGCGCGATTCCAGCCATAGAAGGCGTTGTCGACGTCCTTGTGCCAGCGTGCGAGCCTGGCCTTGAGGTCGGTGGTCTCGTAGGCCGTCTTGATCGCGGCGATGGATGTCACCGAGACGTCCTCGACGATGAAATGCGGCGCGATCAGCGCGATGCCCTGGAGCCGATGGTCCTGGTGCGCGCCGGCATAGATCGCCGCGATCGATCCGCCGTCGGAATGGCCGAGCAGCAGGCCGCGCCTGAAGCCGATGGCATCGAGGACGGCCGGCAGCACCTCCAGCGCCTCGCGCTGCATGTAATCGAGCGGCCGCGGCAACGCGGCGGCACTCGACTGGCCGTAGCCCGCGCGCGAATAGGCGAAGATGCCGGCGCCGGTCGCCTCTCGAAGCTTGTCAGGGAAGTCGCCCCAGAGACCGACCGAGCCGAGACCCTCGTGCAGCATCACGATGGTCGGCGCGTCGGCGGCTTGCGGCGCGAGCCATTTGTATTCGAGGCTGGCGTCGCCGATGGTGAGGAAGCCCGTGGGGGTGAGGTCGGTCATGCTGTCGTTCCATCCATTCCGTCATTCCGGACAGTTCGCAAGCGAGCTGATCCGGAATCCCGAGATTGTCGTTTGCCGGTCGAGCTTCCGGGTTCGACGCTTCGCATCGCCCCGGAATGACGAACTGCTCAGTTCGCCCCTTCCCGCAGCTTGAACCGCTGGATCTTTCCCGTCGCGGTCTTCGGCAGGGACTCCACCACGTCGATCCAGCGCGGATATTTCCACGGGCCGATCTTCTGCTTGACGTGCTCCTTCAGCATCTCCTGGAGATCGCCGGTCTTCGCATCCGGGCGCAGCACGACGAAGGCCTTCGGCTTGAGCAGACCCTCCGGATCGGCTTCGGGCACGACGGCGGCTTCGAGCACGGCCGGATGCGTGATCAGCGCGCTCTCGACCTCGAACGGCGAGACCCAGATGCCGGAGACCTTGAACATGTCGTCGGCGCGGCCGCAGAAGGTGTAGCGGCCATCGGCATCGCGGACGTATTTGTCGCCGGTGCGGGTCCAGGGCCCCTCGAATGTGCGGCGGCTCTTGTGGCGCTGATTCCAGTAGCCTTCGCCGGCGGAGGGCGCATCGACCAGCAGCTCGCCGACCTCGCCGTCGGCAACGTCCTGGCCGGCGTCGTTGACGAGCCGCACCGCGTAGCCCGGCACCGGCTTGCCGGAGGAGCCGTACTTGATGTCGCCCGGCGCGTTCGACAGGAAGATGTGCAGCAGCTCGGTCGAGCCGACGCCGTCGAGGATGTCGACGCGGAAACGCGCCTTCCAGCTGTTGCCGACGGATTCCGGCAGCGCCTCGCCGGCGGAGGTGCAGATCCGCAGCGACCTGCCGCCGCGCTCGGCCTTCATGGCCTCGTCGTTGAGCATTGCCGCGAACAGCGTCGGCACCCCATAGAAGATCGACGGGTTGTAGCGGTTCATCAGGTCGAACATGCGCGCCGGCGTCGGGCGCTCGCTGTTGAGGACCACGGTGGCGCCGACCGACATCGGAAAGGTCAGCCCGTTGCCGAGCCCATAGGCGAAGAACAGCTTTGCCGCGGAGAGGCAGACGTCGTTCTCGCGAATGCCGAGCACCTGCCTGGCATAGGTGTCGGCGGTCGCCTGCAGGTTCGAATGCAGGTGCCGCACGCCCTTGGGCATGCCGGTCGAGCCCGACGAATACAGCCAGAAGGCCGGCTCGTCGGAATGGGTCGCCGCGGTCGTGAACTGGTCGTTCTCGCCCGCGAGCTCCTCGGCGAGCTGCTTGTGGCCGTTCTGCTTGGCGCCGGAGACCACGACATGCTCCAGATCCGGCATGCGGCCGACGACGTCCTTGATGACGGGATAGAGCGCTTCGGAGACGAACAGCACCCGCGCGCGGCAGTCGGCGAGGATGTAGGCATATTGATCCGCGGTCAGCAGCGTGTTCAGCGGCACCGGCACGATGCCGGCGCGGATCGCGCCCAGGAACACGACCGGAAAGTCGACCGTATCCAGCATGATCATCGCCACGCGCTCCTCGCGGCGGACGCCGAGACGGCGTAGCATGTTGGCGGCGCGCCGCGTCTGGCGCTGGAGCTCGCCATAGGTGAGCCTCGAGACCGTGTCGTCGAAGACGATCTTGTCGCCGCGGCCCTCCTCGACGTTGCGATCGAGCAGCCAGGTCACCGCGTTGTAGGATCCCTCGCTCACGGACTTCTCCCCGAATTTAGAATTATAATTCATAGAAAGACATCGTGGCGGCTTGCTGTCAATGCCACCAGGCACTATGTTTCATTAAAGTGCGCCGCAGGACATCCGCTAAAGAAAGCCCATGACCGACAGTCCCGACGCCGAATCCCGATTTCTCGAGCAGCTCGGCCAGCGCGTGCGGACCATGCGCGCGCTGCGCGGCATGTCGCGCAAAGTGCTCGCCAAGGTATCAGGAATCTCGGAGCGCTACATCGCGCAGCTCGAGAGCGGCAAGGGCAACGTCTCCATCGTGCTGCTGCGCCGCGTGTCGGATGCCATGGGCGCCCATCTCGAAGATGTGCTTCCCGGCGCCGATCCGACACCGGATTGGCAGATGTTCCGCGATCTCCTGCGCAAGGCGACGCCCGCGCAGATCGCGCAGGCCAAGGAGTTGCTCGCCGGCGGCAGCGCATCCGCACCGCGCCGCGCGCCGTTCTGCGGCATCGCCTTGATCGGCCTGCGCGGCGCCGGCAAATCCACGCTCGGCAAGATCCTGGCGAAGAAGATCGGCTGGAGCTTCGTCGAGCTCAACAAGGCCATCGAAGAGCAGAACGGCCTCTCCGTCGCCGAGATCATCGCGCTCTACGGCCAGGAAGGCTTTCGCCGCATGGAGCAGGCGGCGCTGCAGCAGCTGCTCGCCCGCAACGAACTGATGGTGCTGGCGACCGGCGGCGGCATCGTCTCCGAGCCGCTGACCTTCGACCAGATCCTGACATCGTTCTACACGATCTGGCTGAAGGCCGAGCCGGAAGAGCACATGGCGCGCGTCCGCGGCCAGGGCGATTTGCGTCCGATGGCCGACGACCGTTCCGCGATGGCGGAGCTTCGCAACATCCTCTTGAGCCGTGAGCCGCTGTATTCGCGTGCGACGGCCGTGGTCGATACCGCCGGATTGAGTGTCGACGCGGCGGCAGCACGGCTGATCGACGCGGTTCGGCCGGTGCTGCAGAACGAAGCGCGCAGCTTCGGGCTGCGCAGCGTGGCCATGTAGCGCCGGCTAGGCCGCCTTCGACCTGGCGGGCTCACCCTGCCCGGCCGGCGCGATCGCCGGGCTGAGTGCAACATCGGGGATCGTCACCGCGCGCTGACGCGACGTACGGGACGACCGGAAGGCCGCCATGATCACGACGTCGATGCGCTGGCCATCGACGAAGAACAGCCGCCTCATGATTCCTTCCTGCCTGAAACCGACCTTCCTGTAGACCTTGATCGCCCGCTCGTTCTTGCGGAAGACGACGAGCGATATCCGTTCGAGGTTGAGATGATTCCAGCAATAGCTCAGCGCCATGTTCATGGCTTCGGTGCCGTAGCCCTTGCCGCGATGGCCCTCTTCACCGATCCGGATGCCGATCTCCGCCGAACGGTGAACGGGGCTGATGTTGTGGATGTGGACGAAGCCCAGGATCTTCGACTGGCCCCGCTGACGGATCGCCAGCATGACTTGCGCCGGATCCTTGCCGGCGACTTCGCACTGGCTGACGACGTCCCTGAGATTGGCCGGCCGGAACGCGCCGTTCAGGCGGGCCGCGACGATGTCGTTGGCCCAGCAGAACATGGCGGCATAATCGTCCGGAACGAAAGCGCCCAGCGAAACGCGTTCTCCCACCAGCATTGTGGTCCTCATCTCGACAGTGAAAGCTGAATTCCGAAATCGAAGACTTCCGGCCCCCTTGGCAGCAGCGACGAGCTGACGAACCGGCGGGAAACGCGTTCGAGCCTGGGTTCAAATGGTAAACCAGCGGTTAATCGAGACCTCATGTCGCAGATTAAGTTTCGTTTAGTACACGAAATGTTTAGACATCTTCCGGCGGTGCCTGCCGCCTGCTCCTTGTCGAACGGAGCATTTGTCTGATCTGGACATCGACCGAAGCCTGACATGGGACACGCCATGAACGATTCTGCAGCCGCAATCTCCATGTTCGAGCGGATCGGCGGCGAGCCCACGATCGACCGGCTGGTCGAGCGCTTCTACGAACGCATGGACACGCTGCCGGAGGCACGGATCATCCGCGCGATGCATGCGTCAGATCTCGGGCTCATCAAGGACGTGCTGAAGCGCTATCTCACCGAATGGACCGGCGGACCGAAACTGTATTCCGTCGAGAAGGGACACCCGCGGCTGCGCCAGCGGCACATCGGCTTCGCCATCGGCGATCCCGAGCGCGACGCCTGGCTGCTCTGTATGCGCGGCGCGCTCGCGGAGACCGTCACGGATTCCGCCGCGCGGCAGGATCTCGACCGCGCGTTGTCGGGCCTTGCCGACTGGATGCGCAACCGGCAGTGAAAAGATCGGGAGCCTTCGGCCCACCCGTGCCTTGCGGTCCGTGAAGACGTGGCATGTCCGCGCGCATCACGTCGGCACATCTGGCGATTTGAGTTCCGCGCGGCTCACCTGCTAAGCTCGGGGCATGACCGATATTCTCCCCGACACCATCCGCCGCCTCTACACCGAGCCCGGCGAGTACATCGACAGCGATCATCCCGCCGTGCAGAAATTCGCGGAGAGCGCCGCGCGCGCTGACGCGAGTGCGCGCGAGAAGGCCAGCGTGCTCTACAAGGCGGTGCGCGACGGCATCCGCTACAATCCCTATGTCAGCATGCGCGTCGCGGAGACCTTCCGGGCCTCCAGCGTGCTGGCCGCGGGACAAGGCTATTGCGTCGGCAAGGCCGCGCTCTATGCCGCCGCCTGCCGCGTCCACGGCATTCCGGCTCGCGTCGGCTTTGCCGACGTGAAGAACCATCTCACCACCGAGAAGCTGCGCCAAAGCATGGGCACCGACATGTTCACCTGGCACGGCTTCACCGAGGTGCATGTCGACGGTGCCTGGCGCAAGGCGACGCCGACCTTCAACGACACGCTCTGCGCCAAGGTCGGCGTGGCTCCGCTCGACTTCGACGGTCACAGCGACGCGCTGCTGCACCCCTTCGACGGCGCAGGCCGCGCGTACATGCAATACGTCAACGACCGCGGCACCTATCACGACGTACCGGCGAAATTCCTGATGCGCGAGATGGCGCGCGAATACGCCAACATGCAGGGCGAGGATCTCTCGGGCCGCGACATGGAGCGCGAGGCGGAGAAAGGATAGTCGGGCGGGTGAGCTCGCGAAGCTAACCCACCCTGCGTTCACCGATCCGGTCGTTGCAGGCATCGAAGATCGAGCGATCGAGCGCCTCGGCGAGAAAGCCCGCGACGTAGATCAGCGCGAGGATCGCCGCGGAGATCGCGACCGTGCCGGCATGCGCGGACGCGAACCGGAGAAGGCGCTGGGACATGGTCGGCGGCGGAAACCGGTAGACCCGGCCCGCCGGCGTAATCACCTCAAACGACCGAACCGACCGCGAACGCGCGGGGATCTTGCTCGGCAGCATCGGGATATCTCCTCTCCAGCTCTTCGATCATGCCGCGCGCGATTTCCCGCTCGCCCATGATCACGACATCCGCGCCCAGCCCCGTCAGGTGATCGACCTCGGCATCCGCATGCGCCCGCGCGATGATGCGGATGCCCGGATTGGCCGCGCGCGCCTGCTGCACGATCTGCCCGGCCTCGAATGCCTCGGGAATCGCGATCACGAGATGCCGCGCCCGCGAGGGATTCGTGGCGCCGAGGATTTCCGGTTGCGCCGCGTTGCCGATGATGGTCTCGATGCCGCTCTCCCGCAGCTTCGTCAGCGCCCCCTCGCCGACCTCGGCGACGAGAAAGGGCAGCTTCCGCTGTTTCAAGGCATCGCCGACCAGCGCGCCGACGCGGCCATAGCCGATGACGATGGTATGGTCGGTCAGGTCGGTGGTCCGGATCGGTTCGGGTATCGCGGTCGCCGCTTGCGGTGAATCCCGCCGCGGCTCGAGACGGCGCGCGAGCCAGGTCGCGCCCGCGAACATCAGCGGATTGAACATGATGGAGAGGATCGCGCCGGCCATGATCAGATCGCGGCCGTCGCGCGGCAGGATCTGCGAGGCAACGCCGAGCTCAGCCAGGATGAAGGAGAACTCGCCGATCTGCGACAGGCTCGCCGAGATCGTCAACGCCGTGGCGACCGGATGCCGGAACAGGATCACGATCAGGAATGCCGCGACCGACTTGCCGAGCATGATGATCACGAGCGTGGCGAGCAGCGGCCAGGGCTCGCGGATCACGCTCGCTGGATCGAACATCATGCCGACCGAGACGAAGAACAGCACCGCGAAGGCATCGCGCAGCGGCAGCGATTCCTGCGCGGCGCGCGCGCTGAGCGGAGACTCGCGCAACATCATGCCGGCGAAGAAGGCGCCGAGCGCCAGCGAGACATCGAACAGCTTGGTCGCGCCGAACGCGATGCAGAGCGCGATCGCGAGCACCGCGAGGCGGAAGAGCTCGCGCGAGCCGGTATGGGCGATGTAGTGCAGGATCCAGGGGATGACGCGGCGGCCCACCACCAGCATCAAGCCGATGAACACGACGATCTTGACGATGGTGAGGATCACGACACCGGCAAGCCCGAAGCCGGCCTGCGCGGCCAACGGTTCGAAAGCGGGTTTGCCGTCGGCGCCGCCCTGAAGGCTCGCGATCGCCGGAAACAGGACCAGCACCAGCACCATCGCGAGATCTTCGACGATCAGCCAGCCGACCGCGATGCGCCCGCGATCGGTCTCCATCAGGCGGCGCTCCTGCAGCGCACGGAGCAGCACGACGGTACTCGCCACCGACAATGCCAGGCCGAACACGAGGCCGGCGGTGACGCTCCAGCCCATCAGCATCGCAAGACCGAGCCCCATCAGCGTGGCCACGCTGATCTGCGCGACCGCCCCGGGGACCGCGATGTTGCGGACCGAGAGCAGATCCTGAAGCGAGAAATGCAGGCCGACGCCGAACATCAGCAGGATAATTCCGAGCTCCGCGAGCTCGGTCGCGAGCGCCTGGTCGGCGACGAAGCCCGGCGTGAACGGACCTACGGCGACGCCGGCAAGCAGATAACCGACCAATGGCGGGACCCGGAACCGCTGCGCGATGGTTCCGAGCACGAAAGCAAGTCCGAGTCCAACGACGATGGTGGCGATGAGAGGCGTGTCATGCGGCATTTTCGCCTTTTGACACAGCGTTCGCGGCTGCGCACCGCGACCCGTGCGCGCGGGTCGCGGCTCAGAGCAATTGCGAGCGCACCGCGTCGGCGCCTTCGCGCAGCAGCGGCAGGAAACGGTCGATCAATTCCTGTGCCGGCACGCGGTCGACATGGGCGCCCATGTTGATGGCGGCGACGATCACATTGTCGTAACGACGCACGGGAACCGAGATCGAGCGGAAGTGCGGCTCGGCTTCGCGATCGACCAGCGAGTAGCCCTGCGCGCGATCGGCGGCGATGCGCGCCAGCAGCGCCTTGGGATCGGTCACCGTCTGCGGCGTCAACGACTCGCGCGTCATCGCCTTCAGGCGCGAGGCGAGATCCGCGTCATCGAGCTGGCCGAGCATGGCGCGGCCGACCGACGTGCAGAAGCCGGGAAGCCGGTAGCCGATCTCGAGCCCGCCCGAAAACACCCGCGCCGGACTGCCGCGCGCGATGAAGACGACGTCGTCGCCGTCGAGGACCGCAAGCGAGGAGATCTCCTGCGCCGCGGCGGCGAGGCGGTCGAGCACGGGCTGCAGCACCACGACGAGCTGGTTCGAGCGCAGATAGGACGCTGCCAGCGTCAGCACGTGCGGTGTCAGGGAGAACAGTTTGCCGTCGCCGATGACGAAGCCGCCGCGCTGGAGCGTGAACAGCATGCGGCGCGCGGTGGCGCGTGGAAGTTCGGCGGCGCGGGCAAGATCGCTGAGCGTCATCGGCCCCGCATTCGCGCCGAAGCACTGCAGCAGGCGCAGGCCGCGATCGAGGCTCTCGACGAAATCCGTCGCTCGCTCCTCGGTCTCGCTGCGTTTCAGTTTCGGCATGGGCGTCGGGACATTCCGGCAAAATAGTGCTTGCTGCTGCTCCGAGGCATGTCATAATTCGCCCATTCGTTCAATAGGCGAACAAATCGCCTTGGATGGTTTTGGGTCGGCAAGCCCGCTTTTCCTCCGCCGTCGTTGACGGGTGAGGTGCAAGTCGGACGGTTTCGCCGATCGACAACGATCCTCATCAAGAAGGACGCGACCGCCATGATGAGCCAGGAGCAGAACGACCTGATCACCCGCACCGGTCCCAAGGACCTCTGCGGAAAGCTGATGCGGAGCTACTGGCAGCCGGCGGCACTGGTCGACGAGCTGGAAGGCACGCGGCCGATCCGTCCGGTCAGGCTGCTTGGCGAAAACCTGGTGCTGTTTCGCGACGAGACCGGACGCTACGGCCTGATCGAGCGCCATTGCGCGCATCGCGGCGCCGACCTCGCCTTCGGGCGGCTCGAACATGGCGGGCTGCGCTGCGCCTTCCACGGCTGGCTGTTCGACGCCACCGGCCAGTGCATCGAGACGCCGGCCGAGCCGAAGGATTCCAAGCTCTGTCAGAACATCAGGCAGCGCTCTTATCCCGTGGTCGAGAAGAGCGGCATCCTCTGGGCCTATCTCGGCGAAGGTGAGCCGCCGGCATTTCCGGAGCTCGACTGTTTCGTCGCTCCCGGAACGCACACGTTCGCGTTCAAGGGTCACATGGCCTGCAACTGGCTGCAGGCGCTGGAGGTCGGCATCGACCCCGCGCACGCGTCCTACCTGCACCGCTTCTTCGAGGACGAGGATACGTCCACCGCCTACGGCAAGCAGTTCCGCGGCGCCTCCGCGGGCACCGACCTGCCGATGACGAAGATCCTGCGCGAATACGATCGTCCGATCATCAACGTCGAACACACCGAATACGGCCTGCGGCTGATCGCGCTGCGCGAGATCGACGAGGAGCGCACCCATGTGCGCGTCACCAACCAGCTCTTTCCGCACGGCTTCGTCATCCCCATGAGCACGGAAATGACGATCACGCAGTGGCACGTGCCGGTCGACGACGAGAACTGCTACTGGTACGCGATCTTCACCAGCTACACGAACCCGGTCGACAAGAAGAAGATGCGCGACCAGCGGCTCGAGCTCTATGAGCTGCCCGACTACACCTCACGCAAGAACAAGACCAACGATTACGGTTTCGATCCGCACGAGCAGGCGACGGCGACCTATACCGGCATGGGCAGCGACATCAACGTTCACGACCAGTGGGCGGTGGAGTCCATGGGTGCGATCCAGGACCGCACCAAGGAGCATCTCGGCCAGAGCGACAAGGCGATCGTGCAATACCGCCGCCTCCTGCGTCAGGAGATCGAGAAGGTTTCAGGCGGCGAGAAGCCGATGCTGTTCCTCGACGAAGCCAATTCGCGCAGCATCCAGGGCCCGGCGACCATGGACGGCATCGGTCCGACGCGCGGCTGGGAGACCTACTGGATGGAGGTCGACGTCAAGCGCCGCCGCGGCGCGCCCTGGACGGCGCCGGTGCCGAAGGAGATCGCCGACAACGTGCACCGGCTGACGGCGGCGGAGTGAATGTGAGGACCTATCCTCGTCATTGCGAGCGCGGCGAAGCCATCCAGGCATTTGTCCGCGGTGACAGTCTGGATTGTTTCGCTGCGCTCGCATTGACGGAGAGTGTGGTGCATGCTTCGCACCTCACGATGGGAGGAGTGGAAAAGTGACTTTCGTCGCGCGTCATGCGCTGTGGTCGGATGAGCAGAAAGACGCGGCGCAGCGCCTGCGTCGCATCGTCGAGGAGAAGAATCTCGAGGTCATCCGCCTCGCCTTCCCGGACCAGCACGGCATCCTGCGCGGCAAGACCATCATCGCGTCCGAGGCCATCGCCTCGCTGGAAAGCGGCTGCTCCATCACCAGCACCGTGCTCGCCAAGGACACCTCGCATCGCACGGTGTTTCCGGTGTTCACCGCCGGCGCCGGTCTGGGCGTGAAGGAGATGGAAGGCGCAGCCGACGTGCTGATGGTCGCCGATCCCACGACGTTCCGCGTGCTGCCGTGGGCGCCCGGCACCGGCTGGCTGCTGTGCGACCTTCATTTCAGCGACGGGCGCCCCGTACCGTTCGCGACCCGCGGCCTTTACCGCAAGGCGCTCGGTGAACTCGCGACCCGCGGCTACGATTTCGTGGCGGGCCTGGAGGTCGAATTCCACCTCTTCAAGCTCGACGATCCCCACCTCGGCGCGGAAGACGCCGGCCAGCCCGGCACGCCGCCCTCGGTGAGCCTGCTCAGCCACGGCTATCAATATCTGACCGAGCAGCGCTTCGATCAGATGGAGCCGGTGCTGGAGATCCTGCGCCGCAACATCGTCGCGCTCGGGCTACCGCTGCGTTCGGTCGAGGTCGAGTTCGGCCCGAGCCAGTGCGAATTCACGTTCCAGCCGAAGAAGGGCCTGGAGCCCGCCGACAACATGGTGCTGTTCCGCTCCGCCGTGAAGCAGATCGCGCGCCGCCACGGCTATCACGCCACCTTCATGTGCCGGCCGAAGCTCACCAACCTGTTCGCGAGCGGCTGGCACCTGCACCAGTCGATCGTCTCGCGCGCGAATGGCGAGAACCTGTTCATGGCGAAAGCGGGCGGCGAACCCTTGAGCGAATTCGCCCGCGCCTATCTCGCCGGCCTGCTCGACCACGCGCGTGCCGCCACGGTGTTCACCACGCCGACCATCAACGGCTACAAGCGTTACCGCTCCTATTCGCTGGCACCGGACCGCGCGATCTGGGGCCGCGACAATCGCGGCGTGATGATCCGCGTGCTGGGAGGTGCCGGCGATCCCGCGACGCGCCTGGAGAACCGCGTCGGCGAGCCCGCCGCCAATCCCTATCTCTACATGGCCTCGCAGATTCTCGCCGGCCTCGACGGCGTCGACCGCAAGCTCGATCCCGGCCCGTCCGCCGACACACCCTACGAGACCAAGGCGCCGCTGCTGCCGAAATCCCTGCGCGACGCGGTCGCGGCCCTGAAGGACGATCCGTTCTTCCGCGAAAAATTCGGTGCCGCGTTCATCGACTACTACACCCACATCAAGAACGCCGAGATCGACCGCTTCCTCGCCGAGGTGACCGACTGGGAGCACCGCGAATATTTCGAGATGTTCTGAGCCCCGGCATCGTCGTTTCCCGCATGGCGGCCGGCGCGTCTCACACTCCCGTGAGATGACTTCGTCAGGCGGCCTCCGACGACATCATCGCCGCGGTCGGCGAAGCCATTTTCAGTGCGCCTCGAAAAACGCCGGAAAGACCGGCGGCCTAGTCTCCAGCCATGTGATCAACAGTGGAGTTCGATCATGTGGGGCCAATTATTCAGTCTGATCTATCGCTTGTCCTGCCGCAGCACCCTGGTCGGCATCGGTGTGCACCGCCTGGCGCGCTAGCCTTAACCAGCCTCGATTGGGTCAGCCGGATTGACCAGATAAGGGATCCCGCCATGCATAAGCTATTTCTGATTGCCGCGATGTCGTTGCTCGTGACGCCCGCCTTCGCCGGCGGCTCGCGGAGCCTCAGCCTGACGGCGACGAACGCAAGCCCGCAAGCGACCGAGTCTCCGGCACCCGCGACAGCCCCGGCGGCCAATGTCCAGACGGCCACCACGGCACCCGCGCCGGCTCCGCCGCCGCCAGCGCCGGCGCCGCAAACCGCAGCGGCCCCGACCGCCATGCCGGCGCCGGTCGCTGCCACGAACGAAGTGGCTAGGCCGAAACACCGCCAAGTCTCCACCGAGGCCCGCGTGATCCGCGAACTGCACCGTCACGGGATCTATTGGTGAGGGTGGACCACCCCTCAGGCCCTTGGTGACAGCGAACGCTCCCTCCTCCGTCGTCGCGAGGAGCGCAGCGACGAAGCAATCCAGTCTCGCTTTGCAGAGAGGAGCTGGATTGCTTCGCTACGCTCGCAATGACGAAGCGAGAAATGACGAGGTCGCAATCACGAGCTGGCAATGACAGGTTTGCCGAAGCGTCCTCAGATCCCGAGATATTTGTGCTGCAGGTCCGGCTCGGCCATCAGCTCGTCCGAGGTTCCGCTCCACACCGTCTTGCCGCGCTCGATGATGTAGTGGCGGTCGCAGATGCGGGCGAGATGGTCGACGTTCTTGTCGACGACGAGGATGGACTGGCCGCGCGTCTTCAGCATCGACAGGCAGCTCCAGATCTCCTCGCGGATCAGCGGCGCCAGCCCCTCGGTCGCTTCGTCCAGGATCAGAAGTTTCGGATTGGTCATCAGCGCGCGACCGATGGCGAGCATCTGTTGCTCGCCGCCGGAAAGCTGGTTGCCCATGTTGGAGGCGCGCTCGGCGAGCCGCGGAAACAGCACGTAGATGGCGGCGAGCGTCCAGGGATTGGCGCTGCCGAAGCGGTCGGCCGCAGCCGCGACGAGGTTTTCGCGCACGGTGAGATTCGGAAAGATCTGGCGTCCTTCGGGGACAAGGCCGACGCCGAGCTTCGCGATCCGGTACGACGGAAGCAGCCTGACCTCGGAGCCCGCAAAACGAATCGCGCCGGCACGCGCCGGTGTCAGGCCCATGATCGAGCGGATGGTCGTGGTCTTGCCCATGCCGTTACGGCCCATCAGCGAGACCATCTCGCCGGGCCGGATCGACAGCGACAGCCCGAACAGCACCTGGGAGAGGCCGTAGCAGGTCTCGATGCCGTCGACATCGAGCAGCATGTCACCCGTCATCTTGTCAGCCATGGCGCGTCACCACATGCTGGTCGCCGAGATAAGCGCGCTTGACCTCTTCGTTGCCGCGGATCGCGGCCGGATCTCCGGAGGCGATGACGCGGCCGTAGACCAGCACCGTGATGCGGTCGGCGAGCGCGAACACCGCCGGCATGTCGTGCTCGACCAGCACGATCGAGACCTCCTTGCGGAGCTCCTGAAGCAGCTTGACCATGCGCTGGGATTCGGTGACGCCGAGGCCCGCCATCGGCTCGTCGAGCAGCAGCAGTTTCGGCTTGCTCGCGAGCGCGACCGCAAGCTCGAGCTCGCGGCGTTCGCCGTGGCTGAGCCGGTTCACCACGACGTCGGCGCGCTCCGCGAGGCCGACGCGATCGAGCGCGGCATGCGCGGCATCGCGCAGGCCTTTTTCCCGGCGTGCGTTGGCGAAGAAGCGGAACGACGTGCCGGCATGAGCCTGCGCCGCCAGCGCGACGTTGTCGGCCGCGGTGAAATCGAGCAGCAGCGAGGTGATCTGGAACGAGCGGGCGAGGCCCAGCGCGCAGCGGCGATAGGCCGGCAGATAGGTGATGTCGCGCCCTGCGAGCGAGACGGTGCCGGCATGCGGCGCGAGATGCCCGGTGAGCTGGCTGATCAGCGTGGTCTTGCCGGCGCCGTTCGGCCCGATGATGGCGTGCAGCTCACCGCTCGCGACGTCGAGCGAGACGTTGTCCGTCGCGGTGATGCCGCCGAAACGGCGCACGAGCTTTTCGACCCGGAGCAGCGGTTCAGCCACGGCCAAGCCTCCCGAGCAGGCCCATGATGCCGCCACGGCCGAACAGCACGATCAGCAGCAGCAGCGGGCCCATGATCAGCGCCCAATATTCGGTGATCTGCGACAGGAATTCCTCCAGCAGCAGATAGACCACCGCGCCCATCACCGGGCCGAACAGCGTGCCCATGCCGCCGAGGATCACCATCACCATGAGATCGCCGGAGCGGGTCCAGTACATCACCGCCGGACTGACGAAATCGGTGTTGTTGGCGAGCAGTGCGCCGGCGAGCCCGCACATGGTGCCGGAAATGACGAAGCAGACGAGCTGGTATCGCTTGGCGGGAAAGCCGATCGCCTGCATGCGCTGCTCGTTCGAGCGCAGGCCCTGCACCACCAGGCCGAATCGCGAATTGGCGATGCGCCAGATCAGGGCGATCACGCCGAGCAGGCAGGCGAGGCAGAGATAATAGAACTGCGTGCGGTTCGACAGGTTGATCAGCCCGGAGAAGTCGCTGCGCTTGTAGACGGTGAGGCCGTCGTCGCCGCCATATCGCGCCAGTCCCGAGGCGACGTAATAGGCCATCTGCGCGAAGGCGAGCGTGATCATGATGAAATAGACGCCGCGGGTGCGCAAACTGAGCGCGCCGATCACCAGCGCGTAGATCGCCGACGCCGCGAGCGCGACCGGAAACTGGATAAAGCCGGAGCCGAAGCCTTCCTGCGCGAGGATGCCGACCGCGTAACCGCCGATGCCGAGATAGGCGGCGTGGCCGAAGCTCATCATGCCGCCATAGCCCATGATGAGGTTCAGGCTCGTCGCCGCCAGCGCCAGGATGACGATGCGGGTGAACAGCGTCAGGATGAAGATGTTTCCCGACAGCTGCGAATAGAGCGGCAGCAGCACGAGGCCCGCCAGCATCAGGGCCGTGACGGCCTTGCTCACAGTGAAAGCCTTCATCGACGGTTGGCCGGAAACAGCCCCTCCGGCCGGACCACCAGCACGATCGCCATCAGCAGGTAGATCAGCATGGAGGACAGTGCGGGCGCGGCGGTGGAGGCGGCTGCGCCGCTCAGCACCTGCCGCAGCAGATTGGGCAGGAAGGCGCGGCCGAGCGTGTCGATCATGCCGACGAAGATCGCGGCCAGGAATGCGCCGCGGATCGAGCCGATGCCGCCGATCACGATGATGACGAAGGCCAGGATCAGGATGTTCTCGCCCATGCCGATCTGCACGGTGAGGATCGGCGCCTGCATCAGCCCTGCGAGCCCCGCGAGAGCGGCGCCGAGGCCGAAGACGAGCGTATAGAGCAGCTTGATGTTGATGCCGAGCGCGCCGATCATCTCGCGGTTGGAGGCGCCGGCCCGGATCAGCATGCCGATACGGGTGCGCATCACGCCGAGATAGAGCAGCAGCGCCACCAGCAGCGCGACCACGATGATGGCCAGGCGATAGGCGGGATAGTGAATGCCGGGCAGGATCGGCACCGGCACCGTGAGCCAGGCCGGCAGCGGCAGCGCCAGCCCCGCCGGCCCCCAGATCAGCCGCACGGCCTCATTGAAGAACAGGATCAGCCCGAAGGTCGCGAGCACGTGGTCGAGATGGTCGCGCCCGTAGAGATGCCGCAGCGCGCTCATCTCGAGCACGATGCCGAGCACCAACGTGGCGCCGAGCGCCAGCAGTGCGCCGAGCAGGAAACTGCCGGTCCAGGCCGCGAACGTGGCCGCGAAATAGGCGCCCATCATGTAGAGCGAGCCATGCGCGAGGTTGACGAGATCCATGATCCCGAACACCAGCGTCAGGCCGGCCGCGAGCAGGAACAGGAGCAGGCCGAACTGCAACCCGTTCAGGAATTGTTCGACGACGAGCAGCATCAAAACTCTTTCAGGCGCACGCGGAATCGCGCCGATGTTCGAACACGGTCGCCATCAGTGAAAGAGCTCCCCCTGCCTCTTCAAGGCAGAAAAATGGGTAATGGCAGTATCGTTCCGAGGCAAGAGCGATTTGACGCCAGACATGCACTTTGTTGCATCTCGGTGGATGCGGTCGCGCCCTCCGCGCGACGCGCTTCCTGCAACGTGCCTATCCCTGCAAGAAGGCTGCCGTACCTGATGGGGCAAGCTGACGCACCCAAACGATCACCCTCCCCCGCGGCCGGGAGAGGGTGCACACGTCGTCGGATCCAAGGCGAGGCGCGCAGCTTCCTTTCCGATGGAAGCGGCACTTCAGGGGCGAGCCCTCCCGCCTCGTCGCGTTCGGCGCGCGGGCCGGTGCCCGCCTGCCGGGGAGATGTCTAATGCGACGTCATCTGCCGGGGGTAGACACCGGGCTCGGCGCGCATGCCGTTGGCCGTCGAGGCTTCCAGCGCCGCCATCCGGAACAGATAGGCGAGCGTCGCCAGCCCGTCGTCTTCCGCCATCTGCGCCAGTTCGAGCGCCATGTCCGACATGTAGCCGAGATTCTCGTCCTTGGTCTGAGCCATGATCTGGCTGTCTCGCATCATGTTCGACATCTCAAGCCGTCTTTCGTTGCGCGGCCGCAAGGCCGCAGGTGTGGGCACGAGCAATGCAATCGATCCGCGGACCGTCCTGGTGAACGACGCTCGCCATGCCGATCCGGTCGCGCACGACGTCGAGTGATTGCTGACGAATCTCGATGGTCGCGGCCATCGTCCAGGAGTTCTCGATCAGCGCCGGTAATCCCAGCGGCGTGACGACGAATCCGATGTCCTGGAAGCGCGGCAGCCACCACGTCTCCATGACGAGGCAGAGACGTTCGATCCCCTGATCGAGGCAGAACTCCTGCGCCGCCGCCATCAATTGCAGATTAAGCGCGCCGTCGCGGCGTTCGCGTGCCACGAAGAACCGCGACCATTCCCAGACGAGGGCGCCGACGGGACAGCCTCGCACCGCCGCCAGATGCGGGAAGACCTCGCTCATCATCGTCGGCTTGGTGGTCGGATACAGGCGGGAGCCACCGAGCACGCGGCGATTTTCGAGCGCAAGCAGGTAGATCGCGTCTTCATTGTCGTAGGCATCGATGTCGCAACCATCGGGCCTGCGCAGCGCCTCCCATTTCCGCTCCTCGACGAAAATCTCGTGGCGCACCCGGAAATGCCGCTCGATGACGTCTTCGTAGAGGTGCCGGTTGGCGGCAGAAATCACATGAATCATGGACTCCCCCATTGTTGAGACGGGGAAAGCCTCACGGAAAACGGCGGAGACGACTATTGGGAAATTTCCCAGTAGGCGGCGGTCT
This sequence comes from Bradyrhizobium sp., assembly GCF_047605465.1. Taxonomy (GTDB): domain Bacteria; phylum Pseudomonadota; class Alphaproteobacteria; order Rhizobiales; family Xanthobacteraceae; genus Bradyrhizobium. Next base: position 12,241 of record NZ_JASGFS010000015.1, on the reverse strand, counting down.
CAGGGATTGATGATTCTCTGGCGGATCGCGAGCGCGACCGCGTGCGTCCGGTTGACGGCACCGAGCTTGCGCGCCGCAGTTGCGAGATGCTCTTCGGCGGTGCGCTGTGTGATGTGGAGGATCTCGCCGATCTCCCAGGCCGACTTGCCCTGGGAGGCCCAGGCAATCACCTCGCGCTCGCGCGGGGTGAGGCGCGCCGACGGATGCTGCGGCGGGGCAAGCAGGCGGCGAATGTGATCGAAGCCGTACATCGCCATCAGATGCAGCGCCGGCTTGCTGCGCGCATTGAGATCGAGGTGGACGCCGCCGAGCGACACGCCGGCCTCGTAGCCGGTCAATCCGTGGATCGGAACGACGAAGCCGTGAGACATGCGGAAATCGGCGGCGCGCCGCATCACCTCCAGCGCACCGAGTTCGAGTTCGGCGTCATAGGGGGCTTCCGACCATTCGAATGGATTGACCGTGTGCCGACACATGCGGATCACGGGATCGACGCGGTCGTAACTCTTTTCCGTATAGAGGTTGAACCACTCCACCGGCCAGCGTTTGGCCAGCACCATCTGCGCGAAGCGCTGATCGGGATTGGGCAGGCCGGTCACGATGATGTGCTCGAAGCCGTAACGGCCGAACGCAGTTGCGAGCGCGTCCATGGCGTCGGGAACACTGGTGTGGGTTCCCAGCCCCTCGATGAAGTCCAGCGCTTCCCGGCCATAATCCACGGCGGACATCGGTGCGTTTCCTGACCCTCACTGTTCCCTATAGCACGTCTTCGGGCGCGGCCTCAATTCGCCGGCCGCTTCCGTGGTTCCGCCATGCAACCCGCCCTCCCGACGCGATCTACTTGTGGAGGAAGTGAGGGACGGATACACCTATGACGTCTGAAGCGGGGAAACCACGATGGAAGACGAGAACATCGCCCTCAACAGCGTGCTCGGCCTCGAACTCAACCGCGTGTTTTTCGCCGTCCGCGAAGCGGCAAACAAGAAGAGGATCGTCGAGTTCGCGCGCGAGGTGCTGGACAGCGAGCGCGCGAAACCCAGCGAGAGCGCTTCGCCGGAGGGGCCGGCGGGCTAGGACGCGAGCGACGCCCGGTCGATCTTGACCGCCAATGTCGGCACGGCCACTTGCCGCTGGCTGTCATCGCGGCTCTCTGGGATGATCGCCCCCACGATTGTCCGCGGATGCCCGGAACATGATGACACTACGCCAGGTCGAGGTGATCCGTGCCGTGATGGTGACGGGTACCATTGCCGGCGCGGCGAAGCTGCTCAACGTGTCGGCGCCCGGCATCAGCCGGCTCGTCAAATATACCGAGCGTTCGCTCGGCATCCGCTTCTTCCAGCGCCAGAACGGGCGCTACTTCCCGACCCCGGAAGCCGAGAACATCTTCGAGCAGATCAACGGCGTCTACAAGAAGGTCGATGATCTCGCCGAAACCATCTCCAAGATCGGGCGCGGCGGCCTCTCCGAACTGCGCATCGGCTCGGTCCCGAGCATTGCACAGGTGATGGTGCCGCGCGCGATCGAACGCGTCCGGCGCCGCTATCCGGATCTCGGCATCGACATCAACATCCTCAAGCTCGAGGAGGCCATCGACTATCTCATGCTCGGACGCGGCGAGTGCGTCGCGACGAGCTATCGCATCGAGCATTCCGGGCTCGATTTCATGCCGCTCGCCTCCGGTGAATTGTACTGCATCGTGCCGCCCGGCCATGAACTGGCAGGGCGCAAGCAGGTGTCCGCCGCCGAGATCACCCGCTATCCGCTGATCGGCATCGATGCCAACGATCCTTACGGACGGATCATGGCGGAGATCTTCGCGCGCAATCGCCTCGACTACGACATCACCATCCGCGCTCGCTTCGGAACCACGGTCTGCGCGCTCGTGAAGGCGGGCCTCGGCGTCGCCGTCATCGACCAGTTCACGGTGGCTCACGGCGGCTATTCCGGCATCGAGCTCCTGAAGATCACCGAGCCGACGAGGTTCGATACCTACATCGCGGTCAAGCGCGGCGCGCCACTGTCGCTCCATGCCGAGTCATTCATCGAGGCGCTGCGCGCCGAGATGCGCGCGGTCGAGCCATCCCACGCCAACGGCAAGGGCACGCCATCTCGCGGGCGCCGGCGAAAATAACATCATGTTAGGTTTGCCGGATAAATGAATAATTGTGTTAGGCCGGAGAACGGCTATCGTCGCGCCTGGAATTACGTTGACCACCCGCGAGTGGACCGGGATAAACGCTCCTCACGAGACGATCGCACACCATGTCCAAGCGCGGATCCGCCACCAGCAAGAAGCTCCTCACCGGACTGATCGGTGCGCCGATCGCCCATTCCGCTTCGCCCGCCATGCACGAGAGCGCCGCCGCGGCGCTCGGCCTGCGCGGCCACTATCAGCTCATCGAGGTCGCCGGCGCCGATGCGGACGCGCTCCGCCTGATGCTGGAGGGCGTAAGGCGGCTCGGCTTCGCCGGCGTCAACGTCACCTATCCCTACAAGGAAGCGGTCGTCCCCCTGCTCGACGAGCTGGCGCCGGGTGCTGCTGCGATGGGCGCGGTGAACACCGTCGTGGTCAGGGACGACCGTCTGATCGGCCACAACACGGACACGACCGGCTTTGCCCGCGCGGTGGCGCCGTTGCTGGCACCGTCCGGCAACGCCGTTGCCGTGATCGGCGCCGGCGGTGTCGGCAAGGCGATCGCATTCGCGCTGGCGAACCTGAAGGTCGCGGACATCCGCATCTTCGACAGCGAGCCCGCGCGCGCCGAGCGGCTCGCCGGCCTGCTGACCGTGGCGGGGGCTCGGGTCACCGCAAGCGCCGAGGATGCGCTCGACCGCGCCACCGGCCTCGTCAACGGCACGCCGGTCGGCATGCTGCCGAACCGGGGCATGCCCGTTCCGGCGGCGCTGCTGCACGACAAGCTCTGGGTTGCGGATGCCGTCTACTCGCCGTTGATCACACCGATGCTGGCGGCAGCAGAGGCCGAGGGCGCGCGGATCATGACCGGACGGGAGCTTGCGATCTATCAGGCGGCCGACGCCTTCGAATTGTTCACCGGCCTTGCACCATCGACGGATGTCATGGGAGAGGCATTTGATGGCGTGATGGCGGAGCGAAGCGCGACCTACACGGCAGCCTGACCCAAGCGGCCGCACACAAGGCCGTCCAAAAAGCAGAAAACACCAAGGGAGGAATGAGATGAAGTCCACACTATTGGCGGGCGCCCTGCTTGCCTTCGCTGCGGCAACCGGCGTCCATGCGCAGGCGATCAAGCTCGCCGATGTCGCCGAACTCTCGGGCGGCGGCGCCACCGTCGGCACCAACTGGAAGAACGGCATCGACCTCGCCATCGAGGAGATCAATGCCAAGGGCGGCGTGCTCGGCCGCAAGCTCGAAGTCACCCATGCCGACTCGCAATCCAACCCTGGCGTTGCGCGCGCGCAGGTGCAGAAGGCGCTCGACGCCGAACCCTATGTGCTGCTCGGCCCCGGCTATTCCGGCTCGGTCAAGGTCACCGCACCGCTCGCCGCCGAAGCCGGCATCGCGCAGATCATGGGTGGTGAGGCCGCCGAGCTGACGCAGGCCGGCAACAAGTACACGTTCCGCACCTCCTTCGGTCAGCAATCGTCGATGCCGAAGGTGGCGAGATACATCCACGACGACATGAAGGCGAAATCGGTCGCGGTGGTCTGGGTCAACAATGATTTCGGCCGCGGCGGGCGCGACGTCATCATCAAGGAACTCGACCACCTCGGCTCCAAGGTGGTCGCCGACCTCTCTACCGAAGCGGGCCAAGCCGATTTCGCCGCCGACGTCGGCAAGATCAAGGCCGCCAATCCCGATGCCGTGTTCGTCTACCTGAACGAGGAAGAGAGCGCGCGCATCCTGAAGGAGCTGAAGCGCCAGGGCGTCACCGCACCACTGATGGGCGAGACCACGCTGATCGGCCAGAAGGTGATCGAGCTGGCCGGCGATGCCGCCAACGGCGCGCGCGGCCATGTCGGCCTCACCACGGACGCGCCGGTCGACCTGATCAAGGGTTTCCGTGACCGCTTCGCCAAGAAATACAACTACGTGCCGGACCATAACGGCCTGAAGGGCTATCTCGCCGTCTACATGGTGAAGGCCACGACCGAGAAGATGGGCAAGGTCGACCCGAAGGCGTTCGCCGACACGCTGCACGGCCTGACCATCAAGGCGGCCGACGAGCCGGGCATCCTGATGGACGTCACCTTCGACCAGAACGGCGACATCGATCGCCAGAGCTTCCTGGTCGAAGTGGTCGAAGGCAAGCAGATGGTGAAGCAGGTGTTGCCGAAATTGAAGTGAGGGCTTCTTCGCCTCTCCCCGCCTGCGGCGAGAGGCGACACGCGAAGCCTGGCGGGTGAGGGGCCCCTCCGCGAAACGGATTGCCATCGTCCTCGCGGAGACTCCTCCTCACCCCACCCCTCTCTCCGCAAACGGGGCGAGGGGGATAAAGGAGCGGGACGAGAAGGCGCGGCGAGAGAGGAACATGTCCAATCTGTTCGATCTTCTGATCGCGGGACTTGCTACCGGCGCCATCTACGCGCTGGTCGCGGTCGGCTTCACGCTGTTGTGGCAGACCTCGCAGACCATCAACTTCGCGCAGGGCGAGTTCGTGATGCTACCCGCGTTCCTGATGCTCGCGACGATGCATGCCGGCGCGCCGTTCTGGCTGGCGATCGTTCTCGGCATCCTGCTGTCGATGATCCTGCTCGGTCTCGGCTTCAAGATGCTGCTGGTCGATCCGATGATGCGCCATGGCGTGCTGCCGCTCGCGATCGCGACCATGGCGCTGGCGATCGGCATCAAGGAAGCGGTGAAGCAGTTCTTCAGCGCCGAGGCTTCCCCCTTCCCTTCGATCGTGCCGACCGGCGACGTCTCCGTTCTCGGACACGCCGTCTCGCTGCAAAGCATCGGCGTTCTCGTCGTCGCGATCCTCGCCGTCACCGGCCTGACCACGCTCCTGAATCGCACCTCGCTCGGACACCAGATGCAGGCTGCGGCACAGAACCCGACCGTTGCGCGCATCATCGGCGTGCCGGTCGAGCGGATGATCCTGCTGACCTTCCTGATCAACGCCGTGCTGGTCGCGTTGGCCTCGCTGCTGATCACGCCGATCTATCTGGCCAAGTTCTCCAGCGGAGAAGTGCTCGGCCAGGCCGCCTTCATCGCGGCGATCGTCGGAGGCTTCAACCAGGTGCGCGGCGCGATCGCCGGCGGCCTCCTGATCGGCGTGCTCGACAATCTCGCGGCCGCCTACGTCTCCACCCAGTATCGCGCGGCCGTACCGCTGGTCTTCCTGATCCTCGTCATCCTGTTCCGGCCGCAGGGCCTGCTCGGCCGCGCCGAGGAGCGCACGGTATGAGCGGACTCGGCAGAGCCCTGAAGATCGCGCTCGGGCTCGCCGTGATCGCGGCGCTGATCCTCGTCCCCATGAACTTCAACCGCTACGGCCTGTTCATCCTCAGCCAGTGGGCGGTGATGACGATCGCCGCGATGGGGCTCAATTTGACGCTCGGCTATGCCGGCCAGGTCTCGCTGGCGCAGGGCGCGTTCGTTGGGATCGGCGCTTATGCATCGGCGATCATGACCAGTCATGGCTGGCCGTTGCCGGCGGCGATCATGGCCGCCATCGTGCTGAGCTTCGCCGTCGGCTGGATGCTCGGCTATCCCGCGCTGCGCGTGCAGCACCACTACCTCGCCTTCGTCACCCTTGCCTTCTCGACGCTGGCCTTCCTCGTGTTCCGCAACGAAAGCTGGCTCACCGGAGGTATCTACGGCATCTCCAACATTCCGCGGCCGCACATCCTGGGGATCGCGACCAGCAAGCCGCTGCCCTTCTATTACGTCTGCCTCGGCACCCTCGCGATCGTGTCCCTGGCGGTGTGGTGGCTGATCCGCTCGCCCTGGGGCCGCGCCTTCATGGCACTGCGCGAGAATCCCCTGCGCGCGCAATCGCTCGGGGTCGATACGCGGCGCTACACGCTGATGGCGTTTGCGATCGGCTCGGCGCTCGGCGGCGTCGCCGGCGCGCTCTATGCACCACTGACGCAATATATCGACCCGGTGCCGTTCAACCTGTCGCTCTCGCTCGACCTCCTGATGATGGTGATCGTCGGCGGCGCCGGCTTCTATTTCGGCCCCTTCCTGGGAGCGATGATCGCGGTCCTGCTGCCGGAATGGCTGCGCTTCACCGAGGGTTATTATCTGATGCTCTACGCGCTCGCGGTGATCCTGCTCCTGGTCTGGTCGCCGACCGGCATCCTGGGAATCCTCGACCGCGCCATGGCCGCACGGCGGACCAGGTCCGCCTCCGCACTGCGCGCCGTCGCGAAATCCCGCCTGGAGACCGCGCAATGAGCACGGTGCTCGAGGTCGCGAACATCAGGAAGAGCTTCGGCGGGATCACCGCGGTCGATGGCGTCTCCTTCGACGTGCGCGAGGGCGAGATCCTCGGCCTGATCGGACCTAACGGCTGCGGCAAGTCGACCTTGTTCAACTGCATTCTCGGCCAGCTCACACCGTCAGGCGGCGAGGTCAGGCTCGACGGCAAGGTCGTCACCGGCCTGCGCCCCTCCGAACTCAACAAGCTCGGGGTCAGCCGCACCTTCCAGCTCCTGCAGGTCTTCCCGAAGCTCTCGGTGCGCGAGAACCTGATCCTGGCGGGCCAGGAGCACCAGGGCAACATGGCCGCCCGCCTGATCGGCCGCTCCGATGCCGGGTTGACGGACAGCGCCGACCAGATGATCGGCTTCTTCAAGCTCGATCATCTCGCCGCCGAACCGGCCGGCGGTCTCTCCTACGGCCAGCAGAAGCTGCTCGATGCCGCGATGGCTTTCATGGGCGGACCGCGGCTGGTGCTGCTCGACGAGCCGGCGGGCGGCGTCAACCCGTCGATGCTCGCCGACCTGAAGGAGCGGCTGGTGGCGATCAACCGCGAGAGGAACGCGACCTTCGTCGTGATCGAACACAACATGGAGTTCGTGATGTCGCTTTGCTCGCGCGTGATGGTGATGGCGGAAGGCAAAGTGCTGGCGATGGGACGGCCGGACGAGATCCGCCGGAACCCCGCCGTGATCGAAGCCTATCTCGGGCATTGAGGAGGCGGCCATGAGCGATCCCATCCTCTCGGTTCACAATCTCGTCGGCGGCTACGGCAAGATGACGATCCTGAACGGCACGACCTTCAGCGTGCCGCAGGCCACCATCACCACCATCATCGGCCCGAACGGTGCCGGCAAATCCACCGTGTTCAAGGCGATCTTCGGCTTGCTGAAGCTGCGCGAGGGCAAGGTCGGCTTCGCCGGCAACGACGTCACCCATCTGAACCAGCGCGCATTGCTCAACGCCGGCATCTGCTACGTGCCGCAGGGCCGCAACATCTTTCCCGAGCTGTCGGTGCGTCACAATATCGAACTCGGCGGCGTCGCGGCCGGCAAGGATATCGATCTGCCCAGGCGGATCGAGGCCGCGCTCGACCTGTTTCCCGCACTGCGCCGCAAGTCGGCGCAGCAGGCCTCCACGCTGTCGGGCGGCGAACAGAAGCAGCTCGAGATCGCCCGCTCGCTTCTGCTCGAGCCGAAACTCGTCCTGGTCGACGAACCCTCGATCGGCCTGTCGCCGCTGATGGTGCAGCAGACCTTCGACATCCTCAAGAGCCTGCGCGACCGCGGCGTCACGATCCTGATGATCGAGCAGAACGCCCGCTCGGCGCTGGAGATTTCCGACATCGGCATCGTGCTCGAACTCGGCCAGACCCGCATGGTCGACAAGGCGGAGCGCATCCTGAACGACCCCCGCATCGGCCAGCTTTTCCTCGGTGGCACCATGGAGGACAACGCAGCATGAACAAGCGCTCTATTGCGACCGTGTCCGTTTCGGGGGCTCTCGACGAGAAGCTCCGCGCCATCGCATCGGCCGGGTTCGATGCGGTCGAGATCTTCGAGAACGATCTGTTGTCGTTCGGCGCGGGCCCGCGCGACATCGCGAAGTTCTGCCGCGATCTCGATCTCGGCATCTGCGCGTTCCAGCCGTTCCGCGATTTCGAGGGCATGCCGGAGCCGCAGCGCACGCGCAATTTCGCGCGCGCCGAACGGAAGTTCGACCTGATGCAGGAGCTCGGGACCGACCTGCTGCTGATCTGCTCCAACGTATCGCCGGCTTCGCTCGGCGGCATCGACCGCGCCGCGGACGATTTCCGCGAACTCGGCGAACGCGCGGCCAGGCGCGGCTTGCGCGTCGGCTTCGAGGCTCTGGCCTGGGGACTCCACGTCAACGACTACCGCGACGCCTGGGAGATCGTGCGGCGCGCCGATCATCCCGCGATCGGCGTCATCCTCGACAGCTTTCACGCGCTGGCACCGGGATTTCCGACCCGCGCCATGGCCTCGATCCCCGGCGACAAGATCTTCCTGGTGCAGCTTGCCGACGCGCCAAGGCTCGAACTCGACATCCTCTCCTGGAGCCGGCACTTCCGCTCCTTCCCCGGCCAGGGCGACCTGCCGATCCGCGAGTTCATGGCCGCGATCGCGGCAACGGGCTATGCCGGGCCGCTGTCGCTGGAGATCTTCAACGACCAGTTCCGCGCGGGCTCGGCCACCCAGACCGCGATCGACGGCCTGCGCTCGCTGATCCTGCTGGAGGACCAACTCGCGCCGGATTGGCCCAGGCTCGCCGGCGAGCCGCTGGCACCGAAGGCCAAAAGCCATGGCACGGGCTTCATCGAATTCGCCGTCAACGAGACCAAGGCGGGCGAGCTTGCCCATCTGTTCGCGCAACTCGGCTTCCGCAAGACCGGCAAGCATCGCAGCAAGGCGGTGGAGCGCTGGTCGCAAGGCAAGGTCGAACTCGTGATCAACAGCGAGACCGACGGCTTTGCGCATTCCCACTATGTCACGCACGGTCCCGGTGTCTGCGCGATCGCGCTCGACGTCGACGATGCCGGCCTCGCCATGCAGCGCGCCGAGGCGCTGAAGGCGCGCACGTTCTACCAGCCGGTCGGGCCGGGCGAACTGGAAATCCCGGCGATCCACGGCGTCGGCGGCAGCCTTCTGTATTTCCTCGATCAGGCCGGCAAGAACTGGGACACCGATTTCGAACGGGTTCCGGACGAAGCGCATACGGACGCCCTGCTCGCCGTCGATCACATCGCGCAGTCGATGCCCTATGACGAGATGCTGTCCTGGCTCTTGTTCTACACCGGCATTCTCGACCTCGAGCGGTTGCCGCAGATGGAGATCGCCGATCCCAGGGGGCTCGTGCAGAGCCAGGCCATCGTCAACGCCGACCAGAGCCTGCGCTTCGTGCTCAACGGCTCCTCCGCCAACCGTACGCTGCCGGCGCGTTTCATCTCGGAGTTCTTCGGCTCCGGCGTGCAGCACGTCGCGTTCGCGTGCCCGGACATCTTCGCGGCGGTCGCGGAGATGCGGAAGCGCGGCGCGGGATTCCTGGATATTCCCGACAATTACTACGACGACATCGAAGCCAAATACGATCTGGCGCCCGAACTGATGGCACGGCTCCGCGCTAACCACATCCTCTACGACCGCGAGGGCGACGGCGAGTTCTTCCAGGTCTACACGCACATCTTCGACGAACGATTCTTCTTTGAGATCGTCGAGCGCAGGAATTATCAGGGTTTCGGCGCGGCCAATGCCGGTATCAGGCTCGCAGCGCAGGCCCGCGAGGTGCGACCCGCGAGCATGCCGCGGGTGTGAGGGTTTCATCCTCTCGCCTTGGGGGAGAGTGTGGCTCGCCGCCGTAAAGCGGCGAGACAAGCGAGGGGTCCATGTCCGCAGACTCGACAGAGGTTGCTTCGCGGAGACAGCCCCCTCAGCCGGCGCTTCGCGCCACCTTCTCCCAGAGGGGGAGAAGGGGCAGCAAGCGTCGTGGCTCCTCAAGCCCTCACTTCATCGGGCACTTGTCGTGGAAGCGGTCCTGGTCGTTCTCGACAATGGTGGCGACCGTCTTCAGAGAGAGCTGACCTTCGGCGTCCTTGACCACGTCCTGCAGGTAGAAGCTCTGCACCGGCACGTGGTTGTTGCCGAACTTGAAGGCGCCGCGCAGCGACTTGAAGTTGGCCTTCTCCATCTCGGCTTTCATCGCGTCCTTCTTGCTGGTGTCGCCCTTCACCGCGACCACCGCGCTGTTGATGAGCTGGGCCGCGTCATAGGCTTGCGCGCCGTAATAGGTCGGACGCAGGCCGGTGTACTTCTTGCGGTAGTCGGCGACGAAGCGCTTGTTCTGCTCGTTGGGGAGGTCGTTGACCCATTCCTGCGCGCCGGGAACGCCGAGCGCGTTCTCCTTCTGCAGCGGCAGTGAAAGTTCGTCGACGGTGAAGGCGGTGTAGAGCGGCATCGTGCTCTTCAGGCCGGCCTGCGCATATTGATTGAGGAACTGCACGCCGGCGGCGCCGGGATAGAACACGAAGATCGACTCAGCGCCCGAGGCGCGCGCCTTGGAGAGTTCGGCGGAGAAATCGAGCTGGCTCGGCCAGACCGTGTATTCCTCGCCCTTGATCTCGCCCTTGAAGGTGCTCTTCAGGCCGGCGAGCATGTCCTTGCCGGCGGCGTAGTTCGGCCCGATCAGGAAGACGCTCTTGACGCCCTTCTGGTTCATGTAGAGGCCCATGGCGGCGGGCGTCTGGTCGTTCTGCCAGGAGGTCGAGAACACGTAGGGGCTGCAGAGCTCACCGGCGACCTGCGACGGGCCGGCATTGGCCGAGATCATGAAGGTCTGCGAGTCCACGGCGGTCTTGAGCGAGGCCAGGAACACGTTCGACCAGATGTAGCCGACGATGAAGTCGACCTTGTCGGACTGTACCAGCTTCTCGGTCTTCTGCTTGCCGACATCGGGCTTCTGGCCGTCGTCCTCGTAGATCACTTCGACCGGCTTGCCGTCCATCTTGCGCCCGAGATGGTCGAGTGCGAGCTCGAAGGAATTGCGCATGTCGTTGCCGATCACGGCAGTCGGGCCGCTGAAGGTCGAGACGAAACCGATCTTGATGGTGTCGCCGGCGAATGCCGGGCTTGCCAGCGCGAGCGCCGCTGCGCCCGCCAGCCAGAATGCCGTCCTCATAACCACTCCCTTCCTTAAACATTATTGATCCCGGCAACGCGGTGATCGCCGCTGCCGGGTCTGTCTCTATCAAGCGCAAAATTCATCGAGCCGCCAATGGCTCAGCGTCTGCCCCTGCACCATATTTCGCCCCAATCGGGAATGGCAAGAAATATAATTCTACTCACTTCGACGAAGGCTGCGGCGCTTTTTCGCGGGCTTCGATACACCCTGCCTATTCCTCGATTGATGACGGCTATTGGACCGCGCGCCACTTTCCGCACTTAAATGACCGGAGAGATCGAATCGAAGGCCAGGGGAATGTCCATGACCACGACACTCCATCGCGTCGTCATCGTCGGAGCCGGTTTCGGCGGGCTCGAGACGGCCCACCGGCTCGCAGGCTGCCCGGTCGCGATCACGCTGATCGATCGCCGCAACCATCACCTGTTCCAGCCGCTGCTCTATCAGGTCGCGACCGCGTCGCTGGCGACCAGCGAGATCGCCTGGCCGGTCCGCCACCTCATGCGCGACCGCAACGAGGTGACGACGCTGTTCGCGACCGTGAGCGGTGTCGATACCGTCAGGCGGTGCGTGCTGATCGACGACGGCAGCGAGGTGCCATACGACACGCTGGTGCTCGCGACCGGCGCGCGGCACGCCTATTTCGGCCATGACGAGTGGGAGCAGTTCGCACCCGGCCTGAAGACGCTGGAGGACGCGACCACGCTGCGCCGGCACATCCTGGTGGCGTTCGAGCGCGCCGAGCGCGAGACCGACCCCGCGCGACGTGCCGCGCGGTTGACCTTCGTCATCGTCGGCGCCGGCCCCACCGGGGTCGAACTCGCCGGCACCATCGCCGAGCTTGCGCATCACACCCTCCCCGGCGATTTCCGCAACATCGACACGCACAAGGCGCGCGTGGTGCTGATCGAGGCCGGTCCGCGCGTGCTGGCCGGGTTTCCCGACGACCTCTCGGCCTATGCGCAGGCCTCGCTGGAAAGGATCGGCGTCGAGGTCGTGCTGGGCCAGGCCGTCACCGAGATCGACCGCGACGGCGTTGTCTTCGGCGGCACGCGGCTCGACGCCAAGACGAGGATCTGGGCCGCCGGCGTGCGCGCCTCGCCCGCCGCCGAGTGGCTCGGCGCACCGGCGGACCGC
>NZ_JASGFS010000014.1:0-122127 GCF_047605465.1 Bradyrhizobium sp. | reverse complement strand
TGACCTTCAGGTTATGAGCCTGACGAGCTACCGGGCTGCTCCACCCCGCGTTAAGCTGTTGCGCGCCTTCAAGAAAAGATCAGGGACGGGAGATGTCAGGACCGACGCTGTTCGCGCGGCTTTCATCGCGTCCAAAGGCTTTCCCTTGAAGGCAATCCCGGGGCGAAGCCCCTTGGGTGCGGAGGGGTATGTATCAACCCCGGCTGGATTTGGGAAGGCCCGGCGGGGCGTTTTTTTCGACTTTATGACAGCCGATCCGGCCCCGAAAGGCACGCTTGCCAGAAGTTCCACAAAGGGCCAGCGTGCCGCAACAAGATCACCAGAAATGCCTATGAGGGGAAACCGCCGTGGACCGATCCCTGACGAGCGCCCCGCTGGCCGCGCTCACGGATGCCTTCCAGGCCATGGTCGCCCGGTCGCGGGCCGAGCCCGCTCCTGACCTCGCCGCGCGGCTCGACCGGCTGGCGCGCCTGCGCGCCGTGGTCGCCGACAACGAGGAGCGCTTCCGGCAGGCGATCTCGGCCGATTTCGGTCACCGCTCGGCGGTCGAGACCACCATCGCCGAGACCATGCTGGTGTTCTCCGAGATCCGGCACGCCGCCAAGCATCTGAAGACCTGGATGGCGCCGCAGCGTGTCGCCACCGCGCTGCAATTCCTGCCCGCGCGCAACCGGCTGATCCCCCAGCCGCTCGGCGTCGTCGGCATCATCGCGCCCTGGAATTATCCGCTGCAGCTCACGCTCGCGCCCGCGATCGGCGCGATCGCCGCCGGCAACCGCGTGATCATCAAGCCGAGCGAGCTGGTCCCGCACTTCTCGGCGCTGCTGAAGCAGACCGTCGCGGAAAAATTCGATGCCACGGAGATGCTCGTCACCGGCATCGAGGACGAGATCGCCAAGGGCTTTGCCAGCCTGCCGTTCGATCACCTCGTGTTCACCGGCTCGACCGGGGTGGGGCGACTGGTCGCGGAAGCGGCGGGACGCAATCTGACGCCGGTGACGCTCGAGCTCGGCGGCAAGTCGCCGGCCATCATCGACGCCTCCGCCGATCTCGAGGAGGCCGCCGAGCGCATCGCCTACGGCAAGCTGCTCAATGCGGGGCAGACCTGCATCGCACCGGACTACGTACTGGTGCCGGAGGGCTCGCTGCAGGCTTTCGCCGAAAAAGTCCGCGCGCAGATGCGGCGCATGTTCGGCACCGATCCCGCCAACAAGGACTACACCTCCGTCATCTCCGATCGGCATTACGCGCGGCTCGAGGGTCTCGTCGCCGATGCGGCGGGCCGCAACGCCAAGGTCCTGCAGCCGGCCAAGCCAGACGATCCCAACTGGAAGGCGCACCGCAAATTCCCGCCGACGCTCATCGTCGGCGCGACCGAGGACATGGCGGCGATGCGGGAGGAGATCTTCGGGCCCGTGCTGCCGCTGCTGGGCTATCGCACGGCGGCGGACGCCATCGCCTTCGTCAACCGGCGCGACCGGCCGCTGGCGCTCTACTGGTTCGGCAAGGACAACGACGCGCGCGACGAAGTACTGTCGCGCACCGTCTCGGGCGGCGTCACGGTCAACGACTGCCTGTTCCACTTCACGCAGATCAACCAGCCGATGGGCGGCGTCGGCGCATCCGGCACGGGTGCGTATCACGGCGAGTGGGGCTTCCGAACCTTCAGCAAGCTCAAGCCGGTGTTCTACCGCTCCAAGTTCAACCGCCTCGCCGATCTCTATCCGCCCTATGGCGGCAAGATCGCGCGGCTGGAGAAGATGATGCGGTTCATGTCGTAGAGCGTTTCAGCACCCGTCATTGCGAGCGCAGCGAAGCAATCCAGATCGCCACCGCGGATGGATTGCGGATTGCTTCGCTGCGCTCGCGATGACGGCAAGAAAACACAAGGGGGAAACAAGTGACTGACACATTCGATTTCGTCGTCGTCGGCGCGGGCTCCGGCGGCTGCGCGGTGGCGGGGCGGCTGTCGGAGGATGCCCAGACATCGGTGGCGCTGCTCGATGCAGGCGGCGCCTGCGACAACTGGGTCGTCACCACGCCTGGCGCGCTGGTGCTGATGGTCGCCGGCAACGTCAACAACTGGGCCTTCAACACCGTGCCGCAGAAAGGGCTGAACGGCCGCATCGGCTACCAGCCGCGCGGCAAGGGACTGGGCGGCTCCTCCGCGATCAACGCCATGGTCTATATCCGCGGCCACCGCGCCGACTACGACCATTGGGCATCGCTCGGCAACGCCGGCTGGTCCTATGCGGACGTGCTGCCTTACTTCAAGCGATCCGAAGACAATTCCGACTTCGACGGCGATTATCACGGCAAGGGCGGCCCGCTCGCCGTCAACAAGCTGCGCTCCGGCAATCCGGTGCAGCAGATCTTCCTGCAGGCGGCACGCGAGGGACAATTCCGCGTCCGCGAGGATTTCAACGCGGAAGACCATGAAGGCCTCGGCATCTACCAGGTCACGCAGAGGAACGGCGAGCGCTGGAGCGCGGCGCGCGGCTATGTGCATCCGCACATGGGCAAGCGCGCGAACTTGCGCGTCGAGACGCAGGCGCACGCGACGCGCATCCTGTTCGAGGGCACGCGCGCCGTCGGCGTCGAGTATCGGCAGGGCAAGGAATTGAAGCGGCTGCAGGCGCGGCGCGAAGTGATCCTGGCCGCGGGCGCCTTCCAGTCGCCGCAACTCCTGATGCTGTCGGGCATCGGCGATGCCGCGGCGCTGCGCGCGCACGGCATCGACAGCGTGCATCATCTGCCGGGCGTCGGACAGAACCTGCAGGACCATCCCGACTTCATCTTCGGCTACATGTCCGACAATCCCAACTTCGCGGGCATTTCGCTCAAGGGCATGCCGCGGCTGCTCCGCGCCATCCTGCAATACAGGCGGGAGCGCCGCGGTCCCCTCACCTCCAACTTCGCCGAATGCGGCGGCTTCCTGAAGACACGGCCCGACCTCGACATTCCCGACATCCAGCTGCATTTCGGCATGGCGATGGTCGACGATCACGGCCGCAAGCGTCATGGCGGCACCGGCTTCTCCTGCCATGTCTGCCTGCTCCGGCCGAAGAGCCGCGGCAGCGTCGCGCTCGCGAGCAAGGACGCGATGCAGGCGCCGCTGATCGATCCGAACTTCCTCGGTGAGGAGGACGATCTCGAGACGATGGTCGCCGGCTTCAAAACCACGCGGCGCCTGATGGAGACGCCGGCGCTGCGCGCGCTGCAGACCAAGGACATGTTCACCGCCAACGTGCGCACCGACGACGACATCCGCGCATTGCTGCGCGATCGCGTCGACACCGTCTATCACCCCGTCGGCACCTGCAAGATGGGCACGGATGCGATGGCCGTGGTCGACCCGGCGCTGAAGGTGCACGGCATGGAAGGCCTGCGCATCGTCGACGCCTCGATCATGCCGACGCTGATCGGCGGCAACACCAATGCGCCGACCATCATGATCGGCGAGAAGGCGGCGGACATGATCCGGGCAGAGGCGCGGTAGTGTGAAGCTGTCGCGTCACCGCAGTCGTCCCGGCGCTGGCCGGAACGACGGCGGCGATCAATTCAGCAGGAAGCCGCCGTCCACCGTCACGACGGTGCCCGTCATGTAGCGCGAGGCCTTCGAGGCCAACAGCAGGATCGCCCCGTCGAGATCGGACTCCGCCCCGACGCGGCGCTGCGGGATTCGCTTGGTCAAACGCTCGCCCGCCGGCGTCGACCAGAACGCATGATTCATCTCGGTGTCGATATAGCCGGGCGCCAGCGCGTTGATGCGGATGTTCTGGCCGGCGAGCTCAAGCGCCATCGCCTTGGTCGCCTGGATGATGCCGGCCTTGGAGATCGCGTAGGGCGAGACCGCCTTCAACACGCCGGTACCGAGCACGGACGCGATGTTGACGACGTTGCCCTCCTGCTTGCGCGCGATCATGCGCCGCACGATCTCGGTCGCGAGGAAATAGGCGCCCTTGAGATTGGCGCCGATCACCGCATCCCAGTCGGATTCGGTCTGCTCGGTCGCGAGCTTCTCGATGGCGATGCCGGCATTGTTGATCAGCACCGTGACGGGACCGAGCGCCGCTTCCGCGGCATCGACGGCCGCGGCGATCGAGGCGGTATCGGTGACGTCGAGCGCGACCGCGGCGGCGCGGCCACCTTTGCCGCGGATCTCGTCCTCGAGGCTCTTCAGCTTGTCGGTCTGCCGAGCCGCGAGCGCGACGGCCGCACCGTGCGCCGCCAGGACCCGGGCAAATTGTCGCCCCAATCCCTGACTCGCGCCGGTGACAAGGATGGTTTCTTTACTGACGTCGAATAGGTCTGACATTGACGCAATCCCTAAGCTTCTAGCGAACATCAATACAGACGATTTTAGCGATCTGAAACCGGAATGATCGGTTCGCCGTTCATTCGTTCCACACCGGCAGGCATGAGCTCATGAACAGCTTCGATCTCGCGGTCTACGCGGCGCTCGCGATCGCGATCGGCCTCGGGTTCAGGACCGGTCTGCTGCGCAGCGCCATGACCATCCTCGCCTACCTGCTGGCTGCGCCGATCGCGGTGGCGCTGATGCCGCTGATCGCACCGCAGATCGCGGGCAACCCGGACTCGCCGCTGCTGCAGAACTGGATATGGCTGTTCGGCATCTTCGTCGTCGTCGGCATGCTGTTCGGACATATCGGCCGCATCGCGCTGAACGATACGATCGGCGAGGCCGGGATCGGCGACCGTCTCGGCGGAGCCGCGCTCGGCGCGATCAGGGTCGGCCTCGTCGCCACCACGCTGGTGCTGGTGTTCGATCAGATCGTGCCGGCCAATCACCAGCCGCCGTTCCTCGCCGGCTCGAAGCTGCGGCCCTTGTTCTCGGTGGTCGGGCAGATGGGCTTCAAATCGCTGCCGCCCGAGGCCGCAGCGGCCATCGACCGCCTCAAGCAGGAACGACGCATCTGATCAGGCGCATTTGCATCGCCGCATGGCCCCGCATGCATTTTGATGCGAGCCCGTCCCTTATCAGCGGTCCCGAGGTTGGCTAGACTGGCGCGCCATTCAGAACCAGCCTGACATTACGGGAGTGAAACAGTGGATCTTGGGATCAAAGGTCGCCGCGCCATCGTCTGCGCATCCAGCAAGGGTCTCGGGCGCGCCTGCGCCATCTCGCTCGCCGAAGCCGGCGTTCATGTCACGTTGACCGCACGCGGCGCCGAAGCGCTGAAGAAGACGGCCGACGACATCCGCAAGGCGCATCCGGGCGTGACCGTCACCGAGATCGTCGGCGACATCACGACGCCGGCCGGCCGCGAGGCCGTGCTGAAGGCCTGCCCCGAGCCGGACATCCTGATCAACAATGCCGGCGGTCCGCCCCCCGGCGATTTCCGCAACTGGACCCGCGACGACTGGATCAAGGCGATCGACGCCAACATGCTGACGCCGATCGAACTGATCAAGGCGACCGTGGACGGCATGATGGCGCGCAAGTTCGGCCGCATCGTCAACATCACCTCGGCCGCGGTGAAGGCGCCGATCGACATCCTTGGCCTCTCCAACGGCGCGCGCGCCGGCCTCACCGGCTTCATCGCGGGCCTGTCGCGCAAGACCGTGATCAACAACGTCACCATCAACGGTCTGTTGCCGGGCCCGTTCGAGACCGACCGCCTGCGCAGCACCGCGAAGGGCGAGGCCGACAAGCGCGGCGTGACACCGGACCAGATCCTGGCCGAGCGTGCCAAGCTCAATCCCGCCGGCCGCTTCGGCGATCCCGACGAATTCGGCTATGCCTGCGCTTTCCTGTGCGGAGCCAAGGCCGGCTTCATCACCGGCCAGAACATCCTGCTCGACGGCGGCGCCTTCCCCGGCACGCTGTGATCCGGATATCCGCGCAACACGAATTCCCGCTGCGTCCGGCCGACCGGCAGCGGGATTTCGTCCGGGCTCTCGTGATCGCTCGTCACGCCCGGCCCGCGTCCCGCCTGCGGGGCGAAGGGCCCGGGCGTTCACGCTGCCTCATCGCTGCTTCGTGATCTCGTCCTCGTCCCGCTCGCTGGGACCGGAGGAATCGGCGGAGAGCTGCTCGTCGGTCCAGTCGATGCCGAATTCGTCCAGGCCATCGGCGAGCAGATCGCCAAGCATCGGCTCGCCGAGCAGATATTGCACCGTTTCGTGCCGGGGCTTGCGATACTCGCCCCGCGCCTCCAGCGCCCTGGCGCGCAGATCGTCCCAATCGTCGATCGTGCCTTCGCCGCGCCCGAGCCAGGTCAACGCGACGAGATCGACCTGCTCGTCTTCGTTGAGAGCGGAGATGAAGCCGCCGAGCTCGCTCGCGACGGGATCGGAGCCGTCATCCTCCAGCACGTCGACCGCATCGTCGTCGGTCGGATTCGAGCCCGAATCCGGGTCCGTATCCGCCTCCTTGACGTCGAATTCGCGCGCCTTCTCGATGATGAAGGCAACCTTTTCGGCGGAAATCGCTAGCTCTGGCATCGTCTCCCTCGTCCGGCTGGCTGCTTTGGCTGTCTGGGTTCCGCCGATAACGCGGCACGTGATCAGATGATCCATTGCGCCCGGACACGGAAAACCGCATGTTTCGGCGCCAAAGCGAGAACATGGGGACACACCGCATGCAGTGGAAGGTCGGCAGGGTCAAAATCACCAAGGTCGTGGAGTTGGAGACGGTCGGTTCGACCCGCTTCATCCTGCCGCTGGCGAGCAACGAGCAGATCCAGAAACTGCCCTGGCTGATCCCGCATTTCGCCACCGAGGAAGGCCGCCTGAAGATGTCGATCCACTCGCTGGTGGTGGAGACGCCGGGCCGGCGCATCGTCGTCGACACGGGCCTCGGCAACGACAAGCAGGGCCGCAACGTGCCGACCTGGAACAATCGCACCACGCCGTTCCTGGAGACGATGTCGGCGGCAGGCTTTGCGCCCGAGAGCATCGACACCGTGCTGTGCACGCATCTTCACGTCGACCATGTCGGCTGGAATACGAAGCTCGACGGCGGCAAATGGGTGCCGACCTTCCCGAAGGCGCGCTACGTCTTCGGCAGGACCGAATACGAGCACTGGCGCGACCAATCGACCGAACCGGACAAGCGGGCGGTGTTCGAGGATTCCGTCAAGCCGATCGTCGATGCCGACCGCGCCGACCTGATCCCGGGCGATCATCGGCTCTGCGAGGAGATCAGCATGATCCCGACACCGGGCCACAGCCCTGGCCACATGAGGCATCCTGATCCGGTCCGACGGCGAGCAGGGCCTCCTCACCGGCGACGTCGCCCACCATCCCTGCCAGATGGCCCATCTCGACTGGTCCTCGACCGCGGATTCCGACCAGAGCCAGTCGGCGGTGACGCGGCGCGAATTGTTCGGCCGGTTCGCCGATACGCCGACGCTGGTGATCGGCGGACACTTTTCCGCCGGGCATATCAAACGGGACGGGAACGCGTTCAAGTTTGTGGCACTGCAATCGTAGGGCGGGAAAAGCGAAGCTAGCCCACATGGTGAGAAGCGCGCCTTCGCACCTCTCGAACCACAAGGCCCAGCTCTCGCCCGCGACCATCCTTCGCGACGCCCGCCTTCGGCGGGCTCCTCAGGATGAGGGGGAGCAATGCGGGAACGCCTGTTAGTCCGCGGTTGAATTTCCCGCCGCCCTGTTCCATGAAGCTGTTCAACCGATCGGTCCATCTGAGGGAGAAACGAGAATGAAGCTTGTTCGTTACGGCGAAAAGGGTGCGGAAAAGCCCGGCCTGATCGACAAATCCGGCCAGTTGCGCGACCTGTCGGCCCATGTGAAGGACCTCACCGGCGAGGCCTACTCGCCGGACTCGCTGAAGAAGCTGGCCGCGCTCGATCCTGCCTCGCTGCCCGCCGTCTCCGGCAAGCCGCGCTTCGGCGCCCCCGTCACCGGCATTTCGAAATTCGTGGCCATCGGCCTCAATTACAGCGACCACGCCAAGGAAACCGGGGCCGCGATCCCGACCGAGCCGATCATCTTCCTGAAGGCGAACACCTCGCTCTCGGGCCCGAACGACGCGGTCGAAAAGCCGCGCGGTTCGACCAAGCTCGACTGGGAGGTCGAGATCGCCGCGATCATCGGCACCCGCGCCAAATACGTCTCGGAAGCCGATGCGCTGAACCACGTCGCCGGCTACTGCGTCTGCAACGACGTCTCCGAGCGCAACTTCCAGACCGAACGCCTGGGTCAGTGGACCAAGGGCAAGTCGCACGACACGTTCGGCCCGCTCGGGCCGTGGCTCGCCACCAAGGACGAGGTCAAGGACGTGCAGAACTTGTCGATGTGGCTCGACGTCAACGGCACGCGCCGCCAGACCGGCTCGACCAAGACGATGATCTTCTCGATGGCCAAGTGCATCTCCTACGTGTCGCAGTTCATGACGCTGCTGCCCGGCGATGTCGTCACCACCGGCACCCCGCCCGGCGTCGGCCTCGGCATGAAGCCGCCGACCTTCCTCAATGTCGGCGACGTCGTGACGCTGGGCATCGAAGGCCTCGGCGAGCAGCGGCAGGAGATCATCGGGGCGTAAGCCGCGATCGGCATACCGCTCGTCATGCCCGGGGCAGAGGCGCGTCGTCGCGCAAGATGTCCCGGGCATCCGCGCCTCGCAGTCTGACCACGCGCGGATGCGTGGGTGGCGGGTCAAGCCCGGCCATGACGGAGGAGACAACGTTCGCTCAAGGACGACCGCAGGGAATTGCCTCCATGAAACTCACCTTCTCGCCCGCTTCGCCCTTTGCCCGCAAGGTGCGCATCGCCGCGATCGAGCTCGGGCTGATCGACAAGATCGAACTCGTTCCCGCCACCGTCGCACCGGGCACGGCCAACCAGGATTATTCGCGCATCACGCCGCTGAAGAAGCTGCCGGTGCTGATCACCAATGACGGCGACGTCATCCTGGATTCCTACGTCATCGTCGAATATCTCAACGAGACGGCCGGCGGCAGCCTGATCCCGGGTTACGGCCGGCAGCGCTGGAAGGCCAAGACCAATCACTCGCTGATCAACGGCATGCTCGATTCCATGCTGCTGTGCCGCTACGAGAAGATGGTGCGGCCGCAGGGCCTGCAATGGCAGGCGTGGTCGGACGACCACTGGAACCGGGCCTGGACCGGGATGGCGCGCTTCGAGAACATGCCGGAGGTGCTGAACGGCCCGTTCGACATTTCGCAGATCGGCCTCGTTTGCGTGCTCGGCTATGCCGACTTCCGCTTCGCCGATTGCGGCTGGCGCAAGGCCTATCCGAAGCTCGACGCATTCCACCAGAAGATGCTGGAGCGGCCCTCCGTGAAGATCTCGGTGCCGCCGGCCGCATAAAAGCGGGAGTTCTCATGAGCCTGAAATTTTCGGTCGGCGATCTCACCATCCATCGCGTCGTCGAGCAGGAAACCTCGTTCGTGCCGGCGCTGGACATGCTGCCGGGACTGACGGCCGAGGTGCTGGCCGAGAACCGGGCCTGGATGCGCAAGGCCGGCGCGCTCGACGATCAGGACGTGTTGCTGCTGTGCTTCCAGTCCTACGTGGTGAAGACGCCGCATCACACCATCCTGATCGACAGCTGCATTGGCAACGACAAGCCGCGGCCGCAGCGGCCGAAATGGAACATGAAGACCGACGACACCTATCTGCGCGCGCTGGGGGCCGCCGGATTCGCCGTGGGCGACATCGACTTCGTGATGTGCACGCACCTGCATGTCGATCATGTCGGCTGGAACACGCGGCTGGAGAATGGCCGCTGGGTCCCGACCTTTCCCAAGGCGCGCTATGTGTTCGCGCGGCAGGAGTTCGATTTCTGGTCCGAGCAGAACGCCAAGGCGGAAGTGCCGCCCTTCGCCGACAGCGTGCTGCCGGTGGTCGAGGCCAAGCGTCATGAGATCGTCGGCAACGATCACCAGATCGGCGATCACGTCCGCATCCTGCCGACGCCGGGCCACACGCCCGGCCATGTCGCATTCACCATGGGCCGCGGCAAGGACGACGCCGTGTTCTCGGGCGATCTCATGCACTCGCCGATCCAGACGCTGTATCCGGAAATGTCGGTGAAGTTCGACGTCGATCAGGCGCAGGCAGCCGTCACGCGCCGCGACTTCCTTGAACGCTATTGCGACACCGACACGCTGTGCTGCACCGCGCATTTCCCCTCGCCCTCGGTTGGGAAGATCCGGCGCAAGGGCAGCGGATTCGTCTGCGCGGCGGTCTGATAGAGCGCGCTCGCCGCTGCGCATCGCGGAAAGGGCGCGGTTCGCCCCGCCGCCAGCGGGACGGAGACGAACGTCAATACCCGTCCACGCCGTTCAAGCGCTGCAGCCGTTCGTGCATCGCCTTCTTCAGGTCGTAGCCCGGCCGGCCGAATTCGGCGTTGCGGCGCGCGATGAAATTGTCCTGCTCGCGCTGGAGGGTCCGGGCCTCGTTCGCGTTGCGGGCCTCGCCGATGACGCGGGCATTGGCGGCATAGACCTCGCGGTCGAGATCGGCGAGTTCGCGGCTCGCGCAGATCGCCTTCTCTACCGCGCGGCGTGCGCGCACGCAGTTGAAGCTGGGCTTTCCGGCCACCGCCATCTGCGCGCCGATCCGCTCGAGCTCGAGCGCCATCGCCCGGTGATTGGCTCTGGCCTTCTCGTGATTGGGATCGATCTTCAGCGCCGCGCCGAAATCCTGCACCGCCTTCGGGCGGTCTCCCTTTTTCAGCCAGAGCTCGCCGCGGGCGTTGAAGACGTCGGCAAGCGCGGGATCGAGCTGCAGCGCGCGGCTGTCATCGGCGATGGCGCGGTCGATCTGGTCATGACGCGCCAGCAGCGCGCCGCGCGCGACCAGCGCCTTGATCAGGTCCGGCTTGGCCGTCTTCTCGTTGTCGATCACGGCAGCGCAGGCCGCCGTGGCCTTGGCGACATCGTCGGTCGCAGCGGCGGCCAGGCACGGCGCGACGTCGACCTGCGGGACGGCGACCGGCTCGCCGCCGGTCGCGGCCCGGGCCAGGCCAAGCGAAAGCGCCCAGAACAGGGCGGCGCTACAAGATCGAGTGAGGAGGGAAGAACGCATGGTCGGTGCAGTCGAAAGGTCTTGCCTTGTGGCCGCGCTATCCATCATACGGCCGGATTACTGTTAGCCTGTGGCGTCGCTCAAGTCGGTTTCGAGGCCTTGCCGTGTCGACATTCGAATGGATCATCGCATTGCTGCTCGGCGCAGTTGCCTTATCGGCGCTGGCGCGGCGGATCAAGGTCCCCTACCCGACCTTTCTCGCCATCGGCGGCGCGCTGATCGCTTTCGTGCCGAAGAGTCCGACCTGGACGCTGGAGCCCGACCTCGCATTGGCGCTTTTTGTCGCACCCGTGCTGCTGGACGCCGCCTTCGACACCTCACTGCGCGATCTCCGCAACAACTGGGTTCCCGTCTCGACCCTGGTCGTGGCCGCGGTCGGCCTGACCACGGTCGGCGTCGCCGTCGTCGCGCACCATCTGGTGCCCGACATGCCCTGGGCCGCGGCGGTGGCGCTCGGCGCGATCGTGGCGCCGCCGGATGCCGCGGCGGCGGTCGCGATCCTGAGCCAGGTCAAGCTGCCGCATCGCATGGTGAAGGTGCTGGAGGGCGAGAGCCTGCTCAACGATGCGACCGCGCTGCTGATCTATCGCATCGCGGTCGGCGCGGTCGCCATGGAGCACCTGAAATGGAGCGAGGTCGGCCCCACGATCGCGCTGGCGCTGGTCGGCAGCGTTCTCGCCGGCCTGCTGGCCGCGCGCATCGTCCCGCCCATCATGGAGCGCGTGACCGAGGCGCCGAGCTCGATCATCATGCAGTTCGCGACCACTTTCATGATCTGGATCGCCGCCGAACATCTCGGCCTGTCCGGCATCCTCACCATCGTGATCTACGCCATCGCCATCGCGCGGACCGCGCCGGCCAGGATGTCCGCGCGATTGCGGGTGTCCTCCTACGCGGTGTGGGAGACGATCGTGTTCGTGCTCAACGTGCTCGCCTTCATGCTGATCGGCATGCAGATGCGGCCGATCTGGTCACGGCTCGACGCCGACGTGCGCTGGGAATATTGCGTGGCCGCGGGCTGGATCCTGCTCACGGTGGTGCTGGTGCGGCTCGCCTGGATCATGTTCTATCGCACGACGCTGCGCGTGCTGATCGCGCACGGCCTGTATCATCCCAAGGATCCGAACGCCGTCGCCTCGCCGAAGGGCGGCCTCATCATCTCCTGGTGCGGCATGCGCGGTCTCGTCACGCTGGCCACCGCCTTCGCGTTGCCGGAGAGCTTCCCTTATCGCGACTTCATCGTCTTCATCGCCTTCGCGGTCGTGCTGGGGTCTCTCGTCATTCAGGGGTTGACGCTCAGGCCGCTGATCCTGGCGTTCGGGCTGAAGGACGACGATCCCGTCGGCACCGAGGTCGCGCTGGCGCGGGCGGTCGCCTATCGTGCCGCGCTCGATGCGATCGAGAGCGATCCGTCGGAAGAGGCGGAGATCCTGCGGCTCGAATATCGCGCAGTCCTGATGCAGGCGGAAGAGAGTCCGGATGGCGGCATCGCCAACGGCGGATTGCCCGCCGATCCCCTGCGCCGCCGCGCCATCGAGGCCGCGCGAAAATCGATCTTCGGCCTGCGCGCGACCGAGGTCATCGGCGACGACGCGTTTCACCGGATCGAGGAGGAACTCGACCGCGCGGAGCTGAGCGCAGGCGGGTAAGAAGTCCCGGAACAGCGCGGCACAGGCTTGGGACCATCCGGGATCCAGGCCGCCGCCAAACGACCTGCGTCGCGTATCCGCCCCGGCTTTGCGCCGGAGCGATACGCAAGGAAACTACACCCCGGCCTTGCAGGTGATGCCGCCGTCGACCACCAGCTCGATCCCCGTCACATATTTCGATTCGTCCGAGGCCAGGAACAGCGCGGCATTGGCCACGTCCCAGGCCTCGCCCATATGGCCCATCGGCACCTGCGCGTCGCGCTTGCGCCACATCTCCTCCACGTCGCCGCTGGCATAGCTCGCGGCGAGGCCCGCGGAATGGGCGACCATCGGCGTCTTCATCAGGCCGGGCAGGATCGCGTTGACGCGGACATGGTGGCGCGCGAACTCGATCGCGGTGGTGCGCGTCATCATGTTCATCGCGGCTTTCGAAGTGCCGTAGGTGACATAGGAGATACCGAGGTGACGGATCGAGGCGATCGAGGAGATGTTGATGATCGAGCCGCCGCCCTGTTTCACCATGACGGGAATGACGTGCTTCATGGCGAGATAGGCGCTCTTGAGGTTGACGCTGAAGACGTGGTCCCAGCTCTCCTCGGTCACGTCGACCACGCTGCCCATCTCGGCGATGCCGACATTGTTGTCGAGCACGTCGATGCGGCCATAGGCCTTGAGGCAGGCCGCGACCATCGCCTCGATGTCGCTCGCGCGCGACACATCGGCGGTGAACGAGGTCGCCTTGCCGCCTTCGCCGGTGATGATCTTCGCGGTCTCCTCGGCTGCCGCGCCGTTGCGGTCGACACAGAACACCTGTGCGCCCTCGCGCGCGAACGTCACCGCGGTCGCCTTGCCGTTGCCCCAGCCGGGCCCGATCGAACCGGCGCCGACCACCATCGCAACCTTGCCCTTGAGCCGATCCATCGCGTGTCTCCCGTGCTGATTGTTGTTCTTGGCTGTAGTCCGGCTGAACGACGCCGCGTCCGGGATCGACATGCCCCGAGATCGCTTCGCTCGTCCTGACTACGGATCGTTGCAGATCGTCATCTTCGTGACGTTAGCACCGATTGGATGGCCGACAATCTCGGAAAGCGTCTGGCAGCTTCCATCATGGCACAGCCGCCACTCGCCGGCCGCGCCGGAATTGCCGAGCACCACGTCCGGCATCGGCGCACGATGCGGCTGCCACTGAAACCAGCCATCGACCAGCCGGGCCTCGGGCGGCGGCTCCATGCCGGGGCCGGTGCCCTTGACGCGGGCCTGCACGAGTTCGAGGCCGGCGGGCGTGACCCGCCAGTCCTCCTGCCAATCGACCTTCGCGATCGAATGCGTCCACACCAGCGTGAAGGCGGAAAGCGCAAGCGCCTTCACGCCTCCGGCTGTCGCGAAGCAGAGGCTCACACTGCCTCGACCGTGGCGGGCGGTCGTTGCCGCCATTGCCACAGCGCCAGCGCCGCGGAGATCGTGAAGCCCGCGGTATCGCTGAACGGAAAATCTCCGAGCAGGCAAAGCGCGGCGCCGAGCGCCACCAGGCGTTCGATCACGGTCAGGCGCGTGAACAGGAAGCCGATCGCGACCATGCCGAACAAGGCGATCGCCACCAGCGCCTTGAAGGTCGCCAGCGCCACCGCGCCGTAGAAGCCCAGCTTGGCCGCCATGGGATCGCCGGCCTGCAACATCAGCGCCGGCGAATAGACGAAGATGAAGGGAATGACGTAACCGGCTAGCGCGATGCGCATCGCCTCCCAGCCGATCTTGTCCGGGTTCTCCTTCGCGATCGGCGCGGCGGCGAGCGCCGCGAGCGCCACCGGCGGCGAGAGGTCGGCCATGATGCCGTAGTAGAACGCGAACATGTGGCTCGCGATCAGCGGCACGCCCAGCTTCGCCAGCGCGGGCGCAGCCAGCGCCGCGGTGATGATGTAGGTCGGGATGGTCGGAATGCCGGTGCCGAGCAGGATCGACAGCAGCATGGTCATGACCAGCGCCAGGAACAGGCTGGTTTCGCCGAGACCGATCACCCAGCTGCCGAAGATGGTGCCGACGCCGGTTTGCGACATCATGCCGATGATGACGCCGACGATGGCGCAGGCCATGCCGACGGTGATGGCGGATTTGGCGCTCTCGGCGAGGGAATCGCGGCAGGAACGCAGCGCCGGAATGCCGCCGCGCACGAACGCCGTGATCACGATGAGCCCGACCACGACGCTCGCGACCGGCACGATCTGCAGACCGTCGCGCGACAGCGCGGCGACGACGAGCGCGAGCCCGATCCAGAAGATATAGCGGATCACGTTCGAGGAGGCCCCGGCCGTGATGCTGGCGCCGAGGATCAGCGTCACCGTGAGTGCGAGACCCATGCTGCCGGCATAGAGCGGCGTGAAGCCCTCGAACAGCATGTAGACGAGAGCGGCGAGCGGCAACACCAGATACCAGCGCGTCACCAGCGCCTTCCAGGCGCTCGGGATCTCCGAGCGCTTCATGCCGACGAGGCCGTGCTTGCCGGCTTCCAGATGCACCATCCAGAAAGCAGAGGCGAAATAGAGCACCGCGGGGATCGCGGCCGCCTTCACGATTTCCGAGTACTGGACGCCCAGCGTCTCCGCCATGATGAAGGCGACAGCGCCCATCACCGGCGGCATGATCTGTCCGCCCATCGACGCCGTCGCCTCGACGCCGGCCGCGAACGCGCGGCGATAGCCGAACCTGATCATCAGGGGAATCGTGAACTGGCCGACGGTGACGACATTGGCGACGCCGGAGCCGGAGATGGTGCCCATCATGCCCGAGGCGAACACCGCGACCTTCGCCGGGCCGCCGCGGGTGCGGCCGAACAGGCCGAGCGAGACGTCGGTGAAGAGCTGGATCATGCCGGCGCGCTCCAGGAACGAGCCGAACAGGATGAACAGGAAGATGTAGGTCGCCGAGACGTAGATCGGCACGCCGTAGAAACCTTCGGTGCCGAAGGAGAGATGCGTGACGATCTGGTCGAAGTCATAGCCGCGATGGTTCAGCGGCGAAGGCAGATACTGGCCGAAGAACCAGTAGAGCAGGCAGGCGCCGCACATCAGCGGCAGCGCCGCGCCCATCAGGCGACGCGTGCCCTCGAAGATCAGGACGGCGAGCAGCGTGCCGACCGCGAGATCGAGCTTCGTCGGATCGCCGTCGCGCGCGATCAGGTCGGCATAGAAGATCCATTGATAGAGGCCGCAGAAGAAACCGGCCCCGCCGATCAGCCAGCCCGCCGCGCGGCCGACTGCGCTCTTGGCGGTGAAGTTCGCGATCAGGCCGAAGGTCAGGAGAACGAGGAAGCCGACATGGACGCCGCGCACGACCTGGCTGGGCAGGTAGTTGAAGGCAGCGACATAGAGCTGGAAGGTCGCAAACGCGATGCCGATCCAGTAGGCGAGCGTGCCCCACCAGCCGGGGCCGAAGCCTTCTGGAAAACCATGCTCGAAATTGTCGAATTCAACCTTGATGGGCGCTTCGTTGGCCCCAGCCTTTTCCAGCATCTCAAATCGCCCCAGTCCAGCCTATTCACTTGATCGCAGCAACGCGGTCCAATCAGACCGTCATGACCGGTCTTGCCCCGGCCATCCACGGCTCGCAGTACTTCAAGAACGTGGATGCCCGGGACGAGCCCGGGCACTTGCGGTTCTCTCCCCCGTCATTCCGGGACGGTCCGAAGGACCAGCCCCGGAATCTCGAGATTCCGGCCCGGCTCCGACGAGCCGCCACGGAATGACAAGGCACGGAGACTTACTTGATCAGCCCTTTTTCCTTGTAGTAGCGGATCGCGCCGGGGTGCAGCGGCACCGGGCTGCCATTGGCCGCCGCTTCCAGCTTGATCTCCTTGCCCGCCGCGTGCGCGTTGGCGAGCTCAGGCAGGGATTCGTAGACCAGCTTGGTCATCTGGTAGGCGAGGTCGTCCGACACCGCCGAGCTGGTCACGAGGTAGTTCACGACAGCCGCGGTCGGAACGTCCTTGTCCTGGCCGGTGTAGGTGTTGGCCGGAATGATCGCCGAGATGAAGGGCGGGCCGATCTTGTCGACGGTCTCCTTCGGCACCGACACCACCGTGATCGCCGCCGAAGTCGAGAGATCCTTCAACGAGGCCACGCCGAGGCCGGCCGACTGCAGGGTCGCCCCGAGCTGGCGGTTCTTCATCAGGTCGACCGATTCGGCGAACGGCAGATATTCGACCTTGCCGAGGTCCTTGTAGGTCATGCCGGCGGCGGCCAGGATCGCGCGGGAATTGAGCTCGGTGCCCGATTTCGGCGCGCCGACCGACAGGCTCTTGCCCTTCAGGTCGGCCAGCGTCTTGATGCCGCTCTCGGCGGTGGCGACGATCTGGATGTAGTTCGGATAGATCGCGCCGATGGTGCGCAGCTTGTCGAGCTTGTTCTTGAAGCCCGCCTCCTCGTCGCCTTCCCAGGCGGCCTTCAGCGAGTCACCCAGCGTGAATGCGATCTCGCCGCGGCCCTGCTGCAGCAGGATCAGGTTCTCGACCGACGCCTTGGTGGCCTGCACCTGCGTCTTCACGTTCGGAATCTTGTCGCCGTAGATCTTACCGATCGCGACCCCGAGCGGATAGTAAACGCCGGAGGTCCCCCCGGTCAGCACGTTGATGAAGGATTGCGCATGCGCGCAAGGTGCCGACGCCGCCAGAGCAAGAGCTGCGGCCGCGCCGAGAATCGTCGATTTCATGATTTCTGTACTCCCCAAACCGGCGCGAAATTGGCCGGATGAGGGGAGCGGGTCAACCCATCCAAAAGGCAAAACAGGACTGCGGTAAACGGCCGATCCGGCTCAACTTTTGAGGGAACCGGGTGGTGCGGCGACATGGCGCAGCCGGCGGAGAGGCGAAAGCTTCGATCACCGGCGCGGCAGGACACTGTCTCGCCGCTCTCCCCCCGCAAGCGCAGGTTTATCGCTGGGGCGAGGATTGGGCGCCCTGAGGTTTGCGTAGCGTCCTGGCCGGGCTTGTTTCGGCCAACCGCCTTGCGCACGGCAGAGAACGTGGATGCCCGGGACAAGCCCGGGCATGACGACCTCCGGTCAATCTTCGAACGCGATGGCCTGACAGCGGCGCGAGAGCGCGCGGATTGTCACTGGAAGGTCATGTCCAGGCACTTGGAGATATCGGAGCCGAGGCCTGAGGAGATGGTGATGCAGCCGCGGATCTTCTGCGCGGTGACGTCGGCCGCCCAGACCGAATAGCCGCCCGGACCGAAGAACGAGTTGGTGTTCGGCGGCTCGGTCTCGGTGGCATCGAAATCGTAATGGCCGTCGGCCTCGAAGATGCGCGGCTTCTTGGTGCAGCCGCCGTCGGTCTGCACGTTGATGACTTCCTTGTTGTCACGCGTCAGCGCCAACGAGACCTGGCAGCGGAAATACTCCGAGGTCTTGGTGTTGAAGAGGTAAGTGTAGGATTTGCAGGTCGCCGTATTCAGCTTGCCCGGAGCAAGGCCGCGGCTGCAGGAAATCCTCTGGTTGTGGCTGAGTTGGTAATCGTCGGCCCGGGCCGCGGGAGCCAGCACCATCAACGACAGGGCGGCGGCCGAGAAAATTTTCATGAGCATCCGAATCATCCCCACCAGTAATTTTGTCGAGTTGCGTTCTAGACGGAAAGCGGACCATAGTCGCGAGGGGACAAAGGGAAAATCACAAACTGCTGGGCGGGACGTGAAGTGCTGCAGCGCGGCCGGCGGATCGACCCGGACACGGCGTTCGCGATTTGTTCAAGATGGATATCCGATCTTGGAGAGGATGGATGATGGCATTTTCAACGAAGACATTTGTACTCGCAGCCGCGCTCGGCGTGTTGGCTGCACCCGCAATGGCGCAGAGCGCGGCGACGCCGTGGGAGCTCCGATCCGACACGGGCTATGCCTATGACAAGGAAGGCAAGACGTTTTCCTACAAGATGGGCACCAGCAACGCCGGCGAACTGCTGAAGGGCGCCAAGAAGGTGCCGAAGGGCACGCTGTTCTTCATCGGCCAGAACGGCCAGCTCTACATGCGCACCGGCCCCTATCTCGAGGGCGACGGCAAGTTCAAGTTCGGGTCGGATCGGTAAGAGCCGCGCTGACGCTGTGCTCTCCTCGCCCCGATCGCGAGCGGGGCGAGGCAAGGGCGCTAGAACGCCGCTGCCAGATCCTTCGCGGCGGCGTTGTTGCTGTTCGAGTCCATCCGCGCATCCGTGACGGCGAGCAGTTTTGCGACCGTGTTGTGACGGATCGCGACGGGGTTGCGCTCGTAGCCGCCGCGCTGGAAGAAGTTCGAGGTCGGGACCTGCTCGCGCATCGCCTGCGGCATCGTCACCATGTCGAGCCCGGTGCCGTCACCGGTGAGGTTCATCATCTCGAGCTCGGCGGCCGTGAGCGGACGGGTGTAGCCCTTGGCGCGAGCGAACAGCACCGACGTGAGCAGCTTGTGGGTCTGCAGCATCGGGCCGACGTCGACGTCGAGCACCATCGCATGCATGGCCCAGCCCTGCGCGGTGTTGCCGATCTTCTCGTGCTCGGACCAGGTGTCGGGCACCGACTTCGCATGCGCCACCATGCGCTTGAGCACGGCGAGCTTGTGCTCCAGCGTCTTGCGGGCCGGTCCCGAAGTCTGCGCCACTTTCGCACCCAGCGCACGGATGAACTCGTCGCCCTGCTCGGCGAGCAGCTCGACGCTGTTGGTCGTCAGCAACTGGTTGTAGCCCATCGCGGTCGAGATCGCGCGCTTGCCGCCATGCTCGATTCCCGCCTGCACGTCGTAATTGCCGGTGCCGCCGGTCTCGAACGAATAGACCCGCACGGCCTGCTCGCGGGTAAGCCCCGCGGCCCGCGCGTAGCGCGCATAGGCGCGCTTGAACTCGACCTCGTTCGCGGGACGCTGCGGCGTGAACTGATAGAGCTCCTGCGCCGCGCGCAGGAAATCGGCGGCCACGGGGATCGGCTTCCGCTCCGGACGCGACGGCGTTTCCTCCGGCTCCGGATTCACCGGCCGCTTCGGCCCGTTGTAGAGCGGCGGATGCTCCAGCACGTAATCGTCGAGCGTGACCTGCTGTCCGCTGCGCCGCTTGGCATTGCGGGTGCGCCGCTTCTCCGAAATCTGGCTCCAATAGGCGCCCGCCTCGGCATCGAAGGCGGCGCGCGCCGCCTGGTATTCCTCGAGCTTGCGGCGATATTCGAGCACGGCGGACGATGCGCCGCCCTGCCCGAAGAATTGCGACAGCAACTGTGCCCTGGCATTGCGGATGGCGGGCGGCAGCGCGTCGGCGTCGCCGCCCCGCGCGGCGGGCGCGAGCAGGACGAGCGCGAGTGGAACCAGCGCGAGACTATTTCGAATCGAACGATGCATGCCGTCGTCTTAGCAGGCATCCGGTAACCGTCACGTTAACGCGCCGTTTACCATCGTCACTTCCAGGCGAACACCGGCTGTTCCAGGTCGGTGACGCGGGTGTGCCGTCCCGCCAGCACCTCGCGGAACTGATAGATGAGCGCGGCCGTCGGCGCGTGGATCAGGCTCATCTGGTGATGGAAGCGGATCACACGGCGCGCGCTTTCCGGGATCGCAACGAAGTCGAAGGCCTCCTCGCGCTCGATCGTCGCAAGTCCGATGCGATGCACCGAGGCGACCTCGTCCGGGTTCGGCCGGATCGCCGCACTGTCGGCCGCCCACACCACGACCGGCGTGATCAGATAGCCGGAGCGCGTCGGATAGTCGTCGAGCAAGCCGAGCACCGCGTCGCCGCCGAGCTTGAGCGCGAGCTCTTCCTCGAGTTCGCGCAGCGCGGCTTCGACGGGTGTTTCGCCGGCATCGCAGCGTCCGCCCGGAAGCGCCCATTGGCCGCGATGGGCACGCAGGCTCGATGCGCGCTTGGTGAGCAGGAAGGCGGTGTCGCCGCCTTCACTGGATTCGGTTAGCGCCAGCACCACCGCGGCGCGCTTCAGCGCTGATGGCCCGGCTTCGTCCAGCAGCCGCGCGAATGTCGCGCAGGCCTCTGCGATATTCCGTCTGGTGGCATCGTCGAAAGCTCTCATGATGCTTGACTACACCAGGACCGCACCTGATGAAACGTGGAGAGAGACGCGTGCAAGGATGGACCGGACGATGACGAACAAGGCCGCCGCAAGGCTCAAATCAGACGGCTGGACCATCCTGGAGACCACTGGCTTCATGCACCTGATCGGCCCCTTGTGGGAGCGCAAGGTCGGCGGCCATTACGAATTTGCGCTCGCCACCGAGGACAAGCACCACAACCGCCGCGGCATGGTCCAGGGCGGCGTGATGATGACGTTCGCCGACCGCACCTGCGGCATGACCGCCCGCTACGTCTCGGGCAAGGAGTACATGGCGACGGTGCAGCTCGACACCCATTTCGTCGAGGCCGGCCAGATCGGCGACATCCTGATCTCCCGCCCGCGCGTGGTCCGCTCGACGCGCAGCCTGATCTTCATGAGCACCGAGGTCACCGTCGACGACCGCTGCATCGTGATGGCGAACGGCGTGTTCAAGATCCTGAAGGGACCGGGTTAGCCAAGCAGCGGGGCCGCGGTACGCGCCATCATTCTCTATTCCCAGCGAAGGCGGGGCATCCAGTCAGCCGCGGCCTCTCGATCGAGCACCGGCGCCTCGGCGTACCGGATCGCCCGATCAAGTCGGGCGATGACAGTCGAGCATGTTGTCGCCAGCTTCCGCGTCATTGCGCACGCGGCGAAGCAATCCGGCATCCCTTCACGCGCGCATCTCTGGATTGCTTCGCTGCGCTCGCAATGACGAAACCGGGCGGCTATGCTGGCGTGCAATCGAAGCGCCCAGGACAATAGCCACATGAAATATCGCCAGCTCGGCCGCAGCGGCCTGAAGGTTTCGCCGATCTGCCTGGGCACCATGATGTTCGGCGGTCCGACCGACGAAGCCGCCTCGCAGCGGATCATCGCAAAGGCGCAGGAGGCCGGCGTCAATTTCATCGACAGCGCGGATGCCTATGCGAAAGGCGCATCCGAGGAGGTGGTGGGACGCGCGATCGGCAACAATCGGCAGGCCTGGGTACTCGCGACGAAGCTCGCCAATCCCATGGGCAGCGATCCCAATCGCGGCGGGCTGTCGCGGCGCTGGGTGTTGCAGGCGGCGGACGAGAGCCTGAAGCGGCTCGGCACCGACCACATCGACATCTACTATCTGCACAAGGAAGACCACGCGACGCCGCTGGAGGAGACGGTGCGCGCGATGGGCGACCTGATCCGATCAGGCAAGGTGCGCTATTTCGGCCTGTCCAACTATCGCGCCTGGCGCGTCGCCGAGATCTGCAACATCTGCGACCGGCTCGGCATCGACCGGCCGGCGGTGAGCCAGCCCTATTACAACGCCATGAACCGCATGCCCGAGGTCGAGCACTTCCCGGCCTGCACCTACTACGGTCTCGGCATCGTGTCCTACAGCCCGCTGGCGCGCGGCGTGCTCACCGGCAAGTACAAGCCCGATGCGGCGCCGGACAAGGAGACGCGCGCCGGCCGCAACGACACCCGCATGATGCAGACCGAGTGGCGGCCGGAATCGCTCCGGCTCGCGCAGGAGATCAAGCACCACGCCGAGAGCAAGGGCATCACCGCCGGCCAGTTCGCGGTGGCCTGGGTGCTGAACTCGGCCTTCGTCAGCTCGGTGATCGCCGGCCCGCGCACCGAGCAGCAATGGGATGACTACATCCGCGCGCTCGACTACCGCTTCACCGCCGAGGACGAAGCCCTGATCGACCGCCTGGTGACGCCGGGACATCCCTCGACGCCGGGCTACAACGACCCCGCCTATCCGATCGAGGGCCGCCGCGCGCGGACGGCGTGACAGCGGAGACGACGATGGCACGCGAGGACCGCTACGGCCTGCCGATCTCCACCACCTCGGATGAGGCGGCATCGGCCTATCGCGAGGGTATCGACCTCATGCTCGCGGGATGGACCGGTGCGACGGACGCGCAGGAGCGCGCGATCGCGGCCGATCCGGATTTCGCGTTGCCTCACATCGCGCGGGCGCGGCTGCATGCGTTCTACCAGCAGGGCGATCTGGCGCGACAGAAGGCGGCCGCGGCGCGCGAGTTCGTCGCCAGGCGCGGCACGGAGCGCGAGCGCTCGCATGTCGAAACGCTCGCGCTCGCGATCGAGGGACGCCTGCCCGAGGCGCTGGCATCGACGCTGAAGCATGTCGATGCGTGGCCGCGCGACGCCGTGGTGCTGTCGTTGCCGCTCGGTGCGTTCGGCCTGTTCGCCTTCTCCGGCATGGCCGATCACGACCGCGCCCGCCACGAGCTGTGCGAGCGTGTCGCGGCGCATTACGGCGAGGACTGGTGGTTCCTCACCATGTCCGGCTGGGCGATGACCGAGAACGGCGACGTCGCGCGCGGACGCCGCGTGACCGAGCGCGGCTTCGCGCTGCGGCGCGAGAACGCCCATGCCGCGCACGCCGTGCTGCATGCGATGTTCGAGGACGGCTCGATCGACGAGGCCGATCGTCTCGTCGATGCCTGGATTCCGTCCTACGACCGCGCCGGCATCCTGCACGGCCACATCCTTTGGCACCAGGCGCTCGGCGCGCTGGAGCACGGCGATGCGGCCCGCGCGCTCGCGATCTATGCCGACGTCCTGCAGCCGACCGCCACGCAGGCACCGCCGCTGAACGTCGTCACCGACGCCGCCTCGCTGCTCTGGCGCCTGTCCGCCTACGGCCACGCCGTGCCGAAAACGCTGTGGACCGAAGCCGACGCGACCGCCCAGCGCCTGTTTCCGAAATCAGGCCTGCCGTTCGCCGACGTCCACATGGCGCTGTTCGCCGCCGCGACGCAGAACCGCGAGGCGCTGGCCGCGCGCCTTGCCGTGATCGAGCAGCGGCTCGCCGACGGCAAGCTGCCGGCCGGCCCGGTCGTACCGGCGATCTGCCGCGCGCTGGCGGCCTTTGCGGATGAAGACTATCGGGCTTGCGCCGGCGAGCTCGCGCCCGTGCTCGGCGAGGTCGTGCGCATCGGCGGCAGCCATGCCCAGCGCGAGCTGGTCGAGGACACCTTCATCGTGGCGCTGATCCGGAGCGGCGATCTGCCGCGCGCCCGCGCACTGCTCGACACCCGTCTCCACCGCCGCCCCTCCCTGCGCGATGCGCGCTGGCTGGCGGGGATGGGGTAGCGACCGGCCTCTGCCACGAAAAAAACATCGGTTTGGCGGCAAGTGCCTGCCAGGATGGATGGGGGCGATTTGGGCGAATCGCCGACGGGTGGCGCGGTGGTATTCCAGTCGGATTTGACAATACAAACGGGATCGCAACCAATTCGGCGTTCGATGGTTGTAGGACGGAACTTTTCCGTGGTCCCCTGGCACAAGAGCCCGACAATGAGCCTCTGCCGTTTGGTCCTCGCCGCATCCCTGACTGCCCTCGTAACCCCTTGTTTTGGCCAGTCTTCTTCCTTCCTCCCGGTCAATAATCCGCCGGCCCAGCAGAATTCCCTGATCGACCTCCTGGCCCTGATGTCGGGCCACTGCAAGACGCTCAAGGTCGCCGGACGCACCTTCGGCTGCAAGACGGTGGCCTACGCCCACGCCGACAAGGGCCGGGTCAACTTCGCCGTGGCGATCGACGACCCCAGCGACGACAGCCATGTCATCTCGTTCTCGGGCGAGAACGGCACCCGGGCCGACGACAATTCCTACGAATTGCCGATCGACCGCATGCTGCTCAATTCCAAGAGCCGGCCCCGGGTCGACGGCCTGCCGGTGCCCGCCGAGCAGACGTCCACGGGACGGTGCCGGCAGACCGGGAACTTCGCCGCCAAGCAGGTCTCGGACATCACCTGCTCGGCAACCGACAGCGAAGGCCGGCGCTACGAGCTGCTGTTCGTGTCCGACGGCTCGCCGGTGAGCGTGCGCCGCATCCGCCAGTCCACGCCTTCGATCCACGATCCCTTCAGGTAACGGGCCGTCTCAGGTCGCGGGCCTTGATGCCGCGGCCGGCTTCCTCGCATAGATCTGCTCGATCTCGGCCGCGAAGCGATGCTCGAGCGCGGGACGCTTGTTCTTCAGCGTCGGCGTGAGCAGGCCGGCGGCGATGGTCCAGGGCTCCAGCGTCCACCACACCGCGCGCGGGGTCGCGTAGGACGGATAGGCCTTAACCGCGGCCGCGATCCGCGCCAGCAGCGCGGCGCGCTCCGCAGCCTCGCCCTGCTTGCCCGCCGCTGTCAGCCGCTGCTTCTCTTCCACCCAGGCCTTGGCGTTGAGCACCACGAGCGCAGTGAGGAAGGGGCGCTGCTCGCCGACCACCAGCGCCTGCTCGAACAGGGGATCGGCGAGGATCGCGGTCTCCAGATCGACCGGCGCGATCTTCTCGCCGGTCGAGGTGACGAGAATATCCTTGATGCGGCCGGTGATGGTGATGCGCCCGTTCTCGATGCGGGCCTGATCGCCGGTGTGCAGCCAGCCGTCGGCGTCCTTGACCCGGCGCGTCTCGTCCGGCTTGTGCCAGTAGCCGAGCATCACGCTCGGCCCGCGCACCTGAAGCTCGTCGTTCTCGCCGAGCCGGACCTCGATGCCGTCGAGCACGCGGCCGACCGAACGCGGATCATTGTCCTCGGGCGTGTTGACCGAAACCACCGGCGACGTCTCGGTCATGCCGTAGCCCTGCAGGATGTCGAGCCCGAGCGCGAGAAACAGGCGGATGACCGGCTCGGCGATCGGCGCGCCGCCGGACACCGCGATGCGCAGGCGGCCGCCGAACTGCGCCAGCACCTTGTCGGCGACGAGCCGCTTCAGCAGCGGCCAGGCCAGCCGGTCGAGCAGCGAGAGTGTGCCGCGTCCCTGCCGCGCATCGAAACGCCGGCCGCCGACGGCGATCGCGAGGTCGAGCAGCGCGCGTTCGACGCTGCCGGCGGACGCGCGATGCTGCATGATCAGCGCGTGGATGCGCTCATAGATCCGCGGCACCGAATTGAGCACCGTCGGCCGCACATGCCTGAGATCCTCGGCGAGCTGAGGCACCGAGCGCGCATAGGCGACGCAGGCACCCGCCGCGATCGGATAATAATAGCCGCCGGTGCGCTCGAAAGTGTGCGAGAGCGGCAGGAACGACAGGAACACATCGCTTGGCAGCGCCGCGAGGCGCCGATCGACCGCCTTCACATTGGCGACCACGTTGCGGTGCGACAGCATCACGCCTTTCGGCCGTCCGGTGGTCCCCGACGTGTAGACGATCGCCGCGAGATCGTCCTGTTCGACCGCAACGTCGGGCAGCGGCGCCGACGCGCCGGGTGCGGCCGCGAGCCAGCGGTCGAGCGCCACGATCCGTGCATCGGACGGCGCCGGACCGCTCGCGTCCGCGCAGACGACGCGCTTGAGATTGCCCAGCGGCCGGCCGGTGGCCACGATCGCCTGCCAGCGCTCCAGCGTGTCCACGAGCAACAGGAGCGCACCGGAATCGCCGAGGATGTAGGCGATGCTGTCGGGGTTGTCGACGGCGTGCATCGGCACCGGCACGAGGCCGCGCGACAATGCCGCCTGGTCCATCGCGATGTCCGCAATGCCGTTCGGCATCAGGATCGCGACGCGTTCACCGGGCGCAAAGCCCTCGGCGGCCAGCGCGCGCCGCCAGCCTTCGAACTCGGCATCGATCTCCTGCCAGGACTGGCTGACCCAGCGCTTGGCAGCCGTATCGAAATGCCGATAGGCCTCCGCATCGGGCGTCGCCCGGACGCGCCAGCGCAACAACTCCGGAAGCGTCCTCACGTCGGCGAGCGCCTGTGGTTGACTGATCGGCCCCGGCATGGCGTCCTTTCGCGACTTCGACGATCCCCCATCAATCTGGGGCCTCGATACTAGGCCGGCCAGTCCCTGCCGTCTTGATCCTCAGCAAGGCGGCCATGTCCCGGGAGCGATCCATGACGCGCGACCTGCTGTTTCTGCTGCGACCGGATTTCGAGGACCCGGCCTTCCCCGGCCGCCGTTTCTATTGCTGGCATTGCGCGCTGATCGAGGGCGTGCTCGCCTCGTTTCCCACACTCGCCGAAAGGCTCGACGTCGAGCGCATCGCGTGGCCGTTGCCGCGGCAGGCCGTCGTCGCGCTGGTCGGCGCGGAGAACCAGTCGCTGCCCCTGCTCGTGCTCGCGGACGGGACGGCCTCGCCGCACCAGACCGGCAGCCACCGCGGCCGCGCCTTCATCGCCGACAAGGACGCGATCCTCGCCGCGCTCTCCGAACGCCACGGCTTTCCCGATCCGCATCCGTGACGATGATCCGTCACCAGCCCGAACTTTCGTCCCGGACGCGGCGGAGCGCGTCGCGCGGCTCCGCAGGACCCATGCCGCGCGGACTCGCATGGAGTCGAAGAGGCCTTGCATTACGCCCGACGCGCGAGAGCCGTCCCTAATCGAGGGAAGATTGGCATTGCTTGCGCCCTCCCAGGGCTCGCATACTCGGCGCAGCAAGCAAGTCCGAAGGCCGCGCCATGACCAGCCCCCTCCCCGCCCTCGTCGTCATCGACGTCCAGCGCGCGTTCGACGAGTGGGAGGCGGCAGGCAAACGGCGCAACAATCTGGACGCGGTCGCGCGCATCGTCGACCTGCTGGGCGCGTTCAGGGCGAGCGGCGCGCCGATCTTCCACATCCGGCACGAAGGCACCAGGCCGAGCTCTTCCTTCCTGCCGTCGGGCACCGGCTACGTGGTCAAGGACGAGGCGCGCGAAAGGCCCGGCGAGCCCGTCATCGTCAAGCGCGTCAACAGCGCCTTCATCGGCACCGATCTCGATGAGCGGCTGCGCGCGGCCGGCATCGGCACCGTCGTCATCTGCGGTGCCACCACCAATCATTGCGTCGAGACGACGACGCGGATGGCCGGCAATCTCGGCTTCGACGCAAGGCTGGTGCGGGATGCAACGTGGACATTCGATCGCGTCGGCCCCGACGGCGATACGCATTCGGCCGAGGAAATCCACGCGATGACGCTGTCGAACCTCAACGGCGAATTCGCGCGCATCGTCACGACGCACGATGTGATCACGTCGCTTGTGGCGACGTGATGGCGACACCGTGATCGTGCTGACGGCGCGACAATAGACCTCACGAACATCCGCGCGATCCGGAACCAATAACTGCGTCGTTTCGACGCCCGCGCTTTCCGGAACGTGCCATGCGCCCATCTGTTGTCACACGACATCTCAACTGGAGTGATGACATGAAGTATCTCTTTGTCGCGATGGCTGTCGGCGCTGCGGCGCTCGCCGGCGGATCGACGGCGCACGCAGCCGGCAAGGCAGGCGCGAAGCAGAACGTGCAGGGCAACGTACAGGGCAGCCGATCGACCGACATCAGCGCGCAGCACAGGCGCCATCATCATCATGGACACCGCCATCACTGGCGCCATCACCACCACGGCTATTATCGTCCGCACTATCGCAGCTACGGCTACTACCCGCGGCCGCACCGCTATTATGGCGGCGGGCCCTACGGTTATTACGGCGGCGGCGGCCCCGGCGTGACTTTCAGCTTCGGAGGTGGCGGTCACCGCTGGTGAATGCGCTCCCGCCAAGCGACGAAAAGGCCCGCAGCGATGCGGGCCTTTTTTGCGCGTGCCGCTGACGGTCAGGCGCGCTATCTCCGCAGGATCGTCTCCGCCGTCTCCAGCCCGCTCGCCAGCGCCGCCTCGACCGTGCCCATGTCGCGGCCGCGATAGAGCGCTTCGCCGGAGAAGAGGACCGGACCATCGGCGCGCGCGAGGATCGTTTGCGCCGCGCGCGTCCGCGGCGTCGCCCAGGAATAGGCGCCGCGAGCGAAGGGATCGCGGGCCCAGTTGGCCGCGATGGCCGCGACGACGCTGCGGGCGATGTCGTCGCGCGGCCGGGCGAACATTGCGGCAAGCGAATCGATGCCGGCATCGACCAAGTCCTGCGCGTCGAGACCCGACAGCTCCGCCGTCCGCGGGCCGCCGAACCAGCCGGTCAGCACCGGATGCTCGGCAGGACGTTGCGTCCACCACACCGGGATCGTCTCGTCCGACAACAGGAAGGTGAGATCGTCGAGGTCTGCCGCCCCGTCGCGCCACCATGGCCGCGTGAAGCGCAACAGGATCTTGACGACGTTGCCGAAGCCGATGTCATCGGCGGCCGACGCCTTCTCGCGCACGGCTTCCGGAAGCGCGATCTCGCGCAGCAACGGCAGCGGTACGGTGAGGATCACGTCGTCGCAGGCGAACACCTCGCCGCCGGTGCAGCGGACGACGGCGCCCCGGCCCGCCTCGATCGCGGACACCACCGCGCCGAAGCGGATGGCAACACCATGACCACGGCACTCCGCCGCCAGGAACGCGACGAGCGCGCCGTAGCCGCCGACGATGCGCGCCTGCATGCCGTGGCCGCCATTCATCCATTCCTCGCGCAGCGCCAGCGTCGAGGCGCGCTCGGGGTCAGCGGCATCGTAACCCTCGACCATGCGCCGGATGGAATGACGCATGCGGGCGTATTCGTCCGCCGCGAAGTGACGGCGCAGGAAGTCCGCGACGGTCAGATCGTCCTTGAGATCGTTCAGCGCGGCATGAAGCTCGGCCTCATGCGGATCATGATGGATTTCGCGCAGGAGTTTGGTGCCGTCGAAGCTCCGCTGCGTGCCTTCGATCGCCTGCAACGACAGTCCCGCCTCGTGCAGCAGGGCGCGCGTGACCGGTGCCTCGCCGTGCACGAACTCGGCACCGCCATCGGCGGCGTATCCAAACTGCGCGGCAGGCAGCGGATGGATGCGCCCGCCGCAACGATCGCGCGCCTCCAGGATGGTGACCCGCTTGCCGGCGCGCGCCAGTTCGCGTGCCGCCATCAGGCCGGCCGCGCCGGCGCCGACCACGACGATATGCTCGGACCTGTCAGACATGCCGGCGCTTCATTGGCCCGCGAGTTCGTTCCGGATCAGATAGCGCAGGAGCAGGACGCCGCCGCCGAGCTGCCGCGTGCTCTCCAGCGTCATCGCCGTGACGGGCGCACGCCGGTCGCTCTCCGCCTCCGTCGAATCGAATACGATCGGCGCGCCCCTGGCGCCGTCCACCGCGGGACAGAGGATCAGATCGAGTTCGTCGATGAGCCCGGCGCGCAGGAACGCGCCATTGGCGGCGCCGCCGCCTTCCAGAAGCAGGCGCTTCACGCCGAGCTCGCGATGGAGGATTTCGAGCGTCAGCGCCAGATCGATCTCGGACTTGCCGGCGAACACATACGACACGCCTTCGCCGCGCAGGCCCGCGAGATGCGCATCCGAGACCGCCTCGGTCAGCACCACGACGATCGGATCGCCGCCGATGTCCGAGCGGCCCCAGCCGATCTTGCCGTGCGCATCGAGCACGACGCCATAGGCCTTGACGCCAGGCGTCCTGGCAGTGGGCGCGAACCAGTTCTCGCGCGGAAATCGCTCCCGCGTTTCGGCGGGATAAGGCTTGCCCTTGGCGAATTCCGAGCCGGTGACACGGCCGATCAGCCAGGCATCGCCGCCGAGTTCGTCATGGATCTTCTCGAACCATTCCGAGCCGGCGCCCTTCGGCCGCCAGCGGCTGTGATGCGTACGGCCGTCCACGCTGGAGGCCATCAGACAGATGACGTAGGGTTTCATGGAAATCTCCGGATCGCTTCAGGCCGCCGTGCCGCCGCCCTTGGCGCGGTCCTGCAGGATCGCCGCCAGCGGATTGAGCTTCGGCGGCGCGACGCGCTTGAGCGTGTTGGTGTCGTGATGATCGAACGGGGCGCCTCTCACGAAGAGCTCGGTCTGGATCAGATAGCTCCAGCTGCCGTCCTCGTTGAAGGTGATGTCGCAGCGGTAACTGTCGGTGCGGAAGGCTTGTTCCAGAAAGTCGGTCGAGCAGATCCCGTAATTGGTCTCGCCGCGCTTGGCCGTGACCGAGATCTTGGCGTCGTCGGGCTTGGCCTTGCCCGAGGCCAGCAGCACCTGGCCGCGCGGGATCGCCAGCGTCTGCATGATCAGCCCGGTCGCGGGCTCCCACAGCCAGTAGCCGACCTGATCGTGGAAGGTGATGTCCTCCTCGGGCGTGTTGATGTGGATGTGATAGCGCAGCCCGTAGAAGAGCTGCGGCCCGTTGGCCTGGGGGTCGATCGGGTCCATCCGGATATGCTCGATGAAGACCCGCCGCTCCGGGCCTTCGCCCTTCGGGTTGATGTCGATACCCTTGTCGGCCTGCCAGACTCCGGCCAGCCGCCGCAGCGGCCCGAGATTCGCCAGCCCGTCCGGCGAGACGTCGTCGGGCTCGGTGAAGATGTCGGCGGGGATGGGGAGCATGGACGGCCTCGTTCTGCGGAGGCCCGAAAATAGCACAAGCACGGCGCCGCACCACCGGAATGGAACCGGAGGCTTCATCCGGCGTTATGGCCCTCGAGTACGAGTCCTTGAAATCCGGGCTCGAATGGGCACGGAGCCCAAGTCATGCGTCGCGGGGGTCCGGTGCTGTCAGAGAAAGTCGCTCGGCAGTCGATTGATGTGAGCTTCCTCGCCGGCGGCGGGGACGTCGGCGCGATGATGCGCACCCTCGACTGGTCCGGTTCACCGCTCGGCCACCCGCGGACCTGGTCCCGGGCTCTGCAGACGACGGTGGGCATGCTGCTGGCCGTCGAGGCGCAGATCGTGCTGTTCTGGGGTCCGGATTTCGTCGCGCTCTACAACGACGCCTATGCGCCGGGCATCGGCAACAAGCATCCCCGTGCGCTCGGCCGCCCCGCGATCGAGAACTGGGGCGAGTTGTGGGACGATCTCGAACCGCTGCTGGCCGGGGTCCGCGACACCAGAAAGACCTTCGCGGCCAAGGATCGCCCCTTCTACATCGAACGTCATGGCTACGGCGAGACCAGCTATTGGGACGTCTCCTACTCCGCCGTGCCCGATGACGACGGATCGGTCGGCGGCGTGCTCTGCATCGTGTCCGACACGACCGAGCGCGTGCTGGGCGAGACGCGGCTGCGGGCCAGCGAGGCGCGCTACAGGGAGTTGACCACGACGCTGGAGCAGCGCGTGGCCGAACGCACCGCGGAGCGTCATCTGCTCGCCACCATCGTGGAGACGACCGACGGGCAGATTCAGGCGCTCGATCTCGACTATCGCTGGCTCGCGATCAACGCCTCCTGCGCCGACGCCTATGAGCGCATCTACGGCAAGAGGCCGAAGGTCGGAGATTCCCTGCACGAATTCCTCGCCGACCGGCCCGAGCATCTGACTGCGGCGACGGCGATCTGGGGCCGCGCGCTCGGTGGCGAAGCCTTCACCAACATCGAGGAATTCGGCGATCCCAGCTTCGACCGCCGGGTCTACGAAATGAAATTCGAGGCACTGCGCGCCGCGGACGGCTCGCGCATCGGCGCATTCCTCACCGGCCGCGACGTGACGGAGCGCCTGGAGGAACAGGCGCGGCTCGCGCAAGCCGAGGAAGCGCTGCGCCAGGCCCAGAAGATGGAAGCCATGGGGCAACTCACGGGCGGCGTCGCGCACGATTTCAACAACCTGCTCACGCCGATCGTGGGGCTGCTCGACCTGTTCCAGCGCAAGGGCATCGGCGGCGAGCGCGAACATCGCCTGGTGGCCGGCGCCGCGCAGGCGGCGGAACGCGCCAAGACGCTCGTGCAACGCCTCCTCGCCTTTGCGCGGCGGCAGCCGCTTCAGGCGGTGCCGGTCAACATCAGCCAGCTCGTGACCGACATGGGCGAGCTGATCTCGAGCACGACGGGACCGAAGATCCAGGTGACGGTGGACACCCCTGCGGATCTTCCCGAAGCGATGGCCGACCCCAACCAGGTCGAGATGGCGATCCTGAACCTCAGCGTGAATGCCCGCGACGCGATGCCGAGCGGAGGCAAGCTGTGCATCTCCGCCAAGTCCCGGACGATTGACGGCGAGCACAGGTCGGAATTGGCGGCCGGCACCTATGTCTGCATCTCCGTTGCCGATACCGGCGTCGGGATGGACGAAACCACATTGGCTCACGCCGTCGAACCGTTC
The DNA here is from genome assembly GCF_047605465.1 of Bradyrhizobium sp. Taxonomy (GTDB): domain Bacteria; phylum Pseudomonadota; class Alphaproteobacteria; order Rhizobiales; family Xanthobacteraceae; genus Bradyrhizobium. Next base: position 89,451 of record NZ_JASGFS010000014.1, on the reverse strand, counting down.
TTCTCGACCAAGGGGGTCGGTCGAGGGACGGGTCTCGGCCTCTCGATGGTTCACGGCCTTGCCTCGCAGCTCGGCGGCGCGCTGACGATCAAGAGCACCGTGGGAGCGGGGACCAATGTGGAATTATGGCTCCCGGTCAGCCACGCGGTCGTGAGTCCGGTCGACGCTGCCCCGCAACCGAAACTGCAGCCGCTTCTCTCCGGCACGGCGCTGCTGGTGGATGACGAACCGCTGGTCCGCATGAGCACGGCCGAGATGCTGAACGAGCTCGGCTACCGGGTCGTCGAAGCCGGCTCGGCGGAAGACGCGCTCCAGCGCGTCAGGGAAGGCTTGCGGCCGAACCTCTTGGTCACGGACCATCTGATGCCGGGCATGAGCGGAACCGATCTCGGCCTTGCGCTGCGCAGCCAGTATCCGGAGATTCAGATTCTCGTCGTGTCGGGCTACGCCAACAACGAGGGCATTACGCCGGACCTGTCGCGGCTGACGAAGCCGTTCCGGAGCGACGAGCTGGCGGCGAGCCTTGCAAATCTGGCCCATGCGAATCCGGCCAAGGTCGGACGCTAGCCGCGAAACGGAATCTGCACTCCTGCCCGTGCTCCGTCCGCGCGTCCGTTAGCGCCTGATCTTGTGCAGCACCACCCTGCCCCGGGATGCGATGTCGCCCCATTTCGCGGACCAGCGGACTTCCGCGCCTGAGGATCCCGCGATGGCCTGCTGATCCCACGCCCCCTGCAGCGCGAACAGCGCGCCCTGGGGATCGGCACATCGCACGATCCAGCAACCGTCCGACAGTTCGATCGGCCCCAGCAGAACCTGTCCGCCGCCGGCATTGACCTGTCTTGCCGCCGCGCCGACGTCCGCGACGTTGAAGTAATGCAGCCAGCACGCCTGGGGTACGCTCGGCAGCTTGGTGAGCATGCCGCCGATCGTCTGCCCGGCCACCGCGAACAATTCGTACACGCTCGCCGGCTCGGCACCTGCGGTGCCGTGGCGCCAGCCGAGAAGCTTCCCGTAAAACGGAAACACCTTGCCTCGGTCTTCGGCGAGCAATTCGTGCCAGCCCACGCGTCCGGGCTCGTCCGATGCGGACGATTGCGACCCGCCGTAGATCAGCCCGTTGACCAGCGCGAACGTCGCGCCTTGCGGATCGGCCACCACCGCGATGCGGCCGATGTTGCTGTCGGTCGGCGCCACCAGCACGGCGCCGCCAAGCCGGCGGATCTGCGCGGCGCGCGCATCGATGTCATCGACGGCGACGTAGCCGATCCATCGCGGCGTTGCGCCCATGCGCACGCCCTCTTCGGGAAGATCCATGAGGCCGGCGACCGGCGCATCTCCCGCCGCCAGCAGCGTGTAGGCGAGTTCCGCGCGCGATGCGTCCTTCGCAGTCCAGCCGACGACCGCAGCGTAGAACGCGGCCGCCGACGGCATGTCCGTCGTCACCAATTCTTGCCAGACGAAGCGTCCGTGTTGATCGGCCAAGCTAGCCTTCCCGTGCGAATGAACAGACGGTTGCGCACTGCATCATGACCGCATCGCGAAGTGATCGACAAGAATTTGTAGCGATGTCGTTCATGAAGATGAATGCAATTTGAACGCGATCATAACATTTCGTGTTCGCGTGAATCTTGCCGAGGTTGTTCGCTCGGCGTAGGATCATCGGAGAAGATCGTTCTTCCAGCCTTGGAGGATGCGGCCATGCAGCGGACGAAGCAAGCTTCGAAAAAGAAGCGAATGACCAAAGCCGCAGTCCCGGCACTCGGAGTCGCCGGACTGACTTTTTCGCTGGCGGGAAGCGCGGCAGCGTCCGCGGTGCCGACCGGCGAACTTCAACAAAGACCGAACTACACGCCCGGCCATTTCACCGCGCTCAGCGAAGAAGAACTCGCTGACGTCAGCCTCGCCACCTTCCATCTCGCCAATCAGGAAGCCGGATTCAGCGGCGTGCTGCTCGCGCGAGGATGCGGCGGTTGCCATGGCTGCGGCGGCGCCAGAGGCTGTGGCGGCTGCAGAGGTTGCGGCGGCTGCAGAGGCTGCGCAGGCTGCAGAGCCTGTCGCTGCGGCGTCGGTTGCGGTGGCTGCGGCGTCGGCTGGATCGGCGTCCCCTGGCCGGTGGCCTGCACGGGTTGCTGTGCATCGTGGGGCCGCTGCCGCTGGTGCTAGGAGTCAGCGCTCTCTGCGCCGGACACCGACAGTTCGGGAATTCGTTGGCCGGGCTCGCAAGCCGCCCGGCCAATTTGCTGCGTGCGTCGCAACGATCGCTTCGCCACGCCCGAACAGGCAACCACCAAAGCCGATCACGCTTCGTCGCGCTCGCATCGCGCTTCAGTCGGCTTGCCGATGGCGGGCGGGTGTGTTCCAACTCGTGCCAGGGAAGCCTGCGGTCGAGCCCGGCACGATCCGGACCGGCCATGCGTTCGTCGCGCGCCGGCAATCGGAATGACGGGAACAGGATCAGCGTGCTGGCCCGATGACAGTCAAGCGAAAGAGCCGCGCCACGAAGCAGACACGCAAGGCACCCCGGAAGGGCATCCTGCGCTTCGCGCCGAACTTCACCGTCTATCTGCTCCCTCCCAACGTGGTCTGTCTCTATTCCGAGAGCCGCAAGTTCTTCCTGCACGGCGACCTCTATTGCGCCGTGGCGAGCGCGATCGGAAAAAACGGAAAGGCTGCGCCGGAGATCGTCAGCCAGCTTGCGCGGAATTTTCCCGCGGCCGAGATCGAGGAAGCGATCAAACGATTGCTGGAGCGACGCTACGTCGTCAGCGCGCCATCGCAGGCCTACACCGGCGCCGTCGACGGATATTGGGCAAGCCTCGGCCTGCCGCCGCAGGAGGCCGAAGAAAACCTCCGCGATTGGCCCGTGCGGGTGGAATCGATCGACGTCAAGGGCGCGAGCGAGCTCAGCGCGGCGCTGGGCAAGCTCGGGGTGCACGTCACCACGCGATCGCCCAGGCTCGTCATCACGCTCGTGAACGACTATCTCGAGGGACGGCTCGCCGAACTGAACGAGGCGCGCGTGGCCGAGGACACGCCCTGGCTGCTGGTGCAGCCATCCGGCGTGTTTCCGCTGGTGGGGCCCGTGTTCAAGCCGGGCGAGAGCGCCTGCTGGACCTGCCTGTTCGATCGCATGATCCGCAATCGCGAGATCAAGGGATTTCTCCAGCGCGGCTCGGCGCAAGCGGTCACGACGTCGCCGCTGGTCAGCGACCCCGTCGGGCAGACCGCGATCCACTTCGCGGCCGTCGAAATCGCCAAGGCGATCGCGTCGGGATTTCGCACCGATCTCGGCGATCACATCGCAAGCTTCGACCTGACCGGCGCCGCCATCGCCAAGCATTTCGTCGCGAAGCGTCCGCAATGCCGGACCTGCGGCAGCAAGAAGCTGCGCAATCCGCGACGAACGCCGGTGCCGGTCGAGATCGCCGAGGGCAGGAAGCTCGTCATGACCAGCGGCGGATACCGCACCGTGACATCGCGGGCCACCGTGGCGCGATTCCGCAGGCACGTCAGCCCGCTCACCGGCGTGGTCTCGCGGCTCGAGCGGATCGAGGCCGACCTGCCGATGAACACCAATTTCTTCGCCTACCACAATTTCTCCGCGCCGGCCTGGAACGTCGACCAGCTCAGGTCGGGCCTCAGCGGCGGCAGCTTCGGCAAGGGCTCCACGGCTGAACAAGGCGAGGCCAGCGCGCTGATGGAGGCGATCGAGCGCTACTCGGGCATCTTCCAGGGCGACGAGATCAGGACCACGCGCCGCTTTGCCGATTTCGCGCCCGGCGACGCGCTGCTTCCCAACGACGTCCAGTTCTTCAGCGAGACGCAGTTTCAGAACAGGCACGTTCCGCAGGCCGACGATTCGCATCCGGTGCCCGAGCCGTTCGATCCCTCGTCGCGGACCGAGTGGTCGCCGGTCTGGTCGTTGCGCGACCAGCGGTTCAGGTATCTTCCGACCGGCCTTCTGTATTTCTTCTATGGCGGCTTCCACACCGATTCGAACGGATGCGCGGCCGGCAACACCCGCGAGGAGGCCATCGTCCAGGGCTTCCTCGAACTGGTCGAACGCGATGCCTATGCGATCTGGTGGTACAATCGCGTCCGGCGCGCCGAAGTCGATCTGTCGCAATTCGAGGATTCCTACGTGCGGGATCTGCAGCGCCAGTTCGCCGACGCGGGGCGCCGGCTCTGGGTGCTCGACATCACCACCGATCTCGGCATTCCCTCCTACGTCGCGATCATGCACTGGATGCAGAACGGGCACGAGAACATCGAGTTCGGGTCCGGTTCGCATTTCGATCGCCGCATCGCGCTGTTGCGCTCCCTCACCGAGCTGACCCAGTTCATGTCGATCGGCCTGATGGGCGGCGGCAGCGGCGAGAAGCCGTCGCTCGACGGTGTCACGCCGCTGCGGCTCGACGATCATCCGTTCCTGATTCCCAGCGACGATCCGGTCGTCCCTCCGGCGCCGGGCCTCGCGGTTCACGACAACACGCGCGACCAGGTCAATGCCTGCGTCGAGATCGCGGTCCGCGCGGGATATGATTTCCTCGTGCTCGACCAGACCCGGCCCGACGTCGAGGTCCCCGTCGTCAGGGTGCTCGTTCCCGGCTTGCGGCATTTCTATCGCCGCTTCGGCCCCGGACGCCTCTACGACGTCCCGGTGAAGCTCGGACTGTTGGATCGCCCGCGGCTGGAGAGCGAGCTGACGCCGTTCCTGCCGCACACCTGAGGGCGGGCTTTCGTGCGCGCGCCCCGGAAAAAGCCGACCAGGACCGCAACGCCGATCATCGCGGCCCGGCTGAACGGCCGTGTCTCCCTTCACATGCAGGCCGACGGAAGCATCGCCGCCGTGTCCGGCGATCATGCGGTCAATCTCGGACAGTTCAGCCCCGCCGCGATCGACCGCGCCGCGGATCTCGCCACCGGCCTGCCGCTTGCTTCAATGTCCGGCAGGAGCGCGCTGGCGAAACAGGTTCTCGCGCTGGCACAGCGGCTGGCGCGGCACCGGCTCCTCGACTATCGCCTGTTCTCGCCCCGCGAGCAGCGGGATCTCGTGATCATCGAGCCGCAGATCGCGGACTACTGGCCGCGTCCCGTCAAACTATCGAACGGCGATACGGTCGTGTTGTCGCGCTTCGCCTATCTGCGCCGGCGCGGCAACGAGATGGTGCTGGAATCGCCGCGCGCCGGGGCGCTGTTCAGGATCGGCGATCCCGCCATCGCGGCGATGCTGGCCGCGCTGTCGCGGCCGCAACAGATCGGCAAGCTGCGCCGGCAGATGCCCGCCCTGCCTCTCGACCTGCTCGGATTGCTGCTCGACAGCGCACTGCTGCTCAAGCTCGGCGCGAAGGATGCGGACGGCCTTCGCGTGAACGAAGGCGATGGCGATCTCGTGCTCTGGGATTTCCACGATTTCGTGTTTCACACGCGGAGCACGGAAGGCCGGCACGGCGATCCCGTCGGCGGCGCCTACGCCTATGCCGGCGTCACTCCGCCCCTGCCCGCGGTGCGCCCGCGCTGGCCCGGCAAGGCGATCCCGCTCGGCAGTTTGGCGCCCGCGCCCACCTCGCCATTCGCGGCACTCCTGCACGCGCGTCATTCGACCCGCGATTTCGACGACCGGCATCCCATCACGCTCACCGAGCTCGCGCGGTTTCTCGGCACCAGCGCCCGCGTGATGTCGGAATGGACGAGCGGCGCGGATGCCGGCGGTGGCCACGCGGCCTCCTACAGTTCGAGGCCGTATCCGGCGGCAGGCAGCGCCTATGAGCTGGAACTGTATCTGACGGTCTCGAACTGCGAGGGCCTCGCGCGCGGATTTTATCACTACGACGCGGGCGGCCACGCGCTGGTCGCGATCGATGCCTCCGCGCAACAGATTCAGGCACTGGCGATGGCCGCCACGTTTGCCATGGATGCATCAGGCCCGCCGCAGATCCTGATCACGATCGCCGCGCGCTTCGGGCGGATCTCCCGGAAATACAGCTCGATCGCCTATTCGCTGATCCTGAAGGACGTCGGCAGCCTGATCCAGACGTTCTACCTGACGGCGACCGACATGGGCCTCGGCGGCTGCGCCATCGGCACCAGCAACATCGATCTGTTCGCGGCGATGACGGGACTGGACTTCCACGTCGAAGGCCCGGTCGGGCAGTTCGCGCTGGGGCGCGCGAGGAAGGCGGAGGCCTGAGGCGCGGGGGCGATCGTTCTCGATGCCTCCGGCCTTCATGCGTCGCATTCTGCGCGGTTCTTCGCCCCGCGCGGGCAATCGTCAGCCGGTCGACGACACCAGCCGGCGCGAGCCGGCAGCCGCGTACCCTTTGAGGATCAGGATGGTTGCCGCGCCGATCAGGGCCAGGACGATCATCGGAATCAAGCCGAGCACGAAGCTTCCGGTCTGGTCCTTGATGAACCCGAGCAGGAACGGCGCCACGAAGCCGGAGATGTTGGCGAGCGAATTGATCATGGCGATCGCGGCCGCCTTCTCCGACGGCGACGTCCATTCGGAGACCAGCGCCCAGAACGGTCCCTTCACGCCGTATCCGCCGAGCAGCGCGAAACACAGTGCGACGACCACCAGGCTCAGTTGATGGAGATAGATGCAGGACGCCAGCGCGGCTGCCGACACCAGCAACGGCACCACCGTGTGCCAGACGCGTTCCCGCCGGCTGTCGGAACGGCGTGCCCACACGAACATGCCGACCGCCGCGACGGCGAAGGGAACGGAATTGACCAGACCGGTCTGGAAGTTGGTGAGGCCGAACGACTTCACCATCTGCGGCTGCCAGAAGGCGAGGCCGTAGCCGGTCGCAAGGCTGCCGGCGGAGGCGAGCCCAAGGGCGAGCACCCGGGGATTGGCCAGCGTGCGCCACACGCTGCCATGCGAACTGCCGGGGTTGCCCTTCTCTTCCGCGGCAAGCTTGCGCTGCAGCCAGCGCTTCTCCTCGGCGGACAGCCAGCTCGCGGAGTCCGGCTTGCTGGGAAGATAGACGAGGACGAACAGGCCCAGGAACGTCGCGGGCAATCCCTCGACGATGAACAGCCACTGCCAGCCGTGCAATCCGAGATAACCGTCCATGCCGAGCAGCGCGCCCGACAGCGGCGAGCCGACGAAGCCTGCGAGCGGCACCGACACCGAAAACGCGGCGATGACCTTGGCGCGATAGGCCGCCGGACACCAGAAGGTGAGATAGAGCAGAACGCCCGGGAAGAAGCCGGCCTCGGCAAAGCCCAGCAGGAACCGCATGACGACGAGCGACGTCGGTCCCGCGACGAACGCGGTCCCTGCTGCGATCAGTCCCCACGTCATGAGGATGCGCGCGATCCATATCCGCGCGCCGACGCGCTCCAGGACGAGGTTGCTCGGAATTTCGAAGATGATGTAGGCGACGAAGAACACGCCGGCCGCCCATCCATAGACGGTGCTGGACAGTCCGAGACTCTTGTTCATCTCGAGCGCCGCGAAGCCGATGTTGATGCGGTCGAGATAGGCCAGGAAATACGACAGTGTCAGGATCGGAACGATGCGCCAGATGACCTTGCGCATCGCCGCGTTCTCGATCGCGGCGTCCCGCTCCTGCTGTCCATTGCCCGAGGCGGGCACCTGGAAGGTCTCTAGCGGCTCGGTGATGATCTGTTCGTTCATGGTGTGGTTTCCGCCCAAGGAAAATGATGACTGTTGCTTCTTGTTGACCGGGGTCCGTTCCGCGCGCCTAGCTGTCGTCGGTACGAACGGACGACGGGTGCCGGCACAGCGGCGTCACGCTCACGCGCATGAAGGGGAACAGCGGCAGGGTCGACAGGATGTCGTGCAGCGCCTCGTTGCTCTCCACGTCGAAGATGCTGACATTGGCGTAGCGACCGGCGACGCGCCACAGATGGCGCCACTGGCCGCTGCGCTGCAATTCCTGCGCGCGTTGACGCTCGGTCTCTTTCAGTTGCGCCACCAACTCGGGGGCGAGCCCGTGCGGAATCTCGACGTTCATTTCGACCTGGAACAGCATGACTCAGGCTCCCACGGATGTCAGGACCGGATGGACGCGCGGGGCGCGGCGATCACGGCTGAAGAATGCGACGCGCTCCATGTCCAGCTCGACACCGATGCCGGGACCAGTCGGCACCTGCAGCGCGAAGTCGCCGTAGCGCAGAGGCGTCGCCAGGATCTCCTCGGTCAGCAGCAGCGGGCCGAACAGTTCGGTGCCCCACGCCAGTTGCGGCAGCGTCGCGAACACCTGCGCCGAGGCCGCCGTGCCGACGCCACCTTCGAGCATCGTGCCGCCGTAGAGGCCGATGCCGGCGGCCTCCGCCACGGCCGCCATCTTCGCGGCGTCGAACAAGCCGCCGGCCTGGGCGATCTTCAGCGCGAACACATCGGCCGTGCCGCCGGCCGCGACGTCAAAGGCATCCGTCAGGCCATGCAAGGCCTCGTCGGCCATGATGGCAACCGTGAACCGTCCGGCGAGGCGCGCCTGAGCGCCGCGATGGTCGCGCGACAGGGGTTGCTCGACCAGATCAACACCGGCGGCCTCGAGCGCGGCAATGCCGCGGCGCGCAACGGGCTCGGACCACGCCTGGTTCACATCCACGCGGACGCTGGCACGATCGCCTAGCGCCTTCTTGATGGCGGCGACATGGGCCACGTCGTCGTTCCAGGCACGCAGGCCGATCTTCAGCTTGAAGATGTTGTGGCGGCGCTTGGCCAGCATCTCTTCCGCTTCGTCGATATCGCGGGCCGTATCGCCGCTGGCGAGCGTCCAGGCAACCGGCAGCGTATCGTGCTGGCGTCCGCCGAGGAGTTCCGACACCGGCTGGCCGAGGCGCTTGCCGAGAGCATCCAGTAGCGCGGTCTCGACGGCGCATTTGGCGAAGCGGTTGCCCTTCACCCGACGCTTCACCCCCGCCATGACCGCGGCGACCCGGGAAGCGTCCAGGCCGATGATGGCCGGGGCGATGTAGGTGTCGATCGTGAGCTTGATGCCTTCCGGGCTCTCCTCGCCATAGCTGAGGCCGCCGATGGTCGTGCCCTCGCCGAGCCCGACGGTCCCGTCGGAGCACCGGATCATGACAAGGACCAGGCATTGGCTGTTCATCGTGTGCATCGACAGGCGATGCGGGCGGATGGTGGGCACATCGACCAAAAAGGTCTCGACCTCATCGATCCGAGCTGGCACGTTGGTGCTCATGAAGGGCGTCTCTCCTGTTGGGATAGGGCATTTCACGCCGGAGGCCCTGAGGTCAAAGACCGTGTTGGTCCTCCTCCATACCTAAAAGGTATCAATTGGAACTGCGCCATCTGCGTTATTTCACGGCGATCGCCGGCGAGCGGAGCTTCACGCGTGCGGCGGAGAAGCTGCGCATCGCCCAGCCGCCCCTCAGCCGTCAGATGCGCGATCTCGAGGACGAACTGGGTGTCGCGCTGTTCGAGCGCGGCAGCCGGCCGTTGCGCCTCACGCCGGCTGGACGTTTCTTCCACGAGCACGCCCTGCAGATCCTGGAGCGGGCCGACGAGCTCCGCATCACGACGCGCCGCTTCGGCGAGACCGGGCGGCGCCAGCTCGTCATCGGCTTCGTCGGCTCAGCGCTCTATGGCGGACTGCCCGACGTGGTGCGCGATTTCCGCGAGACCCATTCCCGGCTCGAAGTCGGACTTGTCGAGATGAACACGGTGGAGCAGATCGCGGCGCTGAAGGAAGGGCGCATCGACGTCGGCTTCGGCCGCCTTCGCTTCGATGATCCGGCCATCCGCCGCGAGGTGATCGTCGAGGAGAGCCTGCTGGTCGCGCTCTCGCCGGATCATCGCCTGCGTGACCGCAAGACGCTGCGCTTCGCAGATATCGCCGCCGAACCCCTGGTGCTTTATCCGAGGTCGCCGCGGCCGAGCTATGCCGACCAGATCTTGTCCTTCTTTCGCGACCGGAGCACGGAGCCGCAGGTCGTCCAGGAGGTTCGCGAGCTGCAGACCGCGCTGGGCCTCGTCGCGGCCGGCGTCGGCATCAGCCTGGTCCCGCAATCCGTCCAGCAGCTACGCAGGCACGGCGTGCTCTATCGCCCGCTCGCCGAGGATTCGATCACCTCGCCGCTCATCATGAGTTTTCGCGCCAGCGACACCTCGCCGGAAGTGCGCGAGATTCTCGACGTCATCCGCGCCGTCTACAATGCGGCGCGCCAGACGCCGCCGGACGCTTGATCGGCGTGGCGGCACGCCGGCCAAATCTCATTTCATCACGCTTTCGCCGATCGGCGCAGGGCGGGCCAGCTGGAACAGATCAGCCGGGCGCGCGTACCAGCCGCTCCCATGCATGCGTGCGATGAGATCGAGGGCTGGCGTGTCGATGTAGCCCTTTCCGGCGTCGAGAACGAACTTGTCCGCCACATGGGCGCACACGACTTCGCCGATCACGGCGATCTGTCTCGGCCCGGTCTCGTGGGACGACAGGCTGCGGCATTCGAACGCCACCGGACCGCCGGCGATGCGCGGAGGGGAAACCATCCGTGATGGGACCGTCTGCAGGCCGGCCAGCGCGAGTTCATCGATGCCGGGTGGCGCGTCGACACAGGTCGCGTTCATCGCTTCCGCCATCTGGTGCGGCACGAGATGGACAACGAACTCGCCGGTCGCAAGGATATTCTCCGCCGTGTCCTTCAATCCCTTCTCGGGATGGCGCAGCAGCCCGAGCACGACCGTCGGAGGCTCGTGCCCCAGGACATTGAAGAAACTGAACGGCGCCGCATTCGCGATGCCGTCGGCCGAACGGGTCGTCACCCACGCGATGGGGCGCGGGGTCACGGTCGCCGTGAGGATCTTGTAGCGTATCTCCGCTGCAAGCTGGCCCATGTCGAAGAACATGCTGCTCAGGTCCTCGTCGGCGACGCGGTGACCGTCGAGACCGCGAGCTTCGGCCGGTCGTCGACAATGAGTTGGAACACATCGGGCCGCGCATAATGACCGGTGGCGTCGAAATCGTACTTGCCGCGCGCCACGTCATCGAGATCGATGTCGGCATAGAGGATCGTTTCGCCGTCGAAATTCGGCCCGACCAGCACCTTGCCGAGCGGATTGACGATGGCGCTGCCGCCGCGCATCAGCACGGTCTCCGGATCGTTGCCGAGCGAGCATTCATAGTTCTCGGGGAACGCGCCGCGCTTGAGATACTGACAGGCGGTGAGCACGAAGCAGCGCCCCTCGAGCGCGATATGCTGCATCGACGACAGCCAGGTATCGCGATCGTCCGCGGTCGGAGCGCAGTAGATGCTGACACCCTGGCTGTACATGTGCATGCGCAGCGCCGGCATGTAGTTTTCCCAGCAGATCACTGCGCCGATCGTGCCGAGCGAGGTCTCGAAGGCAGGCATGGTCGACCCGTCGCCGAATCCCCAGATCAGGCGCTCGCCCGCGGTCGGCATCAGCTTGCGATGCTTGCCGATGAGACCCTTCGTACCGTCGAAGAACAACACCGTGCAGTACAGCGTGCCGCGATCACGCTCGATGCAGCCGATGACGACGAAGAGGCCGGTGGCGGCCGTCGCCGTCGCGATTGCCTCGACCTCGGGTCCGTCGAGATCGATCGCCTGCTCCCAGTACACGCGGAACGCATCGCGGCCTTCAGGCTTGCGCAGGCCGATCGGCGCGCCGAACGAATTCCCCTTGGGATAGCCGCCGAGGAAAGCTTCGGGAAAGACCACCAGCCGGGCGCCCGCGTCGGCCGCCTGCTTGAGCAGGCTGACCGCCTTCTCGGCGGATGCGAGCGTGTCATTCGGATTCGACCCGGCCTGAATGACGGCGGCCTTGTAGCTGCGGCTGTTCGAAGTCATGGCACCCCTCCCGGAAGGTGACGAGATTGCGAAACGCGGGCTGCCATGACGGCAGCCCGCGTGCGACGTGAAGGATTCAGTAGTCGGTCTCGAGCTTCGGCTTGTTGGGCAGCACGATCGAGCCGATCACCGCGACCGCGGCGCAGATCACGACCGGATACCAGAGCCCCGCAAACACGTCACCCACCGCCAGCGAGAGATAGGTGGCGAAGAACGGCAGGAAGCCGCCGAAGATGCCCGCGCCGATGTGATACGGGAACGACAGCGCCGTGTAGCGGATGTTCGCGGGGAAGACCTCGACGAGGAACGATGCCACAGGCCCGTAGATCATCGCCACGATGATGGTCATGACGATCAGCAGGAAGACGATGTAGCCGGACGACACCTTGGCGGGATCGGCCTTCGCGGGATAGCCGGCGTCGGCCAGCGCCTTGCGGTAGGCGGCCGGGTCGTAACCCGCAATCGTCGTGCCCTTCACCGACATCGCCACGGCGCTTCCGTCGATCGGCGGCGCATAGCTGAAGTTGATGCCGCTCGCGATCAACAGCTTCTTGGCCTGAACGCAGGGCTTGCTGTGATCGCCGTGCGTGCTAAGCAACGCGGCCGCGAGGCCGAACTTGCACGCTTCGCTGGACGCATCCGCATGCACCATCACGGGCGCGCTGCGGGTTGCGGCGACGAGCTGCGGATTGCCGGCTTCCAGCAGCGAGGCGAACATCGGCCGATAGCACAGGGCCGACAGCGCGAGGCCCGCCATCATCAGCCATTTGCGGCCGACGCGGTCGGACAACCAGCCGAAGAAGATGAAGGCCGGAGCGCCGATGATCAGGCCGACCGCCATCAGGATGTAGGACGTCTGCAGATCGATCTTCGCCACCTGCTGCATGAAGATCATCACGTAGAACTGTCCCGTGAAGTAGGTCGAGCCCATGCCGGCGGTGGCGCCGAACAGCGCGATCAGCACGAGACGCAGGCTGGACCAGCGGCCGAACGTGTCGCGGACCGGGTTCTTCGACAGGCGCCGCTCGGCCTTGAGCCGTGCGAACACCGGCGATTCATGCAGCCTGGCGCGGATATAGATCGAGAATGCCAGCATCACGATCGAGATGATGAAGGGAACGCGCCAGCCCCAGGCCTTGAAGTCGGCTTCGCTCATCAGGCTCTGCGTGCCGATGATGACGGCGATCGAGAGCGCCAGGCCGACCGACGAGGTGATCTGGATCCAGCCGGTGAGGAAGCCACGCCGGTTGGGACGCGAGTGCTCCGCGACATAGACGACGGCGCCGCCGTACTCGCCGCCGACCGCAAGGCCCTGGATCAGGCGCAGCACGACCAGCGAAATCCACGCCGCATGGCCGACCGCGGCATAGGTCGGCAGGAAGCCGATCAGTGCGGTGCCGCCGCCCATCATCACGATGGTGATGAGGAAGGTGTATTTGCGGCCCACCAGATCGCCGATGCGGCCGAACACCACCGCGCCGATCGGGCGGATGACGAAGCCCGCGGCGAGCGCGCCGAGCGAGGCCAGCACGGCGGCCGTCGGATTGTCCGCCGGAAACAGCACCGAACTCATGAACACGGCCAGCGAGCCGTAGATGAAGAAATCATACCACTCGAAGATCGTGCCGAGCGTCGAAGCGAGCACGACCTGCCGCTCCTCGCTCCGCGTCAGATCGTGATGGGCGGCCGCCGCCGTCTCCGTCTCCGTGAGTGCATCCATCGCCATTCCCCTGCTTGGTGTCCCGCCAGCCCCGCCTGCGGCATACGGAACGGTTCCTTCGTATATAGTCAGATAGATATGATATTATCAAATCATTCAAGCTTGAATATCCGGCGCGCCGAGCCCAATAATGCGCCATGCCTCAGGATCGAATAACGATCTGATTCAAAAGGATTTTCAGTGAAGAAGCCGCGCGGAAACCCGCCGCCAGACAGATCGCTCGCGCCCGTTCTGGAGCGCGCCACAGGGGCACCGAGGCCCAAATCCGTGAAGCCGGAGAAGGCGGAACGCTCCGGGCGCCGCGGCATCCAGTCGATCGAGATCGGCTTCCGGATCCTCGATTACCTGCGCACCGAACTGCGTCCCGTCCCGCTCAAGATGATCGCCACCAAGACGGGAATGTCGGCAGCCAACGTCCACTACTACCTCGTGAGCTTTCAGGCCGTGGGCATCGTCCGGCAGGAGACCGACACCGGCTGCTATGCGCTCGGTCCCTACGCACTGAAGCTCGGCATGGCCGCGATCGAGCAATTCGACGTCTTCACCGCCGCCCGCCCGGCGATGACCGAACTGGCGACGACGATCGGCCATACGGTCTTTCTCGGCGTGTGGGGCAATCGCGGACCGACCATCATCTATCGCGTCGAGGGTGGCGCCAGCCGGCCGATCATCGAACTGCGTGTCGGCAGCGTGCTCAGCCTGCTGCGCTCGGCGCTCGGCCGCAATTTCCTCGCGCACCTGCCGCGCTCGATCACCGAGCCGATGCTGGAACAGGAGCTCAAGGAAGAGCGGTCCCGGCACGCGCGGATCGATGATGCGCCAGCGACGAAGGCCGAGGTGGAGGAGATGGTGGCGGCCATCCAGCGCGACGGCATCAGCCGCTGCCGCGATGCCCTGCTGCCGAACTTCACCTCCTTCTCGGCGCCGATCTTCGATCAGACAGGCGCCATGATCGCGGCCATTACGATGATGGGGCCGATCGGAATCCTCGACGACGACCTCAAGGGCGCGACGGCAACGACGTTGCTCGCCCACGCGCGCGCTTTGTCGGCCACGGCGGGCTGGCAGCCCGAGGGCCTGGAAACCAGCCCCGGTTGATGGAAGCGTTCTCGCGGCAGGGGCCGGCGCATTCGCGAGCTTCGAACGAACGCCTCATTGGGCGGATCGCCGGTGCGGCGCTTCGCCCCCCGATCTTGCCGTCCGGCGCGAAGCCACCGCCCCTCATCGCCGCGGATCGGCGCGCCCGTTCCGCACCAGCCAGAGATAGATCCCGGTGACGAGGACGAGGATCGTAACGGCATCGAGGAGCGCCCAGATGATCTTGAGCGGCAGTCCGCCATAATCGCCGAAGTGCAGCGGCCGCGATAGCTCGAGCAATCGAAGGTACCACGGCATGGGCAGCAGCCGATCGAACTCTCCATCGCGCGCGTCGACCAGTATCGGTTGAAACAATTTGGCCGTGAGCGGCGAATTGCCCTTCGCCCAGAACACGTAGTGGTAAGGCGTGCTGAACGCACCCCCGGGAAAGATCACGCTCGATACGGTCATGCCGGGAACGGCCTTTCGGGCACTCTCGAAAGCATCCTGAAGCGATCCCAGGCGGCTCGGCGAGATCGGATCGCCCACGCTGCGGGCAAGCGCATTCCGGACGTCGGTCGATCGCCAGAGATTGAAGAGCGGCAAAGACAGCTCGTTCATCAGGCCGGTCGCGCCCACCACGACCATCCAGACAACGATGGCAATGCCCAGAAAATTATGAACGTCGAGCCATTTGATGCGGGGCGAGCGGGACTGCCGTATCGTGCCGAATTCGAGCCGGCGCATGAAGGGGCCGTACAGCAACGCGCCGGACACCAGCGAGACGATGAACGCAGCGGCGACTGTAGCGAGCAGGAGTTCGCCGAACATGCCCGCAAACAGATTTCGGTGCAATTGAAGCACGCCCCCGGTCAGGGTCATTCTTCGTTCATCGACCGGCTTCGACTCCTTCAGCAGTCTCGCCGTTCGGGCGTCGAACCGGAGAAAGTGGGCGACGCTCTGGTCTTTCGCGAAGGCATCCCAGGACGAGGCCATGAAGACGACGATCTTCGGATCGTCGTCGTCGATGGACACCGAAATGATGATGTCTCCGGGATATCGGTCGTAGCTCTCGCGGGTGATGCGATCGAGATCGACCCGGGGGCTCCCGGCCGGCATCACCTCGTAGAGCGGATCGTCGCTCAACCAATCATTGATCTCGTCCCTGAAGATGAGAGGCAGCCCGGTGAAGCACGTCACCAGGAGAAACAGCGTGCAAGTGAGGCTGGACCACTTGTGAAGCCAGATCAGCTTTCGCATTCATCGCATGCCATCGAGACAATCGGCTGGAGAGAACCGCCGCCTACCAGCGATACCGCAATCCCGCGAGCACCGTGCGTCCCTGTCCGTAGTAGCAAGCGCTGAGATTGGTACAGCCGGCCACATAAACCCTGTCGAACAGGTTCGAGACGTTGAGCTGGGCCTGCCAACCGGCATACTGCCTGGAGAGCGCTCCGAAGTCGTAGCGGGCCAGAAGATCGGTCACCACGTAGCTCGGCACCGCGACGGTGTTGATGTCGTTCGCGTAAGTCGTGCCGATGTAGCGGACGCCGCCTCCCAGGGTCAGGCCGGCCGCCGGACCGCCTCTGAACGTGTAGTCCAGGAGCAACGACGCGGCGTTCTCCGGGATCAGGACGGGATGCTTGCCGATCGTGCCGGCGTTGACATTGGCCTGCGTCACCCGCACGTCGTTGTAGACGTAGGATGCGAGCACATTCCAGTTGTCGAGAAGTCGCGCCGTCGCCGAAAACTCGACGCCGGTCGAACGGACCGCACCGATCTGCACCTGTGACGAACCGTGCGTCGGATCCGGGTCTGCCGTCAGCACATTGTGCTTGGTCAGATCGAAGACCGACACGGTGAACAGGGCGTTGTAGCCCTTGGGCTGGAACTTGATTCCCGCTTCCGATTGCTCGCCGGTCGTCGGCTTGAACGGCTGACCGAAGAAGTCGTAGCCCGTCGTCGGGAAGAACGACGTCGAATAGCTGACATATGGGGCAAAGCCGCTCTCGAACTGGTACAAGGCGCCCAGGCGGTAAGTCATCGCCGAAGACGATTTCCTTTGGGTCGGCGCGTTTGTCAGCAGGTTCGTCGTATCCGTCGCAGCGTCGTCATATCGCAGGCCCGCGAGCAGATGAAGATTGCCGACTTGCACCTGATCCTGCGCATAGCCGCCGAGCTGGCCCTGCCGCTGTAGCTGGTTCGACAGAATCGGCGGCGCCGTGATGGCCTGATAATAGACCGGTGCGTACAGGTTGAGCGGCAGCGAGAAGGCCAGGCCCAGCGCACTCGTATCCTTCAGGTATTGATAGTCCATGCCGAGAAGCGCGGTATGGCGCAGGACACCGGTGTTGAACCGGGCCTGCAGCTGGTTGTCGTTCGTGACGCCGTCGAGCTTCTCCTTGTTCAGGCGCGTGAACCGGTTGACCGTCGTCGTCGACCCCGCCTGGTAGCCGATCGAGAAGACGTCGTTCAGCTCGGATTCCCCATGATAGTAGCGCGTATTCTGCCGGAAGCTGAAAATGTTGTCGAAGCGGTGTTCGAGCGTGTAGCCGGCGCTCGCCTGCGTCTGATCGAACTTGTTGTAGTTGGGATCGGCGTCGGAGCGGTTTCGCGGCAGCTGACCGTTCGGATTGTAGGTCACCGTTCCCTGCGACGGGAGCAGATTGTAGAAGCGTCCGCCGGGGCTGTCGTGGATGTAGCTCGCATACAGCGTCAGCTTGGTGTCGTCGGTCGGCTTGATGCTGATGCTGGGAGCGACGGCCTGGCGGAAATCCCGGACGAAGTCGGCCTGCGCCTCGGCGTTGCGCAAGATACCGGCCAGTCGATAGGTCACGTCTGGGTTGTTGTTGACCGGTCCGCCGAAATCGAAGCCGAGATTTGCCGTGTTCCAGTTTCCTCCCTGGAGGATGACCTCGTGAAACGGCTCGTCCAGCGGCCGCTTGCTGATCGAATTCACGATCCCGCCGGGGCTGGCCTGACCATAGAGCACGGACGCCGGCCCCTTGATGACCTCGATCCGGTCGAGGAGGTAGGGATCCTGGCGGGGGCTCGCGAAGCCGCTGCCGAACGGCAGTCTCAATCCGTCCAGATACTGAATCCCGCCATCCGTCTCGCTGAAGCCGCGCACGTAGATCTGGTCACGATTCGAAATGCCGAAGCCTTCCGAGATCACACCGGGCGTGTACCGCAACGCTTCGGCGACGTTCGCAGGCCGGGTTGCCTCCAACTGGCTCTGATTGACGACCGAGATGGTCGCCGGTGTGGTTGCGACCGGCTCGCTCGTCTTCGTCCCCGTCGTGGACACTTTCGGCACATAGCCCACCTCGCTTCGGCGGGCGGCATCGGCCACCTCCGAAGGAAGAGGAGTTCGCGCCGGGCTCGTCGTTCCAGGTCGCGTCGCTGCCTGGCGGGACCGGCGCTTAGCCGTTTGACCGGCAGGACGGTTGACCGACGTCGCCGCATGTCGCGGCACCGGCGCATCGACTGAAACCGGAGGCAGGGTCGTGGATTGCGACGACGCGGACGAGGTGCCGAAAGCCGAATAACTCACGAAGCAGAGAAAAGCCGCGCTGCCCCGACGCAATGTAAGACGCCCCACTGACGTGCACTCCATAGTTCTCGCCGTCCCCACGGCGCTTGCAGATTTCGTATTGTTCGCTGCCTGGTTCGCTTGCCTGAAGGTCTTCAGGAGCGGATCAATCCTGCGCTCGAACCCGGGGGCTTCACGGCCCCGCGCTGACCAACGCCGTCGAGAGCAATCCATTCAGGTCCAGCGCGATGCGCCAGCGTGACGTGCCCCTGTCGTGCCGGACGGAATAGACGTCCTCGCCCTTCGATCCGACGCCAAGGAAGGCAATGGATCTGACGTCGCCGAGTTGCACCGAGGCGGCTTTCAGCTTGGCCAGTTGATCTCGCGTCGCGTCCGCCAGAGCCGGGGTCATCTCGTCATAGCGCGGCGCTCCGCCGGCGATCCCGTCGAGAAGCCGCCGAAGCGCGACCTCCGTCTCGGGGCTGGCCGATTGACTCCTGACTTTCCGGTCGACTCTCGCGGCAATCTGCTGCGCTGTTTCTTCGTCGATGCGCGCCAGCAGGAGGTCGCGGCCGCCCTGGCGCGAAATTGCCGATGGGTTGCCTCCGCTCGCGTCCACGATGAAGGTGATCTGCGCATCGCTGGCCTTCGCGGCGAAGGTCGTCTTGCTCAGCGGATAGACCGGGACGGACCGGTGCCCCGTCGATTGCGTCATCAGTTGATCGCCGACGCGGGTCACCGACAGGACCGCGTTGTCGCCGAGACGGTAGTAACCGGTGTAGCTATCGAGGGTGGACGCATTGAGGGAGACCGGCTGGCGCGCGCCGCCGATATTCGGAGGGCTGACATGCGCGGCGACGGCGACCAAAGTCGTTCCGGCGCAGACCAGCACCGCCGTCGCAAGACCGGCCCACTTGGCGCGCCTCCGGAGCATGTGGCGGATGCGCTGCTCGAGGAATGATTCGGACATCGCGGCGACAACCGCGACATTGGCCTGCTGCTTCTCGCCGATGGCGACCAGGAGCTCTCCGTAACGGCGCATCGCATGGCCTCGCCGCAACACGCGCGCGTCACAGTCGATCTCGATCGCGCAGCGGAGACGCCTGATCTGCCGCCACAGCGGCAGATTCCAGGGCATGCATACGAGAAGAAACAAGGCGACGGCCAGAAGTTGCGCGTCGTGCGCTTCGAGATGCGCATCCTCGTGCGCGAGGACCAGCTTCTGTTCGGCGCGCGTCGCCGTCATGAGCCAGCGCGGCAGAACGATACGGGGAGAGAAGAGGCCCACGATCGCCGGACCCGTGTCCTCCGAGATGTAGACCGAGACGCCGGAGATGTTCTCGGACGTCCAATGCCGTCGACGCCAGGCCAGATGCAGGGTGCTGGCGACGATCGCCAGGAGCAGGGATGCGGAAGCTGCGATCCAGACGGTCTGAAGCGCCGCATCCAGACCTCCAACGTCCGCAACGTCGCCGACGCTCTCGGCAATCCACTCCGAAGGGGAAAGCTGCGGCAGCGTCATCTGCCGCAAGACGACGGTTTTCGTCGAGGCTGCGGGATCGCCGACGGTCGTCAGCAGAGGAACCTGAACGGAGACCGATGAAATCGCGAAGGGAACGATGAGGGAGGCCAGAAGGCTGCCACCCCACAGCCAGCGGGTATTGGTCTTCCGAAGCCGCGCGGATCGCTCGAACGAAAGAGCCGCGAGACCCAGGAACAGGCTGACCAGGTTGACGTATGTCATCCACGCCAGCATGTCAGTCTTCCTCACCGGACTTGTCAGCCAAAAGCTTGCGCAGTTTGCGGATTTGCTCCGCGCTGAGCTTTTGATCCGAGACCAGGCGGGTAAACAGCAGCTCCGAGGAGCCCTTGAAGAGTTTGCGCGTCAGGTGCCGCAGCGCGCTCTTCTGCGCCGCCTGTTGTTTCACCGTGGCGAAGTAGCGATGCCCACGGCCTTCCTGCTCATGACCGACGTAGCCCTTGCTCTCGAGCATGCGGAGCACGGTGAGGACCGTCGTGTAGGCGAAGTCGTCCTTCAGCGCGTCTCGGACTTCCGCAACGAGGGAAGGACCGCGCTCCCAAAGCACTTCCATGACTTCGGCTTCTCGATCCGTAAATTGAATGTCCATGGAAGCCTCTTCTACTATCATCATAGTTGACGGTGACATTCGGGAACCGGCACTGTCAACTAGGTTTATAGTTGTTCGGTATGTGTAATAGCTCTAAATCGAGGTCCGGCCTCCTCACGATCGGGATCGCCGCCACCTCCCGAGCGTGCACCTTGAAAGACCCATCCGGTCACGTTTCGATGCGGCTCAGCCCGGACGAAAGCCCATGAAGTTTGTTCTGCATCGGTAGAGAGAGGCGACCCCGAAAGATGAACTCCGGGGCCGCCTGGAGGCTAAACGAAGGGCTTCGAGCAACAACCCCTCACCACTCTTGATAACGTAGATTGCCCGGACGATACGGTAGAATCGCTCTAGCCGCGGCATTGGCCGGTGCTGCTTCTTTCGAATGTGGGTCGGTTCAGGTCTCGCGACCGCGGCATCGCGAAGATGCGGGGGCAACATGAGGCGAGTCTTCCGCATCATCCAGCGGAAGATCGGTCTCGGATTCCAAGGCTGTCTCGTACCGCGCAAAATGGCGCCCGCGGGATCGCCGCTTCCGAGGCCATCGCGGGTTGGTCATTGGCGGCTCGTCGGGAAACTCCGGCCAAGCGTCATCCGTCGCAAAAAGAGGGGCCTTTGAAAGCCCCTCTTCGTCCTTCTCATTCGCAGTTCAGCCTAGCTGGCAGATGCGGGACTGCGATCACCACTGATAGCGGAGCGTTGCGATCACCTGCCTGCGCAACCCGTAATAACAGCCACGATCCTGGCACTGTCCAAAATAGATCTTGTCGAACAGATTGGTGGCGTTCAATTGCAGTTTATAGCCCTTGTACTGCGGCCCAAGTGCGGAGAAGTCGTAGTGCATCGCCGCATCGAACACCGTGACGGCAGGATTGGTCAGGACAGTCGCCGTGTCGATTCCCACATCCTGATCTCCGATGTAGCGCACGCCTCCAGCCACTCCGAAGCCGTCCAAAGCACCCGAGCGAAACGTGTAATCAGCCCAAAGTGATGCAGAGTGCATCGGCATGCCGGCTTGCCGGCGCCCCACCTCGATGGCTGTGTTGCTCTTGGTGATGACGTTATCCAGATAAGTGTACGATGCGAGCAGCGCGAGGCTCCTCGTCACTTCCGTCTTGCCTTCGAGTTCGATGCCGCGCGACCGGATTTCACCGGTCTGAACGCTTGCAAACGCGTGGGAAGGATCAAGATCGGCCGTTACGACATTCTGCTGGACCAGATTGTAAAAGGCGATGCTGTAGAGCGACTTGGGGTCCGGCTGGTATTTGATACCGGCTTCCTCCATCTTCCCCGTCGTAGGCTTGAACGCATTCCCGAAAAAGTCGGTGCCGAATTCAGGGGAGAAGGACTCCGTGTACTGAATATAGGGCGAAATGCCGTTATCGAACTTATAGAGCAGCGCGGCTCGCTTCGTTGTCGCGGCATCGTCCAAGCGACTGGTGGGCGTCGTCCCCACCGTGCCAAGAGCATCGACAGGCAATGTGGTTGTTTGAGCGTGATCCCACCGGACGCCCAGCAACGCCACCCAGCGATCAACCTTGATTTGATCCTGCGCGTAGAACCCGACCTGGGAGAAAGTCTGGTTCGCACCGCCCGTGGGATTCAAGGGGATGGAGAGACCATAGACCGGGTTGGTCACGCTGATGGTGGGAACGGCGCCCGCAGGCGATCCAGCGCGGTAGTCGAACGTTCCATCACGATAGTCGATGCCGAACAGCGTCGTGTGCTGGAACGGCCCCGTCCTGAACTTTGCCTCGACCTGATTATCGACGGTGAAGGTGCGCGTGTGATCGCCTTCATAGAAGGAGAAGCGGTCGAGCGTGTTCGGAAGCGTCGCGTCGGTTGCATAAGGATACACCGACCTGAAGTAGCTCGACACATCCGTGTATCGAAGGTTCTGACGCACGGTCAGGCCGTTGTCGAAGCGATGCTCGGCGAGATAGCCGATCGATCCGGTCTCACGCTTCATTTGATCGGTACTGGGTTCGCCCGCGTAAAAATTCGTCGGGACGCGACTTCCATTTGGAAATGGATTGAGCGTTCCTGTCAGAGGCAGGAACGCGAAGTAACCGGCCTTGGGATCGCGCTGATAGGTCCCGAGCAGGGTAACGCTGGTGTTATTGTCGGGCCGCCACATCAACGACGGCGCAATCGAGACCCGCTGATAGTCGACGTTATCGACCTGCGTGCCCGTATTGAACCCTGAAGCGGTCAGGCGGTACGCCCATTCCTTGTTCTTATCGAGCGGCCCCGTGGAGTCTATGCCTGCTTGAATGCGCCCATAGCTGCCGGTCGACACAAACATCTCGTTGTAGGGTTCGAACTTCGGCTTCTTGCTCACCATGTCGACGATGCCGCCGGGCGAGCCGGCTCCGTAGAGAATCGACGCCGGCCCCTTCAACACCTCGATCCGTTCGAGGTTGTACGGATCTACGTTGACGTTCGCGTAGCCTGCCGCAGTGAGCCGCATCCCGTCGAGATAGTTATCGACCTGAAATCCGCGAACGTAGACGTTGTCGAACCTTCGGTCTGATCCAGTGAACTCCGTGCGAACTCCCGCCACGTACCGGACGGCCTCCGAAGCGCTTTGAGCAGCTTGAGCTTGAATCTGGTCCTGGGTGACGACTGAGATGGAGGCGGGCGTTTCGATCAACGGCGTATCGGTTTTCGTGCCCGTACCGCTTCTCGACGCCACATAGCCGTCGACGTGACCTCTCGCTATCTCTGCCGGGCTTGCTCCCGCGACCGCCGGCGCATTCGCGGCCGAAGGCCGATTGACTGTCCGCGTTCGACTGGCACGTGTTGTCGCGGCTCTCCCCTGCGATGGAGTCGCACGCGGCGCGGGGCGTGCCGCCGGGGCGTCAACAGTCACTGGGGGGAGATTGGATGCAGATTGGGCGTACGCGACACCGCCGTCGAGTTGGCCCGCCGATGCACGAGTGAGAGCACTGGCAGCACTAAGTAGCGTGATCTTGCGGAAACCCGTGATGGACATTCATAACCCCGGTTGCAACTGGCAGCGATCAGTGCCGCCCTCGGGAACCCTTGCCGCGTCGGAATTCGGATTGCATCACGGTCGATGTTTGAATGTATCTAATCAGAACGCTCGACGGCAAAGGTGTTGCAATGGACCAACAAAACTGGCCTAAACGCGATAGCATTGCGACCTAGTCGAGTAAGAGGCTTTAGACCTCTGTTGGGCAGCGAGTCGCTCGCGGTTTAGGAGCGCGACTACGTTGTTCGCCCGTGAGTAGCGGGCGGAGCTCCATGCAAGGTGACGCAATCATCCAGCCTCGAAGAGGATCGACCGTGAGACGCCCCGTTACCGACGTGACATTGACGAGCCGGGTGTAGATCCGTGGTTCGAGCAGTTTGCATCCCAAGGGTTGAGCACGCTCCGCGGCCGATCATCTCGTATGGTTGCGACTTTGACAGTGGCTACGTGATCAAGTCGCATCAACACGTCCGAGGACAGCTGATCTCCGGATCGACGGGGTTGATTGTCGTTACGACACCTGAAGGGGTATGGGTGACACCACCCCACCGAGGCGTGTGGGTCCCGTCCAGAACCATTCATCAGGTGCGAATGGTCGGCGATGTTTCCTTCCTGAGCTTGTATGTCGAGCCCGGAGCAATCCAGGGAATGCCGACCGATTGCCGGGTTGTGACGATTTCTCCCTTCTTGCACAGCCTCATGACCGAAGCAGTTGAGCTGCCTCTCGAATACGAACTTGGGGGACGCTCCGACGCATTGATGAGGCTGATTCAACATGAGATGCGCGAATTGCCGGCAGCCCCGCTATCGTTGCATTTCCCGGCCGAGGGGCCCCTTTCCGAGCTTTGCTATCAGTTCGTTGAAAAGCCGGACATCCATGCGACGGTGGATTCGTGGGCCGAGGCGCTCGGCATGAGCCGACGATCTTTCACCCGACTATTCACGCAAAAGATCGGGATGAGTTTCACTGCGTGGCGCCAGCAGGCTTGTTTGCTGTGTGCGATGCCGCAGCTGGCCGCGGGAGTACCGGTCGCAAAGGTTGCAGCCGAGCTTGGCTACGAGAGCCCTGCTGCCTTCACGCTGATGTTTCGTCGTGCTTTCGGCAGTCCGCCGCTTACCTATCTGGGCCTTCGATGATCGGCAGCGTCGCCGGGAGACGACCCGCTTCGTGAACACACACCGCAAGACGCCGATTGAAGCACGAACTCGGCGTCATCGGCCGGCTGATGTCGGACCTTTCGCGGGGCAACCAAGTGCTTGCCCAAGGTCGTCTTGAGGGCCAGTGCCATGCGAGCCGGCACGATCACCGTCACGTTTCGCTTTCCAGAGGCAGCTGCCTCGATGACGTGAGCGCGGAGCACAACATCACAGCCTCATCGGTTGTCACCGGACCGGCTTGGAGCGCGACATGCGGCTGCGCAATGCATCTCTCGGCGCGAACCCGAAGGCCGCCAGCAGCACGCCGCACGACTCGCAATCTGCTTTTCGAATGCCCCGTGTGAGTAGACCACCTCCATGAACGCCGCAGCGGCCGCCCGATGTGTCCTGGCTGCGCTGGGTGCGTAGGGAGCATCGAATCGACCGGGCGTTCGCGCCAGGCGTTACAAACGCGAAGCCATCGCCGACCGGGATGCGAGACGCAGCCCCGCCACTCGTGGAGTTGCGTCAGATGGGATGCGCTGGATGAAACAGGCGTTAAGAGAACCTCGCGGCGCATCGGCCGCACCAGCCCGAACAGCCATGTCGCTCACCATCGTTACACGGAGAGAGTAAGCGCAACACACTGATGGGGCTTGGCTTCTTGGAATACTCAACATCAAGAAGGCGATGGTGCCAGGGGCGGAATCCCACCGGGCCGCCATCATCTTGACTTCCTTATTTGATTCGATCGCAAAAAGGGCAGTTACCCCCGCTTGCACCCCCTCGTCGCCAATTCGGCGTTATCCAAGCCTGCTAGGTGATGTCTTATCATCATTTGCCTTATTCGCTTTACGGCTAAGAGGCGATCCTTAAGGTAGCGGACCTCCTTGGGAGCCAGACTGCCCGACATGCCTCCATCACCTTTTGAGCGAGACCAAAAAGCCAATTGGGCGCCCGAGCCGCAGGACGGTGAGCGCGCGGCAAAAGAAGCCCTGGAAAATCGGTTTGTCCAAAGGACATCCGCAGAAATCGAGCACCTTATAGTTCGCTTGCTGACTTCTTCGCCTTTCACGGTGAAGGTCACCGCCTTCGGCTTTGTACATGAGGTGGTTCTGCCGAGGTTTCGCCAAATACTCGAAGAGCAGATCCCGCATGATGCTTCAGACCACCCGTCGTCGGCTCGGGCCAATGTTCTAGCATTTCTTGGTCAAGCTGCAGATTTTATCATTCAGTCCAACGCAGAGCAGTTTTCTCTGCTCTCAAATGGCCGTGTTGCCATTCCATCGATGTCCCATCTGCGCGAAAGTGTCGCAAATTACTTGCAGGCTGAGCGGCATGACGCGATAATCGTCGGTCAATACTACAATAAATTTGCGCCTATTGAAGGCAATTTGGAAGCGAACCGACTCCACGCTGAATTTTTACTTGAAGAACTTGCGAAGTTGCTTCGAGATTCGCCCACACTGGCCGAAGTGATTCGTCAGAGTCAGAGCTTTAATGACGTATTTAGCTCCGCTGCCGCTCCGATGGAGCAAGCCCCGTTGCTTACACGTGCACCGGAATTATGGGAAAGCCGAGCAGAAGGTTCTGGCGAAACCTCTCTCGGTTTCTTGCGACGTGTATACGGACCTTGGCTCGCAGATATAACGATCGCCGACTTACGAAAAATAGACGAGCCTCTCTACCTCACGTTAAAGCAATGGGGCGGGCGGAATAAGGTCCCACAAGACTTGAAGGCTTTCTTCGGCGAAGCGAAAAAGCGCCGGTCTCGACAAGATGTCGAAGCGGAGCTTGCCAAGTACAACATCAAAAAACCTGCCGATGCCTTCGCCCGCTTTCCGAACGATCAAAAGAGAGCACGCCGTCTCTATCAAGCAGCAAAAATTCGCCTCTAGTTCGTATTGACATATGTCAAATGCTTACTACTCTGGTGATGTGACACCGGAGGAATTTTCATGCCTGCCGAGCTTCGCACTCCTACGCGTATTCTGACATGGACTGAGCTTCGCCAAATCATTCCGCTCAGCCGGCAACATGTTCATCGCCTTGAAAAGGCGGGAAAATTCCCCAGACGGTTGAGATATTCTCCGGGGCGGGTGGGCTGGATTTCTGCGGAAGTCGAAGCTTACGTTCAGGCGCAGGCTGCGCTGCGTGAGACAGGCCGCGGGTGATGCCATGCACAGCTATTCAGCCGAAGCTTTGCAAGCGCTCTGCCGTCTGAAGCGCCGCGGACTCCGAATATCGGATGGAGCAGCCGAAAATCGAGGCCAGGGGATTCTCCAGGCCCATTTGCGTCATTTCAACCGGCGGCGGAGACCGGCCACAGAAACTGCGCGAGATATCGTGCAGGATCTAGCGAGTGCAACAGGGATCGAAGTCTTACCGCGGCATGAGCCGGATCTGGCTGAATTCCTGCGCGACTACCTGACCGAGTTGTTCTGGAAGGCACCCGAAGACTCTGAATTGTTCTGGGATGTCTGCGGCGGGGACTATCTCGCTCCGCTGCCTTTCTATCAGCATCCGCTGAACGATGCACTCAATGCCGATTGGAAAGAGCGGCGCATATGGCTCAACCCGACCGACGACGAGAATCTCGCGCGTTGGGTGGCGAAGGCGGCGCTATGCGAGGCGCAATTGTGCGTTAGCTTCCTGCCTTTGAAGCCGCGCGAGCGTTGGTGGCGCGACCATATCATCAATCATTCGACCGCGGAGATTCGAATCGTTCCCCGGACTGTTGCAGCAGACCTTCGGCACGGAGAACAGGCGCAGCGGCGAATCCTGGTCATCTATCGCGGATCCAAGCGATGACGCCCATGCATCGGCACTATCCGCAGTATTATGAAGAGGCGGCGCGATTGCTGCAAATCCTGGTCGGCAAGGGCGTCACTATCGAACAGGGCATTGATCCACATCTTGTGATCTTGTTGCTCGCGCCTCTTTGCTTTTCTGAGATTCATCCACCCCGCATATCGACGCACGCGGAGCAGGCACTCAACGCTTTGGAGCATCTCGAAGCGAAGCATTTCATCTGTTGCGACCGCAAACGCCGTCAAAAGCTCGTGGCGCTCATCGGGACCGTCATCGCGAACCATAGAGCCGCATAATCACCGCGCGAGACTGTCCTTGATAAGAGATCGAGCTGAATCCCGGCTCTCTCCAAGGATTCCGCCGAGCCGCAGGCGAGCCCGTGGTGAACTTTGGGCGCAGTCGTTTGTATCGGATCGGGATAAAGTGAGTTGATCGCTTGACCAACTCACTTTTGATCAGCACGCTTTGCGCGTGTCTGAAGTGAGCGTATCCCTTGTTGGCGTATTTGAAGATCCGGAGCTGCCCAAACGCCCAGGACCCCTGCTCGCGACCGATATCAAGGTCAATGGTCAACCGCTTGATCCCGGCCATATGGGCCGCATCATCAAGCCGCGCGAACTGGTCGATATCGTCGAAATCACACCGCTGAACCGCAGCGAAACGATTCTCTATAACCAGCTTCTCGCCAACGCCTGGAACAATATTCGCGATGTGGCGGTCCACAAGGTGCTTAAGGCATCGTTGCGCGGCAGCCACGACAGCAATGACCGCCTGGAGGAAGCCTTCGACACGCTGATGGGTGCTTGGGCGAAGATCCGCGCTCGAGATCCAATCAGCGGCACTTGGTCCACCTTTCGTGTCCATCTTCTCGGCACCAACAAGGAGGAAGAGCGCAAGGACGGATATTTTTATTACACCTTCCCGGCCGACCTACTTGCCGTGATTACGCAAAGTAAGGCGTGGGCGACCATCAAGTCGCACATCATGTATTCGCTGCGCTCGAAGTATTCTATCCGGCTTTACGAGATGATCGAGCGGCGTATCGGGATGGCCAAGCAGTCGGAGGAATTTACGGTCGATGAGCTTCGCGGCATGCTCGGCGTGCCCGAAGGCAAACTGGAACGCTTTGCCGACTTCAATAAATACTGTCTCAAGCCGGCCTTGCAGGAAGTCAATTTCTTATCGGACTTCGTGGTCGATATTGGCGTCGTTAAGCGCGGCCGGGCAGTCGAGAAGCTCTTTGTGACCTGGCTGCGCAAAGATCCCGATGAGATGCGCAACGCTTTCGATGAGCGCGAGAAAAGCCGCGTCGGACGTCACGCTCGATCGCGTGGCAGGATCGATGTCATCGCGCACACGCCCGAACATTAGCCGCCGCCCAAAAACTCACCGATACGTCACCCCGACGGTGAGCTTGCGCCCAAAAACTCGCGCAAAGCCGCCCTCATGCTCACCGCAAATCGCCCATTTGCTCACGCGACTCCGCCCGTTTGCTCACCTATCCCGCCCAAAACCTCACAATTGGCGGCACAAGTGTTTGATCCGCCTTGCACAAATGCGCCCTGAATCTGAACTACTGAATTAAGAATTAGAATCGCTGAGGTCGCCGATGGTCGGAGCCGAACGCGCATCGGCGACGCTGAAACGTGACACGCACGCCGAAAAGCCATGACCAACTCGCCTTCTGGCGGCAGGAGGAACAGCGGTGGAAACCGGTTAGGGCGAAAAGCCAGTGATCGGTTGACTGCGCTCCCGAAGCCCTAAGGCCCTGGCCGGCGGAGCGGTGAGGCCGAAGATTGCCAGCGGGTGTGTGGGCTTGCCGAGCGTTCAACGCTGTCAGGGCGCCGCCTCAGCTTGCGGATAGGCCAGAGGGCCCTTTATCCGGGTACAGATGCCCGGCCTGGACAACGCCCGCGTCGGACCACCCTCTCGAGATGCCGCGATGTCCGAGCGTTTAAAGGGCTTTGACTTTTCCCATGCGGTTGCTTCCGCCCAAAAACTCACCGTTGGATTCACGTGCAACGCTCAGGAATCCGGGCGCGACTCGGGGGGCCGCCCATTTCCTCACCAATCATTCTTTTGACCTGCGCGGCCCGCCGCCTTCGCATGTTTTCACGTGAAGCACATCCGGTCCTTATCACTTGTCCCTTGAAGCACGGCCCGAAAGACAAGCGCAGCGGGAGATCTGGAATTGCACCGTATCCCCGCACGAACAGGCGGAAACCGATTTCATTCAACGCGTCCTGCCCTCGCCACGACCAAAACATCTTTGCAAATGCCACGAGCAAGATGAGGCGCGAAGGCGTTGTGCATACCGGCAGCAAAACGTAGAGCGAAAAGCCCTGTTTCGTAGGTTTGCGCAAATCAACATTTGGGGAATTGGGGAAGCACACATTCTCAGGGAAGCTGCCCGCCCCGAACACCGCCGCAGCGCCTTATGCTGGGCCGCGCCGTATCATCACGACATTGAATTGTAGGATTCCACATCTGTAGGACCATGTATTTCTACGCTCATGGGATTACGTAATCGTGCATTTGCACTGTTGCACCATTCTTAGCTTGGAGAATTGAACGAATCCCGTAGCCTTGGAACTATTCGATTGTTCAATTACACCGATCCACATTTCTACAAATCCATTTTTGAGGCTTTCATGATTATTACATTTGCGTCCTCCAAAGGCGGCGTCGGTAAATCGACAACCTGCGCGGCCGTGGCATGTGCACTCGCGCTCGGCGGGGCACGCGTGCTCGTCATCGATCTCGACCAGAACCGCACGCTCGGGCGCTGGTCCAAACGCGCGGCCATCGACCGGCTAACGGTCAGCGCGATAGCGACCGAGACCTTCGGGACGTATTTCCGCGACGCCGAAGCCTCGGGCGACTACGACCATATCTGCATTGATTTGCCCGGGACGAGGGAGGTCACTCTGTTCAAGGCGCTGGCCCGTTCCGATCTCGTCATCATACCGGCACAAGCTTCCGAACCAGATTTGCGCGAAGCGTTGGTCGTTGTCAGCGACATCCGCGATGTCGGCGAGACCACGAACCGCAAGATTCCGTACCGGCTCCTGCTGACTAAGATCTTCCCCTTACGCACAGGCGTGACCGACTACGCCTACGCCGAGCTCGAACGCAAAGGCATGCCGCTCTTCCGCACCGCCTTGGTCGAGAGGGTTGCTTATCGCGAGATGTTCTTGAATGGACAACCACCGACGATTTTCGAACCGGGGAAGGGTGCCGGCGCCGAGATCACGGCACTCGTGAATGAAATCCACGCCATCGCCGAGCAGCCGGAATCTGAGCTGCGCAAGGCAGGCTGACCATGAAACAACGTTTGCCATTCCAGCCGCTCGATGAAGATATGGACACTAAGATAGAAGCTCTCGCGCAAGAGAAGGGGGTCAGCACTCTCGTCAAGGCCTCTCGGCTGGAGCAAAATCCATCCGAAAAGCCGAAGATTTTGGTCACGAATGAGCCTGCCCCACTAAGGACAGCGATGAAGGCGCTTAACGTGGAACTGCCCGACTATGTATGGAAGGCGCTGAAGATCCGGGCCGCCGAGCGCCAGACGAGCGTGCGTCACATTATCATGTCGGCTCTTCGTGCCGACGGCATCTGCATTGTGGAAACCGACATGATTGATGCGTCGCTACGAACCCGTCGCGGCCACAGCTAGCTCGCACGCTGTGCGTCCTCCCCGCGCCCGCCGATCACCAAGTCTAACCGAGATACCGGACATCGACATCCGCCGGGATGACAAAGTCTTTCACCTCATGCACGAGCCCTTTCGTTTGCGCCCAATCGGCGTCTCGCGTTTTCTGCTGCTTGAACAAGTCCATGCATTGGTCGATAGCAAGGCTGCTGTGCGACGCGATCAGCTTCGAGAGGCGTCGGTGCTCGGCTGCTACGACGTCGAGCTTCTCAAGTAGATCTCTTTCTTCGAGACGCTGATTGCCTGTCAATCCGATGCCGACCCCGTGAAACATGAACGTCGCGCTCTCATTCGCGACTCGCTGTTGGCCGGCAAGGAAAACGGCGGTGGCAATGGAATCGATATTCCCGATATTGTGCGTGGTCACGTTGATCGTGGCTGCCCGAATAGCATTATACATGGTGATGCCGCTCGCGACGTTCCCGCCCTGGGAGCTGATGGCGATAATGAGCTCCCTCGCACCCTTGCGCTGTAGATCAACCAGGTACTGAAAGAGCAAACTCATCGATTTCGAATCGATATTGGCGGTAAACATCAGACAGTGCTTTGGCATAGAACAGTACGGAGGACATGTAAGAGTTGCTTGCGTGGCAATGATAGCATCATAGATTCACATACTACTATAATTCCAGCTTCATGCATAAGTCCTGACTTATCGCATTTTTGCGCGAGACAATAACTCGCTCTCAATTCGCGACTTGAATCAAGCGCCCTTACCGATGCAGGCGTGGAGGAGCTACCGACAAACTCCCTGCCCCGAGTTGTCGTAATCTATATTATCACTCTGCCTATTTCTTAATTCTATCAATTTCTTGGTCGGCTACAAATCCACAACTCTACAAACCTTGGCACCTTCGGCGATTTAAAGGTTAGCTTTTTTGGTTCAACGATTTGTAGAACTGCCGAGGCGCACCGGGGCTCGGCACGAACATGAAGCATTCGCAATACTGATCTATCGACTGCATGACGCCAAGAAGGGAGGGACCGGAGAAGCTAAGGGTCTGCCCGGTACCCCAATGGCTTAGGAAGTTTCCAACAATTGTCGCCATGTTAGCGTTCAGACCGGAGACCTGCGTAGAATCGAGCACGAGCGACTTGGCCGCCTGGTTTAATTTGATCGCCGCTTCGATCGCTTGCAAGAACTCATGCGCCAGCTGCTTGTTGTCATTAAACGCAACGTCGACCGGCACCGGTATGCGCAGGCGGCTAATCAAATCGCTGAGACGATATTCCAAATATTGACGTACGCCTTCTTTCGCAAAGTCGACCTGGCCGGCCTGCAACATCGAGAGCGTCTGATCGCGCACCTTGTTGACCGCGCCAGCCTGCGGAAGCACGGCGAGTTGAGGCACGCCTTCTAATCGTTGATGCCACCAAGTCCCTGTATTGCTATGCTTATTGAACAGCTTCTCAAGCATGGTGTCGTGGCTGAGCAAGATGACTTGCAACCCGCTCGCATTGGCGGGACGGGCGAATGTCGTTCTCAGCAACTCCACAAGAAAATTCTGATGGCCCGCATCGAAGCTCGACGTCACATCGTCAAGCACTATGAACTTCGGCAACCCGCCGTAGAGAGAGGCGGCCGCAAGGTAAAGTGAGATAGCAAATGCGTTCCGGAAACTCTCTGAAAGCAACGCCTGCGGCGAAAGGTTTGGCAGACCGTGAAAGTCCGCGAGCGCAATCTGAAGATCTTCGCTGTTGGCGCGCTTGGTGACCTTCGGAACAACGCCAAAGAACGAGAGCTTGTTGAAATACGACTTAAACACTGGCTCGACGGCGGTTAGCCGCGCTTTGCTGAGAGCGCCCTCTGCAGCGCCGAAGCAATCTGACGCGGAATCGAGGAAGCGCTTCACCTGCGCGACTAGGGCCTCCCGCGTCTGCTCTTGACCCGCAGCTGTTTCGGCCTCCGTGAGCTTGCGCCAATTTGCCTGAAGCCGGCGTGCTGCCTCGACTTTGCGTGTGACCTCAACGGAGGATGGCGGTAGCTCCTTCTCGAGAGCGGCTTGTTCAGTCGCCAAGCCTCGCTCCTTCTGATCGGCGCGCGAACGCAATGTTTTCAGCCACTCTGCTAGACTCTCCGCGTCCTTAGACCCGAGTTCCCCCTTTTCGGCGCTCGGGCGTAATTTCGCAATCACTCGGTGATCGCCCCCGTCCTCCAATTTCGCCTCCAATCCGACCAGATCGGACCAGCCGGCTTCACCCCATTCCTTTGCAATCGCCGTCCCGGCTTGCTCCAACGTATCAAACTGAGAGAGTTTGGACGCGATATGCGCCTTCAGGTCATGCGAGCCCTTCTGATCGCAAAGCGGACACAGAGTAGGATCACTCCAATCCGGTAAACCGAGTGCCTTTTGTCCTGCTTGAAACAAGCTCAGCATCACGTCGCCGACCGTCTCCGCAAGCGCCCGATCGCGTGCCTCCGCAAGGCTTACCAAAGCAGCCGCGCGCTCAGATTTCGGAGCCTCAACATTGAGCTTCTTCAGATCCGCCCGCTCCCGAATGCATTCACTCAAGCGATCCCGCTTAGGACCGCCCTCGGCCGCCTTTACCGCCTCGATGCAGGCGTTAATGTCGATGTCGTGAAAGACCCTATTTTCACAGAGCGGCTTCAATGGCCCGATCTGTTCCAAAGCGAGGTGGCAGCTCGCCTGGGCATCGGCACTACTCTGTGCTCCTAAAGGCTGGCCTACCAGCGCCTCATAGTCTGATGCAATCGCCGCGCGTGCGTCCGCAGCACCCTTCTCCTCTCGACCGCGAAGCTGCGCGTGTTCGGCTACCGCAAAGTGGTTGTTAAAGGCGCGTGTGTTGGCGATCGCCGCGAGTGATTGGCGCATCGCGCTGTATTGGGCGAGTCCAAGAAGACCAGAAAAGGTGCGGCCTCGATCCAAAGGCTTTGCCGAAATGAAGTTCTGAAATGCGTGCCCATCGAGAAGGACGAATTCGCGATTCAGCGATTGCAAAATGCCCTCGGCGTCAGCAGCAGGCGTCGACGACACCGTGCGATTACCTTGCGCATCACGCTTAACCGTGATGGTCACCTGCTCACCGCTCGGCTCGGCGACCAGCTTCAGCGTAATCGTCGCCGTCCCCGATGTGTTGAACTTGTTCAGATAGTAATCGGTGCCACGCTCACTCGCAGGCAGACCTTCGAGCCAGGGCACTTCCCCGCAGATTGCGTACCTGACCGCATCATAAACGGAGCTCTTTCCGACGCCGTTCACTGCTGAGATACTGTTGACCTTGTCGGCATGAAACTTCAATTCAAGCGGCTTACCTTGATTGTTAATGCCGCGAAAGCCCTCGATCGAAAGGCCCTCGAGCAACCAACCGGTCGCGGAGATCGCGGCTGCGGCCGACGTAGCACTTTGACCAGCAACAACCGCTGCGCTAGGGCTCACATTTGTGGGTGGCGAAGGATTCTCGGCAGCAGCAAGTAAGCCGTTCAGAATATCCTGCTGCTTGTAACCCCCCTGCGATAATGCCTTGAATTGAGATTGAAGGTCCGCGGCAAGAGCGGTGTCCTCTTGGCCCATATGAGTGAAAAACGCCTCCATATTTGCCTCGAACGCGCCCTGCTCCGTGAATTCAAAGCTCTTTTTGCTCGCCGACATTTGCCTCTCCCAAAATATTTTGCGTTAAACCCAAAACAAACTCGGCCATCGGGCCTCCTGTGCTGCGCTGCACGCGATATTATTCGATGCGGATGCACAAGCGACGGCATAGGACTTAGTGATCAACTCGGGATTGTTTACTTCCAAGTTTCTCGTCCCTAATATTGAATAGGGATGGGGGACTGTCAGTGATACGTGTGAGTCGACTTGCTTTTCAAGATGGGCTCGCTTCGGTGAGCCCGACGGCGAGTAAACTGGCCTCTCTCGCGCTGATAAGACCTATTGCAGACACCATCGCGCAACTCCCTTCGACACGGTACTATGGCAGCAAGCGTAAACTGCTTCCATGGATCTACGATCACATCAGGACGCTTGAATTTGACACGGTCCTCGACGCGCTAGGCGGCACGGCATCTGTCTCCCTGTTGTTCAAAGCGATGCGCAAGACGGTCACCTATCACGACGGATTTCGATTTAACCTCGACGTAGCGAACACACTCCTTTCCAACAACGTCGCAATGGACCGCAGCGACGTTGTCCAATTTCTCGCTAATGTGACGCCCACGTCTGGCGTCGTCGCGCGCTCATTTCGCGGTATCTACTATAAGAATGCAGAGAATGCTTGGATCGACGGGTATGTCGCGTCACTTCAGCAAAAGCGCCTAACGAGGGCTCGGTCAGCGCTCCTGCGATACCTTCTTTACCAGGCGTGCCTCAAAAAACGACCTTTCAATCTCTTTCACCGCGCCAATTTGCATCTCCGAACCAACAAGGGAGTCGCTCGTTCTTTCGGCAACCACGTGACTTGGGAACGCAGCTTCCAGCATCACATTCTGCAAGCCTACGACGACCTGCCTAGCAACTTGTTAGCCGACACGCCGCACAAGGTATTACAGCCCGGCAACGTAGAACGGCTTAAGCCGGGGTACGATCTAGTCTATATCGATCCACCGTATGTAAACAACATCTCACGCTACAATCGTGACGACTATTGGCGTCGCTATCACTTCCTCGAAGGCTTGGCCAATTACGATAGCTGGGAACAACGCATCGATTACGCTTCGGACATTAGACTGCTCGAACGCCCTAAATGGATGCTCGACTGGGCAACGAAGCGCTCGTTTCAAGAACGATTGTTCTCCTTCATCTACTCCCACAAGGAGTCTCAGGTGGTCCTTTCCTATGTGACTGGCGCGCACCCCGACCAACAGGAAATAGTTCGTTTTTTTGAAGACACTTTCTCAAATGTGTCGGTCCATTCGCGCGACCACAACCACGCGCTCGGAGCCACGCCTAGGCGTGAGTTGCTATTCATAGGACGGCCATGACCCTTTTTGAGACGCAAAGCGTTTCCGTACCGAAATGGCTACTGATCGTCCTAATCGTAACGATCATCACCCTGGTGGCGGGAATCTACTACTATAATCTGGATGCTAACGACGCGAAGCTCGTTGGCCTCGTTGGCGGCGTTATCTCAGGCGGGCTTGTCTTCCTACTTACCTACATAGTTTCGGTACAACCGCTCAGGGATCTCGCACGCTATGAGCAAATGGGCATTCGCGGCCTTCTCGCGAGCAGGCACGACAAAGCCTATTACACTGCGCTTGTATCGAAAGCTCGCCGGTCGGTCCAAGTGATGGGCGCCTCCTGTACAAGATTTGTCGATGACTTTCTGGATCCGCAAAGCGAAGACCACGCGTTGCTCGATGCGCTTCGACGCCATCAAGGATTACATGTCCAACTTCTTATTCCTGATGACAAACACATCTCAGAGGATGCCAAGGCTCGATTGCCAAGCTTATTTCATAAGCTTCACGCCTTGAGCGGCGAGTTCGGCAAGCGAATCGAACTTCGCCGTTTCCCCGCTAAGGCGCAGCACAGCTTTGTCAGCGCCGATGACGACTTGGTCGCGGGTCCAATCTTTCAAGACAACGAAAGCAAATATGCCCCTGCTGTGCATGTGGCAATGTCAACGCGATTTGCACAAAAGTATCACGATCATTTTGAGACGGTCTGGACGGATTGTGAGTCAGCAGACTAAAGCGCGAATCGTGGCATGTTCTCGCATCCATTTGGGATTAATCTCAATGCATGCGGGCGGCCCGCGCAAAAATGGCGGTATAGGGTTCTCGATCAGCGAGCCTGCCGTCAACATCGATATCGAACCAAATGATCGACTCATAATCAGCGATCAACGTCCGGCTCCGCTCGCGGACTTTGAGCTGGCTGAACTAATCCGCGATGTGGATTACACTCGGCATAAGCATAATTTGGCGGCTGCTTCGATCACAATATCCGGTTCAATTAAGACGCACGTTGGAATGGGATCTGGAACGGCAATTCGATTGGGCGTTCTAGAAGCCTTGTTTACTTCGAACGGACAATCGCCGAACAGAGACAAATTGGTTGAACAATCCAAGCGCGGTGGCACATCCGGCGTCGGCATAACGTCCTACTTTGCGGGCGGCATGGTCTTGGACTTGGGGCGCGTCAGCGATGGCGCTTTGTCTCTACCATCGTCTCAATCGGATAAACGTCGCGCTCCCGCAGCAGCACTCCCAAGCCTCGCAATGCCGGCATGGCCATTATGCGTCTGCATTCCGAACGATGTGCGAGCGAAGACACAACAGGAGGAAGTTGAATTCTTCAAACGGGTCCTTCCCCTGAGCATCGAGGATACCCACCGCGCATGCTATGAGGCAGTCTTCGGAATCTACGCGGCGGTTCAAGATCGTGACTATGGGGCGTTCTGCCGCGCCGTTTCCTCAATTCAGACGACAACATGGAAGGCGCTTGAGTGGAATGAATATGGCAGTCCATTACAACGGCTAAAGCACGATTTGGAGCAGTTCGGCGCCGATTGCGTCGGGATGTCTAGCTTGGGCCCTTCCTTGTTCTGTTTTGCTGCGCCGGAAGTACTAGCCCGCTTGAGCGTAGCCCAGACTTTCTTAAACTGCGAGATCATACAGACTCACCCAAACAACACCGGTCGTATTCTCCTTCGGTCGCCGCCATGAAAGAGCTCACGTTCTTTACGTCAAATACGACGAAGCTAGCGCATGCCCGCTACATCGCGGAACGGTATCCGGTACGCATTAAGGGATTTCGTCAACGCACCTATCACGCGAACTACGATGAGCCGCGATTGCCATCGAGGGCGGACTTATTGGAAGCCAGCTATCGTAGCGCGCTAAATCAATGCACGAAGGCAGGTCTCGCGACTGATAGCCACCCATTCATTCTTGAGGATACTTCAGTCGCAATCGACGCTCTCAGCCATAACGGAACGGAGGTGCCGGGCCTCGAAATCAAGTATTGGATGCAGGAGCAAACGTTCGCAAATTTGGATGCCACGCTCCGTTCAGCAGGAAACAAAAGAGCGGCGTCAGTTCGATCAGACGTTCTTTTACATGTCCCGAAGCAATTCAAAGCAAAATGGCAGATCGATAGCGATTATCTAACCTTTCTCGGACTACAACACGGCTACATCGCGGAGAGAGAATATAGCTTCGAGAGCAATCTAGTTTATCCATGGCTCGACAATCGTTCTTTCAATAAGTGGTTCATACCTGACGGCCACTCAATTCCATTTGGCGCGCTGCCGATAGCGCAAGCAGATCTCGTCGATTTTAGGCGGAAGGCTTTTCGACAGCTCTTCGATTTTCTAGTGGAGCGACACTTTCTAGCGGCGGAGCCACGACAGCTTGAGTTCGGTCTCGGCAGCGATTCCAACCTGATCTTGTCGGGCTACACGTGCGCTGGAAAAACCACCGCCAGCCAACACTTAGCAAGAAAGTTTGGTTATCTACACGTCGAGGCAAGCGACTTCATGTACCTGAACTACTACTACCGACATGGCTATCGGGGTGACATCTCGATCGGCGACTTTGCGGAAGATGCCTTGGCTCAGAAGCCCGAGATAGCGGCAGAGAAAGTTGCAGAGTACATCGTCGAAAATGGCGGGTCGCCGATTGTCGTATCCGGTTTCCGATCGCCTGCTGAGGTCGACTATCTACGCGATGCGATGACTGCGCTCGGGAAGAACCTGCGAGTTGTCTTTGTGGCATCCGATGAGGCATCGCGATACAAGCGCCTTCTCGCAAGGGGACGCCCCGGCGACGACGTTTCCCTGGAAGCGTTCAGACAACGCGATGAACAGCAGCGTCGGATGGGTCTCGAACGAATCGGGGCAGCACCGGTATCAATCCAGCTAAACAATAATGCGACATTGCCCGAATACCTCGAAGCTATTGACGTATTCGTTGGCTCAGAGCCGCCCGATGACATCATAGTTGACACCGCCCTGGCCGCGCTTGTTCACCTCGGTGAGGTCAGGCTAGAGGACGCCATTTTGATCGCCCTCTTGGGAGCTTGGGTTAGCGATGAGAACCGTCCATTTTTTTCAACCACACAGATTGCTCGACGCATCCAATCGACATTCACTAGCGCTCCGCCGAAGCACAAAGACAACGTGAGCCGCTACTTCAATCAGGACTTCTATGCGTACTATGAGATATCCGGGGAGCAATCACATTCCAAGCGTCGCTACCGACTTTCCAACACTGGCTACGGCATGGCCATCCGTTCGCTCCGAACTCTTCTAAAGACAGCAAATCGCAAACATTCCACGCTGGCTCGCGATGCCACATAATAGTCTCGACGGGCAGCGCTTTTCAATGTCGACCGAACGATGGGTGAGCAACACGAATTGCCCGCCCGACAATTGGAATCTCTAGTGCCGCCTAGAAGCCTACGTAATTCCATGGTCACTAGCGTCCGGCCGCGCGTCGCGCCCTAGCCAATTCGTCGGTGGCGTCCGTCGGAAAAATATGACCTCAAAATGCATAGAACGCCTATGTCAGGGTTGGTGTGACGGGCACCGACCGGAAACACTGCTATCGCTTATTCCACTTTAACGATAACAATGATGAAATCTTCCATGGATCCTATTGGAGCAATCACGGTCCGCTCAATTATGGCAATGCCGCGACGCTAAATTGGAGGTCTGCTTGACCCGCCCGCAGTCGAAGTTCTCAGCCGCCTTCAGCGCTGCCTTCTCGTCCGGCCGTTACATGAAAGCGACTCCGCAGATCAATGGACTAAGCGTGACGTCCGTTATGCTGCAGATGTTCTTTCGGGATCAACTGTTGGCCAAAGGAACCGGCTGGTTTTGGCGTCTGGGGAAGAGCATCGCTCTTGTAACGGCCTGGCACAATCTGTCAGGCCTGCACCATAGCACGCGTGCGCCGCTGAGCCGGCATGGCGGCGTCCCGGACCGCGTTCGGTTCCGCTACGTCACACAGACCCCTCAGACCTTTCAGGAGGACGAGATCCCCCTCTATCTCGACGAGGATCGTACCAATCCGCGCTGGTTCGTGCATCCTGTCTGTGGGAATTACTTCGATATGGCATTCATTGTAATCAGCATCACGAACGGCGACGTGAAGTGCATCAATGATGGTGTGCCGGTGATTGAAAATTACGGCCAGCCGGGCGGGGATGTCTTCGCCGTTGGCTTTGCTCAAGGCATTAGCGCGTTGAACGTCTTTTCGATCTGGAAACGCGGATCGATCGCCTCTGATCCGGATGTTCCTGTGGACGGATATCCGAAATTTCTCGTGGACATGGCCGGACGAGGCGGATTGTCGGGAGCTCCAGTATTCCGCGTAAGACAAGGCACGATTATGGAGCCGACGGCCACCGGACAGACGGTTGGTTTTGGTGAGAAGACGGAATTTGTCGGCCTATACAGCGGCCGTGCTGTCGACCAATTGCCACCAAGCTTGCGAACCGGCGAAAGTTCTGATCTTGGATTCGTCTGGCGCGCGGATGTCGTGCTGGAGATGCTCAACTCTGGCGTCCTCGACGAACAGCCAGAGGTCGGTAAGGGGGTCGTCGAGATGAGGGAAATCTGGCACAGGTGCATGTGACCGCGCTGACTTGCAGACGTTTTCTCAGCCGAGGTTGTTCATCGAAGTCTGCTTTGCTCCCTGACGCTTTCCGTCGAACGATGATGGCGAGAAGTTTTATCTTGGCAACTCCTCTGCGTCGCCGCCCTGGAAACTTCGGAGGCCTGCGCCGAGAAAGACATATTCACGCGGTCTGCACCCAATATCCGGCTATGGCTAGTTCATGCCCTAATCCATCCTGCCCGACCGCCGCTTCACATGATCCCCCGGTCACCCCGCGAGCAAATCGGTAAGCTCGTGTTGCTTGATCTTGTCCGCTGTGTTCGCCCACGTGTCCCCTGGGATGATTTGAACAATATCCCGGAACACGGCCGCGAACGCTTTTCGGCCTGCCTCGTCCGTGAACCGCTCAGCCTCTTCCGCCGTCAGCAGCGGTTTGACATCGGCGAGGAAGTCCGGACGCTCCAGCTTTTCGAACATGCGTTGTTCGGCCTGTGCACGCGAGATCGCTTGGCCAGATAGATCAAGATACTTGCCGAACAGCTCTACCAGTCGTTTCGCATTGAGCGCCTCGATGGTGCCTAGGGCGTGTGAAAGATCGATGAGATCGCGCCCCTTGTTGCGCTGAAGCAGCGCGCGCAGCTTGGTCGCAAGAAGTTCTTCATTCGAGAATGTAGGAATGTCGGTTGCACCCGAGAACCACGG
This sequence comes from Bradyrhizobium sp., assembly GCF_047605465.1. Classification (GTDB taxonomy): domain Bacteria; phylum Pseudomonadota; class Alphaproteobacteria; order Rhizobiales; family Xanthobacteraceae; genus Bradyrhizobium. The sequence goes on along the minus strand of NZ_JASGFS010000014.1, from coordinate 48,299 downwards.
ATTATCGACCTTGAACGGAAACTCGACGGCCGGATCGTAGGCTTCGCGCTCGCGCGTATTGATCTCCACCTTCAGGCGAATGAGACCTGATCCGTCCTCGGCTTCGGTCCTGAACCGAAATTTTGGAGCCACTTCGCTTTGATCAAAGCGCGGATGGCCGAGCCACGGCGTGAGGATATCACGGACGCGGTCCAGGATCGGGCCGATCGCGCCCGCCGTCGTGCGCACAAGATCGATGTCCTCCGAATAGCGCAGCGGCTTTGGAAAATGCAGCTTGTTGAGGGCCGTTCCACCGCGGAAGCGAAGCTCTTTGCGCAGGAACGGATCGTTGAAAAGCTCGACGAGCGCGCGTGCGATGATGAGGTCTTGCTCGACTTGCCGTTGTTCGGACCACGGCGCGTGCTTTGACCAAGCGATAGTGTTTTGCGTGGGGATCATTCGTCGATCTCCGGGTAACGCCGCACGATCACGCGCCAACGCGCGTTGCGCTCAACGGGCTCGCTGTCGGATTTCGTGGCGTTGCGCGGCTCCGGTTCGAGCGTGACCCAGGGCATCGCTCCTTTTTGAAAGAGCTTGTCGTGAAGCGCATTGGCCCGCTCGGAATGACCGAGCCGATCAAGCAGATAGCCGGCCCTCTGGCCGCACGCCCGCTCGAAATGCGCCGACATGGCCGCGAGCTTTTGCCCCTCAATGTTTTCAGCGAGATCCGTCATAACGGTTGCGACGGCATCGATGCCACCCGCCACATGCATGTAGCGAAACAGGTCGAGCGCGGTCAGCTCGGGCCCGGATATCTTCATGCTTCCCGTGTCCGTCTTTCGATCGACGATGCCCTCCCGGACGCATTCCAGATCCTTGCGGAAATAGAATGTAACCCACGAGCGCCCTGCCCGGATCTTGCGAAGCTGCTTGTCCGTCACGACTTGAAACTCCATCACGGCATGATGCGATGCGCCGTGCAGCTCGGCCGCCTTGAGCAAGCCTACATAATAGGGACGGGCCTCATGCCGCATTAGCGCGTCGATGTACCAGGCCGGCGGCGGCGCCTCCCAGTTCATGAACTGCGGGGGGACGGCGACGTAAAAGCCATGCCGGGGATTGAACAGTGCGCGGCGCTTCTGAAGCCGGGCCGCGGCTTTGAGGAAGGCGGCCTCCGTAATGCCGAGGGCCCCGATGGCTTCAGTGCGCGTGAAGGTGACGCGGCCCTCCGATTGCAGGGTTACCAGGTAATCCGAAAGGCTGGGCCGGAGCTTTAGCATCATATTCAAAAATAGCCCGAAATCGTCTATTTATCAATACAAAGCAGCAGGTCGGAAGCGACATATGCCGTATACGCCCAAAATTGTCCATTTTTCAATATGATGGCGCGGGGTGGCCTTTCTGCCAGCATGAGCCCGCTTGCTTCGCCTAGCTACCGAATGGGCGACTGGCTCCGCTCCCACGATTGTAGGTCTACACTGCGTCAAACTCGATAGCGCAATTGCTCACTGAGCCGATTGCTCTGGATCGTTCACAGATAGCCGATCCGTAGCCAAGCCCCTCATAAATGGGGCCACACCATCTTGTTCATATTGCACCATAGAAGCCACACGCCTCTCTTCGGACAGTTGCAAGAGCTTTCGGCCGGCTTCAATTTTTTCATCATCCATAGGGCCAAAAAATACCTCGCCCCATTTTTCCATCAGCTGCTTTTCGACGCCGGCGAACGAGAAATCGTCGTGCCAGCCCCGTTGCAAAATGAAATACAACAGTTTTGCGCAAGCTTCAGGCAGGTCCTTACCTTTGAGAGCTTGCGCGTAAAGCCACAGAGCCAAATCCGCGATCTGGATACCAGCACTTTTTTCATCAGTACTTATTACGAAGTCGCTGCCCGGAGCCATCTGAAGGCTATAGCTTTCACCTGCCCACTCGATCACGTCCGGCGATGCGTTCGAGAACATCTCATGCCACGTTTGCAGCATTAGGCCGAACTCGCTCTGCTCATCATGGGTGATGCGCCTAATCTTCTTTTTCCAACGCTCCGAAAACGTCTGCAGGCCTCTGAGCAAATTCGCAAAGGCGACAAGATTGGGGAAGTGCCCTTGCTTTGCGATCTTCTGCTCGGTGGCGAAATGAATGCTTTCGGGATGCTGAATTATCCAATCGAGCCCGGCGCCTAACAGTTCTCGTGATCGTTCATCAGGCAAGATATGCAGCTGCGCTTTCAAGGCAGAACATATGCCAGGGAGCGCCTCCCGCGATTTGGCTTCGTTCGGCAAGAGAAGGCACTTCCAGAAATCCTTCGCTATCTTGTCATTGATGACTTCTGCGAGCTTAAATGCGAGCATAATTTTCAGTGGCCGGATATTGTACACGTGCCAGGGAACGGCCGCGTTCTCTCCGGAGTCAAACAGAACGTCAAACATCTTAGTTGCGAGCAAGTACCGCTTCTCTACTCGCGACACGAAGAAATGGGCGCCGGCACTGTTCAGCAAGGAATGGAGATCATCGGCAATCGTTTCGAGCCGGCCCAGTCCGAGTTGGTTGGCATGCAGGACGTCAACACCTAGCTTCTTGGCTATATCGCTTACTTGGCCTCCCCAACGAAGGTCAAAATCGCCTTTACTAACCAACGCGGCGGTAAAAAAATCAGGCTGGGCCTCATCGAATATGTTCTTGCCTGTATTTCCCGATTCATCAACGTAAACATAGATTGGAATCTTTGATGCACCCATTCCTACCCCCTTATTCGTCCGGTTAAAGTGTGCGACACTCGAAAATATAATCCTCGACTTACCGCCGGTATGGCCTCTAGAAGATCCCGTCTAGTCGATACTAATCTGCTCATAGGTGATCGGAAGGCAAAAACGCTGTTTCAGGGTTTCCAGATAGGCTGCGCCTTCGCCGTCAAGTGGGCTCTCACCGCAAATAATCAGCCGCACTGCTTCGTTGGCTCCTGGCCAATACGCATATTCCATCACTTGACCGAGCGCTTCGCGTAGGCAAGCGCGCGGCGAATGGGCGGTCTTGATCTAGTAATACCAATATTCTTTAGACGTTCGGCGCAAAACCACATCGATCTTGGTACCCAGACCACTCGAATGTTCGGTCGCGACGTTCGCGACCCCATACTGGGCCACGAGGCGACGCGTCAGCGCCGTCTGCAACACGTTATGGCGCAGGCTCACATTCAATTCGCGCTCGGCAAGCGTCGCAGTCGTCGCGCCGGGGCGCTCAACACATCCAGCTCGAAACACGAAGCTCCCTCCGCCGGCCTGCGATCCCCCCTCTTCCCGCCCACCGCTTTCAACATACTGGTACAGCGGCAGCAGCCGATCGAAGTCCGAAAGAATTTCGTCATAGTCGATCAACGGAATCAGTTGGCGCCTACCCAGGAAGACGAAGGGGCCAGCCCTGACAAGATCGGTCAGAATTGGTCCGGCAGCGTAATCGTCACTGCGCTCGCCGTCGGCATAGTGCCACATACGCATGTCCCCGAATTCCTCCGGATATAACCGCATGAATTCATTGAAAAGCCGCACCTTGGGAATGAGTGCGTCGATCGACGGCAGGGATTGGCTCAGCTGGAACGAGAAGGCCACGCCGTGGCGGAGTTCATCGTCGGCCTCTCCATCCACTCCGATGTTAAATTGCAACTCCGTACGTCCGCCATAGTGAAAGGCCCAATGCTGGTGGATCGTGTGCGATGTAAAAATGTCCGACGAAGGCCGTCTCGAATATCCGCGAAGCCGCATGCGGATATCCTGGAGCTCTCCAATTGCATAGGACGCCGCACGCGCGTTCAGATTACGGGCGATCGGACCGACATCGAAAAGCGCTTCCGGCATTATTTTTCCCTGGTGTCTAGCGAAGTGTGCCTGACTTATCGGCAGACGGGAAGACCGAGGCCGAGGTCTCGATATGGGCGCGACCGTCTGACGGTCAGGCTCTCGTGAACGGAGCCACGCTTCGCTTTGTCTCCGCCTTCCGGCTTCGATCCTTCGCGCAAAAAAGGCTCAGGGGCGCTGCCCCCGGCGCGCGCAAGGGATCGCGCGTGCCGCGCTCGATCGCAGCCGTATCCCCGGTCTTCCGCGCTCACCGCTTGTGCAGACCGGGTGATTCCCCTCGGCCGCGATCGCCCTTGCACTTTCCACCCCCGGTCTCGCCGACGGGCAGAGGTTCAGCGCGCTTTGCGCTGCAACCTCAAAACCAAGGAGACCACAATGACCAAGAAGAAACCTGAAATCGAAAGCGGCACCGAAATCACGGTGCCGTTGAACAAGCTCAAGGCCTCGCCTCGCAATGTCCGCAAGACGCCGCGCGCCGCTGCCGATATTGAAGCGCTTGCCGCCAGCATTCACGCAAAAGGTATGTTGCAGAACCTTGTGGTCGAGCCCGAATACGATCGGGCCCTGCGCAAGACGGGATGTTATCTCGTCACCATCGGCGAAGGGCGCAGATTGGCGCAGATGCTGCGGGTCAAGCGCAAGCAGATCACATCGACAGAGCCGGTGCGATGCATTCTCGACACGCTGCATGACGCGCAGGAAATCAGTCTGGCGGAAAATGTCGTTCGATCCGCAATGCACCCCGCTGACGAATACGAAGCCTTTTCCGAACTTCACAATACGAAAGGCATGGCGGCAGATGACATCGCCGCACGGTTCGGCGTCAGTCCAGCCGTCGTTCGTCAGCGCCTCAAACTGGCCGCTGTCAGCCCGGCTCTGATCGGGCTTTATCGCGCGGGCGAGATGAACCTCGAACAGTTGGTGGCCTTCACCCTGACCGACGACCACGCCCGGCAGGAGGCAGTCTGGGACGCGCTCGGCTGGGATAAGGAGGCCGACACCATTCGCGGCATGCTCACCGAAAATCACATCAGCACCAAGGATCGCCGCGCGAGGTTCGTCGGTGTGGATGCCTATGTCGCGGCGGGCGGAATTATCCTCCGCGATCTGTTCGATGACGGCAATGGCGGCTATTTGGCTGATGCGGCCCTGCTTGACCGCTTGGTCCTGCAAAAGCTGGATCAGGAAGCCGATGCCGTTCGCGCCGAAGGCTGGGCTTGGGTGAACGTCACGGCGGAATTCGATCACCGCACGACCGCCGACATGCGCCGGCTCTATCCGGTCCGTCCCGAGGTCAGTGATGACACCCAACAGCGGATTGATACTCTCGCCGCCGAATACAATACGCTCATTGATCAGGTCGAAGATAGCGATGACGGGGGCGACGCCGCGCGGCGGCTGGCAACGCTCGAAGCCGCCATGGAGGAACTGGAAGGTCAGCCGGTGTTCGTTCAGGCTGCAATTGCCATCGGCGGCGCGTTCGTATCACTTGGCTATGACGGCAGCGTCCGCATTGAGCGTGGCTATATCCGAAAATCGGACGAGCCCCGGGTGCTCCGGGAAGATGACGATGCGCAACCCGCCGCACAGGCGAATAACGCGCTGTCCGAAAAGCTGGTCGCGGAATTGACCGCATACCGGACAGCGGCGCTCCGTGAAGCCGTTGCCACAAATGCCGACGTCGCCTTCCTGACGGTCGTTCATGTATTCGCAGTGCAGACTTTCTACCACGCGGAACGGATGTCTTGTCTGGATATCAATCTGCGCAGTTCGTCGCTCTCGTCTTCTGCCCCCGGCATCGATGAAACGGCACTCGGACAGGCAGCGATGGAGCGTCAGACCAACTGGTCGACACGGCTTCCCGAAGACGTGAACATGCTCTGGGACACCCTCGCCGCGTTCAGCCGCGACCGGTTGATGGAGTTATTGGCCCATTGCGCAGCGCTCACCATCGACTGCGTCGTGACCCGAAATGGTTCACCCCATGCCCTCGCCCATGCCGGGTTACTCGCCAAAGCGGTTTCTCTCGACATGAGCCGGTACTGGCAACCGACCGCGAACAATTACTTTTTACGGGTGACCAAGCCGCTCATCATCGAAGCGGTTCGCGAGGCGGTCTCGGATCAGGCCGCATTGCGGCTGGCCGATCTGAAGAAATCCGCGATGGCTGAGGCTGCCGAACGCGCGGTAGCGGAGACCAACTGGCTGCCCGAACTGCTGCGTGCGCCTTCCGACCCATTCGGTAGCTGCGCGGGATAAAATATGCGGGCGCGCCGCCATCGCGGCGCGCCCGCATATACGCACTTTAGCGCTATCTCACACGCACCGATCATTCGCGAAAAATGCCTCGGCCTTTCCCATGATCACAAGCTGCACAGGCATCGAGACCAGACCGCCGCCCTGGGTCGCCACATACATGTCGATGAATTCCTGAAACAAAGGTTCGGGCATCGAGACCGCGACGAACGCGCCGCCGAAATTGCGCTTGGCGCGGGCGGCGTCGATCGGCGGCTGCAACAGCTTGAGCGTCACGCCCTCAAGCTCGGGGCACCCCTTGTCAATTGCGGATTGAACGAACTCAAGACGGTCCATGGTCCATTCGATGATGACGGTATTTGGCCCGAACGGATCGCTGGGCTCGGGTTTGAAAACGGTGCGGCGGCGGGGCATGGCGGCTCCTGTGCATGATGTCAGCTTCATATTGGCGCGCGCATCTAAGAGCGTAAGTCCGCATGCGTTGGCCGTTGTGGTGGTGTGCGCTAACCGGTGAGACGCCGGGAGCAGCGGCGTTCAACCGTGTTGAACCAAGTCATGCGCGTGATGCATCGTGATCCGTCGGTAGATGAATGGCCCCGATCCAGCTTTTTCTGGAAAGGGATGCAGCGAATTATCAGGCCAGTCATTGTAGACAGCGAAACTTCAGGCACTTGCGAACATCAAACGAGGTGCTTCCAACCGCAGCCTTTTCGAACGCTCGGGATCGTCGGAGCCGGAGGCGTGGGCGTCGCGCTGGATCCTGAACTTGATCTTCTTTACTGAAATCAGGTCGCGGCGGTCTTGATTGCCATTTTTCTGGTCGTATCCTGGCCGAGATCGTCGTCACGTCAGTGCGTTCGAAAATTCTTTGACGTTCTCTGGGGCGACGTCAACGCGTCAATGACAAACAGATTGGTTGGAGGAAAAATGCTCAAGCGAATCTTGCTGCTTGCTGTTTCGATCACCCTGGTCAGTCCCGAAGTCGGCGCACAGACCGTCACGAATATCGCGGTCCTCAAAGGGCTAGCGCCTCTAACAATCTTGAAAAAATCGTATGCTGGCGAAGCGGCGCTTGCCTCGAATTTCACAGTCACGGGCGGCATCCAGACCGGAAGCGTTCGTCAGTCGACGCTTCTCCCCTTTGCCGATCAGCAGCAGCAGGCTCTGAGAGATGCCTTCATCACGAGCGGCAACCTGGCTCAATTGGTCGATGGACTTGGCACGTCGCTTGGTTCGGCCTATCTGGCCCGCGCTCATTACGCCGACCGCCAGTATTTCACTAGCATCTCATCGGCTGTTGCGGATTTGATCGCGTATACGAACGCAACCACGCGGGACGACTCGAATTCGGCAAAATTCTTCTTTGCGAATGGGACGACTGACGGGAAACAGGCTGTTTCCGAAGAGGCCGCGCAGATATTCAAGGTGATCGGCGGCTCTTCCGATACATTCGGCAGGACTTACGGCCGCCCGGCTGGCAATCCCGGATCCGACGCCTACGGCAACTCGAGACCCTTCCAAACCGAACCGCAGATCGTACCGATCGTCGGCCCCGACTACTTCAATGCGCCGGCGGACAACATTGTCTACAACCGCGGCCCCATTATGAACCTGATCGACAGCCCCTCTTTTCCGAGCGGGCACACGACCTATGGCTACATGGGATCGATTCTGTTGGCCGTCCTTGTGCCGGAACGTTATCAGCAGATGATCGCGCGCGGCGCCGAATACGGCAACGACCGCATTTTGATGGGCGCTCACTATGCAATGGATGTTCTCGGAGGCCGAACATTGGCGACTTACGATCTCGCGCACCTGCTCGCAAACGATCCGGCCTATGTCGGGCGCACCTTGAAGGGCGCTCCTGTCATTGGTGATTACCAGGCGTCATTGAAGACAGCGCGCGCGGAATTGACGGCAATTCTACAGTCGGCCTGCGGCGATTCCGTTGCAACCTGTGCGAAGCACGACGTCAGCCGCCTCAACGACCCTGCGACAAATGAAGCGTCGTACCTTGCCACGCAGACTTATGGACTGCCTGTCGTCTATCCGCAAAACGCTGGAAAGGTGGAAGACGTCGGCAAGATTGCGCCCGAGGCCGGGTATCTTCTAACCGCGGCGTTTCCATCCTTGACGCTTGAAGAGGCTGACAAGATCCTCACGGAGACGCAGGGACCCGGGGGAGGCTTTCTGGACGACGGATCGGCTTTCGGAGTCTACTCGCGCCTGAACCTGTACGCCGCAGGGGCTAGAGCCGCTCAGCTCGTAAAGGAAAAGATTGATCGCCCATAGGGCCCCGATTTGCGCTGACGAATGACGTGGCAGGTCATGGCGCCCAAAGAGGATAGACAGTCGCTGGCGTGCTCCACTTCCGAAACTCGTGAGTTCGACGCACGGATTGGCACGTAACCCAAAGCCGCCATGGTGGAACACCTCTGTATGTGGCAACGAAGGCAGACATTCGCCACAGCGGCGGAAACGCGTTCTACCAGATGAGCGGCGATTTCGTGCAGATGCCGCTCCTCGAATTTCTTCGCGACGGCTTCGGCTAACGGAACGCTGATCCATGAGTTCACGCATTATGCGGTAAGGAGTCTGGTCGGATATTTTCGCTTCTTGCGCGCCACGTTGTTGGAGCGGCAATCTTCACGCCAAAGGCATATCCATCTTGCTGTAGCCGACCGCATACCGGCACTATTCAGCCCGAGCAGGTTGCGAATAAGCTATTCTGCAAATCCACCGTACTGTCAGCATCCAGCCGCAGCGGAACTCCCGAGCACGTCAGGATTTACTCGGGGTATTCACAATTTGTTCTTGCCATTGCGGAATCGGTCCCCACTTATCGGTGATCGCGATAAGATTTTACAAACTCACCGACTGAGCCAAACTTGAAGAATACTGACGAAGCAGCCCGCATCATCAACGAGCTGGCCCGAAGCGGGAATGGGCCGGACCCCTTCTCCTCGGCGGTCCGCGCGACGCGGATGCCGATGTTGATCACCGATCCGAACCAGGCCGATAATCCGATCGTGTTCGTCAACGCCGCCTTCTCCAGGCTGACGGGTTATGAGCACCACGAGATTATCGGGCGCAATTGCCGCTTCCTGCAAGGACCGGAAACCGATCGTGCTGACGTTACTAGACTGAGAGAAGCTATTGTCGCGAAAACTCCGATCGAACTCGACCTGCTCAACTACAAGAAGGACGGAAGTACATTTTGGAACCGCGTTCTCGTATCGCCGGTTTTCAACAGTGATGGTGATCTGTCCTATTTCTTTGCCTCGCAGTTTGACGTCACACTTGCGCGTGAACGCTTGTCACGACTGGAAAGGGAGCGTCTGGACCTTCAGACCGAGGTAGCGCGGCGCGACGTAGAACTAATCGCCAGCGAGCAGCGTCTGCGTTTCGCTTTGAAGGCCGGCCAGATGGGGTCGTGGACCTTGGACATACAGTCGCAAATGATGATCGCATCTGACGGGTGCAAGGAGAACTTCGGAAGATCGGTGTCGGAACCTTTCAGCTATCAGGATCTGTTGGCTGCGGTTCACCCGTTTGACCGGGCAATGCGTGATGAAGCGGTAGCGTCGGCTATCGCAAGCGGCAAGCTGCTGAATATCGAGTATCGCCTTCTCACGCCGAATGGCGAGGAGCGTTGGGTTCAGATCAGGGGGCAGGCCAATTATCGGGCTGATGGAACGCCTCTTTCGATGATCGGCGTCTCGCAAGACGTCACCGAGCGGAAGCGCGCGGAGGAGCATCGCGCACTCCTTGCGAACGAGTTAAGCCACCGAGTGAAGAATAGTCTTGCCATGATCCAGGCGGTGATCGCGCAGACGCTCCGGAGAGCCGGATCGCTGGAGGAGGCCGGCGACACGCTCCAGGCACGCGTTCACGCTATGGCCGCAGCGAATGACCTGCTCGTCAGCCAAAGCTGGGAGGGAGCGGGGCTGCGTGACCTTCTCTACCGCACATTGGCGCCGTTCGGGATAAAGGATAGTGGGCAGTTTCAGCTTGCTGGCCCCGACATTCAACTCCCGCCAAGGACGACAACCTCGATCGCTCTTGGAATGCATGAGATGGCAACCAATGCGGCCAAATACGGCGCATTGTCTCGCGAGGGTGGATTGATCCGCATCGCCTGGGAGATCGATGCAAGCGCGCACCTACGACGGTTGCGCCTCATATGGACCGAGTCCGGTGGGCCGCCTGTCTCCGCGCCTGATCGCACTGGGTTTGGGACGACGCTTATCGAGCGAGTTATGGCGCGGGAAGCGGACGGAGAGGCGAAGATCGATTACCGGCCCGACGGTGTCGTATTGACGGTCAACGTGCCGCTGATCGAGGCGGAAGAAGACGCATCCGATCGAGAGTTACCAGGGGTCAGCGACAGTGTATTGTGAGATACCGTTGGACCGCCCGTTGAAGCGGTTCGCGAGCGCTTATGATCGGCGGCCGACCGGCTCGGCAATGTGACCCTACTTTAGATTGCCCCTGGCCACACTGTCCTCGTAATCCTCTTTGGGATCGCCCATGCCGAGGAAGAGTTTGATGCCGTCAACAATTCTGGAGGCATCGTCCCGGATTTTTGGCTGGTCCGGCTCAAAGCGCAGAAGGCAAAGCTTCGGATCCTCTTTGCCGCCTTCTTCAGCCGCTTTAGCTGGGCGCTCGAACAAAAGCCCGAACGTTATCCCAACCGCGCTGCAGTGTCCCATGAGGGCGAAGTGATCGCTCCTTACTGGCGAACGCTCTCTGGGACGTACAATAACAAGAGCTGGCAACAGATTTGCGAATTCTCGGGCGGCTCAATGATATTGCCTTGCGCGGATCGCTTTCATCGCCTGCGCATTTGATGGCGAGCCCTAAGGGAGACTAGGGCGCGAACTCATAAGCCTGCCGCTAGGAGCAGGCGCACCTGATGTCCGCTTGTCCCTTAACAGCGGCGCGCAGGTGGACGTTATCGGACTTCCGAGAAGGGCCAAAAGCTGACGCTCGGCAGCCGACCTCGGTAGCACGCTGGATCAGTTCGGCGCGCCAAACACAAACCGCAAAGCGCAAACCACACGACGTCCTTCTGGCCAGTCGCGGAATTCGACTCCGGCGCGTATTCGACGAAGTTGTTCGCGGGCACCAAACAACGGCTTCTGCTTCAGCGAGCTGTTCCACTGAGACGAATGGGTATTGGTCCTTTGGTCCCGACAGGTCGCCGCCGCCTGTGGATGCAGGTGGCGATTACAATTAGTGGAATCGCAAGCGTCGACCAGGACAGCACCCACCACACGCCGCCTTGCCCGAGCAGTGCCGACGAAAGGCCGAACACGGTCAGCGCGGCCAGCAGCACTGGCCAGCCCCAGATCGAACCTGTCGAACGGCGCCGGGCAGTCATTCGGCGGCGTCCGCCAACGGACGCGGCGAGGCCGCACGATCGCTCGTCGCCAGCTCGGCGTCCGCTTCAGCCACCGACGTGACCTTGCGCGAGAGCCAGAGATAAACTCCGCTGCCAAGCACGGCAATCGTGACGAGGTCCAGCAAAACCCAGATGATCTTGAGAGGCATGCCGCCGTAATCGCCGAAGTGAAGCGGCCGCGACAGCTCCAGTGCGCGAAGGTACCACGGCATGACGACCGCGCCCTCCAATGCGCCGCTCCGCGCATCGACCAGCACCGGACTGAAGAGCCTGGACGTCAGCGGCTCCTGTCCCTTGGTCCACAACATGTAGTGATACGGCGACCCGAACTCAGCTCCGGGAAACACCGCGCTAGTGACCACCATGCCCGGCATCGCCGCCTGAGCCGTCTCGAAAGCCTTCTGCACTGAACTCAGCTCGGTCTCGCCCGGCGTGGTCCTCCCCTTGAAGGGCTCGAGCAGCGCCTTGACGTCCGTCTGCTGCCATATCTTGAACAGCGGCGTGGACAATTCGTTGATGATCCCGGTCGTACCGACCACCAATGCCCAGGCCAGCGTCACGACGCCGAGCATGTTGTGAAGGTCAAGCCATTTCAGCCGCGGCGAACGATCGGCGCGCACCGTTCCGAAATCGAGCTTTCGCATGAACGGCCCGTAGATCACCACGCCCGACACGATCGCGACGACGAACAGCAATGCCATCAATGCCAGGAATAGCTCGCCCAGAAGCCCGGCAAACAGGTCCTTGTGCAATTTCAGCATGACGCCCATGAACGTCTGGCTCTCCTCATTGATCGGCTTCGATTGCTTCAGAACCTGTGCGGTGCGTGAATCGAACCTGATGAAATGACGGGAGTTGCGGTCGGCCCGGAACTCCTTCCAGGACGGCGCCATCGAGACCAGTACCTTCGGCTCGTCCGTGGACCTAAAAATGAGCGCGATGATCTGGCCGGGATACATCTGCCGGCTGATCGCCGCGATGTGATCCAGGTCGGCATTCGGAGCGTCTGCCGGAAGGTTTGCATAGGGCAAGCCGTCATCCAGCCAGTCGTCGATTTCGTCCTTGAACACGAGCGGCAATCCGGTGATGCAGATCACCAACAGGAACAGGGTGCACACGAGACTGACCCATTTGTGCACCCAGAACCATCGCCGGAACGTCGCCCGCGTCATGTCGGAGCCTTACCCGCTGATCAGAAATCGAAAGTCGCCGAGACAAGATAAGTGCGGGGCGCGCCACGAGCCAGTCCGAAGTTGGTCGAGACCGCGGACCAGTAATTCTCGTTGAACACATTCTCCACGTTGGCGCGCACGACGATCGGCTTGCCGTTGTCACGCAAATAGGTGAATCGAGCGCCGATATCCGTGCGCGTCCACTCCGGGATGCTCTGCGTGTTGGCGGCGTTGGCGACCTGCGAGGAGGTGTAGATGACACGCCCGGTGTGCGTCAGCCCGGGAACGAACGGATTGTCCCATTCCGCGCCGAGATTGACCTGGACGTCGGGGACGCCGACGGCCGTCAGGCCATTGGTCGCGTTGTTCAGGGTCTTCGTCTGCACGCCGTCCATCAGCGTCACCCCGCCGAGGAGCCGGAAACCCGTATAGACCTCGCCGAATACGTTGAACTCGACGCCACGGTTTCGCTGCTCTCCACCGAGCTGGTAGAGGTTGTTCTGCGTGATGGCCAGCGGCTGCTTGATCTGGAACAGCGCCACCGTCGTGGTGATACGCCCGAAGTCGACCTTGATGCCGGTTTCGAGCTGCTCGGTGCTGGCCGGCGGCAACATCTGTCCGGCGTTGGCCGTTGCGGTGACGGGCGCGACGCCGCCGGAGGTCAGGCCTTCGATGTAGTTCGCGTACAGCGATATGTGCTCGAGCGGCTTGACCACGACTCCCACGAACGGAGTCAGCGCTGACTGATCGTAGCTGGACGTCAACGCACCGGTCGCCGTGGAATAATTCGAGATTTCGATCTGCTGCTGGCGTCCTCCCACCGTCAGCTGCAGACGGTCATTCAGCGTCGACATGGTGTCGGACAGCGAGTAGCTCGTGAGATTGGTCAGGTTCGAGCGCGGCGAATTGGTCGGAAAGGCCGCGAGGTTGACCGGCGGAAGCGGAGCGACGTTGTAGATGTTGGAGGTGAAGTTCGTGAGTGTATTGAGCCCGCCCAGCGTGCTCGACAGGCCCGTCGCGGCGAACGTGAACTCGTGGCGAACCGGCCCCGTATCGACCTTGGTCCGGAAGCCCGCCTGCCCCGAATAGGATTCGGCGCTGCTGGGCTGGACGAATTGCCGTCCGCTGGCATTGCCGAGCGGATCGGTGATGGTGAGGAAGCTGTAGACGCCGAGAAAGTCGTTGCGCCGCCCGCCCGCCGACGCGAACAACGTCGTGTTGTCCGTGATATCGACCTCGGCGTTGACCATCCCGTAGATGTCCTTGCCGTCGGCGAAGTAACCGGGTTGCCCGAGGCTTGCGGTGTTGCTGGGCGGCCTGGGAATCTGGAAGCCCGCATTGAAGTAGACCGGCCGGGTTGGATCGTTGGCATGGATTTTCTGATAGTTGAGGTCGGCTGACACGCGGACGCGCTCGCCGCGATAGTCGACACCGAGCGCGGCCTGGCCGAGCTCCGAGGCCTGGTTCTTCACCGGCGTATCGCCGTTGTTGTAGGCCCCGTTGAAGCGGACGCCCCATTCCTTGAAGTCGCCGAAGCGCCGCGAGGCGTCGATATGCGAGACGAACTGGCTGTTCGAGACGTAACCCAGCGTCAGCCGCGCCAGCGGATCCTCCAGCGCGCGCTTCGGCACCAGATTGATGGTCCCGCCGACGCCGCCCAACGGCGCCATGCCGTTGAGGAACGCGCTCGGTCCCTTGAGAATTTCGACACGCTCGACAAAGGCCGTTCCTGCGACCTGGTACGGCACGACGCCGTAGAGACCATTGAACGCAATCTCCGATGCGCCAACCGGAAAACCACGAATGAAGAACTGATTGGAATAACCGCCATCGGCCCAGGTGTTGCGCACGGAGGGATCATTCTGCACCACATCGGCAACAGTGCGGGCCTGCTGGTCCTCGATCGTCTTTGAAGTGATGTTGGTCTGATTGAACGGCGTGTTCATCACATCCCGATTGCCGAGAATGCCGAGCTGGCCACCGCGCGCGACTTGTCCGCCGGCATAGGGCACCGGGAGTGCGCCGATGACGCCCGTCAATGGCGTCGGATACGACGCGACGGGCGCGGATTGTGGCGCAGGGGCTCTTGCGCGCCGCGCAGTGCTGCGGGTTGAGGCGGCGCGTCGTTGCGATATCTGGGGGCGGGAAATGCGCTGATGCGGGGCATCAACCGTGACTGAAGGAAGTTGAGTTTGGGCATGCACTCGATCGAGGCCGACAAGTGAAAGGCTGAGATAGCTCACGGCGCTCAAGAAGATTGCACGACCGATTTTCTTATTATTGATAGAATTCACTTAACCACCTGCTTCATTCCGACGGCACTACTGTTCCAAGGCATCAGTACGACATACGGGAACAACGGCGGACGTTCAGTTAGAAGCTGTCGAAAAAGGGTATTTTCAAAATCGATGTTGCTATGCAGACACGCGGCAATTGGTCGCTGAATTCGTTTGATGTCGTGGCACTGTGGCCGCGCGTTGTGAGACCGCGCCCTAATACGACCCGTGTCACCTTGCCGACGCAGGCGCGATTCGGAATTCCTGGTCATTTCATCGTCCGGACCAAGGAAGCTTGGCCTCGTCCCGGTTCACGAGTCGCCACTAAGAAGGCCCCAACAAAGGATGCTTTTTGGTAATCGAGGGGGCTGCGCCCCCTGGCAGTCAAGGCCAAGCCCTTCGCTGGCGACTTCGGGCGGAAAACACCGGGCCGTGTAGTCCGCTTCGCTCCCGGCCCGCGCCATCCCGGCGTTTCCGGCCTGTGACGGCCATCCCCGCTCATCGCCGCGCGGCTAGTCGGTTTGCATGACGCAAACCCTAGTCACGAAGGAAGATGGATATGCGAAGCGATGTGTATGAACGAGTCACAAACAAGATCGTCGAAGAACTGACGAACGGCGTGCGGCCATGGATGAAGCCATGGGATGCCGCACATGCTAGCCAGCGGATTACCCGGCCCCGGCGCGCGAATGGAATGCCGTATCGCGGGATCAATGTGCTGATGCTATGGTCCGAAGCGATTGAACGCGGATACACCGCCCCGATCTGGATGACCTTCAAGCAGGCACTTGAGTTGAACGGGCACGTCCGAAAAGGCGAGCAAGGCAGCCTCGTCGTCTACGCCTCCAAGCTCACCCGGACCGAAGGCGATGAGGAGACGGGCGAAGATGCAACGCGCGAGATCCCGTTTATGAAGGGATATACGGTCTTCAACGTCGAACAGATCGATGGCCTTCCCGCGCAATACTATCCGGCGGTGACGCCCGCCGTAGAATCCCTCTCTCGCATCGCCCATGCGGACAACTTTATATGCGCAACGAAGGCAGATATTCGTCACGGCGGCGGGAGCGCGTTCTACCAGATGAGCGGCGATTTCGTGCAGATGCCGCCCCTTGAATTCTTTCGCGACGACTTCGGCTATTACGGCACGCTGATCCATGAACTCACGCACTGGACGCGGCATAAGACGCGGCTGGATCGGGACTTCGGCCGCAAACGTTTCGGCGATGAAGGCTACGCCATGGAGGAACTTGTCGCCGAGCTAGGTGCAGCGTTTCTTTGCGCCGATCTGGGATTGACGCCGGATCATTGCGACGACCACGCGGCTTATATTGCTTCGTGGTTGGCAGTTCTTAAGAATGACAAGCGGGCGATTTTCGCGGCAGCCGCCCATGCGCAACGCGCGGCGGACCTCCTGCACAGCCTCCAATCCCCGGCGACACCCGACACCGCCTGATCCAAAACTGCGGCGGGGGGGGGGGGGGGGGGGGCGCCGCCCCCCCCCCCCCCCCCGCCGCCCTGCGCATGCATCCATGCAGATCGGATAACCCAGAGACGCGCCCCGGCGCGACCCCACGCAGGATCTAGAACTCGCCGCTCCATCCGTCGCCGCTCTTGAACAACCGGCCCCGCATGGGATTGCCGTAGTGCACAGCGCCGTCGAGCCCTTTCGTGCCCCATCGGAAGTCGCAAACATAACCCGGCGCGCCCTGCGCTTCCTTGCATTCCGATTTTTCAACGACGCCGTTCTTCTTGACCGCATCGATATTGCCTTGCCCTCCGGCTAAAAGTGCCAGAGTGAGCTGGAATTTCGGATTGGCGTTGAGAGCATTCAGAATGTCGTTCGCACTTGGCTCACCAGAGCATCCGGCGAGCAGCGAGCCCGCGAGCGCCGGTACGATCATGCGCAATTTCATAAATCACCTATAGCTTCGGTGCCGCACCGCTCTGCGAGAGCAATCCTCGTACATACGATTCCATGAAAGCGTAATCCGTCTCCTTGTTCGCCTTCGCCCGCTCCTGATCACTCAGGTAGAAGTTGACGAACTTCGCATGTTGTCTGGAGACGCCGAAACCGAACCGCGCAACGAGCGAAACATCGCAAAGGCCGCTGGCATTGATGCTTCTGGCGGTGCTCCTCGTATCCGGGTTGGACTCGACCGAGCATTGACCGTCCGGCGTCGGCGGATTCGGGGCAACGAGCCGGCCGCCATCGAATTGATAGCGATAGACATCGCCGGTTGAACCGATTTGCTGTGCCTGGGCTCCGCCCATTTTGTCCTTAAGTGCCTGCAGAAACTGCGCAATGCCGGTCTGGTCACCGTTGCCATAGGACAGCGATCGCCGCACGGCGTAAACTTGTCCGCCCGAAGACGGCGCGCTCAGACGGACAGTCACCGTCTCGTCGATTTTCGCGTTACCGTTTGGAAGCTCCCGGCGCAGCGTGATCTCTCCGACGAATTCCGCCGTGATGACCCCGCTTGGCACTTGATATCGGATGATCGTCGTGCGTTCCGTGATCGGCGGCGCGCTGTTGGCCCCGGACATTTGGTCAAGCTGCCGCAGCTCCATGGCACGCTGCATGTTGAGCACCTGCGCCTGAAAGTCGGGACTGGTCGGGGCGCTTGCGCTTGCTGCTGGCGGCTCGGACGCCTTTGTCGGCGGCGCATATTCTGCGGCCAGCTTTTCCAGCTTGGATTTCACCTCGGGATAGGTATCGCCGAGTTGAATGCCCAGAATGTCAATGCTCATCGCCTGCGGCAGATTAAGGCCCTTCGGCAGATTTGTGACCTGCTTCCATTGGATCTGTTGCTGCGCCTGGCTCACGCTGGCTGTTCCAATCACAAGCGCAGCGATGCCGGCACCCAATAAAGCGCCTCTCATTCGTCATCCTCCATTTCCAGATATGAAAAACGGGCGCAAGCCTGTTGGCCGCGCCCGTTGCTTACTTAGCGGTTGTTGTCACGCTCGCGCCTTTGACGGTCGAGCTCCGCGTTGTATTCATTTCGGATGATTGCATCCCGGATTCCTGTTTCGGATGCCATCGGGGTTTGCGGATTGCGCAAAAAATTGTCTTCCGCCTGACGGCGGGCCGCCTCACGATCATCAGTCATTAGACGCTCCACAGAACATGAATCAAAACAGCCTCGGGCCATTTGCGGTCTGAGGCTGCGGCGAATGCGGAGTCTTTCTGTCCGGGTGCGCATTGAACAGAATTGTCTATTCTGTCCAATGGCCAGCAATTATTGCGGTTACGGCTTGCGATCAGCTAACGCGATTGCTAGATTCCACTCAGTGCGGAGCAAAACGGCCGGGATTCCTGGCCATGTCCGGCGCATTAAACAGAATAGACAAGACTGTCGCATCCGACCCAGTTCTCAGCGGCGTCGGAGCGAAAAGCCATGTATTCTCATGGGGCGGCCCCGGCTTCCCTCTATACCGCAGCCGGTAAACGCAAATACTTGGTGGATGCCGAGCGTGCCCGCTTTATCGAGGCCGCAAAAGCCTGTCCCCGCACCGAAATCGGGACACTGTGCCTGACGCTCGTCTATACGGGCTGTCGCATCACCGAAGCTCTTAAGCTCGAACGATCTTCCGTAGAAGCGGAAGCTGGCTTCATCGCCTTCCGTTGCCTCAAAAAGCGCAATGGCAAGACGGTTATCCGCGAAGTGCCCGTACCATCCGACTTGCTTAATGCCATCCGGCAAATGCGCGCGACGTCTGAGGACGATCGACTATGGCACTTCTCCCGGAGCCGCGCGTGGCAACTCGTCAAGGACGTGATGGCCAAGGCTCACATTCCCAACGGTATTCACGCAACCCCGAAGGGCCTCCGGCACGGCTTCGGCATTCACGCGGTCCAGTCGGGAATCCCTCTTAACTTGGTGCAGCGCTGGCTTGGCCACGCACGTATGGAGACAACCGCCATCTATCTTCAGGCGATGGGATGCGAAGAGCGTCAAATTGCCATGCGGATGTGGACTTGAGAACTCTCGGCAGGCGCCGCCGCAGGTCCCGGATCGCAACCACGTTCAGCCAGTGCGGGCGTTGGCAAATCCGCTCTACGACTCACTACAAGGCGCGCGGCATCGTCTTCCAAAACCTATCCATCGCGGAGCAATGCTCTCTGGACTTTGGCCCCAGGAAACCTATTACCGAGGTAAAGTCGAACGCCTTGGTGTCATTTGCATCCTGCAATGATTCAAGGAAACCCATCGACAAGGCCGCAAGGTCTTGAGTGGAGCCGTCGAGCGCGTCCTCGCAGAATTCAAATACGGATCGTATTATGCGCTTTGTCAGACGATCGAAATGTTCGATAACTGCTTTCGCCAATCCGACGCCCACGACAGCTACGGGCGTTGCATCAGGCGAACATTCGGCCTTTAGCTTAGCGACCACCTCTCCCAATTGGGGTGCAAGCTCTGCAATTCTTTCGAGATAACGTTCATCCGTAGACATCCCATTACTATGTCGAAAGCGAATCCCGTCGGCAACGGATCATTTTGACGGCCCGACAACGCAAGGCGAAGGGCCACGATTGCGTGTAACAGGTCTTGGGCGCGCTGACCCGTGCATGGTTAACGCGCGTTAACTCGGTCTTAAGTTGGCCTCAGCTAACATTGTCGGATGCGCATTATGGCAACACCTCGAATGGCCTCGGCTTCTTGAAGCCTTACTTTGTCCTGTTCGTGATTGCTGCTATAGTGCTTGGTGTTCTCACTGGTTGCCTACTGAGCGAGAACTTGTCTCCTGCCGATGCCGAAACGGCAGGAGACTATCTCGGCATCATCACCGACCTATTCTTGCGGCTGATCCGCATGGTGATCGCCCCCTTGGTATTCTCGACACTCGTAACAGCGATCGCCCGCATGGAGGGCGCCGTCGACGTCGGGCGACTCGGGATCAAGTGCCTTGTCTGGTTCTTCGTAGTTGCTTCAGCGTCGCTCGTGATCGGCGTGGCTATGGTGCAACTCGTACAGCCGGGGGCCGGAATGAACCTGCCGCAGCCGGGTAGCGCGACCGACACGGCTATAGACGCGATCTCGGCCCAGACCTTCAATCTCAGAGCTTTTATCGCCCACGTGATCCCGACCTCCATCTTCGACGCGATGGCGAACAATGAGGTGCTACAGATTGTGGTGTTCGCACTGTTCGTCGGCACGGCCATCGGTCAGCTCGACGACCGCGCCCCCGTGCTGATGACAGCGGCCGAGCAACTCGGCCGCGTGATGCTCAAGGTGACGGGTTGCATCATGAGGCTCGCGCCGTTCGCGATCTTTGCGGCATTGGCTTCGACCATAGCGACGCACGGAATCGGAATCGTGTTGGTCTACGCCAAGTTCCTCGGCGGCTTCTATCTGGCGCTTTTGATGCTCTGCGCGTTGTTGCTGCTGGCATCGACCGTCGCGGTCGGCAAGCGTCTGCCCGAGTTCATGCGCATGATGCGCGGCCCGGTGCTGCTGGCCTTCTCCACCGCGAGTTCGGAGGCCGCCTATCCCGGCATCCTGGAGGGCCTGCAGCGCTTCGGCGTCCCGCGCCGCATCGGAAGCTTTGTTCTGCCGCTGGGCTATTCCTTCAACCTGGACGGCTCGACCATGTATACGACCTTTGCCGCCTTGTTCATCGCCCAAGCCTACGGCGTGCAGCTGACGTTCGGCCAACAATTCTTGATGATGGCGATCCTGATGGTCACTTCCAAGGGCATTGCCGGCGTGCCGCGCGCCTCGCTGGTGGTGGTCATGGCCGTCCTGCCGTTTTTTCACCTGCCGGCGGAGGGAATCGCGCTTGTGCTCGGCATCGACCACCTTCTCGACATGGGCCGCAGCGCTACCAATGTGGTCGGCAATTCTGTTGCGGCGGTGGTGGTCAGTGCGTGGGAAAAAAAGCTCGACATTACAAAAGAGGCAGCGGCCTGAAGAGGACGAGCGGAATCGCGACCAAAGTCCGGTTGTGCAACCCTATGACGCGTGTAGCCTAGGTTGCGAGCCCTGGCCGGGGTCATTGGCGGCCTTTCGGGGGGCTTGAGGAAAACACAATGGCGATTGCACAAGAGCTTCAGCTTGCTCTTACGACGGCTGGGGCACGATCTGAAGCGCTGGTCCAGCTAGCGTCCGAAAAGCAGCTGCCGCTAAGCACAATCATTACAAGCTTGATGAAACATGGTGGTGTCTCCACACTGCTTGATCGCGACCTGATGGCAGCTAGGTTGAAGCCTTTATTTGCTCGCACGACAACGGAGCATGTATTCAATCTAAATAGAGTGACAGAGTTCAATGCCTTCGTGACAACCTTCTCCGCGAACGTCGGAGCAGAACTCGACAAGTTCTTCGTCAAGCTTGTCGATCAGCCGTACACGCTGACGCACGATCTCGTCGGCTATCTGACCGAACGGCTCACCGGACGTGTGTATACCTCACCTGCCGAGGAGCAAAATCCGGCTCCCCTCGAAAGTCCAGATTTCCCGGCGGCTTTTACATTTGTTGGACAATTTGTCGATCACGATCTTACACTTAACGCAATCAATCTCATCGATCCAGAAGGAAACGACGTCGAGAACGCGGCCAGTCCTCTGATCGATCTTGATAGTGTATATGGCTTACGCAGCAAGCTCTCAAAGCGTCCTGAAGCAATTTTTGATGCTACGGGGCGCTTTCGACATGACACCGCTACAGCAGGGGTGATTGATTTGCCCCGTACAGCAGTCTCCGACGACGCTGAATGGGTCAATTCTCCGGCGATCTTCGACGCCCGAAATGATGAAAACCAAATGATCTTGCAAGTGCATCTCCTCATAGAGCGTTTGCACAATAAGTTCACGTCGAACGGATGCGACTTTGCCACCGCGAAAAACAACACTCTTTTAAACTGGCAGAGTTTTCTCATTCACGAATACTTGCCGCATCTCATTCAACCGGCGGTCCTGACCGAACTGCGCAGCAAGATTGACGGCGGGGATTTTGGCGCGCTTCACGTCGCGAAGCAAAGCCAGACGGGGACCTGGTACATGTCAATGCCGCACGAGTTCTCGATCGGATTTCGAATGGGTCACAGCCAGCTGCGACCGGCCTATAACATCCAAGCCGCGAACCCGCCGGTGACACTCTTCAACTCGGACCTTTCGCCCGATCAAGGGACCTTCCCTCCCACCTACGCTGACCTCCGAGGAGGGCAGAAGCTCTCCGCGGCGCATCAGATCGATTGGCAATTCTTTCTCGGCAACCAGCGGCCTATGGCCAACGCGATTGATGGGAAAGTCACAAGCGTTGTGTTCGACCTCCCCCGTCGCACGATTCCGGATGATATCAAGTACGTTCATAATTTGGCTCAGCGAAACCTCATCCGAAGCTCGATGATTGGCCTATGTGCGGGTGAAGAATTGGCGGCATTTTTCGGAGTGGCCGCCCCCCTTACTCACGACCAAGTCGAGCCAAACGCGGACAAGAAATACCTCTTCACCGCCGATGGGACGTTTCGGACTCCGCTTTGGTATTACATTCTCAAAGAGGCAGAGTTGGCCCGAACGACAGGCGCAGGGCCGCAAAACCCTCTCGGCGAGTTGGGAAGCCGGCTGGTCGGGGAAGTGATTTTGTGCGCAATTCGCTTCAATGATATCAATTGGTGGGATCAGCAGGGTGCAAGCGGTACCTGGTCTGTCAATGGTACACCGCAGGTAACCCTCGCGGAGATTGCAGCCTTCGTCTGAAGGCTTTGATAGCGCACCTGATGCAGACGTCGGCTAACCCGACGTCTGCCTTGGCTGCGCGCTCCAGATCCTCTAGGCGCTAGGACCCAGTATTCATTCACGAGCTCACATACGATCTCGTGCTCCGCCCTCTAGCCGCCCCCTCCCTGCACTCGTAATCATCTTGATCGCCGATGAGGAGTAGCTCACTCTTCTCCGTGAAGGATGTGCGCCATGACAAAGATCGATAATGTTTTGCCGTTTCCCGCAATTCGCCGGGGGCAC
Source organism: Bradyrhizobium sp. (assembly GCF_047605465.1). Lineage (GTDB taxonomy): Bacteria > Pseudomonadota > Alphaproteobacteria > Rhizobiales > Xanthobacteraceae > Bradyrhizobium. The sequence continues at coordinate 25,398 of NZ_JASGFS010000014.1, read as the reverse complement.
GTCCGGACGCCACGACGCTCACGGCGCATTTCGGGCTGGTTCAAGAAAGATAATGTCCCCGAGACCGATCCCTTGGCGCTAATGGCGGGCCTGCCAGCAGACGACTCGAATTTGTGACCAAGCCATCTTACGCAGCCGGCGGTTCAGCACAGCAGGCATCGCTCGATCCGATGGCGTGAAACCTCGTTGCCGTGCACATCCACCACGGAGACCACGCCGGGTCCGTAGTCGACGTCTCCGCCGGCGATGTCTTTCGCAAGATCCGCGCCGTGATTGTCCGCTTCGGGCAGCGCCGCGAATTCCTGTCCCACGTCATCGATCGCGACACGCACCCCGCGCCAGATATGGAAAAAGTATCGTTTCGACATCCGCCGAGTCTATCACATGGGGCCCTGTTCTGTCGCTGCGCGCTAGCGCTGACGCCTTGCGCGCCGGTTGTTTCACATAATCTGCGGCTGTTCTCTTGTCGGTCAGCTGTCGGCGCCGCAAGCGGTCTCGCTTGATATTTCGATTTAGAACAGCACGTGGATTTGCTAAAAAGAAAAGGATGCATCCGAACTGAAAATTGTCGCTCATTTATGCTGCCGAGGGATTTCAACGTAGACCGCATGGTCAGATTCTTGAAGGACGCCGGGTACAAGGAAACTCGGCATGCCTGCCATCTGACCGACGGCTACCCGGTGGAAGTCGTCTCCCGTGTCTATATCGATGCAAACGAGCAAACGGAATCGTATTACGACCTCTCCACAGACCCGATGAAGCATGGGCTTTTCGTGTTCGGCATCCTGAAGGAGGCCTATCGGCCGTTGCTCAATGATGCGGGCGAGGTGGTCAAGGAGCGCGTCATGGCCGACGGCGGCGACGTCTGGCGACCGATGCGCGGCGCGCCGCTCTCCCCGGAGGAGCTCTATACCCTCAACATGCGCAATGCCCTCGCCACCCGCTACGAAATCACGGGCGCTGTGCTGGCGTCGGTCACGGCTGCAACGGGATCACGCATCGACTTTGCCACCATGCGCCAGGCCTTTCGCCTGTGGAGGCTCGAACCGGATCGCGACAAGCAGACCAGTGCGCCTATCGGCATCCCTGTCAGACGCAGCGAGCGTAGCGCGCAGTTTCGTCCCCATCCTGGTGTGCCCGTACTTATGAGTATGGAGGAATTTCGGCGGCTTACACGTCAGGGCACGATCGGCAGGGAGGCGGTGAATGTCTCGATCATCATGGCGCAGCGCCAGTTGGCCGGCACAATGACGCACGAATGCACCCACAAGATGCTCGACGCATTGCGTCGCCTTCGCGAGAACTTTTGACGGGCGCGATGGCTGACCCGGTCCCGGCTGCCCCCGTTAATTCAACAGTATCATCCTTCGCTAGAGGGCCTAGCCTGCTGCCGGTTCAAATCATCGGGGCAGAACATGAGACACATGAAACGTGAGGAAATTCCAGCCTTCGTGCAGGCGGTCATCGAGACGGGATGCGATATCACCGGCATCGGCGAAGACCGCTGGGTATTCGGTGACCACGGTCTCTCCGAAGCCCACTTGGCGCGCATAGAGCCTTTTTTGGAAGACATCGATCGCCGCTTTGGGAATCGCGATCATCTGCGAAGGGAAATTGTCGCGCATCTACGCGCGATCGGCCGCCATATCCCGTTGGGCTAAATGCCCGGCTTGGAAAGGCCGATGCAATGCACCCTGTCCGCATCATTGCATCCACCCCGGGATGGCCGTCGCGGAGGATATCCCCGACGGTGCAGCGGCTGCTGCCGGTCAAGCTGACGGCACCAATCACATTGCTAAATAGAGCGGAGAACCTTTGCGTGACTTGGTGATTGCAGGGTGAAGCGGCCCCACTGAAAGCGACAGCATCGGTGGGGCGCTTCATCCGCCTCCCAATCTCACACGGTGCTCATGATCGACCGGATTATGACTCGGCTCTGCAGATGACGTGTCTATGGACATAGACTATAACAAAATCATTGCCGAGAAAGTCACCTGCGCATTATGCCAGCTTTACAGCCCCATTTTCAGTCACCGGTAGCGGCTCGCACGTTTCGCCCACACGGCCTCTGGGAATTAGCGGGTGGAATATTGCCTCGTGTTTGCCGATTAGCTCAGAACCCCTTCGGCGCCGAGCTAGGCGTGCTCGCTTCAATGGCTTGGCTTCTCAGAGATGATCCTACCGGTTTTCGGATCTGCATGAAACTGCATCTTTCTCCCTGATTTCACGCCCTCCCCCTCCCAATGCCCATCATCCGCCTCGAATTCCGTTATGTTAGAGTAGCCTGCCTTGGCGAGCTGAGCCTTCACCTGGTGAGCCGGCATCCAATCCGGTCCAGACTGATCCGCTCGTGCCGCGCCGGCTGTCGACAGCAATCCTATGATGATGAAGGTAGCGAGCTTCATATGTTTCTCCGACTCCTAGCCGAAGTGAACGACATTCCACTACAGTTGTTCCTCGCAGAGACCTAATCCCAAAGCCCATAGGCTTGCCAACTTCCTCGCGGAATGAGCCCTCCCACTTTCAATTTAAATGACAACACACGCAGGTGGTCTGCTGTTGCCGTGCAAACGAAGGACACGCGAAACCAAGCTCCGTTGCGGCGGAACGCACCTCCGTTCGCCTTCAGCGTATTGCCAACGTGAAGCGGCGGCGAAATGACATATGATTTTGCGCGATCGGCTTGTCCAATCTGGGTCATCGCCTCGTAGTCGCAAATTTGCTCGAGCCGCATGTCCGGATCGAGGCGGCGCAAGCTTGCCACGAAGCGCTCATCAGGAGCGCAGAACGCAGGACATGCAAAAAGGGATATGAGAACCATCGACCGCTTTGCAGCCATGCCAGCGTGCAAGGTCAACCTAGCCACCATTCCCTCGCTTCTGTTCGAGGACCTGGACTTCTTCTACACCATCCAATTCATCGAGTTTTTGCCGATAACGCTTGATATCCCGCGACGATACTTTGTTGATGTAGACCGTCACTTCCGACCCCGCTTCGGTTGGCCTAACCAGGAAACGCTTGACTTGATTGGAGCGCAAGCCGAGTGCCTTTTGGACATCCTCGGGCGCGATCACCGCGTTCTGCGACAGCCCGATTTTAAATTGGCAACTCTGATTACGCGCCCGATAGGCCTCCTCAAGAGGCTTTACGCCAGCCAGGATGAGAATGATTATTGCGGTAGATGCACCGGCTGCAAAATAAAGCCCCCCACCGACAGCGAGGCCGATGGCCGCAACCGACCAGACGCTCGCTGCAGTGGTTAGTCCCCTCACGACCTCGTTGCGCGCTAGGATTGCGCCCGCCCCCAAGAATCCGACGCCCGACACTACTTGCGCAGCCACGCGGGAAGGATCGAGAACAACATTCTTCGCGACAAGGCTCTCGCTGAATCCGAATGCTGATACGATCATTATGAGGCATGCCCCAACACAGACCAACATGTGAGTTCGGATACCGGCAGTCCAGAGAAGTCTCTCGCGTTCAAATCCAATAATGCTTCCGCAGGCTGCGGCTACGCATAAGCGTAGAAGTATCTCTTGATTGGCAAGCATCGTATCCAGACCTACTTTCTTCTCGTCCCAGTTCTTCGCCGGCAACGTGATAAGAACTTAGCAAACATCATCAATATGGGTCGGCACCCGAGCTACGCTTACGCTTCCGTCAACATCAACGTGGTGCTCGCTTCAAAGCCGAGATGGGTCGTACAACTCTGCTAAATCTGGGCGGCAAGCATCTACTGACCGTCACGATTGCCCTGCGATGAACTAAGCTTTTCTTGCCGCGTCGGATAAGCCAATCAAACGATCCGCTGCACGATAGCGGATCTTTAGGGCAAGAGAGCAAACTAGAGACTTTGCCAGTGGGCAGGTTGACGCTTGTTGTTCCGATGTCTCAAGCGAGGCGCATAAGGCGTATACTGGTTCTGCTTTGCCCACAAAACCGCTTCTTTTTTGGTAACCGCTTGAAATAGGATGTTGTCTGCATGGTCCAGCACCACATAACCCAAAATGATAGAGCCCTCGCGTGCTCCTTGCGGACACGCCTCCACGAAAACTCGCGCCATTAGTGAACGCCCCGTATGTCAGCGACCCATGATCAAGGGCTGCCATTTCCCGCACATATTTCTGCGGCCCCAAGTTTTTGTCGGAGAGCTTCTTCCAAGGCCGCTCGAACGCGGTACGGCATCTCCCCCTTGCTGAGCATCAAGTTTGCCCAACGCAAGATAATCGCCCTCGCATCGCCGTTCGCTTCACGGAAGAGATCACCGCCGAGCAACTCATCAGCTGTAACTCGCATTGTGATCCCCCCAAGCCGCGAACGGGCGTCGGTGACGCTAACCGATTTGTCATGGAGATGACATTTTACATTTTTGCAATGTTCGGGCAGGGCGGGCGTGAATTGTACGGATGCGCGGTGTCGTCTGCGCCAATTTGTCGCAGCCATTTATCTGCGAGCTGGATCAGTTATGGCCTTGGCTTCAGATGAAGCGGGCGGCAATCATCAAGCGAAGCGCGCCGGCATGCATGGGGCGGTTCAGACACGTCCTGGAAGGCGCTTTTTCTGCTTGCCAGACGGGAGCATACGATGAAACCGACTAAGTCTCTCCGCAAGCAGGCAGATAGAGCTGAGGCGGTTGCCTTTCGGCTTGCTGATCCCGAACTCGCCGCTGAAATGCGGCTATTGGCGAATGCCTATCGATGTCAGGCAGATTTGCTTAAAAAGCGTCTTCGGATGGAAAAGAAACTGAAGCTAAAACCAACCAGATGAACGGCTGGCCCGGCAGATTCGACTGCCGCCTCGACCAGTTTTGATATGACCAATCGTGGGTTGAAACGCTTCCATCAGCACAGGTCTCTCCAAAACTTCGTCGCCACCGGCGACGTAGATCGGCAAAGCCACACAGAGCAAGGGCAATCAAGATTTCCGATGAGCTAGGTTTTGTGCAACAGCCGGAACATTCAAGTTGCGCAGATCTTTCACAACGCCAATCAGGACCCCCATTCGCTCGACTTTCGCGACCACTCGTCCCTTTATCGCCCGGTCACAATCGCCATGCGTCGGCGCAATGTAAAAGTCTGCGCGATCCCAGTCATCTGTCCACCGCAGACGGTTTTTGAGATGCTGCACACGCAACTCTCGATCGAACGATGCATGTTCGCCACACACTCCCACCGAATAGATCCGGTTCGCCATCCGCATTTTCTCAGGATCGCTTAAGAATGCAGACAAACTGCTCACAGCTGCTGGCATAACGGCGACCCAATAGTCCGTGTCGTACCGCCGCGCCGCCCCTTGGAGACCTCCGACGAGTGGGTTGTAGTACAAGTATTCATAGGGATGTAGCTCAACTAAAACATCAGCGACCATCCCCGCACTAACGAGGATAGCTGTAAGCGCACAGGCTACGGTCAGCCAATGTATGCGCCCAAGCGAAGCAAGAGCCGTCTCCATGCCGATAGCTGCAAGAACAGCGATTAGCGGCACCACAAAGGTAAAATGCCGCATCCCGGTAAACGCAGGACCGTGCCCGATGACCTGACAGCACAATGGGAATAGTACCATGAGGCCGACTGCGGCGGTCTCGTATCGCCGCAACGGCGTGACAATTCTTCCGCACGGAAGCGGAATCAAAACAACCAACAAGGCAAAAAGGGCCGGAATCAGCGCTATCAACGGTTCCCGGATGGACAAATAGATCGGGATGTACAAGCGAGGCACTGAAGCCATTTCATACTGGTGGCCAGCTAACTCCGTTGCAATATGATAATGGAATTGGGAAAATTGAAAAAGCCCACGCACGGGATTGAACGGCGAAAGTGCCGCCCATGGCCATGCTGTGATCATTAACACATAAGCGACGATAAGCGCTGGCCCCAACTTCCTAAAGCAAAGCGCAATGTAGCGGGTACCATCCTTCCACGTCAGCTCTTTGCGCTGCAGAAATCCGCAGAGAATTATGATGCCGGCGTAAATCGGCAGAAGAAGCGCAAGAACCTTGATCCCCAGAGCGCAGCCGGTCGCGATGCCGAAGCCTAAGGCGTCTCGCCATCGTGGCGACGGCAAGTCACGAGATGCCCGCACGAGAAAGTAACAAGCGGCGGTCATGGCGGACGCGAGAGGTATATCCTTGGTATGCGTAAACATAGGCCCATACCAGCTTCCGCTTACTGAAAGCACAATTCCGGCAAGCGCCCCGGCGCGCGGCCCGGCGACGAGCCTCGCCAACATGATCGCGGCACATATGCCCCCAACACCGATGAACGCTGTCATCAAGTGCCGTAGATCATAAAGCTCCATTGGGAAAATGTGGTGGAGGACGATCGCAGTGACGTCGAACAGACCACCGTAGAGATAAAGATTGTCGAAGGAGAAAACTGAACGGTCTGCAAACCCGCTGCGATAATATTTGAGGATTAACTCGCCGTAATGTTGTTGCACGCCCTCGTCGTTCGAAACCCCGTACGAGCGGAAGGTTGAGATCACCAAGGCGATCACGATAAGAAGCACCCCAACTGCTGCAATATCCCAGAAACGCCAGGGCATTCCGCGTTCCTTACGACCGCCTCTCAAACCGAAGGAATTCACTGGAACGGCAGCAGGTTTCTGGAGGGTTTCGGCGCGATCGATCATCGGTCCAACAAAGCTAGTCGCGCGATAGCGCACGATGGAAAGAATGTCTTGTCCGAGGCGGCGGGAAGCCCTCGCGTCATTCAGAATTGTCTTATCGTCGTCCGAGAAGGATGGAAACGAGGTTTTAACTGTTCGCAATAGAATGGCAATCCGCGTGATTCGACGAAGACTCCGAAATCGACGCTGAGCGAGGGCTATCGCATGCACATTAAGCAGTTGCTACTAGGCATCGCGCTGGCTACCTGCAGTAGCGTCGGCTGGACAGCGCCGGGCTTGGCTGCGCCCTGCGGCGACCGCACCGATGCCCTGGGCGTCTCACGAACGATTGCGGTCGACCCCAAGGAGCATACGCGAGTCGGCACGATGCAATATGCCGAAACCCTTCCTCTACAAGACCACGAGGTGGTCATCACATTCGATGACGGACCGTCTCCGCGCTATACCAACCGCATCCTGGATACGCTCGCATCGGAGTGCGTTAAAGCAACCTTCCTGATGGTGGGTGAGATGGCAAAGGCTCACCCCGCCGAAGTACGCCGTGTTTTTGCGGAAGGGCACACGATCGGAACGCACAGTTATAGTCATCCCTTCACATTTCGGAGAATGACCGAGCAGCAGGCCGGCGTTGAGATTGACGCCGGCATCGCTGCTGTTGGCGCCGCCTTAAACGATAAGAAGGACCTGGCTCCTTTTTTCCGCGTTCCCGGCTTCTTGACGGCCAAGCCGACAGAAACCGCGCTTACCCAGCGCGGATTGATGATCTGGGGAGCTGATTTCCCCGCGGACGACTGGATGAAGATTTCAAGCGCCGAAATCGTGCACCGCGCCATATCGCGACTGGAAGCGAAAGGGCGCGGCATCCTGCTTCTGCACGACATACACGAACGCACCGCAGAGGCTTTGCCTGTGATTCTGTCTGAACTGAAGGCTCGCGGTTATCACATCGTCCATATCGTTCCTGCATCAGCGAACATCCCGAAGACAGAGACAACGCCCGAGCAGTGGAGGATGCCACGTCATCACCCAACCGAACCGCTAATTGCCGATACACCTCCGAACGGGTTGGCGACGCTTGCAGAATACGGGTTGGTGGCACAGCCCATGTCTTCGTTAACGAGCCTCAATGCCATTTCGGGTCTGGCGCCACTCAGTGCATTGAATGACACGATTACGGGACGCGCTGCGCTTAACTCAAATCGCTTGATTACAGCCGCTTTGCAGAAGAATCGAAGCAACTATCCAGATTCACCATCGCTGGATGTACTTCGACGTCAGGCACTGCTCGATGCCCGCGATATCGATCGCGCCGCGTCTCAGCTTTCCGATGGCTTGGGCTCAAGACTGGCCGCGGCATATCGTGTGGTCCGCCGCGACCAAACGAGTGACGGCAAAGAAGGCAAGCAGAAAGAGCTATCGCTTGGTTTGGAGAGATTGTTTGCCTATGTCACATCCACCACGGAATCAGACGCCACAGCCTGCAAATATCTCTTCGGCAATGAAACGATCGATGGCGCATCGCCTGCCTCGTCAGACGCGCTCGCAATTCTGCGCAGGGCACATGGAAAGCCAAATATTTTCGGTCTCGCCTATGCAGCCGGAAAAAGCGGAAGCAGCACTGATCAACATGGCAATGGCCACCCATTTCAATTCATGGAGCATATGCCGGACTTCGATGGCCAGGACGGCTTTGGAAGGCTATCCTCAAACCGGGCCTGGCTAAGCGGTCCCGCCCAAGATCTTACATCTATCCCATCCTATCCAAGCCGACATGCCACACGCGGCTATGCGTTGGCGTTGCTGCTCGCGATTCTTGTGCCTGAAAGGTATCAGCAGATGATCACAAGAGCTGCTGAGTACGGAAACGGCCGCATCGTCATCGGTGCCCACTACGCCACAGACGTCGTGGGCGGTCGCACTCTTGCGCTTTATGACGTCGCTCAACTCCTCGCGAATAGGCCGGGCTATGTCGGCGAGATCCGCGACGGTGTTCGTATCGATGACTTTCGGAAAGATCTGATCAATGCGCGAGTGAGTATCGCAGGTCTCCTATCCAAGACATGCGACGCATCCCTAGCAGATTGTGCGAGAAATGACTTCGGACGCTTCTTCGACCCGGTACAAAATGCTGCGCTCAACGATGCCGTACAAACTTATCGGCTACCCGTTGTCTTTGCAGCTTCCGCTTATCAGCTTGAGGACGTCGGCAAGATTGCCCCGGAAGCAGGCTACTTGCTCACCACAGCGTTCCCCTATTTGACGCTGGAACAGGCCAACAATATTCTCACCGTGACCGAAGGTCCCGGCGGCGGCTTCCTCGACAACGGCTCGTCATTTGGGGTGTATTCGCGCCTCGACCTTTACAAGGCTGCAGAGCGTGCAATCGCAATGGCGCCGGCGACTATCTCGCTCCACTGAACCACTTTGACGGCCTCCGCAAGCCGATCTGCTGGGGCGGCGGACTGCGTGAAAGCGGACTTTTCCGCCTTTGTGCAGGCCGTCATCGAGACAGGATGCAACATCACCGCCATAGGAGACGACCGCTACTTTTTCGGTGACGCCAATCTCCCCAGCTCCCACTATGAGCGCATCGAGCCTGTTCTGATGGACATCGACCGCCGCTTTGGAAGTTGCGACCATCTAGAAAAGGAAATTATCGCATATCTGCGCGCGATTGGCCGCCATATCCCGTTGCGTTAAATGCCTGGCTTAGGAAAGCCGATCCACTGCGTGCCATCGCACCATTGCATGATTTGGTAGTCTACGTTGTAGAGAATCTCTCCGGCCGCGCAGCTGCTGCCGCCGCCTGCTGACGGACTTGGTTTGGGCAACCCGATCCATTGGGTGCCGTCGCACCATTGCAGGACCTGGTGATCGCCGTTGTAGATAACCTGCCCGGCCGTGCAGCCACCACCCGCCGCTGCCGCGCCCGGCGCGTTGACCGCGACGGGCACGGAGCTGTTGGCCGTGCCGCCATTGCCGAGCTTCCCATTTGCGCCCTCCCCCCAGCACCACGCGCCGCCCGCCGTATCGACGCCGCAGGCATGGGCTTTCCCAGCCACTATGCCAGCAAAGCTGTGTCCGCCGCTGACCGCGACGGGCACGGCGCTATCGGTCGTCCCGCCATTGCCGAGCGCGCCGTAGCCCCCGTACCCCCAGCACCATGCCGCCCCGGCTGCGTCCAGCGCGCAACTGGCCGCGCTGCCCGCCGCGATAGCGGTGAAGCGATGTCCGCCGCTGACCGCGACCGGCACGAGGCTGTTGGCAGTGCTGCCATTGCCGAGCAAGCCATTGTACCCAGAGCCCCAGCACCACGCGGCACCGGTCGTGTCGAGGCCGCAGCTATGTGATTGTCCCATCGCAATGGCGGTGAAGCTGTGCCCGCCACTGACCGCGACCGGCACGCTGCTGTTGGAAGTGCCACCATTGCCGAGCTGGCCAGTGCTCCCGGAGCCCCAACACCACGCGGCCCCGGCCGTGTCGATCGCGCAACTCTGGTAGACCCACGACGTAATGACGGTGAAGCTATGCCCGCCGCTGACCGCGACCGGCACGTTACTGTTGGCTGTGCCGCCATTGCCGAGCCCGCTTAAGGTCCCCAAGCCCCAGCACCACGCAGCGCCGGCCGTGTCGATGCCGCAGGTAGTTGCGTCTCCCGCCGTGATGGCGGTGAAGCTGTAGCCGCCGCTGACCGCGACCGGCACGCTGCTGCTGGCTGTGCCGCCATTGCCGAGCAGGCCGGTACTACCTGAGCCCCAACACCACGCGGCCCCGGCCGTGTCGATCGCGCAGCTTTGCGAGCCGCCCGTCGTTATGCGGGTGAAGCTGTGGCCGCCGCTGACGGCGACCGGCACGGGGCTATCGACTGTGCCGCCATTGCCTAGCTTACCGTTCGTTCCCTGGCCCCAGCACCATGCCGCGCCGGCCATGTCGATTGCGCAGCTATGCGCGGACCCCGCCGCAACGGCGGTCATCATTGGTGGCGTTGGCTTCGGCGCGCCTATCCAGTCCTGGCCGTCGCACCATTGCATAACATTGTAATCGTCATTGTAGACGAGCTCCCCGCCAGTGCAGGCGGCCTGCGCATGGCCGGTCGTCAACACCGCCAGCGCCACCATGATTGCTGCGAAACTTCTCAGCCGTCCGCTCATGGCATCACCGGTGCCGCAAGGCCGGTCTGCGGCGTGAGATTCAACCGGCCGCCCACGGTTACATCACTCCCTGTCGTAAACGCGCCTGTCACATGCATGCGCCCCTGCGAATAGACACCGTACCCGTTTGCGCCCGTGGCTTGGCCCCTCAAAGCGATGCCGGTACTTCCGAAAGCGTTGGCGTTGATAGCTGTCCCTGACCCGCTGGTCGCGATCGCGCTGATAGCCGTCCCCGTCCCACCATTGGTGGCGGCGTTGATGGCTGTACCCGACGCGCCGTTAGCGGTTGCGCTAATGCCGGTGCCCGTTCCACCAATGGCGGTGACGCTGATGCCCGAACCGGTCGCATTTAAGTTTTGAACGTTCAGGCCTGCGCTGCTGCTATACGTGAAAGCAGAGGCCCCGCCGAATGCGCCACCGTCATTGAACTGTACTGCGCCGGCCGGTCCCGCCGCGCTCGCCGCCGAACCGCCAGACCCGCCACCGCCGCCCAGCGATCCGACACCCTGAACACAGACCCAGTTGCCGGACATCGTTGTACCGTTATTCAGGTACTGCCCTTTCCAGACTTTCAGCGTGGTGGCGGTTACGCCCTGAACAACCATGTGCTCCGAGTAGCCGGTGGCGTCGATATTGTTCATGGTGACAGCGCAGACGGGTGTGCCCGTGAAACCCACCGATGAAATATCGATCGCGCATGCGGTGCCTGCGGTCTCGCAATTGCCGCCGGCGAACAAAAACGTGCCTGATCCGGCGCGCCCTGTGCCGGACCCGCCCGATCCCACAGATGTCCAGGCCGACGCCGTCCTGACGTAGAGCGCGTTAAGGTCGGTGTCGTAAACGACCAGACCTGTGGCCGGTGTTGCAATCGCCGTGCGCTGTGCGCTCGTCATGCGCGGTGGCAGCAGGCCGCGGCTGGTCGATGCGACATCAAGCGCCGCGCTTGGCGATGGCATCACAGTGCCAATGCCCAGACGTTGGTTCACCTTGTCATAGACAAAGCCGGAATCCGCATCGAACGCGCCCGTGCCGCTGTCGCGAAACTGCACTTCGTTTGCGGTACCGGCCGCATCTGCCGCGGGCGCGTTGCCGACTACCCATTTTCCGGCGTTGCCGTCGAATATCAAAATCTTGCCATTGCTGATGCCGGTCAAATCGACATCGGACAGACCGGCCAGCGTGCCCGCGACGGAGCCCGCGTCCATCAGCGCTTTCCAGGCCGCCCCGTCGCAGTATTTCAGTCGGTTCGCCGTGCTGTCGTAAATAAGCATTCCTTGCTTGACCGGCGCTGCGAACAGGTTGGCCGACGCCGCCTGCGTACCGCTGGCTTTCAGGAAGCTCACCACCATGTCCGACGGATCGCCCAGGGGCGGCGCGGGACAATCCGCGCGCGCGGGCGACACGCCCGCAAGCAGCGCGATCGCCGCCAACGCCATGCACAGGGTCCGCCCGCCCAACGACCGCTCATCAGGGGGTGTGGCGCCAGGCGGGCGGATGCTGTGCATATTCTCGCGTTTCAATATACCCCGCTGGTCATGGCATCACCGGCGCTGCAAGCCCGGCCTGCGGCGTGAGCGTCAGGCTCTTGCCAACCGTAACCTCGGCGGCTGTCGTCAGTGCGCCCGTCACATGCATGCGTCCCTGCGAATAGACGGCATACGCGTTCGCGCCAGTGGCCTGGCCCCTCAGGGCGGTGCCGGCATTTCCCAAGGCATTGGCGTTGATGGCCGTTGCCGACGCACCCGTGGCGGTGCCGCCGATGGCCGTCCCAGTAGCTCCCGTGGTGGTGGCGTTAACAGCTGTCGCTGAACTGCTGGCGTTAATTGCCGTTGCCGTCGCGCCGGTCGTTCCGGCGTTGATGGCTGTGCCCGACGCATTGCCGTTTTGGACATTCAGGCCCACGCTGCCGCTATAGGTGAAAGCAGAGACACCGCCGAATGCGCCGCCGTCATTGAACTGGACCGCGCCGGCGGGGCCAGCGGCGTTCGCCGACGAGGCCGCCGCGCTCAACACAGTGCCCGCCAGCGAAAGCCCTGTCCCCAGCGTCAACTCCTGCACCATGCCGGCACCCGCTCCCGCGCCACGTCCCAGCAACACGCCGGCGGCTTGGGTAGGCTGAAGTTTGGCGTAGGTGACATTGGCGTCCGCCAGCTTAACCGTAGTCACGGCCTGGCTTGCGATGGTGGTTGCGACCACGCCCGGTCCCGTCCCTATCACGTCGCCTGTCAACGTCACGTCGGTGATCGGCTTATCTTGCGTGCACTCAAGTCCGGTGCCGGCGGCGTTCGCCACGCACCATCGGTTGGCCGCAAGCGTTCCGATACGCATGTCGGTGACGCCGCCGCCCATGGAGATCCAGCGCGTGCCATCGCAATATTGCACAAGCTTGTAGTCGGCATTGTACATGACGTCTCCCTCCTCTGCGCCCGGTTGGCTGCACGCCGCACCGGCAGAGCGAGGCTCAGCCAGAAGCAGGATCGCCGCCAGCATGATGGCCAGTGTCCGGCCGCCCGACAGCGATCGTTGTGGGTAAATCGGGCCAAGCGGCCGGACACTGGGCACATATCGCCAAATCAACGCACCTCACTTGGCGGGCTTTTCTTCATGACCACGCCCTTTGGCGCATAGATTGCTCCAGCAAACGGCACGCTGCCGTCGCGCAAGCCCTCAAGCTTCGCATTCAGCGCGGCGACAGCTTCAATCAGGAAAAACAGAGCCGCTTGATCGTCAGCGGAAGACGGCGTCCCCAGCGCCCTCCGCGCTTCGTTGACCGCGTCTTTGGGATTGACTACGCATGACGTCGCCGACGCGACCGGCGCGGCGATGGCGGAGAAGGGCAGCAGAACGGCCAGCCCCATCAAAGAAACAAATGCAAAATGCGATCTTTCCAATCAACCCCCGGGTCAATAGCCGACCAGACCGGCAGCACTTGCTGGGCTGGTGGCCGGGAGTTCAAAACCGTGTTGATGAAAACGGCGCGGCGCTCTTTGGCCGCGAGGCTTGGACATTCAACGCCGCCCCCCGGCCGTGAGACCGAGAAGCGACACATTCCGGCTGTGTCCGCCGCATCAACTGTGGGTTTTGACGCCCCCCGAGGCGGACGACATCGCCCACCTCATCTTCAATGGTACGCGGCTTGCGAACGTGCGGTCAACAAACTCATGACAAATGGCTGAAATCCGCCGTTGCCTTCACGACACTGCGCTGTGTTATGAATTATCCCGGCGCGAATAAGCGAGCGGTTGATTTGCGCGCGGCTTCGGCGTGCCGATGAGATGCCAGGGCCTTTATCACCTATCTTTTCCTGCGTCAGTGCGTGCGGACCCTCGCATCCGTGACGTACCCCTGTCTCCATTCCATGCGGTTCGTTCGGGCGATGCACACCCGGCCTTGACGATGAACCTAACCACGCCAGTCCGCTCTTGGGTCAACCGGCCGCCCGCTCCATTCGCTTCGCTCCCGTGTTGCCGGTGTGACCCCGCGTCCTTCGGCGTGGTCTTCACGGTTTCATCGGCCGGGCGCGGTGCTCGGCCAGAACCAAAAGAATGGAGACCAACATGAGCAACATAACGAACGAATCCAAACGCCCCACGCACACCATTTATCAGGTGATCGGTGAGGGAGAAAAAACCCGCTGGATCCGCATTGGCGCCGCGTGGCCCAACCGCGACGGCAAAGGCTTCAACCTCAAATTCGACGCTTATCCGGCGACCGGCCGTACCGTCATCCGCGAAGTGTCGGAAGACAAGAACGAGGCAACGGGGGTCAGCGATGACCCCTTCACCTCGACAGCGCCGGAGCGCTCAGGCCCATCGACCTGATGGACCTCAAAAGGCGGCGCCGCTTGGAAGCGGCGCCGCTTCATTTTGAGCGCCTGCAAATGTGCTCGGGGCTTTCGTCTACCGTTCCAATTCAGTATCGGCCATCGCGCCATTCTCGCTTGGCGCAAAAGCGCCATCGCTCGCTTCGGCCTTGCGCGGTCGTCCGCGCTTTGGGATCTCACCCCGAGCGCCAATCAGTCCGGCAAGTTCAGTATCGATCGCCTCCTTCTGATTGATTAATTCGCGAATACGGACAAGTCTCTGATCCATGGTCACCTCCTGCATATTGATGGTGGAAAGAATTTCATTCGATAATCCGACGCGCGCTCGGCTGATTGGATTGATGTCGGGTCAGACTTCCGCGCAAATCGTCGCGGGCGTGACTCAATAGCGTCACGACCTTGCGCGCCTGGAATTCGTTCAATCCCCGACCCAGCACATACGCGTCGGCGCTGCGCGTGTAGACCAACAGCCAGAATTCGTAGCCGCTGCGCCACACTTCGACATTGGCGGCCTCGCCGATCGCGACTTCCAGCCGTCGGCTTTTTCGCGCGCGCGGCTGGCCGAAGGGCACAGCGATGTGGTCAAAATGAAAAATCGCCGCCCGCTCACGCAAGCCCCACCGTCGCAGCATCATGACCGCCGCCAAGGCCGTGAGACCTGCGCTCGCGGTCGGTTTGACAAGTCCGACCGCACCGCCCATGCAAATGGCTGTAATTGCCAACACTGCCGCGACGTAAACTGCCAACCAAAAGATTGCCCCGCCGACCGCGAGCACACCATATCGCGCTTCCACCCAGCGCAAGCCCGCAGCCGACAGGCGGCCTTCCGCATCATATTCGCGGATGATTTCTGTTTCGAACTTACGCATCGCGCGGCAGCCGGTGCATATAAAGGGGCGGACGGCCTGGCACGATGACCAATTGCCGGTTGCTCTCGCGTGAAAAGCAGCGCGTGATTTCGTAGGGATCGAGCAAGCGGACACTGCGCGGATTTTCCCGCCGGCCGGTATCGCCGTGGCTTAACGCGGATCCTGATACACGAATATCGTGCCGATCCATGACTTGCGTCATGCCAAGCAATTTCGAAAGATGTTCTGTAGTGGTTACATCCGCATTCCCGAACGCCTGAATAAAGCCGGCATTTCCCAGAAAGGTCTCCCAGGATTTTGGGTAGTGGGTTTGAAGCTGGGTAAGATCCTGCAGCACCGCCCAGAGCTTTACGCCGAAACCCGCCATCAGTCCGGCGGCGGTTTCAATCGATCGCATATGGCCTAGCGCCGGAAACTCCTCCAACACGAACCAGACCGGGAGGCCGCCGCGCGGGACCGCGTTGCGCTCCACCGCGCAAAGCGCCTGCTGCACCATCAGGCGCAGCCACCGGTAATGCGTTCCCATGCGCATGCCGGGCAGCACCAGGAAGATCGTTGTGTCGCCCTTGTATAAATCGCTCAGGCCGAAATCCGAGCTATCGGTGATGCCCACGATATCGTCGAGCGGCGCGGTTTGCTCCTGCGCCGTCGAGAGAATGCCCTGAAGCTCGCGGCCGCCGGCCTGCAATTTACCGAGAAAGGCGGACCCAATATTGCCAACGACGCCGTCGAAGGCGCGGGAATTGGCCATCGCCTTGAACAGGCGATCCAGTTCGGCCGGCGTCCCGTTCAGAAGCCGGCGCACCTCTCGCAACGTCACGAACAAAGATGACGACAGGAGATGTAGCGCGAGCCCGCGTACCAGATTTTTCGCCGAATCCGTCCAGTGCGGATCTCGCGGATTGCTGACAATCAGCGCGTCCGCCAGCTGCGCGGCGTCGGCTGCGGTGTGTAGCGACTTTCCAAAACCCAACTCGCTGAACGGATTATAGGACGCCGTCGGTATTCCGGTTTCGGAAAACGGATCGAGCACAAAGACGCGCTGTCCCATGGCCGCCCGACGCGCGGCACAGGCGCGCGCCAATTCGCCTTTGGGATCGATGACCACGACCGACCCCGGATAGCGCAGAAGATTCGGAATAAGGCTGGTCGTAGATTTTCCCGACCGCGCCCCGGCAATCGTGACACCGTGACGATCGTCTTCGATGCCGATAGCACGCCCCTGCCATTGACCAAGCAGCAGCTTACCGGGCTGCCAATCCCAATTCGAACCAAGCTCCCAAGGATGTCCCCACGTCTGAGACGGCGGCGTGTTGGCGTGCTCAGAAAGTCCCAAGCCGCGCGGCGGAAAAACATCGTCAAGCATAAGGCCTCCGTTGTTTAGCGGAGAGCGCCCCCGTCCGGCGTGACGCCGGTCCGGCCTGCGCTCTTGCAAGTTCTTCGGCGATGCCCAGTTAGCTGTGAACGAAGATCATCGAAGTAAACGTGGCTGCATGTTCAAGCATGCGACTGCACGTCCGAAGATGAGACGCCGCGTTACAAAAAAAATAAAACTGGCATAAGCCAGAAAAAGTCTCCGGATAAAGACAATACGAAAAGTTCTACCCATGAGTGAAGCGCTTAGACTGAAGAGGAGTAGCGAGATGTGGATTTGGAATCCATATCCGTTCCGGATTCGAATTCCAAATCCCTTTCGAGCCCGGGAAACCGCTCCGCTCCGTTTCCCCGGACCCCTTCCCGGTCAGGGCGCGGCGCGCCCCGAACCCACCAACCTTCATGGAGGCGTCAGTGGCAAGGCCACGAACTTATCAGCAAGCCGCACGTACACACGTTGTCACTGTGCGCGTTACGCCATCAGAACACGCGCGCCTCAGCGCGGAGGCCGCACAACTGGGCGTCAGCCTTGCGGGCCTTGCCGAGCGCTATCTCAGCAAGGGTTATGTCCAGACCCACGACCACGCACCAGGTGCGATTCATCCAGCCACAATCGCCGAACTCAAACGTATCGCCGGCGCGCTCGATGCCATCGTGACGACGGTGCCGGCGCCGGAGAATATCGAAAAGGTGGCGCACGAACTCAGCACGCTCCTGCGACTCCTGATCCGAGACGAACTCCTCGCGCAGCGCATTCGCACCCTCAAAGATAGGACCACTGCAAATGATTCCGCGCCTTCAGGCCCGCGGCAAGAGTTTCAAAGGGTCGTGCACGTACGTGCTGCACGATCCGAACGCGAAGACCAATGATCGCGTCGACTGGATCATGCTGCAAAATTTGCACACGGATCCGGACGCCGCCTGGTTTGAAATGTACGAAACCTTCCGAAATCAGGGCCAGCTTAAGGCTAATGCCGGCCTATCGGCGCGCGGACGGAAAAACGATAAGCCGGTATTGCATTACACGCTGGCTTGGCATGCCGACGACAAACCGACCTCAGAACAGATGAAGGCGGCTGCGCTCGATAGCCTGAAGCTGCTTGGCCTCGACGAGCACGAAGCGCTCATCGTCGCCCATGACGACAAAAGCCACCCTCACGTCCATATCGTTGCGAACACGATTCACCCCTATACCGGACGCACGGCAGCGCTGAAGTTCTCGAAGGAGCGCCTATCCGAATGGGCGGAAAATTACGAACGCGCGCAGGGCCGCATCCACTGCGAGGAGCGGGTCAAGAACAACGAACAGCGTCGCAAGGTCCGGGAAATGCGCAAGAAGGAGTCGGTGGCGACCCGATTACTCGGCGCGGCCGGAATCGAAGTGAAGCCGGCGCCGTTCGTTCCCATAAAGGATAAATCGCCAAGTCGGCCGCACTGGTTCGATCGAAAGGACGTCGTCGATCGCATGAAGCGGCTGCGGGCCGAATTGGATCTGAAGCACAAATTCGAACGCGGCGTCACATGGGACCGACAAATACGCGAGCGCGACGCGCTCGACCAGGACACGCGTGCGGCAATTGACAATGCCCGGGCGCACAATAAGCGCGCCTATCGGCCGCAATGGCGTGAGCTTTACAAAGCTCAGCGGCGCGAAGCGCATTTGGTAGACCGAAGCGCTACGCATCCTTTGGAGCGGGCCGTGTTCGTTTACAAGAACCGTCATCGTTTGGCGCACGCGAAGCCGCTGACGTTCCGCCGAATGACTCGCCTGATTTTCTCTCGCAAGCACCTCGCCAAATCCCTCGGGCAAATACACGAGCGCGAACGCCGGGAATTGGCGCGAGAGGAAAAGAGCGCGGCCAAGCTGCTCTCGGATCGGATTTGGGTCATCCACCGGGAGCGCTTCCACACACTTCGCGACCGCCAGGCAACGGAACGGGAAGCAGAACGCAGCCATCAGCGTTTGGCTCGGAAGGACGTAACGTTCGCCCGGGCCAAAGACCACCTCATCGACGAGATGGAAAATCCACCGCCGCCCCGGTTCGTGCCAACACAAAAGCGGGAACAGGCCGAGCCGACGCGTGAATTTAATGACGCCGCTACGGGCGCCGGCCAAGAGCAGATTTCACGATCCGAACAAATCCGGCGCGACATGGAGGCTTGGCGCCGCCAAAATCCGTCGCCCGACTTGGGGCGTGAATTATAATTGCGCGGACATGGCGGGCTCCAAGATTGGAGATCTACCTAACCGCCTAACGGTGAGCCGTTCCATCACTATCTGTCGGTGTTTGCGCGACCAAGATAGCATTAAGCGTTCTTTGTCGGCCGCATGCGTTTTTTAACCCAAAGATAAAGCCCACTTGCAATGACGACGATAGCGACAGCATCCAATGCTGCCCAAATTACTTTGAGGGGCATTTCCCCGTAGTCTCCAAAGTGCAGTGGTCGTGACAATTCGAGCGCCAGGACGTACCAAGGAAGCGTTCGCTTTTCCGTAACACGAAGCGTCTCCGCGTCAACTAACACTGGCTCGAGTATCTGCGATGTAAGCGGCGTCTTCCCTCGCATAAAAACTGCATAGTGGTGTTTACTGCTGAAAAACGTTCCTGGAAAAGCCAAGAAACTCGGGGTCCGATCGGGCGATACTTCCTTCGCCTTCGAAATTGCTTCCGTTACGGATCCAATCCGCGCTGGAGGCGGCATTGCCTTATAGGGTGCAACCATTTGCGCGAGTTGATCGGATCGCCAATATCGAAAGATAAATGAATCAAGCGTGTTAATGACGCCCGTCAATCCAACCACAAGCAGCCAGGCTGTCGTCGTAATTCCGAGCAAGTTATGAAGGTCGAGCCATTTGATAGCTCGCCCGCGTTCGGCGCGGACAGTTCCAAAATGCAGTTTTCGCATAAAAGGCGCATAAAGCACGACGCCCGACACGAGGCTGATTACAAATAGCGCTCCCATCAAACCGAGAAACACACTTCCAACGTCACCGGCAAACATATCGGTATGAAGTTGCAATATAAACGTCATCGCACTGCTACGCCCTGGCTGAGGGTCTAGGACGCGACTAGTAGCCTCCTCAAGAGATAAAAACGTTGCCTTTCCGCGAGGTGCATCTATCGATGCCGCCATATTGACCTTTACAACGCCCGGCAGGTCTTTGTCCCAAATGAGATAGCGGACCGCAAGCTTCGGATAGACTGCCTGCGCCTCCCGCACGATTGCATCGAAATCGGCTGAGCTAGCGCTCGATGTTTCAGCCGAGAGTTGGAGCTTCCCGAACCACTCATCAATTTCGTCATGAAATATTAGAGGCAATCCTGTCAGCGCCAACATCAGCAAGAATAGCGTGCAGATCAGGCTGGTCCATGTATGGATCGCCCGCCAAAACCTGATCTTTTGTGTCGACAGCACGGACTTTCTCTAAAGGTTCACCATCGGTACGCAAGCGTGCCAACTACGGTACGGCCGAGACCGTAGAAGCATTTTGTAGCAGTTGCGCAGGCCGAAACGTAGGTCTTATCGAAGAGATTTTGAGCGTTCACTTGTGCACGCCACCCTCTTAGCGTTGGGAATCTAACTCCGAAGTCATAGTGCACCGCTGCATCGAACAGTAAGACGGAGGGTACCGTGATCGTGTTCGCTGCATCAGCAAAACTCCGACCGACATAGCGAACGCCAGTGGCAAAGCCGAACCCTGCAAGTTGTCCCGACTGGAACGTATAATCTTGCCAAATTCCCGCGGTTTGATCCGGCACGTAGGTCGGATGCTTGCCTTGAGCCGTAGTGCTGATTGTGTTGATGTTGTCCATGTATGCGTAGGAAGCGATCCAAGACCACCCGGGTTGAACGGTTGCACGCGCCTCCAGTTCGAGACCGCGCGTCCGCACCTCGCCAGTCTGAATATTGAAATTTGTGTTGGCGGGGTCGGTCACCAGCACGTTCTGTTGTGTTAAATCGTAAACCGCGGCCGTTAGAAGTGCGTTATAGCCGACCGGCTGGTACTTAACGCCACCTTCGATCTGCTGGCCGGTCGTCGGCTTAAAAAGATTACCTGAAACGTCTGCACCGCTATTGGGCTGGAATGACGTCGAGTAGGTGACGTAGGGAGCCAATCCGCTGTCGAAATTATAGATTGCACCGGTTCGCCAAGTGGTCGCCTTATCGAGCTGATAGACCGCCGGCGGTGATAGGCGATCGGTGCGATCATTGTCCGCCCAATCCTGGCGAACACCGGTCAAAAGCGTCAATCTCTCGATACGGATTTGATCTTGGACGTACAGCCCGACCTGACGCAGGAGCTGCGTCGCATCGACCGTGGTGCTCGGTGTAGGGATCGCAAGCGAGTAGTCAGGATTATAGATCGAAAGAGAAGGAGCTGTTCCCGATCCTTGCACTTCGGCATAGTTGAGCTGCTGATAGTCAACTCCGACAAGGATCTTATGCAAAACGGGTCCGGTTGCGAGATTGATCTCGCCATGATTATCGGTTGTTAAAGCATCGCCATGGGATCTATTGAAGATCGCGCTCCGATAAAGCGATGGGTTGTTCGGATCGGTAGTGTTTAGACCACGCGGACTGGTGAAGACGCTCTTGTAATCAAGATCGAGATGCATGTAGCGAAGACTCGACGCCACCGAGAACATATTGTCGAAGCGATGGTCGAACTTATAGCCAATGCTGGCCTCGGTCCGATCGAACTGATCGTATTGGGGAGAACCATCGAAGAAATTGCGTGGAATACGGCTGCCGTTTGCCAGGGGCAACACGGTGCCTGCAGCCGGCAAGAAGCCAAAATATCCGCCATACGGATCGTGCTGGTACTTCGCCAACAGAGTGATGCTAGTGTCGGCGTCGGGGCGATATGTTATGGCAGGCGCGATCGCTACACGTTGCTCTTTCGCGAAATCAACCTGGGAATCAGCCATACGGCCGATGCCGGTCAAGCGATAAAGCCAAGTCGCCTCCTTATCGATAGGCCCACCAAAATCGAAGCCTCCCTGAATGCGGCCGTATGTCCCTCCCTGGACAATGACCTCATGGAACGGCTGCGCAGTCGGTAGCTTACTCACAAGATTGACGAGACCGCCGGGATTTCCTTGTCCAAAAAGGACGGACGCGGGGCCTTTTAAGACTTCAATCCGATCGAGCATGTACGGATCGATTTGCGGAACGAGGTAATTGGCTCCCAGGAGACGCAATTGGTCGAGGTAGGAGTAGTCATAATTCACGCCGCCACCAAATCCACGATAAAGAATGGTATCGTAACGGGTGCCGCCTGCACCTCGATATTCGGAAACGAGGCCTGGCGTATAACGAAGTGCCTCGCGAACATTTTGCGGTTGCTGGTCTTCGATCTGTTGCTTGGTGACGACTGAGATTGACTGTGGCGTTTCTACGAGCGGCGTAGCGGATTTCGTTGCGGCAGCTCCAGTTTGCGGCACGTAGCCTTGCTCGCGTCGAACGGCCGCTTCTGGACCTGCAGCCGCTGGAGCAATAGTCGTCGGCTCTTGGCGCACGGTGACCACGCGCGATCGGTTTGCGTGAGGGGAGCTACGGCTGGCTCTCTGGCTTATTGGCCGTGAGCGCTTCTGTGAGACAGGTGCGGCAACGACGACTGGAGGAAGAGTTGCCGGGCCCTTTGCTTGAACTTGGCTCTGCGGTTCACCTGCCGATTGAGCTAATGCATTATTCCCAACCGAAAGCATGCAAACACATACAGCTCCAAGACAAACAGCCTTGGCCACAGACCGCTCCATTTCACTCACCCCCAATGCGAATAATGTTAGCTCCAGGCGTTAGCCAACATTGGGCGCGTCGGGTAGTGGGGCCGATGGTGGATGGAGATAGAATCAGTCCATTAGTAATCCGTTGTGCTTTCCTGTTGCACACGCGCAACGGTTCCGGCATTGAAACCGACCCGCGATCGTCATCCTCGGAAAATGTCAGGCGGAGCGGGAGCACCTTTCGGCCGCCCCCCAAACTTAAGCGATGTCTGTCCGCGATTTGACGTTGATCGATTCAGTTTTTCTCGGGATCTACGCAGACCAGAAAGCTGAATGTGTACTTTGTATCCTCGTCGTGCATGAACTGGTCGTTGTGCTCGACGAGAACCTCGGCATGTTCGGGCGCTGTTGCCGCACGAACCATGAGCGCTTGCTTGCCATCCCAAAGTGGCGATCCATTACTCTGAAATCGGCAAAGCTCGTTGAGAAACCAATCTTCTTCACAGAGCTTCTTGGCGGCCGAGATCGAGATTGCTGCAAAAGCCAAAATTGGCCTTCCTGCACACTCCAGCGCAAAGCTTAGACGTTCTCTCCTGGCGAGCGATGTTTGCGTGTGGGCGCCGGCCGGCACGATAACAGGCGTCTTCGTCACTCGACACCCTCACTCAGGTGGATGATGGATTTTACTGGGAGGATCCAAATCGAAACTAGTGTTCCGATATCCTTTAAGAGATAGGCTATTTTGTCGCGGCCATTGCGGGCCTTCCGTCCGCCTCGGTAGCATAAAACCATTTCTTACGGCGAATTTGCACTTTCCTTCGGCGAAGATCCGCTTCGTCGGCTTCCTGGGCTGAATATCACCACCATCGACGGGAACGGCGCACTGTTCTTTGAGCCGCCGAATTTGAGCCGACCACACAGAAATTGTGTTTCGTGCCGCCCGTAGATGAATTCATGAAACCAACGGGTGTCGGTGCGACCAGGCAGCAGCGCAACTGTCTGCCTGCCAAGCAGCGCCTCGCGAAAGGCCTTTTCAATCCACTCTCCAATGGTTCGCCCATAGGGTGGATTCATCCAGTTATTATCGGACCACGTCTGGCAGAGGCCGTTTTCCTTGATCGTAAAATAGCGTTGGCATTTTGCGTTTTCTTGCGTGGCGCAGACGTCAAGCAGGAACGGTCCAT
The DNA here is from genome assembly GCF_047605465.1 of Bradyrhizobium sp. Lineage (GTDB taxonomy): Bacteria > Pseudomonadota > Alphaproteobacteria > Rhizobiales > Xanthobacteraceae > Bradyrhizobium. The sequence continues at coordinate 1,641 of NZ_JASGFS010000014.1, read as the reverse complement.
GACGCGCGTTAAGCGCATCGAAAACTGGTTGCGGCGTTGCCCATTCCGGCGTCTCGCTTGAAAACAATCCCGCGTTGATTGGCATGAAAGTCCCCTTGTTGAAGACTTTCGATTTGGCTACGGCTGCGCGGATTTCACCGTTACACCATGCTCGGCCATGCGGTCTCTTGCGCGCTCGTGAGTCACTATGTGTCAGGAAATAATCGGATCAACTGTTTGTGTTGATTGCCTCGTCTCCCTTCGACGCAGTGCGCGGAATTCATCGAGGAGATCTGCCCAGGCCTGCATCAGCTTGACGCGTTCCGGCCAGTATTTGGCGCGATTGTACGCGCGCCGCACTTCGTTTTCGTCCTGATGCGCGAGGACGGCTTCGATGACATCAGGATCGAAGCCACGACCGTTCAGAATGGTGCTACCCGACGACCGAAATCCGTGGGCTGTCATTTCATCCTTGGAGTACCCCATGCGGCGTAGCGCGGAATTGAACGCGTTCTCCGACAGCGGCTTGCGATTTGAGCGCACCGACGGGAATATCAGCTCGCCGTGCTCAGACAAGGACCAGATGTCCTTAAGAACGGCAATGGCCTGACGTGATAATGGCACGTCATGGGGACGCCGCATTTTCATCCTCTCGGCCGGAATGCGCCACATCGCTTTCTCGAAATCGATCTCGTCACGGCGCGCGAGACGGACTTCACCCGGACGCGCGCAGGTCAGCGCCATGAACTTGAGCGCAGCCGTGATGGTGGGCCAGCCATCATAATCATCGACCGTCCGCAACAGCGCCCCAAGCTTTCGTTCGTCGAGAATAGCCGCCCGGTGTTCGACCACGGGTGCGAGCAACGCGCCGCGCAAGGGGAAGGTCGGGTCGGTTTCGGCCCGCAGGGTGACCACGGCCAAGCGAAACACACTGCTGATCGTGCCACGCAAGCGGCGGGCGGTCTCTCGGCGGCCGCTTTTCTCCACCCGCTTGAGCAGGTCGAGCAACTCGGCCGGTGTAATGCTTGAGATCGGACGCTCGGCCAGTGGAGCAGCCAGATCTTCGAGCAACCATTTTAACTTGCTGATTGTCGTGGCAGCGGTGCCGCTTGTTTCCTTCCCGGCGATGTATTCCGAGGCGATCGCGCCGAACGTGTTGTTCTGGGATATGGCGGTCGCGATTTTCTCTTTGCGCCGTTCCTCCGACGGATCGACCCCGGACGCGAGAAGCTTCTTGGCTCCGTCGCGCTTTTGTCTTGCGTCGGCAAGGCCCGTCGCCGGGTAGGGTCCGAAGGAGAGAAGCCGCTCCTTGCCGCCGAAGCGGTACTTCAATCGCCAGAGCTTGCCGCCGCCAGGCTGCACTAACAGGTGCAAACCGCCGCTATCCGATATCTTGAAAGGCTTCTGACGCGGCTTCGCGCTGCGGATGGAGAAGTCCGATAACGCCATGGGGGTATCGCTTTCGGGTTCTACAGGGGACACCCCCATAAATACCCCCAGATTGTGGTGACGCAAGGGATCGCCGCGGATCGGCATGCGCACTCAGACCCTATGAAAACAGGGTTTTTGGTGCACTATGAGCCGGGATGTTCAACCGTGGGAGGGGGTAATGGTGCCCAGGGGCGGAATCGAACCACCGACACTGCGATTTTCAGTCGCATG
>NZ_JASGFS010000013.1:0-126010 GCF_047605465.1 Bradyrhizobium sp. | reverse complement strand
TTGCCGTCCTGGTGGCCGCACTGCTTCTCGTCCGAGACCTGGTTCTCGATCTGGAGCGCGCAGGCGCCTGCCTCGATCATCTTCTTGGCGAGCAGGTACGTCGCCTCGGCATTGCCGAAGCCGGCGTCGATGTCCGCGATGACCGGCACGACGTGGGTCTGGAAGTTGTCGATCTTCTCGATCAGCGCCTTTTCCTTCGCCTTGTCGCCTTCCTTGCGGGCGGCATCGAGGTTGCGGAAGATGTCGTTCAGCTCACGCGAGTCGGCCTGGCGCAGGAAGGTGTAGAGCTCTTCGATCAGGGCCGGCACCGAGGTCTTCTCGTGCATCGACTGGTCCGGAAGCGGTCCGAACTCGGAGCGGAGCGCCGCGATCATCCAGCCGGAGAGATAGAGATAACGGCGATCGGTCGTGCCGAAGTGCTTCTTGACCGAGATCAGCTTCTGCTGCGCGATGAAGCCGTGCCAGCAGCCGAGCGACTGGGTGTACTTGGTCGGGTCGCCGTCATAGGCCGCCATGTCGGCGCGCATCAGCGCCGCCGTGTAGCGCGCGACGTCCAGGCCGGTCTTGAAGCGGTTCTGCAGGCGCATGCGCGCCACCGCCTCGGCGGTCACGCCGTTCCAGGTGTCCTTGGTCTTGAGCAGCGCTTCGGCCGCCTCGATCTCGCTCTGATAGGAAGCCGGTCCCTCGATGGCCCGGTCGCTGATCCCACGCGGTTGGAAGTTCATGTCGGTGATCCCTTCGGTGACGACAAATCTGGGTTCGGTTGTACGCACCCCGCAGCCGACCACTAGCCATCCCGCAGAAAACTTGTCATACTTTACAGGAAAGTCGTGTATTGTTGTAAGAACATTACAAATGGCGGGAACCCCTTATGACGACCACCAGCGCCCGTTCCGTGTTCATGGGGCCGCGATTGCGGCGGCTTCGGCGCGAACTGGGGCTGACCCAAGCCGATATGGCTGCCGATCTGGAGATTTCCGCCCCTTATGTCGCGCTGCTGGAGCGCAATCAGCGGCCGGTGACAGCGGACATGCTGCTTCGCCTTGCCCGCACCTACAAGATCGACCTCGCGGACCTCGCCGGCGATGGAGGGGCCGATCACACCGCCCGGATGCAGTCGGTGTTGAAGGATCCGATGTTCGCCGACATCGACATTCCCGCCCTCGAGATCAGCGACCTTGCCGTCAGCTATCCCGGAATGACCGAAGCCTTCTTGCGCCTCTATACGGCCTATCGCGAAGAACAGTTGGCGCTGGCGGAGCGCGGAGGATCGGCGCGGAGCGGCGCGGCGTCGGTCGCGGGACAGGACGGCTTCGATGCCAACGATCCGGTTGCCGAAGTCAGGCGGTTTCTCGCCGCGCGCCGCAACAACTTCGCCAACCTCGACGATGCCGCCGAGCGCCTCGCCCAAATGCCGTCGGGGTCGGCCGGATTCATCGAGCGGCTTCGCGTTCGTCACAACCTCCAGGTCCGCTATCTGCCGCCCAGCGTGATGCTGGGATCAGTGAGGCGCCTGGATCTTCATCGCCGCCAGCTCCTGCTCGAAGACTCCCTCGATACCGCAAGCCTCAATTTCGAACTCGCCAAGCAACTGGCCTATCTCGAAATGGATGACGAGATCGGCGCAGCGCTCGAAGCCGGCAAGTTCACCGGCAAGAGCGCCGAGCTGCTGGCGCGCAGGGCTCTTGCGGCCTACGCCGCCGCCGCGCTCATCATGCCGTATTCGACCTTCGCCAAGGCGGTCGAGGCGCGCCGCTACGATTTGGAAGCGCTGGCGCGTCAATTCGGCACCAGCTTCGAGCAGACCGCGCATCGCATCACGACCCTGCAGAGGCCGGGCCTCGAGAAGATCCCGTTCTTCCTGATCCGGGTCGATCCGGCCGGCAACATGTCGAAGCTGCTCGATGGCGCCGGATTCCCGTTTGCGAAGCAGGGAGGCGCCTGTCCGCTCTGGTCTGTGCACAACATCTTCAAGACGCCACGCCAGATCGTCACGCAGTGGCTCGAACTGCCCGACGGCAAGCGCTTCTTCTCGATCGCCCGCACCGTGACCGCCGGCGGCGGTTCGTTTGGCGCGATCCGCGTCGAGCGCGCCATCGCCATCGGCTGCGCCGCCGAGCACGCCGGCCAGTTGATCTACACGCGCGACGGACAGGGACCGCCCGCGGACGAGCCGACGCCCGTCGGCGTCGCGTGCCGCGTCTGTCACCGCCCGAAATGCGCGGCCCGGTCCGCCCTTCCGATCGGCCGTGAGCTCCTGCCGGACGACTTCAGGACGCTGAGTGTCCCGTTCGGATTTTCGACCGACTGACAGCGGCGTGCTCGCGCGACGGCGAGACGAGAACGGATCTTCCATTCGCGCAGCCAATTTTGGTTTAGCGTTTCATTGTCGGTGCTGGCGCTTTTGCTCATACTGAGGGCTTCCTCGTTTGAAGCATCAGAAGTTGCAAGACATGAAATCTCGTTTGTTGTCGTTGATCGCCGCGCTCTCTCTCTTTGCGGCTCCCGCGCTCGCGGACCAGAAAGTCAAGGTGGGAATATCGGGCGGCGACGCCGAGATCATCTGGGCCAAGGTCAAGGAAATTGCCGCCGGCGACGGTCTCGACGTTCAGGTCGTCGTGTTCAACGATTACCTCCTGCCCAATGCGGCGCTCGATGCGGGCGACCTCGATGCCAATGCCTTCCAGCACAAGCCGTTTCTCGATAACCAGATCAAGACGAGGGGATACAAGATCGTTCCGGTCGGCAACACCATCGTCGCCCCGATCGGTCTCTACTCCAAGAAGCTGAAGTCGGTCGCAGAGATCAAGGACGGCGCTTCGATCGGCATTCCGAACGATCCCTCGAACGGCGGGCGCGCCCTTCTCCTGCTTCAGGCCCAGAAGCTGATCCAGCTCAAGGGTGGCGTCGGGATACTGCCGACGACGCTCGATGTGACCGGCAATCCGAAGAATCTCAGGATTCGCGAGATCGACGCCGCCCTGCTGCCGCGCAGCCTCGACGACGTCGACGCCGCGGTCGTCAACACGAATTACGCGGTCCCGGCTGGACTCATTCCCGGCAGGGATTCGATCGCGCTCGAATCCTCCGTCGACAATCCCTACAACAACTTCATCGCCGTGCGCGAGAAGGACAAGGATTCGCCGTGGGTCGCGCGGCTGGTGCGCGCCTATCAGAACGAGACGATCCGTCAACTCATCAAGGACAAATTGCCGGGGCAGCTGCCCGCCTTTTGAACCGCTTCCGGAGGTTGGCGGCATTTCTAGCCGTTCCGGACTGATGCGGATCGTCAGGTCGGCGCGCCGGTCGGGACCTGCAGGCGGACGCGCAGGCCCTGCGGCTCGTTGTCGAGCAGCAGCAGCGTTCCGCCATGCGCGGTCACGATCGCCTGCGCGATCGAGAGGCCCAGCCCGAAGCCCGCGGTCTCGTCCATGGTCCTGGCTTCCTCGCCCCGCACGAACGGCTCCAGCATGGCTGCTTTCCTCTCGTCGGGAATGCCGGGGCCGTCGTCGCAGACGTCGATGACGATCTGATGTGAGGCCGTCGAGAGCTCGACAACCACATTGGTCCCAAAGCGCGTGGCGTTCTCGGTGAGATTCGTCACCGCACGGATGATTTCGTCCGGCCGCACCATGAAGGCGGCCCTGTTGGGGCCCGCGTAGACCACAGCGTGTCCGCAATCGGAAAATTGCTCGCAGACCATCTGGAGAAGCGCGGCGACGTCGACCAGTGTCGGCTTCGCGGCGCTTTCGCTCCGCAGCAGCGTGAGCACAGATTCCAGCATCGACTGCATCTGGTCGAGGTCGCGAACGGTCTGCGCCCGCTGGATCGAATCCTCGATATATTCCGAGCGCAACCGCAGCCGCGTGATCGGGGTGCGCAGGTCGTGGCTGATGGCCGCGAGCATCCTTGTCCTGTCGTTCATCAGCGTGGTGATGCGCTCGCGCATCCTGTTGAGCGCCTTCGCCGCGGACCTGATCTCCTCGGGACCGGTTTCGGGCAGGGGCGCGGATGAGCGGCTCAGGCTGAAGTCTTCCGCCGCGCGTGCGAACGCCGACAGGGGCGAGCTGAGCGCGCGGCCGGCCCACACGCCGAGCAGCGTCACGCTCGCAACCAGGAACAGCAGCGTGCTCGCCCAGAGGCCGCCGATGAAGGGAGGCATCTTCGGCGATCCGATCGTGGCCTCGAGCACGTCGCCGTTCGGCAGGGAGAACCGCGCGCGATTGTCGTTCGCCGTCGGGCCTCGAATGAGATCGACCCGGCCGTCGAGCGACGAGGGAAGCGTCGCGGAGTCTCCACGCGGCGGCGGTGCTGTCGAGGCGGGAGCGCCCTCACTCAACTGAAGCTTCAGCGCCGGAAAGGTCCGGGCGACGCTTTCCAGCACGATGCCGCGTTCCGGCTGCGCCGTGTTGCCGAGAATTCTCGCGATCAGCTCGAATTGCTGGACCGGCCGGTCCGGCGCGATCGTCGGCCGGTTGAACAGGAAATATCCGGCGAGCAGGACATGGATCAGGATCAGCGAGACCAGGATCAGGGCTGCGATCTGGCCGCTGATCCGCCTGAAGCTGAAGAGCGCGACCATGTCGGCGGCGCGGCTCATGTTTCCTCCACCACCGGCGTGAAGATGTAACCGCCGGTGCGGACGGTTCTGATCATGGACGTGCCCTCCGTCCTGTCGAGCTTGCGGCGCAGCCGGCTGACAAGCACGTCGATGCTGCGGCCGAAGCCGCCGCCGGGCCGGCCGCGCGTCATGTTCAGCAGGCTGTCGCGGTTGAGAATACGGCCCGCCCGTTCGCAGAACGCCTGCAGCAGATCGAACTCGGCGCTGGTCAGCGGCACCTGCGCGCCTTCGGGATCGCGCAATTCGCGCAGGCGAAGATCGATCGTCCAGCCGAGGAATTTGAGGCGCGTTGCGGTACGTCCCGCCGCAAGCCCACTCGACTGCCGGCGCAGGATTGCGTTGATCCTGGCCAGAAGCTCTCGCGGATTGAACGGCTTCGGCAGATAGTCGTCGGCCCCCATTTCGAGGCCGAGGATGCGGTCGAGGTCCTCGCCCTTCGCGGTCAGGATGACGATCGGCGTGGAGGATTCCATGCGCAGGCGACGGCAGAGGCTCAGGCCGTCCTCTCCCGGCAGCATCAAGTCGAGCACGATCAGGTCGACCCGGTTCTGCGACAGGTAGCGATCCATCTCCCGGCCGTTCGTGACCGTGCCGACCGAGAATGCATGCTCGCCGAGATAGCGCGCGATGAGGTCACGGGTCTGCTGGTCGTCTTCGACGATCAAGACGCTCGGTGTGCTGCTGGTCATGAATGAGATCGCATCGGTGGTGGTCGCTGATGGATTGACGGACGATTGTCTGGTCCGGGCAATGACGGTCATGGTGCGATCCTATGGTCAGTCGCGGCTCAGCGCCACTACGGGGTCGAGGAATGCGGCGCGCCGGGCCGGGAAAAAGCCGAAGGCGACGCCGATGCCGGTGGAGGTCAGGAACGCGGCGCTGATCGAGAACAGCGAATAGCTGACCTGAAATCCGGGCATCGCGATGTTGGCGGCAACGCCGAGCAGGATTGCGACGAGGATGCCGGCGATGCCGCCGATGGACGAGATGAGGGTGGCCTCCACCAGGAATTGCTGCAGAATGTCGCTGCGCCGGGCGCCGACGGCCATGCGGACGCCGATCTCGCTGATCCGCTCGGAGACCGACACCAGCATGATGTTCATCACGCCGATGCCGCCGACGATCAACGAGATGACGGCGATCGAGGCCACGAGGAAGGCCAGCGTCTGGGTGGTGCTGGTGATCGTCCGGCGGATGTCGTCGGTGTTGAGGATGACGAAATCCCGGGTGTTGTGCCGCTGCGTCAGCAGCGTGGTGACCGCGTCCTGCGCCAGCGCGGTCGAGATCTCGTCGCTGATCCGGAGCAGGATGCTGCGAAGCGCGCGGTCGCCGGTGAACTGGGCCTGCACGGTGGTGTAGGGGAGATAGACCGAGAGGTTCTGGTTCGACCCGAACCCGCCCTGTTGCTGGGCGATCACGCCGACGATGCGGCAGGGAACCTTGCCGAGCCAGATGACGCGGCCGATGCCTGCGGTCTGGTCGTCGCCAAAGAAGGTCTTGCGGGTGTTCTCGTCGATGACCGCCTGCCGCTCGATGTTGCGGACCGCATCGGCATCGAACAGACGCCCTTTCGCCAGCTTGGCGCCCTTGACCTGGAAATAGCTCTCGCCGACCCCGTTGACCAGCACGTTGGATTCGTTGCCGCGATAGCGGACCGTCGTGCTGGTCGAGACGGTCGGCGTGACACCGGCGATGAAGCTCTGCCGTTCGAGCGCGCGGGCATCGCCGAGGACGAGCGTCTTGATCTTGCCGGCGCGCGCGTCGCCGAAATCCTTGCCCGGAAACACCTCGATCGTGTTGGTGCCGAGATTGGCGATGTCGGACAGCACCTTGCGCTGGGATGCATTCCCGAGCGCGACGACGGACGACACCGCGGCGATGCCGAGGATGATGCCGAGCATGGTCAGGAACGCGCGCAAGCGGTGCGCGGCCATCGCCACCAGCGCCATCCGCGACGCTTCCCGCAGCCGCCGCAATGCACCGGACCAGCCTGCGACACTGTCCCGCGAGGTCCGCGAGACCGTGGCGGCGACCGGCATCTCCGCAGGTGCCGTGCGGCAGTCGGCGACGATCCTGCCGTCCCGCAGCTCGATGATGCGTTCGGCTCTGGCCGCGACACCGGCATCGTGGGTCACGATGATGATGGTCCGTCCCTCGCGATGCAGCTCGCTCAATATCCGGAGCACCTCTTCGCCGCTGCGCTGGTCAAGCGCGCCGGTCGGCTCGTCGGCCAGGATGACTTCGGCGTCATTGATCAGCGCCCTCGCGATCGAGACGCGCTGCTGCTGGCCGCCGGAGAGCTGGTTCGGGCGATGGCCGCGGCGGTCGTGCACGCCGAGTCTGACGAGAAGCTTCTCCGCGCGCGTGCTGCGTTCGCGGGCCTTCATGCCGGCGTAGATCGCGGGAATCTCGACGTTCTCTCCGGCCGACAAGTCGCCGAGCAGATGGTAGCGCTGGAAGATGAAGCCGAAATGCTCGCGGCGGAGCGCCGCCAGCGCATCGGCATCGAGCTCGGAGACGTTCTTGCCCGCGACGCGATAGGCCCCGGATGTCGGGCGGTCGAGGCAGCCGAGGATGTTGAGCAGCGTCGACTTGCCCGACCCGGACGAGCCGATGATCGCGACCATCTCGCCGGGCGCGATGCTCAACGAGAGGTCGTCGAGCGCAACTACTCTGGTGTCGCCCGCCGCGAATTCCCGGCGGACGTCTTCGAGGGAGATGATCGGATCGACCATGTCAGGGGCCTCCGGGCGGACCGCCCGGCATTCCGCGCGAAGCGGTCTGCGTCTCGCTCGCTTCTCCGGTGACGACGCGCTCGCCCTCGTCGAGGCCGGACTTGATCTCGACATTGGTGCGGTCGTTGAGGCCGGTCTTGACCTCGCGCTCGCTCACCTCGCCGGACGTGCCGAGGATACGGACCGTGCTCCGGCCGTCGGATTTTCGCATCAGGGCGAGCGCGGGGATGACCTTCACACGGCTGACCTCGCCGGTCACGATGTGCACCTCGGCGGTCATGTAGGTCCGCAGCGCGAGGTCCTTGTTCGGGACGTTGAAGACGCCGATGTAATAGATCGCCGTGCTGGTCGAACTCGACGAGCTCGAACTCGAACTGGAACTCGACGTCGTGGTGGTCGAGGAGAAGCTGGCGTCGTTCTTGATCGATTCGGGCGCCGGCTCGATCTGCTCCAGCCGGGCCTCGTAGCGATGGTCCTGGTCGCCCAGGATGGTGAAGTAGAGCGATTGGCCCGGCTTGACCTTGACGATGTCGGCCTCGGAAATCTCGGCGCGGACGGTCATGGTCTCGAGCTGGCCGAGCACCACGATGGTCGGCGCGGACTGGACCGCGTTGACCGTCTGCCCCTCCTGCACGACGACGGCCAGCACCGTGCCGTCGATCGGCGCGGTGATGCGGGTGTATTCGAGGTTCACCCTCGCTGTCTCGACGCTGGCTTCGGCCCCGACGATCAGAGCCTCCAGCGCCACGATCTGGGCCCGGGTCTGGCGCACGGTCGAATCCGCGCTGTCGAAATCGCCGCGCGACGTCGCGCGCTGTGCGAATGTGAGCTGCTGCCGTGCGAGGTTTGCGTCGGCCAGCACGAGTGCGGCCTCCTTTTCGGCCTTCTGCGCCCGATAGTTCTTCAGCGATGCTTCCGAACTGCGCAGATCGTTCTGCTTGGTGACGGGATCGATCTGCGCGATGACGTCGCCGGCCTTGACCGCGTCCCCGACACGCACGTTGAGGGCGGTGATGCGGCCCGAGACCTGCGCGCCGACGGCCGTCAGCCGTGCGGGCTTGAGCGTGCCGCTCGCCAGCACTTCCTCGCGCAGATCGCCGACGGCGACCGGTGCCGTGATGTAGGATTGCGCGCTCGACCTGCCGGGGAAACGCGTGGCGGCGACGACGCCCATTGCCACTGCGGCGATCAGGGCGGCGGCGATCTTCAGCCGCCGGGCCGTAATGATGTCGGTCACTTCAGCGTCTCCCGCCAATGCGGCCCCGTGTTGGCGTCGACGATGATCGGCGTCGAGACGTCGACCGGATCGACCCAGCCGCCGCCCAGCGCCTTCGCGAGGGCGATATAGTCCTTGGCAGCCGATACCTTGCTCTGGATCAGCGAATCCTCGGCCGAATAGAGCGATCGTTCGGCGTCGAGCACGTCGATGAAGCTCGCGCTGCCGGTTTCGAACAGCGATCGCGACAGGCGTGCGGCTTCGCGGTAATTCTTCGCCGCTTCCGTCAGCTTGGCGGCGCGGACGCGCTCGCGCGACAGCGAGACCAGGGCATTCTCGACGTCCTCGAGCGCGGTGAGCAGGGTGGAATGAAACGTGGCGAATGCCTGGTCCCGTTGCGCTTCGGCGATCCCGACCGTCGCCCGGCGCTTGCCCGCGTCGAAGACCGGCACCGTGACCGACGGCCCGACCGACCAGCTGACGCTGGAATACTTCGCGAGATCGCCGACGCGCAGTGCGGAGGTGCCGACGGACCCGGTCAAGGACACGGCCGGGTAGCGGTCGGCCTCGGCCGCGCCGATCTTGGCGGTGGCCTGCGCAAGCTTGCGTTCGGCGCTCGCCACGTCGGGACGGCTCAGCAGGAGATCGGCGGGCAGCCCCGTGGGCAGAGGCATGCGCGGTGCGGGTACGGGCGCGGATCGTGCCATCAGCGAGGCGACACCGTCAGGCGGCCGGCCAAGCAGGATACCGAGCCGATGGACATCGGCGGCGAGTGCGGCCTGATATGTCGGAACGTTCGCTTCCGTGCTGGCGGCCTGAGCGGTCGCCTTGGCGAGGTCGACTGCGTTGCCGCTGCCGGCGTCGTATTTGCTGCGCGTCAGCTTTTCGGTGTCGCGTTGCGAGGCTGCGGTGCGCTGTGCCAGCGCGATCCTGGCCTGATAGCCGCGCGCCTCCACGTAATAGGCGGCAACGTCGCCGATGAGCGTGACGAGGCTGTCGCGCAGGTCTTCCTCGGCCGATTGCTCCCCGCGCAAGGCGGCTTCGATGCTTCTCTGCGTGCCTCCGAACAGATCGAGCTCCCAGCTCGAATCGAAGCTCGCCTGGTGCAGCCTGTAGGGGGCGCTGTCGACGACGACGTCACCGGTTCCCGCACTTGTCTTGTTGTCCGTGATCGAAGCGGTGCCGCTGACCGACGGAAACAAGCCGGCCGTGGTCTGCTGCAGCGTTGCGCGTGCCTCGCGCACGACCGCTTTGGCTTTCGCGACGTCCGGGTTGGCCTCGACGGCCTGCTCGATGAGCCGGCTCAGCAGGGGATCGCGCAGGCGCAGCCACCAGCGATCGAGCCTTCCATTGTCCCGCCGCAACGTGGTCTTCGCGCTCCAGTGCGAAGGCAGGTCCAGCCGGGGCGGACCGGCATAGTCCGGGCCGACCGCGCAGCCCGCCAGCGAGCCGCCCAGCATCAGAGCGACGCAGGCCGACCGGACGCGGGAAAGAGCGAAGTGTGGCCGGAATGGCGTCTGATGATGGTTCTCCTGTGTCAACGGCACGGGCACTGCGACGAACAAATGTAACGGCATCAAATCGGCTGAAAATCCATTGGCCTGGGCGCGTGGGGAAGTGGCCACGGCCCTCCGGAAGGCGAGCAAGCCAGGGTCAATAGCCGGGCGATCGTGGCGTTTCGGCAGGTCAAATGTTGCTGGATGTAAACAGATGTTGCCTGCTGTCTCGGCCCCGTCGCGCGTCACCAGGGAAGCGGGATTCTCTGCGCGAATCCGCCGAGATCCGAGGCGGTGCTGAGGGGCTGGCGATCGAGCGGCCGGTTGTTGTTCTCACGGGCGAACGAGGAGCTTGGCGGAAAGGCGTAGTCGCTGAACTTGCGCTCGCCGGGAAGCACCTCGGTGCCTCCATCGAGCCACGACCGCTTGCTCACATAGATGCGCGTATGCGCGCCGGACTGGTACGACCGGTTGGGGCCGCCCGTGCCGTATTCGTAGACGACGTTCTGGGCCGCCTGCTGGCGGTCGCGCTTGCCGGCATCCGCGGCATAGGAGGTGGCGGACAGGGCGAAGACGGCGACCAGCGTCATTCCGGTCAAGACGATCCCATTCATCGGCAAACATTCCATGCAGGTTTCTCGATGCCGACGCCTCTCGCATCGGCTCCGGGACCTGTAAACCATTCACTCTTTGCGCGATGTTGCTGCAAGCCTGCGCACGGGAGAGGGGCGGTATCGCCGTCACATCAAGCTGCTCTCTGCCGCATATGGCACGCGATCGCCGAGCCGATGTGGCTTGCGCGCGTTCATGCGACCGAATGGCCGAACCAAATTCAACGCGCGGAAACAATACGGCAACTTCGCAGCCACACCGTGGCCACAGCATTCCCGTTTCAGAGCAGACCAGGTGTTCTTGAGGTGTGGAATGTTGGTTTTGCGGGCCTTCCTGATCGCGGTGATGCTCGGTGGCGTATCCGTCGCGGGTTCACTACCCTTCGTATTGTGGCCGCAACCGGCTGCGGCACAGTCCGCAGATACGATCGTGGTCGAGGGCAATCGCCGCGTGGAGGCCGATACGGTTCGCTCCTACTTCAAGGCAGGTCCGGGCGGGCGCCTTGACCAGCCGGCGATCGACGACGGGCTGAAGGCGCTGATCGAGACCGGCTTGTTTCAGGACGTGAAGATCAGTCGCGGTGCAGCCGGCCGCATCGTGGTGTCGGTGGTGGAAAATGCGGTGATCGGCCGCGTCGCCTTCGAGGGCAACAAGAAGATCAAGGACGAGCAGCTCACCGCCGAGATTCAGTCCAAGACGCGCGGTACGTTCTCCCGCGCCGTGGTGCAATCCGACACGCTGCGAATTGCGGAGATCTATCGCCGCTCCGGCCGCTACGACGTGCCCGTCACGCCCGAGATCATCGAGCAGCCGAACAACCGCGTCGATCTCGTCTTCACAGTCGACGAGGGCGTGAAGACCTCGGTCAAGTCGATCGACTTCGTCGGCAACAGCTTCTATTCCGCCGCGCGCCTGCGTGACGTGATCAAGACGCACGAATCGAATTTTCTGAGTTTCCTCGGTAACAACGACATCTACGATCCGGATCGCGTCGAAGCCGATCGCGACCTCATCCGCCGCTTCTATCTGAAGAACGGCTTTGCCGATGCGCAGGTCGTGGCTGCGCTGACCGAGTACGACCCGGCGAAGAAGGGCTTCCTCGTCACCTTCAAGATCGAGGAAGGCGCGCAATACCGCGTCGGCACCGTCGACTTCCATTCCAGCATCCCGAATTTCGATTCCAGGTCGCTGCGTTCCTATTCGCGGGTCAATGTCGGTTCGCTCTACAACGTCGAGGCGGTCGAGAAGTCGACCGAGGAGATGCAGATCGAGGCCTCGCGCCGCGGCTATGCTTTCGCGGTCGTACGCCCGAGTGGCGACCGCAATTTCGAGGCGCACACGGTGTCCGTCGTGTTCAACGTCGACGAGGGCCCGCGCACCTATATCGAGCGTATCACCGTCCGCGGCAACACGCGCACGCGCGACTATGTCATCCGTCGCGAGTTCGACCTCTCCGAAGGCGACGCCTACAACCGCGCGCTGGTCGATCGTGCCGAGCGGCGCCTGAAGAACCTCGACTACTTCAAGAGCGTGAAGATCACCACGGAGCCCGGCTCCTCCAGCGACCGCGTGGTCTTGATCGTCGATCTCGAAGAGAAGTCGACCGGTGACTTCTCGGTGTCGGGCGGCTATTCCACGACCGACGGTGCGCTCGCCGAAGTCTCGATTTCCGAGCGCAACCTGCTCGGCCGCGGCCTGTTTGCCAAGGCATCCGTCAGCTACGGGCAGTATTCGCGCGGCATCTCGCTATCGTTCGTTGAGCCGTACCTGCTGGATTACCGGATCGCGCTCGGAATGGACACATACTGGCGCCAGCAGTTGGCGAACAGCTACACGAGCTACGGCGTCACGACGCTCGGTTTCTCTCCGCGCCTCGGCTTCGCGCTGCGGGAAGATCTCTCGCTCCAGCTCCGCTACTCGCTCTATCAGCAGAGCATCACGCTCGCGAGCGCTTATGACAATTGCAACAACAATGCGTCCAACACGTCGCTCGCCTTCAATCCGACGCCCGCCTACATCAAGAATGTCCTCGGCGGCGTCGACCCGACCAATGCGACGAATTCAGGCGTCTACGGATACGGCTGCTACGGCGACGGAGAGTCGAGCCTGCCGGTCCGCAAGGAACTGGCCAATGGCGCGACTTGGACGTCCGCACTCGGCTACACGCTCAGCTACAACACGCTCGACAACACCAAGAACCCGACGGACGGCCTGCTCGTCGACTTCAGGCAGGATTTCGCCGGCGTCGGCGGCGACGTGACCTATCTGAAGACTGCGGCGGATGCCAAATACTACGCGCCGCTCGTGTCCGAGATCGTCAGCGTGATCCATCTGCAGGGTGGCGTCCTCAACAAGATCGGCAACCAGGACCTGCGCATGCTGGATCATTTCCAGATGGGCCCGAATCTCGTGCGAGGCTTCGCGTCCAACGGCATCGGCCCGCGCGACATCACCTACGCCAGCTTCGGGGCGAGCGGCGATGCGCTCGGCGGCACGAAATATTGGGGGGCGTCCATGGAGTTGCAGATGCCGTTCTGGTTCCTGCCGAAGGAGGTCGGTCTGAAGGGCGCGGTCTACGCCGATGCCGGCTCGCTCTGGGATTACAAGGGGCCGACGTCCTGGGCCGCGACGGGCGAAGTCAACACGAAGGCCTGCCCGACCTGCGGATTGCAATATGACGACGGCAACGTGGTGCGTTCATCGGTCGGCGTCGGCCTGATCTGGGCCTCGCCGTTCGGTCCGCTGCGCTTCGACTACGCCGTGCCGCTGACGAAGGGCAAATACGACATCGTGCAGGAGTTCAGGTTCGGTGGTGGAACGTCGTTCTAGCGCCTCGCGCTGCGAGGCCCGCCGCGTTTCCTAAGCCCGGCGCGATGCGCGTCATTCCTTCAGGAATCGCGCAATGCCTTCATGCATGCAGGCGATGATCCGATCCTGCCTTTCCTCGAGACGCGAGACGGGACCGCCGACACCAAGGACGAGGTGACGACCGAAATTTCGCTTCGGCAGCAACATGGCAATGACGCCGGCGTCCTGGACGATGATGTGCTTGGAGAACATATAGCCGTCGCGGCGGATGCCGTTGATGATCTTCATCAACTCGTCCAGCTCCATGTGTTCTTCGGGAGGGCAGACGGCATTGATGCGGCGGATCAGGCGCGCGATCTCGACGTCGGTGTGCCCGCTGAGCAGCGTCCGGCCGACGCCGCTGATCGCGAGCGGCCGGACTTCGCCGGGCTTGACCTCGAATCGCAGGCGTTTGCGGGTTTGCAGGCAGTGGATGTACTGGGCATGCAGATCGGACTGCGTGCTGATGTTCACGAGTTCGTCGAGTTCCTGATTCAGGAAGTCGACGAGCGACAGGATCGCACTGTCGCCGAAGAGCCCGGAGTTCAGCCAACCGCCCATCTGCGCGATGCGCATCGTCGGCATGTAGGTGCGGTTGTAGCTGTCGTAGAACAGGTATCCCAGCGTGACCATGCTCTTCAGCAATGCCGCGGCGCTCGACGTCGGGTAGTCGCACTTGGTCGAGATTTCCTTCAGCGATATCGGCCGTTGCACGTCCTCGAAATATTCGAGGACCTCGAAGATCCGCCGCGCCGTCTTGATGCTGGAATCGGAGTTTGCCATTTACATATATGTGTAAATAATTCTCTGTGGAGCTAATCACTGGTGTGTGGCAGCGTCAACCCACTTCAAGGGAGCCTGCCGACTTATGGAACAAGTCCTTCTTCAGCGCCTGCAAGACGCCGTTCTGACCATCTCGTTCAATCGCCCGGAAGCACGCAACGCCTGGAATCATGCGCTCGAGGACGCACTCCGGAATGCCTTGCTGGCCGCGGACGTCAATCCGGATGTGCGGGTCATCGTCCTGACGGGTGAGGGGAAGACGTTCTGCCCGGGACCCGATCCCAAGGCGATCTCGTCCGGGCAGAGCCACCGGGCGGTCGCATCCTCGAGCGGCGATTTCGACCAGCGATACAGTTACATGCTCGGTCTCCGGAAGCCGCTGATCGCCGCCATCAATGGCGCGGCGGCCGGCGTCGGATTCTGCCTGACGCTGTATTGCGACCTCAGGTTTATCGCTGAGAACGCGAAGATAACCACAGCTTTTTCCCGGCGCGGCCTCGTCGCCGAGCATGGCAGCGCGTGGATGCTTCCGCGCCTGATCGGCTGGATGAATGCTTCCGATCTCCTGCTTTCAGGCCGCATTCTTGCCGGTCGCGAGGCCGACGCCATCGGGTTGGCCCGCTGCCTGGCGGGGGAGAATTTCCTGACGATGGTCGAGGCCTACGCACGTGACCTCGCGCAGAACTGTTCGCCGCGCTCGATGATGATCATCAAGCAGCAGTTGCGCGAGGCCTGGTCGCAGTCGCTCGCTCAGGCCACGGCCGTTTCGACAGAGCAGACCAGCCGCTGCATCGGGTCCGAAGACGTTGCCGAGGGCATGGCGCATTTCCTGGAGAAACGCCCGGCGCGATTCCGATCGCTCGCATAATTTACATATATATGGAAATGATCCCACATATGAGTAAACTCTAGACTCTACCAAATCGCCCGCATAGGGTTTGCGATGAAGCGCGACGGAAAGCGCGCGTCAGGAGGAGCCCGAGCATCTGGTCCATCGCAGGCCGCGCAGTGCCGCCGGGCCGTTTTTTCAAAACAACAAAGAGCGTCATGTCATCGCCCTGACGGGCGGTGCGCGGTCCGGCCGTTGCCCGGAAGGTCCGCAAGGTGCTCGCAACGATAAAATTGGGAGGTGTTATGAAGTTTGGAATGAAGGTAGCCGCCACGATCCTCGCGTCGGTGTTGGCGGGCGGAACGACCGCTTTCGCGCAGGATCCGGTCAAGATCGGCCTCGTCCTGCCTTTGACGGGACCGACCGCGGGCTACGGCAAGGACGGCAAGATGGGTGCCGAACTTGCGCTGGAAGAGATCAACGGTGCCGGCGGCATCCTGGGCGGACGCCAGATCGAGCTGATGTACGACGACGAGAAGGGCACGCCGCAGGACGGTGTGGCCGCCGTCCAGAAGCTGATGACCCAGGGGCGGGTGAAGGCGATCATCGCCGGCATGAACAGCTCGATCACGCTGGCCGAGAGCGCGATCACGAAGAACAAGATCCTTCACGTCAATCCGGGTGCGCAGGCCGACGCGATCACCGAGCAGGGCTCGCCGTGGCTGTTCCAGGTCAACAACACCGCCAGCACCAACTCCACGATCTTCCACAAATACCTGATCGGCACGCTGAAGCCGAAGACGATCGCCTACATGGGCGAGAACACCGAGTTCAACAAGGCGGTGCTGGAGAACCTCAAGCGCGCGCTCGAAGGCAGCGGCACGAAGCTGGTCGAGATCGCCAATTACGACGCCTCCACGACCGATTTCACCTCGATCATCACCAGGCTGAAGGCGGCCAATCCGGAGATGATGTACGTGGTCGACGCCTATCCGGCGCGCACGGCCCAGATCTGGAAGCAGATCCGGCAGCAGGGCGGCTTCCCGATGGAGGCGCATTCGACCGGCACCGTGCAGGCCTCGGCGATCGTTCCGGCCGAAGGCGCCATGGAAGGCGTCGTCACCGGCGACATCTTCATCGCGGAAGGCGCCGCCGGCGAGATGGCCGACTTCATCAAGAAGTTCCGGGCCAAGAACAACAACGTGGATCCGAACAAGGTCAGCCTCGTGGTCTACGAGGCCGTCAAGCTGATCGCCGCGGCCATGGACAAGGCCGGCACCGACAGCAACTACGACCTGATCTCGAAGACCATCCGCGACAATGTCTGGAAGACGCCGCGCGGCTCGCTGTCCTTCGACGCGAAGGGGCGCGCCAAGGCTCCCTACTTCTACATCCAGGTCGTGAAGGGCAAGGACGTCGCCCTGCGCGAATCCTTCGAGGTGAAGTAAGGCAAAGGGCCGGGCAGATGGATCTGCTTGTTCAGACGATCATCAATGGTCTGATCCTCGGATCGGGTTACGCGCTCGTCGCGGTCGGACTGACCATCATCTTCGGGACGCTGCACATCGTGAACTTCGCGCACGGGGCATTCTTCGCCCTGGGCGCGTACGCGGTGCTGCAGCTCGAAAATGCCGGCCTTCCCTATCTCCTGTGCATTCCCCTGGCCGTGGTCATCGTCGCGATCATCGGCTTCGTGCTTGAGCTCACGATCGTGCAGCGCGCGCTGTACGATCGTGGCGAGCACGGCTCCATCATCATCACGTTCGCGCTGTCGCAGGCGATCGTGGCCGCGATCGTGCTGGTGATCGGACCGGATCCCTTGCCCGTGAAATCGCCGTTCGGGCAGACCGCGATCTCCGTCTTCGGCTTCTTCATCTCGGCGCAGCGTCTCTTCATCGCGGCCACGTCGATCGCCGTTCTCGTCGCCTTCTCGCTATGGCTTCGCTACTCGATCAAGGGACAGCAGATCCTGGCGATCTCCCAGAACCCGAAGGGAGCGCTGTACTCCGGCATCAACGTGCCCCGGCTGCGAGCCCTGTCGTTTCTGCTCGGCGTTTCCGCGGCCGGCCTCGCCGGCGGATTGATCGCGCCCTTGATCTCGGCGTTCCCGACGATGGGCGATGCCAACGTGATCGTCGCCTTCACCGTGGTCATCCTGGGGGGACTGGGCAGCATCGGCGGTGCGCTGCTCGGCGCGCTGGTCATCGGCTTGGCGAACTCGATGTTCGAGACCTACGTCTCGGTCTCCTGGACGCCGGCCCTGGGGTGGATCCTCGTGATCTTCGTCCTGCTCTTCTGGCCGCAAGGCCTGCTGGGCCGGCCTGAACTCAACAGGCATTAGCCATGGCACCCACTTCAATCGCCCTGAAAGAGCAGGGATCGGGCAGCGTCGTTCCGTGGAAACGGGTCTTGCTGCTTGCGCTGGTCGTGGCGATCGTCCTCGGCATCGGTCTTGGCGCGGACAGCCCCTTCCTGTTGGGTCTGGCCGGTTACACCTGCGGCTTCGCGCTGTTCGCGCTCAGCGTCAACGTCATGCTCGGGGGCATCGGCGAAGTGCCGCTCGGCCACTGCATGTTCTTCGGCATCGGAGCTTATGCGCCGGCCATCGCGATGAACCATCTCGGGCTGCCCTATGAAGCCGGCATCCTCATCGGCATGGGCTTCTCGGCATTCCTGGCCGTCCTGATCGGCTGGCTGACGCTGAAACTGACCGGCGCCTATTTCTCCATCGTCTCCTGGGGCCTGTCGGGCGTGGCGATGGTCACCGCGCTCAATCTGGAGATCACCGGCGGCCCGCTGGGATTGTTCGGCTTCACCCGGCTCGCGGTCGGCCCGTTCGATCTGTCCGATCCGCGCACCTACTTCTTCGTGACGGCCGTCATCCTGCTTCTCGTGCTCGTCGTTCTTGCCAATGTGCGCAGCTCGCGCTTCGGAAACGCCCTCGAAAGCATCCGTCAGGGCCGTCATCTGGCGCAATCGCTCGGGATCAACGTCTTCCGCGAGAGGTTGAAGGCGCTCGTCTTCAGTGCCCCGATCGCGGCGCTGGCGGGCAGCCTCTGCATTCCCTACACCCAGATCGTCACGCCCGAGGTCATGTCGGTGCTGAGGACCGTCGATGCCCTGCTCGCGGTGCTGATCGGCGGGACCGGGCTGCTGTTCGGGCCGGTCATCGGTGCGGTGATCTTTACGATCCTGCCGCAATTCCTGCACTTCGATCCGAACGTCAAGGTCCTCGTCTTCTCGCTGGTGATCATCTTCATCATGGTCGTCGCTCCCGGCGGCCTGCACCAATTATTCAAGGCGATCGGGCGCAGGTTCGACAAGCGCAGCGGAGACCGCGCATGAGTTCGGGCAGCGGATACGCCGTCGAGGCGGCCGACGTCAAAAAGACGTATGGCGGGGTCAGCGCTCTCAAGGGCGTCGACATCCGCATTCCGCTCGGCTCCATCTACGGGCTGATCGGCCCGAACGGTGCCGGCAAGTCGACCATGTTCGACATCCTCTGTGGGATCACCAAGCCGACCTCCGGCAGCGTGAACGTGATGGGCATGGACGTCGCGGCTCTTCCGGCCCACGAGGTCGCAAGACGCGGCGTCGGGCGCACCTTCCAGCGCACCGCCATATTCGGCCATTCCACGGTCTACGAGAACCTGCTCTACGCCAGCTACGGCCGCATGCGTCACAGCGCGTTGCACCGGCTCCTGCGCCTTCCGGTCTGGCGGGAGGACATGAAGACGTTCGCCGAGAAAGCCAGGGAAGTGCTGGCTGTCTGCGGGCTGACGGACCTGCGCGACCAGCTGGCGTCCGCCCTGGCCTACGGGACGCAGCGCCGGCTCGCGGTCGCGATCATGCTGATGAACGATCCGAAAATCCTCTTCCTCGACGAGCCCGTCGCCGGAATGAACGAGGTCGAGACCGCGGACTTCATCCAGCTGCTGCGCGCCATCGCCGGCAAACGGACGATCGTCATCGTCGAGCACGACATGGCCGCGATCGGCGCGCTCTGCGACGAGGTCATGGTCATGGTCGATGGCCGCCAGCTCGTGACCGACACGCCCGAGCGCGCACTCAAGCATCCCGATGTCGTCGCAGCCTACCTTGGAGCAAGTGATGACGAGCCCGTCTAAGCTTCTCGAGGTCTCCGGGTTGTCGGTCGGTTATGGGCGCGTGACCGCGCTCAGGGATGTCTCTCTTGCGGTCGGTGCCGGCGAGATCGTCGCTATCCTCGGCGCAAACGGCGCGGGCAAGACCACGCTGCTGAACGCGATCTCGGGCGTGCTGACGCCGTGGTCCGGCAAGGTCGCCTTCGCGGGCAAGGTCACCACGGGCAAGAAGCCCTGGGTCACGAGCGGTCTCGGGATCAGTCATGTGCCGGAAGGGCGCGAGATCTTTCCCGGCATGTCGGTCGAGGCGAATCTCAAGCTGATCGACGTCAATGGCGGCGGACCCAGATTCACGATCGACGACGTCATGGCCCTGTTCCCGCGCCTGAAGGAACGCTTCACCCAACTGGCGGGCGGTCTCTCCGGAGGCGAGCAGCAGATGCTCGCGATCGGCCGCGGTCTGATGGCCTCGCCGAAAGTCGTGCTGTTCGACGAACCCTCGCTCGGTCTTTCGCCCTTGCTCAGCAAAGCGGTGCTCTCGGCCATTCGCAGCCTGAAGGAGCGCGGAATCGGCGCGCTTCTGGTCGAGCAGAACATGCGCGCCGCCCTGAAGATCGCCGACCGCGGCTACGTGCTTCGGGTCGGACGCATCACCGCCGAGGGAAGCGCGCGCGAACTGGCGGAATCGCCCGACATCCAGCGCGCCTATCTCGGACTCTAGATGCCGGCAGTAAGCAGGAGTTGTCTTGATGGAATACCGTTTGCCCGAGGGCAGTTGCGATTGTCACTTCCACATCTACGGCCCCTTCGATCGCTTTCCCGCCGGAAATGAAGGCCGCTTCACGGCGGCGCGTCCTTTCACGATCGAGGACGCCTTCGGAATCTGGCAGAAGCTCGGCATCACGCGCGGCGTCATCGTCCATGCGGTGGGTTCGGGAGAGGACAACGCCGTCACCTACGACGCGCTGCGCCGCTATCCCGATCGGCTTCGTGCGGTCGCGATCCTGCGGCCCGACGTGTCCGACCGCCGGCTCGACGAGCTTACCGATGCGGGCTTCAAGGCCGTGCGCGTCACCATGATCCGGCAGGACGGCAAGCCGGTTTCGACGCTCGGCACCAGTTATGACGATCTTGTCAAGCTTGCGCCGCGGATCGCCGAACGCGGCTGGCACGCCCAGCTCTGGATCGAAAGCTCGGATCTGGCCGCTGCCGCCGCCGAACTCGAAAAGCTCCCGCTCGATTTCGTCATCGATCACATGTCGCGCACCATGGCCGACAAGGGACACGAGCACCCCGATTTCCGCGCGTTCACCGATCGCCTGAAGACCGGCCGCTACTGGACCAAGATCTCGGGCGCCGACCGCAACACGCGCACGGGCCGACCCTATGCGGACACCGCGCCTTACATGCGCGCGATCGTGCAGGCGGCGCCCGATCAGGTCGTGTGGGGCAGCGACTGGCCTCATGTCGGTCACACCGCGGAGACGATGCCGGATCTCGGCGATCTGCTCCGCCTTCTGCACGAATGCGTTCCCGACGAAGCGACCCGCCGCAAGATCCTGATCGACAATCCGACGCGGCTTTACAATTTCTGACAGTACCGAGGACGTCTTGAACAATACAAGCAAGTTGCCGCTCGAAGGCGTGATCGTCATTGATCTCGGCCAGGTTTACCAGGGCCCCTATGCCGGCTTCCTGATGGCGCAGGCCGGGGCCACCGTGATCAAGGTCGAGCCGCCGAATGGCGAGCCGGTGCGCCATCGCGCGCGCATCAGCAAGGGCAACGCCGTGCCCTTCGCGATGCTCAACGCGAACAAGCGCAACATCAGCCTGAACCTGAAATCGCCCGAGGGCGTGAAGATCCTGAAGGCGCTCGCGGCCAAGGCCGACGTGCTGATCGAGAACTACGCGCCCGGCGTGCTGGACCGGCTCGGCGTCGGCTATGCGGCGCTCAGCGCCATCAATCCGCGCCTGGTTTACGGCTCGGCCTCAGGCTACGGACTCTCCGGCCCCAACCGCGACAACCTGGCGATGGATCTGACCATTCAGGCGGTCTCCGGCATCATGAGCGTGACCGGCTTTGCCGACGGCCCGCCGGTCAAGGCCGGCCCGGCCATCACCGACTTCATCAGCGGCGTGCATCTCTACGCAGGCATCATGACCGCGCTCTACGATCGCGAGAAGAGCGGGCGCGGGCGGTTGGTCGAGATCGCGATGGTCGAGACGGTCTATCCGGCCATGGCCTCGAATCTTGCCGACGTCTTCAATCGCAGGGCCGCTGCGCCGCGCACCGGCAATCGTCACGGGGGCCTCGCGGAGGCGCCGTACAACGTCTATCCGGCTTCTGATGGCTACGTGGCCATCATCAGCGTCAACGAATCGCACTGGACCGGCCTGACGCGCGCGATGGGACGGCCTGAACTCGCCGAGGATCCGCGTCTGAAGACCGTTCTCGACCGGCTGAAGCACATCGATCTCACCGATCAGATCGTGTCGGCGTGGTCGTCGCGGCTGACGCGCAACGAGATCACCGAGTTGTGCCGTATCAACAAGGTGCCGTGTGCGGCGGTTCGCGACTTGCTCGAAGTGACCGAGGACCATCATCTCCATGCGCGCGGCATGCTGCGCGAAATCACGCATCCGGAGTATGGCGACATCCTCGTCCACCGCAGCCCGCTGGTCCTGCACGATGCCGCAACGCCCGACTACAGCCCGTCGGCGCGTCTCGGCCAGCACAATGGCGAGGTCCTTTCGGAATATCTGGGCCTGTCCAGCGGCGAGATCGATGCGCTGCGCCAGTCCGGCGCGATTGCGCAAGCCTGACGGCGGAGGTCCCATGCAGAACGACGACCTTGTTGCATCCTCGGCGCGGCGGCTCTTCGCCGACGTCGCCGATATCCAGACGGTTGTGGCGGCAAAGGACACGGGCTGGAAGGATCGCCTGTGGGCCGGCATCGAGGAAACCGGGTTGAATGTTGCCGCTCTGCCGGAAGAACTCGGCGGTGCGGGACTTGGCCTGCACGACAGCCTCGGCGTTCTGCGTGTGGCGGGGCAAGCGGCCCTCGCAACGCCGTTGGCGGAAACGCTTCTCGCGGGCTGGATGCTCGGAGCGGCGGGTCTGGAGATGCCGGCCGGCAAGATTGCCTTCGGCCCGTCCTCCTTTTCCGATGACGTGACGCTGCATGCGGATGGCACTGTCTCCGGACGGGTGGCGCGACTCGCCTTTGCGCGCGAATGCACACATGCCGCGTTGCTGGCGCAGGGCCCCGATGGGCTGTCCGTCGTCCTGATCGCGCTGGACGGCGCGTCGATCGAACCCAAGAGCAATCTGGCCTACGAGCCCGTGGATCGCGTGACCTTCTCGAAATGCCGGCCTGTCGCGCCCAGGCGTGCGCCGGCGACGTTCACGGCTGACACGGCGCTTTTGATGGGCGCGGCGGCACGCTCGCTGCAGATCGCGGGCGCGCTGGAGAAGATGCTGGCGTTGACCACCGACTACGTCATGCAGCGTCGCGCGTTTGAGCGGCTCATTTCCGGATTTCAATCCGTTCAGCACAGCGTTGCCCAGCTTGCCGGCGAAGTCGCTGTCTCGGTCAGCGCGGCGCGGTCCGCCGCGGATGCCCTCGAGGGGCTTCTGAAGGAGGGGAGGGGGTTCGACGATCCCGAACTGCGGCTGGAAGTGATCTCGGCCAAGATCCGCACGGCGGCGGCAGCGCAGAAGGGCGCGGCCATCGCGCATCAATTGCATGGTGCCATCGGCGTCACGCGCGAGCACGTCCTCCACCGCCTGACGCTGCGCGCGCTCGCCTGGCGTGACGATTACGGCAACGAAAGCCAGTGGCGCGAGCGGCTGGGCCAGCTCGTTTGCGAGCGCGGCCCCGAAGCGCTCTGGCCGCTGCTGGCCACGCGATAAGCGGCGCAATCAGGAAAGTATCCCATGCAGACCGCACTCGAGTTTCAGCCGCTCCGCCTGCCCGAGCACGTGCAAAAGCTTCGTGCCGAGGTGCGCGCCTTCATCCGCTCGGAGATCGACGCCGGCACGTTCGACCCGGATCGACCCGAGGAGGACTGGAGCGTCCACAAGCAATTCGCGAAGAAGGTCGCGCAACGCGGCTGGATCGGCATGACCTGGCCGCGTCAATATGGCGGACAAGAGCGCAGCTTCCTGGATCGCTTCGTCGTCAACGAGGAGATGATCGCGTCGAACGCGCCGAACACCGTCTACTTCACGGCCGATCGCCAGTCCGGTCCGACCTTGATCAAATACGCTTCGGAGCGGATCAAGTCGGAGATCCTGCCGAAGATCATCGCCGGCGAAGCGTGCTTCTGCATCGGCATGTCCGAACCGGACTCCGGATCGGATCTGTTCGCCGCCAAGTGCAAGGCGACGCGAACGAACGGCGGCTGGAAGATCAGGGGCTCCAAGATCTGGACCACCAACGCGCATCGCGCCGACTACATGATCGGCCTGTTCCGCACCAGCGCTCCGACCGAGAAGAATCGCCGTCACGGCCTGACCTCCTTCCTGGTCGACATGAAGGCCCCGGGCATCACCTGCAACCTGATCGATCAGATGAGCGGCGTGCGGGATTTCAACGAAGTCGTCTTCGACGACGTGTTCATTCCCGATGACCAACTGATCGGCGAGGTCGACGGCGCCTGGAAGCAGGCGACGACTGAACTCGCCTATGAGCGAAGCGGGCCGGAGCGTTTCCTCGAGACCTTTGCGGTGCTTCGCAAGCTGGTCGAAGTGGCCGGAAACAAGCCCGACCCGCGAACGACCGAGGCGATCGGCGGCCTGGTCGCGGAGCTGCACGCGTTGCGCCGCATGTCCGTATCCGTCGCGGGCATGCTCGAAGCCGGCCGCGAACCGGTGTCGGAAGCAGCGATCGTGAAGGATCTCGGCACGCTGTGGGAGCAGGACCTGCCCCAGCGCGTGCGCCAGGCCACCGCGCATCTTCCGGTCGATGCCGCGGGTTACGGCGGCTTCGAGCAAGTGCTGCAATTCAACACCCGGATCGCGCCCAAGCTGACGATCCAGGGTGGAACCACGGAAATCCTGCGCGGCGTCA
The DNA here is from genome assembly GCF_047605465.1 of Bradyrhizobium sp. Taxonomy (GTDB): domain Bacteria; phylum Pseudomonadota; class Alphaproteobacteria; order Rhizobiales; family Xanthobacteraceae; genus Bradyrhizobium. The sequence goes on along the minus strand of NZ_JASGFS010000013.1, from coordinate 101,696 downwards.
TCGCCCGCGGGCTCGGCCTTCGCTAGTCATCTCAAGGACTGATGGACCCATGTCTGACCTTCTCATCTCCCGTGTCGGCCACGTTCAGGTCGCCGAAATCAACCGGCCGCCGCACAATTACTTCAACAAGGAGTTGATGACGCTGATCGCGGAAGCGCTCATTGCCGCCGATGCCGACCCGGAGATCCGCGTCACGCTGCTGTGTGCGAACGGCAAGTCCTTCTGTGCCGGCGCGGACTTTTCCGGACCGCAGCCGGCGACTCCGGAGGAGCGCCGTGCGGATTCGCGGGCGCTCTACAACGAAGGCATCCGGATCTTCCGCGCGCAGAAGCCGATCGTCGCGGCGGTGCAGGGCCACGCCATCGGCGGCGGCCTCGGCGTCGCGCTCGCGGCCGACTACCGCATCGCGACTCCCGAGACCAGCTTCTCGGCGAACTTCACGCGGCTCGGTTTTCATCCGGGTTTCGGCCTCACCATCACGCTGCCCGAACTGGTTGGCCCGACCCGGGCGTCGCTCCTGATGCTGACCGGCCGCCGCGTGAAGGGCGAGGAAGCCCATCGAATCGGCATGTGCGAAGCGGTGGTTCCGCTCGAGAAGCTGCGTGACGAGGCTATGAAGCTTGCGCAGGAGATTGCGGAGAGCTCACCGCTCGCCGTCAAGTCGACCCGCGCGACGCTTCGCGCCGGACTGGCCGAGCGGGTCGAGGAACGGCTGAAGCACGAGCTCGACGAGCAATCATGGCTGCGCGAGACCGAGGACTTTGCAGAGGGCGTGCGCGCCAACGCCGAGCGCCGCGTCGCGAATTTCAGGGCCCGCTGACCTCAAGGGGAGAGCCAAATGGTCAAGCTGTTCGAAAAAGCCGTTTTCCGTGGTGTCGAGCTCAACAACCGCATCGTGGTCTCTCCGATGGGGATGTACTCTGCCGAGAACGGCTACGTGACGCCGTTTCACCTCGTCCACTACGGCAAGTTCGCGATGGGCGGGGCAGGGCTGGTTTTCGTCGAGCAGACGTCGGTGACCCGCAAGGGCCGGATCACCAATGGCGATCCCGGGCTTTGGGAGGATGGTCAGATCGAGGGCATGCGTCGGGTCACCCAAGTGATCAAGGCGCATGGCGCAAAGGCCGCGATCCAGATCAACCATGGCGGCCGCAAGTCCAGCCAGCAGCGCGCCTTCAGGGGCAATGGTCCCCTGACCGATCGCGACATCGAGATGGGGGAGGAGCGCTGGATCCCGACCGGCCCCTCGGACGTGGCCTTCTCCGACGGCTATCAGGTGCCCATTCCGCTGAGCAAGGACGGCCTCGTCGGTGTGCGCGACGCTTTCGTCGCCACCGCTCGCCGTGCAGTGCTGGCGGGATTCGACATCGTCGAGCTGCACATGGCGCACGGCTACCTCCTGCAGTCCTTCCTGTCGCCGCTCGCCAATTTCCGGACCGACGAATATGGCGGCAGTCTCGAAAACCGGATGCGCTTTCCGCTCGAAGTCACCAGGGCGGTGCGCGCCGCGATTCCGTCGGCCATGCCGCTGTTCGTGCGCATCTCCGCCACCGACTGGATCGACGGCGGCTGGGAGATCGAAGACAGCGTCGTCTTCTCGCGCAAGCTCAAGGAGCTGGGCGTGGATCTCGTCGATTGCTCGACGGGCGGAAATCTGCGGGCCGGTTCGACCAACGCCAATCTCGCGCGCGGCCCGGGCTACCAGGTGCCGTTCGCCGAACGCATCCGGCATGAAGCAGACATTCCGACCGGTGCGGTCGGGATGATCCGCACCCCCGATTTCGCCGAGAAGATTCTGCAGGATGGCCGAGCGGATCTGATCTTCATGGCGCGTCAGATGCTCTTCAATCCGTCCTGGGCCCTGCACGCGGCCGAGCATTTCGGCCTGACCGGCAATTTCGAAGGCTGGCCCGAACAATATGGCTGGTGGCTGACCAAATGGGGCGGCGCGCTGCGCGCCAACGGCGAGAGCCTGCACGGCGCGGACAAATACCCGGAGGCGGCCGAGTGAGCGATCGCTGCGGCAGCGTCGCGGTCCGCCACGTGCCGCTTCGTGCCACGCCGGCCCGCGTGAGGCGGAGAGACTTCGATGTTCGACATTGACGGCAAGCACGTGCTGGTCACGGGAGCATCGAGCGGCTTCGGCCTGCACTTCGCCCGTTTCCTTGCGGGCAAAGGCGCCCGCGTGACGCTTGCCGCGCGTCGCATCGATGCGCTGAAGGCAAACGTTGAGCAGATCAAAGCCTCCGGCGGCGCCGCACATTGTGTCGCGCTCGACGTGACCGATGCGGCCGGGATCGAAACGGCATTTTCCGAGGCCGAAGCGACGTTCGGGCCCCTGCACGCCGTCGTGAACAATGCCGGCGTCACCGCGACGAAAGCGGCTTTGGATCAGGATGAGCGATCCTGGGACAGCGTCGTCGATACCAATCTGAAGGGCGTCTGGCTGGTGGCGCAGCAGGCGGCACGGAGGATGATCGCCAACGAGGTCAAGGGCGCGATTGTCAACATCGCCTCGATCCTTGGCGTGCGCGTCGCCGGCGCGGTTGCGCCCTACGCGATATCGAAGGCGGGCGTCATTCAATTGACCAGGGCACTCGCGCTCGAATGGGCGCGGCACGGCATCCGCGTCAACGCGCTGGCGCCCGGATATTTCGCGACCGACCTCAACGATGATTTCTTTGCAAGCGACAACGGAAAGGCTCTGGTCAAGCGGATACCGCAACGCCGCCTGGGCCGGCTCGACGAACTGAACGGGCCGTTGCTGCTGCTCATCTCGGATGCGGGGTCGTTCATGACGGGAAGCGTCGTCGCGGTCGATGGCGGCCATCTGGTCTCCGGACTCTAGCGCGCATTCCGTTCCATCAAGAAAGGGAGGATTCCAGATTGAAGCTCCGCAGCCGCCGTATCGGCGATTACGACGTCGCCTTCCTGTTCGATGGCATGTTCTCCACGGGGATCGACTCGCTGGTTCACGCGCGAGGACCGGCAGCGCAGGCAGAAATGCTGGCCAGTCGTTCAGGCACGACCATCGAGTTCGAGGTCAATCACTTCGCTCTGCGCGGGCCGGGCGGTCTGACGCTCATCGATGCCGGAACGGGACCCGGTTGGAACCCCTCGCTCGGGCAGTCCTGGGACTCGATGCGGCAGAACGGCATCGCACCGGCAGACGTCGATCGAGTCCTCCTGACGCATCTCCATTTCGATCACGCACGCGGACTGCTGGACGGCGATAAGCCTTACTTTCCGCGCGCCGAGGTCCTGATCCCATCGACCGAACTCGCCTGCTATACGAGCGAGGCCGCCCGCCTGGCGCTCCCGGAGGCGCGCCGCAGCGCGTTTCCGATCACGGCTGCGATCGTCAAGGCCTACGGCTCGCGCATTCGCGCCTTCGTCCCCGGCGAGATCATGCCCGGCATCGAAACCGTCGCGCTCCCCGGACACACGATGGGGCAGACCGGTTTCCTCCTGAAGGGGAATGGAGAGACCGCTCTGTTCTGGGCAGATGCAGCGCATATGGGGGATGTTCAGACCGCCGATCCCGATGTCAGCACGGTGTTCGACTACGATCCGAAGCTTGCGGCGCGAACGCGGTGGTGGCTGTTCGATCGGGCGGTCGCGGAGAACTGGCTGATCGCCGGATCACACCTGAGCGATTTCTCCCGCGTGCGCCGGGTCGGTCAAACCTATGGAATTGCCGCGGGCTAGAACGGGCCTTCGACTCATCTCGTGCTCTTCGATAGTGCGGCGGTAACTGGACCGCCGCCTGAGATATCCAGGCGGCGATCCAGTGCGAACTACACGAACTTGGGGAAGTTCAAAGGCCGCGCGTCACGCTAGCCCGGCCCTTGCCGGCACATCAAGTTTCGCAATTTTGCTCCGGCCGGAGATTCGTTACAGCGGCCCGGAAATGGCCACACATGGTCTATTGCGGATTGAGCCGGTCAGCGACCGTTGACGATCTTCACCGCGGCCTCCGCCGCATCCGCCAGAATCTCCTCCGACAATTGCCGGTCGTTCACCGCGCGCGACAGTTGCAGCGCCCCGATCATGGTGGCGTAGGCCGAGATCGCGCGGCGCCGCCGTTGCTCGCTCGAGCCTTCCGGGATCTGTGCCGCCATCAGCGCGAGGATGTCGGACATCTTGCCGGTGAACGCATCGCGTGTCGCTTTCGGATGCCGCGCGATTTCGGCGACGAGGGACGCGGTCGGACATCCGCTCCCGGCACGGTCGCGATGGCGGGGAGAGAGATAGTCGCGGATCACGGTCTCGAGCGCGACGCCGTTGTCCAGATTGGACCTGTGCCGTTCCTCGCGCCGCTCCAGCGTATCGCGCAGCACCGCGCGCACCAGCTCCTCCTTGGAGGAGAAGTGCGTGTAGAAGGCGCCGTTGGTGAGGCCGGCTTCCGACATGATGCCGGAGAGTCCGACCGCGGCGATACCGTTCGCGCGGAACTGCGACGCGGCGACGTCGAGGATGTGCCGCCGTGTCGTGTCCCGGTGTCCCTTGTCGTAGCGCGCCAATCCCGCCTCCGCGCGATCCGGCTCCGCCCTGGCCACAAAATCGTGAGGCGGGCACTATTGCATTATGGTCATAATAATACATTATGAGCGTAATGCAATGGGCGGCCGATCGGGGTGGCCCTGTCCGACCACAGGATCGAGCCCATGTCAGTCGAGGATGCCGCCGCGCCGGCTTTGACCATGCCGCAAAGTCCGGCCCGAACCGCGGCTCCGCTGCGCCAGGCCGCGGCGCCGGGCGCAGCCGATCAGAGGCGTGCGGCGCTTCTGCATGCACCCATCCTGCCGACGCTGCTCAAGCTCGCGCTGCCGACCGTCACCGTCCTGGTCGCGCAGACCGCGGTCAACATCGCGGAGGCCTATTACGTCGGCTTCCTCGGCACCGACGCGCTCGCGGGGGCCGCGCTGGTGTTCCCGATCTTCATGCTGATGACCATGATGTCGAATGGCGGGTTCGGCAGCGGCGTTGCGTCCTCGGTGGCGCGCGCGGTCGGTGGCGGCCGCCGCGATGATGCCGAAGCCGCGCTGTTCCATGCGGTGGTGCTCGCGATCGTCGCCGGCGGCGTCTTCACGCTCGGCGTGATCTTCGGCGGCCCGTGGCTGTATCGCACGCTCGGCGGCACCGGAGGCGCCCTCGCGGCGGCCACCACCTATTCCAACTACCTTTTCGCGGGTGCCATTCCGGTCTGGATCGTCAACCTCCAGGCCGCGGCGCTGCGCGGCTCCGGCAATGTCAAGGTGCCCGCGCTGGTGACGCTGGTCGGTGCGATCGTGACCATTCCGGTCTCGCCGCTGCTGATCTTCGGATTCGGCCCCGTGCCGCGCATGGGCATCGGCGGTGCGGGCATCGCCTTCGGCCTCTATTACGGCGCGGCGATGCTGTTCCTGCTGCGCTACATGGCCTCGGGCCGGGCCGGCCTGACGCTGCACGTCGTGCCGCTGCGCGCGGGCATCTTCGCCGACATGCTGAAGGTCGGCATTCCGACCGCGTTCAACGCGGTGCTCACCAATCTCACCGTCATTCTCGTCACCGGCGCGGTCGGCCTGTTCGGCACCTCCGCGCTCGCCGGCTACGGCATCGCCTCGCGGCTCGACTACATCATGATCCCGCTCCTGTTCGGCATCAGCACGGCGACGCTGACCATGGTCGGCGTCAACATGGGCGCGGGCCAGACCGCGCGGGCGCGGAAGATCGGCTGGATCAGCGGTATCGTCGGCATGATCATGACCGGCACGATCGGGCTGCTCGTCGCCATCTTCCCGACGGTCTGGCTCAATCTGTTCAGCCACGACGCCGAAGTGGTGAGCGAGGGCATGACTTATCTGCGCATCGTCGCGCCGGCCTATGCTGCGCTGGGCTTCGGCTTCGTCACGTCGTTCGCGGCCCAGGGCACCGGCCGGGCGATGGGGCCGCTCGCCTCGGCGATCGCACGCATCATCATCGCGGCCGGCGGCGGCTGGATCGCGGTGGCGAGTTTCGGCGCGGGAATGGCGGGGCTCGCCACCATGGTCACGATCTCGCTCGCCGCCTACGCCGCGATCTGCGTGCTGATCATGCTGTCGCCGTCGACCTGGCGCTCATAGCCGGCCGCGATCAGCGGATGCTGGCCACGCCCACGGCCAGCACCGACAGCAGCAGCACGCTGGTCAGCAACTGCACCCCCGTGCTCGGCCGCCCCAGCCAGCGCGTGATCTTTTCGGAGAAGGACAGGGTGGAGTCGGAGAACAACGGCTCGCTGTTCTGCCTGAAGAAGCGCGGAAACTTCGGCGCCAGCCAGGGCGTGATGAGCCCGTGGAACGTCGCGGCCATCACGATGAAGAGGCTGGCGCCGTAGCGTTCGCCGACGATCTCGGTCGGGTCGATCAGCTTCATCATCAGCACGACGCCGGAAAAGCACGGCACGCCCTGAAGCAGGGCATAGAGCGCAAAGCATTCGAGCCGGTTCTGGAAGGACGATTTCGAAGCGGCGAGGGCGGCCATGGGAAATCTCCGGGCTGATGATGCCGCGAGCTTCGCGCTTCCCGTGCCGGCCTGCCGTGATGCGCGTCACGCTCACCACGATTGCCGGGGCGCCCTTCCGCGATTGCACTGGCGCGTGTGATCACTCTGTGGAAAGATCATACCGAAGGCGTGGTTCCGCGCGCGGCGGACGGGAACGGTTTTGGTGACGAGAATCTCTTTGCGGGCGTTCGAGCCCCGGACGGCGCTGCTGTTCGGCGGCCTCATTGCCGTGAACGTGGCGGCCTGGGCCTGGGCTTTTGCGCTGTTCGCGGACCGGCCCACGGTGATGGCGACGGCGCTGCTCGCCTGGGTGTTCGGGCTTCGCCATGCCGTCGATGCCGACCACATCGCCGCGATCGACAATGTCGTGCGCAAGCTGATGCACGTGGGCGGCGCGCCGAGAACCGTCGGCCTCTATTTCGCGCTCGGTCATTCCACCGTCGTCGTGGCCGCGACCATGCTGCTCGCGCTGGGCGTGGTGAGCCTTGGCGGCGAAAGCCTGCTCAGGGACATCGGCGGGCTGGTCGGCACCTCGGTCTCGGCGATCTTCCTGCTCGTGATCGCGGCGATCAATCTGGCCATCTTCGCCGGCCTGTGGCGAACCCTGCGCGCGATGCGCGATCACGACATCCATGATGCCGCGCAGCTCGAGGCGCTGCTCGAGCGCCGCGGCTTCCTGGCGCGGCTGCTCGGTCCCATGTTCCGCCTGGTGACGAAGCCCTGGCACATGTTTCCGCTGGGGTTGCTGTTCGGGCTCGGCTTCGACACCGCGACCGAGATCGGCCTGCTCAGCATTTCCGCCTCGGAGGCCGCGCGCGGCGTCTCGCTCTGGCACGTGCTGGTCTTTCCCGCCTTGTTCACGGCCGGCATGACGCTGGTCGACACCGCCGATTCCGCGCTGATGGTGAGTGCCTATCGCTGGGCCTTCGTCGATCCCCTGCGTAAGCTCTGGTACAACCTCACCATCACCGGTGCCTCGGTCGCGGTCGCGCTGTTCATCGGCGGCATCGAGGCGCTCGGGCTGATCGGCGATCGCCTCGGACTGTCCGGCGGCCTGTGGACGCTCGTCGACGGCCTCAATGCCTCGCTCGCGAATGTCGGTTTCGTCGTCATCGCGCTGTTCGCGTTCGCGTGGCTGGCCTCGGCCGTGCTCTATCGCCGCCTGTTTCCGGATGGCCGGCGGGCCGCCGTGCCTGAAACGCTGGAGTGCGTGGACGCGACCTGAGCGCGGCACGTCACGTCAGACGGCCGCGCGGCTCTGCGCCTGTTCCTGCGGCTGGTCGTCGGCGTTGGGATCGCCGGGCGCGGTGGCCCAGGCCAGTTCCACCAGCGTCACGAAGCGGCGTCCGGCGCCGTCGAGCTGGCAGACGATGAGGCCTTGCTCCTCCATGTAGCTGAGCAGGCGCTGCGCGCGGCGCAGTGAATGCGAGCCATAGGCGCGCGCGATCGCGGCATCGCCGGGGCACGGCCAGCCTTCCTTGGCCGCGCGCGCGATCATCATGAACACGCCCTGCATGTCGTCGGGCAGGATGGAGGCGCGCAGCGACACCTCCTGCCAGGCGTCATCCTCGGCCAGATCGGCACCGAGGCCGGCGCGCGCGTGCGTCAGCATCCGACGGAATTCGTTGAGATCGGGCACGGCCGAGCCAAGTCCCTCGATGCGGCAGCGGACCACGAATTCCTGATAGAGCACGCCGATGGCGCGGAAGCCGGCATCGGGCTCGGCGAGCACCGCGCGCAGGGTGCGGTCCACACGCTCGCGCCGTTCCGCGAGTTCCTCCGGGCTGACCGGCAATTCGACCGGCTCGGGCGGCGCTTCGGCTGCCGCGGATTTCGCGGCCCTGAGCTGTTCGAGCAGGTCGGGCGCCGGCCGGCGTTGCGGCCGGCTCGCCTCCAGCGGCGGTGCGGCCAGGATCACCGCACGCGCGTCTTCCAGCGTCGCTTCCGGCAGCGGCAGCAGCCGCGGCGTCGAATTGCGCGGCTTGGTGTCGGTCGCTCCGATATGCAGGCGCAGCGGCCGGCGCGACAGCGCCGGGCCGAGCGCCATGAACTGTCCGCGCTCTAGATCGCGGAACGTTTCCGCCTGCCGCCGCTCCATGCCGAGCAGATCGGCGGCGCGTGCCATGTCGATGTCGAGGAAGGTGCGCCCCATCAGGAAGTTGGACGCCTCCGCGGCGACGTTCTTGGCGAGTTTCGCCAGGCGCTGGGTCGCGATGATGCCGGCAAGCCCGCGCTTGCGGCCGCGGCACATCAGGTTCGTCATGGCGCCCAGCGAGAGCTTCCGCGCCTCGTCGGAAACCTCGCCCGCCACGGCCGGCGCGAATAGCTGCGCCTCGTCGACGATCACCAGCATCGGGTACCAATGGTCGCGGTCCACGTCGAACAGGCCGCCGAGGAACGCCGCCGCACGCCGCATCTGATTCTCGGCGTCCAGTCCTTCGAGATTGAGCACGGTGGAAACGCGATGCAGCCGCGCGCGCTCGCCCGCGACTTGCAGGCCGCGCTCGGTATGATCTTCGGCCTCGATCACGAGATGGCCGAAGCGATCGGCCAGCGTGACGAAATCGCCCTCGGGGTCGATGATGGCCTGCTGCACCCAGGGCGCGCTCTGTTCCAGCAGCCGCCGCAGTAGATGCGATTTGCCCGAGCCCGAATTACCCTGCACCAGAAGGCGGGTCGCCAGCAGTTCCTCGAGGTCCATCGCCGCCGCGGCGCCCGCCGCGGTCTGCCCCATCTCGATCGCAACGGTCATTTCGGCGACTCAAACCCTCTCCTTCGCGCAGAGGGCTTATCAATCCGGTCGGGGCACGTCGAGCGGCACATGCCGAATCAGCGTGCGTTGCCCACGACCTTCAGGCCCGGTTGGACAATTGCAGCAGGGCAGGCCGGTAGGGCGGGTAGGGGTCGTCGTCCGCCTCGCTCGGAATCGCACAGGACCCGAATTCCTGCCTGATGCGCTCGATCTCGGCGATACGCTCGTGGAGCCGCTGCAGATGTTCCGGCGACCGGGCCTTCCAGAACCGGAAGCTGTCGCCCGTGACCGGCAGGAACGCGGTGCCGAACGGTGTCGGATCGGGAACGATGGTTCGTCCAAGCAGCAGGAACCTGTCGGGGCCGGAGACGACGAGGGTCGCATAGCCGCGGTTTCCGATCCGCCTGATCCCGTTCAGCGACCATTCGCTCAGTTTGCTGAAGTATGGCTCTTCGCGCCAGCGGTCGGGACAATCATCGTCGACCGTGACGTTGACCGCGTCCTGGCTGAAATGGACCACGATGCCCGCGGTTGCGGGAAACCACTCGTCGCCGAGGTGACCCTGCAGCCAGGCGCAGACGAAGGAGCGGCACATCTGGGGACGGCGGGCATAGATGGTGCACCCCGTGCCGGTCTGCCAATGGCTGCAAAGCTGGTTCACCGGCTTGTCCACGGCGGCAACTTCGAGAATGTCGCAACATGCGCTGCACGACCCGCATTGCCGGGTGATCGGCGCCTTTCTCGGCAGGCCGGTCGCGCGAAAACCCTGGCCATCGCGCACCAGCAGCTTCTGCTTCTCCAGCGCGCTGAGCGCGCGCTCGATCTTGAGACGGGACAGGCCGGTTGCGTCGATGACGCCCTTCATCGTCGTCGCGCCGTCCTCGACCGCGCGAACGACGCTCAACATCGTCTGATCCATTTTCTTGTTCTTGTTGGTCTGTATGTCTTGCTTGGTTATTGCGCGCGTTGGAGCAAGCCCCGGCGAGCCTGCATTCAAATCCATCGCGGCCGAGCACTGGCTCGACGGCATCATCTTGCGTCGGTTGTGTTACAGGACAAGGAAGCGAGCCCGACGCACGTGCATGCGGGTTTGCGCAAATGATGGATCAGTGCAGGCCCATCGCGATCGTCATCGATGCGTTGCAGACGGCGCACGACGCGACTTCAGTGCAATTCGCGGTGAAATCGCGCATTCCGGCCGTGAATCGTGTCGAGATATGATGATGAACATGCTTTGCTCTCACGCAGTCTTGAACAGCGCGTCGTGCGCGCGTGCATTCGCGTACGCGACACATTCGCGTGATGCGGACGTGATGAAAGCATGTCGCGCATCGCGTTGCGCGTGCGCTACACCGGGAACCATCTGCGGTGTTGTCGTGTGATGAAGTTGAAGCGATGTGAGCGCGATGCGCGCCTGCTTCGGCGCCGGTTCGAAATGGCTCTGCGCCGTACGACCAAAGTCGAGTACGACGCGCGCCGGCTGCGACCATGATGCTGCCTGTCAATGACGAGATTGACGCAAGACCGGAGAGTCGCATCACTGACAGTGACGGCGCGTTGACTGGCCAGGAAACGACCCTTCGCCGTTCTCTGCTGGTCGAGCGGATTTCGCCGGTGCGTATGATGCAGATCAAGATCGGATGCCCCTGAGCCTGTTATCCGGCTGCATGAGCTTTCTGACCTTCTTCACGGCGACCTATTTCCTGCTGGCGGTGCCGGGGCCGACCAATACCTTGCTCGCGACATCGGGCGCGGGGATCGGCATCGCGCGTTCGCTCCGTTTGCTTGCGGCCGAGCTGTGCGGCTACCTGCTCGCGATCGCCTTGCTGCGGCTGGCGCTTGGCCCCATCGTGGGCGGCATCCCGATCGTGGCGCTCGTGCTCCGCGTCGCCGTGACGATCTACATTCTCGGCCTTGCCGTCACCCTATGGCGGCTCAACACGCGCGAGCTGCGTGAGGGCGCAGCGGTCACGTTCCGCCAGGTGCTGCTGACCACGCTGCTCAACCCGAAAGCGCTGGTCTTCGCGTTCCTGCTGCTGCCTGCTCACGCCGCGCCGCTCGAACTCTTGCCATGGCTCGGCGTGATCGCGCTGCAGATCCTCACGGCCGGCGCGGCCTGGATCATGTTGGGGGCGACACTCGGCCGCGGCGCGCGCCGGCTCGGGCATCCCGACATCGTCACGCGCGCCGGCGCGGTCACGCTGGTCGCGGTGACCGGGTTGATCTGGCTTCAGTCATTCCTGAGCGCGTGAGCGCCGCCGCCGTCCAGAGTGGGTCGGCTCGGTGGTCTATTGTGCGCCGGCGCCGCCCTGCACGATCCTCTCGTTCAGCTTCTGATCCACGATGTCGACCGTGCGGTCGATTTCGGCATTGGGCGTGCCGAGCTGGTGCGAGATCAGTTTCACCAGGAGATCGACGCGCTCGATGAAGGGCGCGCCGCTCGCGACCGCGCGTGCGGCCGAGGATGGCTTGAGCAGGCTTTCGGCCGCCTTGGCATATTTCGCGAAGGGCACCTGGTCCTGCGCGTCCGCGCCGAGACGCCGGGCGATCGCGTCGACGTGATCGTAGATCGTCTGCGAGCGAGCGAGATCGCCATGCACGGCGTCGCGGATCGAGCGCGGCTCGTGCGGCGTGATGCAGCGGTAATTGCCGGTCAGCAGCATCGACCATTTCGCCAGCGGCACGAACAGCGAGTCGAATACCTTCAGCTTCACCGGCACGTCATGGCCATCCAGCGTCACCGCATCGATGTCGGCTTCGAGCTCCCGCAGCACCTTGTTGTGCTTGTCGTCGGCAAACGCCGCCGCCTTGAAGTTGGTGGGAAGGCCGACGTGAAGCACGTTCGCCGCTTCTTCCGGTGGGCGGAAGGCCTGCGGGTCCGGCGAGCACAACGTCACCAGCCCCGGCTCGAAACGCTCCCACACCTGCGCATTGGTGTAGGCCTCCTCGAGGTCCATGCCGGCGAGCGACGGAATGCGCTTCAGGTAGGGCAGCGGCGGCATGTTCATGATCGACAGGCACGGCAGCTTCGCCGCGGCGATCTTTACCATGAGAACGCGGACGGTGTGGTTGGTGTATTGCGGCTCCTGCATCGCGAGCCCGACCATGTCGTAGCGGGAGACGTCGACATTGGCCGGCGTCACCGCGTCCAGTTTCCCCGGCAGGTCGCGCGAGAAGATCGCCCGGTGCACCGCCTCGTCGCGCAGCTTGATGCGCACCTCGGTGCCGTCGCGATTGATCAATTCCGCGGTCTTCGCGCGGCAAACCAGGGTCACGTTGTGCCCCGCCATCAGCAGCTTCGTGCCCAGCAGGGAGCCGTAAGACGCTCCGAGAATCAGGATGTTACGCGCCATGCTTCTTCCCTTCGACGGCTCGTGCGGTTCTTGGGCCCCGGCCATTGCCTGCGGGCGAGTTGGCGGCATCTAAGGCAAACTGCGCCGGGATGGCAACTGGGATAATGCATACAAGACACAACGGTTTCACTATATCCAGATACCGTCCAAAGGAGCCGTGCAATCCGACGGGGGCCCGCCGGCCGACGGGCAAAACAGCAGCTGCTTGGACACCCGTCGCTGTCAATCCGACTGCCCGAAAATATTCTTCTTTACCGAAATTCGGATTTCTCGTATGTGTTGGATGTCCCGGCTCACCAAGAGGGGCGACCATGTGTCGTCACCGGTCGCGAGCCGGGTTGCGGTGGACGCGGCAGCGTCGGCACGAGAAGGCGCGGGCAGGGCGGGTAGTCCCCGTGAGTTCGTGGCCGCGTGCAGATGAGCGGCGCTGAAAATTCGTCTCGCCAACATCCCGGCGGCTGGGTGCACCACGCTGTCGGGCGCTGTGGCGATCGGGCGGATGTGCGTACGGCAAAACCGTGTGGTCCTGGCCGTCGTCGCTACGGTCAAGCCTGTCGCGGAGGTGTGAGGCGCCCGACCGGGTCAATCACATCGTCAATTCGCGGGGCGAGGGAGGCCAGAAGGAACTCGGCTCCCGGGAGAGCACGGCATAAGCCGTCAAACCATCGCGCAGGGAAGGCCGTGTGTTGGGCTTCACCTGTATGCTGCTGTGCGGTTTTACGTCACTCCATTCGCACAGTGGACCGTGGGTGCCGCCGGCACCCGGCCTTCCCTGCGCCCTCTTGGCTCAAGAGGGTGGAGAGATCGAGCACAGCTCGGGCGAACGGCGCCGCGAGAACGCGAAAGTGTGTCCGTATGGAAGTGTGCCCGCATGGCGGGATGCGATCTCGAGAATGGCGCCCCGTCCTGCTCCGTCATTGCGGGCACGGCGAAGCAAGCCCGAACCCTCCGAGACGAGAACTGGTCTGCCGCGCGCGCAACGCCTATTGGCGGCGGTGTTCGAAGCTGGTGCACAACAACTCAGCCTCTCCTTCCGAGATCGGTGCGCGGAACAGACGGCAGGTGAATTCGACCATCGTCTTGCCCTCTGTCGTGCTGCGGGCGTGGCGAAGGAAAATGCAACGCTTGCAGACGTCGGTATGGTGCCTCTGCTCGGTGACGTCCGATTGATCCAGCACGTGCCGAAGCGTATCGCGGAAGCGGATCTTGCCGTCGTCGTCGAGCACGGCGAGTGCCTTGACGAGAACATTGACGGGATCGCGCGCGAGAAACTTCTTGCCCTGCTGCGTGATGCTCAGCGTGACCGATCGCTTGTCCTTGACCGATCGCCTCCGCTCCAGATAGCCCAGACGCTCGAGCTCGCCGATGATGAACGAGGCGGTGCCGCGCGTGGTGCCGAGGTAGCTCGCCAGCGCAGACGGCGTTCGCGAGAAACGGTTGGCGCGGGACAGGAAGCGCAGGGCCATCCATTCGCGGTCGCGCAAACCGTCCCTGGTCCCTTCGAACCACAGGATTTGTGCCATCTGTCCCAGCAACTCGATCGCTTCGCGAGCCAAAATCATCATCATCCCAGGTCGGATAGAGCGTTGTTCAATTCACCTTTGGTCGCGCGATCCGGGCCGGCGAGAACGGGGAACTTGCGGAGGGTGGAACTAGAGCGTTCCCAAGAAAGTTCGCGTAAATGGTTCGGCTCAATTCTTCTGAAAGTTTCGGTCAAATGATCCAGTTTCGTGCGCGATATCGGGCCGGGAGAACCGCCGTTCTGATGGACGTCGTGCCGCGATGCGGTTAAGCGGCTAAATCCGGAATGCGAGCAAAGCCTGGAAAGTCGGAGCGTCGGCGGTGATCGAGACAGCAAGGTCGTTCAGTGTCAGACGCGCGGCGTTGGCCGCCACCGTCGGCAACATGCTCGAATTCTACGACTTCATCACCTACAGCTTCTTCGCGATCCAGATCGGCCACACCTTCTTTCCGACCGGGAGCGAGTACGGCAGCCTGATGCTGTCGCTGGCGACCTTCGGTGCCGGCTTCGTCACGCGCCCGATCGGCGGAATCGTGCTCGGCGTGTATTCCGACCGGATTGGCCGCCGTCCGGCGATGCTGCTCAGCTTCGCGCTGATGGGAGCGGCGATCCTGACCATCTCCTTCACGCCGTCTTACGATGCCATCGGCCTCGCGGCACCGATCATCGTGATCGGGGCGCGCATGGTGCAGGGCTTCGCGCTCGGGGGCGAGGTCGGGCCGACCACGGCCTACCTGCTCGAGATCGCACCGCCCGAGCATCGGGCGCTGGTGGTGGCGTGGCAGCCGGCGAGCCAGGAGATCGCCGCGACGGCCGGCGCCCTGGTCGGCGTCATCCTGAGCAAGACCATGGCTCCGGAGATGCTCGACTCCTACGGCTGGCGGGTGGCGTTCCTGATCGGGGCGGTCTGCCTGCCGTTCGGAGTCTGGATGCGCCGGACGTTGCCGGAAACGATCCCGCAGGCCGAAGCCGGTCAGCCCGCCGGTGAGCACACGGGGCATCTTTCAGGGGCCGGACGCTACGCCGGCATCATCGCGCTGGCGCTGATGATTCTCGCCAGCGGCACGATCTCCACCTATGTCACCCAGTACATGACGACTTATGCGCAGAACACGCTGCATGTGTCGTCGACATTGGCGTTTGCCGTGTCGCTCGTCAGCAACGGCATCCAGTTCGTCGGCGCGCTGTTCGGCGGCTGGCTGGCCGATCGGCTGGGGCGCAAGCCGGTCATGATCTGGCCGCAGCTCGCGACGCTGCTGCTGACCTATCCGACCTTCCTTTGGATCGTCCATGCGCCGGGGGCGCTGTCGCTGCTGGTCGGCTTCGGCGTGCTGTCGATCGTCGGCTCGCTGCCGTTTACGGCGTTCTATGCGACCTTCACCGAAGCGTTGCCGCAGAATATCCGCGGCGGTGTGTTCGCGACCGTCTACGCGGTTGCGATCGCGAGCTTCGGCGGCACCGCGCAGTTGGTCGTGACCTGGCTCCTTCACGTGACCGGCAATCCGCTGGCGCCGGCCTGGTACCTTCTGGTTGCGGCAATTGTCGGACTTGTCGCGATGAGCCTGATGCCCGAGACTGCGCCGGTCAAGCAACGCGGGAAGCAGGGCTGACGCGGCGCGCTCGCAGGCTGGTGATTTGCGTTCCGCCGGCAATTGTTGAGGAATGCGGCGCCTCCGAGGGGCATTGGGACACGGCAGCAGGAAAGAAGGACAGACCGATGAGCATCGAAACAACCATGACACCCGACGTCGTCGGGCTGACCAAAGTCGCCCCGGTCTCGCGTCGCGGCTTCATGAGCGCCACTGCGGCCGTCGCCGCCGGCTACACGCTCGCAGCCGGTCCGGTCCGGGCCGAGGTGATCACGACGGACACCAGCGGTCTGCAGGCCGGCGACGCCAAGATCAAGGTCGGCTCGGAGGAGATGCCTGCCTATTTTGCCCGCCCCGCCGGCAACACCAAGGCGCCGGTCATCCTCGTGGCGATGGAGATCTTCGGCCTGCACGAATACATCAAGGACGTGACACGGCGCCTCGCCAAGCTCGGCGCGTTCGCGGTCGCGCCCGACTATTATTTCCGCAAGGGCGTTGACCTGACCAAGATCACAGACATCAAGGACCTGTTGCCGGTGGTCAACGCGAAGCCCGATGCCGAGCTGTTGTCGGATCTCGATGCGACGGTGGCGTGGGCGGGATCGCAGGGCGGCGATACCACGAAGCTCGGCATCATCGGGTTCTGCCGCGGCGGCCGCACCGTCTGGGAATATGCGGCCCACAACGGCGAGCTCAAGGCCGGTGTCGCCTTCTACGGCCCGCCGGTCGATGCTCCCAATCCGCTGTGGCCGAAGAGCCCGCTCCAGCTCGCGCCCGAGATGAAGGCGCCGGTGCTCGGCCTCTACGGCGGCGCCGACACCGGCATTCCGGTCGCGCAGGTCGAGCAGCTCAAGGCCGCGCTCGAGCAAAACAAGAAGACGGCCGAATTCAAGATCTATCCGGATGCGCCGCACGGCTTCCACGCGGACTACCGCGGCAGCTACCGCAAGGACGCTGCCGAAGACGCCTGGAAGCAGGCGCAGGCCTGGTTCAAGAAATACGGCGTCCTGAGCTGACGCGGAATTCAAGAGGGCGGCCGAGCGGCCGCCCTCTCTCCATCAGCGCGCGCAGGATCTCACTTCACTATCGCGCCGTAGACGATGTCCTGGACCTGCTCGCGATAGTACTTCCTGAGCTCACCCGGCGCGGCAGTTCCCACGACGACGACGAGACGCTCTTTCGGATCGCAGAAGAACTGCGTCCCGAACGCGCCATTCCAGGTGAACTCGCCGGGATTGCCGGGGACCGACGACAGCCCTTCGCTGGTGCGGACTGCGACCGCGAGGCCAAAGCCGAAGCCGGCACGATGCGGCTCGATGACCGCCACGTTGTTCTTGATCTCGGGACCGAGGTGATTGGTCGTCATGTGATGCACGGTCTTCGGCCCGAGGATGCGTTGTCCGTCGAGCTCGCCGCCGTTGAGCAGCATCTGCCCGAAGCGGAGATAGTCTCCGACCGTCGCGAACGAGCAGGCGCCGCCGCAGTCGAATTTGGTCGGCGTGTCCAGAAGCTTGATGGATTGCGGCCGGCCCGTCAGCGGGTCATTGGCGAACGGGCGGGCGAGACGGGGACGCTGCGCATCCGTCGGGTGGAAGGTCGCGTCCTTCATGCCGAGAGGCTGCCAGACATTGCCGGCGAGATAGTCGCCGAGCTTCTGCTCGCTCACCTTCTCGACGACGGCGCCGAGCACGTCGATCGAGAAGCCGTATTCGAACTCGGTCGACGGCTGGTGCGCCAGAGGCAGTTTCGTCATGCGCTCGATGAAGGCCTGGGTGTCGCCCTCCACCGCGGGCGCGACGCCGTCGGGATATTGCCGCGCCACCGGGCTCGAGCTGTCCGGCCGGCCGCCATACATCAGGCCGGACGTGTGCCGGTAGAGATCGTGGATGAAGATCGGCGATGCCTGCGGTTCGAGCTTGAGCGAGCCGTCGGCCTGGGTCACGCCGACCTTCATGTCGGCGAAAGCAGGATAGTAGTCCGACAGTTTGGCCTGGAGCGGCAGCCGGCCTTGCTCCATCAGCGTCAGGCCCGCGACCGCGGCCATCGGCTTGGTCATGGACGCCAGCGCGAACATCGCGTCGACGGGCATCGGCGTGCCCTTGTCCGGATCGAGCATGCCATAGGCCTTGTAGTGGACGAGCTTGCCGTCACGTGCGATGGCGACGACGGCGCCGGGCACCCGCTTGGCCGCGATCTCGCGGGCGAAGAAATCGTCGAGTCGGGCCAGGCCCGGCTTCGAGAATCCGACGTCGTCGGGGTTGGCTTCGGGCAGCGGCGCAGCGCTCGCCGCGGCGGATGTGATGATGGCAGCCGCCGCCGCGATCATGACGATCGTCTTCTTCATTGGATCCTCCCAGGCGGGCTTGTATGCGGATCGAGGGCCCGCTCGACGCCTAGAACACGTCCATGCCGGACGGGAGTCAAGCGCGGGCCGCGCGGGACAGAAGCGCGCCTGGATGATGCGGCCCGTTGCCGCCTATCGGCCTTCGCCCGCGCTCCACAACGCGTCGAGGCCTTGCCGATAGTTCGGATAGGCGAGCGTCATGCCGAGCTCGCTCTTCGCGCGTGCATTGGAGACGCGGGCATTGCCGGCATAGAAGCTGCGCGCCATGGCCGACATCTCGGCGGTCTCGAACGCCTCTTCGACGGGCGGGGCGACGCCCATGAGCTTCGCCGCATAGGCGATCACGTCCTGCGGCGGCGCGGGTTCGTCGTCGCAGACGTTCCAGGTTCCGCCGCCCTGATGACGAACCGCGGCCATGATCGCGCCCGCGATATCGTCGACGTGGATGCGGTTGAAGACCTGCTCCGGCTTGACGATGCGCCGCGCCGAGCCTGCGCGAAGCGTCGCCAGCGCGTTCCGGCCGGGGCCGTAGATGCCGGCGAGCCGCAGCACCGCGACATCGCCATGCGCCGTTTCCATCCAGGCGCGTTCGGCGGCGAGCCGCAGGCGCGTGCGGTGGAGGGTGGCCTCCGGCGGCGTAAGCTCGTCGACCCATGCGCCACGGTGATCGCCATACACGCCGATCGTGGCGAGGTAGACGATCTTTCGCTGACGCCGCGTCGCCAGCGCGTCCGCGAATGCCTCGATTGCGGGATCGCCCGCCTCACCCGGCGGGATCGACACGAGAAGGACATCGGCGTCGCGAACCCGCTCGATCGTCTCGCGTTCCGGACCCCCCCCGGAAAATGGATGGGCCTCGAGGCCGGCGAGATCTCCCCGTTTCGCGGGATCGCGCGCGGTGACGCCGATCTGCGAGAAGGCGCTGCCGAATTTGCGGACGAAGTGCCGGGCACTGTAGCCATAGCCTAGGATGAAGAGCCGCATGCGGTTCCCGTGCTGGTCGGATCTGCGGTCGTATGACCGCGCTCCCGCTCATAAGAGATTTTTGGGTCCGGCAAAAGATATTGCGATTTTACTCGCCCGCCACCCCGCGCCCATGATGGCCAGGCGTGCTCGCCACGGCACGCGCAACGATCGACCGGGAGCTTGCGTTGGAGGGATTCTTGCCGCCGACATCAATGATGCAGGCACAGACGCAGACGGCTGCGCGCGCCGAGGCCGCGGAGCTAGTCCGGCGTGCCGCCGCTCTGATCTTCGATGTCGACGGGACGCTGGCCGAGACCGAGGAGCTGCACCGGCGGGCCTTCAACGAAGCCTTCGCCAGTCAGGGTCTTGCCTGGGCTTGGGATCGTGCCGTCTACCGGGATCTGCTGCGGGTGACGGGAGGCAAGGAGCGTATCCGCGCGTACCATGCGAAGCAGTGCGCTGCTTTGCCATTGTCGGATGCGGACGTCGCCGAGCTTCATCGCATCAAGACCATGCGTTACGTCGAACTGGTCGAGACCGGCTGCTGTCCGCTGCGGCCGGGCGTTGCGGGCCTGCTCGGCGCGGCGAAGTCGCGCGGCCAGCGGCTCGCGATCGCGACGACCACCTCATACGCCAATGTCGATGCGCTCTTGTCGCGCGTGATCGGCGACCGCTGGGCGAACGATTTCGACGCCATCGTTGCCGGCGACGATGTTCGGCACAAGAAGCCGGCGGCGGACGTCTACGTCGAAACTCTGGCGCGCCTTGGGCTGAAGGGCGCGGATTGCGTCGCGATCGAGGACTCCGCCAACGGCCTGATCGCGGCCGCGGGTGCGGACATTCCCGTCCTGATCACGCGCAGCATGTACTTCCGGGACGACGACTTCGCCGCGGCGCGTTTCGTGCTGGACGATCTGTCGGAACTGGGACGCCTGCGATGAGATTGCGTCGCCCGGTTGATCCCGTCGCGCTCAGTGGAAGCGCCGGTTCGGGCTGGGCGGCTCCTCCTGAGCCTGCTCCACGATCTGCGCGATCGGGCTCGACTGGTGGTGAACGAGGCGCCAGCCGTCGCCGACGCGCCTGAAATGGTTGGCGGCGGCAAGCGCGGTGCCGTCGACGATCTCGATGCAAAGCACGCGGGCGCTGTCGCCGTCGACGATCGCCTGCGGTTCGGCGCAGGCAACCTGCGGCCGCTCCGGGTTCTGCAGAATGTCGCGCCAGCTCCCGATCACGGTGGCGCGTCCGACGATGGCCGGCCAACCGGGATGGATGCAGGAAATGGCGTCGTCATCCGCCCACATCCGTTCCATGCCGGCGATGTCTCCGGTCGAAAAGGCGGTGTAGAAGGCCGCGTTGGCGGCGATGACCTTGTTGTCCTTCGTCATGTCTCTCGGGTGGGCCAACGCCGCGGAAAAATCAAGCGCAACTTCCGTCGGTTTGACCGCAATGCAACATCGGAATGACGGAATGGCTCCGTGCAAACCGGGGGGCGACATCGGCTCGTGATCACCAGCGCGGCTTCACGCCTTCGCCGCAAGCCACGCCAGGATCATCTCCACGATCTGCGAGCGGCTTTTCGCCAGCATTCTCGGCTCGCTGAGATCGCGACCGAACAGGGCGCCGAACGTATGGCGGTTGGCGACGCGGAAGAAGCAGTAGGAGCTGATGGCCAGATGCAGGTCGATGGCGTCGACATCGTTCCGGAAGACACCCTCCTCGCGGCCGCGGGCAAGGATGCCGTCGAGCGTCGCGATCACGCTGGCGTTGAGCTGGCGGAGTTGCAGATTCTGCTTCAGGTGCTTGCCATGGTGGATGTTCTCGATGCTGACGAGGCGGATGAAGTTCGGATTGCGCTCGTCGTGGTCGAAGGTGGCCTCGATCAGCCGGCGCAATCCTTCGCGCGCGTCGCAACTGGCGATGTCGAGCTGATCTTCCAGCGCACGGATACTGCGATAGGCTTCCTCGAGCACCGCGAGATAGAGCTGCTCCTTGCCGCCGAAGTAATAATAAATCATGCGCTTCGACGTGCGCGTTCGCGCTGCGATCGCATCGACGCGGGCGCCGGAATATCCTTCCGAGGCAAATTCCTGCATCGCCACTTCGAGGATGTCGCGCTTGGTGCGCTCGGGGTCGTTGGTGCGCTTTGATGGGGGCGGCATGCGCTCGAGCATCGCTATTTCTCCCGTGCGATCTATGGATCACCTTGAAGGTGAAGGCAAATTCGGCCCGTAGACGCCGCCTTTCCGATGCCCTTGCATAAACGTACTAGTTCGTACATTGTATCGGCAAACCAGCGTTGCGGCAATCAAAACAAGAAACTCGTGCAAGGCGAGGGCCTGACGCGAGCCGCGACCAACGCTGCATCCGGGGAGGGAATATCGATGAGCTTGACGTCAACCGCATCGCTGCGCGTATCCGCCGGCGCGGAAGCAACGCCGAACATGCTGCCCAAGCGCGCGGCGCTCGTCAGCTTCGTCGGCAGCATGCTCGAATACTACGACTTCTTCATCTACGGCACCGCGGCGGCCCTGATCTTTCCAAAAGTGTTCTTCGCCAATGTCGATCCCGCGACGGCGACGCTGCTCGCATTGCTGAGTTTCGGCATCGGCTACATTGCGCGGCCCGTCGGTGCCGTCATCCTCGGCCATTTCGGTGATCGCATCGGCCGCAAGACCGTGCTGTTGTTCACGCTGGTGCTGATGGGCGGCTCCACGCTCGCCATCGGACTGTTGCCCGACGCCAAGACGATCGGCAACGCCGCGCCGGTCATCCTGACCTTGCTGCGCCTGTTGCAGGGACTGTCCGCGGCCGGCGAGCAGAGCGGGGCGAACTCCCTGACGCTGGAGCATTCCGCCAACGCCAATCGTGCCTTCTTCACGAGCTGGACCTTGAGCGGCACCCAGGCCGGCGCGATCCTGGCGACACTCGTGTTCATTCCGGTGTCCAGCCTGCCGGAGGATCAATTGTTGAGCTGGGGCTGGCGCATCCCGTTCCTGCTCTCGGCACTCGTGCTGCTGGTCGCCTATCTGGTCCGCCGGACCATGCCGGAAACGCCGGTGTTCGAGAACATCAAGGACAATGCTCAGGTGGCGCGCTTCCCCGTCGTCGCGCTGCTTCGTGACTACTGGCCCGATGTACTGCGCGTGATCGTCTGCGCGCTGATCGCGACCGTGAGCACCATGACCGCCGTGTTCGCGCTCGGCTACGCCACCAGCAAGTTCGGCGTCGCCCGCCCGACGATGCTGTGGGCCGGCGTGCTCGGCAACGTCACGGCGCTGATCACGCAGCCGCTTTGGGCGCTGCTGGCCGACAGGATCGGCCGCAAGCCGGTATTCATCGGCGGCGTGCTCGGCTGCGCGGTGCTGCTGTTTCCCTATTTCATGATGATCACATCCGGCAATACGCTTGCGATATTCGCGGCGGCGATGATCCTGTCCGGCATCGTGTACGCTGCGCCGAACGCGATCTGGCCGTCCTTCTATGCCGAGATGTTCGAAGCACGCGTGCGCTATTCAGGCACGGCGATCGGCACGCAGCTCGGCTTCCTTGCCGCCGGTTTCACGCCACTGGTGAGCGCTAGCCTGGTCGGCGGGGGGCCGAACGGCTGGATTCCCGTCGCGATCTTCGTCGCCGGCTGCTGCGTGATCTCGGCGGCGGCTGCGGCAACCGCGCGTGAAACCCATACCGTCGACATCGCCGATCTCGGCAAGCGGCGCGCTTGAACGCAGGATGGCGATCGCATGCTGACCAAAGCGGTTCCCACCACCAGCGGTCCCATTGTCGGCGTCGAGCAAGGGCATGTGCGCGCCTTCAAGGGCGTGCCGTTCGCGATCGCGCGACGTTTCGCCAGGGCGACGACGCCGCCCGCGTGGTCGGAGCTGCGCCGCTGTACGGACTACGGTGCTTACGCGCCGCAACCCGGTCATCTCGATCAGGCGATCGAGGAATCCTGCTTGAGCCTGAACATCTGGGTACCGTCGGAAGCCGATCGTCCGCTGCCGGTGCTGTTCTTCATCCACGGCGGCGCCTTCGTTACCGGCGGCGGTGCCGATTATGACGGGTCGTTCCTTGCGGCACACGGCCCTGCCGTGATCGTCACCATCAACTACCGACTAGGTCCGCTCGGCTTCCTGCAACTGCATCGTCACGGGCTGGATCAGGCCAACAATCTCGCGGTGTCGGATGCGCTCGCCGCGCTCGATTGGGTGCGGACCAACATCAGGAATTTCGGGGGTGATCCCGAAGCGATCACGCTCTCGGGGCAGTCGGCCGGCGCCTCCATGGTGATCGCGCTGGCGACGTTGCCGCAAGCCAAGGGCAAATTCACCCGGGCGCTCGCGCTGAGCGCGCCAGGCCGCGCCATCATGAGCGCCGATCGAGCCGACGACGTCGCGCGCCGGGTGCTCGACGAACTCGAGCTTGCCCGCGACCCCGCCACTATTGTCTCCATGTCGCTGCCGAAGCTCTTCGCAGCGGTGGAGCGCGTCGGCCGCAGGCTCGCGGACGAGACGGAGTCCGGTACCGTGTTCGGCCCGGTGCTCGACGGCTCCGTGATCCCGCGCGAGCCACGCGATGCTTTCGCCGACGGAAGCCTGCGCGACATTCCGCTCTGGCTTGGCTCCTGTCGCGATGAGATGGCGATGTTCCTGAAGAGCACGCCACCGGCGTCGATGATCCGTACCACCGAGCGGCAGGTGCGCGCCGCGTATGGCGATGCCGGCTGGTGTCGGCTGCTCTCCTATTATCGCGCCACGGCGCGGCTCGACGAGGATCCGTATGAAGCGTTGCTGTCGGACGCGTTTTGGCATCGCCCCATGGCCGATCTCGCGCGGCTTCATGCGGAGGCAGGCGGCGCGGTGTGGCTGAGCCGGTTCGACCATCGCCCGGCGCTGGAGCCGTTCCTGTCGCAAGGACCGACCCATGGCGTCGACAACGCCTGCCTGTGGGCGCATCTTCCCCATTTCATCGATCGTCCGATCCTGAAGCGCAAGGGCGGACCGATGACGCCCGCCGACATCGAGGTGGCGTCGCGGCTGCAAGCAGGCGTGCTGCGTTTCGTCACGACAGGCAGACCCGATGCCGCCGAAGCGTGGCCGCTGTTCGAACCCGGCAATGAGGCTCTCGCGATCTTCGTCCAGCCGTTCCACAGCGTGCCGCTCAACGATGGTGCGCGTTGCCGGGTGTGGGCTGAACTTCAGGCGCAATCCGCGGCGGAAGCAGTGAGCGGGGCCACAGCTTGAACCGATCGCACTGATCGTGTAGTTCTCCTGTCAGCGCCGATTTGATACTCAGCTTGCGGGCGCTTTTAAAAATGCAGCTAAAGAGAACCGCTGACCCTGCATCGTCCCGCATTCCGTGAATCGTCGGCCGTCTCGAACAGGAGGGCTCGATGCAATTTGCTGCCATCGCGGATGTACACGGGAATTGTCCCGCGCTTGAAGCCGTACTTGCCGACATCGCAAAGCTCGGCATCGACGACGTCGTAAATCTCGGCGATCACGTCAGTGGTCCGCTCGAAGCCGCGCGAACCGCGGACCTGCTGATCGAGCGAGGGTTTCCATCGGTGCGGGGCGACCAGGATCGAATTCTCGTCGAGCTCCGGCGTGCCGGTATCTCGACGCGCAGCGATTTTCAACAACTCGAGCCCAAGCATTTCGATTGGATGGCAAGCATGCCATCCACGCTGACATACAGGGAGCAGGTGTTCCTGTGTCATGGATCGCCGAGAGACGACGCTGCATTCTGGCTCGATCACGTCGCCGCCGACGGCAGTGTGCGCCCGAGCGGAATCGAGACCATCGAAGCCGGGGCTGAAGGGATCGACGCCGGTCTCATCTTGTGCGCGCACACGCACATTCCGAGAGCCGTTCACCTCAGGGACGGGCGAATGATCGTCAATCCCGGCAGCGTCGGCCTGCCCGGCTACGACGGGAAGACACCCGTCCCTTACGTTGTCGAGGTCGGCACGCCTCATGCGTGCTACGCGATTCTGGAGCAAACCAGATTGGGTTGGGTCGCGACGTTTCGCTATGTGCCATACGACAACACGTCCATGGCCACACTGGCGCGCAGCAAGGGAATGCTCATCTGGGCGAGCGCGATCGCAACGGGTTGGATTCAACGCGACGGCATGTGAGTAGGCGTGGTGTCCATCGCTGACTGAGAATACTTTTCGCTTCAATCAGCTTGATCGAACTCTTGGACTCGCACTCACGGTGGTTCCATCAAGTCATGCTGCTGACGCATTCTCTGTCTTAGTCAGTGAGAACGTAAGCACTGTGTAGGACCGCTCTGGTTCGCACGACGGTTCCGTAGCCAGGGGTGGCTCGAATCCGCAAACGATCGGCGCAAGTTCACGAACGCTGACGCGTTCGCTTGACCATGTTTGCGGCTTCGGGAACCGGATGATCTAAAAAATCACAGGAGTTGAGATGCTGATCCACTCGCGCGCCGCGATTTGCGGCGCCGCGGTTGCGCTTGTCGTTTCCGTTGCTGCTGCTCGAAGTGAGACCCTGAAGAGTCCGTCAAGCGCCGCCGTCGATGCCGCCTCGGGAAAGGCGATCGTTGGTGCGGCGTCCATGTACAATCCGTTCAAGCCCGGCAAGGAGGAGGGCGGTCCGAACACAGCGTCCGGAGAGCGGTATGATCCCTCTGTCTGGGCGGCTGCGATCAAGACGAGCCTGCGCGGGAAATTTGGTGGGGTTCAGTTCGGCGCGAGGCCGAAATATGCGCTCGTCGAGGCCGTGGGCAAGAAGGTCATCGTCAAGATAAATGACGTGGGACCGCTCCGGCCCGGTCGCATCATCGATCTGAACGAGAGGACGATGCGCCACTTCGATCCAAGCCTGGATATCGGAGTCATCGATGACGTGCGAGTCATCCCGCTCTCGGGGGACAACTGGACCACGGGACCGGTCGGCTGAACATCCGGCGCAAGAAGTGGTGCGCGTCCGGCAAGGCGTGGGCGCTGCCGACGCCGCGAGGCAGGGCTGCTTTTCCGGGTTGCCCTGCCGCTCCCGGTCGCCGGCTAGTGCACGACCAGCACCGGCACGCTGCCGTCCGCCAGCACTTCCGATGTTTGGCTGCCCAGGAACAGTTTCTTGAGACCGCGGCGCCCGTGAGAGCCCATGACGATCAAGTCGCAGCCGCCCGACTTCGCTGTCTTGATGATCTCGGTGGCCGGATGCGAATTCGGAACATGCACGAGCTCCGCGGATACCCCGGCTTGTTCCGTCATGGCACGCGCTTCATCGAGGATCTTCTGCGCACGCTGCTTGCTGGCCGCCTCAAAGGCATCGATTTCCTGCTCCGACGGTATCCATCCCGAAGCATGTCCGCTCCCGTAGTCGATCGGCAGCGGTTCGGTCACGGCGATCACCGTCACCTTGGCCTTCAACGCCTTTGCCAGGGCAATTCCATGCTTGAGGCCGTTTCTCGCGACATCCGATCCATCCGTGCTCAAGAGAATGTGGGCGTACATTTTCAGGCTCCCTGTCTCGACGACATTGTTTTTATTTCCCGGCGCGCTGGTTCGACACCCACGCGGGTGTGCATTCATGGACAGACCAGTATGGGAATCTTCGATTGCGCCGGCATCTGGTTTGCCTCGCCCCCCAATGAGAAGCGCGGAACGCCCGCTGTCCCCGTGCGACGACATGAGGATGAGGTTGCAGCCTTTGGGTGCGATGATGGCCTGACGAGGTGGCCCGCTCTCGGCCGGCTCAGACCCATCTGTCTGGAAAATACGCCGGGACATGATTTACCCCCGATCGTCCGAAGGTGTCGCCAGCTTGCGATCGCAAGCCGGGCTCGCGCTTCGGATGCAGCCTTGAGATAAATCAATCTATCCGACAATCGCGCCGCGATCCAGTCGTCCGCAATTGGGACAGCCGAGCGTGGCCGCATGCGCGAAAATCATACGCCGGCGTGCCGCGCGGCTCAAGCGCCTCAATGCGTTTCGTGAAACCGGCTCAAGAATGCCTTCAGCCGCTCGCTGCGCGGCTGCCGGATGGTTTCTTCCGGCGTGCCGATCTCCGCCATGACACCGTCGTTCATGAACCCGACGCGGGTGGAGACGTCGGCGGCGAACGCCATCTCGTGCGTCACCAGCACCATGGTCATGCCTTCGGCCGCAAGCCCGCGGATGACGGAAAGCACTTCCCCGACCAGTTCGGGATCGAGCGCCGAGGTCGGCTCGTCGAACAGCATCACGTCGGGCTTCATTGCCAATGCGCGTGCGATAGCGACGCGCTGCTTCTGGCCGCCCGAGAGGCGGCTCGGAAAGGCATCGGCCTTGTCGGCGAGGCCGACCTTGGCGAGCAGGTCACGCCCAAGCGCTTCGGCTTCGGCTTGCGCCATGCCTTTCACTTGCACCGGGCCCTCGATGACGTTGCGGAGCACCGACATGTGCGGGAACAGGTTGAAATGCTGGAACACCATGCCGACGCTGCGGCGGAGCATCGCGAGCTGGCCATCGCCGGCGGCGCGCATGCCCTTGCCGAAGGTGAATTTGTGCGTGCCGATTTCGAGCTCGCCCTGCTGCGGCATTTCGAGCAGGTTCAGGCAACGCAGGAAGGTGGACTTGCCCGAGCCAGATGCCCCGATCAGGGTGACGACCTCACCGCGCGCGACAGAGAGCGAGACGCCCTTGAGCACCTCGTGTTCGCCGAACGCCTTGTGGATGTTGCTTGCGACCAGCGTCGCGCCGTTGGCATTCATCGATGCGCTCCCATCCGCGACTCGACCCGGTCGGCAATCAGCGTCAGCGGGAACAGCACGACGAAATAGAGCACGGCGATCGTGGTGTAGACTTCGAGCGGCTTGTAGCTCGATGCCGTGATGACCGAGCCCTGGTAGAGGAGGTCGCCGACCGCGACCACGGACACCAGTGAGGTGTTCTTGAGTTGCATGATGGTCTGGTTGATGAAGGAGGGGATCATCACCTGCGTTGCCTGCGGCAGCACGATGCGCCGGAAGATCTTTCCGCGCCGCATGCCGATGGCGCGCCCGGCTTCCCACTGGCCGACGTCGACGGCCTCGATGCCGCCGCGGAAGATCTCGGCGTAGAACGAGCCGGCATAGAGCGACAGCGCGATGAAGCAGGCCATCGCCGGGGACATGTCGACGCCGATCAGGACGGGCAGGGCGTAGTACATCCAGACCAGCTGCACCAGGAGCGGGGTGCAGCGGAAGATCTCGATGTAGAGCCGCAGCGGCACCGAGACCCAACGCGGTGCCGTCGTTCGCAGCACGCCGACGATCAGGCCGATGACGAGGCCCGCGGCCACCGTGATCACCGTGTAGAACACGGTGACCAGGAGCCCCTGCCAGATCAGGCCCCAATACGGCTTGAGCGCCGCGAACTCCCAGACATACATGGGGCTGCCGTCAGAACTGCACTTCGGTCGGGAGATCGTCGGCGGTGAGTCCGACGGCTTCGAAGCCCTTGAGCATCCATTCGCGCGTCTGGCCCATCGCGCGGTTGTAGTCGGCCCAGGCGCTGAGGAAGTCCTTGTAGCGGCGGTCGCTCTCGGCGCGGATGCCCATGTTGGTCGGCAGCGTCAGCAGCGGCCGGGGGATCGCGAGTTCGCCGAGGTTCGGATTCTTCTTCAGGGTCGAAACCGAGAGCACCGCCAGCGAGACGTTGCAGTCGGCGCGGCCGGTCGCGACCGCAAGGATCGCCTCGTCGCGGTTCTTGAAGCCGAGGATGGTTGCCTTCGGGCAGTAGCGGCGCGCGATCGTCTCGTGCGTCGAGCCGATGTCGACGGCGATCTTGACCTCGGGCTTGTTGATCTCGGCCCAGGTCTGCGGCTTGGCGAAGCCCTTCCTGGCGATGACGGTGAAGGAGTGCACCAGGATCGGCGTCGAGAAGTCGATGACCAGCGCGCGTTCCGGGGTCGGGTTCACGGCGAAGGCGAGATCGACCTTGTCGGCCTGGAGGTCGAGGATCTGGTTGCCCCAGGTCGATTCCAGCGTCTCGAGCTTGGCGCCGAGCTTGCCGGCGATGTCCTTGGCCATCTCGATGCAGGCACCCGACCACTGACCGGTGGCGAGGTCCTTATGGAAGTAGGGCTCCTGGCCCACGATGACGGCGACCCGCAACACGCCGTTCTTCTTGATGCGATCGAGCGTGGAGGTTGGCGCGGTGTCGGCTTTGGCCGAGCTGCTCGCGGCAATCGCGGCGCCTGCCAGCGCGACGGTGGTGAGTGCGTCCCTGCGATTCATGGTCTTTGCCTCCTTGAATTTTGGTCGGGTCGAGCCCGGCGACTGGACTATTTCTGTATTCAGGATAAAATGCAATACGGTATTTCAAATTGCTGACCATTTGTGCGGCAAGGCAGAGAAGAGCCCAATATCTTGGCAGGATTGCGCAAAAATCCCGAAAGGCAGGGCTTGCAAATCGCATTCAAGTCTGAATACAAGACTGAACGCAATATGATCGAGATCTAAAGGAGAGGCCTGTGCGCGCCCTATTCGTCGATGCAAACGACACCCTGGCGGCAGTGACCGACAAGCTGCTGCGCGCGGATCATCTGCCGGTCGGCATCAACCGCAATCCCTCGATCAAGCCCGATGATCTCCCCGGCCTGCTCGACGACGCCGAGATCATGATCGTCGACCACACGGCGGTGCCGACCCCGATCGCCGCCAAGTGCCCGAAGCTGAAGCATGTCGTCTTCCTCGGCACCGGTGCGCGCAGCTACATGAATCCGGAAGAGCTCGCCGAGCGCGGCATCTCCGTGCACACGATCAAGGGTTACGGCGACACCGCGGTCGCCGAATGCGCGATTGCCCTGATGTGGGCTTCGGCCAAGAGCTTTGGCGAGATGGACCGCGGCATGCGCGAGGGCAACTGGCTGCGACGCGACGCGGTGCAGCTCACCGGCAAGACGCTCGGCCTGGTCGGTTTCGGTGGCATCGCCGCGGAAGCCGCGCGCATGGCGATCGGCTGCGGCATGAAGGTGATCGCCTGGAACAGGTCGCCGAAGTCGCATCCCGGCGTCGAGTTCGTTTCGCTGGAAAAGCTGCTCGCCGAGAGCCATGTCGTCTCGCTGCATCTTCTTCTCAACGACGAGACCAAGGGCCTGCTGTCGCGCGAGCGCATTGCCCAGATGCGTCCCGGCAGCATCCTGATCAACACCGCGCGCGGCGCGATCGTCGACGAGGATGCGATGCTCGATGCTCTGCGCTCGGGCCACATCGCCCATGCCGGCCTCGACGTCTTCACCGTCGAACCGCTTCCCGCCGGCCATCCGCTCACGAAGCTGCCGAACGTGACGCTCTCGGCGCACTCGGCGTTCCGCACGCCGGAAGCGAGCGACAACCTTATCGGCGCGGCGCTCGATCACTGCCGCCGCATCATCGCCACCGGCAAGTAAAGACCAAGGACGTCCCATGTCTGACATCACCCGCCTCGACCAGAACGCCCGCCGCAGCCGCGCTTCCGTGTTCGGCGATCTCGTCTTCCTCGCAGGCCAGGTCGCGGACACCAAGACCGCTGACATCACCCAGCAGACCCGTGAGGCCCTGGCCAAGGTCGACGACATGCTGGCCCGCGCCGGCACAGACAAGTCGCGCCTTCTCAGCGTGCAGGTCTGGCTGAAGACCATGGACGATTTCGACGCGATGAATGCGGTCTATGACGCCTGGGTCGTGCCGGGCAACACGCCGACGCGCGCCTGCGGCAAGGTCGAACTCGCCGATCCCGCCTACCGTATCGAAGTGATCGCGATCGCCGCGCGTAGCTAGAGGCTGGCCCATGACTGTCCAGGCTCCCGCATCGAACTTCCGCCCCGCCCAGCGCATCAGCGCGATCGGCGTTTCCGAGATCCTCAAGATCGGCGCGGTCGCGCAGCGGTTGAAGCGCGAGGGGCGGCCGGTCATCGTGCTGGGCGCCGGCGAGCCGGATTTCGACACGCCGGATCATGCGAAGGAGGCGGCCGAGCGGGCCATCCGCGCCGGGCAGACCAAATACACGATCCTCGACGGCACGCCGGAATTGAAGGCGGCCATCGCCGAGAAATTCCGCCGCGAGAACGATCTCGTCTACGCCGCGGACGAGATCACCGCCGGAGCGGGCGCCAAGCAGGTGATCCACAACGCCTTCATGGCGACGCTCAGCCCCGGCGACGAGGTGATCCTCGCCGTGCCGTACTGGACGAGCTATGCCGACATGGTGCGCATCGCCGACGGCACGCCGGTCGACGTGCTCTGCCGCGAGGAGAACGGATTTCGCCTCGATGCGGCCGATCTCGAACGCGCGATCACGCCGAAGACGCGCTGGCTGCTGCTGAACTCGCCGTCGAACCCGACCGGTGCCGCCTATTCGGCGGCGCAGCTTCGTCCGATCCTCGACGTGCTGAAGCGCCACCCGCACGTCTGGCTGATGGCCGACGACATCTACGAGCACCTGATCTATGACGGCATGCCGTTCGTCACGGCGGCGGCGCTGGAGCCGAGCCTGAAATCGCGTACGCTGACCGTCAACGGCGTCTCAAAGGCCTACGCCATGACGGGCTGGCGCGTCGGCTATGGCGGTGGTCCGCGCGAATTGATCGCGGCGATGGCCGTGGTGCAGAGCCAAAGCACCACCAATCCGTCTTCGGTGAGTCAGGCCGCGGCGATCGCCGCGCTGACGGGACCGCAGGACGTCCTGGTCGAACGTCGCGCCGCGTTCCAGCGCCGACGGGATATCGTGGTCGATGCGTTGAATGCCATCGATGGCGTTACCTGCCGCCGGCCCGAAGGCGCGTTCTACACCTATGCGAGCTGTGCCGGCCTGATCGGCCGCCGCGCGCCCGACGGCACCGTCATCGATAGCGATGCCGCGTTCTGCCGCTACCTGCTGGAGCGGCATGACGTGGCCGTGGTGCCCGGTAGCTGTTTCGGCCTTGCACCTTATTTCCGCCTGTCCTACGCCACCTCGGAACAAAACTTGCGCGAAGCGGTCAAACGCATCGCCGGAGCCTGTAGGGAGCTGTCATGACCATTCGCAACACCCGCACCGGGGGCCAGATCCTGATCGACCAGCTCGTCGCCCAAGGCGTCGAGCGCGTCACCTGCGTTCCGGGCGAGAGCTACCTGGCGGCCCTCGATGCGCTTCATGACAGCCCGATCGACGTCGTGATCTGCCGCGCCGAAGGCGGCGCCGCGATGATGGCGGAGGCCTACGGCAAGCTCACGGGGCGCCCGGGCGTCTGCTTCGTCACCCGCGGGCCGGGCGCGACCAATGCCAGCCACGGCGTGCACATCGCGATGCAGGATTCGACGCCGATGATCCTGTTCGTCGGCCAGGTCGATACCGGCATGCGCGAGCGCGAGGCGTTCCAGGAACTCGACTACAAGGCCGTGTTCGGCACCATGGCGAAATGGGCGGTCGAGATCGATCGCCCCGATCGCATTCCGGAGCTGGTCGCGCGCGCCTTCCGCGTCGCGATGCAGGGGCGTCCCGGTCCCGTGGTGATCGCACTGCCGGAGAACATGCTGACCGAAACCGCCGCCGTCGCCGACGCCATGCGCGTCGAACCGGCGGTAAGCTGGCCCGCTCCCGCCGACATCGATCGCGTCGCTGCGATGCTCGCGAGCGCCAAGGCGCCCCTGGTCGTTCTCGGAGGCTCGCGCTGGACGGATGAGGCCACCAAGGGCATCGCGCGCTTCGCCGAGCGTTTCGACCTGCCGGTCGCGACCTCGTTCCGCCGCGCCTCGCTGATCGACGCCGATCATTCGCACTATGCCGGTGATCTCGGAATCGGGCCGAGCCCCGGCCTGAAGGCTCGCATCGAAGGCGCCGACGTCATCCTGTTGATCGGCGGCCGCATGTCGGAAATGCCGTCCTCGTCCTACACGCTGCTCGACATTCCGACTCCGAAGCAGAAGCTGATCCACGTGCATCCGGGTTCGGATGAACTCGGCCGCGTCTATCAGCCGGCGCTGGCGATCCAGGCGACGCCTGCCGCGTTCGCCGCCGCCGTCGAGACGCTGAAACCGGCCGGCGCGGTTGCCTGGAAGGGCGAAGCCGCCAAGGCCCATGCCGACTATCTCGCCTGGACCGACAAGGCGCGCGAGCTGCCGGGCACGTTCCAGTACGGGCAGGTCATGACGTGGCTGCGCGACCGCCTGCCGAAGGACGCGATCGTGTGCAACGGCGCCGGCAATTATGCCGGCTGGATCCATCGTCACCATCGCTTCCACAGCTTCGCAGCGCAGCTCGCGCCGACCTCGGGCTCGATGGGCTACGGCGTGCCGGCAGGCGTGCTGGCCAAGCGGCAATATCCGGATTGCGTCGTCGTCGCCTTCGCCGGCGACGGTTGCTTCCTGATGAACGGCCAGGAATTCGCGACCGCCGTTCAGTACGACGCACCGCTGATCGTGATCGTCGTCGACAATTCGCAATACGGCACCATCCGCATGCACCAGGAGCGCGACTATCCCGGTCGCGTCGTCGGCACCCAGCTCAAGAACCCCGATTTCGCGATGTATGCGAAGGCGTTCGGCGGCCATGGCGAGCGGGTCGAGCGCACCGAGGAATTCGCGCCGGCTTTCGAGCGCGCGCTCGCTTCGGGCAAGCCGTCGATCCTCCATTGCATCATCGATCCGCGCGCGCTTTCGGTCGGCAAGGATTTTGTGCCCGCGGTGAAGGCTTAAGCGATGTCTCAGGGCCGCCACGTTGCCATCATCGGAGCCGGCGCGGTCGGCGTGGTCAGCGCCATCGAGGCGCTGCGCGAGGGCCATCGCGTCACCTTGATCGACGCCGGCGAGCCCGGCGGCGAACAGGCGGCGAGCTATGGCAATGCCGGCTGGCTGTCGTCGCATTCGGTGATCCCGCCGGCCGAGCCGGGCATCTGGAAGAAGGTGCCGGGCTATCTGATGGACCCGCTGGGCCCGCTCGCGATCCGCTGGTCCTATCTGCCGAAGGCGCTGCCCTGGCTGATCAAGTACCTGCTCTCGGGCTGGACCGAGGCACGCGTCGAGAAGACCGCCTTCGCGCTGCGTGATCTCCTGAAGGATGCGCCGCTGCTGCACCGGAAGCTTGCGGAAGAGGCGGGCGTGCCTGAGCTGGTCGAGCGCAACGGCGTGATGCACGTGTTCCCGTCGCGCGGCAATTTCGACAACGATCTCGGCTGGCGGCTGCGCAAGAAGGTCGGCGTCGAGTGGCTGGAGCTCAACGCCGACGAGATGCGTCAGCGCGAGCCGGATCTGCATCCGCGCTACACCTTCGGCGTGGTGGTGGAAGAGGCGGGGCGGTGCCGCGATCCCGGCGCCTATGTCGCGGCTCTCGCCAATCACGCGATCGCCAGCGGCGCGAAGCTGGTCCATGCCAAGGCGACCGGACTCAAGCTTAGCGGCAACAAGGTCGTCGCGGTCGTCACCGAAACCGGTGAGATCGCCTGCGATGCCGCGGTGGTCGCTGCCGGCGCGCATTCGAAGCGGCTCACGGCGTCCGTCGGCGATCCGCTCCCGCTCGAGACCGAGCGCGGCTATCACGTCATGATCGAGAATCCGGAATCCGGTCCGCGCAGCTCGATGATGGGCTCGGACGTCAAGATGGTCGTGAACTGGACCGACAAGGGCCTGCGCGCGGCCGGCACCGTCGAGATCGCGGGCCTCGAAGCCGCGCCGAACTGGAAGCGCGCCGAGATCCTGCGCAACAATCTCCTCAGCATGTTCCCGAAACTGCCGAAGGACATCCCGGCCTCGCGCATCAAGACCTGGTTCGGTCACCGCCCGAGCATGCCGGACGGTCTTCCCTGTATCGGCCACGCGCGCGCCTCGCGTGACATCGTCTACGCCTTCGGCCACGGCCATGTCGGCCTGGTCGGCTCGGCCCGTACCGGCCGTCTCGTCGCCCAGCTCCTGAGCGGCAAGCAGCCGGAAATTCCGCTCGCGCCGTTCGCGCCCACCCGCTTCCTCTGAGATCGCACCATGACCCATCCAGCCAATTCGTCCTCCCGCATCGCTCGTGGCGGCAAGGCCATCTACGGTGCGCCGCTCGGCATCCTGATGCTGGAGGCGCGCTTTCCGCGTATTCCTGGCGACATGGGCAACGGCACGACCTGGCCATTCCCGGTGCTCTATCGCGTCGTGACCGGCGCCTCGCCGGAGAAGGTGGTGCTGAAGGGCGCAGCCGGCCTGCTGCCCGACTTCATCGATGCGGCCAAGGATCTGGTGCGGCTCGGGGCCGAAGCCATCACCACCAATTGCGGCTTCCTCTCGCTGTTCCAGAAGGAGATCGCGGCAGCCGTCGGCGTGCCGGTTGCGACCTCGTCGCTGATGCAGGTGCCGTGGGTGCAGGCGACCTTGCCGCCGGGCAAGCGCGTCGGCCTCGTCACGGTGTCGGGCTCGACCCTGACGCCGGCCCACCTCGAAGGTGCCGGCGTGCCGCTCGATACGCCGCTGGTCGGCACCGAGCACGGCAAGGAATTCTTCCGTGTCCTGATCAAGGCCGAGAAGGACGATATGGATGTGGCGCAGGCCGAGCGCGACGTGGTCGAGGCGGGCAAGCAACTCGTGGCCAAGAACCCCGACGTCGGCGCCATCGTGCTCGAATGCACCAACATGCCGCCTTATGCGGCAGCCCTGCAGGCCGAGGTCGGGTTGCCGGTTTACGACATCTATTCCATGATCACCTGGTTTCATGCTGGACTGCGCCCGCGCGCGTTCGCCTGATTCCGGCTGTCGCAAGCTCTTCACAAGCTCCGCCGTTGTTTGCATTGCAATCGCTCCCGCAGGCCCGGTATATTGGGCTGTGTTCGGGCATGAATGCAGCTGATGAAGAGCAACGTGGAACTCGCCTCCGATAGTATCGTCGATCGCGTCTATGAACAGCTCAAGGCGATGGCCGTGAGCTACGAGTTCAAGCCGGGCGAACGGCTCAACGAAGGCGAGCTGGCAAAGCGCCTTGGCGTCAGTCGTACGCCGCTGCGCGAAGCGCTCAACCGTCTCAACACCGAAGGGTTTCTGCGCTTCACGCCGGGCAAGGGCTTCTTCTGCCGCGAGCTCGACGCTCACGAGATCTTCGATCTCTACGAGCTGCGCAAATCGATCGAGGTCGCCTCGATCCGCCTCGCCATCAAGCGGGCCAGGGACGAGGACGTCGACGCGCTGCTGAAGTTCCTCGAAGCCACCGGTCCGGATCCCGGCGAGCGGTCCTCCGTCGAACTGGTAGAGCTCGACGAAACGTTCCACGAACGGCTGATGGCGATGTCGAACAATGCCGAGATGCTGCGTGTGCTGCGCAACGTCAACGCCCGCATCCGCTTCGTGCGCTGGATCGACATGGATCGCATCAACCGCTCCAACACCCAGGCCGAGCACCGCGCCGTGGTCGAAGGCCTCAAGGCGCGCGACGAGGACGCTTGCGTCTCGGTCCTGGAGAAGCACATCGACCGCCGCCTGGATCGCATCACCTCCGCGATCAAGGAAGGCTACGCGCAGATCTACATGCCCGCGGCGGCAAGGTCTGTGGCGAACTAGGCCAGACCGAACGACGGTACCACTTCCCTTCTCCCCTTGTGGGAGAAGGTGGCGCGAAGCGCCGGATGAGGGGTATCTGGCGGCGCATACGGATGCCTATGAGTGCGCGGAGACAGACCCCTCACCCAAGTGAGTGCGTATCGACCTCCTGTGATGCCCTCTCCCGCAAGGGGAGAGGGCATAGTTGCGCGCATCGCTCGCCTCTGCAGCTATACAATCTCTCGATATCTGTTCGTGCCAGACGGTCAGAGCTTTCGCGCCCGGACATCGCTAGCGTGCCGTTCGAATGTCAGGGAGACACGCGGTGCACAGCCCTCAGCCGAATCTCGAAACACGTACCAGCGACGACTGGCCATCCGAGCTCTATCGCGTGCTGAAAGCCGCCGACGTGCGGCAGATGTCGTATGTGCCCGATGCCGGCCACAGCCAGCTCATTCGGATGTTCTCGGCCGATCGCGACGTCACGACCAATGTGTTGACCACCGAAGAAGAGGGCGTGGCCATTGCCGCGGGCGCCTGGCTTGGCGGCCAGCGTAGCGTGCTGCTGATGCAGTCGAGCGGCGTCGGCAATTGCATCAACATGCTATCGCTGTCGGCGATCGGCCGCTTTCCGCTGCTGATGCTGGTGACGATGCGCGGCGAATGGGCCGAGTTCAATCCCTGGCAGGTTCCGATGAGCCGGGCGACGCAGCCCTCGCTGGAGGCGATCGGCCTGAAGGTGATGCGCGCGGAAACGCCGGACGATCTGGTCGAGACCGTGGAATCGGCAGCCGCGCTCGCCTACGAATCCGACCAGCAGATCGCGGTCCTGATCGGGCAACGCCTGATCGGCAAGAAAAAGTGGTGATGTCGATGACCATTCCCTCCCAGCTTGATCGCCGCGCCGCCGTCGCGGCACTCCTCAGCGATCGCAAGGACGCCCTGGTCGTGTCCGGCCTCGGCTCGCCGACCTATGATCTGCACGCGACCGGCGACCGCGACGACAATTTCTATCTCTGGGGCGCCATGGGTGGCGCTGCGCTGATTGCGCTCGGGCTGGCCCAGGCGCAACCATCCAGGCGCGTCCTCGCCCTGACCGGCGACGGCGAACAGCTCATGGGGCTCGGCGGCATCGCCACCATCGGCGTCGCACGCCCGCGCAATCTCGACATCGTCGTGATCGACAATCAGCATTTCGGCGAGACGGGAATGCAGACGAGCCACACCGGGCGCGGCGTCGATCTCACCGCGATCGCAGCGGCCTGCGGCTTCGCCGCGACCGGAACGGCACGGACGATCGAAGACGTGCAGCGCCTCGCGGCGCAGATCGGCGAGCCCGCCGATGGTCCGCGGCTCTTCGTCATCAAGGTCCTCGCCGAGAATCCGCCGCGTTCCCTACCCTCGCGCGATGCCGTCTTTATCAAGAACCGGTTCCGTGCTCATCTCGGCTTTGCGGCGGCGTAAGCCGGGTCTCACCCGGCAACAGCCTGCCCGAGCAGCCATTCTGGAGTGAGCCCATGAAACTATCCGGCAAGGTCGCCGCCATCACCGGTGCAGCGCGCGGCATCGGCAAGGCCTGCGCAAAGCGATTCCTCGATGACGGCGTCAAGGTGGTCATCGCGGACGTGGATGCCGACGGTCTTGCCCAAACGGCCGCCGAACTCGGACGGCCGGAGGCTCTGCGCACCGTTGTCGGCAATGTCGCAAAGCGCGCCGACGTGGATCAACTCGTCGCCACCGCGGTGAAGGAGTTCGGCCGGCTAGATATCATGGTCAACAATGCCGGTGTCGCCCGCAACCAGGGCATCCTGGACATTTCCGAACAGGATTTCGACGACGTCATCGCCATCAACCTGAAAGGCGCGTTCTTCGGCGTGCAGGCGGCGGCGAGGCAGATGATCGTGCAGGGCGGCGGCGGGGTCATCATCAACATGTCCTCGGTGAATGCGCTGCTCGCGATCCCGACGCTCGCGACCTATGCCATCTCGAAGGGCGGCATGAAGCAGCTCACTTCGGTTGCCGCCGTGGCGCTCGCCCCGCACAACATCCGTGTCGTCGCGGTGGGACCCGGCACGATTTTGACTGACATGGTGGCATCGTCCATCTACACATCCGAGGACGCCCGCAAGACCGTGCTGTCACGCACGCCGAGCGGCCGCGGCGGCGAACCGAGCGAAGTCGCGTCGGTCGTCGCGTTCCTGGCGAGTGACGATGCGTCCTACATCACCGGGCAGACCATCTATCCCGACGGCGGCCGGCTGATCCTGAACTACACGGTGCCGGTGAAGGATAAGTAGGGGCACGGACTGACGCCCAGACAGGGCGACATCGCCCGGCTTGACCGGGCGATCCAGTCCTCCGTGATGCCTGCTGTCGAGCCGAAAGGTCGCGGCGGACGGGATGCCCGGCCTTCGCGGAGGACGATAGCGATTGGTGCGTCGGCCGCGACGCCTCACTCCGCCGCGATCGTCATCCCGTAACCCAGCCGTTTCGAGATTCCGCCGGCGCAGTCGCGCAAGGCGTGGGCGATGGGGCTATCCCAGCGGGCATCAAAAGTGCCTTCCGGTCCCATCGCGGTGATCACCAGTGCGACATGGCCGGCGTGATCGAACACGGGTGCGGAAAACGCGTTGACGCCGGGCAGGGGATCGCCGAGCGCGCGCGCCAGGCCATGCTTGCGAACCTCGGCGAGCATCTCGGCGACCTTCGGCCCTTTCACCGGCCGCTTCGGATTGTAGCCGACGCCATGACGGTCGAGAGCGCCTTCGAGCGCGGCGTTGATCGTCTTCTCCGGCAGGAAGGCCGCGAAGGCCCTGCCTGTCGCGGTCTCCAGCAATGCCATCACCGATCCCGCCCGCATCACGATATGCACGGGCTGACCGGGTTCTTCGAGCTGCACGACGGTTGGCCCGTGGGTTCCCCAGACCGCCAATGAGACCGCATGCCCGATCTGGCTTGCAAGGCCCGCGATCTTCGGCCGTGCGATGCGCACGCCGGAGAGCCGGCGCAGGCTGATCAAGCCGAGTTCGAGCGCCAGCGCGCCGATCTCGTAGCGGCCGGTGGTTTCGTCCTGCTCGATCAGCCCGATGCGCGAGAAGCTGGCGAGATAGGGATGCGCCTTGGCCGGGGTCATGCCGGCCTCGCGCGCGAGATCGCGCAGCATCATCGGCTCGCCGCTCCTGGCGAGGGCGCGGAGCAATTCTCCACCGACCTCGATCGACTGGATGCCGCGGCTTTCTCTCTTCATGCGTGTCCTGGCGCGTGCGTTAGGCCGCGTTGCGCTTGGCCGCGCTGTCGGCGAGATGACGGCCGGCAATGTAGCCGAAGGTCAGGGCCGGCCCAAGCGTGATGCCCGCGCCGGGATAATTGCCGCCCATGATGCTCGCCATGTCGTTGCCGGCGGCATAGAGCCCCGAAATCACCCGTCCCTCGGCGTCGAGCGCGCGCGCGTTCTCGTCGGTGA
The DNA here is from genome assembly GCF_047605465.1 of Bradyrhizobium sp. Lineage (GTDB taxonomy): Bacteria > Pseudomonadota > Alphaproteobacteria > Rhizobiales > Xanthobacteraceae > Bradyrhizobium. The sequence goes on along the minus strand of NZ_JASGFS010000013.1, from coordinate 61,734 downwards.
CGATGCCGGCATAGGTGCCGAGATCGCCGATCACCATCTTGATCGCGTAGAACGGACCGTTCTCGATCGGCGCGACGCAGGGATTCGGGCCGTGCAGCGCATCGCCCTGATAGCGGTTGTAGGCCTTCGAGCCCTTGCCGAAGGCGGCGTCGTGCCCCTGTGGTGCCGTCGCATTGAACTGCCTCACGGTCTCGGTGAAGGCCTTGGCGTCGATGCCGGCCTTTGCCGCGAGCGCCTCCGGCGAATCTCCGCGCATGAGATAGCCGGTGTTGAGGTGATGGCCGAGCGGCATCGGGAACGGCGGCACGCAGCCGAGTCCGTATTTGCGCAGCGTCTGGTGGTCGCAGACGAGAAAGGCCGCGATCTCTTCGCCGGGCTTCGCCGCCTTGATCATGGCCTGGACGAAGTCGTGGTATGAATTGCCCTCGTTGGCGAAGCGCTTGCCGTCGCGCAGTACGGCGATCACGCCGGGTTTGGCGCGGTCGATGAAATGCGGCATCACGCCTTTCGAACCGTCCTTGCGCGTGGTCAGCGACACCGGCACCCACGCCGCCGCGTTCGGCAGGCGATCCTCGACATGTCCGCCGGCGCTTTCCGCAAGACGAAGGCCGTCGCCGGTGTTGCCGGTCGGTCCAGGCGAATAGTGCTCATTGCCGGTCGGCGCGTGCGGAAACATTCTCTTGCGCCGTTCCACGTCGTGCGGGAAGCCGCCGCAGGCGAGCACGACGCCCTGCCGGGCACGAACGCGCACATCGCGTCCCTCGCGGCTGACGATCGCGCCCGTCACCGCGCCGTTCTCAGTCGTCAGCTCGCGGACGGGCGAGGACAGCCACATCGGAATCTTCAGGTCGAGCGCCGACTTCGCGAGGCGGCCCGCTAGCGCATTGCCATTGGTCAGGGTCATGCCGCGGCCGTAGCGCAGCACGTCCATCATGTGGCGTGACAGGCGCTTGGCGACGTAGATCGCCGACGCCACCGACTTCGTCACCCGCATGAAATGGATGATCTCCTTGCCGGAGCCCAGCATCATGCCGAACACGGTGAGCTCAGGCAGGGGCATGCCGAGCGTCTTGATCTGGTCGCCGAGTTCGCGGCCGTCGAAGGGGCGCGTCACCATCGAGCGGCCGCCCTGCGCGCCGCCGGGCGCTTCGGCGTGATAGTCCGGAAACACCAGCGGCATATCGAAGCGCAGCGATGTCTTCGTCGTGAAGAAATCGACCGCCTCCGGGCCGGCGGTGAGAAAGGCGTCGACGCGCGCGGCGTCGAAATTGTTGCCGGCCTCGTGCCGCAGATAGGTGCGCGCCTGGTCCGGCGTCTCTTCGATACCGTAGGCGCGTGCCAGCGACGTGCCGGGAATCCAGAGCCAGCCACCGGAGCGGGCGGTGGTGCCGCCGAAGCGCGGCTCCTTCTCGACGATCAGCACGTCGAGCCCGCGATAGCGCGCGGTGATGGCCGCCGACATGCCGGAGGCACCTGATCCGGCCACGAGCACATCGCACTCGTAGGTTTCAATTGCGTTGCGCTCGTTGCCGGTCATGCGGGCCTCACTTCTTCAGGAGGGGACACTTGGATTCGGAGATCGGGCGGAAGGCGTCCTCGCCCTTCACGGTCTTGACGATCTCCAGATAATCCCAGGGCTCCTTGGACTGCTCGGGCGACTTCACCTTGGCCAGATACATGTCACGAATGACGCGGCCATCCTCGCGAAGCTTGCCGCCGTGAACGAAGGTGTCCTCGATCGGCAGCTCGCGCATCTTGGCCATCACCTTGGCCGGATCGTCGGTGCCGGCGGCCTTGATGGCCTTGAGGTAGTGCAGCACCGAGCCGTAGACGCCGGTCTGGATCATGGTCGGCATCACGTTGGTCCGCGCGAAGAACTTCTTGGACCAGGCGCGGGTCTGCTCATCCATGTTCCAGTACGACGCGGTCGTCATGTAGGTGCCTTGCGCGGATTTGAGGCCGATCGCATGCACGTCGGTGTCGAACATCAGCAGGCCGACGAGCTTCTGGCCGCCCTGAACCAGGCCGAACTCGCCGGATTGCTTGATGGCGTTGTCGGTGTCCTGGCCCGCATTGGCGAAGGCGACGACGTCGGCCTTCGAACTCTGGGCCTGAAGCGCGAAGGAGGAGAAGTCCGCGGTGTTGGTCGGATGCTTCACGCCGCCGAGCACCTTGCCGCCCATCTCGTTGATGAAACGCGTGGCGTCCTTCTCGAGCTGTTGGCCGAACGCGTAGTCCGCGGTGATGAAGTACCAGGACTTGCCGCCTTCCTTGATCACGGCCGAGGCCGTCACCTTCGACAGCGCGTAGGTGTCGTAAGTGAAATGTGCGGTGTTCGGGCTGCAAAGCTCGTCGGTGAGCGAGCTCGCGCCGGGCCCGGAGAGCAGGGCGATCTTGTTGCGCTCGCGCACCATGTTGTGAATCGCGATCGCGATGCCGGAATTGGGGATGTCGACGACCGCATCGACATTGCCGTTGTCGAACCAGCCGCGCGCGATCTGCACGCCGACATCGGTCTTCATCTGATGGTCGGCGCTGATGATCTCGATCGGCTTGCCGAGCACCGTCGGTCCGAATTCCTCGACCGCCATCTTGGCCGCTTCGACCGAACCGGGACCGCTGTTGTCGCGTCCCCAGCTCGACAGGTCGGTGAGCACGCCGATCCGCACCACGTCGTCGGAGATCTGCGCTGTTGCGGCCGAAGTCATCGCTGCTGAAGTCATGGCCATGAGCATGGCGCAGGCCAGAAGCCCTCTCATCGTCGTTCCCTCCCGTTTTATGGTGCCGCTTGGTGCGGCTCGTTATTCTGATCGCAAGTTAGATATTGACGAATAAATTTGTCAATGACGAATGATGGGGCAAGTGGGGTTCCGGGCCACCATCGTTGCGTGACGAGGAGCGTTCCATTTCGCGCGCAGCCGTCTGGCCGCGCGTCATTGCGGGTGCAGTGGCGCAATCAAGACATGTATCTGCGGAAACAGTCTGCATTGCTTCGTCGCAAGCTCTCCGCAACGACGAGCACCGAGCCAGCCGTGCGCCAATCTCTCGTTCCGCGCCTCAGGCGGAGACATCACTTCCGCAGGTTGCAACCGTCATGGCGATTGGCCATGATGCCGCCACGCAAAATCGTGGGGTTGGGCATGACGGCAGCAACCGGGGTCTCTGCGGGGACGGAGCGATCGACGACGGCGCATGTGGTTTGGGCCAGCGCGCTCGGCACCGCGATCGAGTGGTACGATTTCTTGATTTACGGCACCGCTGCAGCGCTGGTGTTCAACAAGCTGTTCTTCCCGAGCTTCGATCCTTTCGTCGGAACGCTTGCCGCCTTCTCGACCTATGCCGTCGGTTTCGTGGCGCGCCCGATCGGCGGCGCGATCATCGGACATTACGGCGACCGGCTCGGGCGGAAGAAGATGCTGGTCGCGACGCTGATCGCGATGGGGCTCGGCACGTTCCTGATCGGCTGCCTGCCAACCTACAGCCAGATCGGCGTTTGGGCGCCGATCTTCCTCGTCATCCTGCGCTTCGTGCAAGGCATCGGACTCGGCGGCGAATGGAGCGGCGCGGTGGTGATGGTGATCGAGCACGCCGGCAACCGCCGCGGCTTCTACGGCAGCCTGGTGCAGATCGGCTTTCCCGTCGGCGTCGCCGCCTCGACCGGCATCTTCGGCCTGATGACGAAGCTGCCCGAAGCTGACTTCCTGAGCTGGGGCTGGCGCGTGCCGTTCCTGATCAGCATCCTGCTCGTCGGCGTCGGCTTCATCGTGCGGTTGAGGCTCGCCGAGACACCTCACTTCAAGGAGGTGGTCGAGCGCAAGGAAGTTCTGGCGCAGCCGGTGTGGGAAGTCCTGCGCCGCGACTGGCGCAGCTTTCTGCTGTCGATCGGCATCACGGTTTCGGAAGTCGGGCTCGCCTACCTGCTCACCGTCTTCACGGTGGTCTATGCCACGACGAAGCTCGGCGTGCCGCGTCAGGTGATCCTCGATGCGGTGGTCTATGCCGCGCTCGTGGAGTTCGCGACGCTGCCGCTCGCCGGATGGCTGTCCGATATCTTCGGCCGCAAGGCGTTGTATCTCGCTGGCGGCGTGTTCTCGGTGGCGCTGGCGTTTCCCTTGTTCTGGTTCCTCGACACCAGGGACCCGCTGCTGATCACGCTCGCGCTCGTCGTGACGATGACGCTGACGCATGCGCTACTGTTCGGGCCGAAGGCCGCTTTCATGCCCGAACTGTTCCGCACCCAGGTGCGCTATAGCGGCGCCTCGCTCGGGGCCAATGTCGCGGCCGCGATCTCCGGCGGCTTTTCCCCGCTGATCGCCACGGCGCTGCTCGCATGGGCGGGTTCGTACTGGCCGGTGTCGGTCTACATCGTCGGACTGTCGATCATCACGATCGTCGCAACGCTGATGGCGCCGGAAACGGCACGGGACCGCTTGCGGTCCTGAGTGTCGTGCCGATCGCGCTCAGCTCGCCGGAAGCAGGGCCCACGATCTGTCGACCGGCCGATTCCAACGCGTTGTCCGCATGATGCGCTGCGATATCGAGGCCAAAGACGTTGCCCGGAGATGTCCGATCCACTATCGGTCGGTTCGACGTCAACGATCGTCACCGGGAGCATAAGACATGAAAAAGACCTCCTCGCCCACGCGCCGCGATCTGCTCGCAAGTGCCGCCGTGGTGACCGCAGCCACGATCGCCGAGACCGCACCGGCCGCCGCGCAGGCCGAACCGAAGCCGATCTTTCCCGTCCCGATGGTGACGATCCCGATCGTTGGGGAGACAAGTGTATTCCAGGTGCGCCGCATTTATTGCATCGGGCGCAACTATGCCGCGCATGCGATCGAGCGCGGCTCGGATCCGAACCGCGAGCCGCCGTTCTTCTTCCAGAAGCCGACGGATGCGATCCAGAACGTCGCGGTCGGCGAGGTCGCCGATCACCCTTATCCGTCGCTGACGAAGAACTACCATCACGAGGTCGAACTGGTCGCCGCGCTCAAATCCGGCGGCATCAACATCCCGCCCGAGAAGGCGCTCGATCACGTCTATGGCTACGCGCTCGGTCTCGACATGACCCGGCGCGATCTCCAGAACGGCATGGCCGCAGAGAAGAAGCCCTGGGAGATCGGCAAGAGCTTCGACCATGCCGCGGTGCTCGGCCCGATCCATCCGGCGAGCAAGACGGGCCATTTCGAGAAGGGCGCGATCTCGCTCGCGGTGAACGGGACCGTGCGGCAGAGCTCTGATCTCAGCAAGATGATCTGGAGCGTCGCCGAGCAGATCGCGAAGCTGTCGGAAGCCTTCGAGCTGAAAGCGGGCGACATCATCTATTCCGGTACGCCGGAGAATGTCGGTCCCGTGGTCAAGGGGGACGTGCTCTTGTGCAAGCTCGAGGGACTGCCGGACATGTCGATCAGGATCGTGTAGCGGCTGCAGTACGCTTCGCCCTTCCCGGAAACGGCGTGGATTAAAGACAAGCCGCGGCAGGACACCCCGCGGCTATCTTTCGGGGCTTCCGCTTCGCTTCACCACCTCAGAATGAGGCCGCGTTACGCACTGAGATTTCGGATCCTCATGGTGAGGAGCCCGCCGTGGGCGGGAGTCTCGAACCATGCAGGCCGAGCCGCACACCGTCGCCTCTATTGGCGGAGCATGCGCCCGCCCCGGTATTGCCGGAGTTCCCCAGCCGATGCCCCTTATTGGGCCACGAACAAACGTCCTGCAGCCATATTTGAGTCAGAGTGATTTCCCGTGAGGGAGGGCACTTCGATGAACAAAGCTCTGATGGTTGCCATCGTCATGTTCGCTAGCGTGCCTGCGAGCGCATTTGCGCAGGAGCGTGCGGGTGCTGCGGCATTGGGGGCCGTCTCTGGCGCCGTCGTGCTGGGTCCGATCGGCGCGGTCGCGGGCGCGGTGGTCGGCTACACCGCAGGGCCTTCAATCGCTCGTTCCTGGGGCATCAGCGGTTCGCGCTCGGCGCGGCATCAGCAGCGTCGCGAAGGCTACCCCGTCGCCCGGGCGCAGCCGCGTGCGCGACAGGCCATGAATGCCAACGGCCAGATGAGAGCTGCCGGCAACTCGCCGGTGCAGGCCGCGCCTGCGGTGCAGCCCGTTCAAGCCGCTCCCGCGGTGCCGGAGCAGGCGCCAACACCACCCGTTCAGGGATTCGAATAAGCCCTTGCGGCTTCAAGCCGCCGTCGTCTTCGGCCGCAGCCGGTCGACGGTCCGTGCGATCAGGGCCGCCACGTCCGACACTTTCGGGCCAATGCGAAATTCAGGACCTGCGACGACGACGGAGAGACGGCGGTCGCCGATCGGCAGGGGAATCGCGGCGCCGGCGAGGTCGCGGCTGTAGTCGGCAAAGCTCTGGCAATAGCCGCGCGCGATCGAGTTGCGCAGCTCGGTCTCGACCGCCTCGATGCTGATCGGCGTCGACGGGCCGTACTGCTTGAATTCGATCTTCCGATAGACGGAGTCGCGTTCCTCCTGCGAATATTGCAGCAACAGCGCGCGGCCGCTTGCGGTGGCGTGGATCGGCACGCGATGGCCGATGGTGGCGAAGTAGCGGATCGCGGCCTTCGACTCGACGACGTCGATGAACACCGCCATCACGCCGGCCGGCGCGACGATCGACGCGGTCTCGCCGGTCTCGGCCGAAAGATCGGCGATCAGCGTATGCGTCCACGGCGGCAGCGGCTCGACCTCGGAGATCATGCGCGCCATCGCCAGCCAGCGCGGTGTCGGGTAGAACCCGGCGCGCGGCCTCGGTTCATAGAGATAGCCCTTCTCCGACAGCGTCGCGAGCAGGTTGAAGGTCGACGAACGCGGCCAGCCGAAATGATCGGCGATCTCGGCAAGCGTCGCCGGCTTCCTCACTTGCGCGAAGAATTCCATGATCTCCAGGACGTTTGCGGCTTGGCGAACGATCATGATCCGATCCCGTCTGTCGCGACGCGCTATCCCTGATCTATGGCTGGCCGAGAATCTTCTTCGCGGCGCGAAGATGAGGCTTGTCGATCATCATGCCGTCGAGACGCAGCGTGCCGGAATTGGGATTGCTCGCGAATGCGGCGATCACCTTTTCCGCCCAGGTGCGCTCGGCCTCCGTCGGATCGAACGCCGCGTTGACGACGTCGACGTGCTTCGGATGGATCAGCGCCTTCGCTGAAAAGCCGTCGCGCCGCGCGGCGCGCGTTTCCTGCTCCAGGCCCGCCAGATTGTCGATGTCGGTATAGACGGTGTCGATCGGTGCGACCTCGGCCGCAGCCGCAGCCATCAGGCAGAGGTCGCGCGCCAGGCGATAGGGGCTGTGGAACACGCCGCCCGAGGACTTTTCGGTGGCGCCGAGCGAGGCGGAGAGATCCTCCGCGCCCCACATCAGGCCCGCGAGTCGAGGGGAGCAGTCCTTGTAGGTGCCGAGGCCGAAGATCGACCCGGCTGTCTCGGTCGCGACGCAGACGATGCGGGTCGAGCCGATGGCCGAGCCGGCCGCCGCCTCGAAGGCCTCGAGCCAGGCGGCGATCTGCCGCACGTCGTCGCCGCCGCGCGATTTCGGCAGCACGATGCCATCGGGCTTGCCGGGCATCACTGCGGCGAGGTCGGCGAGCGTCATGCCGGTGTCGAGCGCGTTGACACGGACGTAGAGCTGGTGCGGGCCACGGCGGTCCTTCAGCATCGCCAGCGTCAGCTTGCGTGCTTCGTCCTTCTTCTCGGTGACGACGGAGTCCTCGAGGTCGATGATCAGCGCGTCGGCGTTGCCTTCGCTCGCCTTTTCGAATTTGCGCGGGGAATCGCCCGGCACGAACAGCATCGAGCGCATCAGACGGGCCTCTTGTGCATCATCGCCATGCGGCGGCACTTGCCGACGATTTCGTCGTTCTGGTTCAAGGCGTGGTGCTCGAACTCGACGATGCCCGCTTTGGGGCGCGATTTGGATTCCCTCAACGAAAGCACCTTCGTCGTCGCCCGCAGCGTGTCGCCATGGAAGACCGGTTTCGGAAAAGTCACGTCGGTCATGCCGAGATTGGCGACAGTGGTGCCCAGGGTCGTATCATAGACCGTCATGCCGATCATGATGCCGAGGGTGTAAAGGCTGTTGAAAATGCGCTGGCCGAACTCGGTCTTCTCGGAGAAATGCGCGTCGATATGCAGCGGCTGCGGGTTGAGCGTCAGCAGGCTGAACATGGTGTTGTCCATCTCCGTGACGGTCCGGGTCAGCGGATGCCTGAACTCCTGGCCTACGGAAAAGTCCTCGAAATAAAGTCCGGCCATCGCGGTTTCCTCCCTGTGTCGTGCGATTTGGCTGGCGCGGCCCCTAGGGCGGCGCCGCCAGGTGAACTGCCTTCTGCTCTGCGAGCGCTTCGATCTCTTCGGTCGAGAAGCCGGCTTCGCGCAAAATGTCGCGGCCGTGCTGGCCGAGCGTCGGCGCGGGTCCGGCGGCCTCCGGCTGGGTCGCGCTCCAGGTGGAAGGCACGCGCATCTGGCGGATGCGGCCTTCCACGGGATGCTCCACTGTTTGGAAGAAGTCGATCGCCTTCAGGTGCGGATCGTCCAGGATCGTCTCCAGCGTGTGCATCGGCATCACCGGAATGTCGGCGCGCTCCAGCAACTCGCGCCACTCGGCGGTCGTGCGCGTCAGGAAGATGTGGCCGATCTCCTCGTAGATCTCGTCGATGTGCTTCGTGCGCGCGGCGTGGTTGGCGAAGCGCGGCTGCTGCAGGAATTCGAGCCGGTCGATCGCCTCGAAGAAACTGCGCCAGTGCTTGTCGTTGTAGATGAGGACGCAGAGATGGCCGTCGCTTGTCTTGTAGGGACGGCGATAGCGCGAGAGCAGGCGGGCGTAACCGCCGTGATCGAGCGGCGGATCGTAGGTCAGGCCGCCCAGATGATCGAGCAGCACGAATTCCGTCATTGATTCGAACATCGGCACGTCGATGCGCTGACCGACGCCGGTGCGCTGCTGGTGCATCAGCCCGCCCATGATGGCGTTGACCATCATCAGGCCGACGATGCGGTCGGCGATCGTCACGGGAACGTAGCGCGGCGTGCCATCGCCGGCCGCCGCGAGCAACGTCGGAATGGTGGCCGCGCCCTGGATGAGGTCGTCGTAGGCAGGCTTTGCCGCATAGGGGCCGGACTGGCCGTAGCCGAACGCGCCGACATAGACGAGTGCGGGATTGATCGCGGCAAGCGTCTCGTAATCGAGCCCAAGCCGCGCCATGGCCTGCGGGCGCACATTGTAGACGAGCGCGTTGGCGCGCTCGGCCAGACGCAGTAGCGCGTTGCGGCCTTCCTTTTTCTTCAGGTCGAGGACGATGCTGCGTTTGCCGCGGTTGGCGTTGTGGAACATCCCGCCCATGCCCGGCGTGCGGCCCGGGCCGATCTGGCGAACGATGTCGCCCTCGGGGCTTTCGACCTTGATGACGTCGGCTCCCATGTCCGCCAGCACCTTGGTGCCGTAGGGGCCCATCAACACAGAGGTCAGGTCGAGAATGGTGAAGCCGGCAAGCGGTCCCATGGGTCCCCGTCGGAATAATTCATATACGTGGAGTTAGAATTCAGAAATTGAGGATGTCAATTCGGCGCTTCCTCCGTGACGCGCATAGCTCCATGCATTGTTCACGTCCTTGACAGATAAATTCACGTATATGTACATTTTCATCAAGCAAGAAATGGAACGAGGGCTGGGCGGTGCGGCAGCATTCGGCTGCCGCCCTCGGCACGGGGACGCGTCAAGGAGAACGAAATGAAGAAGAATCTGGTCCGGGCTGCCGCAGTGCTCGCACTTTCGCTGCCGGTCTCGACGCTGCAGGCCCAGGCGCTGGAGTTGAAGGTCGCCGACTCCTTCCCCGCCGGTCATTATCTCGTCCGCCTGATGCTCAAGCCGTGGATGGACGATGTCACCAAGCGCACCAATGGCGCGGTGACCTTCACCTATTATCCGAACCAGCAGATCGGCAAGGCCGCGGACCTGTTGCGGCTGACGCAGTCCGGCGTGGTCGATATCGGCTACGTCGCGCCGTCCTACGTCTCCGACAAGATGCCCCTGTCGGAAGTGGCGCAATTGCCCGGCAAATTCGAAACCAGCTGCCAGGGCACGCTGGCCTATTGGAAGACCGCGCGCGAGGGCTTGATCGCCAAGCAGGAATACACGCCGAACAAGATCAAGCTGCTGATGGCCGTGGTGCTGCCGCCCTACCAGGTGTGGACCATCAAGTCGAAGGTGGAAACGGCCAAGGACATGCAGGGTCTGAAGCTGCGCACCACTGGCGGCGCGCAGGATCTGACGCTGCGTGCGCTGAACGCGGTTCCGGTGCGCATGGCGGCGCCCGATGCCTATGAATCGCTGTCGCGCGGGACGATGGACGGCCTGCTGTTTCCGCTCGACAGCGTCGTCTCCTATGGGCTCGACAAGCTGGTCAAGCACGCCACCGAGGGTGTCAGCTTCGGCAGCTTCATCGTCGCATACTCCATCAACCAGTCGGTCTGGGACAAGCTGCCGGACGACGTGAAGAAGGCGATGGACGAGGCCTCCGAAGCAATCACGCCTAAGGCTTGCGCCGACGTCGACAAGGAAGGCGCGGTCACCAAGAAGCACATGCAGGACGAGGGTGTCAGCTTCGATCCGCTGCCGGAGGCCACGCGCACCGAGATGAAGGAAAAGCTCAAAGGCGTTGGTCAGGAATGGGCGGCCGGCCTGGACAGCCGCGGCAAGCAGGCGTCCGCTGCGCTGAAGGAGTTCGACGGATTGCTCGCCGCCGGCGGCGCCAAGTAGTTCGGCGGAAAGGGAGGCGCGAGAGGTGATCAAACGAATGGGAGACGTGCTCGGCGCGCTGGAACGCGCGCTGACGGTGATCGCGGTGGTGTTCATGTTCGTGATCATGATGCTGGTCGTGACCGACGTGTTCATGCGGTACGCGTTGAACAGTCCCTTCTCCTTCACCTATGACCTGATCGGCCTCTATCTCCTCGCCGGCGTGTTCTTCTTCACGCTGTCGGATGCGTTGCGCGAGCACGTGCATGTCGGCGTCGACATCCTGTTGTCGCGCTTCTCGCCGACGGGGCGCCGGTTGTCCGAGATCGTCACCGCGCTCGCCGGCCTGTTCGTGTTCGTCCTGATCTGCAAGGTCGGGTTCGAGCGCGCACTGGAGAATTACGAGCAGCACGACGTCCTGGCCGGCGCGATTCCCTGGCCGACCTGGATCTCGGCGGCGCTGGTCCCGTTCGGCTGCGGCGTCCTGGTGTTGCGGCTCGCGCTCCAGCTCGTCGGCAATGTGTTGAGCCTCCTCAGCGGACGCGACCTTTATCCTCTGCCGCCGGTTACCGGCGTCGGCGAAGCGCGTGGCTTCGAGTAACGGCGGATATCCATGACACCTCTTATCGTTCTCGCCCTGCTGTTCGGCCTGCTCGCGCTCGGCACGCCCGTCGGCTTTGCCATGGCGTTCGCCGGCTCGGTCGGCCTCGTCATGGTCGGCGGCTTTCCGACCCTGTTCGGTATCCTTGGGACCGCGCCGCTCTCGACCGTTTCGTCCTACGAGCTGATCACCATCCCGATGTTCCTGCTGATGGCGGACCTCGTGCTGCTGTCGGGCGTCGCCGATGATCTGTTCAAGACCGCGTCCGCCTGGGTCGGCCGTGTTCCCGGTGGGCTCGGCATGGCCACCGCGCTCGCCGGCGCCGGCTTCGGCGCGATCTGCGGCACGTCGACCGCATCGGCCGCGACGCTGTCCTCGACCAGCCTTCCGGCGATGATCCGCCAGGGCTACGAACCCAAGATGGCCGCCGGCGTGGTCGCGATCTCGGGCACGTTGTCGATGCTGCTGCCGACCAGCGTGGCGCTCGTCATCTTCGGCCTGCTGGCCGAAGTGAACATCGGCAAGCTGCTGATCAGCGGCATCATCCCCGCGATCCTCGTCACCATCACCATCATGGCCACGATCTATTTCCTGGTCTGGCAGGATCCCTCGCGCGCGCCGGCCGCGAAGTCCGTGCCGTGGCGCGAGAAGTTCGCGCTGCTGTGGCAGGTCTCGCCGATGGTGGTGCTGTTCTCGATCGTGACCGGCACGATCTATCTCGGCGTCGCGACGCCGACGGAAGCCTCGGCGTTCGGTGCCTTCGGCGCCTTCCTGCTCGCGATCTTCAAGGGCAAGATCACGCCGTCATCGCTCTACAGGACGCTGCTGCGCGCCTGCCACGGCACCTGCATGATCATCATGATCCTGGTCGGTGCCTCCATCTTCGGCTACTTCTTCACGCTCACCCACGTGACGCAGGACCTCGTCGCCTGGATCGGCAGCCTGCCGACCTCGCGCTGGGTGATCATCACGCTGATCCTGTGCGGCTACATCGTGCTCGGCTCGTTCATGGACCAGATCGCGATCCTGGTGCTGACCGTGCCGATCGTGCTGCCGCTGATCAAGACGCTCGGCTTCGATCCGATCTGGTTCGGCGTCATCAAGATCGTCACCGCGGAAGTCGGCATGATCACGCCGCCGGTCGGGCTGAACTGCTTCATCGTCGCCCGCTATGCCAAGCGGCCGGTCGCGGAGGTGTTCCACGGCACCTTCCCGCATTTCATTGCGCACCTGATCGCCATTGCGATCCTCGTGGCGTTTCCCTCGATCATTCTCTGGCTGCCCTCGCAGATGGGGCGCTAGCACGTCCGGGCCGTCGCGGCCCGAAGCAAGGAGATCAACGACATGGATTTCGCGCTCACCGATCAGCAGGAAGCCATTCGCGACGCCATCGCAAAGATCTGCGAGGGCTTCCCCGATGCCTATTGGCTGAAGAAGGATCACGACGGCGGCTTTCCGCACGACTTCCACAAGGCGCTTGCCGATGCCGGCTGGCTCGGCATCTGCGTGCCGGAGGCCTATGGCGGGTCCGGGCTCGGCATCACCGAGGCCGCGATCATGATGCGCACGATCGCGGAGTCCGGCGCCGGCATGTCCGGTGCGTCCGCCGTGCACATCAACGTGTTCGGCCTCAATCCCGTCGTCGTGTTCGGCACCGAGGAGCAGCGCAAGCGCATGCTGCCGCCGATGGTCGAGGGCCGCGAGAAGGCGTGCTTCGCCGTCACCGAGCCCAACACCGGCCTCAACACCACGCAGCTCAAGACCCGCGCGGTCGCCAAGAACGATCGCTACATCGTCAATGGCCAGAAGGTGTGGATTTCGACGGCACAGGTGGCGCACAAGATCCTGCTGCTGGCGCGCACCACACCCCTGGAAGAGGTGCGTTCGCCCACCCACGGCCTCAGCCTGTTCTACACCGATTTCGACCGCAAGAAGATCAAGGTCCACGAGATCGAGAAGATGGGCCGCAAGATCGTCGATTCCAACGAGCTCTTCTTCGAGGATTTCGAAATCCCGATGGAGGACCGGATCGGCGAAGAGGGCAAGGGCTTCCAGTACATTCTCGAAGGCATGAACCCCGAGCGCATCCTGATCGCGGCGGAAGCGGTCGGTCTCGGCAAGCTCGCGCTGTCGCGCGCGACTGAATATGCCAAGACCCGAACCGTGTTCAATCGTCCAATCGGCAAGAACCAGGGCATCCAGCATCCGCTCGCGGTGAACTGGGTCGAGCTCGAGGCCGCCTGGCTGATGGTGATGTCGGCCGCCTGGCAGTACGACAAGGGCATGCCCTGCGGCGCTGCCGCCAATGCCGCGAAATATCTCGCGGGCGAGGCCGGCTTCTCGGCATGCGAGCAGGCGGTGATGACCCATGGCGGATTCGGTTATGCCAAGGAGTTCCACGTCGAGCGTTACCTGCGCGAGGTCCTGATCCCGCGCATCGCGCCGGTCAGCCCGCAACTCGCGCTGAGCTTCATCGCGGAAAAGGTGCTCGGACTGGCCAAGTCCTACTAGGCACGCCCGACTGAGCAAGTCGTACTGAACTCGCGCGGATAGTCCGGCAGGATCGCCATGAACCTCGCTCATCATCTTCTGCGTGCCGCCAGGGCCGACGCCGCCGCGCCGGCCCTGCTTAAAGGACTGACGCCGGTCGCCGACTACGGCCGGCTCGCCGCGACGGTCGCTTCGCTGGCAGCGTCGCTGCGAGGGCGCTTGGGTCTGGCGAAGTGCGATCGCGTCGCCTTGCTGATGAAGAACGTGCCGGACTACGTGGCTTGCCTCTACGCTTGCTGGCATGCCGGGCTGGTCGCCGTTCCCATCAATGCGAAGCTGCACCCGCGCGAGGTGGCGTTCATTCTCGACAATTCGACCGCGTCGGTGGTGTTTGTGACCGAGGACATGGCGAATGTCGCCTCGGAGGCGCTGGCGCTGAGCGCCGTCCAGCCGCGCATCGTGGAGATCGGCTCCGCCGAACATCGCAGCCTCGAACGGACCGAGGGGATCGCCGTCGCCGATGTCGAGATCACCGACCCGGCCTGGATCTTCTACACCAGCGGCACGACGGGCCGGCCCAAGGGCGCCGTGCTGAGCCATCGCAATCTTCTGGCGATGTCGCTGAACTACCTCGCCGAGATCAACCCGGTCGTGCCCGGCGAAGCGCTGCTGCACGCCGCGCCGATGTCGCACGGTTCGGGCCTTTACATGGTGCCGCACGTGCTCGGCATGGGGGCGCAGATCATTCCCGAGAGCGGCCGCTTCGAGTCCGACGAGATCCTCGAGCTGACGGCGAAACACGACAACATTTCGTTCTTCGCCGCGCCGACCATGGTGAGACGTCTGACGGTCGCAGCCGAGGCCGCGGGCTCGACCGCGCCGGGGCTGAAGACGATCATCTATGGCGGCGGCCCGATGTATGTCGCCGATTGCAAGGCCGCGCTCGCGGTCTTCGGGCCGAAGCTGGCGCAGATCTACGGTCAGGGCGAGACGCCGATGACCATCACTTATCTGCCGAAATCCATGCACGTCGATCACGGACATCCGCGCTATGAGGATCGTCTGGCCTCGGTCGGCATCGCGCAGGGCGTGGTCCAGGTCCGCACCGTTGATGAGGCGGGGAAGGACGTTGCGCCGGGGGAGATCGGCGAGATCATCGTGCGCGGCGATACCGTGATGTCCGGCTATTGGCAGAACCCGGAGGCGACGGCCAGCACGCTGCGTGACGGCTGGCTCTTTACCGGCGACATGGGCGCTTTCGATTGCGACGGCTTCCTCACGCTGAAGGACCGCTCAAAGGACGTCATCATCTCCGGCGGCACCAACATCTATCCGCGTGAGGTCGAGGAGGTGCTGTTGCGGCACGAGGCCATCGCGGAGGTTTCGGTGATCGGCCGGCCGCACCCCGAATGGGGCGAGGAAGTCGTAGCGGTCGTCGTCCCTGTCACGGGAAAGACCGTGACGCGCGACGAGCTTGATCAGATGTGCAGCGCGTGGATCGCGCGCTTCAAGCGGCCGAAGCATTATTACGTCACCGGCGAGCTGCCGAAGAACAGCTACGGCAAGATCGTGAAGACGGAGCTGCGGACGCTCCTGAGCGAGTCTTCCGCGCGCCTTGCACCAATGGGCTAGGACGATGACGGGAGCCACGGCGCCGATCGACTTCGCGGGACTGATCCGGGACGGCGACCTCGTGGTCTGCGGGCAGGCGACGGCGGAGCCCGTCACTCTGACGGAAGCGCTCATGGCGCAGGCCGCGAAGCTGCCTGCGTTCCGCATGATGGTCGGGCCGATCTTCTCGGACACTTTCGCCACAAGCGCGCCGAACGTGTCGTTCTCGAGCTATGGCGTCATCGGCAATGCGCGGCGCCTCGCCAAGGCGGGGCGCCTCGACGTAATGCCGAGCAATTATAGCGCCTTCTGCGCCGATTTTGCCGCGGGCCGCCACAAGGCCGATGTCGTTCTGGTGCAGCTCGCGGAGACCGATGGGCGCCTCAGCGCTTCCCTCTCCAATGACTATGTCATCGATGCCGCGCGCGGCGCACGCCTGGTCGTCGCCGAGATCAATCCGGATGCGCCGTTCACATTCGGGGCCGAATGGCCGGACGACGTACCGATCCATATCCGCGTTGATGCCGGCCGCCCGCCCGTTGAACTGGCCTCACCGCCGCTCGATGACGTGTCCCGGCGCATCGCGCAACATGCGGCGGGGCTGATCGCTGACGGCAGCACGCTGCAGTTCGGTGTAGGGCGGATTCCGGACGCGGTTCTCTCCTCGTTGTCGCATGCGCGCAATCTCGGCATCCATTCCGGCCTCATCAACGATGCCGTCGTCGACCTGATCGAGTGTGGCGCCGTGACGAATGCGGAGAAGGGGATCGACGCCGATATCACCGTCACCAATCAGGTGATCGGCACGTCGCGGCTCTATCGTTTCGTGAATCAGAACAGGCTGGTGGCGGTCCGGCCCACGTCCTACACGCACGGCCAGCACGTGCTGGCGCGGATCAGCCGGCTGGTTGCGATCAATTCGGCGCTGCAGGTCGGGCTCGACGGCAGCGTGAATTCGGAGACGCTGAACGGCGTCGCGATCGGGGCGATCGGCGGCCAGCTCGATTTCGTGCGTGGCGCCAACGCCTCACGCGGGGGCAGGGCAATCATCGCGCTGCCGGCGACGGCATCGGACGGCGCCAGCCGGATCGTCGCGAACGTCGAGACCGTGACCACCCCGCGCGCGGATGTCGATGCCATCGTCACCGAATGGGGTGTCGCGGAGCTCCGCGGCTGTGGTCTTGTCGAGCGCGCGCGCCGCATGATCGCGATCGCTGCGCCCGAGCATCGCGACGCGTTGTCGAGGCAATCGCGCGGCGCCGCGCGCTAGCGGCTTCAGTTCATCGTTGCGAAGCTCGACTGCCGGCTGTCGCCGGAGTCGATGATGCCGGGAAGGTCTGCGGCTCCGCCCGCGATCATGTCCGACATCCGCCAGAACAGATGGGCAAGCCGGGAAAACACCAGCCGTTCGCGCTCGGCGGCAATGGTTCCTTCCGGAATGGTCACGGTTTCCAGGCCGACGACCTTCTTGAAGTCGGGCCAGATCGTCATCGACTGGGCAATCACGGAGAAGCAGCGCGGGTCGTCATCGCTCTCGTCGGGCGCCGGCGGCAGGCCCGGATATTGCGCCGGTGTGGCATAGAATCTGTAGGCGCCATAGCCGAGCTGCAGCAGGAATTTCTCGGAGATGGCGGCGTCGTTGGCAAAGGACACCAGTCGCGCCTCGCTCAGCACGTCGGGATCGATCGCGGCCAGATCGCTCGCGCGCAGCGCCGAGCAGAACGCGAGCTCGCGATTGTGCTCCCGCAGCAGGTTTGCCAGCGGTTGCTGCTGTTGCACGGTGTCGGTGAGCAGGATGATGGTCTTGAGCATCGTGTGATGTCCGTCAGGGAAAGAGATAGCGGGCGGTCATGGTCGCATCGGCGGATGCGTGATAGGCGAAGAAGTCATTGGCGATCTGCTGCCCGGGCGCGATCTCCAGGATGCGGTAGCGAGCCTGCGCCGCGGCTTCGCGGGCTGCTCCGGCATCTTCCTGCCAGGCGCAAAGGGACAGCTCCAGCCGTCCATATCCGCCGCAATCGGCGGCGTAGGCACCGGTCACGGCCTCGACGGTCGCGGCAACCGTGCCGGCATCGCTGGCCGAGACGTCGCGCAGGATCACGGCGATGCCGCTGCCGGCCTCGGCTTTCGAAGTCATCACCATGAAGGCGTCGCGGGCGCCGGTGCGGCCGGCGCGGCGGGCGGTACGCACGATGCCGGCGAAGGCCGGATCCGGCCCGAGCTCCATCGTGGTCGTCTGCCGCTCATGCAGGATCGTGGCGCGCATCGCGCCGAGATCGCCCTTCAGCGCGTGATAGGATCGCGGCAGCCACACGGTGTCGAGCGGCATCTGGGACGACGTCAGGCTCCAGGCCTGGTCAAGCAGATAGCCCTCCCAGATCGCGGGATATGATGCGGCGAGCTGCTGCCAGGTCCGCAGCAGCGCTTCGGCGCCGTCGGTGCGGCCGAGATAGAGCGTACGGGCCGACATCTCCCAGCGGTTCCATTTGTGGAGCGCGACGTCGCAGCCGAGGAAGGACGGCAGCAGGGGCGCCTCGCGCAACACCGCGCCGGCTTCCACGAACAGCAGCGGTTCGCGATATTTGTTCCACATCCGCACCATGAACTCCGCCTTCTCGAAGCAGAGCACGCGGTCGCTGAACTGGGTCTCGATCGGCTCGATATGGCAATCGAGATCGAACCGCTCGAGCGAGTGCCGCAGGGCGAAGGCCGCGGTCGCGTCGCTGCCGCGCGGATGGCAAGACACGATCCGCGGGCGGGCGGCCGGGGCGTCCGCCGAGGCCAGAAACTTCGACCAGCCGATGCCGCCCCACCACATCTCATGAGGCCCCTCGGCGCCGCAGGGGCCGACGGTGCCGAACTCGGTCAGCTTGGACTTCAGGAAGTCGAAGCCGGGATTCTCGCTTCGGGGAATGACGACGGCGCTGGCGGGATTGAGCGAACGGTAGAACAGCTCGGCCGCCGCGCCGCTCAGCGGCTCCCCGAGAATGATGACGTTGCCGGATCGTCCGTCCGGGGTGCTGTCGAGCGTCGGGGCACCGTACTGGGCGATCAGCCAGTTCAGGCGGTCATGCTGGGGCCGGCCAAGCCTGATGCAGGCCGATTGCAGCAGACGATCCAGATTCGCGTGCGTCCCGTCGGTCAATTCCATGCCCCCTCGTGCCGGCCCTTGGATTTCAACGGCCAGGGCGACGCGATCAGGCGCACTATTTGTGTTCGGAACCGAGCGGCGTGATCGCGACGGAATAGATCGCGATGTCCTGCGTCATCGGCGCGGCCGGGATCAGCAGGCAGCCGTCGGCGGTCTCCGCGCGATAATGCGCTCCGCTTCGCTGCATGCCGGCATAGACCAGGCTGTCGGCGGCGATGCGGATCACCTCCTGGCTCTCGGCGGCCTCGCGAACCTCGCCGCCCGACTGGATCGTCACGCCGTGAAGAACGCCCTCGGGCGCGAATTTGGCCAGGGGCAGTGCGATCATGGTGATCGCCATGCCGCGCGACACGGGAATATGCAGCCGCAGCTCGCCGAGGCCGGTGCGATAGACGCTCACCGTCTCCAGCGCGGCGTCGCCGCCGGCGCGGAACAATCCGACCTGGACCGAGCCGCAGGCGCTGTTCTCGAACACGTCGGCCGGCAGGCGGTTGGCGCCGAACAGGGCATAGAGATAGCCATAGGACGGCGACAGTTCGGCGAAGCTGCCGGCGAGCCACATCGGCGGAGCGGCAGAAGTGCAGGCTGCCGAAAGGCCGCGGGCGGTGATCTGGCTGCGGACGAACCTGCCGTCGCACATCGGCGCGAGCGCGTGTGTGCCGAGATTGACGTCGTGCTTCAATCCGCCGAGCAGGGCCAGCTCGTCCTGGTCGGGCAGCAGCAGCAGCCGGCCCAGGGTCGCCGCGCACCAGCGTGCGGCGACATCCGGAGCAGCATAAGGACGCAGGCCGTAGTCGAGAGCCACATCGTCAGCCCTTTCGGCGAAAGCCAGCGCGCCCGCCTGGATCTCGGCGGCCAACGCGATCTGCTCTGCAGGCCGCGGGTTGACCTCGCGCAGGACCTGATCGCCGTCATAATCGCGGACCGAGCCGTCGGCGGAGCAGCAGATCTGCTCCAGCAGCGCCACGTTGCGGATCAGCATGCGCTTGACGTGCGGGCTCACCACGAGATCGGAGATGAAGCCTTCGGCGCTGTCGGACTCCGCGAGGTCACCGAAGGTATCGTCGAGCGACATCAGATAGGCGCCATGGAGGCGGATATCGATGCCTTCCATGTCAAAGACACGCCGCAGCGCCTTCTGCACGCTGCCGGAATAGCCGAGATCGGCGAGCACGAGATCGGTGCAATCGTCGAAGCCGGGAATCGTATAGCGCAAATAGGCGAGCAGCCGGCCACGCAAGGCGGCAGCGAGCTCGACGATGTCGTTGCCGTCCATCAATCGGGGCAGCGCCTTGGCAAGCTCCTTGCCGGTGGCGATGCCGTCGGGAGAGCCGGCGAAGAACGCCGCCACCTTCGGCGGCATGATCTTCACCATATCGCGAAAGGTCGGCGCATCGATCTTGAGGACCTTGCCGAGGAGATCGAGCAGCGGCTGCATCGTGTCGGCCGATGCGATCAGGCTGACGCGCCGGTTGATCTCGAGATACGCCGACGTCATCCCGTGCAGATCCTGCCAGATCCGGTGCGACAGAAAGCCGTCGCGACCGAGAAAGGCGAGAGCGACCCGTCTGTCGGAGCCTGCGATCTCTTCGCAGCGTCTCACCACGAAGGCGTCGAAGGCCGTCATCACCGGGCCGAGCACAGTCAGCCCCAAATGGAAGGCGGGCGATCTTTCGGCGCTGCGCGCGGCCACCATGCGCCGCAGCGTGCGTGCACCATGATCGAGCCGCGACGGCACGCCCGCGCAGAGCAGCTCGAACAGCGTGGTCTCGCGCTGGAATTTCGAGGCCAGTTGCGGCGTGGCCTGTGGATAATAGCGCGGGCGGATGCCGTGACGGCGCGCGCCCTTGATGTCGGCCTTGTCGTTGTCGCCGACGTGGAAGGACGCGGCGGAGTCGATGCCCTGCTCGGACAGATATTTCGCGAACAGCGTCTCGCTCTTGCTGCTGCCGTGGTCGCAGGACGCGTAGAGGAAATCCCATCTCAATCCGGGACGGCACGCCCGCAACAGCCGCGCCAGCCGGTCGGAATCCCAGTAGGTATCGGAGATGAATCCGACGCGGTGCCCGGCACGATCCATGTCCATATATTGCCGAAGCATGTCCGGGTTGGCGCGACAGAGCTCGAGCTCGGCGGCGAACTCCGCTTCGACCAGGTCGTTCAGGTGTTGCGCCGTGAGGCCGAACAGCCTGAACGGAAAACAGGAATAGATTTCGTCGATGCCGACTTCGCTCGTGCCGCGCTCGTCCTTCGCTGTTCTGCGTGCGCGCGATTCGGCTTGAATACGATGCTGAACGAAGCTGAGCGAAACGTTCGGAAATGAATTTGAAATGTCGGAAAGCTCGTAAGTCCTTTCAAATACGCCATCTGGCGTCGAGCAGGCGCGAACGAGAAATGTATCGAAAACATCGAACGACCAAGCAGAAACAATTTGCGTCCGACGATCGACGTCGGCCGTTGCGATCTTCATGGTGCGATTCCCCGTCAATCAAACTGATTAACGTGCAGATGCGCCGAGTCAGGCGCCACAACGGCGAAAAAAATTCACGCGCGATTCAAAATCGCATGCGTCGCGACTGACAGATTCAAAAAAATCGGTAGGTTCGGAAAAGGTGATTCGGCAAAAATTGCCGAGTGAGGAAATCGTCTCGCGTACGTTCACACTCGGAAACAATCGCTTTGATGCGCGTAGCGCACGTGCCGTGTTCGATCATCTAGTGCCGCGTAATGTCAGCGTTTTTCGAGACCACATCTGTTCGGGATGGACGATCCGCAATGATGCAAGACGATGTCGATGATTGCAGGACGCAGGCGCGCACGACGCGCCATGTCGGCAATTATTGCCTCTCGCCCGGCAATAAATTCCGGATAACATCTTGAAAAATAACAAAAATTCACCGCCTGGATTGTTTTCGTGCCGCGTTCAACGCCTGGAAGCCGTGTGGCATGTGCGCCGCTGGCATTGCGGGTTGGAGGTTGCGGGATGAGTTACGCGCTTGATGTCTGGGCTCCCGCCGAGGCCGAGATCGCGACGACGGTGCCGGTCGACGCGGCCGTTCCAATGATGCCGTCGGCGACCATCGCGCCTGACAGCGCGCCGGCCGACGCGGACATCGTGTTCGACGAGGACAGCGAGCTGCTGGACAGGCTCGCGGCCGGCGATGAGGCGGCCTTCCGCGTGCTGGTGGAGCGTCACATCGACCGTGCCTATGCGATCGCGCTCCGGATCGTCGGCAACGCGGCCGATGCCGAAGACGTGGTGCAGGACACCATGCTCAAGATCTGGACCCACCGCGGACGCTGGCAGCATGGTCGCGCCAAATTCTCGACCTGGCTCTATCGGGTCATCTCGAACCGCTGCATCGACCTGCGCCGCAAGCCGCGCACCGAGAACGTCGAGACGGTGCCGGAAGTGGCCGACGGTCAGCCCGACGCGGCCGAGATGATCGAGCGCAACGAATTGAACGGCATGCTGGAGCTCGCAATGCAGCGCCTGCCCGAGCAGCAGCGCATTGCGGTGATCCTGTCCTACCACGAGAGCATGAGCAACGGCGAGATCGCCCAGGTGATGGACACCACCGTGGCGGCGGTAGAGTCTTTGCTCAAGCGCGGCCGCCAGCAACTCCGCCAACTCCTGCGCAAGCACGAGCGCGACATCAGGACGGCGTTTACCGACTGCTAACCATAAAATTCCTGCCGCCAAAATTTTTCCGCCTGATCTCCTTGCACTCCGCCGTTTGAGCGAACGGACGGGGCTGCGGTCTGCGTCGTCAATCGTCTTCAACGATGCGGCACGCCATGCCCATCAGCACAGGAGTGTTCAATGCCTGCAATTTCCACCAATACCGCCGCCAATTCCGCGGTTCGCTACCTCAACATCAATTCGGCGCAGGAAAGCAGCGCGCTCGCCAAGCTGTCGAGCGGTTCGCGCATCACCTCGGCCTCCGACGACGCCGCCGGCCTCGCCATCTCCACGCGCATTTCGTCCGACATCACCACGCTGCAGCAGGCCGCGACCAACGCCTCGCAGGCGACCGCCATCCTCCAGACCGCCGACGGCGGCGCCTCGAACATCTCCGACATTCTGGCGCGCATGAAGTCGCTGGCCTCCGAATCCGCATCGGGCACCACGACCGACTCCAGCCGCGCCTACATCAACTCGGAATTCTCGCAGCTCACGAGCGAAATCGATTCGATCGCGACCGGCACGCGCTATTCGAGCCAGAGCCTGCTCGATGGTTCCAGCGTGTTCGCCTCCGGCGTCTCGGTTCTGGTCGGCTCCTCCGGCTCGGACACCATCACCATCACGCTGACGAGCCTCACCGCGTCCTCGCTCGGCGTGTCCTCGCTGGACGTCAGCTCGCTGTCCGATGCGTCTTCGGCGCTGACGGCGCTCGATACGGCGATCGACACGGTCTCCGGCGCCCGCGCCAGCATCGGTGCGCAGGAGTCGCGGTTCAACTTCTCGTCGGACTCGATCTCCACGCAGACCCAGAACCTGCAGGCCGCGAACTCGGCGATCACCGACGTTGACATCGCAGCAGAGCAGGCGACGCTCTCGTCGGCCGAAGTGAAGACCCAGGCCGCGGTGTCGGCTGAATCGGCCGCGAACCAGATGCCGCAATACCTGCTGAAGCTGCTCGGCTAAGCCCCGCGGCTGACATGATCGAACCGGGTCGGCCTGAGGCCGGCCCGGCGCCGCCAGCGGAGTGAGCCAGCAAGTGACAACCGTCAGTTCGAGCACCAGCGGGACGTCGTCGACGTCCACCAGCAGCGCATCCTCGGTCACCACCACGGGAACGACGACCTCGACGAGCCTCGATTGGAGCGCCTTGATCACGGCGGCGGTGAACGCCAAGCTCACGCAGGCGACGTCGATAACGACCAAGATCACGAGCAACGAAGCCAAGATCTCCGCCTACCAGACACTGCAGACCGACCTCTCCACGCTGTCGAGCGGATTGTCCTCGCTTGCGACCTCCGTCATCAATTCACTGGCCACCAACGCCTTCTCGACGCGGGCGGCGACGATCAGCTCGACCGGCGACGTCAGCGCCTCATCCGCGCTTTCCATGTCGGTGAGCAATGGCGCCGCGACCGGCGATCATTCGTTGACCATCAGCCAGATCGCGACCGCGCAGAAAGTGGTCGGGGCTACGCAGTCCAGCCAAACCACGGCACTGGGCTATTCCGGAACCTTCTCGCTGGGGCTCGGCAGCGGCAGTACCGCTGACATCACCGTCACCAGCACGATGTCGCTTCAGGACGTCGTCGATGCGATCAACGCGCAGACGTCGACGACCAATGTCCAGGCCTCGATCGTGCAGGTGAGCAGCGGCTCCTACGAGATGGTGCTGACCGGGACCGAGGACGCTGCCGACATCGCCTATTCCAGCACGTCCGGCGACGACATCCTGAACAAGCTCGGGGTGACCGACAGTTCGGGATCGTTCAGCAACGTCCTCCAGACATCGCAATCGGCGATATTCTCGTTGGACGGGATTTCGATGACCCGAGACACCAACGACATCACGGACGTGCTCTCGGGCGTCACGTTCAACCTGCTCCAGGCGACTCCGACCGGAACGTCGCTGAACATCAGCATCGACACCGACACGAGCCAGATCGAATCGGCGCTCCAGACCTTCGTCACCAATTACAACGCCTTCCGCGACGCCGTCGTCGCCCAGCAGGCGACCAATTCGGACGGCACCGCATCGTCCAGCGCTGTCCTGTTCGGCGACGGGACGATGCGCGACATCATGGACCAGCTCCAGAACGCGCTGACCAGCACGGTCGGGGGTCTCACGATGGCCGATATCGGCCTGTCGTTCAACGAAAACAACGAGCTCGAGCTCGATACCAGCACGCTGTCGCAGGTGCTCACCACGAATCTGAGCGGCGTTGCGACTCTGTTGTCGGCGCAGACGAAGACGTCTTCGAGCCAGCTCAGCGTCGTCAACACCGGAACGTCGCCGCAATCCTTCACGCTGGATCTGACCGTGGATTCCAGCGGTGCGCTCAGCGGCGCGTCGGTCAATGGCGATTCCTCGCTCTTCACGATCAGCGGCAACACGATCATCGGGAATGCCGGCACGGCCTATGCCGGCATGGCCTTCAGCTACAGCGGAACGACGTCGCAATCCATCTCGGTCACCTCGACGTCGGGCCTTGCCACGCAGGTCTATCAGATCGCGAAGAACTATTCGTCGAGCAGCGGAGCCTTGCAGACGCTGATCAGCAATCTCCAGTCGAACGACACCGACCTTCAGCAGAAGGTCACCGACATTCAGAGCGCGGCGTCCGCCTACCAGACGCAGCTCCAGACGCAATATGCGAACTACCAGGCCGCGATCGAGAGCGCGAACAACACGCTCACCTACCTCAAGGCCTTGCTCAACTCCAGCTCGAGTAATTGATGATGCATAATCCGATGGCGTACATGGCCAATCAGGCCTATCGGGGAGCGGCGACCACTGTGCCGCCGCTGAAGGCGGTGTCGATGCTGCTTGGCGGCGCGATCACCTTCCTCCAGAAGGCGCTTGCCGCGCAGGAAGCGCGCCGCTTCGAGGAGGGGCACGAGCACCTGCTGAAGGCGACCGCGATTCTGCGCGGGCTCAGCCACAATCTCGATTTCGCCAAGGGCGGGACCGTCGCCGAGCGGCTGTTCCAGACCTACAACACGATGATCCTGGCGAGCCTCAAGGCCTACGGCCGCCCGCATGCGCGCGAGAGCTTCCGGCGGATCATCGCGGGGCTGACGGAATTGCGGGAAGCCTGGGAATTCGTCGATACGACCGTGCGGGGGCCCAAAGCCGCCCCGGCCGATTCGGTCCGCAAGGGCTGAGCGGCCGTTCCGCCGCAAGGCGGGAAGGAGCCGGCCGGCGTCGGGCCTGCCATTCGGCCGCGTTCCGCGCTGCCGCGGGCACTTTTGCAGCCTATTCCGGCCGAAATCCGGTTTCCGTCGCGCCCGCAATGCTTTATGAGGGGCCTGACCGAGGCGGGATCGGCGGGCGATGGACGTCACCGAGTTTGAGGAACTGATCGATCGGCTGGGCGAGGACCTCTCCCTCTGGCCCGACGATCGGCGCTTGCCCGCCGAGCAACTCGTCGCCCAGTCTGCCGCCGCCCGGGCCCTCCTGGAGGAGGCGCGGACCTTGCGCCGCGCACTCGCGGCCCCTCCGGTCCGGGCACCCGCTGGTCTTGCCGACCGCATCGTCGCCGCCGCCGCGAAACTGAAGACCGACACCGCCGAGCCACGCACCGAAGGCGAGACCGCGGGGAGCTGAAGCTCTTCCTCGAACGAGTTCCGTTGCCGGTTCTGAACATTCTCTCCTCGTTCGCGATGAGAGGCCGAATTCGCACGTCGATCGAATTCGGGTGAGTGTTCCACGAGGCCGACTCTCGCCGTCCTCGCAGGCCGCTGGTCTCATTCAATCCCATTCTCGGCAGGCGACGTCACGCAGCTTCATCTGCGCAACCGGCTCGCGGCCGTCGCCCGCCCGACGCGTGGACGCGGCAGATTTTGCCGCGTGGAAAGCGGTTTCCGCACCAGTGAATCCGCGCCTGAATTCGCAAGCCCGCGCGTTTCATCAGCACACAGATTTCAAGTGCAGCCCGCCGCTTCTCTCATGGCTCGGCTGCATGCGTATCGGAGTGACCGATGACAGTTTCCGCGACGAGCTCCGCCTCGACAGCCACCACGACGACGTCCTCGTCGAGCACGTCGTCTTCGTCGACGCTGACGTCCAGCGATTTTCTGAGCCTGCTCGTCAGTGAGCTTCAGAACCAGGATCCGCTGAACGCGACCTCGACCACCGACTTCATCAATCAGCTCACGTCCTACGCGAACTTCAGCCAGCAGCAGTCGATCAATACCAATCTCTCGTCGCTTGCCAGCTCGTTCTCGAGTCTCGTGACGCTCAATTCGGTGAACTATATCGGTCACACCGTCGAAGCGAAGACCAGCACGTCGACGTTGAGCAACGGCTCCGCGACGTTCGGCTATTCGCTGTCCTCGGCGGCTTCGAACGTGTCGATCAGCATTCAGGACTCCTCCGGCAACACGGTGTGGAGCGGCACCGGCACGGGGAATGCCGGCTCCAACACCTTCACCTGGGACGGCCAGAATTCCAGCGGGACGCAGCTCGCCAACGGCGGCCAATACACGATCACGGTGAACGCGACGGACTCGGCCGGCAATTCGGTCCTGAACTACACGACCGTCACGGGGACCGTGACCGGCATCGACACCTCGACTTCCACGCCGTCGCTCACTGTGAACGGCGTCTCCGTCAGCGCCGCCAACATCATCGGCGTCACGTCCTGATTTCACGTCCCGATTTTCCTGGAGTTTCATCATGAGTCTCACCGGCGCATTATCTTCGGCGATCTCGGCGCTCAGCGCGCAGAGCCAATCCCTCTCGATGATCAGCGACAACATCGCGAACTCCGACACGACCGGCTACAAGACGACGTCGGCGATGTTCGACGCGCTCGTCACCGCATCGAACAATGCGAGCACCTATGCCTCGGGCGGCGTCACCGTCTCGGGCCGCGCCAACATCACCCAGCAGGGCCTGCTCGCCGCAACCTCGAACGCCACCGACGTCGCGATCCAGGGATCCGGCTTCTTCGTGGTGACCAATGCCACGTCGGGCGGCACCGTCGGCTACACCCGCAACGGCGCCTTCACGACGGACAATGCCGGCTATCTCGAAAACAACGGCAACTACCTCGAGGGATGGCGCACCGACGCCGATGGCAATGTCATCGGCAATGAATCGGCGAGCAGCCTCGAGGCCATCAACACCCAGGTCGCCTCGACCAGCGGCAGCGCCACGACCAAGACCTCGATCGCGGCCAACCTTCCGTCCGATGCCGCGACCGGCGCCACCTATACCAGCTCGATGACGGTCTACGATTCGCTCGGTGCGGCGAACTCGATGCAGGTCACCTGGACCAAGACGGGCACCAACACTTGGAGCGCGAGCTTCGCCAATCCGACCTCCTCGTCGGACTCGACGACCGCAACGGGCACGGCCTCGGGTACCGTCGACATCACGTTCAACAGCGATGGATCGCTGGCCAGCACCAGCCCGAGCCCCCCGACCGTGGCGGTGACCGGCTGGACCGACGGCGCTGCTGACAGCTCCATCACGCTCAATCTCGGCACGGCCGGCAAGACCGACGGCTTGACGCAATACGCGTCCGGCGAGACGACGCCGTCGGTCAACGTCACCAGCATCGATTCGGACGGACTGTCCTACGGCAAGTTGTCCAGCATCTCGATCGGCAAGAACGGTGTGGTCGACGCCACTTATTCCAACGGCCAGACCATTGCGATCTACAAGATCGCGGTCGCGACCTTCGCCGATCCCAACGGGTTGTCGGCTGCCAGCGACGGGATCTATTCGGCGACCGTGACGTCGGGAAATGCCTCGTTGCAGTCTTCGGGCGAGAACGGCGCGGGCACCATCTACGGCAGCGAGCTGGAATCGTCGACCACCGATACCAGCAGCCAGTTCTCCAGCATGATCTCTGCTCAGCAGGCCTACTCCGCCGCGTCGCAGGTCATCTCCACCGTCAACAAGATGTACGACACCCTCATCTCGGCGATGAGGTGAGCGATGCGCAGCGAGGAGGCCAGGATCGCCGGAGAGGCGCTGCTGCGCAAGCTGCGACGGCTGGTGGCGCGCGCGGCGACCGTCGCGGGCAGCGACCGCAAGCAATTGCTGGCTCTGCTGGACGACGTCGAGGTGACCCGCCGCGACCTGTTGCGCGAATGCGCGGAGATCGAGGGCGAGATGAGGCAGGCGACCGTCAGGGCGACCGCGATCGGCGCTTACACGCGCAGCTCGCAGGCCGGCCGCGGCAAACGGCATAACTAGAAGAAGGCGATGACCATGATTGTAGCTCAAGCCAAGAAGACGAGCGCCGCGGAAAGCGATACGCGCATCAAGTCGCTGATTACGCTCATCGACACCCTGACCGCTCTGGTCGCGGAGGAGAACGTGGAGCTCGCCAAGGGCCTGCCGGCCTCGCGGTTGAAACAGGTCGACGAGAAGAACCGGCTGGCGGAGATCTTCGAGCGGACCGTCGCCGAGTGCGCGGCTGGCACGACCAGCCTCAATGTGCGTGACCGGATCCTGCGCGAGCAGCTGCTCGAGCGGATCTTCAAGCTGCGTGCGGCGATGGATGAGAACCTGGTGCGGCTGCGGGCGGCGATCGAGGCCAGCAATCGCCGGATCGAGGCGGTGATGCAAGCGATCCGCGAGCAGATCGCGGCGGTGTCGCCCTATGGCGCCTCCGGCCGTGTCGCGACCCGCGCCGTGTCCAGCGGCACCATCCGCAGCGCCTGACGACGCGAGGAGCCCGCCGTGTCGCTCGACATCGCACGATCGATCGCCTTCAGCGGCCTGTCGGCCACGTCCGTGCAGATCAGCGTGACGTCGTCGAACATCTCGAACGCCGATACGACGGGCTACACCGAGAAGACCGCGAACCAGTCGAGCAGCGTCACCAATGGCGTCGGCACCGGCGTCACGGTGACGGGCATCACCTCGACGGTCGACAAGCTCCTGCTGAAATCGCTGATCGGGGCGACCTCCGATCTCGGCGCGGCCGATGCCACCAACACCTATCTGACGTCGCTGCAGAAGCTCTACGGGTCGACCAGCAGCTCCAGCGATTCCACGACCGGAACCTCGCTCGCCAACAACATCGCGTCGCTGGAATCCGCCCTGACGGCGCTTGCCAGCACGCCCAGCAGCGCGTCGCTGCAGTCCAACGTCGTCAGCGCGCTCGATGCGGTCGCGAGCCAGTTGCGGGAGACGTCGAGCGGCATCCAGAAGCTGCGCGCCAACGCCGATCAGGACATCTCATCCTCGATCGACGACGTCAATGCGGACCTCCAGCAGATCGCGAGCCTGAACGCCCAGATCAAGCAGACGGCGGCGGCGGGCCAGTCGACCGCCGACCTGGAAGACCAGCGCAACACCGCGCTGCAGGACGTCGCGTCCAAGATGAACATCAGCTATTTCACGGCGTCGAACGGCGATCTGCAGATCTACACGACGACCGGCCAGGCGCTGGTCGACAGCACCGCGCATACGATCAGCTACACGACCGCGGCCAATGTGACGGCGTCGACGGCCTACACTGCCGGCTCGTCGTCGAGCGGCTTCAGCGCGATCACGGTGAACGGCGTCGATATCACCTCCCAGATCACCGGCGGCGAGATCGGAGCGCTGATCACGCTCCGCGACAAGACCTTGCCGGCGGCGCAGTCCCAGCTCGACCAGCTCGCCCAGCAGCTGACCTCGGCGATGAACAGCGTCTCCAACAGCGCCTCCACGGTGCCGGCGCCGACGACGCTGACCGGCACCACCAGCGTCACCAGCAGCACGCCGCTCTCGGCCTCGGGAACGGTCCGCATCGCCGTTACCGACCAGAGCGGCAATCTGGTCTCCTACGACGATCTCGACCTGTCGTCCTATTCCACGGTCGGGGATCTCGTCACCGCGATCAATGGCATCTCCGGAGTGTCCGCGTCGGTGGATTCCAACGGCCATCTCTCGATCACGGCGACGGGATCCGGCAATGGTGTGGCCATCAACGAGATGACGAGCTCGGTCGGAAGCTCAAGCGAGGGGTTCTCTGACTATTTCGGCCTCAACGACCTCGTAACGGGAACGGGTGCGTCGGACATTGCCGTCAACAGCAGCATCCTGTCCGGAACGAGCGGGCTGCAGCTCGCGACGCTGGATTCTTCATCGTCTCTCACGGTCGGCAGCAACGTGCTGTCGTCCGGCTCGGCGACGACTGTCAATGCCCTCTACGACGCGTTGACGGGCTCGCGGACGTTCGCCTCCACCGGGGGACTTGCGGCCACGACCGGGTCCTTCGCCGACTATGCCGCCACGATCGTGTCCGACGTCGCGAGCAAGTCGTCGCAGGCGTCCGCCAACTACACGGCCAAGCAGACCGCGCAGTCCACCTACGCGAACTCGCTGTCGTCGCAATCGGGCGTCAACCTCGACGAGGAATCGGCCAAGCTCAGCACGCTCCAGAACAAATACACCGCGGCGTCCGCGCTGATCCAGGCCATCAACACGATGTATTCGGCGCTTCTGACCGCCGTGCAGTCGTCCTAAGGCGGGAGCAGGTCCATGACGGCGATGCGGGTGGCCACGTTCGCTCAATCGAACCTGATGATCGCCGACGCCATGCGCGTGGAGTCGGTCATGGCCAACGAGCAGATCCAGGAATCGTCGGGTGTCATCTCGACCGATTTCGGCGGCTACGGCTCGAATGCGCAGCATGTCGTCAACCTGCAGGTCTCGGTGACGCGCGCGCAGTCCTACATCGATGCGGCGACCATCGCGGACAGCAAGGTCCAGGTGATGTATTCGGCCGTCGGCTCGATGACCGACATCATCACGCAGCTTCGGTCCCAGCTCAGTGCCGCCTCGACCGGAACCGAGACCGCGACCACGTCGGTGATCAGCTCCGCCCAGCAGATGCTGCAGGAAATGGGCTCGCTGATGAACACGCAGTATGACGGCCAGTACGTTTTCGGCGGCAGCAAGACGGACACGGCGCCGGTCGACCTCACCAGCTTTTCCTCCGGCACAGGCTCGACCACGACGGCCGATACCAGCTACTATAACGGCAATGACGAGATCGCCTCGGTGCGGGTCGCGGCCGATCAGACGGTGTCCTACGGCGTGACCGCCGACAATTCGGCGTTCGAGGAGGTCATGCGCGTGCTGAAGTTCGTCGCCAACAGCACCTCGCTGTCGTCTTCCGACATATCGAACGCGCTCAATCTCGCCAGCACGGCGCTCGACGATACTTCGGCGGTGCAGGCGAAGCTGTCGAACGCGTCGTCCGCGATCGAGACCGCGAGCACGCGCCAGACAGACTACAAGAGCTATGCGTCCACCCTGTCGAACGATCTCACCGGCGTCGACGTCGCCGCGATCACGGCGCAGCTCTCGACCTATCAGGCGCAGCTCACGGCGTCCTATTCGGCGCTCTCCAAGATCCTGAGCATGAATCTGGCGAGCTATCTGAAATAGCCGCAGCTATTCGGACGCGATCCGCTCCATCGCGATGGCGCGAAGTCTGGCGCGCTGGATCTTCACGCCATTGGCGCTGTCGGTGACGGGGAAGGCCTCGACGACATAGATCCGTGCCGGGATCTTGTATCCCGCCAGCCGCTCGCGCAACCTGGCGATCAGCGTCTCCTCCCGTGGCGGTTCACCGGCCGCGATCACGAAGGCGGCGCAGCGCGCCTGGCCTTTCAGATCGACCGCGACGACCTGTGCGTCGGCAACGCCGTCGCAGGATTTGAGCTCGTCCTCGATCTCGCCGGGCGCGACCAGGAAGCCGCCGAGGCGCATCGCATCGCCGGCGCGGGTCTCGTAGACGAAGGCGCCGTCGCCGCGCAGCCGGCCGATGTCGCCGGTGCGGAAGAAGCCGTCCGCGGTGATCGCTTCGCGCGTGGCGTCCGGATTGTTGAAGTAGCCGAGGAATCGTGATGGCGCGCTGATTTCGATCTCGCCGGAGACGCCGGGAGCAGCGGACGCCCCGGTCTCGGTGTCGCGTATGCGGACCCGAGCGTCCGGCGACATCGGCCAGCCACCCCCCTCGATGCGGTCGGTGAAGGCATCACCGGCGCGGCCGATCGAGAACAGGGCCTGCACCTCGCTGGACCCGTAGAGACCGAACAGCGACATGCCGCGCGCCTCGGCCTCCGCGGCAAGCTCGCGCCAGCCGGGCTGGAATGCCGCAAAGCCGAACATCTCGGCATGCGGGAACGGACGCGGTGCATCGGTGAGCGCGAGGATGCGGCGGAACATCTCGTCGGAGCCGAAGGAATGCGTGATCTTCTGCGTGCCGAGGATGTTCAGCGCCGGGGCCGCCTCGAAAGCGTCGAGCACGTGAATGGTCGCACCGGCTGCGAGGAAGGCGAGCAGGCCGGTCATGCCGAACGTGCCGCAGAACGGGAGCAGGGCCAGCAGGGAATGACGTCGCGGCGATAGCGCCAGTGCCTTGGCGACGGCGGCGGCATGCGTGGCGAGCGTCCTCTGCGAATGCGCGACCAGCTTCGGTCCTCTGGTCGTGCCGGAGGTCGTGTAGAGCAGCACGGGCAGGTCAACGTCGTCCTGAGGCGGCGGGGCCGGCGGAGAGTCGGCCGTGAAGGCGTCGAACGCTACGCTGGGCCAGTGTGCCGGAATCGCATCGGCGCCGACCACCGCGAGCTTTCTCAGCGCTGGCACATGAGCCTTGTCGACATCGGCGAGAATGGCGGCGAAGTCGATCGAACGGAACGCCGCCTCGACCACCAGCAGCTTCGCACCGGACAGGCGGAGCAGGTGGGCGACTTCCGCGGCGCGATAGCGCGTATTCACGGCGGCGATGACAGCGCCGAGGCGGGCGGCGGCGAACAGCAGCGCGACCCATTCGACCCGGTTGACCAGCCAGACCGCTACCACATCGCCCTTGTCGATGTCCTGCGCGGCAAGCCAGGCCGCGGTCTGCTCGACCTTGCTGGAAAACTCCGCCCGCGTGACCGGCGTGCCGTCGAAGACGAAGGCGGGACCGGCGGCCGTGTCGGTGCCGATCAGCGATTGCAGCGAGACATCGTTGGGGCGCATGGCAACCGGAGTAACCCGATTGCGCAAGACTGTCTACTTGGTGCCGAACATCCGGTCGCCGGCGTCGCCGAGGCCGGGCACGATGTAGCCGTGTTCGTTCAGCCGCTCGTCGACGGCGGCAGTCCAGATCGGCACGTCGGGATGGTCCTGCTGGAACTGCGCGACCCCCTCGGGGGCGGCCAGCAGGCATACGAAGCGGATGTCGCGGGCGCCGCGTTCCTTGAGCAGGGAGGCGGCGGCACAGGCCGAGTTGCCGGTCGCCAGCATCGGGTCCATCAGGATCGCGGTGCGGTCGGACAGGTCCTGCGGTGCCTTGAAGTAATATTCGACAGCCTGCAGCGTGTCGGGATCGCGGTAGAGCCCGATATGGGCGACGCGCGCCGATGGCACCAGCGCCAGCATGCCGTCGAGGAAGCCGACGCCGGCGCGCAGGATCGGCGCCAGCGTGAGTTTCTTGCCGGCGATCTTCGGCGCCTGCATCGACGAGATCGGTGTCTCGATGTCGACCAGCTCGAGCGGCAGGTCGCGCGTCACCTCGTAGCAGAGCAGCATCCCGATCTCGTTCAGGAGCTCGCGGAAGCTCTTGATCGAGCGGTCCCGCTCCCGCATCAGCGAGAGCTTGTGCTGGACCAGCGGATGGGTGACGACGTTGACGTTGTGAAAGCTCATGGAACCGCTCTACACGCTTCCCTGAGATTGTACCAGATCGGGGGCCTCGGCTTCCACCGTGATCGCCGCCGAGAGCGGGACGGAGCTAGACTCCGACCCCGCGCGCCACGAGCGTGATCACCACCGTCAGGATGGCGCCCCAGATTAGGCTCGAGGTCATGGTCAGAATGGTCGTGGTGACCACCTGCTCCAGGTGTCCCCTGAACGGCTGCATGCTAGCGATCCCGCGCCGATGTTGCCGTGATGCGCAGGCCGAGCAGCAGGGCGCCCATCAATGCGATCAGGATGATGATCTTGAGTTCGACCATGTCGTGATTGCCTATTTCGCAGCCGGCTGCGGGAGGCGCCGCCTTGCCTGGTCGAGCCAGTGTCCGGCGATCGCGACCAGCGGATTGCCCCGGTTGTCGATGTCGAGCTCGAAGACCTCGTTGAGAAACACCAGCGCGCATCGCGCCGGCGCGCTCCGGCGCCTGGCGAACTCGATCGCGGAGGCCCTGAACAGGAAGAGGCCACCGGCGCCTCCGTTGGCATCGCGCGCGACCCAGAGGCCGGCCCTGTTGCGTCCGATGAAGAAGGCGGGGATGGCCGCGCTGACCACATCGGGATCGAGCGGTTTGAACGCGCTGCCGTCGGTGCCGGAAACGGCGTATCTCCGGCGTTCGGAAAGCTGCCGGTCGGCTTGAAGGGCGATCGCGGCCATGGCGGCCTCCTCACACATCTGCAAGGTCATGACAGTTTGCGCCGGTCAGGCATGAAGGTGCCAGACATAGATGGCGGTCTTCAGCGCGATGAGCGCGGTGAGCACGCCGCCCATCGAGAGCACGGCCAGTGCGCGCAGCGCGAGACGCCTAAGTTGGACCTTGTGCTCCCGCGACATCCGCGCGGGGCGATCCGCCCACCCCGTCGAGCGTTCAAAGCCATGTGTGAGCATCGACATCCCGATATTCCCTGATCAGCGTGGCGGCGCGTGACCGCCGCAATCTGCTTCGGATGATGGCCATGAGTGCGTAGGATTGCGAGATGAGCGCCGGGGCCGCGGCATAGGAATGTCATAAGCAGGCCGTCCGTCGCCCAGGTAGTCCCCGGAACAGATCGCGGTTGCGTTTCGGACGGACCTCAGATGGCCTGGTGTCCGGTCGCGCGATGCCGACGGCCGCGGCAAAGGCGTGCCGCAGGCGCGGCTCGTCCAGCTGCCGGCAGAAGCGCTCCAGCACGGCGTCCGCATTGTCCTGCTCTCCATCGATCGCCGCGCAGAGCCGGGAGCTGGTTCGCCGGAAGAAGTGGAGGGAGTTTTCGGTGTTGCGGCCAAGACGATCGAGCTCCCCGGCGACGGCCGCGGCATGCAACCTGTCGCCATGGTCTCGCGTCACGGCGAAACGCAGCAGCGCCAGCTGCCAGGCGCGAAGCAGCCTGTGACGTCCATCGGACAACGGCGGTGAACTCATGCGGCATTCCGCGCGGACCGGCAGAGTCAGGCTCCGACGCCGTCGATCAACTCTTCGTCGTCGATCGCGGCGAATGCCCTGGTGACTTCCGCTTGGCCGGTATTGTCCAGCGGCGTGATCGGCAGCCGGGTGACCGGTGACATCAGGCCGAGCAGGCTCAGCGCGTATTTCAGCGCCGCCGGGCTCTCCTTGCCGAGACAGGCGATCAGCGCGATGAGGCGCTTGTCGAGATAACGGGCGGATTGCAGGCGGCCCTGCCTGAGCTGCGAAAAGATGGTACGGCAGAGATCCGGGGCGATGTTGGCGATCTCCGAGACCGCGCCATCGCCGCCGCTCGCGATGAAGGCGAAGGCGGTGCTGTCGTCGCCGGACAGGAAGCGGAAGCCGGCCGGCAGCTGCCGGGCGAGGCGAAGGGGTCTCGTGACGTCGCCGCTGCCGTCGCGCAAGGCTACGAACTGCCGGGAACCGGCAAGACGCAGGATGGTCTCGTCGGCCAGCGGCCGCAGCGTGCGCACGGGTGCATCGTGCAGGATCACGGGTAGCCCGGTCGCAGCGGCGATCGCCCGGAAATGCGCGAGCATCCCCTCTTGCATCGGCTTGTTGTAGGCGGGGACCGCCGTCATCACGGCATCCGCGCCCGCCGCTTCCGCGCGTCGCGCCAGCGTGATGGCATGGCCGGTCGCGTTCGACATGGCGCCTGCGATGATCCGGGCTCGGCCGCGGGCGACATCGACCGCGGTGCGGATGATCAGCTCCTGTTCGGCCGGCGAGAGCGTCGGCGCCTCGCCGGCGGTTTCGCAGACGACGATGGCGGGAACGCCGGCCGCGATCTGCCGCTCGCAGAGAGCGGCCAACGCCTCGATATCGACCGCATCCGCCGCGTCGAACGGCGTCGGCAGGTCTGGGATGAAGCCTGTGAACCAGGCGGAGGGAGGGGTGAACATGGTCGTTACCGAAGCGGGGAAATCAGGCGGCGCGGCTGGGCGCGTCGACGACGGGCCTCCTGCCCATGTCGAGCTCGATCGCGCGCGGCAACTCGACGATGGTTTCCGGATGCTGGCCGTTCTCGAACAGCGCATATTTGACCGCCTGCGCGCGGCTGACGAACAGGCCGCCATAGAGGCCGTTCTGCTCCTGCGCGACCCATTGTCCCCGGCGGTTCCTGCCGATGAAGACAATGGTCGAGGGCGAGCTGCACGAGGGAGGTTCGACGATTTTCATGGATATTCCTTCCGAGTGACGTTAGCCGCAGGAGCGTGCCCTGCGTCCGTCCGCCAATATCTTTTCGAGCGGATATGATTTCGAGTGAGGCCACGCGACGATCTCATAGGAAGGTCATAAATCCCGCGAGCTCAGGCGAGGTCGTTGACGACGTGGACCAGCGCGAACAGCGCGCCGAATGCGATGCTTTCGTCCCAATGATTGAGCGAGGTGCGAAACAGCGGTTCGCGCCTGATGAAGCCGACGGTGATGCACAGGATGACCGACATCCAGAGCAGGGCCGCGAGGCTGCGGCCGAAGCCGATGCTGCCGAAGGCAGCAAAGGCGGCGAGCAGGACGATGCGAACGGCAAAGCGCGCGATGACCCGTGCCGGGCTCAGCGTGGGCGATAAATTTCGAGATTGCGCCAAGGTGGAAACCCGTCGGGCTGGCCTAGCTGAAATTTTCGCAGACGAGCGGCTCGTAAAGCGCGTCCGGCGTCGGACGCACCGAGGGCACGCTGGGGCGCGACGCTTCTGCGACGGCGGTCTGGACCTCGATGAAGGCCGACAACAGGGCCAGAGCGAGATCGGTGTGACGGGCTTCAACTGCTACGTCGAGCCAGTCCGGCAATTCGCGCTGCCGCGAGAGGGCGCAGTGCCATTCGCCCTCGTCATAGACGATGCGGCGGACCTGCCACTGCGGCAGCTCGATCTCCATCAGCGCGAGTGCAGCATCGGCCCAGGCCTCGGCATCGACCAGGCGCGTGATGCGTGCGCTTGGCTCCCTCTGTCCGAGCGAAGGAATGCGTCGGCAGGCGTGATCGATGATGTCGAGCATCAACGGTCGCGCCATCGCCCGCGCGTCGCGGAGCCGCTCGGCGAGCGGAAGCGGGTCATCGTGTCGGCGTGCAGCAGTCATGTCGGGCCTCCTGGAAAGTGCGTCGGTCAGTCGGCCGGCCTCGTCCCAACATGGCTGGAACGGCATTTGAAAACGAGATGTGGAGGGGACAGGAAATATAGGGATTTCATAAGTGTCGGGCGAGCAGGGCCACGGCGATGCCCGTTCTCAAGCGTCGTCCCGGCGCAGGCCGGGACCCATACGCCGTGTCGGTGTTGGCCGCGCGGCCGGTCATCGCCAGTCTTCGCCCAACCCCGATTCTGTGGTGATGGGTCCCGGCCTTCGCCGGGACGACGGAGGAGATCGTGTCGTCAGCCGGCCATCACATATTGACCGACTGAACTCCATCGCTTCCTTGGCCGGCCTTTATGAGATTCCTATAACTTCGCCATAGCCCTCATCTCGAAAACCTATGTCCGTGATGGCACTTCAACGCGGTGAAAGCTCCGGCTGGCGCCGCGGAAGCACGTTGTGCTCCCTTCCAGCGATGCCGTCGGGTTCAGAGAGACGGTTGCGCCCGGTTTGAGGGCGTAGCGAGGAGTATCCCATGATGGACATCTTGATGCTGGCGCTGGGCTTTGGCTTCTTCGCGCTCGCGATCGGCTACACCTACGTCTGCGAACGGCTGTAACGGAGCGGACCATGATCTTCGATTATGCGCTGGCCGGCGCCGTCTCGTTCGGCATCCTGCTCTATCTCACCTACGCGCTGCTGCGGCCCGAGCGGTTTTGACCGTGCTGCTGCTTCTCGGATTGCTGCTGGCGCATGCCGTGCTCGTTGCCGGCCTGCTCGCATTGCTCCTGCCGCTTCTGCGCAGGCCCCAATTCCCGAAGGGTTGATGCCATGACTGTCATCGGTTGGCTCCAGATCATTCTGTTCTGCGTCATTGTCGTCGCGCTGACAAAGCCGCTCGGCTGGTACATGACGCGCGTGTTCGAAGGCGAACGGACCTTCCTGTCGCCGGTGCTGCGGCCGATCGAAGCCGGCATCTACTGGATTTCCGGCGTCGACGAGAGGCGGGAGCAGCACTGGCTGACCTACACGATCGCCATGCTGTTGTTCCATGTCGGCGGCTTCCTGATCATCTACGGCCTGATGCGGCTTCAGGCCGTGCTGCCGTTCAACCCGGCCGGGCAGTCCGCGGTCGCCGAGGATCTCTCGTTCAACACGGCGATCTCCTTCATCACCAACACCAACTGGCAGAACTACGGCGGCGAGAGCACGGTGTCGTATCTCGTGCAGATGCTGGGCCTGACGCACCAGAACTTCCTGTCGGCCGCAACCGGCATTGCCCTGGCGGTGGCCCTGATCCGCGGGTTCTCGCGCGCCTCGGTGCGCACGATCGGCAATTTCTGGGTCGATGTCACCCGTTGCACGCTCTATGTGCTGCTGCCGATCTGCGTCGTCTATGCGCTGTTCCTGGTCTGGCAGGGGATGCCGCAGACGCTCGGCGACTATGTCGAGGCGACCACGCTCGAAGGTGCCAAGCAGACCATCGCGGTCGGTCCCGTCGCCTCGCAGGTCGCGATCAAGATGCTCGGCACCAATGGCGGCGGCTTCTTCAACGCCAACGCCGCGCATCCATTCGAGAATCCGACGGCGCTGTCGAACCTCGTGCAGATGATCTCGATCTTTGCGATCGGTGCCGCCATGACCAACGTGTTCGGCCGGATGGTCGGCAACCAGCGCCAGGGCTGGGCCATCCTCGCCGTGATGGGCGCGCTGTTCGTCGCCGGCGTCGCCATCGCGTACTGGGCGGAGGCCAACGGCACGTCGACGCTGCATGCGCTGGGCCTGACCGGTGGCAACATGGAGGGCAAGGAAGTCCGCTTCGGCATCGTGGCGTCCTCGCTGTTCGCCGTGGTCACGACGGCCGCCTCCTGCGGCGCAGTCAACGCAATGCACGACAGCTTCACCGCGCTCGGCGGCATGATCCCGCTGATCAACATGCAGCTCGGCGAGATCATCGTCGGCGGCGTCGGCGCCGGCCTCTACGGCATGCTGCTGTTCGTCATCCTCGCCATCTTCGTCGCCGGCCTCATGGTCGGCCGTACTCCGGAATATGTCGGCAAGAAGATCGAGGCCCGCGAGGTCAAGATGGCGATGCTGGCGATCCTGGTGCTGCCGCTGATGTATCTCGGCTGGACCGCGGTCGGCGTGGTCTATCCGGCGGCGGTCGCATCGATGGCGAATGCCGGCCCGCACGGCTTCACCGAGGTGCTCTACGCCTATACGTCGGCGACCGGAAACAACGGCTCCGCCTTCGCGGGCCTGAGCGGCAACACCTTCTTCTACAATCTGACGCTTGCCTGCGCGATGTTCGTCGGTCGCTTCTTCATGATCGTCC
Source organism: Bradyrhizobium sp. (assembly GCF_047605465.1). Lineage (GTDB taxonomy): Bacteria > Pseudomonadota > Alphaproteobacteria > Rhizobiales > Xanthobacteraceae > Bradyrhizobium. The sequence continues at coordinate 21,910 of NZ_JASGFS010000013.1, read as the reverse complement.
CGGCGATGGCGATCGCGGGCTCGCTCGCGGGCAAGAAGTCCGTGCCGCCGTCGGCGGGGACTTTCCCGACCACGGGCGGGCTGTTCGTCGGCCTCGTCGTCGGCGTGATCCTGATCATCGGCGGCCTGACCTTCTTCCCGGCGCTCGCGCTCGGCCCGATCGTCGAGCATCTCGCGATGAATGCCGGCCAAGTGTTTTGATCCAATGCCTTCTGATCGTTCTGGAGTGACCTCCATGGAAACCATGAAACTGCAAAAGCGCGTGTCCGTATCGGCGATGCTCGACCCCAAGATCGTCATGCCGGCGATCCGCGCGTCCTTCACCAAGCTCGACCCGCGGCTGATGGCCAAGAATCCCGTCATGTTCGTGGTCGAGATCGTGGCTGCGCTCACGACCGTGATCTACCTGCGCGATCTGGTCACGGGCGGCGGGAACCTCGCCTTCACCTTCCAGATCATCCTCTGGCTCTGGTTCACCGTGCTGTTTGCCAATTTCGCCGAAGCCGTGGCCGAGGGCCGCGGCAAGGCGCAGGCGGAGTCGCTGCGGAAGACGCGTACCGAAAGCCAGGCCAAGCTGCTGACCGGCACGGACCGCACCTTCCGGCTGGTCCCCGGCACGAGCCTGAAGGTCGGCGACATCGTGCTGGTCGAGGCCGGTGACACCATTCCGTCGGACGGCGAGGTGATCGAGGGTGTCGCCTCGGTCAACGAGGCCGCCATCACCGGCGAATCCGCGCCCGTGATCCGCGAATCCGGCGGCGACCGTTCGGCGGTGACCGGCGGCACGCAGGTGCTGTCCGACTGGATCCGCGTGCGCATCACGGCGGCGCAGGGCTCGACCTTCATCGACCGCATGATCAAGCTGGTCGAGGGCGCCGAACGGCAGAAGACGCCGAACGAGATCGCGCTCAACATCCTGCTCGCCGGTCTCACCATCATCTTCGTGTTCGCCACCGTCACCATTCCGAGCTACGCGGCCTATGCCGGCGGCTCGATCTCGGTGGTCGTGCTGGTCGCGCTGTTCGTGACGCTGATCCCGACCACGATCGGCGCGCTGCTGTCGGCGATCGGCATCGCGGGCATGGACCGGCTGGTCCGCTTCAACGTGCTGGCGATGTCCGGCCGCGCCGTCGAGGCCGCCGGCGACGTCGACACGCTGCTGCTCGACAAGACCGGCACGATCACGCTCGGCAATCGCCAGGCGACCGCGTTCCGCCCGGTGCGCGGTGCCACCGAGCAGGAGCTCGCGGATGCCGCCCAACTGGCCTCGCTCGCGGACGAGACCCCGGAGGGACGCTCGATCGTGGTGCTGGCGAAGGAGAAGTACGGCATTCGCGGCCGCGACATGGCCGAGCTTGGCGCGACCTTCGTTCCGTTCACCGCGCAGACCCGCATGAGCGGCGTCGACGCCGGCGGCTCGTCGGTGCGCAAGGGCGCGGTCGATGCGATGCTGAACTATGTCGGCGGCGGAGCGCCGTTGGCCATCGCCTCCGGGAATGCGGCCCGTGCGCTTCAGCCGGCGGCGCTTTCGGACGTCGGCCGCGAGATCCAGACGATTGCCGACGAGATCGCGAAATCCGGCGGCACTCCGCTGGCGGTCGCCAAGGATGGCCGCCTGCTCGGCGTGATCCAGCTCAAGGACATCGTCAAGGGCGGCATCCGCGAGCGCTTTGCGGAGCTGCGCTGCATGGGCATCCGAACCATCATGATCACCGGCGACAACCCGATGACCGCAGCCGCAATCGCGGCCGAGGCCGGCGTCGACGACTTCCTGGCGCAGGCGACCCCCGAGGACAAGCTCAAGCTGATCCGCGACGAGCAGGCCAAGGGCAAGCTGGTGGCAATGTGCGGCGACGGCACCAACGACGCGCCCGCACTTGCCCAGGCCGATGTCGGTGTCGCCATGAACACCGGGACCCAGGCGGCCCGTGAGGCCGGCAACATGGTCGACCTCGACTCCAACCCGACCAAGCTGATCGAAGTGGTCGAGATCGGCAAGCAGCTCCTGATGACGCGCGGCGCGCTGACGACGTTCTCGATCGCCAACGACGTCGCCAAGTACTTCGCGATCATCCCGGCGATGTTCCTGGCGTTCTACCCGCAGCTCGGCGTGCTGAACATCATGAACCTCGCGAGCCCGCAGAGCGCCATCCTGTCGGCAATCATCTTCAACGCGCTGGTCATCATCGCGCTGATTCCGCTGGCGCTGAAGGGCGTCGCCTATCGCGCCGTCGGCGCCGGCGCGCTGCTCCGGCGCAATCTGTTGATCTATGGCCTCGGCGGCATCGTGGTTCCCTTCGTCGGTATCAAGGCGATCGACCTCGTCGTCGCTGCGCTGCATCTGGCTTGACCCATGGCCGCGATGCACGAAATGACGAAATCGTAGGAGACACAACATGCTCAGAGAAATTCGCCCCGCCATCGTCGTGCTGCTGGCGCTCACCGCCATCACGGGCCTGGCCTATCCGCTCGCGATCACCGGCATTGCCGGCGCGGTTTTCCCCGCCCAGGCGCAAGGCAGCCTCGTCGAACGGGACGGCAAGGTGGTCGGGTCCGCCCTGATCGGGCAGGAGTTCAAGGACGACAAATATTTCCACGGCCGTCTCTCGGCGACGGTTGCGCCGGACCCGAATGATTCGACCAAGACGGTGCCGGCCCCCTACAACGCCGCGAACTCGGGCGGCTCGAACCTCGGCCCGACCAGCAAGGCGCTGGCCGACCGGCTGAAGGAGGACGTCGACAGGCTGAAGGATGAGAATCCGAAGGCCGCCGTTCCGGTCGACCTGGTCACGACCTCGGCCAGCGGCCTCGACCCGGACATCTCGCCGGAAGCGGCTCAATTCCAGGTGCCGCGCGTCGCCAGGGCGCGCAATATCTCGGAAGACGCGCTGCAGGTGCTGGTGACCGCCAACACCCAGGGCCGCCTGTTCGGCCTGATCGGCGAGCCCCGGGTCAACGTGCTGGCGCTGAACCTCGCGCTCGACCGCGCGTCGGCGAAGTAGCGGCCTATGCCGGGGATGCCTGGATGACTATATTGGCCTGATGGTCCGAGAGCGCCGCGATCCCGAACAACGTCCTTCCCCGGAAGCGCTGCTTGAGGCCGCGCGCCGGGAAGAGAGCGCGAGCGGCAAGCTGAAGATCTTCGTCGGCGCCGCCCCCGGCGTCGGCAAGACCTACGAGATGCTGCAGAGCGCCCATGCCAAGCGCAAGGCCGGCATCGATGTCGTGGTCGGCTTCGTCGAGACTCACGGCCGCGCCGAGACCGAGGCGCTGGTGCGCGGGCTCGAGGTGATCCCGCGCAAGCGGCTCGACTACCGCGGTCAGATCGTCGAGGAGATGGATCTCGATGCCGTGATCGCACGCCGACCAAGGCTCGCCCTGGTCGACGAGCTCGCCCACACCAACGCGGCCGGCAGCCGCCATCCGAAGCGCTACCTCGACGTCGAGGAGCTGCTCTCCCATGGCATCGACGTCTACACCGCCGTCAACATCCAGCATATCGAGAGTTTGAACGACGTCGTCGCCCAGATCACGCACGTGCGGGTGCGCGAAACCGTGCCGGATTCGATATTCGACCGCGCGGACGCGATCGAGCTGATCGACCTCACGCCGGACGACCTGATACAGCGCCTCAGGGAGGGCAAGGTCTATGTCTCCAAGCAGGCCGAGCGGGCGCTGGAGCATTATTTCTCGCCGGGCAATCTCACCGCGTTGCGCGAGCTGGCGTTGCGGCGCACGGCCGAGCGCGTCGACGAGCAGCTCCTCACCCACATGCAGGCCAACGCCATCGCCGGTCCGTGGGCGGCGAGCGAACGTATCCTGGTCTGCGTCAGCGAGGATCCGCGCGCGGCGGGCCTCGTGCGCTACACCAAGCGCCTTGCCGACCGTCTGCATGCCCCGTTCACCGCGATCTCGATCGAGACCCGCCGCTCGCTCCAGCTTTCGGACGACGAGCGCGACCGGCTTGCGGACACGCTGCGGCTCGCCGAATCGCTGGGCGGCGAGGCGCTGACCATTCCTGCCGTCGGCCGCCGCATCGCCGACGACGTCATCAGCTTCGCGCACGCCAACAACGTCACGCAGATCGTGATCGGAAAGTCGACGCGCTCACGCTGGTTCGAGATGGCGCGCGGCTCGGTCGTACACGATCTCGTGCGCCGCGCCGGCAACATCAGCGTTCACGTGATTCCGGGGGACGAGCTTGCCGACCAGCCCGCGCCGAAGACGGCGGTGCAGACCACGGCTAAGTCCGACTCCTTCGACGCGCTGCCCTACTTCAAGGCGATCGGAATCACCGCGATCGGCCTCGCCGCGGCTGCGGTGATCAAGCCGCGGTTCGGCATCGAGAATGTCGATCTGGTGTTCCTGACCGCGGTGGTGGTCGTGGCCGTGCGCTATGGGCTGTGGCCGTCGCTGCTTGCGAGCATTACGGCCTCGCTCGCCTACAATTTCTTCTTCCTGCCGCCGGTCTACACCTTCACCATCACCGATCCGACCAATGTTGCGGCGTTCTTCTTCTTCATGCTGATCGCGATCCTGGTGTCCAATGTGGCGGGCCGGGTGCGAACGCAGGCCGACACGGCGATCGGCCGCATCAGGACGACCGAGCAACTCTATGCGTTCAGCCGCAAGCTCGCCGGCACTGGCACGCTGGACGACGTGCTGTGGGCGACGGCCTATCAGACCGCGCTGATGCTGAAGGTCCGCGTCGTGCTGCTTCTGCCGGAGGAGGGGCTGCTCACGGTGAAATCCGGCTATCCGCCGGAAGACCAACTCGACCAGGCCGACCTCGCCGCCGCCAACTGGGCCTGGAGCAATGATTGTCCTGCCGGCCGCGGCTCGGACACGTTGCCCGGCGCCAAGCGGCTGTTCCTGCCGATGCGTACCGGCCGGGGCCCGATCGGCGTGATCGGGATCGACAATGACCGCACTGGACCGCTGCTGACGCCGGACCAGCGCCGGCTGCTTGACGCGCTGGTCGACCAGGGGGCGCTCGCGATCGAGCGTGTGCTGCTGGTCGAGGACATGGACCGCGTCAAGCGCAGCGTCGAGTCCGAACGGCTGCGATCGGCGCTGCTGACCTCGATCTCGCACGACCTGAAGACGCCGCTGGCCTCGGTGCTGGGGGCGGCCTCGACCATGCGTGATCTCGCGGGTGCGCTGTCCGACACCGAGAAACGCGACCTGCTCGCGACCGTGATCGACGAGTCCGAGCGGCTCAACCGCTTCATTGCCAACCTGCTCGACATGACCAAGCTCGAGTCCGGCGCCATCGTACCTAACACCGCGCTGCACGATCTCGGCGAGATCGTCGGCAGCGCGCTTCGGAGGGCCAGCAAGATCCTGACCGCGCACAAGGTCGAGCTGGAGCTCGCCGCCGATCTGCCGATGCTGCAACTCGATGCGGTGCTGTTCGAGCAGGTGCTGTTCAACCTGCTCGACAACGCCGCGAAATATTCGCCGGCCGACACCACGGTCTCGATCAGGAGTCACCGCGACAAGGACCACGTGGTGCTCCAGGTGGCCGACGAGGGCGGCGGCATTCCGCCTGACGAGCTCGAAAGCGTGTTCGACAAGTTCTACCGTGCGCAGAAGGGCGACCATGTCCGTCCGGGCACCGGGCTCGGCCTCGCCATCTCCCGCGGTTTCATCGAGGCGATGCACGGCACGATCTCGGCTGCCAATCGGGGTGACCGGAGCGGTGCGGTGCTCACCATCCGTCTGCCCGTTCCCGCTCAGACCCACGCATTGGATACCGCCGCATGAGCGCTGCCCCGATCAAGGTCCTGGTGATCGACGACGAGCCGCCGATCCGCAAATTGTTGCGGATGGGTCTCACGACGCAGGGTTACGAGATCCTGGAAGCGCCGAATGGCAAGACTGCGCTGGAAAAGCTCGCCGAAGAGCCTGCGCTGATCATTCTCGATCTCGGCCTGCCCGACATCCAGGGCCACGAGCTGCTGCGGACCATCCGTGCCCGCAATGAGGGAGTGCCGATCGTGGTGCTGTCGAGCCGGGGCGACGAGGCCGGCAAGGTGCAGGCGCTCGATCTCGGTGCCGACGACTATTTGACGAAGCCGTTCGGCATGGACGAGCTGCTCGCACGCCTGCGCGCCGCATTGCGGCACCAGCTCCAGATCAAGGGCGAGCGCCCGGTGTTCCGGACCGGCGATCTGTCCGTCGATCTGGTCCGGCGCATCGTCAAGCTCGGCGATCGCGACGTGAAGCTGTCCCCGAAGGAGTACGATCTCCTGCGCGTACTCGTGCAGCACGCCGGCAAGGTGCTCACCCATCGCTTCCTGCTCAAGGAGCTATGGGACGAGCTGACGGACGCGCAATATCTGCGCGTCTATGTCCGCCAGCTCCGGCAGAAGATCGAAGCCGATCCGGAACGGCCGCAATATGTGCTGACGGAGACGGGGATCGGGTATCGGCTGAAGGCGGGGGATTAGTCTTCGATCCTCATCCCGAGAGCGGGGAACGCGCGTCTCAAAGGATCAAGGCCCGCCTGTGGCAGAGCGGCCCACATGGTTCGAGACGGCGCTTCGCGCCTCCTCACCATGAGGGGAAAAAGCGAAATTCGCGGCTGAGATCTAACCCGCTTTCCGCTGCCTCCCCGCAGAGCGTTGCGTTTTTCGCGTGGATCGCTGTCGCCCGGTCGCACGCCGCGCATGGGATTTCGCCGCCGTCTTCTTGCCGCCGCGTCCTTTCAGGCTCTGCTTCAGCGCGTCCATCAGGCTGACGACGTTGCTGGGGCGCTCCTCGGGTTCGGGACGTGCGATGGTCTTGCCGCTGGCCTTGCGTTTGACCAGTGTCTTCAGCGCGGTCTCGTATTCGTCCTTGAATTTCGAGGGATCGAAATGCGCGGCCTTGGTGCGGAGGATGTGGCTGGCGAGTTCCACCATGTCCTTGGTGATCTTCGGGCTCTTGATGTCATCGAAGAACTCGCCTTCGTCGCGCAGTTCGTAGGGGTAGCGCAGCGTGGTGCCGAGCATGCCCTTGGCCAGCGGCTCGATGGCGATGACGTGCTCGCGATTGGTGAGCACGATCCTGGCGAGCGCAACGCGTTCCTCGTCCTTCATGGCATCGCGGATCACGGCAAAGGCGTCGACCGCGGCCTTGCCATCAGGCGTGATGTAGTAGGGATGGTTGAGATAGCGCTGGTCGATCTCGTGCCGCGGTACGAAGCTCTCGATGTCGATGGCGTGGTTGCTCTCGATCTGGACCGCTTCGAGCTCCTCTTTCTCGATCTCGACATACTTGCCCTTGTGCAGCTCGTATCCGCGGGCCCTCTCGCCGTCCTCGACGACATCGCCGGTCACGGAATCGATCATCTGCTGCCTGAGCCGATTGCCGGTCTCGCGGTTGATCATGTGAAACCGCGTCTTCTCGGCGGCGGTCGTCGCGGGATAGAGCGCGACCGGGCAACTGACCAGCGACAGCTTCAACGTCCCCTTCCAGTAGGCGCGCGGGGCCATGCCATTCTCCAGTGATTTCAAGGCGTTTCAGGAACTCCAACCGGCCTCCGGGGTTTTGGTTCCGATCGGGACTTTCGCCGTGGTAAGCTGAATTGCGAACGTGAACACAGGGTCCGTCGTGCTGCGAAAACTCTCCACTTATCGACGGAAGCGGGATTTCGAGAAGACGCCGGAGCCGTCCGGCAAGACTGCGGTCGCGCCTTCGAAGCAGCGCCGTTTCGTCATCCAGAAGCATGACGCGACGCGCCTTCATTACGATCTTCGTCTGGAGTTCGGCGGTGTCTTCAAATCCTGGGCGGTGACCAGGGGGCCTTCGCTCGATCCTCACGACAAGCGGTTGGCCGTCGAGGTCGAGGATCATCCGCTGGACTACGGTGATTTCGAAGGCACCATCCCCGACGAGCAGTATGGCGGCGGCACGGTGATGCTGTGGGACCGCGGCACCTGGGAGTCGGATGATCCCGAGCGCGGATTCAAGAAGGGGGACCTCAAGTTCACGCTCCATGGCGAGAAGCTCCATGGAAGCTGGGTGCTGGTGCGCATGCGCAACGATCGCAGCGGCGGCAAGCGCACCAACTGGCTACTGATCAAGCATCGCGACGAATACGCGCGCGAGGGCGAAGACATTCTCGCCGAGGACAAGTCGGTGGCTTCCGGCCGCGCGATGGCGCAGATCGCAGCGGGCAAGGGCCGGGCGCCGAAGCCGTTCATGCTGGCAAAGAGCGCAAACGGCAAGGCCGATGCGGTCTGGCAGTCCAATCGCGCCGAAGAGCCGAAAGGGCGCACCGTCAAGCCGGCGCCACGCGCGGCGCTGAAGCAAAACAAGGCCCCTAGGAAGAAGGCGACGATAGCGACGAATGCCAGGAAGATCTCGGAAATGCCGGACTTCGTCGCCCCGCAGCTGTGCACGCCCGTCGAGCGGCCGCCGGCGGGTGATGGCTGGTGTCACGAGATCAAGTTCGACGGCTATCGCGTGCAGCTCCGTGTCGAGGACGGCAAGGCCACGCTGAAGACGCGCAAGGGCCTCGACTGGACCGACAAGTTCGGCGCGATCGCGAAAGAGGCCGGCGCACTGCCGGATGCGGTGATCGACGGCGAGATCGTCGCGCTAGACCATGACGGAACGCCGAACTTCTCCTCGCTGCAGGCGGCCTTGTCGGACGGCAAGACCGCGGACCTGATCTTCTTCGCCTTCGATCTCCTGTTCGCTGAAGGTCTCGATTTTCGTCGGCTTCCGCTCGGTGAACGGAAGCGCCGCCTCAAGGCATTGCTGGAGGCCCGCAAGCGCAAATCGAACCAGATCCGTTATGTCGAGCATTTCGAGAGCGGCGGCGATGCCGTGCTCGAATCGGCCTGCAAGCTCGAGCTGGAGGGCGTGGTGTCGAAGAAGCTGGACGCACCCTATCGTTCAGGACGCACCGAGAGCTGGACCAAAGCGAAATGCCGGGCCGGGCATGAGGTCGTGATCGGCGGCTACAAGACCACCAGCGGCAAATTCCGCTCGCTGATGGCGGGCGTGTATCGCGGCGACCATCTCGCCTTCGTCGGCATGGTCGGCACCGGCTTTGGCGCCGACAAGGTCAAGCAGATCATGCCGTCCCTGAAGGCGATGGAAGCCGGGGAAAGTCCCTTCGGCGGCAAGAATGCGCCGAAAAAGACGCGCGACGTGCACTGGTTGAAGCCGGAGCTCGTCGCCGAGATCGAATTCGCCGGCTTCACCGCCGACGGCAATATTCGTCAGGCTGCCTTCAAGGGCCTGCGGCAGGACAAGCCCGCCGAAGAGGTCGAAGCGGAAACACCCGTCGATACCGGACTTGCGAGACCTTCGGCTAGGAAACGGATCGTGCCGAAGCCGGCGAAAAGGAAGGACGCCACAGCGGAGGTGATGGGTGTCGTCATCTCCAAGCCGGACAAGGAGCTGTGGCCGGACGGCGGCGATGGCGAGGGCGTCACCAAGCTCGACCTCGCGCGCTACTTCGAGGCGGTCGGCCCGTGGATGATCGGGCACCTCAAGGGGCGACCATGCTCGATCGTCCGCGCGCCGGATGGCATCGGCGGCGAGACATTCTTTCAGCGGCACGCCATGCAGGGCACCTCGAACCTGCTCGAACTGGCCAAGGTCTCAGGCGATCGCAAGCCGTACCTCCAGGTCGACCGCGTCGAGGGACTCGCGGCCGTCGCGCAGATCGGCGGTGTCGAGCTGCATCCCTCGAATTGCGCGCCCGGCGCTTATGATACGCCGGGCCGGCTCGTATTCGATCTCGATCCGGCGCCGGATGTCAGGTTTGTCGATGTCGTGGATGCCGCGAAAGAGATGCGGCAGCGGTTGGCCGATGTCGGCATGGAAAGCTTCTGCAAGACCACGGGCGGCAAGGGCCTCCACGTGGTGGTGCCGCTGCTGCACGGCGCGCGCGACAAGGTGAGCTGGAAGGAAGCCAAGGCTTTCGCGCAAGGGGTGTGCCAATGGATGGCCGACGACGATCCCGAGCGCTATCTGCTCAACATGTCGAAGAAGCTGCGCAACGGGAAGATCTTTCTGGATTATCTGCGCAATGACCGGCTTTCCACCGCTGTGGCGCCGTTGTCGCCGCGCGCCCGCGATGGCGCGACCGTCTCGATGCCGATAACTTGGACCCAGGCGAAGGACGATCTCGATCCGAAGCGCTACACGGTGCGGACCGTGCCGGGCTTGCTGGCGCGTGCGAAGGCGTGGGAGGGTTACGATGAAGCCGCCGCCTCGATCAAGGCCGCGATGAATAAGCTTGCGGGGAAGGTGAAGTAGGGTAGGTCAGCGTTAGCGTAACCCCACCGCTTTGCGTGCGTCGGGCAAAGCGGTGGGTGAGCCTTGCGGCCAACCCACCCCACGCCGTTCATGTCCGTGCTAGATTCGTCCCAGCAGGAGCAAGATCAGCAGGATGACGATGACGAGTCCGAGGCCGCCGCCGCCGTAATAGCCGGTGCCGTAGAACGGACCACCGCCGATGCCGCTGAAGCCGCCAAGCAGTGCGATGACCAAGATGATCAGAATGATCGTACCGATAGACATGCGATTCTCCTCCAGCCCCTGTTATGGGGTCGTTTGCACTTGTCCTGTTGCGTGGAGGCAACTTGCCGCAGGTTTGAAAGTTCCTTTTATGAAACACGACGACAGGCGCGGTGCGCATGGAACCTTTGCCGCTCGGGCCGGCATGATTATGTGAGAACAGGTCAACACAGGTCAGGGTCATGTCAGCGCCGCTCGTCGTCTCCATTCCGCATCGTCTCGGCCGCGAGGAAGCGGCGCGCAGGCTCAAGACCGGGCTCGGGCGCGCGGCGGCGAGCATTCCCGTGATGCAGGTCGAGGAGGAGCGCTGGAGCGGCGACAGCATGAATTTCCGCATTCGTGCGCTCGGGCAGATCGCCACCGGACAGGTCGACGTCGCGGACGACCACGTCCGGGTCGAGGTGGTGTTGCCATGGCTGCTGCAGCGCTTCGCCGAGATGGCACAGGCCACGATCCGCAAGCGCGGGCAATTGCTGCTGACCAAGGGCGAGGGGAAGTGAGCTTCAGCCGCGTGGACGATGTCGCGCCGGCTTGGCGACGCCCGCCTCGATGACGACGGCGGGGAAATCGCGGAACGCCTGCGAGAGCCGCAGATCGTGGGTGGGAAGGTCGGGCGAAGCAAAACCTGTGACGTCCACGGTCGCGTCGAAGTCCTCGAGCGCGGGCCATGAGCGACCCGCTTGCGTCAGCGGAGCGAACAGGCGCCCGACCAGGACGATCGCCGCGGCGTGTCCGTGGCGACGGGCGAAAGCGATGACGTGGTCCGCCTGCGCCCCGCGAACCTCCAGCGGCTGGTAGTCGCCGCGGCTGAAGACGTCGGCGAGTTTGCCGCGCAGCCCGAGGAGGTGGTGGGTCCAGGCCAGCTTGAGCCGTCCGTCGGGCCAGGTCTTGGCCAGCCCGCTCCAGTCCGGGGTCGCCAGCGAGCCCAGCTCCGCGCGCCGCGCGGCAAAGTCCACCGGGCGGCGGTTGTCGGGGTCGACCAGTGACAGGTCCCAGAATTCGGTGCCCTGATAGAAATCGGGAACGCCGGGCAGAGTCGCCTTGAGGGTGAGCTGGCTCAGGGAATTCAACGCACCGAGCAGCGCGACGCGGCGTGCCATGGTTTGCAGCGTATCGAGGAATTCGGCCGATTGCGCCGGATCGAGGATCTTTTCGATGAAGCTCTTCGTGCCGTTCTCGTAGGCCTCATGCGGGTTGAGCCAGCTCGTCTCTTCCTTGCCTTCGCGCGCGGCCTTGAGCGCATAGGCCTGGATACGCGCGACGAAGTCGGCATCGGGACCTCCGAGCGGCCAAGCCCCGAGCAGGGTCTGATACAGCATGTATTCGAACGTCGCCGATGGCGCCCGCAGGCTGCCCTGCAGTGCAAGATGCGGGGCGTTCAACACCTTCCAGCGCGCGACGGCGCTGGTCCATTCGCCGGGAATTTCACTCAGCGCGGCAATCCGCGCGCGGGCGTCCTCGCCACGCTTGGTGTCGTGAGTGGCGGTTGCGGTCATGCCGCGCGGCCATTCCCTGGCGCGGGCCCGCATGGCGTCGTGGAAGGCCGGGACGGTCAGGCCTTTGCTCGCGGGATCGCCGCCGACCTCGTTCAGGGCAATCAGGCGGTGGAATTGGTAGAAGGCGGTGTCTTCCAGCGATTTCGCCATCATCGGGCCGGTGAACTGCTGCACCTTCAGCGCGAAGCGGCGCACGCGCGGAGCGCTGTGCGGCGGCCGGTCGGGCTTGAGCAGATCCATCGTCAGCGCATCGCGCAGGAAGTCGAAAATGCCTTCATCGGCAGCGAACCATTCGGCGCGGGCGCGCTCGATGGTGTCGTCGATCAGCTTGCGGTCGTGCGCGGTCGGTCCGCTGGTCGTGAGATAGGTGCGGTAGACCGGAAAATGCAGCACATAGAGCTCGAGCGCCTGCCGCAGGCTGTCGGCGGAGAAATCGCGGGTGGAATAGTGTCCATTGGCGATGCGTGCGAGCAGGCGCGTCAACACGGTAAATTCGCTGGTGAGCAGCGTCTCCAGCACGCGCCGCTTGGCATCCTTGACATAAGGTGCAAGGCGCGGCGGCCGATTGCTGATCTGCCGCCAGGTCTCGTCCAGCGCGTCGAGGCCTTTCGCATCGACCAGGACCTGGGTGATGACGTTCATCCACTCGTAACCGGTCGTGCCCTCGACGCCGGCGAAGTGCGGCAGCCGCTCGTCCTCGCACAGGATCTTCTCGATCACCGTGTAGAATGGCGCGGTCTTGCCCTGTGCGTCGCGCACCAGGCGGCGCAGCCGCTGGCAATATTGGGCGGGATCGCGCAAGCCGTCGATGTGATCGAGGCGGATGCCCTGCAGCTTGCCGTCGGCGACGAGCTGCTTCACCAGCCGGTGGGTCGCGGCGAACGTGCCGGGGTCCTCGACGCGCAGGCCGGCGAGGCCGTTGACGTCGAAGAAGCGGCGATAGTTGATGTCGCTGGAGGCGAGCCGCCAATGCCCGAGCTTGTAGTGCTGGCGCTCCAGCAGGTGATGCAGCGCCAGGGTCTGGACCGGGCGATCCTCGGCGGCGCGATAGGCGGATAGACCACGTCCGATGATGTCGGCCGCGCCCGCGATCTCCTTGAGCTCCGCCTTGAAGGCGGGCGCTTCCTTGCGGTTGGGGCGGCGCAGTCCGGTGTACCGCGCGGCGAGCGAGAGCAGGCGCTTGCCCGCTTCCGTCCCGGCGGCGTCGGCCTCCCTCACGATCGCGCGCAGCACCTCGCCATAGCGTTCAGGCGCGATCGGCAGGCGGTGCTCGAAATACCAGGCGGAGAAGTTTCCCTCGTCCGGATCGTAGCGCAGCTCGATGTCGCCCCGCTCCAGCGCCTCGCCATAGGACGAGCCGAGGATCGGCAGCAGCACGCCGCCGCGCGCGCGGTAGGGCAGCTGATCCCAGTCGATGTCGAAAGACACGGCGTGTGGCGACGTCGGCCCCCATTCCAGCACGTCGAGCCACCAGGGATTGTCGGCGAAATGCACGCCGACATGGTTCGGCACGAAATCGACGATGAGGCCGAGGTCGTTTTTCGTCAGTGCCTCGTTCAGCCGCGCAAAGCCGGCCTCGCCGCCGAGTTCGGGATTGAACTGGCTGTGGTCGACGATGTCGTAGCCGTGGGTCGAGCCCTTGCGGGCCTTCATCACCGGCGAGGTGTAGAGATGCGAGATGCCGAGGGCCTTCAGATAAGGCACCACCTCGGCGGCCTTGTCGAAATCGAAATCAGCGGTGAGCTGCAGGCGATAGGTCGCGAGGGGAATGGCGGGAGGCATGCTCAACCTCCGAGGCGCCAGATCACCGACCAGGGGGGAATCCGTTCGCCGGCAACACCGCCCCAGATCGGTGTGCCCGCGCTGTCATTGGAATGCGCGATCTCGCGGTCGGACAGATTGGCGGTCAGGCGAAGCGCCGTTCCGTCGCCCATTCGCCAATGGGCGGTCAGCAAGCCGTTGTCGGCCGCCTCGGCACTGCCGAAGGTCGTGCCCTTCAGGCGCGGTGCGATCTGCTCTTGGCGCAGCGCGAGCAGGTCACGAACGAAAGCCAGTCGCGCGTCCTGCTCGCTCGTGCGGCCCGTCCAGTCCAGGACGGCCGATCGCGGCGTTGCCGGGTCCAGAGGGTCGGGCACCTCGTCGCCGTATTTCTCGTACGCCCAGGCATATTCCTGGCGCCGTCCTTTGCGCACAGCCTCGGCGAGACCGCCCTGGAAGTCGCAGAAGAACGGGAAGGGCACTTTCGAACCCCACTCCTCCCCCTGAAACAGCATCGGCACCATGGGCGCGAGCAGCGTGACCGCAAGCGCGGCTTCGATCTGCTGCGGTGAGGCAAGGCTTTCGAGCCGGTCGCCCAGCGGCCGGTTGCCGATCTGGTCATGGTTCTGCAGGAAATTCACGAACGTGGTCGGCGGCAACTCGCCGCTCGGCTCGCCCCGTGGCTTCTTGCCCCAGAACTCGGAGATCTCACCCTGGTACACGAAGCCGGACGCGAGCGCGCGCGCAAGGTCCAGGCGCGGGGTCTGGTAGTCGGCGTAGTAGCCGGCGAGTTCGCCGGTCAGCATCACATGCCAGGCGTGATGATAATCGTCGTTCCATTGCGCGCGATACTTGCCGCCCGGCGGGTTCTGCGCGGCGTCGAGCAGGCTCGCGCGGTTGTCGCCATTCTCCAGCACGAGGTGGATGTGGCGGCCGGTGGCCTTGGCGAGTTCGCCGGCGGCGACGCTGAGGTCGTGCAGCATCGACTGCTCGCCGGGAAGCGCCATGATGTGGTTGGCCGCGTCCAGCCTCAGTCCGTCGAAGCGGTAGTCGGTGAGCCAGGACAGCGCGTTCTCGACCGCGAACGCGCGGACCTGGGGCACGCGATAGTCGATCGCGCTGCCCCAGGGCGTGTGCGCGTCCGTGAAGAACGTCGGCGCATAGCGGCCGAGGTAGTTTCCCTCGGGGCCGAAGTGATTGTAGACCACGTCGAGAAACACCATGAGGCCGCGCAGATGCGCCTCGTCGATCAGCGTCTTCAGGTCCTCGGGACGGCCATAGGCGCTGTCGGGGGCATACCAGAGCACGCCGTCATAGCCCCAGCCGCGACGGCCGGCGAAGTCCGCCAGCGGCATCAATTCCAGTGCGGTGATGCCGGTTTCGACCAGATGATCGAGCCTGTCGATCATCGCGCGATAGGTGCCCTCCGCCGTGAAGGTGCCGACATGCGTCTCGATCAGGACGGTCTGTTCCCAGGGCCGGCCGCGCCAGTCCCTGGCGCGCCAGTTGAAGGCGGTGTGGTCGATCACCTCGCTTGGGCCGAAAACGTCCTCGGGCTGGAACGCCGAGGCGGGATCGGGCACGTCGATCTCGTCGTCGATCCTGAACTTGTAGCGGCTTCCGGGCGTCAGGCCCGCAATGTCAGCCACATACCAGCCGTCGTCGCGACGTCGCATCGCGTGACGCCGTTCGAGCAGCAGGTCGACACGCCGCGCGCTCGGCGCCCACAGCCGGAACGAGGCGCCGTCCTTCGTCGGCCTGGCACCGAATGATGGTCTCATAGGGCGCCAGCGAAGGCGAGCACGGAGCGCGGCGGCGCCTTGCTGTCGCTTCCGGGGAGGAACTCAATCGTGTTCAGCTTGGCTTCAGTCGTGTTCAGGATCTGCTGCCAGCTCTTGTACTCGGTCATTTTGGGCAATCTGAATGCGATCTCTTCAGGGGCGGCGTTCAGAACAATAAAGATCGCAGCGCTGCCCGGTTCCATCGGTCCCATCACATAGGAGAGAAACCTGCCTTCCGGGAATTTCCAGTCGTTCTCGGTCATCTCGTCGCCGGACGGCGTCAGCCACAGCGCACCGTAGGAGATCCCGTCCTTGGGACGGCCATCGAGCCAGCGATGGCTGCGGAGCTGCGAAAAGCGGCGGCGGATGTCGGCAAGATGGGCGACGAAATCGACCATGTCGTCGCCCTCCGTGCCGAGATTGTCCCAGCCGACCCAGCCGACCTCGTTGTCCTGGCAATAAGCGTTGTTGTTGCCGGATTGCGAATTGCCGACCTCGTCGCCAGCGAGGATCAGGGGAATGCCCTGTGCCAGCATCAGGCAGGCCAGCACGTTCTTGCGAAGCTGCCTGCGCAGGCCGAGGATCGTGGGATCGTCGGTCGGCCCCTCGACACCGCAATTGTTGCTGTGGTTGTCGTTGGAGCCGTCACGGTTGTCCTCGCCGTTCGCCTCGTTGTGCTTCTCGTTGTAGCTGAAGAGGTCGGCGAGGGTGAAACCATCATGCACCGTGATGTGGTTGATGCTGGCGCGCGGCCGCCTTCCGTCGTGGTTGAACAGGTCTGAGGACGCCGTCATGCGGCTCGAGATGTCGCCGATCAGGCTGCCTTCGCCGCTCCAGTAGCGCCGCATGGCGCTGCGATAGCGGTCGTTCCATTCCGACCATTGCGAGGGGAACGCACCGACCTGGTAGCCGCCGAGGCCGAGGTCCCAGGGTTCGGCCACGAGCTTGACGGTGGCGAGCACCGGGTCCTGCCGGATCGCGGTCAGGAACGAGATGCCGCGGTCGAAGCCGTTCGGGCCGCGGGCGAGCGTGGTGGCGAGGTCGAAGCGGAAGCCGTCGACATGGCAGACCTCGACCCAGTAGCGCAGCGAATCCATCACCATCTGCAGCACGCGCGGATGGGTGAGGTTCACCGACGAGCCGCAGCCGGTGAAATCGTCATAGTAGCGCGGGTTCTCGCGGTTCAGCCAGTAGTAGGAGGCGTTGTCGATCCCGCGATAGCACAGCGTCGGGCCGAGGTGATTGCCCTCGGCGGTGTGGTTGTAGACGACGTCGAGCATCACCTCGATGCCGGCATCGTGCAGCCGCGCGACGGTGGTGCGGAAGGAATCGAGCGCATTGTCCTGGGCGTAGCGCGGCTCGGGCGCGAAAAAGGACAGCGTGTTGTAGCCCCAGTAGTTGACGAGCTTCTTCTCCACCAGGATCCGGTCGTCGACGAAGCTGTGGATCGGCAGCAGCTCGATCGTGGTGACGCCGAGCCGCTTCAGGTGCTCGATCATCGCGGGCGACGATAGGCCGCCGTACGTTCCGCGCAGGTTCGGCGGCACGTCTTCGCGCTTCTGCGTCAGTCCCTTGACGTGCGCCTCGTAGACGATCGTGTCTTCCCAGGCGATGTTGGGTCGGATCTCGCGGCGGCCCCAGTTGAAGGTCTCGTCGACCACGACGGCCTTGGGCATGCCGCGCGCGTTGTCGCGCCGGTCGAAGGACAGGTCCTCGCGCGGCGAACCGGTGCGGTAGGCGAAATGCGCGTCGCTCCAGACCAGCCGCCCCGCGAGCCGCTTGGCATAGGGGTCGAGCAGCAGCTTGTTGGCATTGAAGCGATGGCCGTGCTCGGGCTCGTAGGGACCATGCACGCGATAACCGTAGAGCTGGCCCGGCGAGACGTCGTTGAGGTAGCCGTGCCAGACGTCTTCGGTGCGCTCCGGCAACTCGATGCGTTCGAGCTCGCGGCGGCCCTGCATGTCGAACAGGCAAAGCTCGACCTTCTGCGCGTTGGCGGAGAACAGCGCGAAATTGGTGCCGCGTCCGTCCCAGCTTGCGCCGAGGCGTGCGGGCGATCCAGAAGTCAGGCGCATCGTTCAGCTTTCCGGAACGAGAAAGACCGCAGCAAGGGGCGGAATAGTAAGGCGGAGTTCGGGCGTCTTGCCGTCGGTGGCATGAACCTCTCCGATGTTTCCGACATTGCCGCCGCCGTAATGGGCGGAATCCGAATTGAAGGCCTCTTTCCACTTGCCTCCAAAGGGCACGCGCACGCGGTAGTCGCGATAGACGTTGGGCGAGAAGTTGACGATCACGAGGCACCGCGCGTGTTCGTCGAGCCCCTTGCGCAGCCATGCGAACACGTTGCGGTTGGCGTCGTCGGTGATCAGCCATTCGAAGCCGGCCTGATCGCAATCCATCTGATGCAGCGCAGGTACGGCGCGATAGAGCCGGTTGAGATCGCGGATCAGCGCCTGGATGCCCGCATGGTACTTGTATTCGAGCAGATGCCAGTCCAGCGACTGGTCGTGGTTCCATTCGCGGCTCTGCGCGATTTCCGCGCCCATGAACAGCAGCTTCTTGCCGGGATGGCCGAACATGAAGCTGTAATAGGCGCGCAGGTTTGCAAAGCGCTGCCACTCGTCGCCGGGCATGCGGCCGAGGATCGAGCGCTTTCCGTGCACGACCTCGTCATGCGACAGCGGCAGGATGAAGTTTTCCGAGAAGGCGTAGTGCAGGCCGAACAGGATATCGCCGTGATGATGCTTGCGGTGGATCGGATCCTTGCTGATGTAGTTCAGCGTGTCGTGCATCCAGCCCATGTTCCACTTGTAGCCGAACCCAAGTCCGCCGAATTCGACGGGGCGCGAGACCTGCGGCCACGCCGTGGATTCCTCGGCGGCGGTCGTCGCCTGCGGGAAGCGGGCGAAGACTTCCGTGTTGAAGCGGCGCAGGAAGGCGATCGCCTCGATGTTCTCGCGGCCGCCATACTGGTTCGGAATCCAGGCACCGGGCGGGCGGCTGTAGTCGAGATAGAGCATGGAGGCGACGGCGTCGACGCGCAGGCCGTCGATCCCGTATCGCTCCAGCCAGAACAGCGCATTCGACACCAGGAAGTTCGTCACTTCGGTGCGGCCGTAATTGTAGATGAGCGTGCCCCAATCGAGATGGCGGCCCTGGAGCGGGTTGGCGTGCTCGTAGAGCGCCGTGCCGTCGAAGCTGCCGAGCCCGTGCGGATCATCGGGGAAGTGACCGGGCACCCAGTCGAGCAGCACGCCGATGCCTTCGCGGTGGCAGGCATCGACGAGCGCGGCAAAGTCCTCCGGTGAGCCGAAGCGGCTGGTGGGCGCATAGAGGCCGGTCGGCTGGTAGCCCCACGAGCCGTCGAAGGGATGCTCGCTGACCGGCAGGAATTCGACGTGAGTGAAGCCCATGTCGCGCGCATAGGCCGGCAGCTGCTCGGCAAGCTCGCGATAGCTGAGCCACTGATTGTCGTCCTTGCGCCGCCACGATCCGAGATGCACCTCGTAGATCGACATCGGTGCCGACAGCGCATTTATGCCGTCGGCCGCCGGACGCGGGCGCGGCAGATGCGCCTCGTCGAAGATGATAGACGCCGTCTTCGGACGCACCTCGGCCGCGAAGGCCATCGGATCGGATTTCAGCGGCAGTTGATGGCCGTGCGGTCCGACGATGTCGAACTTGTAGTGGTCACCGACCCTGGCATGCGGGATGAACAATTCCCAATAGCCGACGCCGCGCACCCGCATGGGATGGCGCCGCGCGTCCCAGAAATTGAAATCTCCGACCACGGAGACGCGGCGCGCGTTCGGAGCGAGCACCACGAAGCCGATACCGTCGACGCCTTCCAGCGTCATCGGATGTGCGCCGAGCTTGTCATAGAGGCGCTGATGGGTCCCCTCGCCGAGGAGGTAGAGATCGAAGTCGGTGAGGATGGGCGGAAAACGGTAGGCGTCCTCGAACTCGACGACGTTGTTGCCGAACTTCGCACGCAATTGGTAGCGCTTGGAGCCGTTGGGCAGGGCGCCGATGAACAGGCCCGCGTCGTGGACGCGGTCGAGCTTGGCCACTTCGCCATGCTCGCCGACAGCCTCGACATTGGAAGCATCCGGAAGGAAGGCGCGCACCACGCTCCGGTCCCCTTCAGGGTGAAGGCCGAGATAATGGAAGGGATCGGAGTGGCGGCCCTCGATGATCGCGTAGGCCTCGGCTGGCAGTTTAGGCATGGGCTTCGCTCTCGTCATTGGACAGAATGCGAAGCAGCCCGGTCAAAGGCGCGTTGAGCCCCTCCGGCCGGTGGGACAGCCCGTACTCCACTTCGTCGAATGCTTGATCAAGCAGGAAAAACCTTAACAGGCCTTGCGCGGAATGCGGATCTTCCGGCCACAGGCGTCGATCGGTCATGGTTTCGCGGTAGGCGGCCAGGAATGCCGATGTCGCGCGTTCGCGCCAGTCGTCGAGCGCGGCGGCGAGCCTGCCCTGGTCGTCGGATGCCCCCGTCAGCGCGCGGTTGAGCGCCGAGGTCACCGACAGGTCGATCGAGCGGACGAAGCCCGCGACGTCACACGCCGCCGGTGCCTTGCGGCGCTTGTCGGCCGGCGGCAGGTGCGGGTTGCCGTCGAAATCGATGATGAAGATATCGTCCTTCACGATCAGAATTTGCCCGAGGCGGAAGTCTCCGTGATGACGGATGTTCAACCCGCCGATGTCGGATGGCAATAGCGCGTTAAGCCGGCTGGAGAGGCCCTCGCGGGCGGTGGCGATCTGGTCGACCAGCGGCCGGTCGGCCTCGCGCAGCCGGTCGCGGTTCTCGGCCAGCCGCTCGAAAACCCGCTCGGCGCGGGACTTGAGTGCGGATGTCCAGCGCTTGAGGTGTGCGGAGACGGTCGGCTCGGGGGCGAGATCGGCCGGTTTGGCGGCGCCGAAGGCGATATGCAGTTCGGCGAGCCGACGGCCGGTTTGCGCCATGAAGTGCAGATAGGGGGCCTGCTCCTGGGTCTCGCGGGGCGTTTCACCCGCCGGCACCAGGCGCTGCTCGTCGATATAGCGGTCGAGATAGCCCGTGGTCACGGCCCAGCCGTCGCCCTGGTTCTCGACATAGGCGTGCAGGACGCCGACCGAACTGCGCTCCTCGCCCTCGACCAGTTCGACACTGCCCAGCAGCGCCGGCGTATTGGCGAAATGGGCGACGTCGGTGAGGTAATGGCCGATCTCGATCTCGGGATTGATGCCGCTTTCGAGCTGGCGATAGAGCTTGGCGACGTATTGATTGTCGACCAGCGCCGTGCTGTTGGACTGCTCGATCGCGCGGATGCGCTCAGGCTCCTTGACGGTGTAGCCGGCGAGCAGGCTGGTGGCCTTGAATTCGAGCCGCAGATTGTTCTCCTCTACCACGAGGTTCTGCGACAGGTTGCGCAGGAACAGGCCGATGAAGATCTGGTCGGTCGCGACATCCAGCAGCGTGCCTTCGCGCGCGCCCTGGCGCACGGCGGCGAGAGCCTTTGGGTTGAAGCGCTCGCGGTCGAAGCGCACCCACTCGATCTGCATCGGCACGACGTAACGCGAGGTCACGTCGTGTTGCGTCGCTTCGAAGAACGCGATCCACGGACGGTTGTCGCCGATGTCGCAGAACGGAACGGCGGAGGTCAGCTTGGGCTGGATGTGCTTGGGGTCGTGCTCCGGATACCACCGGGTTCGCGCCAGGAATTCCGGCAGCACGTCGCGCTCGAACACGCCGCGCTCGCGCGCGAGCGATACCCAGGTCGAATTCACCGGCACCACCAGCGTCTCGAATTCAGGCACGGCCCGCGGCCGCACGGGCTCGGACTTGTCGCGCTCCTGGAGCTGGAACCAGTAGAAACCGTAGGGCCCGAGCGTGATCATGTAGGGCAGGTCGCCGATCGCCGGGAAGCGGGTGCGACCGAGCATCTCCTGCGGAATGCGGTCCTTCCAGGGCGACAGGTCGAGCTCTGTCGCCTGCGCGGCGCGCGAGAGGTTCGCGACGCAGAGGATCACCTCGTCGCGATATTGCCGGACATAGGCCAGCACGGCGCGGTTCGCCGGGCGGATGAAGGTCATGGTGCCGCGGCCGAAGGCGAGCGTCGACTTGCGTACCGAGATCAGTCGCTTGGTGGCGCTGAGCAGCGAGGACAGGCTGCGCGACTGCGCCTCCACATTGACGGACTCGTAGCCGTAGACGGGGTCCATGATCAGCGGCGCATAGAGGCGCGCCGGATCGCAGCGGGAGAACCCGCCATTGCGGTCGGGGCTCCATTGCATCGGCGTGCGCACGCCGTTGCGATCGCCGAGATAGATGTTGTCGCCCATCCCGATCTCGTCGCCGTAATAGATGATC
>NZ_JASGFS010000012.1:0-130414 GCF_047605465.1 Bradyrhizobium sp. | reverse complement strand
CGCGCCGAGAAGGATGCGCTGATCGGCGAACTCGAACAGGCCAAGGCGATCTCCGACGAGGCGCGCCACCGCGCCGAATCCGCCAACGTCGCCAAGTCGCGCTTCCTGGCGCAGATGAGCCACGAATTGCGCACGCCGCTGAACGCGATCCTCGGCTTCTCCGAGGTGATGAAGAGCGAGATTTTCGGCGCGCATGCCGTGCCGGTCTACAAGGAATATTCCGCCGACATCCACAATTCCGGCGTTCACCTGCTGAACCTCATCAACGAGATCCTCGATCTGTCGCGGATCGAGGCCGGGCGCTACGAGCTGAATGAGGAAGCGGTCTCGCTGGTCGGCGTCGTCGCTGACTGCCATCACCTGATGAAGCTGCGCGCATCGAGCCGCAGCATCACCATCCACGAAGTGTTCGAGCTGGCGATGCCGCGGATCTGGGCCGACGAGCGCGCGATCCGCCAGGTCGTGCTCAACCTGCTCTCGAACTCGATCAAGTTCACCCCGCAAGGCGGGGAGATCTGGCTCAAGGCCGGCTGGACTGCCTCGGGCGGACAATATCTGTCGGTGAGGGATTCCGGTTCCGGCATTCCCGAGGACGAGATCCCCGTCGTGCTGGCCTCGTTCGGCCAGGGCTCGAACTCCATCAAGTCCGCCGAACAGGGCGCGGGCCTCGGCCTGCCCATCGCAAAGAACCTGATCGACCTGCATGGCGGAACGTTCACGCTGAAGTCGAAGCTGCGCATCGGCACCGAGGTGATCGTCACCTTCCCGCCGGAACGCGTCATGAGCGCGCTCGCGCCGATGTCGGAGGATTCCCCGCCGCTGCAGCCCGAGAGTTCCGCTCTGCCCGACGAGAAGCGCCGGCCGCGTCACAAGCCGATCATGAGCGCAGGCACAGGCTCATAATCAGATGCTTGCAGACATGCCCGACCTTCCCTCAATATGCGCCAATGAGCAAAGAAACGCCGTGCGTCGCCGTCTGCATGATCGATCCCAAGACCAAGCTGTGCTTCGGTTGCGGCCGCACCTTGCCGGAAATCGCGCGCTGGCATGCCATGGAGAGCGCGGAACGGCTCGCGATCATGGCGCGGTTGCCGGCACGCATGGCCGAGGCCGGATTGGAGCCGCTGGCGGACTCGCGGCAATCCACCTGATCAGCGCAGGCGCCTCCGGGGGCGCGCGATGATCCGCTTCCTGCTCGTTCTCGTGATGCTCGCCGGGACCGCGGGGGCCGTCGTTGCCTATGGCGATCCCGACCAGATCGCGCGCGCCGGCAACAAGGTCTCGCACATGTTCCGCAGCAAGACCGCCGCGCCAGCTCCCGCCGTGCAGATCCAGCGCGGCCAGGGCGGCGAATTCGCGTTGCGCGCCAAGATCAACGGCGTGACGGCGCCGATGGTGATCGACACCGGCGCCACCTCCGTGGTGCTGACCTGGGAAACCGCGAGAGCGATCGGGCTGCCGATCGACATGCTCGAATACGACGTCGACCTCGAAACCGCGGGCGGACACACCAAGGCGGCGCGGCTCACGATCGACCGTCTCGCCGTCGGCCACCTCGTCGAGAAATCCGTGCCCGCACTCGTCGTCCAGCGTGGGCAGATGAAGACCAATCTGCTCGGGATGAGCTTCCTCGATCGCCTGGAAAGCTGGGGCGTCCGCTCCGACAAGCTGATGCTGACGGGCTACCCGGAACTCCAGGGCAGCCACCGCCGCTCGCGCACCGCGATCGACTGATCGATCTACGCTGCGACCTCGGCCGGTACGCGCGCTCCGATGCGTGCGATCGCATCGCGCAGGACCTCCGGACCAGCACCCGGCTTCACGCCCTGCTCGGCAAGATGACGGCGGAAGGCGCGCGCGCCGGGCACCGCATGGAACGCGCCGACGAAATGACGGGTGATGGCATGCAGTCGCGTCCCCCGTGAAAGCTGCTCCTCGATGTAGGGCATCATTGCCTCGAATGCGTCCTGCATGGACGCGTGCGGCGCCGCCTCGCCGAAAACATCAGGATCGACGCCGAGCAGCCGCCACGGCTCCTGATAGGCCGCGCGTCCGAGCATCACGCCGTCGACATGGTCGAGATGCGCCTTCGCCTGCTCGATGCCCGGAATGCCGCCATTGATGATGACGGGCGCGTGCGGCATCGCGCGCTTGAGCCGATAGACCCGATCATAGTCGAGCGGCGGGATGTCGCGGTTCTCCTTCGGCGACAGACCGTTGAGCCAGGCCTTGCGAGCATGCACGATCAGCGCGTCGCAGCCGGCAGCCACGACGGCACGCGCGAGCGTGTCGAGCGCCAATTCCGGATCCTGGTCGTCGATGCCGATGCGGCACTTCACCGTGACGGGAATAGCGACAGCGCCCTTCATCGCCTCGACACACCTAGCCACGAGTTCCGGCTCGGCCATCAGGCAGGCGCCGAAGCGGCCGTCCTTCACGCGATCGGACGGACAGCCGACATTGAGATTGATCTCGTCGTAACCGAACGCCTCGCCGATCCGCGCAGCCTGCGCGAGCTCGCGCGGATCCGACCCGCCGAGCTGAAGCGCCACAGGGTGCTCGCACGCGTCGAACCCAAGCAACCGCTCTCGGTCGCCATGGATGATGGCGCCGGTCGTCAGCATCTCCGTATAGAGCAGCGCACGCCGGGTCAGATGACGGTGGAACACCCGGCACCTGCTATCGGT
The DNA here is from genome assembly GCF_047605465.1 of Bradyrhizobium sp. Classification (GTDB taxonomy): domain Bacteria; phylum Pseudomonadota; class Alphaproteobacteria; order Rhizobiales; family Xanthobacteraceae; genus Bradyrhizobium. Next base: position 127,727 of record NZ_JASGFS010000012.1, on the reverse strand, counting down.
CCAGTCCATCATGGGCGCAATGCAAAATCGATGCGATAACATGTTGATGTTATTTCGCTTTGTCATTCCGGATGGATTAGCTGATTTTCGGGCCGACAGTCGATCAGAAGTTTTGGTGAGATCATTTTCCTTTTGTTTCAAGTACTTGCGCACGTAGCACGTTCGACTGCGACGATATTGCGGCCTGGCCGGTACGACATTGTCGTACCGAATGAAGTCGTGAAGCGCCGCGCTAGATTGCGTGTTCTCCCACTCAGACCGTGCCCGAGGCGCAAAATAGCGTGCCGCCCTCAGCCAACCACCGGGTCGATTTCGGCTTCCACCAGGCCGTACTTCGCCATGCGGGCACGGTGGTCGGGCGAACCGATATATTTTCGAAGCTGTTCATTCACCGCTCGGATGAGATCATGATTGCTCTTGTTGAATGAAAAACCGCCAAGAGGGAGCCGTCCATCCTTTCGAGTTTCATGCGCAACCGCTTCAAGCTTCTCGTTCGCGCCAGCAATGACTCGATTCCCAACAGCAGTGCTTGCGTAGGCGTCGACCTTCCCTGCGAGCAACGCGTCGACAGCGGTGGGCTGATCCTTGAAGATCACGATCTGGCTGTCGGTCACACCCGCCGATTTTGCGGTATCGATCTGCACCTGCCCCGCAATAAGTGCGATGCGGGCGTCACTGCGCGACGCCACGCTCTCGTAGCTGACAAGCGCCTTCGGATTGCCATGCTGGACGAGAAACCCGTCCCCGATTGCCCAAACCGGGACGCTGAATGTCGCTAGTTTTGCGCGTCCGGGGGTTATGAAGATTGGAACGTTCATGTCCCAACTTTGCCCTGCGACGCCTGGCAGGAATTCATCAAACGACGTCTTTTGATATTCAATCGACGAAACGCCAATCGCCCGGAGTACGACTTCGGCCAGTTCGATATCCGCGCCAGTCGTAGAGCCATCCGCGGCAGTCCAGTAGAAAGGAGGCTCTTCGATATAGGCGATTCTTATCTTCATGCTGCACTGCCTTGTTCAAGGTAATGGGGGCTCCGACGTAAGGTGTATTCACACCCTTACGCGGTTCCCGGCCATGACGGCCCAGAACCCGCGCTTTCGATGCTTGGAGCACGCCATCGACCTGCAAGAAGCATGAATCACTCCATTCCTCTTGTCAGATATTGACTACCTAGCTGCGGAACGCATCGCGATCCGGCTGAGAAGCCGCCTCCATTTACAAGAAGTATGAACCGATCTACCTTTATTTTCTGGATCCTGATCTAGCGACCATGACCTCCGCACGCTTCGAAAGCCATCTCGACAGAGCAACCTTCCGCCGCACACCACTGTTCGGCGGGATCGATCTGATGTCGGCACGCTTTGTGCGGCATAGCTTTGCCCCTCACTCGCATGACGAACTGATGATCGGCGTAATTCACGCCGGCGTGAAATCGTTTCGATGTGGCAGGAATCACGAGTATGCAGCGCCCGGAAGCTTGTCCGTGATCAATCCCGGAGAAATGCATACCGGCGAACGCAAGCACGGTCGCGAATTGGCCTACGCTGCCTTCTACGTGCCACAGGCCGCGCGCGCGGCAATGCTGCCTCACGCTGCGCATGGCAACCTGGCTTGCAACGAGCCCGTCATCCATGATCGGGACATCTGGCGCTATCTGGCTTCGGCGCACAGGCTCGCAATGGCGGGCGATGACGCGGCTGCCGAGGAAGCGATGGTTTGTGGCGTTTCACTGCTGTTTGAGCGCCATGGCGACATTCAACTGCCGCACGCGGAAGCGGGCTGCCCCACGACGGTCAGGCGAGCCGTTGAATTTTTGCGGGCACGTGCCTGCGACAACATAAGCCTCGAGGATGCCTCGGCCGCTTCTGGCGTCGGCTTGTTCCATCTCATTCGCCTCTTCCAGAAGCATCTCGGTTTGACGCCCTATGCGTATCTCACCCAGGTTCGCATTGCGCGATCGCGCCAGCTATTGAAACATGGCGAGCCGGTAGCGCAGGTCGCGTTGGACGTCGGTTTTGCTGATCAGGCTCACTTTACGAAGCGTTTCAAGCAATTTACCGGCACTACGCCGGCGCTCTATGCAAAGTCGATGCAATAAGAATTTCCATCAGCGCATCGCTGCGTACACCGCGTTCGCAAATCGGCAACACCCGCGCAGTTGGACCAGACCAATCCCTCTAGCTCTGCGCGCGGGTGCCCGCAACTTTTGACAAGACACTTCGCGATCTTCGTCGTCTATGGCGCTGGACCCGATCGATACGGAGTGAGATGTGACAAGCAGGTCAGGCTGGCAAGGACGGTTTCCTCGCAACGAGATCATCTCGCTGTTGGATATCAACCGGCGATACAATCTGGCCGAGAGTACTGCTCAAGATATGACGTTCGGCGAAATCCTTGAGATGTCAGGCGGGGCGGCCGTACTTGGCGGCCTCAAGATGGGATATGGGTCTTCCGCAGGTCTGCCGCGCCTTCGTGACCGCATCGCGGAGCTCACCGGAACCAAGCCAGAGGAAGTGATCACGACGCAGGGAACGGCCCTCGGCCTGTTCTTGCTGTCCTTCGAGCTTTGTCGTCCGGGCGATGAGGCGGTCATTGCAACTCCCTGCTTTCCCCCCTCACGTGACTCGCTGGTGGGAGCCGGCGTCACCTTGAGGGAATGCCGGCTCTCATTTGAGCATGGCTATAAGCTGACAGCCGACTTGCTTGAACCAATCTTGAACGAGCGGACGAAGCTGGTCAGTCTGGCAAGTCCGCAGAACCCAAGCGGGGTCCGCACTCCCCTTGCCGAGATTAAGGCGATCCTGGAACTGATGCGCGCCAAGGCACCCGCGGCACATCTGTTTGTTGACGAGACCTATCGCGATGCGACCTACGGGGATCAGTCTCCCCCGCAAAGCGCCGCGACGTTGGGCGAGACGATCATCACCGGCGGATCCGTATCCAAGGCGCACGGAGCGCCCGGACTTCGCGTTGGCTGGCTGACCGTCCGCAACGCCGAGCTTCGGGAGCGTCTAACGATTGCGAAGATGAACACGGTGATTTCCGGATCACCGCTTGATGAAACGCTCGCCGCCGGCGTTCTCGACAATCGCGAAACAATTCTGCGTGCGAGATGCAGCCTGTTAGCGACAGGTCTCTCGATCGTCGAAGAATGGGTCGAGAGCCAAAAGGGCCTCGTCGACTGGATCAAGCCCGATGGCGGCGCGTTGTGCTGCCTCCGGCTGAATCAGGAAGTGTTCGATCCAATGGACGTTTCCCGCTTCTGGTCTGCCCTGTCGGCCTCAGACCTTCAGATTGGTAACGGCAACTGGTTTGGAGAGTCCTCCGCCGTCTTGCGCCTTGGCTTCGGCTATCTTCCGATCGATCTTTTGCGGACCGCACTGGCCGCGCTTTCGGCTGCGATCGCGACTGCGGCACAGCCATGCCGATAATCGCGTCGTTGTTGGAATCGCGTCTTACAATGATCGTCCGACGGCCGGCTCCAAGGGAAGCACAGCCGAGCCGCGCCTCGTCCATCGCTTCTTACGGAGAGGTCGAAGTTTAGCGCGGGACCGCAGGCCAAACACGCCAGCATTCTTGAGTGCCATGCCCGCCATCGGAGCGCGACGCGCGTCGTCAGCTACGTCTCGTCAGCCTACGATGATCGAACAAACGCCAGAGTGGGACACAGCCCTCTTACACCGGGCCGTCGCGTGCTTCGATAGCCGTCGGTGTGCCGATAGTCTGCCATGAGCTTTCGATGGCAAAGCAACTACATGCGCGTGCAGTACTTTTTCGGTTTTCCCGTTCGATCCATCATCGGCGCGACGCTTGGCAACAAAACAGGGGCAAAATCCGCAAAAGCAGACCGGCGGCGCGGCTTTGGGCCGGTCAGTTCGCGCAGGTCCAGGAGGGCACGGCCAAGGCAGATCCCTTGTTCCGTCCCGATGAGGACGAGCCGCCTGGCCGATCGCTCCGGCACAGTTCAGTGGGAGCGGATGGACAGCCGTTGACGGCTGTCGTGATGAAGCAGCATAGCCGGCCGCACGCGGTGTCCGGCCGCCGACTATGTTCGCCGGGCATCGCGAGCACCACGCCGGCACAGCCACGATCTCGTCGATCGCGCGACGCCTTCAACATCGCTCTCGCGTAGGTCGGTAGGTAGGCTTTGCCGTCAGTCGATCATTCCTGCCGCGACAGGCTGACGCACAAGCGCGAGAAACACTTGGAAATCAATGCCGCCAGCCTGGCGCAAGACTTGCTCCTCCACCCTAACAACGAACCGGCGGGAGGACGCATGAAAATCGGGACGACGCCTTACCTCTCGCCGCAGACGACGTATCGGGCCACGCGTACGACTGCCGGTTCGACCGATGGCAACCAGCAAACCAGCGGAGCCAAATCATCGGCGCTCGACTTCACGAGCATGTCGCGATCCGACCTGCGCGACACCGTGAACTCGCTGATCAAGAGCGGCAAGCTGTCGCTCGACGATACAACGGGTCTCGTCGGCATGATGGGACCAGCTGTCTCGACCCAGTCCGGCCAAAGCGGTGCCTCGACAGCCACCTACGAAAGTTCGCCTTTCGACACTCTCTCGGCCCTGCGGACAGCGGTCGACAATTCGAACGCGCGCAACGACGATGCGTCCGCCGCGTCGTTCATGCGCTCGCTGACTGCACTTCAGCAATTACAGGGCAAGGTCTTCGGCGTCGATCGGAAGGCTTGAAGCGTCTGACACTCCCCCAATCGCAGCGATGCCGTTGAACTGCGACATTCCGTCGGTATCGCCGCGCAAGGCTCAACCATCTTGTACGATCCAGCCTATTGCACCGCGGAACGATTTGCGGCGCAACATTCAAAATGAGACTGCCTGTTAAGCCGCGCACGGCTCCGACGCGTGCGCTGCATCCGAGTTCGGTTAGCCTTCATCCCAAGAACCGATGCGCCCACGCGTCCGCCGCACCATACGGCGGCGGACGTGCGAGAGCGCGGTGAAGAACAGCGACAAGAATGTTCCAGGGAGGAGAGCAATGTTGAAAAGCAGTCTAGGACTGATCGCGTTGAGCAGCCTGTTACTTTCAGGCACCGCCTTCGCGCAGGAGAAGATCAAGGTCGGCGTCACCGCGACGCTCGAGGGCACCTACACCGTGCTCGGCGAAGACGGCATGCGCGGCTTCCAGACGGCACTCAACGTGCTCGGCAAGAAGATCGGCGACAAGGAGCTCGAATTCGTCGTCGCCTCCACGGACGCGACGCCGGACTCCGCGGTGCGCGCGGTGCGCAAGCTGATCGAGCAGGACAAGGTGCAGATCCTGCTGTCGCCGCTGTCCGGCGACGAAGGCATCGCGGTCAAGAATTTCGCGAAGACGCATCCCGAGCTGACCTTCATCAATGCCGCCTCCGGCGCCCAGGAAGCGACCTATGTCGATCCGGCGCCGAACTTCTTCCGCTACAACATGGACGGCGCGCAGTGGCAGGTCGGCCTCGGCAAATACGCCTATGAAACCAAGGGCTACCGCAAGATCGCAACGGTCGGCGAGGACTACTCCTTCATTTACACCCAGGTGTTCGGCCTCGTGCTCGAATTCTGCGGCGCGGGCGGACAGATCACCAACCGGCAATGGGTGCCGCTCGGCACGAAGGACTTCGCCTCGGTCATCGCCGCCCTGCCCGACGATGTCGATGCGATCTATCTCGGCCTCGGCGGCGCCGACGCCGTCAACTTCCTCAACCAGTACCAGCAAGCCGGCGGCAAGGCGCATCTGATGGGCGGCTCGATCATGATCGACCAGACCATCCTGTCGTCCAAGGGCAACGCCAAGGCTGCGCTGGTCGGCACGCTGGCCGCGAGCGGCCAGGCCGACACCTGGGAAGATCCGGGCTGGCAGAAGTTCGTGAAGGATTATCAGGACGCCTTCCCGCCGAACAAGCGCTTCCCGAGCCCCTCGCTGCTCGCCACCAACTACTACGGCTCGACCATGGCCCTGATCCTGGCGCTGCGGCAGGTCAATGGCGACCTCTCCAACAACCAGGCCAAGTTCAAGGACGCGCTCGCCAAGATCGAGCTCGATGCACCCAACGGCAAGATCAAGCTCGACGCCAACCGCCAGGCGATCGGCACCAACTTCGTCACCGAGGTCGTCGACGACGGCAAGGGCGCGCTGTTCTCGAAGGTCGTGAAGGTGATCCCGAACGTGAACCAGACCCTGGGCTACGATCCCGCGGTGTTCGCCAAGATCGGTTTGCCCAGTCGTACAGTACCGGAATGTAAGAAGTACTGACGTAGTCGCGTACGCGATCGATGACTGACAGGGGAGAGATTTGCAAGGCGCGGACATCGTGCGCCCTTGCATTCTCTCCCCGGTTGTTGAACGCTACCAAAAAAAGACAAGGGCTTTCGGGAGGGAAGGCATGAGCCGGGCGCTCGCCGTCTTCCACGGCCGTTTTGGCCGGGCGACGGTTTATCAGTTGAACCGCCCTTTCAACATCCACGCACATCGCGAAGGTCATTTGATCTTCCATGTCGGGGGACGCTCCGCATGCATCGACGTCGGCGATGGACGCTACGAGCTCGACGAGGGTTCCGTCGTCGCGGTCAATCCGTGGGAGCCGCATAATTTCCTGCCGGCCGATCTTGAAGGCGGCGCCGTCTTCTTTGTCCTCTATGTCAATGCGGATTGGTTCGCACCCGACGCGCCCGGCGCCGATCGCCTGCGTTTCGGCCGGACCCAGTTCACGCGCTCTGTCGCGCTGGACAGATACATCAGGCATGCCGCCGCCCTCGTGTGCGGCGCTCCCTCGCTCAGCAGCCTCGACGGCGAACTGAGACGGCTGATCGACATCTGCTACGACGAGAGCTGGCAGCAGGCCGTAACCGCGCGCGATCCGCGTGCAAGCGGCCCGATCACCGACTTTCGCGTTCGCAAGTGCATCAAGATGATGTCGGAAAGCCCCGGCGCGGAGATCGAGCTCGATACCATCGCGCGCGAATCCGGCCTGTCGCGGCCGCATTTCTACCGGCTGTTCCGTATCCAGACCGGCGTCACGCCGCACCTCTACCTCAACACGCTGATGATGGAGCAGGCGCTGGAGGCACTGGTGGCGAGCGAGGCGCCGATCGCCGACATCGGGTTCGATCTCGGCTTCTCCTCGCAGAGCGGCTTCACCCGTTTCTTCGCTGCCAATGTCGGCATGGCGCCGACCGATTATCGCCGCGCCGCCAAGATTTTGCGCGGCTGACGGACGCGCGAAAAGATACTCACGATCAAACGCCTCCCTGACAGCCCGACTAGGATGTGCGGAACGCGGTCCCGAAAAGAGGATCGCGAGTCCAGGGAGACGCAGGTCCATGGCGCGGTACGCGGCCGGCAACGGCTTGCATGCCCCCTCGCCCCGCTTGCGGGAAGAGGGTTGGGGTGACGTGACGACGGAGCGGCAATCGTGACCCGCTTCGTCGAACGCCATCCCGCCTGGGCGCTGATCATCATCATCGCGGTTGCACTGGCGCTGTGGTTGATCTTCGCAGTGTGGCCCGCGGGGCTTGAAGACGCGATCGGCCGCAAGCGGGTTTTCCTGAACGCGCTGTTCAACGGCATCACGCTCGGCGGTCTCTATTTTCTCGTCGCCAGCGGCTTCACGCTGATCTTCGGACTGATGCGCAACGTCAACCTCGCGCACGGCTCGCTGTATCTGTTCGGCGGCTATGTCGGTTACGCCGTCAGCGCCGCGACCGGTTCCTGGATCCTCAGCTTCATCATCGCCTTCATCCTGACGGCACTGGTCGGCGTTCTGCTCCAGGTTCTCGTCTTCCGCCGGATGGAAGGCCAGGACCTGCGCCAGACCATGGTGACGCTCGGGCTTTCGATCGTGTTCGCCGATCTCATGCTGTGGGCCTGCGGCGGCGATTTCTACCAGATCCAGACCCCGAGCTGGCTGATCGGACCGATCGAACTGCCGCTGATCACCGCCGTGAAGTCTTCCGGCGAGCCGGTCTACCTGCGTTATCCGCTGGTCCGGCTCGTGATCTTCCTGGCGTCGGTGATCATCGGCGTCGCGATGTGGCTGGCGCTCAATCGCACGCGGATCGGCATGATCATCCGCGCCGGCGTGGACGACCGCGACATCCTCGCCGCAACCGGCGTGCGCATCCAGATCGTCTTCGTGCTCGTCTTCGCGCTCGGCGCCGGGCTGGCCGGCATCGCGGGCGTGGTCGGCGGCACCTTCCAGTCATTGTCTCCCGGCGAGGACATCCGTTTCCTGCTCGCCTCGCTCGTGGTCGTCATCGTCGGCGGCATGGGCTCGATTCCGGGCGCCGCGCTCGGCGCGCTGATCATCGGTCTCGCCGAGCAACTCGGCTCGGTCTACATCCCCACCTACGCCATCGTCGTGACGTTCCTGATCATGGTGCTGGTGCTGGCGGTGCGGCCGCAGGGCCTGCTGGCGAGACGCTGACATGTCCGTCACCCACGACGCCCGCCTCCCCGTTCACAAGCCCGCCGCAACGGCGCAGCGGCCGACGGCGCGGGGATGGCCCGACATCAACAATCCCGCGGCCTGGGTCGTGGCGGTCATCCTGCTGATCATGCCGCTGATCGCAAACGGCTTCTTCCTGATCGAGATCTTCGCAACGACGCTGATCCTCGGCACCATCGCGCTCAGCCTGATGCTGCTCGCCGGCTATGGCGGCATGGTCAGCCTGATGCAGCTCACCATCGCCGGCTTCGCGGCCTACATGGTTGCGGTGTTCGGCGTCAGCGGCAACGCCAATATCAGCCTGGGATGGCCGTGGTGGCTCGCGGTGCCGATGGCGCTGACCCTGGCGACGATCTTCGGCACCCTCGGCGGCGCGCTCGCGGTGCGCACCGAGGGCATCTACACCATCATGATCACGCTCGCGATAGGCGCGGCCTTCTACTATTTCACCAATCAGAACTGGGCGATCTTCAACGGCCACACCGGCATCAACAATGTCGGAACCCCGCATTTCTGGGGCGTAGACTGGCGCTGGGACATTCCGTTCTACTACGTCGTGCTCGCGGTTGCCGCACTCTGCTATTTCGTCGTCGAATACATTTCCCGCGCGCCCTTCGGGCTGGCTCTTCAGGGCGTGCGCGACAATCCGCGCCGCATGGCCGCGCTCGGCTTCAACGTCAATGCGCATCGCGTCGCGGCCTATGCGGTCGCATCCTTCATCGCGGGCCTTGCCGGTGTGCTACAGGTCTGGAACTATCGCCAGATCTCGCCGGGATCTGTCAGCGTCGGCGCCTGCATCGACGTCCTCATCATCGCCGTCGTCGGCGGCATCACGCGGCCGATCGGTCCCTATATCGGCGCGCTGGTCTTCGTTCTCCTGCGCACGTTCGCGCTCGATTTCCTGGTCAAGATCGGGCTCGACGGCAACCGCTTCCGCCTGCTGATCGGCCTCGGCTTCCTCGCCATCGTGTTCTGGTCGTCCGATGGCGTGATCGGCCTGTGGCAACGCTGGCGCCAGAGCCACCGGCCCCAGACGGACCGCCCGGGTGGAGGGCGTGGCCATGGATAGCGTGGCGCAGCGCCTTTCCGCCGTCGGCGCCGGTGCCGCGCTCGAACTGCGTGGTGTCACCCGGCTGTTCGGCGCGCTCGCGGCCTTGACCGACATCACCATCACCGTGCGTCCGGGCGAGCGGCGTGCCGTGCTCGGCTCGAACGGTGCCGGCAAGACCACGCTGTTCAACTGCATCACCGGCGACTTTCCGCCCTCCTCCGGGACCATCCGCTTCTTCGGAGAGGACGTCACCCACTTCCCGCCCTACGAGCGCATCCGCCGCGGATTGCGGCGAACCTACCAGATCTCCGCGCTGTTCCCCGGGCTGACCGTCCAGGACAACGTCTATCTCGCCTGCCGCGGCGTCTCGCGCGGACGCTTCTCTTTCCTGCGTCCCGGCCAGAACGATGCGCTGATGCACGCGGCCGACGGCCTCGTTCAGGCGGTGCATCTCACCGCGGTGAAGGACCAGCGCGTCGCCGAGCTCGCACACGGCCAGCAGCGCCAGCTCGAGATCGCGCTGGCGCTCGCGGGCGCGCCGCGCTTCGTGCTGTTCGACGAGCCGGCCGCTGGTCTGTCGCCGACCGAGCGCGTCGAGCTGGTCGAGATCCTGACCTCGCTGCCGGCCCATATCGGCTACATCATCATCGAGCACGACATGGACGTGGCGCTGCGCGTCGTCGAGAGCGTCACGATGATGCACAACGGCCGCATCTTCAAGGAAGGCCTGCCGCAGGAGATCCAGTCCGATCCCGAGGTGCAGGAGCTTTATCTGGGAGGCGGCCATGAATGAGGCCCGCCGCTCCGCCGCCGCGCTCGAGGTCAGGGGCCTCGACGTCTATTACGGCCATTCCCATGCGCTGCAGGGCGTCGACCTCGCGCTCGATGCCGGCGTGTTCTCCGTCGTCGGCCGTAACGGCATGGGCAAGACCACGCTGTGCAAGGCCATCATGGGCCTCGTGCCGGTGAGCGGCGGCTCGATCCGCGTCCGCGGCGAAGACATCACGCGGCGTCCTCCCGCCCATATCGCGCGGCTCGGCGTCGGCTATGTCCCGCAAGGCCGCCGCCTCTGGCGCTCGCTCAGCGTCGACGAGCATCTGCGCCTCGCCGGCGGCCTGCGCTCCGGCGCCTGGACCGTCGAGCGCATCTACGACACCTTCCCGCGGCTCGCCGAACGCAAGGACCATGGCGGCGGCCAGCTCTCGGGGGGCGAGCAGCAGATGCTCGCGATCTCCCGCGCGCTGCTCACCAATCCGCACCTGCTGATCATGGACGAACCGACCGAGGGGCTCGCGCCCGTCATCGTCGCCCAGGTCGAGGAGATGCTGCTGCAACTCGGCGAGGACGGCGACATGTCCGTGCTCGTGATCGAGCAGAACATCGGCGTCGCGACGGCGGTCTCGCGCAATGTCGCGATCATGGTCAACGGCCGCATCAACCGCATCATCGACTCGGCCCGGCTGTCCGCCGACCGCGAGCTCCAGCAGCGCCTGCTCGGCGTCGGGCTTCATGCCGAACTCGACCCCGACGCCGATGCCCCGGCGGGCCAGTCCGAAACGAAACCGGCGCCGCAGCCGGCACGGCCGAGCGGTCCGATCCGCATCTATGTGTCCAATCCGACGCCACCGACGCGCTGGTCGCAGCCGGTCCCGATCGGACGCATCGAGGCTGCGGCACGGACGCTCTCGACACAGGTCGCACGTCTCGACGAAACCGCGCGGCGCAAGCGCGAGCCGGTCGCCACGCAGTCGTCCGGGCCTCCCGTGGTTCTGGTCGTCGGCACACTCGACACCAAGGCGACGGAGCTGCGCTTCATCCGCGACATCATCGCCGAAAGCGGGCTGCGGACACGGCTGGTCGATGTTTCCACCGGCGGCAAGCACGCCACCTGCGATGTCTCCGCGCAGGAAATCGCGCTGAACCACGGCCGCGGCGGCTCGGCGGTGTTCGGTCCCGACCGCGGCGCCGCGGTGACGGCGATGGCGGATGCGTTCGCCAATTGGATGCGGCGCCAGGGCAACATCGCCGGCGTGATCTCGGCGGGCGGCTCGGGCGCGGCATCGCTGGTCGCCCCCGGCATGCGCACCCTCCCCGTCGGCGTGCCCAAGCTCATCATCTCATCGGTCGCCTCCGGCGACGTCGCGCCCTATGTCGGCCCCGCCGACATCACCATGATGTACTCCGTCACCGACGTGCAGGGCCTCAATTCGGTCTCCCGCGCGGTGCTCTCGAACGGCGCCAACGCGATCGCCGGCATGGTCAAGGCGCGGCTCGACCAACCCGAGGCCCGCGAGCGTGCCGCGAAGGCGGCGCTGCCGGCGGTCGGCATCACCATGTTCGGCGTGACGACACCGGCGGTGCAGAAGATCGCGTCCGATCTGCGCGAGGATTTCGAGTGTCTCGTCTTCCATGCCACCGGCGTCGGCGGCCGCTCGATGGAAAAGCTCGTCGATTCCGGCCAGCTCACAGGCGTGATTGATCTCACCACGACCGAGATCTGCGACTTCCTGATGGGCGGGGTCTTTCCCGCCACCGACGATCGCTTCGGCGCGATCATCCGCACCCGCGTGCCCTATATCGGCTCGGTGGGCGCGCTCGACATGGTCAATTTCGGCGCGCCCGAGACCCTGCCCGAGCGCTACCGCACCCGGAAGTTCCACGTGCACAATCCGCAAGTGACCTTGATGCGGACGACCGCCGAGGAAAACGAGCGGATGGGCCGCTGGATCGGCGAGCGGCTCAACCAGATGGACGGACCGGTGCGATTCTTCCTGCCCGAGGGCGGCGTCTCCGCGCTCGATGCGCGCGGCCAGCCGTTCTGGGATCCCGAGGCCGATGCCGCCCTGTTCCGCGCGCTCGAACGCACGGTGCGGCAGACCGGCAACCGCCAGCTCATCCGCGTCAAAGCAAACATCAACGATCCCGAGTTCGCCTCGACCATCGTAGCCGCGTTCCGAACGCTGTTCGGTCGCGCCGGGGCGCGCCGGAGAATGGCGAGGTGACCGATGGCCCGTTTTGAACGCGCTACACTCCTCAAGCGATTTCGCGAAATGGCGAAACGCGGTGAGCCGATCGTCGGCGGCGGCGCCGGCACCGGCTTGTCGGCCAAGTGCGAGGAAGCCGGCGGCGTCGACCTCATCGTCATCTACAATTCCGGCCGATACCGCATGGCCGGTCGCGGCTCGCTCGCGGGGCTGATGCCCTACGGCGACGCCAACGCCATCGTGCTGGAAATGGCCGGTGAGGTGCTGCCCGTGGTCAGCAACACCCCGGTACTCGCCGGTGTCAACGGCACCGACCCGTTCCGCGACATGGACGTGTTTCTCGACCAGCTGAAGTCGCTGGGTTTTGCCGGCGTGCAGAACTTTCCGACCGTCGGCCTGATCGACGGCGTCTTTCGCGCCAATCTCGAAGAAACCGGCATGTCCTACGCGCTCGAGATCGACATGATCGCGAAGGCCCGCGAAAAGGACCTGCTGACGACCCCCTACGTCTTCAGCGAGAAAGAGGCCGCCGCGATGGCGATCGCCGGCGCCGACATCATCGTCTGCCATTTGGGGCTGACCACCGGCGGTACGATCGGGGCACAGACCGCGCTGAAGCTGAAGGACTGCCCGGCACGGGTCGACACCTGGGCCTCGGCCGCGCTCAGCGTCAATCCGGACATTCTGGTGCTCGCCCATGGCGGCCCGATCGCCGATCCCGCCGATGCGGATTTCATCATGAAGAACACGCGCTACTGCCATGGCTTCTACGGCGCCTCCTCGATGGAGCGGCTGCCGGTGGAGCGCGCGTTGACGGAACAGGTACGCAAATTCAAGGCGATCGGCGCGCGCTAACGCCGGAACGATTGAGGGAGGAAGACATGTCAGGGATCCTGGTCGGCGAGTTAATCCTCTGGCTGATCGTCGCGATCATCGTGATCGTGGTGGGCGTCTATATCGTCAACTGGCTCTATCACCGCTCCTCCAAGGAGGTGTCGTTCGTCCGGACCGGCTTCCTCGGCGAACGCGTGGTGATCAACGGCGGCGCCTTCGTCCTGCCGTTCATCCACGCCTACACCCCGGTCAACATGAACGTGCTGCCGATGGGCATCGTACGGTCGCGACAGGACGCCGTGATCACCCGCGACCGCATGCGCGTCGACATCGAGGCCGACTTCTACGTCCGCGTGCAGCCGACCCGCGAGGCCGTCTCGATCGCCGCCGCGACCCTCGGCCGACGCACCATGGAGCCGGAGCAACTCCACGCGCTGCTGGCCGGCAAGTTCATTTCGGCGATCAGGTCGGTCGCCTCCGAAATGACCATGGAGGAGATGCACGAGCGGCGCGGCGACTATGTCGTGCGCGTCAAGACCAATGCGGCCGAAGCCCTCGCCCAGAACGGTCTCGAGCTCGAATCCGTCGCCATCACCGATCTCGATCAGACCGACCTCGAATTCTTCAACCCTTCGAACCGCTTCGACGCCGAAGGCCTGACCCGGCTGATGGAGGACATTGAGGCCAGGCGCAAGCTGCGCAACGACATCGAGCAGGACTCGATGATCAGGATCAGGACCCGCAACCTGGAGGCCGAGCGGCAGGCCCTCGAAATCGAGCGCGAAAGCGAAACCGCGCGGCTGGAGCAGGAACGCGACATCGAGATGCGTCGCGCCCTGCAACGCACCGAAGTCGCCCGCGAACGCGCGTTGCGCGAGACCGAGGCCGAACAGGCCCAGATCTCCGCGCGGGAAGCCATCGAACGCTCCCGCATCGCCAACGATCAGGCGATCGCGGAAGCCCGCATCGCCTCCGAACGCGAGACCCGCCAGAAGGAGATCGAGCGCACCCGCACCATCGAGGAAAAAGAGCTGCTTGCCCGCGAGGAGATCGAGAAGACCCGCATCGCCAATCAGCGTTCGATCGACACGACCCGGATTGCGTCCGAGCGCGAGGTCCGCCAGCGCGAGATCGAGCGGATGCGCACCGTGGAGGAAGCCGAGATCGCGGCGCGCGAGGCGATCGAGAAGGCACGCATCCAGCAGGACCGCGTCGTCACCGACGCCCGCATCGCCAACGAGGAGGAAACGCGGCGCCGCGAGATCGAACGGACCCGCGCCGTCGACGAGGCCGAGATCGCCGCGCGCGAAGCCACCGAAAAGGCCCGCATCGCACAGACGATGATCGTCAATGTGGAACGCATTTCTTCCGACGAGCGGACCCGTGCGCTGGAGATCCAACAGGTCCGCACCATCCAGGAGGCCGAGATCGAGGCACAACGCGCCGTCGAAGCCGCCCGCATCGCCCGTGAGCGAACGCTCGCCGCGGAACGCATCGCTGCCGAGCAGAACACGCGGCAGCTCGAGATCGAACGCAACCAGACACTGGAGGTCGCCGGAATCTCCGCGCGGGAGACCACCGAGGCCTCGCGCATCGCCCAGGAGAAACGCGTCCGCTCGCTGGAGATCGCCCGCAACCGCGCCGTCGAGGAAGCCGACATCGCCTCCCGCGAGGCGATCGAGGCGGCCCGTATCGCACAGGAAAAGGCGGTCGCGGCCGAGCGCATCCAGGCCGAGCGCGACACCCGCTCGCTCGAAATCGAGCGCACAGGAATCCTGGAAGCCGCAGAGCTGAAACGCCGCGACGCCATCGAGCGCCAGCGCATCGGCGTCGACCTCGCGCTCGAAGCCGAGCGGATCAATTCCTCCAAGAAGCGCGAGGTGCTCAACATCGAGCAAAAGAGGGCGATCGAGATCGCGGACGAAGACCGCGTGATCGCATTGTCCGCGAAAAAATCCGAGCGGATCGACGCCGACCGCCAGGTCCGGCAGGCCGAGATCGTCGCCCGCAAGGAGGTCGAGACCACCGATGTCTCGCGCGAGCAGGCCCTCGAAGCCGCCCGCCTCGAACGCCGCCGTTCGATCGAACAGCTCGAGGTCGCGCGCGTCCAGTCGTTGCAGGAGGCCGAGATCGCCTCCCGCGAGGAGGTCGAGCGCGCCCGCATCGCCTCCGATCGCGGCCTCGACGAGGCCCGCATCGGCCGCGAGCGCGAACTGCGCAAGCTGGAGGTCAACCGCGAGAAGGAGGTCGAGACGGTCCTGATGGAGAAGGCGATCGCCATCCACCAGAAGTCGCTGGAGGAATCCGCTGCGCGGGCCGCGGCGGAAGAAGCCCGCATTCGCGCGACGGAGGCCGCCGAGCGCGTCGTCACCGCCCGCGAAAGCGAGATCGCGAAGCGCCGCAAGACCGTCGAGGTGCTCCTTGCGGAGAAACAGGCCGAGGAGACCCGTATCGCCGCCGAGGCCGAGCGCGTCCGCGCCGCCGTCGAAGCGGAGGCGCAGCGCATGCTCAACGAGGCCGAGAACGTGCTGACCGACCAGGCGCGCTACTCGCTGTTCCGCAGAAAGCTGCTCGACCGGATCGAGGGCATCGTGCGGGAGAGCGTCAAGCCGATGGAGAAGATCGAGGGCATCCGCATCCTCCAGGTCGACGGCCTCAACGGCAACGGCCATGGCGGCAACGGAGGCCGCAGCGCCACCGACGAGGTGATCGACTCGGCCTTGCGCTACCGGGTGCAGGCGCCGCTGATCGACTCCATCCTGTCGGACATCGGCGTCGAGGGCGGCAGCCTGGCGAAGATGCCCGGCCTGATCCGCGAGGCCCGCGACATGCAGGGTATCAAGGATTCCGCACGTAAGGGCGGCGGTGGCGGCGACAAGCCGGCCCCCTCGCCGCCCGCGACCGAGGGCGGCGGTGAGCCATCGGCCGAACGCGGTCCGCGGAAGAAGAGCTGAGGTCTGAACCATGCCCCGCGTCTACGTCTCCACCGTCGTCAACGCGCGCAACGATCGCGTCTGGGCGCGCGTACGCGACTTCAACGGCCTGCCGAACTGGCATCCGGCGATCGCCGAAAGCCGCATCGAGGGCGGCGAACCCTCCGACAAGATCGGCTGCGTCAGGGACTTTCGCCTGCGCAACGGCGACCGCATCCGCGAGAAGCTCCTCGGCCTCTCCGACTACGACATGTTCTGCACCTACTCGATCCTGGAATCCCCGATGGGTGTCGAGAACTATGTCGCGACCTTGCGGCTCACGCCTGTCACCGACGGCGACCAGACCTTCGTGGAATGGACTGCCGAGTTCGACTGCGCCCCCGAACGGGAGACCGAACTCGTCGGCAATATCGGCGGCGGCGTGTTTCAGGGCGGCTTCGACGCCCTGAAACGCGTTTTCGGAGGCTGAGTGATGTTGATCGCACGCTCTCGAATACACAACGCCGCCTCGCCCCGCTTGTGGGGCGAGGCGAACACATGACCCGAGGTCCAGCCGTGCCGCATATCGTCAAGAGCACGATCCTGGATGCGCCGACGGACGCGGCGTGGGCCATGCTGCGCGATTTCAACGGGCACGATCGCTGGCACCCCGCGGTTGCGACCTCCTCGATCGAGCGCGCGCACGCCTCCGACAAGATCGGCTGCATCAGGCGTTTCAAGCTCAGGGACGGCGCCGAACTGCGCGAGCAATTGCTGGCGCTGTCCGACCTCGAACAGAGCTTCAGCTATTGCCTGCTCGATACTCCGATCCCGATGTTCAACTACGTCGCCCATGTCCGCCTGCTGCCGGTCACCGATGGTGATCGCACCTTCTGGCATTGGGAGTCGCGTTTCACGACCAGGCCGGAAGACAGGGACCGCATCACCCACATGGTCGCCGAGGACATTTACCAGGCCGGGTTCGAGGCGATCCGCCGCCATCTGAAGGAGACCGCCTAGCCATGGCCGTGACAGTCAAGACTTTTGCCAGCGCCAGCGAAGCGGCCGGCGCGCTGTCCTCGGACCGCAGCGCGCGTTATCTCGGTGGCGGCACGCTCGTGATGCGCGCGCTGAACGAGGGCGACGTTTCGATCTCGACCGTGGTCCGCGCGCAAGACCAGGCACTGACCCGGATCGACGCATCCGGCCCGCGCGTTACGCTGGGCGCCGGTGTCACCTTCGCGCGCGTCCTCGCCGAACGTGACCTCGGCTTCCTCCATGCCCCAGCCCGCTCGATCGGCGGTCCCGCGGTCCGCAACATGGGCACCGTCGGCGGCAACCTCTTCGCTCAGAGTCCATATGGCGACTTCACCGTCGCGCTGCTGGCCCTTGATGCCACCGTTGCCGTGCAAGGCGGGTTTGGCGCGCGGGACATCCCGATCGAGGAGTTCCTGCAGGCGCGCGAACGCCAGGCCGGAACGCTGGTGCTGTCGGTGTCCTGCACCCGACCGGCGAGCGCGGAGGCGTTCCGCTATCGCAAGATTGCACGCATCAAGCCCAAGGGCGGGTCCGTCATCACGCTCGCCGCACATCTGCCGATCAGCGGTGGCCGGATCGCCGGCGCCCGCATCGCGTTCGGCTCGATGGCGCCGACCCAGATTCGCGCCCGAGCCGCGGAGCGCGCGCTGGAAGGACGTTCGCTCGATGCCGCGACCATCGCGGCCGCGGCCTCCGCGGCGACCGAGGGAACATCGCCGTCCGACAACGCGCTCGGCAGCGCCTGGTATCGCCGCGAGATCGTCGGCGTGCACCTGCGCCGTCTGCTGTCCGGCCAGGAATAGAAGAGACGGGGAACAGATCGTCATGTCCAAGATACCCCTCCAATTCCGTCACAATGGCCGCGACGTCGCGATCTTCGTCGACGGTGGCACCAGCCTGCTGGTCGCGCTGCGCGAACTGATCGGCGACATGACGCCGAAATTCGGCTGCGGCCAGGGCGGCTGCGGCACCTGCAGCGTATTGATCGACGGCGAGTTGCACCTTTCCTGCCTGACACTGGCGGAAACCGTCGCCGGACGGTCCGTCGAGACGCTCGATGGCATGAAACAAGGCCCCAATCTGCACCCGCTCCAGCGCGCTTTCGCCGACAATTTCGCCGCCCAGTGCGGCTATTGCACACCCGGCATGCTGATGGCCGCGAAGGCGCTGCTCGACCGCAATCCATCCCCGAGCCACGACGAGGTCGTCGAGGCGATCTCCGGCAACATCTGCCGCTGCACCGGCTACGAACCGATCATCAACGCCATCCTCGCCGCCGCCGGCGGCCGGGCCAGCGCCTGAAGGACCCGACCATGCTGGAACTGCGCAAGGATATTTTCGCCGACGAGCGCGACGATAATCTGAAGGAGATCGGCAAAGGCACCCAGCGCCAGGACATGCTCGGCCATGTCACGGGCACGTCGAGCTATTTCAACGACCACAAGCTTCAGGGCATGCTGCATCTGAAAGTCGTGCGCTCGACGCAGGCCCATGCCCGGCTGCGCCGCATCGACACTACCGAAGCCGAGCGCTCGGCGGGCGTGCGCCGGATCATCCGCGGCGCCGATGTGCCGCGCAACCTCAACACGCTCCTGAGCCTGATCAATTTCGGCAAGGACGACGAGCCGTCGCTCGCGGTCGACAAGGTCCGCTACAAGGGCGAGCCGATCGTCGCCATCGTCGCCGACAGCGAGCGTGAGGCGTTCGAGGCGGTCGCGAAGGTTCGGATCGACTACGAACCGCTGCCGGCCGTGTTCGACGTCGAGGACGCGCTCAAACCCGGCGCGCCCGTGGTCAATGAGACCTATCCGAAGAACGCATTCACCTATCACGAGGTCTACGACTACCAGAAACTGCGCTTCGGCGACGCCGACGCGGCCCTCGCGACCGCCGATCACGTGCTCGAACAGCGCTACCAGATGTCCCCGATCGAGCACGCGCCGACCGAGACCAACGGCGCGATCGCCGCGCCCGATACCAACGGACGCTACGTCGTCTATACGTCGACGCAGGCGCTGTTCTTCTCGGTCGACACCTGCGCCAAGATCCTCGACGTGCCCTCCAACACCTTCCACTTCATCGGCGGCACGGTCGGCGGCGGCTTCGGCGGCAAGGTCGACACGCTGACCGAGCCGCTCGCCATCCTCGGCGCGATGCTGACGGGCCGGCCTGTGCGCTACGTGTTCGGCCGCGAGGAGGAGATGCAATACGGGCCGCCGCGCGGCGCCGAACGCATCTACATCAAGGACGGCGTGATGCGGGACGGCCGCGTCGTCGCGCGCAAGATCCGCGCCTATTTCGACAGCGGTGCCTATACCAGGCTGTCCAGCTACGCCGCGGTGAAATGCGCCGCGCATCTGCCCGGCCCCTACACCATCCCGAACGTCTATGGCGACGTCTACTGCGTCTTCACCAACCGCACACCGGCAACCGCCATGCGCGGCTTCGGTGTCACCGCGATGGATTTCGCCATCGAGTGCCAGATGGACAAGCTGGCCAACCTCGTGAACATGGACCCGATGGAGTTCCGCATCCTCAATGCCTATCGTGATGGTGACATGAAGGCGCACCGCCGCGAGGCAAAGAACACGGCCCTGATCGAATGCGTGCAGGTCGCCGCGGAGAAGGCGAAATGGCCGATCCGCGAGGAGTTCAAGCGGGCGTCCTCGCGCAAGGACGGCGGCGGCAGCCGCGCCGTGATCCCGCCGACACCGACGGATTCGCGGAGCCGGCCGACCGCTCCCGTCCAGCAGCGCACCAGCTATGACCGGCTCCCGCCCACCGTCACCCGAGAACCACCGCGCGAGCCGCCACCGCCGGCTCCGCCGCCGCCCTCTCCTCGGCCCACCGCGCCCTCGCATGGTGCGGCTCGCTTCTCCTCCGTCTTCGGCACCAGGAGGCGCTAGATGACCAGACATCGCGGGCGCGGCATCGCGTCGATCAACTATCCCATCGGGATGAACCTCGGCGGCGATCCCAGCCAGGCGCTGGTGCACTCCAATCCCAGCGGCAAGTTCACGGTGGCGCTGTCGTCCATCGATCTCGGCCAGGGCATGAAATCCGTCACGCGGCAGATCTGCGCGGAGACGCTCGGCGTGCCGGTCGAGGACGTCTATGTCGACACCGCGGATTCCGACACCGGGCCGCACTGCATGGGCTCCTTCGCCTCGCGCGGCACCCACCGCGTCGGCAATGCGGTGATGGCCGCGGCCCGGGAGGCACGGGGCGTGATGATGGAAGCCGCCGCCGAGGAACTGGAGGTCAACGCAGCCGATCTCGAGACCGACGGGCGCGGCAACATCCACGTGAAAGGCGCGCCGCATCGCTCGATCTCGACCAAGGACGTCGCGATCGCCGCGCAGTTCAAGCAGGGCAAGACCATCTCCGGCCGCGGCATCTTTCTGGTGCCGCTCTCGAATGTCGATCCGGAGACGGGCGAGATGTCGCCTGCCACCTGCTATGCCCATGCCTGCCTCGTTGCCGAGGTCGACGTCGACGACGAGACCGGCGAGGTCGCGATGGTGCGCATGGACTCCGCCTACGAGCTCGGGCGCGCGCTCAATCCGCGCCTGGTCGAGCAGCAACTCGTCGGCGGCGCCTGGATGGGCGTCAGCCACGCCCTCTACGAGACGCCGGAGCCGTATTATCCCGAGCCGGTGCACGGCCCACGCGACTTCGTCGAATATCTGATGCCGGGCCCCGGCGACATCTGTCCGCATGATATCGCCGTGCTGGAGCGCCCCGCCCCCGACGGGCCCTTCGGCGCCAAGGGCCCCGGCGAGATGTGCGCGAACCCGGTGCTGCCCGCCGTCGCCAATGCGATCTTCAACGCCGTCGGCGTGCGGATCGACGATCTGCCCATTACCCCCGAGAAAGTGCTGCGCGCGATCAAGGCCCAGGGCGGTGCGCGGCCGCAGGCGCGGCGCTAGAGGTCTTTCCATGGCGGTCCGCAGCAACATCGTCGGCATCGACAGCCCGGAAGCGCTGGAGAAGGCGCTGCGCGCGGCGTACTACCTCGCCGACGACGGGCTCGCGACCGCCGCCTATCTCGGCCTTGCGCTCGGCAAGCCGTTGCTGCTCGAGGGCGCACCGGGTGTCGGCAAGACCGAGGCTGCAAAAGCCGTCGCCGCCGTGCTCGGCCGCCGGCTGATCCGCCTGCAATGCTACGAGGGCATCGACGCCTCCGCCGCGCTCTACGAGTGGAACTATCCGCGCCAGATGCTTGCGATCCGCCAGGCCGGCGACGACAACATCGATATCTATGGCGAGGCCTTCCTGATCGAGCGGCCGATGCTGGCGGCGCTGCGTGCGCCGGATTCCACCGTGCTCCTTATCGATGAAATCGACCGGGCCGACCAGGAGTTCGAGGCCTTCCTGCTGGAGTTCCTGTCGGATTTCCAGATTTCGATTCCCGAGCGCGGCACGGTGCGCGCCGCCGAACGCCCCGTCGTCATGCTCACCTCCAATCGCACGCGCGACCTTCACGAGGCCCTGCGCCGCCGCTGCGTCTATCACTGGATCGGCTATCCGACCGAAGAGCGCGAAGCACGGATCGTGATGCTGCGGGCGTCCAGCGTCGCCGAAGCGACGGCGCGTGCGGTCGTCGCGGCGGTGGGCAAGCTTCGCCGCGAACCGCTCAGCAAGGCACCGGGGATCGCCGAGGCCGTCGACTGGGCCGAAGCCGCGACCTTGTTGCACAAGGGCGGCGCACGCTGGCCGGACGCTTTCAGGCGCTCGATCGGCGTCGCGCTGAAGGACGAGGAAGACCTGCACTTCATCTCGCCCCGGCTCGACGCGATGCTCGCGGAGGCAACCGCATGAGCGCCGACATCGAGCTTCCGCGGGCCGCGCGCGTGTTCGTGTCGTTCGTCGCGCTGCTGCGCGCCAACAGTTTTGCCGTCGCGCCCGAGCAGACCACGGCCTTCCTCGCCGCGATCGAACTGCTCGGCCCGCGGGATCTCGGGGATATCAGGCAGGCGGCGCTGGCCACCCTCGCCCCGCCGCCCGAACGTCGCGCGAGCTTCGATCGTCTGTTCGATCTGCATTTCCGCGGCAGCGAGGCGATCGAGCATGCCGACGACGGCGACGACGACGAAACCGTCCGGCTCCAGGAAGAAGGTCGCGGCGACGAGGAGCCGCTGCTCTCCGACGAGGCCAACGAATCCGGCCTGACCGCGACGCGCACCGAGGCGCTGGTCGAACGCCGCTTTGCGCAAATGTCCACCACCGACGCACTTCGCCGCCTGGCCCGGGAGGCCCCGCGACGGCTGCCGCGGCGGCGGGGTCATCGCCGCGTGCGCGCCCGCCGTGGTCCGTTTGCCGATCTCCGCCGCACCTTGCGCGACAGCGTCCGCAGCGACGGCGAGATCCTGCGGCTCGGTCACCTGAAGCGCCGCCAGCGCCCGCGAAAGTTCCTGCTGCTGATCGACGTGTCCGGTTCGATGAAGAGCCGCACCGAGGAGAACATCAAGCTCGCCCATGCGCTGGTACAGGCCGCGCCCAATGTCGAGGTCTTCACCTTCGGCACGCGGCTGACCCGCGTCACCCGCGCATTGCGGCTGAAGCGCCGCGAGCAGGCGCTGAGCGCGGCTGCCCATCTGGTCAGCGACTGGGACGGCGGCAGCCGCATCGGCGACGCGCTGCAGGCCTTCCTCGCGGTCCCACGCTTCGGCGGCTATGCGCGCGGGGCCGCCGTGGTCGTCGTTTCGGACGGGCTGGAGCGGGGCGAGCCCGACGCGCTCCGCGACGCCGTGGCCAAGCTGTCTCGGCGGGCCTGGCGCGTGAGCTGGCTGACGCCGCTTGCGACGGGACCGGGCTTCCGTCCGCAGACCGAAGCGCTTATTGCGATCGCACGCTATGTCGACGATCTCGTCGACGGCGGATCCAGCGCGTCGATCGTCGCGCATGTACTGGCATCGGGACGAAGGAGAATTGCGTGACCGAGATTGTCGACGGGCATCATCATATCTGGCGGCAGGCCGACCTGCCCTGGCTGACCGGGCCCATGCAGCCCCGCATCTTCGGACCCTACGAGCCGATCCGGCGCGACTATCCGATCCAGGAATATCTCGACGACCTCAAGGGCACCGGCGTTACGCGTTCCGTCTACGTCCAGACCAACTGGGCCAACGATCGTTTCGAGGACGAGGCCGCCTGGGTGCAGCAGACGGCCGACGAACACGGCTGGCCCCATGCCATCGTCGCCTACGCCGATTTTTCGGCTGACGATGTCCGCCCGCAGCTCGACCGCCTGAAGCGCTATCCGCTGATGCGCGGCGCACGCATGCAGCTGCACTGGCACGAGAACCCGCTGTATCGCTTCGCCGCCAAACCCGACCTCTGCCTCGATCCCGTCGTCAGGCGCAACGTCGCGCGCCTCGCCGACTACGGCTGGACCTTCGATCTGCAGGTCTTCACGCCGCAGATGCCGGATGCGGCGCAACTCGTCGAGGCCAATCCGAAGACCACCTTCATCCTTCAGCATGCCGGCATGCCCGAGGATTTCTCGCCGGCGGGCCGTGCCGCCTGGCGCGCCGGAATGGCCCGGCTCGCAGCCTGCCCGAACGTGGTCTCCAAGCTCTCCGGGCTCGGTACCTTCATCCATCGCAACGATCCCGCGCACATCGCAGCCGTGGTGACCGACACCGTGGCGATCTTCGGCGCCGAGCGTTGCCTGTTCGGCTCCAATTTCCCGATCGAAAAATTGTGGACCAGTTATCGCGAGTTGGTCGATGCATTCCGCGCGGCGGCCGCGCCACTGAGCGCCGAGCAACGGGACGCGATCTTCAGGGGTACCGCGACACGGGTTTATCGGCTCTGAGCTGCCGATCACGGACAAAAACAAAACAGGGAGGGATACGAATGGCGCTGGAGATCAAGATCCTGGACTACGGGGATATCGAGCTGGAATCGAGCTTTCTGGTTCTCGGCCACGACTGCGGCCGCACCCGCCGCGTCCTCACGCTCGGCTTCTTGATCCTCGGCGGCAAATATCCGGTCGTGGTCGACACCGGCTATCGCTCCAACCAGATCATGGAAACGCTGGGCATGCGCGGCCTGCAGTACCACGAGAACATGATCGAGAACCAGCTGGCCCGCCACGGCGTGCGCATGGGCGACGTCCGCTTCGTCTGCCACACCCATCTGCACATCGACCATGCCGGCAAGGACGATTTGTTCCCGATGAACACGACGGTGGTCGTCAACCGCAAGGAGCTGGAATATTCCGTGTCCGGCCTGATGCATCCGCAATATCCGGCGCCCGATATCAAGCACCTGATCGACCGGCTGCACACCAAGAGCGCGCTGCGCTTCCTCGACCTGGAGATCACCGGGCCGATCGAGCTGATGCCCGGCGTCTATTGCGACGCGGCCGGCGCCCATACCGAGGGTTCGATGAACATCATCGTCGAGACCGCCGACGGCATCGCGACCATCTGCGGCGACGTGATCTACGATTTCAACGACCAGATCGTGACGCCGTTCAACGAGATCCACGACTGGGAACCGCGCACCACCGGCAACCACGGCACCAGCAAGCGCGCCGAGAAAGCCGCGATCAAGAAGCTGCTCAGCAATTCGCGCTATCTGCTGCCGGTGCACGACCGGCCCGCCAAGATCGAAGGCGGCAACGTCGTGGGACGGCTGCATGATCAGGTCCCCGGTCCGATCGTGCAGTCGCTTCCTGCGCGAAACTGGTTCCCGGCCTGAGGTGATTTGAGGATCGACCGATGACGCACGTCACCTTGCGCTCCGAATTCGAGACCTTGATCGACCCTTACGCGCCGGTCGCGCAGGTCGGAACCGGTTTCGACTTCACGGAAGGACCGATCTGGCATCCGGTCGATCATTATCTCCTGTTCTCGGACATGCCGGGCGACGTTCGGCGGCGCTGGGACGCCCGGCGCGGCGTCTCCGAGGTCAAGCGCCCGTCGAACAAATGCAACGGCATGACCTACGATGCCGATCTCAATCTGATCGTTTGCGAGCACGCCACTTCGTCGCTGATCCGCGAGCGGCCGGATGGCCGGCGCGAGGTGCTGGCCTCGCATTTCGGCGGACAGGAGCTCAACAGCCCCAACGACGTCTGCGTGCACTCCTCCGGTGCGATCTATTTCTCGGACCCCTGGTACGGCCGCATGCCGGTCTACGGCGTCGAGCGGCCGCGGCAACTGGGCTTCCAGGGCGTCTATCGCGTGATCCCGGGCGGCGAGCCGAAGCTGGTGGTCGACCGGAATCTGTTCGACCAGCCGAACGGGCTGTGCTTCTCGCCCGACGAGAAATTGCTCTATGTCAACGACACGGTGCAGACGCTGATCCGCGTGTTCGACGTCGATGCCGATGGCTCGCTCTCGAACGCCCGCGTATTCGCCAGCGGCATCCGCTCCGAGCTCGAGGCCGGCGTCCCCGACGGCATGAAGTGCGACCAGCACGGCAATGTCTGGGTCACCGCGCCCGGCGGCGTCTGGGTCTATTCGCCGCGCGGCGAACTGCTCGGCAAGGTCCGCGTCCCCGAACTCGTCGCCAACCTTGCCTGGGGCGGAGCGGACTTCCGCACGCTCTACCTGACCTCGACACATTCGGTCTACGCGATCCCGACCAAGGTCGGCCCGCGCCACGAGCCCTATATGAGCGGAAAGCGCGGGACCGCAGCCCCGAGCGCCGGACCTGCGGCGGCAGCGCCCGTTCTTGCCGACGCAGACCTGCGGCTCGATCCGCAGCGATGCGCCATGATCATCCAGGACCTCCAGAACGACGTCATCATGGACGGCGGTGCGTTCGCCGAGTCCGGTGCGCCGGGGCATGCGAAGCAGCAGCACGTGGTCGAGAACGTTCGCCGCCTCGCCGAGAGCGCCCGCGCCCGCGGCGTCGCCATCATCCACGTCTGGTTCGTGGTCGAGCCCGGCGCCCCCGGCGTGACCCTGAACGCACCTTTGTTCGAGGGCCTCGTCGACAGCAAGGCCATGGTCCGAGGCAGCTGGGGTGCCGCGCCGGTGTCCGGCCTCGAGCCGCGGCCGGGCGATTTCGTGGTCGAGAAGATGCGGATGAGCGCTTGGGAAGGTACGCGCCTGGAAACCATCCTGAAGGCGACCGGACGCGACATGATCATCAACACCGGCGCCTGGACCAACATGTCGGTCGAGCACACCGCGCGCACCGGCGCCGACAAGGGCTACTTCATGATCGTGCCGGAAGACTGCTGCTCGACCATGAATGCTGACTGGCACTCGGCCTCGATCAACTTCGCCATGCAGAACGTCGCCGTCGTGACCCGGGCGGATACCGTCATCAGAGCGCTGGGATGAGCGGTGGCAAAGCTCCTGCACTTGTCATGCTCGCCCCGCGCCGACTCCGAGTCGAGTGCCGGCGCCCGCGTCTTTGTCGATGGCTTTCGCCAGGCCCGGCCGGACTGGGACGTCGACGTCGTGGATCTCTGGCGTGAGCGGCTGCCCGAGCTTGCAGGCTCCATCGTCGAGGCGAAATACGCGCGGATGAAAGCGCAGGCCTTCAACGACGCGCAGCGAGACAGTTTTGCCGAAGCCGAGCGGATGGCACTGCGCTTCTCGCTGGCCGATCGCGTCTTGATCTCGACGCCGATGTGGAATTTCGGCATTCCCTACAAGCTGAAGCAATGGTTCGATATCGTCATCCAGCCCGGCCTGACGTTCCGCTTCGACCCCGCGCAGGGATATTCTCCACTTCTGAAAGACCGGCCGACCATCGTCATCCTCGCCTCCGGCAGCGATTTTACGACGGGCATGAACCGGGGCCGCATCGACATGGCGACACCCTACATGCGCGAGGCGCTCCGTTTCATCGGCGTCAGCGACGTGCGCTTCGTGCCGATCGGGCCGACGACAGGCCCGGCCGAGCCGATCCGCGCCGCCCGCGAGAGCGCGCATCGGCGCCTTGCGGAGTTGGCGAGACGCTTCTGAGTTGGGACTGTTGGGCGACAGTCACGCAATTCGACGTCATTGCCGGCAAGGGATATCCACCTCGATAACGCGACTATCGACGCGTCACCTGTCTCCCGCTACATGACTGAGATCATCGCGTGGCGATGGGCGCAGACCGGCCGCACTTCATTTGAGCGGAAATCCCAGCGCGTGTGCCTCCTCGACGAGGCGATCCCGACCATTCAACGAGCGCACCGAACCGAGCCGTTTCAGGACGGCTTCGACCCAGCCGATCGTGGGCAGGCCTTCGCCCGCCTGAAAGCCGCGGAGCGTCGTGTCATATGCCGCGATGCCCGCCTCATCGCCGGCGTCCGAGTAGCGTTCATGATGGATCACGACATCCTGACGCAGCCGCGGCTTGACCTGCGCGGGTCTGGCTTCATCGGGATAGCCGATGCACAGGCCGAAGGCCGCGACCACGTTCGGCGGCAATCCCAGCTCCTCCGCGACCGCGCCCGGCTTGTTGCGGATCGCTCCGATATAGACCGATCCGAGGCCAATCGATTCGGCGGCGACCACCGCGTTCTGCGCGGCGAGCGCTGCGTCGATGACGGCGACCAGGAAGGTTTCGAGAAACGGCAGGCCTTCATGCGGATGCCCCGAGCGCTTCGCCAGCCGCTCGGCACGCGAGAGGTCGGCGAGCCAGACCAGAAAGAGCGGCGCCTCGACGATATGCTTCTGCCCACCAGCGAGCTCGGCGAGCCGCGCCTTGCGGGCCTGATCTTCCACCACGACGACGCTCCAGGTCTGGAGGTTCGACGAGGACGGCGCTGATTGAGCAGCCGCCACCAGCGTTTCCACGGTGCGCTCCGGGACCGGATCCGCGCGATAGGCTCGGACCGAGCGATGTGCGAGCAGGTTTGCCAGCACGCCATTCCAGGCATTGCCGATCTCGGGCAGATCATTGCCATACCGCGCCTGCAGCGCCCGCGTCACGGTGTCGGTCCCGGATGGCCCGGGAACCACCTTCAGACTGGTCTTGGCATCACTCACGAGCTTCTCCTGTCAAGCGACGCTACGCGTCGACATCGACCACAACGCGATTGGCGAGTTTGGCCGGATCGGTATTCGGCTTGATGATGGTAGCACGCTTCAGATCGCTTGTGATCTTGACCACCTCCTGGCGCAGCGCGGCGCCCGAGGGATGATGACCATGGGTATGGCTGCGCAGCATCGCCGCGAGATCGGCGACGGCGACCTTCGGCGTATAAGGCGCGAAGATATCGGCGGCATCATCCGGATTCTCGGCCACGTGGTGCGCCGCCTCACGGATCGCCGCGGTCAGCGCCTTCACCGCCGCCGGATCGGCCGCCCACAGAGAGCTGCGCACCCCGAGCGTACAGCAGGACAAATTGGCATAATCTCCGCTGAGGTTCGACGCGATTTCGACGAGATCGCCATTGGCCCGCTTCTCAGTGAGCCAGGCGTTCGGATCGGAATCGGCGATGGCGTGGATCTCTCCGCGCTGCAGGGCGATCAATTGCAGGTCCGCCGGGAATTCCCGCCACTGCACGTCGGTCTGTGGATCAAGCCCGCTGTCCGACAGCAGGATGGCGAAGAAATTGCGCGGCGGACCGGAAATGCTGGACACGCCGATGGTCTTGCCCTTGAGGTCCGTGATGTCCTTGAAGCCGGAATCCTTGCGCACGAACAGGCGGGTGCAGCCACCATGCAGGCCCGTCGTGAGCTTGACGTCGATGCCCTGCTCCAGCGGCTTCAGCCAGTTGAGCAGCATGCTCGATCCTGCGTCCGCCTTGTCGGTGGCAAGCGCCTGCAGCATCTGGTCGGTATTGCCGGCGAGTTGCAGGAATTCGACGTCGAGGTTGTGGCGCGCGAAAAACCCGCGATGCAGCGCGACCGGCACCGCAGCCGTGCAGATGCCGGTGCCGTTATAGGCGAAGCGAATATGCCGCCGCGGCCCGCTGGGATCATCCGTCGCCGCGACCTTGCAGATCGGTGCATCGCCCAGGGGATCGGCGACGGGACCAAGACCGAACGCCGGAAAGGCGCGCGCGGCCTGCATCAGTCCGAGCGGCGCGGTGACGCCGGCGAGTCCTGCCAATCCGAGCATGCGGCGCCGCGACCAACGTCCGCCAAGATCTGATGTCATCGAGGTCTCCTGATCCTTGTGCCGGCGTTCACGACGGCGGCAATGGCATCGGATGCTAGAGATCATCGCTGATCCGGTCGATTTCAAAGATTTACGCGAGGCTAGTGAGTTCATGTCGCGGTGATTGACGCGACGGGAACAGCTCTACTCCGACGAACCAGACGCGCCGGCTGCAGGACATTTCTAGTCTCTGCGCCATGGAATGAGTCGCCGCTCCAGCCAGCTCGCGCCGCGGTCGATGAGAAAACCGACGGAGCCCACGACGAGGATTCCGAGCATGACGAGATCCATGTCGAAACGCTCGCGGCCCGCAATGATGAGACCGCCGATGCCGGGACCAGCCGCCATGAAATACTCGGCCCCGATCGTCGCAAGCCAGGCATAGATCAGCGCGAGGTGCAGCCCTGTCAGAAGCGACGGCAGCGCGGCCGGCAAATAGACGTAGCGGATGAACTGCAGACCGTTGAAGCGAAACACCTCGCCGACTTCGACCAGCTTCTCCGACGTCGCCCGCACGCCCTCGACGAGGTTGAGGATGACCGGGATCGACGCGGCGAGCGCAATGAAGACGACCTTGGCGATCTCGTCGAAGCCGAACCAGAGGGAAATAAGGGGGATCCAGGCCAGCAACGCGATCTGCTTCAGGCCGTTGAACCAAGTCGTGAAGATTCGGTCGGCGATACGGGACAGGCCGAGAAGCAACCCGATCAGCACGCCGATGGCCGATCCGAGCGCAAAGCCCAGGAGGTCGCGGCGCAGGCTCGCTGCGAGCGCCTCGATGAGCTCACCACTCGTCAACTCTTCCCAGAAGCTGACACCGACATGCTCCAGCGGCGGCAGGAACTGGCTATTCACCAGACCGGAATGGCTCGCGATCTCCCAGAACACAAGCAACCCGAGCGGAAGGACCAGCCCGCGTCCGGCTGATCTGAGTGCTGCGCTATCTGACACGGTCGATACGCCAACGCTGCAGCCGGGCTTCGATCACCGCCAAGGCCTTGTCGCTGACAAAGCCGATGACACCGATGACGATCATCGCGACCAGCACGGTATCCAGCCAGAACATCTGGCGCCCCCACACCAGCAGGTACCCAAGCCCCTCGGACGAGGCCAGCAGTTCGACGCTGACCAGCGCGATCCAGGCGTGGGTCAATCCATAGCGCAGGCCTGTGAAGATGGGCGGCACCGCTCCCGGAAGCACGACATGCCGCAGCATCTGCAGCGGTGTGAAACGAAAGGTCTCGCCGACCTCGACAAACGCCTTCGGCACGTTGGCGATGCCGGCGCTGGTATTCATCACGACCGGTACGAACGCCGCCTTGGCGATCACCACGATCTTGAGCGTTTCGCCGATACCCAGCAGCAGCATCGCCAGGGGAATCCAGGCGAGCGCCGGCACTTGCGCAATGGCCGTGAACAGCGGACGGACGTATTCGTCCACCCGGCGCGACAGCCCCATGGCGGACCCGATCACAAGGCCCGCCCCCGCGCCGACCGCAAAACCATAGGCGACCCGCCTCAGGCTGTAACCGGCGTGCTGGGCCAGTTCCCCGCTCGTGATCATGTCCTGCAGCGTGTGCAGGACATCGCTCGGTCGCGGCAGAATCTGCTCCGGCAACCAGCCCCGATCCGCGCCGATGATCCAGATCGGAAGCGCGACGGCCGGCAGCACCAGCAGCCAGGCGAAATCCACCAGACGCCGAAGAACCGCCTGCCCGGTCCCGTCGGCCAGGAACCGGCGCGGATTTGCTCGCCATGCCGCGCGTGGCGGAGACGACGACCGAATGGCAGCATCACTCATTCGGCCGCTCCACCCGGGATATCATGCGGGACGGAGCCGCTATCGCCGTCCCCCAATGTTCTCAAAATGTCGTTGCGGATGCGGACGAGATCGTCGCTGCTTCGGGACCTCGGGCGCGGGGCCGTCACGTCGAAGATGCGGGCGACCCGACCCGGGCGAGGCGCAAGCACGATGACGCGGTCGCCGAGCAGAACGGCTTCATCGACGTCATGCGTCACGAGGATCATGCTGATCCTCTCATGCGCCCAGATGCGCTGCAGTTCGATCTGCAGGCGAGCCCGCGTCAACGCGTCGAGTGCGCCGAAGGGTTCATCGAGCAGCAGCAGCCGTGGCCGATTGACCAGACCGCGGGCGATTGCCGTACGCTGCGCCATCCCACCGGAGAGCTGATGCGGATAGGCCTCTGCAAATCCGTCGAGACCGACCAGCGAGATATGCGCCGCGACCGAGTCCCTCTTGGCACGCTCGCTGAGCGGCGCGTTCTTGAGGCCGAGCGCGATATTCTGCGCGACGGTCGCCCATGGAAACAGCCGCGCTTCCTGGAATACGATCCCGCGATCGAGGCTGGTTCCGGCGACGGGTTCACCGTCCTGGCTGATGCTACCGCGGAAATCACGATCGAGCCCGGCAATCAATCGCAGCAGCGTCGACTTTCCGCATCCGCTCGGCCCCAGCAGAACGACGAACTCGCCCGCGTCGACGTCAAGCGACACATCCTTGAGCGCCTCGAAGCTCTCGCCGTTGACGACGAACGATCTCGAGACGTTGCGAATCTCGAGGCGCCCCCGACCAGGCTCAACCTCGGCAAGAGACGCCGCTTGCAACGGCAACACGGCGGTCATTGCCCCGCCGCCAGCGGCTTGCCGCTCGCGTCATACTCCTGCCAATAGCCGACCAGTCCCTGCTGCTTGAGCGCGGCATCGAGGAACGAGCGATCGAACCATCCGTCGATCTCGACATCCCGCCGCAGCAGGCCGAATTCCTTGGCCTGCTTCGCCTGCACCCGATAGCTCTCGATGATCGAGGCATCGACGATCGGTGTGTTGCGGTACTTCAGCTCCTGATTCGAGAAGTCGAAGCGGTAGCCCGAGGCCGGGAAGCCGGTCCGCGCCGATATCTCGAAAAACGCCTCGCGATTGGCTTCCTCCGACGACCACCGCGCCGCCCGGACGATCGCGGAAACGATCTTCTGCGTGATGTCGGGGTGCGCCTTGATGAAGGCGTCCTGCCCGATCAGCGTGGAATGGCGCTCATAGGCCGGGTTGTCGCCCTTGGTCGTGTAGACGATCTCCGCGATGTTCTTCTCGGCGAGGCTCGCCAGGGGAAAATTGCCGAAGGCCGCATCGATGTCCTTGGAGGTCAGTGCCGCGTTGGTCGTGGCCGTGTCCATGTTGATGACCTGGACGTCGCGCTCCTGCAGACCGTTGCCGGCGAGCACTTTCACGGCGGCGAGATGATTGTTGGTCCCCCGGAAGATCGAGACCTTCTTGCCGCGGAGATCGGCCACCTTGCGGACCGGCGAACCAAAGGGCACCGCCAGATAGATCGGCGCATGGGCGCCGGACGCCATCAGGATCCGGGTCTTCAGGCCATTCGCGCGGCCGATGATCTCCGGCAGATCACCCTGGATCGCGAAATCGAGCTGGTTGTTCGCGAACGCCTCGTTCACCGCGGGTCCTGCGCCCTTGAAGAAGTAACATTCGATCTTCACGTCCGGCCGGTCGGCGAGCTCACGGTCGAGATAGTGCTCGGAATGCGCGACCCCGGCGGACGAGCCGCCCGAGAACTGGCGATTGTCGGCCCCGACCGATGCAAATCCGATTCTCACCGTGATCGTGTCGGCCGTCAGGCCCGGCGATACTGCCCCGGTCGACAGGAATGCTGCAGCCAGCACGAGGCGCAACAGGATGCGTTTTCCGATCATTGCTCAGTTCCTTCAGATGACCCGCTCTATTCGGCGGCCGCTGCTGCATGGCGCCAAACCGGTTGCGGCCGGCGCAGGCCTAGATGATCGCGCAGGGTGGTGCCCTCGTAGTCGTCGCGGAACAGACCACGACGGCGCAATTCGGGAACCACCAGTCGAACAAAGTCCTTCAAACCACCCGGCAAGGTCGGAGACATGATGTTGAATCCGTCGGCGCCATGGTTCTGGAAGCGCTCCTCGAGCTGGTCCGCGATCTGCACGGGCGTTCCCACCAATTGCCAGTGCCCTCGCGCACCGGCGATCCTGAGATAGAGGTCACGAACCGTCAGCCCTTCCCGGCGCGCCAGCTCGAGCAACAGCACCTGCCTGCTCTTGCCGCCTTCGGTTTCCTTCAATTGCGGGATCGGCCCGTTGGGATCGGCATGGATGATCTCGGGCGCCCCCAGGAAGCCGGCAAGCAGATCGAGACCGACCTGCGGCAGGATCAACCATTGCAGCTCGTCGAACTTCTCCCTGGCTTCGCTCTCGGTTTCGGCGACCACCGGAAATATGCCCGGCAGGATCTTCAGATCATCCGGATCACGGCCGTACTTGGGCAGCCGGCTCTTCACGTCGGCGTAGAACGAGACCGCGTCGCCGAGCGTCTGTTGCGCGGTGAAGATCGCCTCCGCCGTTCGGGCGGCGAGCTCCTTGCCCGGGCCGCTCGATCCCGCCTGCACCAGGACAGGGCGTCCCTGCGGCGACGGCGGGATGTTCAGCGGACCGCGCACCTTGAAGTGACGCCCCTCGTGATTGAGCAGATGAACCTTCGCCGGATCGAAATACGCGCCCGTCGCGCGGTCACGCGCGAACGCGTCGTCTTCCCAGCTGTCCCAGAGGCCGAGCACCACGTCGGCAAACTCCTCCGCGCGCCCGTAGCGTTCGGCGTGGGGGCTCAGGCCGTCATGACCGAAGTTCAACGCCGCTGATGCCTCGGTCGACGTGACGAGATTCCAGCCGGCGCGGCCGCCGCTCAGACGGTCGAGCGAGGCAAACTGCCTGGCTACGTTGAAGGGCTCGCTGAAGCTCGTGGACAGCGTCGCGACCAGTCCGATCCTGGACGTGACGGCCGCGAGCGCGGACAACAAGGTGAGCGGCTCGAACGGATAGACGCCGTTATGCGCCTTGCGGCTGGAGGCCTCGATACGGTCGACACGCACGCCGACCATGTCTGCCAGGAAGATCGCGTCGAACTTGGCTTCCTCCGCGATCCGGGCAAACTGCACGAAATCCGCCAGGGACTGGCTGTCGGACGATTGCGGTGACCGCCACGCGGCGACGTGGTGACCGGTGAAGAGCAGGAAGGCGCCGAGGGATAATTTCTCCTTGCGACGCGACATGCAATGCTCCTTCGGTCACCCAGGCTGACAAGCGCTGTTCGGGCTGCAATATGACGATTGCTTTCCGGTTCGCGCAATCTCACAGATTTTCAATCTTTCGGCGCTTGGCGCTATGACTCTTCTTCAAGGACTGCCGAACGCGGAAGAATATGATTTTGCGGGTCATGCCGACGGATCGATCCAGAGATCGGCGAAACTTCCGTTCAGTCCCTCGCCGCCAGGTGCAAAGTCGCGAACCTTCTTGTTGGCGATGATCACGCCGCCCGCCGCCACGAGATCGACCGAAGCCACCTCTTCGTGAATGGTCGACTGGAACCTGGCCCACAACTCCTTCCGCTTCTCGACATTCGGCTCGACCGCCGCCGCTTCGAGCAACCCGTCGACCTCTTGGTTGCTGTAGTGCGCGGCGTTCGAGAACGGCAGCCCGATCCGGAAGTTCTTCGACCAATAGGCACGCTGAATGCCAAGGCTCGGATCGAACGTGTTCGACAGGCTCTCGACGGTCAGGTCGAAGGCCCTGTCGCGATAGACGACGTTCAGATAGGTCGCGAGATCGTAGCGCTGGATCTCGATATCGAGCCCGACACGTCGCAGGGAATTGCGCAGGAAATCGGCAAGGCTCGCCGGCAGGAACGGGTTCTGCGTCAACCTGAGCCTGGCTCTGATGCCGCCGGCGCCCCGCACGATGCCGGCCTCGTCCAGAAGCTGTTCCGCCGTCGTCGGATCGAACGGCCACGCCTGGATCCTGGGGTCGTAGAACTTCGGCAGCGCCGTGCTGACCGGCGATGGCGAGACGAGCCCGTAACCGAAGAACACGACGTTCAGCAGCGCTTTCAGATCGATCGCATGGGCGATCGCCTTGCGTACACGGCGATCCTGCAACAGCGGGGTATCGAAGTTGAAAAACAGCTGCTGCTGCGGTCCGGAATAGGCATAGGTCGTGGTATCGACGACGAACCGCTTGTCGAGCTTGAAGCGCTCGATGTCGCCATACGGCACCGGCGTAGCGCCGATATCGACCTCTCCCGCCTCCAGGGCCGCCGCGCGCGCGGCGGGATCCAGGATGACCTTGAGCACGAGACGATCGATATAGGGTTTCGGCGCATCCCAATAATTGGGGTTGCGGACGAACAACAGATGACTGCCCGGAACCCATTCGCGAAGGATGAACGGCCCCGTTCCGATCGTCTGCTCCAGCCGCGGCTGCTCGTCCGGCTTGAGCGCGCTGTAGACATGCTTCGGCACGATGGGCGATTCGGCGCCGGCCAGCGCGGTGATCAGGAACGGCGCTGGCTTCGACAGCACGACGATGGCGGTCAGCGGGTTCGGGGTTTCGATCGCCTCGACATTCGCGAACGTGATGCGGCCGCGCGGATGGGCGATCTTCAGACGCTCGATCGAGAACGCGACGTCTTCTGACGTGAAGTCCTTTCCGTCGGACCATTTCACGCCGGGCCTCAGCTGAAAGCTGTAGCGCTTTCCGTCCTCGCTGATCGTCCAGGACGTCGCCAGCACGGGACGCGGGTTGAGATCATAGTCATAGGCCAGAAGGCCCTCGTTGATCTTGCTGCCGATCGTCTGTCCCGTCCCCGACGATGTGTTGATGGCAATGATCGCCGATGGGTCGGGATAATAGACCCAGTTCAGAGTGCCGCCGGAGACGGGCTTGCCTGCGCCTCGCACCGGCGGAAGCAGCGCGACCGCTCCCGAAGCGACCATTCCACGACCAAACGTCCGGCGATCGAGCCGCATCACGTCCTCCGTCCGATTTCGCTTGCGCCACTGCCGCCATGTCACGAGATCGCGCGGCACCGCTGCAGCGCCGCCATGTTAGGCACGCTTCGCGGAGAATTTGCTTTTGTTGTTTGAAGCGACGACGCACGTTCGCTTGCACGGCTCTGCGCGTGGGCAGCAGCAAAATTTTCATTATTCGATCTGGCGTGTCGCGGGATTGATTGTCCGATCCTTCGGTGAATTATTGGTGCGACGATATTTTCCAACGCAAGCGGGCGGCAATGAACGAACTTTCACGCAGGCAGATCGCGAAGGCATTTCTGTTGGCATCCGGCGCCGCCGCGAGCGGACTTGCACCACGACAACTTCTTGCCGCCGAAGAACCCAGGCGCGGCGGCACGCTGAACATCGTGATCCAGCCGGAGCCTCCGATTCTCGTCAGCCTCACGCATACGGCCGGTCCCACCACGCGCGTCAACGCGAAAGTCACGGAAGGCCTCGTCACGTTCGACCTCGACTTCAATCCGCGGCCGCAGCTCGCGACCGCCTGGCAGATCAGCGACGATGGGCTGCGCTACCGGTTCGAGCTCCGGCGCGGGGTGAAATGGCATGACGGCAAGGACTTCAGCTCGGCCGACGTCGCCTACTCCATCGAGCTGCTCAAGCAGCATCATCCGCGCGGACGCGGCACCCTGTCCTCGGTGCGCGAGGTCCTCACGCCGGATCCGCACATCGCCGAGATCGTGCTGGACAAGCCGGCGCCCTATCTGCTCGCCGCGCTCACGGCCTCGGAATCGCCGATCGTCCCGCGGCACGTTTACGAAGGCTCGGATCCCAGCACCAACGCCAACGGGCGCGCGCCGATCGGGACAGGCCCCTTCGTGTTCAAGGAGTGGAAGCAGGGAAGCCATATCCTGCTCGAGCGGAATCCGAACTATTGGGATCCGGGCAAGCCGTATCTCGACCGCATCGTCATCCGGTTCATCGCCGACGCCAATGCCCGCGCAGTCGCGCTTGAAACCGGCGAGATTCACTATGCGCCGGACACGCCGGTGCCGCTCGGACAGATCGAAGCGCTGAAGGCGAATCCCAATCTGGTGATCGAAACGCGCGGCTACGATTACCAGCCGATCGTCTACCGGCTGGAGTTCAATCTGGCCAATCCCCATTTCGCCAGGCCCGAGGTTCGCCGCGCTGTCGCCCACGCCATCGACCGCGAGGCCATCAACCGCGTCGTCTTCTACGGCTGGAGCCGGGATGCGCCGGCCGCGATCAGCCCCGCGCTGAAGCAGTTCTACAATCCCGACATCCCCCGTCACGACT
Source organism: Bradyrhizobium sp. (assembly GCF_047605465.1). Lineage (GTDB taxonomy): Bacteria > Pseudomonadota > Alphaproteobacteria > Rhizobiales > Xanthobacteraceae > Bradyrhizobium. Next base: position 90,224 of record NZ_JASGFS010000012.1, on the reverse strand, counting down.
TCGATCCGAAGAAGGCCGAAGCCCTGCTCGATGCCGCCGGATTGCCCCGCGGCCCGGACGGAACGCGCTTCAAGGTCTTCCACGACTACATGCCCTACAGCGAGACCTATCAGCAATTGGGCGCCTACACGCGCCAGGCGCTCGCCAATGTCGGCATCGGCGTCACGCTGCGGGCCCAGGACGTGCCGACTTGGTTCAAGCGCACCTACACCAATCGCGACTTCGATTTCATGAGCAACGGCATGAGCCATTCCTTCGATCCGACGGTCGGGGTTCAGCGCCTGTATTGGTCGAAGAACTTCAAGCCCGGCGTCCCCTTCTCGAACGGCTCGGGTTACAGCAATCCGGAAGTCGACCGGCTGCTGGAAGCCGCCGCGGTGGAGAGCGACCCGGCCAAGCGGCGCGAATTGTTTCGCGCTTTCCAGGTCATCGTCGCCACCGACCTGCCCGACATCAACCTGGTGACCGGCGCGAACCTGACCATCGCCAGCCGCAAGCTGCGTGATCACACCACGACCATCGACGGCCCGTCCGCGAATTTCGCGAACGTCTGGCTGCAGGCCTGACCAACATGCAAGGCATCGCCAAGTGACTTTCGAACTCGACACGTCGAATCCCTCTTTCGCCAAAGCCGCCGGCCTGCGTGAGATCTTCGCCCGGGACGCCGCCGAGCGCGACCGCGCCGGCGGCAGGCCGCTCGAGCAGCTGGCGCTTCTCAAGGCGAGCGGCTTGCTCAATCTTCTGATTCCGCAAGAATTCGGCGGCTCGGGCGAGACATGGTCGACGGCGCTCAAGATCGTCCGCGAATTCGCCAAGGTGGACGGCGCGCTCGGCCATCTCTACGGGTATCACTTCGGCTCGCAGCATGCGGCCCATCTGCGCGGCACGACGGAGCAGGCCGCGGATATCTTCCGCCGCTCGGCCGCCGGCAACTGGTTTTGGGGCAACACCGCCAACAGCTTCTCGAAAAGCCTGTTCGGCCGCAGGGACAGCGAGGGCGTCGTCCTCGACGGCTATCGTCCCTTCACATCGGGGTCCCACATCGCCGACTATCTCCAGGTTGCCTGGGAGGACCACGAAACCAACGCGCGCGGCTTCGCCGCCATTCCAGCCACGCGCGACGGCATCCGGATCGAGAACGACTGGGACGGGTTCGGGCAGCGGCAGACCGGAAGCGGCCGGGTGACCTACACGGGCGTGCGGGTCCATCGCAACGAGGTGCTGGACCACAAGCCGGACGGCGGTCGCCCTTATCAGACCATCACCCCGTTTCTGCAGCAATCCACACTGCTCAACGTCTTCATCGGCAGCGCGCAGGGCGCCCTGATCACCGCGCGTGACTACACGCGCGACAAGTCCCGGCCCTGGCTCCATTCGGGGGTCGAGAGGCACACCGATGATCCCTGGATCAGGCGGGTCTATGGCGAGCTCTACACGCGGGTAAAGGCGGCAACCCTCCTCGCGGACGAGGCCGCAGCGACGCTCGAACGTGTCTGGTCTCGCGGCCGCGACCTCACCGCGCAGGAGCGCGGCGAGGCCTCCGTCGTGATCGCAGGCGCCAACGTTCACGCCGGCGAAGTCGCGCTCGACGTCACCAGCCGCATCTTCGAGGTCATGGGCGCGCGCTCGGCGACGATCGCCAACGGCTACGATCGCTTCTGGCGCAATGTGCGCATCCACACGCTGCACAATCCGGCGGAATACAAGACGCGCAACGTCGGGAACTGGTTTCTCACCGGCGCCCATCCAGACCCCTCCGCCTTCCAGTAACCGCCCACCTGACGAGACTTCGCCGTGTCCAAGATCATCCAAGTCAATGGCTTTGCCATCTTCAGCCCGGTCCATCTCTCTCCCGGACTGTGGCGCCATCCCAACGACCGCTCGCTCGATTTCTCAACGCTCGACTATTGGACCGACGTCGCCAAGACCCTCGAGGCCGGCAAGTTCGACTCCATCTTCATCGCGGACGGGATCGGCATCCACGACGTCTATGCCGGAACAGCCGATGCGGCCCTCAGCACCGGCGCGCAGATCCCGAAGCTCGATCCCATGCTGCTGGTTTCGGCCATGGCGCATGTCACGAAGCATCTGGGCCTGGGCATCACCGCGCCCGTGTCGTACGAGCCGCCTTTCACGCTGGCGCGCCGGTTCTCGACGCTCGACCACCTGACCCAGGGACGCGTCGCCTGGAATATCGTTACCGGCTATTCCAACGCGGCCTCGCGCGCCGTCGGCCGCGACAGCATCATGGCGCATGACCCGCGCTACGACCTCGCCGATGAATTCCTCGATGCCGTCTATGCGCTTTGGGAAGGAAGCTGGGACGACGAAGCCGTCGTCGTCGATCCGGTCCGGAGCATCATTGCCGATCCGTCCCGGATCCGGAAAGTCCACCATCACGGCGCTCACTTCAAGATCGACGCGATCCACCTGGTGCATCCCTCGCCGCAGCGGACGCCCTTCTTGTTTCAGGCCGGCGCCTCCAATCGCGGCAAGGATTTTGCTGCGCGGCACGCGGAAGCGGTCTTTCTCGGCGACCATTCGAAGGCGCCGACAGCGACGAACGTGGCCGAAACCAGAGCCCGTGCCCGCGCCTTCGGCCGTGATGCCCGGGACATCCGCTTCTATGCCCTCGTGACCGTCATCGTGGGCGAGACCCGCGCCGAAGCCGAGGCAAAGTACCGCGACTACCAGCGCTACATCGATCCGAAGGGCTCGCTCGCCCTGTTGTCGGGCTGGACCGGACTAGATCTCTCCCGTTACAGCCTCGACGATCCCTTCCCGACGGTGAAGAAGGACAACGCGGTCACGTCGATGATCGACTCGTTCTCGCGCGCGGAGCGGCCGTGGACGATCCGCGAGATCATCGAGCACAACGGCATCGGCGGACGCGGCCCGGTGATTGTGGGATCGCCCACCGAGGTCGCCGATCAGCTTCAGTCCTGGGTCGACGAGACCGACATCGACGGCTTCAACCTCAGCTACGCGGTGACGCCCGGCGGCTATCAGGACTTTGCCGAACTCGTCGTACCCGAATTGCAGCGACGCGGCGTCTACAAGACCGAGTATGCGTCGGGCACCCTACGCGAGAAGATCTTTGGCGCCGGCCGGGCCCGCCTGCCCTCGTCGCATCCCGCCGCCCGGTTTCGTCATCACGCTGCAGCCGAGCCGCAGCGTGAGCCCACATCGGCCTAGATCTCATGCACTCCTGCTCACCCGACCGCGAGCTTCGGCACGGCATGGCGCAGCCCGGCCTGCTCCATCAGCGGGAGCACGCGCCGGCCGAAGAAGTCGAGATCCGGCTTGAAGTCGAAGAAGCTGAGCTGAAGCCCGTCGATTCCGGCCTTCTTGAGCTGCACGAACTGCTCCACGACCTGTTCGGGCGTGCCGATCACCTCGATGTTGCCGCCGATCGCGCGTCGCTTGGGCGCATCCCGGCCCACGCGCCCCTTCCAGGCATGCGCATCGCTGGCGAAGTTCTGCATGCTGGCCGCCGGATCGAGACCGGCGACGATGGCGTCGTGATACTGCCAGGTCTCCCGTTCGGTCTCGCGGCAAATGACCATGGGGTTCAGCAAGGTGCGAACCTCGCGGCCGACATCGATGGCCGACTGCTTGACGCGCTGCGCATGGGCCGGCAGCACTTCGATGGCGCTCTCGAAGGACGAGCCCTCGGGGCTGGTGATGAACACGATGTCGGAATAGCGGCCGGCGAAAGAGATTCCAGCATCCGACCCGGTCGCGTTGACCAGGATCGGTCGGCCAAATCGCGGCTTGGGCGTCACGAACGCATTGCTGAGGCGCCAGGACGACTGTCCGGAGAACGAGAAGTTCTCCTCGTCGTTCCACAGCCGCTGCAATACCTCCAGGAATTCGGCGGCCAGTTCATAACGCCTGTCGTGCTCGATCTGATTCCAGCCGAACGCTTCGTGCTCGACGGCGCGATGGCCGGTCACGACGTTGATGCCCCAGCGCCCTCCCGAGATGTGGTCCAGCGTCGCGCCGTATTTGGCGAGATGCAGGGGATGGATGGGACCGTAAAGCACATGGATGGTCGAGATCAGCATGATCCGCGACGTCACCGCGGCGAGCGACGCCGTCGTGATGAAGGAATCGAGCGCCTGGCCGCTGAACACGCCGCCATAGCCGCCTTTCGGCAGCCATTGCGACAAGGCAAAGACGAGATCGAAGCCGAAGGCTTCGGCCGCGAGCGTCAGATCGCGATTGTAGTCGAAAGTCCAGGTGGTCGAACGTGGCAGCGTCGATGCGCTCCAGCCACCGGCCTGGATCGGAAGAAACAAGCCGAGCAGCAACGGCTGCTTCAGCGATCTCGCCAGCGGGCTGTCGGGATATTGCGCCGGGCTCGGGAAGACAGGCCAGCCGACGATTTCGCCGGGCTTGTGTACTATCGTCATGATCACATCCGCCTTGATGATGCGCGCCGTTCGCTGCCGGTTCGCAGTGTCGACACGATCGCACGCGCGTGCATCGACGTTGATATCGGCCTTCGGCCTTGTCAACCGCACCACAACGACAGCGTGGCGATGTCGCCGCTCGCGCGCCGGACCGCGATCAAAAGCATTTTGTTGGCCCATCTCGAAAGTTAGAAGAAACATGTCGAGCATCCAGCGCATCGCAAACAGTTTGCGTCGAACGATATGGCAGGCCGTTCCGACCGTGATCGGAATCGTCATCATCAATTTTTTTCTTCTGCAGCTCGCTCCCGGCGATGCCGCCGATGTCCTGGCCGGAGAGTCGGGATCGGCGACGATGGAAACGGTCGCGGCTTTGCGCGCACGCTTCGGCCTGGATCAGCCCGTGCTCGTGCAGCTCATCGCCTATCTGGATAATCTCGTTCACTTCAGCCTTGGCTACTCGCCACGATATAATCTGCCTGTTGCCGACATCATCGGACAGCGCCTGCCTGGCACGGTCGCCCTCATGGCGACCGCCCTGATCATCGCGCTCGCCGGCGGTATCGCGCTCGGCATTGTCATGGCCACGTACGCGGGACGATGGCCGGACCGAGTGATCTCGATCGTCGTGACGCTGCTCTACTCGGTCCCCGGCTTCTGGATCGGCCTCATGCTGATCCTGCTATTCTCCGTCAAGCTGGGATGGCTGCCCAGCGGCGGCTCGACGACGATCGGTTCGACCAATGGCGGGGTCGCCGCCCTGCTCGATCGGGCGCGCTACATGGTTCTTCCCGCGCTGTCGCTCGCGCTTTTCTACATCGCGATCTATTCCAGGCTTGCGCGCACCGCGATGCTCGAGGCCCAGGCCCAGGACTACGTCCGCACGGCCGCGGCCAAGGGTCTGTCGCCACTCACCATCACGGTGCGCCACGTCCTGCGCAACGCGTTGCTGCCGGTCACCACCGTTGCCGGCATGCATTTCGGCGGCCTGCTCGGCGGCGCCGTGGTGGTCGAAACCGTCTACAGCTGGCCGGGGCTCGGCCGTCTCGCCTTCGAGGCGGTGATGAGCCGCGACTTCAGCGTGCTTCTCGGCATCCTCCTCCTGTCCTCCCTGCTCGTGATCATCGCCAACATGACGGTCGATCTCGTTCAGGCCTGGCTCGACCCTCGCATCGAGACCCGATGATCATGGCCGGCACCGCTCTCCAATCGACCGCATCGACCAAGCGAAGCACTCCCAACGTTCCGACTCCCGTGCCGGATGATGCCGACTGGCCCAATATCCACGCGCCGGACACGCATGTCGTCGCCACCGAGGTGGAGCGTGTGCGGCCTCACTTGTTGCGCCGTCTCCGGCGAAATCCGTCGTTCGTCGCCGGCGCCCTGCTGTTGCTGTCCATCGTCGCCGCCGCGGCGCTGGCGCCCGTGCTCTATCCGTCCGATCCGCTCGGCATGGTGGCGCGGCCATTGCTGTGGCCGGGGCAGGATCTCGCCTATCCGCTTGGAACGGACTCGCTCGGCCGCGATGTGGCCGCAGGCCTGATGCACGGCGCGCGCGTCTCGCTTCTGATCGGGTTCGTCGCAACCACGATCGGGCTCACGGTCGGCATCCTCGTCGGCGCAACCGCCGGATATCGCGGTGGCCGTGTCGACGACATTCTCGTCCGCGTGATCGAGCTGTTCCAGACGGTGCCGAGCTTCATCCTGCTCGTCGTCCTCGTCGCGATCGCCCAGCCATCCATCGTCACCGTGACCTGGGCCATCGGACTGGTCACGTGGCCGACGATTGCCCGCCTCGTGCGAGCGGAATTCAGGGTGCTTCGCGAGAAGGAATTCGTGATGGCGGCAAGAAGCCTTGGTTTCGGTCACGCCCGGATCGTTGTCCGCGAGATATTGCCCAATGCGCTGCCGGCGATCATCGTCACGGCATCGGTCATGGTCGCTTCGGCGATCCTGATGGAAGCCGCGTTGTCGTTCCTCGGTCTCGGCGATCCCAATGTCGTGAGCTGGGGTAGCATGATCGGCTCCGGTCGCGAGCTGATCAGGACGGCCTGGTACCTCACGGCCCTGCCAGGTGTCGTCATCGTCTTCACCGTGCTGTCGTTGAACCTGATCGGCGACGGTTTGACGGACGTTCTCAATCCTCGCCTCAGCCGGGAGCGCTGACGTGACCGCCCTGCTCGACATCCAGGATCTCACCATCAGCTTTCCGGGCGCCACGCCGGTCCGGAATCTGAGCTTTGCCGTTGCACCGGGAGAGACGCTCGCCGTCGTCGGCGAGTCCGGCTCCGGCAAGTCCCTGACCGCGCTGGCCCTGATGCAGCTGTTGCCGAAGACGGCGCGCATCGCGTCCGGACGTGTCCGGCTCGGTGAGGAAGATCTCCTCGCATTGTCCGATATCGAGATGCGGCGCCGGCGGGGCCGCGACATCGCGATGATCTTCCAGGAACCCATGACGTCGCTCAATCCGGTGCTGACGATCGGGCGGCAAATCACGGAGGTGCTCAGCCTGCATCGCGGACTGACCAGGGCACAGGCACGCCGCGAAGCGGCGGCGCTGCTCGACCTCGTTCGAATACCCAATCCGGAGCGCTGTCTCGACGACTATCCGCACCGCCTGTCCGGGGGAATGCGCCAGCGCGTCATGATCGCGATCGCAGTGGCGTGCCAGCCGAAGATCCTGATTGCCGATGAACCGACGACGGCGCTCGACGTGACCATCCAGGCGCAGGTGCTCGAATTGCTCGACCGGCTGCGCCGTGAATTGTCGCTCTCGCTCCTGCTCATCACCCACGATCTCGGCCTGGTCGGCCAATGGGCCGACCGTGTCGTCGTCATGTATGCGGGGCGCAAGGTCGAGGAAGCCTCGCCCGGCGAGCTGTTCGCGCGCCCTCTTCATCCGTATACGCGCGGCCTTTTGGCTGCCTCGCCGCGCCTGCATGACCGGCTGCACTACCGGAACGCCAGATTGGCCGAAATTCCCGGCAGCATCGCCTCTGCCGCAAACCAGCAAGGCTGCCCGTTCTCGCCGCGATGCTCGGAGCGGCTTGCACCCTGCCGAACCCAATTCCCGTCCGAACGGCAAACAGGGCCGGCGCGCCGCGTAGCCTGCCATGCCGACCTCGTCCACGACTCTCACGGAACGCCCCATGACGCTGCTGTCAGTCTCTGAACTCAGGACAACCTATCGCTCGGGCTCGACGCCGGTCCACGCTGTCGACGGCGTTTCGTTCGATATCGCTCCGGGCGAGACCGTTGGCCTCGTCGGAGAGTCCGGCTGCGGCAAGTCTACCCTGGGCAAGACCATCCTCAGGCTGGTCGAGCCGTCCGGAGGCAGCATCACGTTCGACGGAACCGATCTCACCGCATTGCCGGACCAGCGCCTGCGCTCCTATCGCCGCAGGCTGCAGATGGTGTTCCAGGATCCGTTCGCATCGCTCAACCCGCGGCACACGATCGGGGACATCCTTGGCGCGCCGCTCGACGTTCACCGCGTGGGCTCGCGCAGCGAACGCCGGCAGCGGGTCGGCGAGATCCTCTCGCAGGTCGGCCTGCCCGAGGATTCGGCCTCGCGCTATCCTCACGAATTCTCGGGTGGCCAGCGGCAGCGGATAGGCATCGCGCGTGCCCTCATCCTGGGGCCGGACCTGATCATCTGCGACGAACCGGTCTCCGCGCTCGATCTTTCGGTTCAGGCCCAGGTCCTGAATCTGCTCGCCGACATCAAGCGCAGCCTGAAGCTGTCGTTGCTGTTCATCTCGCACGATCTTTCGGTGGTGCGATATCTGTCGGACCGGGTTCTGGTGATGTATCTCGGCCGCATCGTCGAGAGCGGCAGTCATGAGCAGATCTGGAAAAATCCGCTCCATCCCTATACGCGCGCACTGATCGACGCCGTGCCGGACCCGTCGCGCCGCCGATATGCCGCTCCCCTGCCCGGAGACCTGCCGGACCCCCGCAGCGCGGGCACAGGCTGCCGTTTCCAACCGCGCTGCCCGATGGCGACCGATTTGTGCGCGCAGCAGGATCCCGAACTGCGCAAGGGCCCGTCAGGCCAGAGCGTGGCTTGCCACCACGCCACCCCTTAAGGGAGCTAGGCTGCGGTCAGGACCGCAGCCAGATATCGGCGAAATTGCCCTGCGGCCCGGCGCTATCGACGGTGTGTCCGACCACCCGCTTGTTGTAGACGGTCACGGGCTTGCTCAGCATCAGCGGAAGAACCGGGAGTTCGTCGGCGACGATCTCCTGGAAGCGGTCGATCGACGCCTTGCGCTTCACGGCGTCCGCCTCCACGGCAATTTCCGCAAAGAGCCTGTCGATCTCCGGATTGGCGTAATGGCTTGCATTGGTGAAGGCGACCCCCTTCCGGTAATTGTCGCTGGTGAAGAACCGCTGCAGGCCGACGGTCGGATCGAACATGTTCGTGAACGGATGGAACGTGAAATCGTAGTCGCGATCGGTATACACGCGCTTGAGATAGCTCGGGAAATCCTGCCCGCGCACGGTAACGTCGATGCCGACGGCGGCAAGCGCGCTCTTGAGCGCCTCGCCGCTGCGCTTGAAGTTCTCGCCGAAGGGCTGGAAGTCGTGCGTCAGGGCAAATCGCCACCGTCCCTTCAGCGGGTATCCGGCGTCGTCGAGGAGGCGAGCGGCGGCCTTCGGATCGTAGGCATAGGTCGGCACCTTGGAATTGTAGAACCGCTTCAGGGTCGGGCTCACGATGCTGGCCGTTCGCTCCCCGAGGCCGTACCAGGCCACATTCAGGATGACGGATGGATCGACCGCGTGCGCGATCGCCTTGCGGACCCGGACGTTGCTGAGGATGGGATGATCCAGGTTGAACTCGAGGCCGTACAATGTCGGCGAATATTCGTAGCCGCGCGTCTCGAGCCCGAGATGTGGAATCTTCTGGAAGCGCTCGAGATCCAGCGGAGACACCGGCGTCGATCCACCCAGATCGAGTTCGGCGGTCTCGAACGCGACGGCGCGCGCCGCTCCGTCCGGTATCACGCGAACCAGCAATGCCTCGAGATAGGGCTTGGGGCTGTCCCAATAGTTCGGATTGCGCACATAGCTGACGTAGTTGCCGAGAACCCATTCCTTGAACACGAACGGACCCGTGCCGATGGGCGCGCGGTTGTTCGGGTTCTGGAGCGGATCGCCCTTGCCCTCATAGACATGCCGCGGCACGATCGGGGACTCGCCGGCTGCGAGTGCGTAGAGCAGATATGGCGCCGGTTTGGACAGCTTCAGGACGACGGTGTTGTCGTCGACGGCCGTCGCTTCGAGCAGGTTCGCGAAGGTGGTCCGGCCGCGCGGATGCGCCGACCTCAACAGGCCCACCGAATAGACGACGTCAGCCGCAGTAAACGGCCGTCCGTCGTGCCACTTCACGTTCCGGCGGAGTTCGAACCGATACTCGAGGCCGTCGTCGCTGACGGTCCAGGCGGTCGCAAGCTGAGGCTTGGGATTGAGGTCGAAATCGTAGGTCAGGAGACCTTCGACGACCTTGGTGCTCGCCTGGATCGCAGGCCCCTCGGTCGTGTTGAAGCACACAAGGGTGGTCGGCTCAGGATGAATGACGAAGGACAGGCGTCCTCCGGAACGGGGAGCGCCCTCCTGCGCGCGGATCGGAGACAAAGCCGCGAGCGCAGCCGTCCCCGCAACAAAGCCTCGCCGCGAGATCCGTGTCATGATGCGCTCCCGGATCCGAAGAGGTCGACAATCCATCCGTGGCACTCGTGCGGATGGTCGTGGACGGCTTCAGGGCCGCGGTACAAGGCGAAGCGCCCGAGGCGCGCTGCTGCCCGCGCCGAGCCGGCCAACCGCCGGTGCGCCGGTTTCACTCTGTCGTAAGACACTGCCTTCCCTCTTCAATATCAATCCCGGGCACGCCCATCGCGCCCTCATCATTCACGATCTGGAAAAAGACTGTCGCGTGAGACCCACGATCCAGACCGCCATCCGATCGTGAGCTCACGCGACAGCCGTTCCGAGCGACAGACCACCCCCACCCCGGCCTGCCGGCTCAGAACTCTCCCCCCGCTCCGGGAGCCGCAATTCCGGCTTTGTCCTTCGGCAGCTCCGCGACCAACGCTTCCGTCGTCACGATGAGCGACGCGATGGAGGCCGCGTCCTGCAGAGCGGTCCGCACGACTTTCGCGGGATCGACGATGCCCGCATCGATGAGGTCCACGTACTTCTCGTTCTGTGCATCGAATCCGAATGTCGGCGACCTGTTCTCGAGGATCTTGCCGACGACAATGGATCCCTCGACGCCGGCATTCTCGGCGATCTGCCGGATCGGGCTTTCCAGGGCCTTGAGCACGATGTTGATGCCGGCCTGTACGTCCGGGTTGGCATGCGTCAACCGGCCGATCGCGGCCTTCGCGCGCAACAGCGCCACGCCACCTCCCGGCACGATGCCTTCCGCGATCGCGGCCCGGGTCGCATTCAGGGCATCATCGACGCGATCCTTGCGTTCCTTGACTTCGACTTCGGTCGCTCCGCCGACCCGGATCACAGCGACGCCGCCAGACAGTTTTGCCAGGCGTTCCTGCAGCTTCTCGCGATCATAATCCGACGTGGTCTCTTCGACCTGCGCCCTGATCTGCGCGATCCGGGCGTCGATGTCCTTGCGCTTTCCGGCACCGCCGACGACCGTGGTATTCTCTTTGTCGATCCGGATCCGTTTGGCCCGCCCGAGCTGGGACAGAGCCACCTTCTCCAGCTTGATACCGAGCTCCTCCGAGATCGTCTGTCCGCCGGTCAATATCGCAATGTCTTCGAGCTGGGCTTTCCGCCGGTCGCCGAACCCCGGCGCCTTGACGGCAGCGACCTTGAGCCCGCCCCGCAGCCTGTTGACGACCAGCGTCGCGAGCGCCTCGCCCTCGACATCCTCTGCGACGATCAGCAACGGCTTGCCCGACTGGGCCACGGCCTCCAGAACGGGCAACAGCGGGTGAAGCGAATTGAGCTTGGCTTCGTGGATCAGGATATAGGCGTCCTCGAACTCGACGAGCAGCTTCTCCGAGTTCGTGACGAAATAAGGCGACAGGTAGCCGCGATCGAACTGAAGGCCCTCGACGACATCGAGCTCGGTATCGAGGCTCTTTGCCTCCTCCACCGTGATGACACCGTCGTTTCCGACCTTCTTCACGGCATTCGCGATGATCTTGCCGACCTCGGCGTCGCCATTGGCCGAGATGGTGCCGACCTGGGCGACCTCGTCCGAGGATTGAACCTTTCGCGCCCGCTTCTCGATGTCCTTGATCGCTTCGGCCACCGCGATGTCGATACCTCGCTTCAGATCGAGCGGGTTGAGGCTGGCCGCGACCGCCTTGGCGCCCTCGCGAACGATCGCCTGTGCCAGGACGGTCGCAGTCGTGGTGCCGTCACCCGCGAGGTCGTTGGTCTTGGATGCCACCTCGCGAAGAAGCTGAGCACCGATGTTCTCGTACCTGTCCTCGAGCTCGATCTCCTTGGCGACCGTGACACCGTCCTTGGTGATGCGGGGTGCCCCGAACGACTTCTCGATGACGACGTTGCGCCCCTTCGGCCCGAGCGTGACCTTGACGGCATTGGCGAGGACGTCCACGCCGCGCAGCAGGCGATCGCGAGCATCACCCGAGAATTTCACATCTTTTGCAGCCATAATCGTTTCCTTTCGGACATGCGTGCCCTGTCCCGCGCGATGCGCGGGTTGTCACGGCACCTGTGATTGTTAGGTCGGGTCGGGTGTCAGGCGATCACGCCCAGAATGTCGGATTCCTTGGCGATCAGCAGATCCTCGCCATCGATCTTCACTTCGGTGCCCGACCATTTTCCGAACAGGACCCGGTCACCCTTCTTGACGTCGAGCGGATGACGCTTGCCGGTCTCGTCCCGCGCCCCGCTTCCAACCGCGACGACCTCGCCCTCCTGCGGCTTCTCCTTGGCCGTGTCGGGAATGATGATCCCTCCCTTCGTCTTGTTGCTCTCCTCGATACGGCGGATCACCACGCGATCATGCAATGGTCGAAAACTCATCGGGATTCACCTTGAATAGTCTTGCGTTACTGTTGCGCGCCATCGACATTCGCTGCTGCCTGATCGCGGACGATCACAAAACGTTATGGTCGGGGTCACATCCTGTCCATGGCAAATTGAAACGAGAAAAGAGACGGATTGCGCGGATCGAATGCCGGCCGCGAGAATTTTTCGACCGATGGATTTCGTGACGCTCAGTGATGGATGTACGGAAACGCGTAGCGGTCGCCGAGATAGCGAAGGATCCGCTCCGTCGTGTCGATGAAACGCCAGCCGTTGGCGACGTCCGCATCCTCGGGCACGGGCCGGCTCTGGTCGAAGACCAGGACCGGCAGCGATTGATGCTGCTCGCCCAGGATGTCGACGATCGCCGATCGCGGCCGCGGGAACGGCAGGCGGTGCACCTCGATCTGCGTCGCCAAGCCGGGGAAGGACGCCAGCAGTCCCTCGATCGCGTTGCAGTGGGGACAGACGAAAAACCGTCCGGGTTGCGCCGGATCTTCAAATCCCGGCTTCAACAGGAAAAGGCGATCTCCGCTCATGGCCGCTCTCCGAAATTCAGCACTCGTCGTGCGATGGTTCAGGCCGCCCTCGCCTGCAGCCACCGGACGCGCGGAATGACGTGCTCCGCAAAACGCCGCATGTTCGCGTCGACCGGCTGGAACTGAAGCATGAACAGCTCAACGCCGATGGCGTTGAACGCCAGGATGCGTTCGGCGACCGTGTCGTAGCTCCCGACCAGCCGCGCCGAGGTGCCACCGTTCGTGCCGACCCTCGCCTCCTTCGCCGCCGTCCTGAACATCTGCGCCTCCGGATCCGCATTGCCGACCAGGCGAGCACGGGTCGGCTTGTCCTGCTCGGAAATCGCGAACAGCTCCGCGAGCTCGTCCTGCGCCTCCGCGTCACTCCCGCGCGCGACCACGAAGGCGGACATCCCGAAGCGGATCGGCGGGCCGCGGCGCGGCCTGCGCGCGACATCCTGGATCAGCGCGCGAATGTCGTCGAACGGCTGCCCGTTCATGAAATAGACGTCGGCGGATTCCGCCGCCAGCGCCCGCGCCGCTTCGGATTCGCCTCCGAGATAGACCGTCGGTCGAGGACGAAACCTGTCGCCCGGACGGAGCTGGTAGGCTTCGATGTGGAAATGCCGACCCTGGAAGTCGACGCGCTTGCCCGCCGTCAGCTCCCTTACGATCTCGATCCATTCGCGCCCATAGGCATAGCGGTCATCGTGATCGGGAAATCCGATGCCCGAACGCTCCAGTTCGGGCTTGTACCAGGCATTCACCAGATTGATCCCGAACCGGCCCTGGCTGATGTCCTCGATCTGAAGCGCCATCTTCGCCAGCACCACCGGATGAACCAGCAGCGGCTTGATCGCGGAAATCAACTCGATCTTGCCGGTCACCGCGGCCAATGCGGCAGCGCCGGTCCAGTTCTCCAGCAGATCCTGATCATCGCCGCTGGGATGAATGATGTGTTGCGCCAGCAGAGTCGATTCGTAGCCGAGCGCCTCGGCCTCGCGGATTTGGCGGCTGACGCGCTTCCAGGATGCATCCGGCGGGTCGAGAGGATGGTGCCGCGACGCCCAACTGCCGTGGGTCAGGGCCCATACGCCAAATCGCAAAGGGGACGCCATCGCTTCAGCTCCTCGTCAGTCGGGATGCGCCACACGCCGGAGCCGGTTCATGGTGTCCCGATCCGGTATTGCCCGGGCGGCGGCGTCCCGTTGACGGCAAAGTCGCCCACGATACGATCGCGATAGACGCGCGGATTATGCGTCGCGATCGTCCGGGCATTGCGCCAGTAACGATCGAGCGCGAGATTCTTCGCCGTCGAAGACGCACCGAGCGCGTCGAAGATGATCGTCGTCGCCTCCAGCACCAGATCCGACACCACGGTCACGACCTGATCGAGCTCGATCTCGGCGATCGCGATTGCCGCCACAATGCGATCGGCGTCGCCGGCGAGCTGGGCTTCGTGCGCACGCTGCAACGACTCGGCGACCTTCAGGACGATCGCGCCTGCCGCATAGGCGTTGCCGCGAACCCTTCCGATGACCTGAAGAATCTGCGGATCAGTCGCGGCGCTGTTGCCGTTTCCATGACTGAAGACCCGGGTTCGCTTCCTGACGATCCCCGCGACGTCGTTGGCCGCCGCGCGGGCGATGCCGGCAAGCGTCGCGAGATGGACGAGCTGGTAGAACGGATTGGAGTATTTGAAGCGCTCGTTGACAGGGATCACCCGGTTGCCCTCGACCGGAACGTCCGAGAACAACGTCGTCCCGCTTGCGGTCAGCGCCTGGCCGAAACCGTCCCAATCGTCGAGGACCTCGACACCGGGCGCATGGCGCGACACCACCACGCCGACCGGATCGCCATTCTCGTGCTGCGCGGCGATGTTGATCCAATCGGCGAACAGCGTCCCGGTGGTGTAATATTTCTTGCCGTTCAGCACCAGCTGACCGTTCTTGGCCGACACCGTCGTCGAGAACGCCTGCAGTTTGGTGTCGCCGATCTCGCTATGGCCGTTGCCGAAGAACGCCTTGTCGCCGATGCGGCGCAACCACAATTCGCGGCGCTTTGGATCGGGCGAATTGACGACGTCCTCGGTGAAGCCGAAATGCGAACGGACCGCGTTGGTCACGTTGGAATCGGCCTCGGACAATTCGATCAGGAGATTGAACAGCTCCGGGAGGTTGGCTCCGGCGCCGCCGAAATCCTTCGGCACGCGAACCGCCGTGAAGCCTGCGTCCCGCAGCGCCTTGATCTCATCGTAAGGCAGGCGGCGTTCCTGATCGCGTGCCACCGCGCCCTCTCTGATCGACTTGAACAATGGCCGAAACGGCGCGGCGAGCGCCTCGTAGCGCGCCGAGGGTCCACTGCCCCAGGCCAGATCAATCTGCGACATGATCATCCTTCCAGGCCGTTCACGCACCGGGGCTTCCCGGCGCCGGAACGATTGACGTCGTCTTCAATGCCCGAACAGCCGATAGCTGCGGTCCGCCGCCCGCAAGTGGCGGCTCTCATCGACCCAGCCGACCGCGCGCCGATAGCTGCCCAACAGGCTCGTCTCCTTCAAAGCGGCGACATCGACCTGCTGGGGCGCGTCCGCGAATGGCGAGACGAACATGGCGTCCTCAGGACAATAAAGCTCGCAAAGGAAGCAGGTCTGGCAGTCGTTCTGACGCGCGATCCTGGGAATGCCGTCAGTCTTGTCGAAGACGTTCGTCGGGCACACGTTGACGCAGATATCGCAGGAGGTGCAGCGCTCCGAATCGATGACCTCGATCATTCCGCGGCCTCCGAATAATGGGCGGGCGCCACCGGACGCGTCGATGTCCAGACGTCATCGAGCCCGCCCGTCGTGACCAGGTGAAGATAGCTGTCGTCCGGGGCGGGATAATCGTCGCGGCGATGCATTCCCCGGCTCTCCTTGCGCGCCAGGGCGCTGCGATACATCCAGCGTGCGGTCGCGAGCATGGCAGCCGCCTCGCGCGTGCGAAGCAGATCCTGCTCGTCCGATGCGGCCGCGTCCGACGCCGCCGACCACAGCGCGTCCAGGCGCCGCAGCGAGTCGCCCAGCCGGCCGGCCTCGCGGAAATAATTCAGCTCGTAGGGAAAAACCTCGTCCTGGACATTCTGTGCGAGCCCGGCTGGCTGCAATGCTCGCCCGTGGCCGGAGCGCAGGCCAATGGTGCCGCGCCGGAATGCCTGACGCCCGACGGTCGCACCCAGCTGGTGCGCGAACTCGGCGGCGCCCTGGCCGGCCCAATATCCCGAGGACATTGCCCAGGCGGCGTTGTGGCTGCCGCCGCCGGTAAATCCACCGCAGATCAGCTCGCGCGTTGCGGCATCACCCGCCGCGTAGAGGCCCGGAACGGTCGTCGCGCAGCTGTCGTCGACGATCCGCAGGCCTCCCGTGCCGCGGACCGTTCCCTCGAGACGCAGCGTGACGGGAAAGCGTTGCGTAAAGGGATCGATGCCGGTTCGGTCGAATGGAAGGAAGAAATTCGGCTGAGATACGCGCATCTGATGCTGCGTCTCCGCGTCCGCCTGATCCAGTCGGGCGTACACGGCTCCCTTCCGCAGCGAACGTGCGATCACCGAACGGCCCCCCTTCGAGGATGCTCCCGGGATGATGCTGCCCTCTTCATCGGTGAAGCTCGCCCAGCTGTAGAACAGGGTCTTGGTCACAGATCCGAATGCCGGAGAAATCGCGTAGGCGTTCGAGAATTCCATGCTGGTGAATTCCGCGCCTGCTTCTGCCGCAAGGAGATAGCCGTCGCCGGTCAGCACGTTCGAGCCCAGCGTCTTGCTCAGAAAGGCGCATCCGCCGGTCGCGATCACCACGGCCCTGGCGTTGACCGTCCAACGGTCTCCCTTCTGACGCCGCAAGCCCGCGGCGCCGGCAACCGCGCCATTTCCGTCAACCAGCAGTTCGAGCGCAGGGGAATGATCGAGGATGGTGACGCCGGCCTGCTTGGTTCGTTTGCGCATCAGACGCATATATTCCGGCCCCTGGAGCGAATTCCGCTGCGGCTTGCCGCTGTCGTCGGTGGGATACGGATAGCCCCAATCGGCGAGCTGATTGCTCTGGGCATAGGTCCGGTCCAGGACGCGCGCCATCCAGCGCCGATCCTGGAGATGGCCACCGAGCTTCTCCCGGCTGGCCATCGCCGCCTCGCGGCGTTCGGGAATCGGATCGACGTACCACACGCCGGTCCCGGCCGCGGCGGTCGCTCCGGACGTGCCGCAGAACCCTTTATCCGCCAGCACGACACGCGCGCCCTGCTCCGCGGCACTGATCGCAGCCCATGTCCCGGCGGGACCGCCACCGAGCACCAGCACGTCCGCATCGAACGCAACGGATCCTGCCGAGCTCGATAGCTTCTCGGCGCGGCTGGGTGGGTTCGTCATTGTTTGGCTCCGGATCGATTCTGTGCGCGGCGCGATGTCCGCGGCGCAACAAGGATCGCGCGAGACAGCGCCTCTGGCAATTTCGGATATCGGGCGTGAGTTAGATGAAGCTTCCCATCGAGCCCGGCACGGAAGAAGAATCCGTTCGACCATCGGTCGCATCGATCGCGCGCCACGGAGCAGTTGCCGGCGGCGCACGAACAGCGTCGCTCCGCTGTGCTTGTTGATCACCCATGACACCGCGGAAACGCTTTTGTCGCCGATCGCATCGTGGAGGACGTCGTCGTCCTCAATCCCGGTCGCGTGCCGATCAAGGCATCATCGCGCGCCATCCTTTGGCGGATTGAAGCGTCGATCGTTGCGCCCCTCCGCGAGCAGGCTCGCACGCGCCCGAATGGAGCCTTGAGCAATCCACGGCATTGCGCGTCAACGCGGATGAACACGCGGGGAAAGGAATTCTCATTCCTCGCTTTCGCGCAAAATTTTGCTCTCCCACGCCCCGGATTTCCGCAATTGCCACAACGAAGCGGAGTCACCAGAGTGCGGCGAGATTCCTCTCTCCGTTAACGGGTTTGACATGCTCCGCTCCTCTTATCCGGCCTCGGCCGCCGAACGCTCCGCATCGCCCCTGTTCGATCGCCGCAACGTGCTCGCGGGTCTCGCCGGCGCGGGCGCGGCAGCCCTGTTCAGCGGGCGGGCAGCCGCGGAGCAACAATTGAATGGCGTGCTGGCCTATGGCAGCGTCGGCTATACTTGGGCGGTGCCCTATGTCGCGGAGGCCGCCGGCTACTTCAAGAAACAAGGCGTCGAGCTGACGACTTCGTCGTTTGAGTCCGGCCGTGACGCGATGCAAGCGCTCCTGTCCGGTTCGGCCGACTTCTCGGCTTCGACGGATACGCCGCTGGTGTTCGCCGCACTGTCCGGTCTCCGGCCGATCGCGATCGCGAATTACAGCCGCTATTCCCGCGACATGAAGATCGCCGTGCGCAGCGACGGCGTCGTCGATCCCAAGACACCCGCCAGCCTCAAGGGCCGGCGCATCGCCACCCGGGTCGGCACCTCCGGTCAGTACCTGGTCGCCAAATATCTGGAGCTTGCCGGGCTCAAGGCCAACGACGTCACCATCATCGATCTCGCGCCGAACAACATGGCCACCGCCCTGACGCGCGGCGACATCGACGGCTTCTGCTGGAGCAGCCAGACCGTCGCGGTGGCGCAGCGGCAGTCCGGAGGCAAGATCGCGGAGATGACCTTCGATGGAATCGAGCGCTATTTCCAGAGCCATCAATTGCTGCTGACGACGGAGGCTGTGATCGACAAGAAGCCGGAGCTGGTCAAGGCGGTATTGAGCGCCCTGTTCACGGCCGAGGAACGGATCACGACCGACCGCGAATGGCCGCAATTGATCGCCGAACGCATCAAGACGCCCGCCGCCGATATCGCGGAGGCGACGTCGACATTCGCGTTCAAGATCGGGTTCGACCAACGCTTCGTGGACGACCTTGTCTCGCAGGCGGAATGGGCCATCGCCGCAGGCCTCGCCAAGCCGCCCAAGGGCGACTTGCGCCATTTGCTCCGGTCGCTTGTCGCGGAAGGCCCAACCAGGGCATTGCGCCCCGACCGCGTCACCCTGACATGAGCGACGCACTCATCGACATCGCGTCGGTTTCGCAGATCTTCGCGACGCGCGATGGCTCGCCGAGCTTCGCATTGCGCGACGTCTCCCTGTCCATCGGCAAGGGCGAGTTCGTCTGCCTCATCGGTCCCTCCGGTTGTGGCAAGACCACGTTGATGCATCTGATCGCAGGCTTCATGACGCCGACCCGTGGCCGCGTCAGCTTCGCCGGTGCGCCGGTGACGGGACCAAGTCCCGATCGCGGCGTCGTATTCCAGGAATACGCCCTGTTCGCCTGGATGACCGCACGCCAGAACGTGGAATTCGGGCTACGCATGCGCGGCTATCCATCGCGGATACGCACCGGCCGGGCACTCGCCGCGCTGGAGCGTGTGGGCCTCGCGCACGCGGCGGATAAATATCCGCATGAACTGTCCGGAGGCATGCGTCAGCGCGTGGCGGTGGCTCGCGCGCTCGTCGTCCAGCCTGCGGTCCTGCTGATGGACGAACCCTTCGCCGCCGTCGACGCGATCACCCGGCAAGCGCTTCAGGAGGATCTGCTGCGCCTTTGGCGCGACAGTGAACTCTCGGTGATATTCGTCACCCACAACATCGACGAGGCGGCTTTCCTCGCCCAGCGCGTCGTCGTCATGAGCCCTCACCCCGGCGCGATCCGTGCCGACATCCGGATCGATGCTCCCTATCCGCGCGATCGCAGCAGTGCCGCGTTTGGAGAGCTCTACAGCACGATCTCCGCCAGCCTTGCCGTACCGACGCGGAGCGCCGCATGAGCATTGCCTCCACCGACGGGACCTTGTCGCCGTCCCGGGATGCCGAGACGCCCGGCTTCGAAGCTGAGTTCCAGACCGCCTATTGGCGCGCACGCCGCCGCGCCGTGCTGTTACGGCTCGCGCTGAACGCCGCCGGCGTGCTCCTGTTCATCGCAGCCTGGGAGGCGATCCCGCGCTGGTCGAACTGGGTCAACGAGGTGCTCTTTCCGCCGCCATCACAGGTCCTGGAAGCGTTCTGGCCGATGCTGAAGTCGGGCGAAATCGGTCACAACATCATGGTGAGCCTGCGTCGCGCCGGCACGGGGTTCGGCCTGGCGTTCGTGCTCGGCATCGCGGCCGGGCTGATAACCTCCCGCGTCCGTTTCTTCCAGTATCTGCTGGAGCCGTTGCTGCACGGCTTCCGCGCAATCCCGACCATCGCGCTGGTGCCTCTGTGCATTCTATGGTTCGGCATTGGCGAGACCTCCAAGCTTGCGCTCGTCACATGGGGCGCGTTCTTCCCGATCTGGATCACCACCCACATCGGGGTCCGCGACGTCCACGTCATCTATCTGCGGTCCGCGGCCTGTCTCGGAGCCGGACGGCTGGCGACGCTGTTCCTTGTCATCTTGCCGGCGGCGTTGCCCTTCATCCTCTCTGGCTTGCGTCAGGCGATCGCGGTCTCGCTGATCGTCCTCGTCGCTGCCGAATTGTCGGGGGCCTCGGCCGGTGTGGCCTATATGATGTCGCAGGGCAATCAGCTGTTCCGGGTCGACATCATGTTCATTGGCCTCGCTCTACTCGGCATCTTCGGTTTTCTCGCCGATCGCGCCTTCGTCGCGCTCGCCGGATGGTTGTTTCCCTGGTACGAGGGCGCACGATGAGGCCGCCGACCGGTGCGTCGGAGCCGCCTCTGGTACTGCGAAACGCCGGCATCATCACGTTCGACGACGCACGGCCGCGCGCAAGCGCCATCGCACTCCAGGGCGGCAGGATCACGGCGATCGGCGACGAGGCCGACGTCTCCTCGATTCCCGGTGCTCGTGAACTGGATCTCAAGGGCGCCTGCGTCATCCCCGGCTTCAACGACACGCACGCCCACATGGAGCGTGAAGGGCTGAAACACCAGCGCGCCTCGCTGGCGGACGCCCGTTCAGTTGCCGACATCATCGGCGTGATCCGCACCCTCGCGGCGAGCACACCGCCCGGGCAGTGGATCGTGACCATGCCGGCCGGACGGCCTCCCTTCTATTTTGACGGGGTCGCTTCATTGGCCGAGAAGCGCCTGCCGAACCGGTACGAACTCGACAAGGCTGCTCCCGACCATCCCGTGTACATTCCCGGAGTGTTCGGCAACTGGGGCAAGCCGCCCGGCTATTCAGCCCTCAACTCGCGCGCACTGGCGCTCAACGGCATCGATGCCGGCAGCAAGCCCCGCCTCGGCGGCCTGGACATCGAGACAGATTCCAACGGAGAGCCGACGGGCATCATCGTCGAGCGCAACAACCGCCCGGCCGTGGAATTCGACCTTCTCCCCGCCGTCCCCCGATTTGGATTTGCGGAACGCATCGAGGGCGTTCGCCTCTCGCAACGCCTCTACAATGCCAAGGGCACGACGAGCATCTACGAGGGACATGGATCCGCCGCCGAAACCATCTCGGTCTATCGCAAGCTGTGGGAGCTCGGAGAGCTCACCGTCCGCGTCGGCCTTGTGGTCAGCCCGAGCTGGTCGGACCTCACGGAGGCACGGCGGATCATGCGGGACTGGCTCGCCACCGCGCGCGGAGCCGGCCTCGGGGATCCCTGGCTGCGGGTCTCCGGCATCCACATCGCCTACGGCGGCGATCCCGAGGTGGCGCGATGCGCCCGGGCCCACTTGCCCGACACCGGCTGGAGCGGCTTCGTCGAGCAAGCCGTGACACCGGCCGATTTTCGAGAGGCCAGCTTCCTCGCCGCCGAATTCGATCTGCGCCTGCATACGATCGTGGGCGACAAGCTCCACGAGATCGTCCCCGTACTGGAGGCGGTCGACGCCCGCTTTCCACTGCGTGCGCGCCGCTGGGTCATCGAGCACATCGGCCGCGCCCGTGAGGCCGACATCGAAGCGCTCGCCCGGCTCGGCGTCCTCGTCACCACGATACCGACCTATTACCTCTGGAAAGGCGGCGAGAAATATCTCGACGAGCCCGATGGCGGCAATCAGGTCGTGCCGCATCGTCAACTTCTGAACGCCGGGATACCGCTCGCCATCGCCACCGACAACATTCCTTACGATCCGTTCTTCACCCTCTGGGTCACCTGCGCACGCGAGGAACGAACCAGCGGCCGCGTGATCGGGACCGAACAGCAACTCAGCGCCGAGGAAGCGCTGCGTCTCTTCACCGTCAACGGCGCCCGTCTTACCTTCGACGAGGACTGGAAAGGACCATTGAAGCCCGGTTTCGCCGCCGATCTCGCCGTGCTTTCGGCTGATCCGACCTCGCTGCCGGTGACGGAGCTCAAGAACCTGCGCTGCGATCTCACCATCGTCGACGGCCGCATTGTCCACGATGATCGTCCGAACTGAGGATGCGCCTTCTAGCTGGATGAATGGACCGCGTTCAGGACCGACTTGCCGGATCCCGCATCGAAGATGTGAGCGCGCTCCGCATTCACCCTCAGCTTGATCTGCGAGCCGGGCGCCGGCCGCTGATCCGGCCGCACCCGCGCCGTCATCGACGAGCCGAGGACGCTGGTGAAGACGAGCGTGTCCGAGCCGAGCGGCTCGACGACCTCGACGGTCGCGGGCAGATCGACCCAGCCCGGAGGAAGCGCACCGGAAGCGATCTCGACGTCCTCGGGCCTGATCCCGAACACGACGTCGCTGCCGGCGCCGCCCATACCCCGACGCCGAACGACTTCTCCCTCGCCCAGCCGCAGCGTATCGGCATCGAGCGCCTGCGCCCTCAGGAAGTTCATGGTGGGAGCCCCGATGAAGCCCGCGACGAACAGGCTTGCCGGCGCGTGATAGACCTCGTCCGGCGATCCCGTCTGTTCGATGTGCCCCCCGTTCATCACGACAACACGGTCCGCCAGCGTCATGGCCTCGACCTGATCGTGCGTGACGAAGACCGTGGTGACCCCGAGCCGTTGATGCAGCTTCTTCATTTCGACCCGCATGGTCCCGCGGAGCTTGGCGTCGAGGTTTGAAAGCGGTTCGTCGAACAGGAAAACCTGCGGCTTGCGGACGATCGCCCGCCCCATGGCCACGCGCTGGCGCTGCCCGCCCGACAGTTGCTTCGGACGGCGGCCGAGATACGGCGTGAGCCCGAGGATTTCGGCTGCCTCGCGCACGCGTGCGTCGATCTGCTTGCGCGGCATTTTCCGATACAGCAGCGAAAACGCCATGTTGTCGTAGACCGACAGGTGGGGATAGAGCGCGTAGTCCTGGAACACCATCGCAATGTCCCGATCGCGCGGCGCGGTTTCGTTGACGTTGCGCGCGCCGATCAGGATCTCGCCGTCGGAAACGTCCTCGAGACCCGCGAGCATGCGCAGCGTGGTCGATTTGCCGCAACCGGAAGGCCCGACCAGCACGATGAACTCACCGTCATCGATCGACAGATCGATTCCGTGAACCACTTCGACCGTGCCGTAACGCTTGACGAGCTTGCGGAACTCTACCGTTGCCATTGGCCCTCCACCTCACGTGCTCTCGCGCGACACAAGCTCGGCGCCGAGGTCGAAGCTGCCGCCGCCATCGATCGTTCCTTCGAGACGGCCGCGCAGCAATGTCGCGATCTGCAGGCCGATCTCTCGTCCCGGCGGCCGCACCGTCGTGAGCGGCGGATCGCAAGCGGCGGCGAATTCGAGGTCACCGAAACCGCAGATCTTCAGATCGCCGGGAACAGAGAGGCCACGCCGCCCTGCTTCGAACAGCGCCCCCAGCGCGATCATGTCGTTGCTGCAGAACACGGCATCCACGCCGGGACTTCGCGCCATCAATTCCCTGAGCCCGGTTGCCCCTCCCATCGCGCTGGCGCGCTCGGGCAGATGGACCTCGATCGGCGCATCGTAACCGGCCTGCAATGCGGCCTCGGCAAATCCGGCGCGCCGATCCGCGGTCCGGTAATCCCTGTCCATGTACGCGCCGATGAAGCCGAGCCGCTCCGCGCCACGCCTGGCAAGGTGCTGAAAGACCAGTTGCCCCACGGCGCGATGAGAGAAGCCGACGATCATGTCGATGGGGTGATCGGAGAGCTCCCACATCTCGAGCACGGGAATCTGGCTCGACAGCAGGGCTCCCACCGTCTCGCTGTGATGACGCCGGCCGGTCAGCACCATGGCGGCCGGCGACCACGCCAGGAAGGACGACACCAGCTGCCGCTCGGCCTCCGCCGAATAGCCGGTATTGCCGAGCAGGAGCTGATAGCCGCTGCCGGCCATGCCCTGTTCGAGCGCCTCGATCGTCGCGGCGAAGAAGGAGTTGATGATGGACGGAATGATCACGCCGACCGTCATGCTGCGCGCGCTCGCGAGCGCACCGGCAACCACATTCCGCCGGTAGGACAGTCGCGCAACCGCCTCGTCGATGCGGCCGCGCACATCGGGGGACACGATATCGGGCTGACGCAACGCGCGTGAAACGGTCGAGATCGAGACACCGGCAAGCCGTGCCACGTCCGCCATCCGCGAGCGAGGCAAGCCAGTGCGATAGCGTCTCGAGGGCTGCGCTTCCACCATGGCCATACCGCAGGAAAATCGGACGAGGCCAAGAATGAGAGCGCTTTCATGCCTCTGTCAATCAAGATGCACTGCAAAAACTCTGGCTGTTTCAAAGATTCCGCAAACTCTTGACCACGCCTATGCAAGCGCTAACATTTGAAAAAACGACCATCATGTCGGACGACGGATGCCCATCGAGAGCCTCTGCGTTCACGAGCCGGGAGGATGAGATGGATCGCAGGACGGTTCTCAAGACGGGTCTGGCCGCGGCCGGAACACTGGCGATGCCTGCTTATCTGCGGGCGCAATCGAACAAGAAGATCAGCATCTTGACCTGGAACATCGCCGACCAGGAGGCGCTGTTCAAGGAAGAGTTCGAGGACTTCAAGAAGGCCAATCCCGGCGTCGAGATCGAATGGCTCGACAAGAAGGGACCGGACCTTCCCGCCTTCTACCAGACCCAGCTGGTCGCCGGCACCGCGCCCGACGTCATCGACATCCAGGGCGCGCTGTGGGTCGAGTGGGCGGCGAACGGCGCCCTGCTGGATTTGACACCCTACTTCCAGGCCGATCCTGCCTTCGTGAAGATGTTCAATCCGGACTACATGTCCTCCTTCGTCTACGAGAAGAAGAACTATCTCGTCCCGTTCTACGTCGCCAAGACCCTGCTCTATTACAACAAGACCATGTTGAAGGAGGCCGGGCTCGCCGGGCCGCCCAAGACGTTCGACGAACTTCTCACGTCCGCCCAGGCGATGGGCAAGGGCGAGAAGACGGGCTTCCTGACGCTGAATTTCGATTGGCTGTACTGGCCGCTGATGAAAATGAACGGCATCGAGCTCCTCACGCCCGATCTGAAGAAGCCCGCCTTCAACACGGCGGCGGCGGCCGAACTGCTCGATCGTCTCGCCAAATCCACGGCCGCCGGCGCGATCAACAAGATCGCCTGGACCGGCCGCTGGGTCGAGCCGAACGGCGCCTTCGCATCCGGGACGGTCGGCATGCTGCAGGCTCATTCGGCGTCCTATTTCTTCGTCAAGGGACAGGGCCGCTGGATCAATCCGGAGACATTGGGCGCAACCCAGGCACCGGGCGACTGGTCGACGCCGACCAACCACGGCTTTGGCGTCTCCAAGAGCTCGAAGAACCCCGAGCTGGCGTTTGCCCTCGTCAAGCACATGACGAGCGTGAAATGGGCGACGCGGCTTGCGCAGATCCGCCGCGTGCTCACGGCGAACATCGAGGCGGACAAGGCGGGCCTGGAGTCGGTCAAGGCCGATGATCCCCTGGCCTACGCGGTGCTGCAGACCCAGCTCGAGCACACCGACAAGATGACCGGAAACTGGCCGCTGGCGAACGACGCCCAGATCAAGGAAGCTTTCTGGCCGGAATTCCAGAACGCGGTCCTCGGACGCAAGGATGCCAAGACCGCGCTTGCCGACGCCGAGCGCGCCGTCACCCGCGTCCTGCGGCGGTCGTAATCAAGGCATCGCCGCGGCGTCGGCAGGGCGACATTGCGGACGACCAGGGAATGATCATGTCGGTGACGGCCATCGATACGCCCCGCGCGCGCCCCCGCTTCACCGAGCGCCGATCGACGCGCAAGGCGGTCTTGATCTGGGCCTTCCTTGCGCCCTCGCTGCTGATCTTTCTGCTCTACCGGATCCTACCGCTCGGCTGGAACGTCGTGCTCTCCTTCGAGGCCTGGTCGCCGCTCAAGCTCGCGGTGTTCATCGGCTTCGACAACTACCAGGAGATGTTCTCGGACGACGACGTGTTCTGGCAAGCGCTCTGGAACACGCTCGGAATCATCGCCTCCGCGCCACTCGGCATCGCGATCGCGCTGGGGCTCGCTCTCCTCGTCAACGCCAACATCCGGGGCCGCGAGGTCTATCGCACCCTGATCTTCCTGTCCTATCCGCTCATGACGGTCGCGGTCGCCATCATCTGGCGCTGGATGTTCGACGAGCGCGTCGGACTGATCAACTACGTCGCGCGATCTCTGCACCTGGCGGATCAGCCGATCCCCTTTCTCAACTCGTTCACATGGGCACTGCCGTGCGTCATTGCCGCCAACATCTGGCAGATGCTCGGCTTCTACATGATCATCATCCTGACGGGCCTGCAGACCATTCCCGGCAATCTGTACGAGGCGGCCGAAATCGACGGCGCTAACGCCTTCCGCCGCTTCCTGCGCATCACCCTGCCCTTGCTGCGGCCGTCTCTGTTCCTCTGCTTCGTGATCGGTATGCTCAATTCGGTCACGAGCTTCGACCTGATCTACGTCATGACCAATGGCGGACCGGGCCATGCCACCGAGATCCTGGTCACCTACATCTACAAGCTCGCCTTCAACCAGACTCGATTCGACTACGCGGCGGCCATCACCGTCGTCTTCTTCGTCCTGCTGCTGGTCGTGACGTGGGCCGCCAACCGGCTCTCGGGCGGCAATGTCGGCGCGGTGGAGCAGGACTGATGGCGAGGCGGCAACGGCGCTGGCCGATTCACCTCGCACTGATCGCCGTGTGCTTCGTCATGCTCGTGCCGTTCTACTGGGTGCTGAAGACCTCGATCTCCGGGGAGAACATCTTCTCCTACCCGCCCAGCATCATCCCGCGCGATCCGCACCCGTTCTATTATGTCGACGTCTGGTACGCGATCCCCTTCGCGCGCTACTTCCTGAACAGCGTCGTCGTATCCGTCCTGACGATCATCGCGAACATCGTCCTCAACGCGATGGCAGGCTATGCGCTGACGCAGACGTTTCCGGGCAAGCAGATCGTGCTGATGCTGTTCCTGTCCTGCATGATGATCCCCTTCCAGGCCACGATCATCCCGGCCTATCTGATCACGGGCAAGCTCGGCCTCCTCGATTCCTATCTCGGCCTTGCCTTGCCGATGTTCTCCACCATCATCTGCATCTTCGTGTTCAAGGCGAGCTTCGACGCAGTGCCGCGCTCGCTGATCGATGCCGCACGTGTCGATGGGCTGTCCGAATGGCGGATCATCTGGAAGGTGATGATGCCGCTCGCCAAGTCGGCCGTCGCGACCAATGTGATCCTCTCTTTCATCTGGTCCTGGAACAACTTCATGTGGCCGCTGATCGCAACGCGCTCGCAGGACATGCAGACGTTGCCGCTCGGGCTGGCCCGCTTCATCTCCTATCAGGAGGATACGACGGGTGCGCTCTATGCGTTCTGCATCATGGTGCTTGCGCCAGGCATCCTATTGTTCCTGCTCGCGCAGAAGGAGTTCGTTCAGGGCCTGACCACCGGAGCGACCAAGGGATGAGCGTTGAAGACGATCTCGCCCGCCCCTGGTGGAGGCGCTGGTTGCTCAACCGCTTCGTCCTGGTGCCGGCCACGCTCGTCATCGTCGCGATGGCCTGGAATGCCTGGGTCTTCACCCATAATCACGGCGTGATCGCCGGCCGCGTCGTCGATGCCTCGGGTGCGCCGGTCGAGGGCGCGGAGGTCAAGCTGTGGGTGTTCAATTTCACGACGTTCGTCGAAAAGGCTTCCACGCGGACCCGGAGCGACGGCTCTTTCGAGTTCACCAGCAACCCGTCGCACAACATTCAGCTCAGCGCCGAGAAAGCCGGCGTCGGAAGATCCCGCATTCCGGTCAGGCTCTATTTCCAGTCTGAAGACATCACCCTGAGACGCCCTCTCCAGCTCTCCGACGCAGCGGAAGAAGGCAAGTAATGCATCACCACGGCAGCGGCTGGTCGTGATAGGTGACGAAGCTGCCGGTATGATGGCGGCCGGCGCGATGGATCACCCCGCGCATGCCGGCGACGCTTTCGGCGACCGGCACGCGTCCGCCCGGCTCGGTTGCCGCCCATCCCGGGTGCAGTGCCAAAACGCAGATATGACGCGGCGCGAGGTCGACGGCCAGCGTCTTCACGATCATGTTCAGGCCCGCCTTGCTCGAACGATAGGCGTACGATCCACCGGAATTGTTCAGCGCGATCGAGCCCATCCGGCTCGACACGAACGCCATCATCTTCAGTTCGCTTCGCTCCACCTGAGCAACGAAGCTCTCGGCCATTTTCATGGGCCCGACCAAATTGGTCTGCAGGATCCGCTGCCAGAGCCCATAGTCCGTTTCGCCGAATGGCGGATGCGGGCGGCCGATCCCGGCATTGTTGAGGAGAATGTCGATCGCCTCGCCCTTGAGCTGTCGTGACAAAGCTTCGATCGCGGCATGATCAGTCACATCGAGCTTCACCACCTCGATATTGCCTCGAATGGCTGTGGCCTCCGTCGCCGCGGCGGGATCGAGGCAGGTTGCGATCACGCGATGTCCGTCACCCGCATATTGCCGGGCGAATTCGACACCCAGCCCCGTATCGCACCCCGTCACCAATATTGTCGCCATCGTATCTCGCGCCTCAAATCATTGGTCCAAACGAACCACCGCCCCGTCTTTCGCCGAACTTTCCAGGCATGCCATCACGAAGGCAAGCCCCGCGACGCCGTCATCGATCGTCGGCACCAGTCCGGGCGCTTCCGACGACGAGTGGCCGCGGCGCGCGAGCATCATGCCGGCCAGCCCGCAATAGAGGTTGGCCACGGCCTCCTGCAGTCCCTCGGGATGACCGGGGCGCATCAGCCGCGATGAACGCTGCGCATCCGCCGTCAGCATCGGCTGGCCGCCGGAAATCGTGCGGACCTCTCCGCTGAGCGCAGCGATCGAAAGCTCATTGTGCCTGCCATGCACCCACTCCATCTGCCCCTTCTCGCCATAGAGACGCAGCCGGATATGGTTGGACATGCCGGTCGCCGCGTTGCTGACGTCGAGCTGTCCGCGGGACCCGTCGGCGAGACGAAAGCGCACCTGCGCGACGTCATGCACCTTGCGGCCGGGAACCATGGTCCCGACGTCCGCGGACACGCGCTCGAACGGCTGCCCGGTGACGAAGCAAACGAGATGGTGTGCGTGAGTGCCGATATCGCCGAGGACGAGTGACGGCCCACTGCGCTCGGGTTTTAGCCGCCAGCGCTGGTCGGCGTCCGGCCCGAGTTCGACCGCCGTCGCAAGTCCACCTGCGAGATATTCGATCTGGACCAGACGAAGCGAGCCGATCTCACCCGACAGGCAGCGGGCGCGCATCTCGCGGACCATCGGATAGCCGGAATAGGTGTGCGTCACTGCGACCGCGCAACCGCTGGAGGCCGCCAGATCGCGCAGTTGCCGCGCCTCGCTCAGTTCGTTGCACAGCGGCTTCTCGATCATCACGTCGAGCCCTGCTGCTAAAGCCAGTTTCAGATACGGGGCGTGGCTGTCGTTCGGCGTGATGATGGCAATGGCCTCGATACCGTCTTCGCGCGCGCGTTCACTTGCGATGAACTCCTCGATGCTGCCATAGCAACGCGCTTCGTTCAGGCCCGCGGCGACGCCTTCCGCCTTCGATCGCTCCGCGCGGGAGGACAGCATACCCGCGACCAGTGCGAAGCGCTGGTCCATGGTCGCCGCCACCCGGTGGACCGGCCCGATCATGGATGGCGGGGCGCCACCGACGATGCCGAGCCGAAAGGGGCGCCCGAGCGCCTTCAGGACGGGATTGGTCATGAACGCCTCGCCAGGCCCAGCAAATGATCGATTTTCTCCGCGGGCATGGACGTACCGAGCGCGGCGTCGAACGATCGCTCCGAAACACGGATGATGTGCGCTTCGATGAATTGTGCCCCTTCCCGCGCCCCGTCGTCGGAGTTCTTCAGGCAACACTCCCATTCGAGCACGGCCCAGCCGTCATAGCCGTAGCGGGTCAGGCGATCGAAGATGCCGGCGAAGTCGATCTGGCCGTCGCCGACGCTGCGGAAACGTCCGGGCCGGTCGAGCCAGTCCTGATAGCCGCCATAGACGCCGCTTGTCGCACTCGGCGTGAACTCGGCGTCCTTGACGTGAAAGGCCCCGATGCGCGCGTGGTAGCGATCGATGAAGCCGAGATAGTCCATCTGCTGCAGCAGGAAATGACTGGGATCGTAGTTGATCTTGGCGCGCGGATGGTGATCTACGCTGGCGAGGAACCGTTCGAAGGTGACGCCGTCGTGTAGATCCTGCCCGGGATGGAGCTCGAAGCAGAGGTCGACGCCGGCGCGATCGGCTTCGTCGAGGAGCGGACGCCAACGCCGGGCAAGTTCGTCGAACGCACGAGAGATGAGACCTTCCGGACGCGGCGGATAGGGATAGAAGTAAGGCCAAGCAAGCCCGCCCGAGAATACCACGACCTTGCCGGCCCCGAGCGCTGCGGCGCGAGCGATGGCGCGCCGCAGATCCTGCTCGGCCTGTGCCTGACGCGCAGCGGGGCGCCCGCGGACATCCGGCGACGCCAGCACATCCATCGTTTCATCATAGGCGGGGTGAACGGCCAGCAACTGGCCCGATCGCTGCGCTGCAACCTCGCTGACGATGAGATCCGCCTGCGACATGACCGCCTCGATTCTGGCCAGCGTATCTCGCTCGGGCAGTCCCGCCAGATCCTTGAGGCGCGGATCGGAGAGCGGTATCTGCAGCGCCTTGAAGCCGATCTCGCGCGCCCACCCGGCGAGGCCGGAGAGCGTGTCGAATGGTGGCTGTCCACCGATGAATTGGCTGATGAACAGCCCAGGCCCGCGCATTGTTCTTGGTTTCATGAGCGCATCCGGGAGTGCAGTGATCAACACTTCCTATATCCCGGCACGACGGATCGCTCAACCGCCGCACCACCGGCGCACGTCGTGGCGATCTTCAGGATAACCGGCAGATGCCCGCTCGCAATCGGGCCTGGAGCTTCGCTCGCTGCAACGCTTCATTCCGGAGATGGGCGCGCATTCGGCGCCATCTCGATCAGGCCGATACGCCGACCGGGCAGCGCGCTATCGCCTTCAGTTCGCTTTCCACCTTGGCACGCGTCACGATCACCAGCCGCGATGCAAGGTCGACCTGGGCGCGCTGCGCATCGACCGGCAAGGCTTCGATCAGTTCGGCATTCCCAGCGGAAATGCCGCTGAGCGCCCCGCAGACGGCGGCGGCCATGCACGCAACCGTGTCCGCATCGCGCCCGAAATTCGCGCCATAGCCGGCGGCCAGCGCCGGGTCGCCGCGGGACAGATGGACGATCGCGAGGGACGCAGGCACCGTTTCACGGCTGTCGCAGGCGATCCGTTGCCGAAACCTGGCGTGGTAGCGGTCACGGAATGTCTTGTAGTCGCCGGCCTCATCCGCAAGTTCCAGCGCAGTGACGATCAGCGACCGCATTTCCTCGCCGCTCTTCGGCTTCAGATGCGCGGTCGAGGCCTGCAGGACCGATGCCACCGTTGCGCCCGGCACCAGCGCTTCGGCTACGGCGGCCGCAATGGCGGCGGCGCCATCCTGGCAGAACCCGACATCCGCCACGTGGATCAGGCTCGCGATCTCCATGGCCTGTGCGGCGGCGGCGCGCGGGTTGCCGGCATTGACGATTCCGACCGGCGCGATCGCCATCGCCGAACTCGAGCTCGGCATGGTGCCCACCGCGATCGTGCGCGGCGGATATCCGTGGCGAAGCTTGGCGGCTGCGTGCAGAACCGATGGGAAGAAGCGCCCCACCTTGCCGCCGAAGATCATCTGGTACTGCGCAAGCCACTCCTCGGCCCAATGATCCGCGTCCGCATAGCCTCCGGTCCTGATTAGCGCGGCAGCGATCAGATCGCGCATGATCGTGTCGTCGGTCCCATCGCCTTCGAACCGGTCCACCCAGCCGAAGCGGCGCTCGATCTCGGCCGGTTCGAGATTCTCCGTGGGCGTCCCCATGGCATCGCCGATCACGCCGAACACGAGGCACGCCAGAACATGGGCCTCGAAGCGGTTCGAAGGGATCTCCAGCATGTTGCGTCCTCAGAGCGGAGAGATATGGACTGCCTGCGACGAGATCGATCCGGTATCGACGACGAGTCCGGCGGCGCCGCCGCGTAGCCGCAGCTTGTCGTCGTCGCGCACCGAAAACACCTCCCTGCCGTCGACGAAGGCGCGGATCTGCGTATCCTGCAGGCGCAACTCCACCGCGTAAGGCCGGTCGAGATTCCAGACAAACCGTTCCTGGGCCAGGATGGTCTCGTCGTGATCGCGCTTGATCAGCTTGACGTGGCCGCCGTCGGCATCGTCGAACATCAGCGCATAGTAGCGCTCGCGTCCCTGCACGCGCGCAGCGAGCCCCCACGCCTTTGCGATCAGCGGCGTGATCTCCGACTTGACGGAATAGTCGCACCAGTCACGCGATCCCTGGGAAATCGAGCCGATGCCCTCGCCGTTGGTCACGCGCAGGCCTTCCCAGCGCGTCTGGAACTGACTGACGTTGTTCACCCAGGCGTGCTTCCACATCGAGCTCAGATTGTTGTCCGGCCGGTAAAGCCTGGTCTCCGGCGCGCCGGACCAGGTGAGATAATCCAGATAGACCGTGCCGTCGGTTCCGAATGGCTGCTGCGCCTCGAGCTCGAGCCCGATCTCGAAGATCGGGTATCCGCTCGTATCGGGAAGCCGCCAACTCAGGATCGCCTCGCGGCCTCCCTCCAATTGCCGCGGCTCGCCATAGATCTGCCTGAGCTGATCCTGCTCGTCATAGACGCTCGCATAGAGCCGCACCGTGACGTCATTCACGCCGTCGCCGGCCTCCACCCTGCCCTCGACCACTTGTCCGGAATGCAGCGTCGGACAAGCGAGGAGCTGGTAGATCGGCATCGTGAAAACGTCCTTGTCGAAGAACGTCGGTGTCGCGACGCGCGCCACCCGGCCCGGCGCCAGACGCCGAAAGCCGATGGCCAGGCTGCGCTGCCCGTCGCGGCTGTGCCCTTCCACATTGCCGATCTCGACCTGATGCAAATGCGCCGGCGCATCGGACTTGACGCAGAAGCCCTGCAAGCTGCCGGGAAACTCGAAACTGAAACGCGCACCGTTCTTGGCGGGCGCCGGCGGCTCCGTTCGGGCCAGCGCATAGCCGGCCTTGATCAACGCGTTCGCCTCGATCACGGCATCGGTGATCGATCCGCCTCCATCCGCCGTGGAGATATACATGCGGTCCGCGATCGGCGTGCGGAAGTCCGGCCCGCCGTCGATGCCCGCGAGCCCGGTCCGGATCCCGAACAGACATCCGACATTGCCCGCGTTGCAGTCGGTGTCCCAGCCGGCCGTGTTGGCGATCCTCATCGCGGTCTGGAAACTGTCCCCGCCATAGAGTGTGGCCAGCACGATCAGGGCGTGATTGGGAATGACGTGGCAATTGCCCTTGAACTTGTCGTAGCCGTAGCGGTCGGCGATCAGCGCGCGCGTACGTTCCCAATCATGGCTGTTGTCGCCTGCATGCCAGTCGCGCACGTCCTGCACCACCCGACGAATCAGGCTGTCGGCGGGAACGAATGCAAGGCCGACATCCAGGAGCCGCTGGACATCCCCCTCGACGAAGGCTTGCGCTTCCATCGCCGCCAGCAATTTGGCGGCGTGAACGGATTCGCCGTCATGGCTGACGCGGCCTGCCTGGTCGGCGAGATAGGCCGCCCGCTCCGGATCCCCCGGGCTCACCATCGCCCAGCCATCGATGAAGATCTGCGCGCCGATCTGTTCGGCCACGGTCTTGCCGTTCAGTTCGATCGAACCGCTCTGCGGCGCCGGAATGCCGGACTTGAGCCTGAGATAGGCGGTGTGCTCGGTCGAGTTGCCCATCCCTCCCCACCACAGGACCGAACGGTCCTCGACGATGTAGTTGAGCCAGCCGTTCCCGATCTGCCGAGAGGTCAACCGTTCCGGAAAGCCGCAATCGGCCAGCGCCCGTGGAAAAGCGAAGGTGCCGGACACATCGTCGTCGGTGACGATGAGATGGTGCGAACGCAACGCCACGTCGCGACGCTCGTTGACGTAGAAATTGATCGGACCCAGCTCCTGCATGATCCGCTCATAGGTCCAGCCCTCGAACGGACGCCCGAGATAGACGCCGATCAGTTTACCGAGCACACCCGCATAGACGCGTTCGGCATAGTCATTTGGTATCGCAGGCACGCGTTGCTCCCTTGATCCGCCGGCATCAGGCCGACGAACGTTTCATGATTTCAAACTTCAGCTCGAGACTCTGCCCGAGCGGCTTCAGGCCGCCCGGCTGCAGGCGGCCCACCAATGTGCGCGCCGCGAGCGCGCCGAGGTCGAACTCCGGCTGGCGAACCGTGGTCAGGCCAAGCAGCTTCGCCGCGGGAATGTCGTCAAATCCCGCGATCGCGACGTCCCCGGGCACGGACAGGCCCGCGCTCCGCGCGCAGACCATCGCGCCGACCGCGAGCATGTCGTTGGCGCCGAACACGGCGGTCGGCCGGCTGCGTCCCCGCGCCAGAATCTCGGTCATCGCGCGCGCGCCCGACTCTTCCGAATAGCGGCTGTCCGTGACCACATCGACCGTGAGCCCGGCGTCCTTCATCACCGCGGCGTATCCCAGTTCGCGCTGACGGCTCGGGCCCACCTGCGCGAGAATCATGCTGATCCTCCGATGGCCGCGTTCGATCAGGTAGCGTGTCATCGCCGCCGATGCCTCGGCATTGTCGATGTAGACGCTGTCGACCGGCACGTCGCCGCCGGCCTTGTGCCGGCTCTCCAGCCGCACGATCGGAACGCTCTGCCGCGCAAGCGCAGCCAATTCCGGCACGCGCAAGTGGAAGAACGTGCCGACCACGCCGTCCGCGCGCCCCTGAAGCAACCAGTTCAGCGCGCGGGCCTCGCCGTCCTCCCGTCCGTCCGTATCGAACATCAGGACGTCGTAACCGGCAGGCGCCGCGACCGATTGCACGCCTCTGACGAGGCCGGGATAGAACGGGTTGGTGATGTCGGGCACGACGCAGGCGATCGCCATGGTTCGGGCGCGGCGCAACATTCGCGCCGGATGATGCGGCTGATAGCCCATCTCGCCCGCGAGCTTGAGGATGCGCGCCCGCGTCGCCTCAGGAACCGACGGCGTTTCCGACTTGTTGAGCACCAGCGACACGGCGGCCTGCGAGACACCGGCGGCGAGCGCGATGTCCTTCTGGGTCGGCCGCGAGCCTGCGCGCTCGCTGCCCGCGCCGCGTCGCGGCATCCGTGTTGACGTCTTCATATGCGTTAGTTATACGTATTACCAAAACAATATCAACCGCCATGATCCAACCGTTTCCAGGGAAGAGAAAGCGCCGCCATGTCCGTAACCCGTCGCCAGATCGTTGCTGCCATTCCAGCCGCCGCCGTTGCAGCGAGCCTGCCGCGTGGTCCCGCCATGGCGCAGGACGGACGCAAGGTCGTCACCTTCTGGTTCGCTCAAGCCAATTCCGACGGCCAGGCCGCGCTGCGCAACAATCTCGTCGACGCGTTCAACGCATCGCAGGACAAATATCTGCTGCAGCTCGAGGTCAAGGGCGCTGCGGTCAACAACCTCCTGAAGGTCGCGCTGCTCGCCGGCAACGGCCCCGACATCGTGCAGACCTCGGGCCCCTCCTATCTCACGGCCATCGCCAAGGCCGGCCAGGTGTTGCCGCTCGACGATTTCGCGGCCAAGTACAAGTGGAAAGAGCGCTTCCTGCCTGCGCTTCTCAACACCGGCGTGTTCGACGACAAGCTGTACGCGCTGCCGCGCGACTACGAATCCATGCACCTGTTCTACAACAAGGAGCTGTTGAGCCAGAACGGTTGGAAGCTGCCGACCAACCGTGCGGAATTCGAGCAACTCGCCGATGCCGCCCTCGCCAAGGGCATCGTTCCCTTCGGCGCCGGCAATGCCGACTGGAAGGGCGTGAATGAATGGCTGATGACGGTGTTCTTCAACAACGTCGCGGGACCGGACAACGTCCGCAAGGCACTCAGCGGCGAGTTGCCGTGGACCGCACCGCCCTTCGTAGAAGCGGTCGAGCTCGCCAAGTCGTGGTACAACAAGGGCTACTTCGGAAAGAACTATTTCTCGCTCACCATCGAGCAGAGCTTCCTGCAGGTCGTCAACGGCAAGGCCGCCATGGCCTTCGGCGGCACCTGGGCCTTCGGCACCAAGTCCTACGGCATGTCCAAGCCGGACACCGTGATGGACGTGGCTCCGATCCCTGGCCTGAGTGATCTGGTGACCGCGCCGCTCGTGCACCTCGCATGCGGCGCGACGCTGTCGATCGCGAAGAATTCGCAGAACGCCGAAGGCGCGGCGGCGGTGTTCGAATTCATGCTGTCGCGGAAATTCTACGAGACGATGAACCGCGACTGGCCGGGCAAATGGGCGCTGCCGGTGAAGGATCTGCCGCCCGACCTGCTCAAGGGAATCGGCTATCCGCTGTTCGAGAAGACCATTGCGGGGCTGCAAGAAGCCTTCGCGTCGGGCCGGTTCGGCTTCACGACCTGGACGTTCTGGCCGAACGCGGCCAACAGCTACATCATCGAAGGCACCGAGCAGGTCTGGCTGAACCGGATCACCACCGAGGCGTTCCTCAGCCGCCTGCAGACCGTATTCGCCCAGGAATTGAAGGAAGGCAAAGTGCCGCCGCTCCCTCCCCGCACGGCTTGAGATGAACTGATGTGGCTGTTTGCGCTTCCCGCGCTCCTCATCAACGTTTGCATCATCCTCATTCCGGCTCTGCTCACGCTCGCGGCGGCGTTCTTCTTCTGGGACGGCGTCGGCACGCCGGTGTGGGCAGGCCTCGCCAACTTCCAGGGCCTGTTCGAGGATCCCGTATTCTGGACCGCGCTGACCAATAACTTCATCTGGACGGCCATCTTCCTGATCGTCCCGATGTGCCTCGCCCTGGTCATGGCTGCGGCGCTGATGATGGCCCCCAAGTCGCGTATCGTGGTCCAATCGATCATTTTCCTGCCGCGAATTCTCGCTGCCGCGATCACGGGACGCATCTTCCAGGGCATGATCTTCAGCCCCACGACCGGGCTGCTCGGCTGGCTCAACGGTCTCGGATTCTCGATCTCGGACCCGCTCGCCGACCCGGACCGGTCGCTCTATGCCGTCGCCGCGGTCGACATCTGGCATTGGTGGGGATTTCTCGCGGTGGTGTTCTTCGCGGCCATGCGGCAGATCAGCGTCGACCAGATCGAGGCGGCCCGTCTCGACGGCGCCGGTTTCTTCGCCCTGCTGCGCTATGTCCTGCTGCCGGGAATCCAGCCGACGCTGCTGCTGATGATGATCCTCACCGTGATCTGGTCATTCCAGGTCTTCGAGTTCATCTACATCGTGACCCAGGGCGGCCCGGCCTATGGCAGCGAGGTGCTCGCGACGCTGGCCTATCGCAACGCCTTCTTCAACGGCGATGTCGGCAAGGCGACGGCGGCGGCGTGCGTGATGAGCCTGTTCGGCCTGTGCGCGACGGCGGTGTATCTGTGGCTGCAAACGCGCGATGGCGCCAAGGCCGCGTGATGGAAAGCCGCCTGAACCGGACACTCTGCCTGATCCTGATCGGAGTGGCGTCATTCGCCTCGCTGCTGCCGATCGCGCTCACGGTGATGAATGCGCTGAAGACCACGGTCGAGATCAGCACCAATCCGCTGGCGCCGCCCGTCCAGATGCATTGGGAGAACTTCTCGGCCGCCTGGAAGAATGCCGCGCTCGGCCCGAGCCTGCTGCACAGCATCGAGGTGGCGGGCCTCACCGTCATCCTCGTGTGCCTCACGGCCGCGCCATGCGCCTACGTGCTTGCCCGCCAGAAGGGGCGCGGCTGGCGCTTCGTGACCTTCTACCTGATGGCGACGATCACCGTTCCGGTACAGCTCTATCTCTATCCCCTGTATTTCATCTTCGCCAAGCTCGGTCTCGTCAATTCGATCCCGGCCGTGGCGCTGATCTACACGGCGATGTTCTCGCCGTTCGCGATCTTCCTGCTGCGCACCTATGTTCTCTCGATCCCCTATGCGCTGGAGGAAGCCTCGGAGGTCGATGGGGCGACCGCCTGGCAGAAATTCTATTACGTCATCCTGCCGATGATGCGGCCGGGACTTCTGACGGTCGCCATCATCGTCGGTCTCAATGCCTGGAACGAGTTCGTCATCGCGGTCACGTTCCTGCAGAACAACGACAACGTCACAGCCATCGTGAAATTCTATAGCCTGACCGGGCAATATTCCACGGATTGGGGCGAGATGCTGGCGGCAGCTGTGATCATCGTCCTGCCGGTCGTCGTTGTCTTCGTGTTGCTGCAACGGCGCTTCATCGACGGCATGACGGCCGGCGCCGTCAAGGCATAGTCCCTCTCGCGCGCCCTGCACTTCCCGGAAACCCTTTGCGGCTCGTACACCGAGCCGCAAAGACAGTGAGTTACGACGCACCGCGCAACTGCCGCATCGTCAGTGACCGACGGGAACGTTACCGCCGAGCTTCACCGTCCGCAGCATCATCGCGAGCGGGACGGCCGAAAGCGAGATCAGCATCAACACCCAGAAGGCGTCCGAATAAGCGAGATAGGACGCCTGTGCCTGGACTTGCTGGCCGATCCACTGGATCGCCTGCTCGCGCGCCTGCCCCAGCGAGCTGCCATGGCTGGCGAAGAAGCTCGTGATCTGCTGCAGCGTGTCCTGGTATTGCGGGCTGGACGGAAGCACCTGCTCGACGAGCCGGCTCTGGTGAAACTGCTCGCGATGGGTCAGGATGTTGGACACCACCGAGACACCGATCGAGCCGCCGGTATTGCGCGCCGCATTGATCAACGCCGATGCCTGGTCGGTTTTGGAAGGATCGATGCCGTCATAGGACGCAGCCATGATCGGAACGAAGATGAACGGCAGTCCGACGCCGAGGATCATGCGCGAGCGTGCCATGAACCAGAAGCCGAGATCGGCATAGACGTTCGTCATCGTATACATGGAAACCGCGCAAGCCACTGCGCCGAACGCGATCAGATATTTGGGCTGCACCTTCGCTGCCGCGCGGCCGACCACGAACATCATCATCATGGTGACAACGCCGCCGGGCGAGAGCACCAGACCGGCCCAGGTGGCGGTATAGCCGAAATCCTGCTGCACCAATTGGGGCAGGAACTGCGTCGTCGCGAGCAGGATCGCGCCGGTCGCGAGCATGACCAGGAAGCAGGCGCCGAACTGGCGCGTCGCCACCATGCGCAGATCGATCATCGGATTGCGGCGGCTCAGCTCCCACGGAATCATCAATGCGAATGCCAGAACGCAGATGACCGTGAACGTTACGATGAAGGACGAACCGAACCAGTCGTCTTCCAGGCCGCGATCCAGCACGACCTCGAGGGCACCGAGGAAGGTCGCGACCAGCACGAACCCGACCACGTCGAATCCGTAGCCTTGCTGCTGACGTGCCTGCGCGTGCACAGCGGGAGGGTCCCGCAGGACCAGGGCGATCAGCGCCGTCGCGATGATGCCGACCGGCACGTTGATCAGGAAGCACGCCTGCCAGGAGACGTTGTCCGATAGCCAGCCGCCGAGGGTCGGCCCGACCACCGGGGCCACCACGACCGCAACGCCGAACACGGCAAAGGCCTGGCCACGCTTTGCCGGAGGAAATGCATCGGCGAGGATCGACTGTGCCACCGGCACCATGCCGCCACCGCCGAAGCCCTGGAGCATGCGGCACAGCAGCAGCGCATTCAGGTTGGGAGCGAGACCACACAGCAGCGAACTCAGAGTGAAAGCGCCGAGACAGATCAGAAAGAATCTCTTGCGGCCGAGCATCCGGGCGAGGAAGCTGGAGGCGGTCAGGATGATGGCATTGGAAACGAGGTAGGTGGTGACGACCCAGGACGCTTCGTCCTCGCTCACCCCCATGCCGCCGGCGATGTAGGGCAGCGCAACGTTGGCGATGGTGGTGTCGAGCACCTCCATGAAGCTGGCGAGCGCGACGAGGATGGCGATCAGCCAAGGATTGACTGCGGTGCCGCTCGCGGTCGCGGGAGGAGCAGCCTGAACTGCCGCGGCACTCATAGCTCGCTCCTCAGGCGTTCATAAAGGGACGGCCGCTGGTCGATCCGCGCGGTGGGAACGACCGATATGCCGGGTCCGAGCGCGACGTCCGTCGGGGCGTCGTCCATGACGATCTTGACCGGGACGCGCTGCACGATCTTGACGTAATTGCCTGTCGCGTTCT
The DNA here is from genome assembly GCF_047605465.1 of Bradyrhizobium sp. GTDB lineage: Bacteria > Pseudomonadota > Alphaproteobacteria > Rhizobiales > Xanthobacteraceae > Bradyrhizobium. Next base: position 49,716 of record NZ_JASGFS010000012.1, on the reverse strand, counting down.
GCGCCGGCAGCAGCGAGAAAGCGGTGCCTGAGCCCGGCTGCACGCTCTCGACGTGACCGCGGATCTTGCGCTCCGGATAGGCGTCGATCGCAAGCGTCACGGGATCTCCCGGCCGCATGTGGTCGAGTTGCGTTTCCTTGAAGTTCGCGGTCACCCAGACCTGATCCGGCACGAACATCGCGAGGCTGTTGCCCGGCTGGGCGAACTGGCCGGCCGCGGCGCTCAGGCCGACGACACGCCCCGCCTGAGCCGCCGTGATCGTCGTGTAGGACAGATTCAGCTGTGCCTGGTCGCGCTGGGCATCGGCCTGCGCGAGGCTGGCAACGGCACTTCTGCGCTGCGCGGTCAGCGACTCGACCTGCCGCTGCGCGAGTTTCAAGGTCGCCTGCGCGCTCTGGAGCGTAGCCTGCTGCTGATGCAGTTGTGAGGTGTACTGCTCGGAGTTCTGGACGGTGCCGTAACCCGTCTGTTCCAGATGCTGGTAGCGGGCCGCCTGCTGCTGTGCGAACACCAGCGCCGCCTGCGCCTGGTCCACCTGCGCCTGATTGGCGCTGATCTGAGCCTGCTGCACGTCGAGTTGCGCATCGATGTTCTCGATGCTGGCTCTCGCCGCCGCGACTTGCGCTTCCGCCTGTTCGAGCGCGGTGCGGTAGTCGCGGTCGTCGATGCGGGCAATCACGTCGCCGGCCTTGACGTGCTGGTTGTCGGTAACCGGGACGGCGGTAACATAACCGGAAATCTTCGGCGCGATCGAAAACTGCCGTGCCGCGACGAAGGCATCGTCGGTCGTCTCGAAATGTCTCGAATAGTCCATGTAGAGGTATCCGCCGCCGATCGCCGAGGCGAGCATGACAGCGCCGATGACCGAGACGATCGGGCGGCGGCGGAGGAAGCCGGGCCTGCGCGCCTTGTCATCCGCCTGCACCTGGATCGGCTCCCCTTCGGGACGCGAGGCAGGCGCCTTGGCGGTCGGGTTTGTGGGCTGAGGATTGCGAGGCTGGGTGACCTCCTCGCGGGTTTCGATGGTGGGCTCGTGCGGGGCCGCGACCGGTGCTTCGCTTTCGGCGCCGTCGGGCGCGCGATCGTCCCGTTGCAAAACATTGTCTTCGAACATGATTGCCGCTCCTGATCTCAGGTGGTTGCCACTGCGACGCTCGAATAAAGAAACGGAACCGTTCCGTTTCGGGGTGGACATAATGCCGCGGGCCGCTCCAGTCAATAAGAACGGAACTGTTCCGTTCTATTTACAATCATCACAGATGCGTGTAGATTGAGGGACTTACGGATCTCGAACCGGGCTTTATCGCGATGAAACCCAGCACTTTGAAGAAGTTGCCAGCGGCGAAGCCGAAGCGCGCCACGGTCCGCTTCGGCCGCCCGCCCAAGCAGCTCGCCGGCGAGGTCGACACCCGCATCCTCGCCGCCGCACGGAAGATATTTCTGGAGCGCGGCTTCGAAGGCGCGAGCATCGACGAGGTGGCCGAGGTTGCCCGCTCCGGCAAGGCGACGATCTATGCCCGCTTCCGCGACAAGCGCGCGCTGTTCACCGAAGTGGTGACGCGGGACATCCTCTCACGCATCTCCGAGTTCGACGCGAAGACGCTGACCGGCGGGACGATCGAGGAACGCCTGACCAGCGCTGCGAGCACCCTGATCCACTGGGGTCTCGACCGGGAGCGGATCGCGCTGATGCGGCTCGCGATCGCGGAAGCGCGCCGCTTTCCCGAGCTGGCCAGCACGGTCAGCCGCAGGGCGCGCGATCTCAGCACGGACCTCGGAATCCGCCTGCTGAGCGAGGTGACACAATCCGGCGAACTCCGGTCATTGCCGGCCTTTGCGCCGGAGCGCCTGGCGACGACGGCCCGCTTGTTCCTCGATCTCGTCGCCGTGCCCATGCTGCTGCGGGCGCTGTTCGAGATGGACCTCGATGTGCTGGATGCGGAGATCGACCAGCACGTGGCGCGGAGCGTTACGTTCTTCCTCGCCGCCTGCCGGGTGCCGTGAGGCGAACTCGGCATTCATGAGCGCACGCGACCGTGCGGCTGATGCGCCCGCCCCTGTCACAAGCCGCTCCGCGAGGATTATTGCGGCGCTCTACACGCTAGCGAACGGCTCACTGCGCTCGCGTCACCTCGGCCGCTTTTCCCTGTGTTTCGCCGTCGCGGGTTCGTCGACTTTTCCCTGCGCGGAGATCGACACGCCGTAGTCCTGCAATGCGCGCTCCGCGCTGATGTAGCCCATCTCGACGTCGCGTGCGACGGCACTGACAGGCCGCTCGAAGGGATCGCCCGCCCCACCCCCGCCCGCGGTCAGGAACGTGATCTGCGTGCCCTGCCGGATCGGCATCTGGGTCACCTTGGTGATGGAAGCCGGAGCCGATTCCGGCTGGTGAACGACCACCGATCCGACTTCAGCAGCCTTGCCGCCGAACAATCCCCAGGGCGCGCACGTCGTACGCTCCCACGCGACGGTGAGATTGGCAGGATCGAGCGCCGTGCAGCGCCTGACGGTGCCGAGCCCGCCGCGCGCGCGACCGGCGCCGCCGGAGTCCGGTCGCAGCGAAAGCTCATCGATCCTGATCGGATAAAGCGCCTCGACGATCTCGACGGGAATGTCCTTGCAGTCCCCGTGCGACATGGTCTTGAACGGACCGCTGCCGTCGCCATGCCTTGACGCACCCCAGCCGCCGTGAGCGGTGTCGTTGTAATTCCACAGCCTGCCGTCCGCGCGCAATCCCGTGAATTGAATGGAATTCTGCGCCGCGTGGTGAGCGGCCGCGACGTTCTCCGGAACCACCTCGCCGAACGCCTTGATCAATCCATCGATCACGGTGGCCATGATGACATTGAACCGCGCCATCGGCGCGCCTGCGCGCGCGCTGAGGATCTTGCCGGGCGGCAGGATCACTTTCAACGGCCGGAAGCAGCCTTCATCCGAGTGCAGGTCCGGGATCAGCGCATATTTATAGGCGACCTTGGCCGCCGTGATGCCGCCACCCACCATGCCCGCATTGTAGGGGCCCTTCACCTGCCCGACGATGTCCGAAAAATCGATCGTGACCTCATCGTTCTTGACGATGACCTTGAAGTTGAACGGCAGCCGACGGTCCATTTCAATGCCGTCATTGTCGAGCCAGCAGGACGCTTCATAGACGCCGTCGGGGATCTGTTCGATGCGCTTGCGCGCGAGCTGCTCGGAACGCACCCACCGTTCGTCGATCGTTCCCTTGATGGTTTCCCAGCCGTAGCGCGACATCATCTCCTTGAGGCGCTGCTCGCCGAGCCGGCAGGCCGCGAGCTGAGCCTGGAGATCACCGATCGTGATCTCGGGAATGCGGCTGTTCCTGGCGATCAGGCGCAGGATCTGCTCGTCGTCCTGTCCGGCATTGCAGAACTTCAGTGCGGGAAACTGCACGCCCTCCTGGAAGATCTCGGTGCTGCTGCTCGTCATCATCGAGCCGAAGACACAGCCGCCGATGTCGGTCCAGTGCGCCCGCACGGTGATGAACGCGATCAGCCCTTCGCCCTCGTCGCCGAAAACCGGCATGTACATCGTCACGTTGTTCAGATGCTGACCGCTGGCCTCCGGATCGTTGGTGACGAAGGCATCGCCCGGACGTATCGTCTCGATCGGGTGGGCTTCGAGCACGGATTTCAGCGGCGCGCCGATGTCCGCCAGGAAGATCGGCAGCCCTCCGGTCCCCTGACAGATCAGTTGCCCGTCCGCGGCCACGATGCCGACGGCAAAATCCTTGTACTCGTAGATCATCAGGCTGTAAGAGGTGCGCGTGAGATTGGTCTCGAGCTCGCTCGCGATGGCGCGCAGTAGGAAGTCGATCACCTCGAACGTGATGGGATCCGTGCGCATCTTGGTCGGCTTGTTCATGATGCCGCTGCTCCTGCCGTTTCCTTGCCGAACTCCCGAGCCGCCTGCCGGGGCGTGACCTGGATGATGATGTTGCCGTATCCGTCGACTTCGACCTTGTCCTGCGGCCACACGACCGTGGTCGAGCCGGTCTCGACGATGATCGCCGGGCCGGAAAGCGCCTGACCGCTCGACAGCGTCTCGCGCTGGTAGACCGGGCAGTCCACCCATCCGGTTTCGTCGAAATAGGTCTTTGTCGTCGCGACGGGTTTGCCCGGGGCGGTTGCCTTGGGCCTGAAGCTTTCGAGCCGCGGCTTGTCGACGATCCCGTCGAGCATGACGCGCAGCGTCACCAATTGCAGCTTGCCGCGCGGATCGGCATGTCCATATCTCTGCGCGTACATCTGGAGGAATGTCTCGCGCAATTGCTGCTTGTCCGCGGCGGTCTTGAACGAGGCCGGCGCGGGCGTACGCACCGTATGTTCCTGGCCGACGTAGCGGACGTCGATGAAACGGGACAGTTGCAGCTTGTCCAGGCGCGGTGCGGTTTCGCGCAGGCGCTGTTTGGCCGCCTCCTCCATGTCGCCGAACTGCGCTTCGATCTCGGCGATGTCGGCGGTCTCCAGATCGGCAATGAAGGTCTGCGCATTGTCGAAGCGGATATCGGCCAGCAGCATGCCCCACGCGGAGAAGTGCCCGGGCAATGGCGGCACCAGAACGGTCGGGATCGACAGTTCGCGCGCGATCGCCGCCGCGTGCAGCGGACCCGCGCCGCCGCTGACGATCAGCACGAAATCCCTGGGATCGTGACCGCGCTCGATGCTGATCCGACGCACCGCGGCCGACATCGTGACCACCGCGAGGCGGATGATGCCGCTCGCGATCTGAACCTCGGGCAAACCGAGTGGCGTCGCGATCCTGTCGCGGATCGCACGTGTCGATGCCGCCGCATCCAGGCTCATCTCGCCGCCCAACAGGCCCGACGGCGCGAACCGTCCGAGCGCCGCGTTGGCATCGGTGATGGTGGGCTCGAGCCCGCCTCGCCCATAACACACCGGGCCCGGCTCGGCACCGGCGCTGCGCGGGCCAACCTTCAGCGACCCTGCCTCGTCGAGATAGGCGATGCTGCCGCCGCCGGCGCCGACCTCGACGATGTCGACCACGGGAACCTGAACCGGATAACCCTGCTCGTAGCCGCCCACATAGTAGATGTCGGCGATCTCGATGCGCCCCTTGTTGATCAAGGTGCATTTGGCCGTGGTGCCGCCCATGTCGAAGGAGATGGCGTTCTGATAACCGAGCTTGTTCGACAGCGCCGCCGCTGCGACCGCACCCGCGACCGGACCCGATTCCAAGAGGTACACGGGATGCTGGGCGGCGAGTTCGCTGGTCATGACCCCGCCGTTCGATTCCATCAGCAGCAGCCTTCCGGACAGGCTGCGCTCCGTCAGGCGCGACTGCAGCGCCTCCAGGTAGCGTTCCATCCGCGGACCGACATAGGCATTCACCACGGCGGTCGAGGTGCGCTCGTGCTCGCGCCATTCACGTGACAGGGCGTTTGAAAGGGACACAAACCGCGATGTCTTGCCACGCAGATATTCGCCGATCTGCAACTCGTGCGCGGGATTGCGGTAGGCGTGCAGCAGGCAGACGGCGATGGCCTCGACACCGGCATCGCTCAGCGCATGCAGGATCTCATCGAGCTCCTCGGTGCGGACCGGTGCGATCTCGTTGCCCTGCCCGTCCATGCGCGCGCTGACCTCGAAGCGCAGGTTGCGCGGCACCAGCGGCGACAGCCGCTTATAGAACAGGTTGAAGGAATCCGGCCGGTTGCCGCGGCCGAGCTCGAGGATGTCGCGAAAGCCCTTGGTCGTGATCAGGGCCGTCTTCGCGCCGGTGCGCTCGAGGGCCGTGTTGATCGCCGTCGTGGTGCCGTGCTTCACGTAGGCGGTCGCGGCGAGATCGACCGACACCTGTTCGAACGATTCGAAGATGGCGGCCGGGATGTCGCGGGGCGTGGTCAGCACCTTGGCGGTCCGCACTTCGTCGGCCCGCGCGTCGTAGACGACGAGATCCGTGAACGTGCCGCCGACGTCGACGCCGACCGAAACGGACTGGTTGTCGGCATCCGACGGATCGCCTCTCAACGGCATGGATCATTCCTTTATCTGGTCAGCAGGAATTGCTCTCCAACGACGGCTCTGCCGCTGGAGCTCAAGAGATTGTCTCGCGACCGACGTCGCGATCAGAAACGGTCGTCTGCGATCTCGTTGCGTAGCGTCCCGATGCCTTCGATCGTGACTTCGGCGACATCGCCCGGCTTCATGAAGACCTGCGGGTCACGGGCAAATCCGACTCCGCCCATCGTACCGCTCGCGATCAGGTCGCCCGGGCGCAGCGGCATCCATTCCGTGACGTATTCGATGACCTGCGCCACCGAATGGATCATGTCGCTGGTATTGGCCTTCTGCATCACCTGGCCGTTCAGGCGCATCTCGATCAGGAGATTTTCCGGGTGCTTGATCTCGTCGGCGGTCACGAGCCAGGGTCCGGTCGCACCGGTTCGCTCGAAGTTCTTGCCCGGATTGATCTGCCGGCTGTGACGCTGGTAGTCGCGCAGGCACGCCTCGTTGAGGCACGAATAGCCGAAGACATAGTCGAGCGCCTTGTCGGCCTTGACGTAGCGGCCGGTGTCCTTTCCGATCACGACGAGAAGCTCGGCTTCGTAGTCGAGCTGGTGCGAAACCTTCGGACGGAAGATCGGCTGATTGTGCGCCGTCAGGGATTCCGGCCAGCGCGCGAAGATCATCGGGCGCTCGAACCCCTTGTCCGTGCGGCTGAGCTGCTTGTTCGCCTCGTTGATGTGGTCGTGATAGTTCAGGCCGACGCAGATGATGTGAGCCGGATTCGGCACCACCGGAAGCAGCTTCAACTTGTCGTACTCGAAATCGCCCTTTTCGGCGGTGACGATCGGCGCCGCGAGCCGCACGCCGTCCTTGGCGATGAAATCGACGATGGTGGGGTGCGTGCCGCCCAGCCTGGTGCTGAGGTCCACGACCTTGTCACCCTTGACGGCTCCGTAATGGGAGGCGCCGCCGCGTTCAAACGATACCAGTCTCATTTTGGCTTCCTTTGCTGATTCACCAAGCTGACGACGTCATTCAGACTTGATCCCGGCCTTTTCGATCACGTCGCGATATTTCGCGACTTCCGCCGTCATGAAATCACGGAGCTCCTCCGGCGTGCTCGGCGCCGGCTCGAAGCCCTGGGCCTGGAACGATTTCTTCAAGTCCGGCGATTCCAGCGCCTTCATGATGGAGCCGTTGATGAACTTGACCAGTTCCGGCGGCGTATCGGCCGGCGCCAGAATTGCGCTCCAGTTGGTGACGTTCAGGCCCTTCTGAATGGTTTCGTCGAGGGTCGGGACATCAGGTAGTTCCGAGAACCGCGTGGCGGTCGTGACGGCGAGCGCCTTCAGGCTGCCTGCCTTCACCGTCGGCAGCGCGCTGACATCGCCCATGCTGAACTCGACGAAATTCCCGAGCAGCGCCGTCATCGCCGGAGCCGAGCCGCGGAAGGGAACGTGCTTGATGTCGATCTTGCCCGCGGCCTTCATCATCTCGGCCGCAAGATGCGGGCCCGCACCGACACCGGAGGTGCTGTAGTTCAGCTGACCGGGCTTGCTCTTCGCAAGCGCGACGAAATCGGCGATGGAATTGACGCCGAGCGTCGGATTGACCAGCCAGATGAACGGCGACGTCGCCAATCGCGAGACCGGCGCGAAACTCTTCACGGCGTCATATTTGATGTTGCTGTAGAGACTGGGCGAGATCGTGTGCGACGTCCCGGCGAGATACAGCGTATACCCATCAGGCGCGGAGCCCGCGACATAGGCCGCGCCGATCGTGGTGCCCGCCCCCGGCTTGTCCTCGACGACAACCTGCTGTTTCCAGATGCGGCTCAGTTCTTCGGCGAGCGTTCGCGCCTGGGCTCCGGCCGATCCGCCGGGCGCATAGGGCACGATGATCCGCACCACACGCGTCGGATAATCCGCCGCGAGCGCGCCCGAAACGACTCCGCCGGCCGTCACCGCCGCCAGCACCATACCGCCAAGCCTGAGAAGCATCCTCTGTCGCAACTTCGCTATCCTCCCTCGTCCGCTTTTTTCACGACGCGGACGTTGGACACTGCAATAGCTGGCCGTTTCGATACCGTCCAATATGTGTTAAGGCTCATCACGATACCTTTTGGGTATGTCGGAGCAATCTCATGGACCTGACGCGGTTGCGTTATTTCGTTGCTGTGGCCGAGGAGGCCAATATCGGGCGGGCCGCGCGGCGGCTGAATATCTCGCAGCCTCCGCTGACGCGGCAGATCCACCAGCTCGAAGCCGAGATCGGCGCGACGCTGTTCCAGCGAACGCGCAGGGGCGTTCAGATGACCGATGCCGGTCAGGTGCTGTTCGAGGAAGCGCGCAACCTGCTTGTCCTCGCGGCCCGCGCCCGCGAACGCACCAAGCGGGCCGGGCTCGGGCAATCCGGACGCCTCGACATCGGCCTGTTCGGATCGAACATCCTGGCCGTGCCGGAATTGCTGCGCATGTTTCGCATGCAATATCCGGACATCGAGGTCATCGTCCACGCGATGAACAAGGAAGAGCAGTTGCAGGCCTTGTACGATCGCCGCGTCACCGTCGGGTTCAACCTGCTGGGCCTGAAGCTTGCGGGCATCGCCAACGAGAAGGTAAGGAGCGAACCGCTGATGGTCGCCCTCAACGCGGCCGATCCGCTATGCGCCCAATCATCGGTGGCGCTGAAGCAGATCGCCGATCGCCCGATGGTGATCTTCGCCAGTGGACCCAGGCCCAATCTGATGGACATGGTCTTCGGGCTTTGCCTCGATAGCGGGTTTCAACCCGAAATCGCACAGGAAGTCGACGACTCCGTAACCGCGGTGGCGCTCGTGGCCGCAGGCTTCGGCGTCTCGCTGGTGCCGGCCACCGTCGCACAGCTCACATTGCCCGGCGTCGTCTTCCGGGGGCTCGCGGAATCGCCACCGGTCACCGTCGACTTCAATTGCATCTATCGTCGCGACGACGCCTCGCCGATCCTGCAGGCGTTCCTCGAAACCATCCGGTCGATGCGGCCCGAAGCCCGCAAGCGCGTGAAGCAGAAGCGGTCGGGCTGATAGCCGCAGAGCGCAAAGCAGCGATAAGCGCGACCGGCCCTCTACTTCTTGGGCGGGCCGCAGGATCCCCGCAGAACCAGCTCGGTTGGAATCTCCAGGCGCCGCGGAGAGGCCGAACCCGAGCTGCTCTCGACTTGCGCCAATATCGCGAGAGCGGCCTCGCGCCCGAGCGCTTCGGGGTCGTAGCGGATCGCCGTGACCGGCGGCGTCATCATCTGGGCGAGATTGCTGTCGTTTCCCGCGATGATCGAAATGTCAGAAGGCACGGAGAGACCGCAGGCCCGCACGGCGGCAAGCACACCGGGCAGCAAGCGCATTCCAAGCGCGAGGATCGCGGTCGGCGGCTTGTCGAGCGACAGCAGCCACTGGGTTTTCCGGTAGGCGTATTCGGACGCGAAGCTCTCGAGATGCAGCAGGCTCTCGTCGGATTTCAGCCCCGCGGCGCGCATCGCCTGATTGAAGCCCAGCAAGCGATCGCGAGCCACGCGCGTGCCCTTGCCGCCGCTGATGATCGCGATCCGGCGATGCCCGAGCTGAATGAGGTGCTCTGTCGCATGGCGCGTGCCGCTGAGATGATCGGCCCCGACGGAATCGACGGGGATCGGAAGATCGCGCTCGATCATCACGATCGGCAGCTTCGACGCCTCGACCGCCTCGACGACGCGCTTGTCGCTCTCCTGCGTGATGGAGAACAGCAAAGCATCGGCATGGCGGCGCCGAAACAGCTCGATCAGGGCGATTTCGCGGTCGGCTTCGCTGTTGCTGGTCGCCGTGACGAGCAGGAAGCCGTTGGCGCTGAAGACGTCCTCCGCCCCCTTGACCATGGCGGCATAGAGCGGATTGCGGATGTCGGAGAAAATGAACCCGACCATCCGCGAGGACATGCCGCGCATGCTCTGCGCAGCAACGTTCGGCACCCACCCGAGGGATTCCATCGCGTCGAGCACGCGCTGGCGCGTCTCCGGAGAAACGCCCGGCACATCGTTGACGACCCGGGAAACGGTCCCGAGCGCACACTTGGCCTTGCGGGCCACGTCTCGCGCCGTAATGCGCTTCCGCTTGCCCTGGGCGCCAGACTTGTCCTTCGAGTTCACGACTCAGCTTTCTGTCGCAACCGGCTTCGCACCCACGAATTGCTAGTTGGCGACGACACCTGTCAATAGGCTTGCCGGAAAAGTCCCAGGAAGTCCGACGTGCTGGTGAACCGGGGATTCCAGCGATTGTAGTTGGCGTCGGTGCACTGCCTGGCCATTTCTTCGAGGCTGTCTTCGGTCACGCCGGCGTCCCGGAGCCGCGCCGGAATCCCGAGATCAGCGCACATTTCGCCGATCTGCTCCACGGCGATCCGCGCCGCCTCGATCTCCGGAAGACCGAACACGTCGTAGCCCATCGCTTCGGCTACGCGCGCATATTTTTGGGGATTCGCGATCATGTTGAAGCGCGCGACCGTGGGCAGGCAGAGCGCGTTCGAGAGTCCGTGGGACAGGTGGAAGCGGGCTCCGACGAACCTCGACATGCAATGAACGTTGCCGAGGCCGGTCTGTCCGAAGGCCATGCCGGCAAGCGCGGAGCCGCAGAGCATGTTGAGCGCGGCCGTCTCGTTAGCGGGATTGGCGACAAACGGCCGCAGGTTCGCGGACAGCAACCGGATCGCCTCGATGTTCACCGCATCCGTGAACGGATTGGCGTTGCGCGAGATGAAGGACTCGAAGGCGTGCACGAATGCATCCACGCCCGCGTGGCAGGCCACCGTCGGCGGGATCGTACGCAAGGCGGACGGATCGAGGATCGCGATGCGGGCCGGATTCAGCGAAGCATGCCGGATCGACATTTTCAGTTCGCGTTCGGTATCCGTGATCACGCAGGACCCGGACACTTCCGAGCCCGTTCCGGCGGTGGTCGGAATCGCGATCAGCGGCAATGGCGGGGTCTTGAACTTCTCGATCCCCTCGTAGTCATGGATGCGGCCGCCATTGGTGCTCAGGATGCCGACGGCCTTGGCGACGTCGATCGTGCTGCCGCCACCGATGGCCAGGATCGTGGTCGCCTTGCTGCCCTGGCACTGCGCGAAGGCCTTCTCCACGGTGCCGGCGCTCGGATCCGGCTCGATCTCGGTGAAGGTCGACACCTCGATCTTGCTCTCGGCGAGGAGCGCAAGAACGGACTTCGCGAAATCGGTGCTCTTCAGCGCGCCATCCATGACCAGGAACAGGCGCTTGCAATCGTATTCGCGGAGGAATTCGGGCAACTGTCGATGGCTTCCGGCGCCCATGTAGACGCGGGTCGGACAGAAGTAACTCGAGATCGTTTGCATTGTCGGAATGGTCCTGTGTTCGGTCTTGCGGCTTCGGTCGGCTCAGGGATTGAGCACGATGAGGCGCTCCACCGTCATTTCGAGCGCGGCATAGGCCGGTCCTTCCTTGCCGAAACCGCTCTCCTTCACGCCTCCGAACGGCATCACGTCCGCCCGCGCGCTCGATGTCTCGTTGATCTGCACCGTCCCGAAACGGAACTTCCTGACCGCCGTCAGCGCCGTCGTGATGTCACGGGTGAAGACGCCGACCGACAGGCCGTATGGCGTGTCGTTGGCGCTTTCGAGCGCCTCCTCAAAGCGGGAGAACCGCCGCAGCACCAGCAGCGGCGCGAATGCCTCCTGGCACCAGGCGGAGCAGGCTTCCGGCACGTCGGCGAGGATGGTCGGCTCGAGTACGCGGCCGTCGCGCTTGCCGCCGCATACGAGCCGTGCGCCCGCGTCCACGGCATCCTTGATCCACTGCTCGCCGCGCTGCGCCGCGCGCTCCGAGATCAACGGACCGACACGTGTCGCGGGATCCCGGGGGTCGCCGCTCTTCAGTGCACGGGCTTCCTTGACGAGCCGCTCAAGGGTCTCGTCATAGATCGAGTCCTGGACATAGAGGCGCTGGACCGACGTACAGACCTGGCCCGCCTTGCGAAGACCCGCATTGGCGGTCTTCGGGATCGCGTTGGACAGATCTCCGTCCGCGCACAGGATGGTGCTGGCGATGCTGCCCAGTTCCATCTGCGTCCGGCGAAGGCCGGCATGATCCTGGATGTAACGGCCGACGCGGGTGCTTCCGGTGAAGGTGTAGAACCCGATGTCCTGTTCTGCGAGCAGCCATTCGCCGACGGTCCCCGGCCCCTGGATGACGCTGAGGAAGTCCTTCGGCATGCCCGCCTGCAGCAGCAATTTGCCGAGCAGCCCCGCCGTCAGCGGCGTCTCCGAAGACGGCTTCAGGACGGTGGCATTTCCGGCCGCGAACGACGGGCCGATCTTGTGAAGCACCGTGTTCAGTGGCGAATTGAACGGCGTGATCGCGCAGACGACACCGACGGGATCGCGGACGGTGAAGCCGATCCTGCGCTCGGCGCCCGGGCTCGCGCCGAACGGCACGACGCTGCCGACGATGTTCTTCGCCACTTCGGCGGACAGTTCGAGCGTCACCTTGGCACGATCGACTTCGCCGCCGGCGTCCGCGATCGTGAAGCCGGCTTCCGCGACCATCAGGTCGACGAACTGCTCTTTGTGGGCATGGATCAGGCGCGACGCCTCGTACAAGGCCCGCGCCCGCTCGTAAGGTGCCGGACAGCCAGCGTCGGCGGCGCGCTTGGCGACCTTGACCGCGTGCGCGACCTGTTCGCGCGTCGCGGAATGGACGCGCGCGAATTCCCGCCCCGAGAACTTGTCGAGCACGGGAAACTTGGACTCCGACTCCAACCATTCGCCATCGATGAGCTGAAGTCCCAGACGATCGTAATCCTGCATTTTAGACCTGTGACGCTGCTTGGAGATTAATTCAGGCTTGTTTCGATGGCCCGTAGGCGCCGACGAACCCGGAGACGGTGAGCGGCCGCGGGACGCGCGGAGGAACGCCGAGGTCGAAGATGTACGGCGCCTTCTCCAGCGCCGGGTACATCGACTTGACGAGCGGGTCGTGACCCGGAACGACGTGATCCGGTCCATCCGCGAGCTTTTCGACCTGGACCAGACCGTCCAGATATTCCTGAACGTTGACGACCACCGGATAGGGATTGGTCAGGATGGAGTTCGCGAAGTAGTGCATCGCATCGGATGCCACCAGGACCTTCCCGCGCTTCGTGCGCACTTGGGCAACCTGAAGGCCGGGAGCGTGCCCGCCGACATGGCGCACCGACACGCCCGGCGCGATCTCCGCGCTCTCCTCGGTGAACGAGACCCGTCCACCGTAGAGGGCAACGATGAGGCTGCACACCTGCGTCACGTCGTAGGGGCGGCGGAGCTGTTCGTGACACATGGCGCAGCCGGTGGCGTGCGACATCTCCTGCTTGTGGACGTGAATGCGGGAATTGGGAAACTGCGCCAGATGCCCAAGGTGATCCCAGTGCATGTGCGTCACGACAACGTCCGTCACGTCCTCCGGCGCATGGCCGAGGGCGGCCAATCCATCGGCCGGGGAGCGCATGTAGTTATGGCCGCGCGTGCGGCAGATGTGCTCTTCGGCGCCGGTGTCGATCAGGATGACGCGCCCTTCCCCGATGGCGACCCACACGAAGAAATCCAGCGGCATCGGCATGTCGTGGAAGTCGACGCGGGACATGAAATTGTGGTCGGCCGACCGGTCCGGATTGCTGGATGCATAGTGGATCGCATAGAGCCGGTACTGCGGCTCCGGATGTTGGCCAGCGTCGGGCTTTGCCATTAGAGGTAATCCTCCGTGAGAGCCGATTCCTTGATGTCATCGACGGTGCCGCCGCGGATGATCTGGCCGCCCCGCATGACATAGCCGCGCGTCGCGACCTTCAGCGCCGGAATGGCCATCTGCTCCGTCATTAGGATGGTCGTGCCGGCCGCGGCGAAGTGGCGGATCGCCGAGCTGATCTGCTGGATCCAGACCGGAGCCAGGCCGAGGAAAGGCTCGTCCAGCAACAGCAGGCGCGGAGACGCGCTCATCGCGCGCGCGATCGCCACGATCTGCTGTTGTCCCCCACTGAGGTGACCTGCGAGATCGTTGGCGCGGCCTTCGAGCATGGGAAACAGCGCCGCCAGCCTGCCATAGGCTTCGGCCTGGGCCGCCCGGCCCAGACGCGCAGCCCCGACCAGCACATTGTCGCGCACGGTCATGGTCGGGAAGACGCGACGGCCTTCCGGCGAATATCCGATGCCGAACCCGGCCCGGCTCGAAGCGGGCGACTGGCTGATGGTCCGATCGTCGAGCTGGATCACGCCGGCGGCCGAAGGAACGACGCCGATGATGGAGTTGATCAGGCTCGACTTCCCCGCCCCGTTTGCGCCAAGCAGGATGACCGTCTCGCCCTTGCCGACCTCGGCGGAGACGCGGTCGAGCGCGGTGATGCCGCCATAGCGGACGACGAGATCCTTGATCTTAAGCATCGAGGCTCTCCCCCTCCTCGGCCGTACCGAGATAGGCCTCGATCACGTCCTTGCGCCTCAGAACAGTCGCGGGATCGCCATGCGCGATGATCGTGCCGCGATCGAGCACGTAGACGTAAGGACACAGCCGCTTGATGAGCTCCATGTCGTGCTCGACGATCAGGACTCCGCAACCCAAATTGGCGCATGCGGATTGCACGACCTCGTCGATGAGATGGCGTTCCTGCTTCTCGAGGCCAGCCGCCGGCTCGTCCAGCAGGAGCGTCTTCGGTCCCGTGATCACGGTCATCAGCAGGCCGAGCATCTTCTGCATGCCATACGGCAGTGTATCGCTGTTCTGGTCGAGCCGGTTGGTGAGGCCGCATTTGGCGATCAGGTCACGGACATAGCCCTCGATCGAGGACACCCTGCCCTGGCTGAACAGGCTGGCCCGCTCGAAGTTTTCGGCGACCGTTGCCGTCTTGAACGTCTTCGTCTGCTGGAAGCTACGCACGATGCCGAGCTGGCTGCGCCGGTGCAGCGGCAAGGCGGTGATATCCTTGCCCCCGAGCAGGATGCTGCCATCGCTCGGGGCGAGCTGGCCGGACATGATGTTGATCAGCGTCGTCTTGCCGGCGCCGTTCGGCCCGATCACGCCCTTCACCGTTCCCGGCTCGAGCGACAGGCTGATGTCGCGGAAAACGCTGTTGCCGCCAAACCGCTTGGATGCGTTCTTGATCTCGAGAGTTACGGGCTGCGTCATGCCTCGGCTCCCTGGCTGCGTGCCGCCGGCGCGAACTTGCGGCTTCGGGCAAGGATCCCCTGCAGGCTGCCGATCAAGCCGCCCTTGGCAAAGAGAACCGCCAGCATCAGCAGAATGCCGAACAGGCCCTGAGAAAACTCGCCTTGAAGGCTGAACAGGTTGGACGCCCAGACCAGCAGCGCCGAGCCCACGACCGCGCCCAGCAGCGCTCCCTGGCCGCCGACGACGGTGTAAGCGACGTAGTTAACCGAGGAAATCGCCTGGAACGAGCTTGGATGCGCGGTGATCAGCATCTCGACCAGGCAGAAGCCGCCGAGACCGGCCAGGCCCGCGGCTGCGCAGAAGCCGATGACCTTGTAGCGCCATATCGTCAGCCCGAGACTCTGCGCGAGCAGCTCGTTCTCTTTGATCGCGTCGAACTGATGCCGGTAATATCGGGTGAGCCCGATCGTGCCGAGCACCGCGACGACCGCGAGAACGGTCGTCATCAGCAGGATCTTGTTGTTGTCCTCGATCGGCATGCCGAAGAAGACCACGGGAGGAAGGCCCGAGATTCCGTTCGATCCACCCGTGAGGGTCGGCGTTTCGAACAGCAGCAGCGGCATGATCTCGGCGATGACGAACGTCACCAGAACGAAATAGACGCCTCTCAGGCGAAGGATCAACGCGCCGATCGGAAGAGCGATCAACATCGGAACGAGGAGGCTGACGGCGGCAAGCGCGAACACGTCCGTCACGTCGTACCTTGCGCTGACGATGGCCACCGCATAGCCGCCGATCGCCATGAAGGCCGGCACCGCGAAGCTCATGAGGTCCATGCGCAGCATGATGTAGACGCTGAGCGCGCCCATCAGCGCGATCAGGATCTGCGTAAAGAGGGAGATGACCGCGGCGTTGGTCGCATAGACCGGCACCAGCAGCGCCGCCGCAACCAGCAGCAGGGACACGATTTCGTTCCCGCCGATGCGATCGATCAGGGATTTGTCTTTCACCATCATGCTCCCCGGGTCTCGCGGCCGAAGAGTCCGGTCGGCTTCACCACCAGCACGATCAGGACCAGCACGAACAGCGCGAGCGCACCCTTCGAGCCGCCGACATAGACCGCCGAATAGGCTTCGATGATTCCGACGCAGAACGCGGCGACCGTCGCTCCGGCGATGCTTCCGAGGCCGCCGAGAATGACGACCAGGAAGGACATCGCGAGCACGGGATCACCGACATGCGGCGTCAGCGACAGGATCGGCGTGACCAGCGCGCCGGTCATGCCGGCCAGCCCGACCGAGATGGCGAACGCCATCGGAAAGAGCAGCCGGGCCTTGACGCCGAGCGCCACCGCCACCGTGCGATCCTCGGCCAGAGCCCGCAGGTTTCTGCCGAGATTGGTCTTGTAGATGAAATAGTAGGTCGCAGCGATCGCCAGGATGCAGACGATCAGGACGATGAAGTTTTCGAGCGGGAAGTACAGCCCGTGGAAGCGAAGCGCCCCGCTGACCGGAAACTGGAACAACGGCGCGTCGGGACCGAAGGTCACCAGCACGCCGCTGCCGATCACCATGTACAGACCCAGAGTCAGGATCAGGGTTGCCAAATGGTCGTCGGCCACGCGGTCCAGCAGAAGAAGCTGGAACACGTAGCCGATCGCGGCGGTCGCTACCGTGGCAGCGAGCACCGCCACGGGATAGGGAAAGCCGAGCTTCGCGACGCAGGCGTACGCGAAGTAGCCTCCGAGGAGGTAGAACCCGCCATGGGCGAAGTTCACCACCCCCAGAATGCCGAAGATGAGGGTGAAACCGAGCGCAAGCAGCGCGTATTGCGCTCCAAGCGAAAGCCCGATCAGGCCAGCGGAAATAAAGCCGTCCATCCCAAGTTCCTTAACGTTGCGCTCGATCGACCGCTTACTTCCCGTCGGGTGCTTCGATGCGGACCAGCGGCTGGTCCTTGCCGTCGATCAGCAGGCCGACGCCGAACGGCAGCGACAGTTCCTGGTTGATCCCGTAAGCCTCCTGCCCGATCCAGCGGCCCTTGCCGAGATTTGGGTCGTCGACGTTCAGCTTGCGAAGCGAAGCCGCCACCTTCTCGACGTCGTCGGTTGAGCCAGCGTCCGTGATGGCCCTGAGCATGGCCCGGCCGCCCGCCGCGAAGAGATAGAAGAAGTTGTTCTCGGGCGGCGCCGAACCGAGCAGCTGGCGATATTCGTCGCCGAGCTTCTTGACGTTCTCGTCGATGAAGACGGGCTCGAACCAGTAGAAGTTCTTGACCACATCCTTACCGCCGGCGATGCGCAGGATCTCCTCGGTGCCCGGGCCGCCGAGGCGACCGATCGCACCGTTGAATCCAGCCTGGCGCAGCTGCTTGATGATGATTCCGGCGTCTCCCGGCGGAGTCGAGACCGTATCGAGCACGTCCGGATTGGCATTGATGATGCGCGCGACGATCGGAGCGAAGTTCGTCGTGCCGCGCTGGTAGTATTCCGGCGTCGCGTCGACCCCGTTCTTCTTGTAGACGCTGATCGCGGCCTCGGCGACGTCCGTTCCGGCCTGATCGTTCGGCGCGATCGTCAGCACCTTCTTGATGCCGAACTTTTCCTTGGCGAGCTTGACGATCGGATCGCCCCAGGCGAGCGGCCCCGGTCCCACGTGGAACGTGTAGGGCCAGCGCGGTCCGATCGCGTCCTTTGCATAGCTGTCGCTCATCATCAGCATCTTGTTGCGGGTCGCGACGGGCTTCATGCCGGTCACTTCCGGCGAACCGATCGGACCGAGAATGAACTTCACGTTCTGGCTGACGAAATTGTTCGCCGCAGCGGCAGCACCTTCAGCGGTGTATTTCGCGTCGATCGCGATGACCTTCACCGTGCAGCGCTGGCCGCCGACCATGACGCCGCCGTCGCGATTGGCTTCGGCTGCAGCGAAGTCGGCCGCGCCCTTGATCGCCAGGCCCCATTGAGTGGCTGCACCGGACAGAGGACCGGTCGCGCCGATCGTCACTTCGCAGCCGAATGCGCCGGAGCCCAGGGCACCGAGGGCCAGAGCACACACGCTGGCGCCGATCGCAAAGCGCGACGAAATACAGAGCTTCATTTTCCACCTTTCGTTTCTGATTGGCGCCGACGATTGCCGTCACGCGCGCAAGACTCCCCGCAGCGGACCTCCCTGAGGCCGCAGCTATACACGTTTCTCCAAGCCAGATTGGAAACGTTTCAAGGCAGTACGCCAAGCCCAACCGGCCTGTCAAGCGCCCCTCCGCCCCCATTCAGGAGAACGTGAGGCATCGAATTACAGCCATTTTCGAGCCAAATCCTGCATATTGCGGCCGGGAGCTACTTTTGCCGTCGATCGCATCGGAGCTCATGGGTTGACAGGCCGATCACCGAGAACCTAATGGGTGTTTTGAAACGTTTCCTTTTCCTGCGACCTATCGGCACGGCGGTTTTCCAACTTCATCGCCCGGTCGAATCCGGCACGTCGGATCATCAAGGACACGGACGACAAAACACCTCGGAGGACCCATGCAGAGCAAAGCGTTGCTTTTCCAGCCCCTGAAAATCCGTGGGCTGGAGCTTCGAAACCGGATCGTCGTGTCGCCGATGGCGATGTATTGCGCCGAGAACGGCTATCCCACGCAGTTTCATTTGCTGCACTACGGCAAGTTCGCGATGGGCGGAGCAGGCACGGTCTTCATCGAGGAAACGGCGATCACCCGCGACGGCAGGATCACAAACGGCTGCCTCGGCCTTTGGGAAGAGAAGCAAGTCGAGGCCCTGCGGCCGATCACGTCAGCGCTGAAATCCCACGGCTCCGCACCTGCCATTCAGATCGCGCATGGCGGACGGAAGGGAAGCGCTCAGCGGGCATGGGAAGGCAACGGACCGCTGACCGCGCAGAACATCGCCAACGGCGACGAAACCTGGACACCGGTGGGACCATCGGACAAGCCGTTTGCAAACGGATGGCTCGTACCTCAGGCCCTGTCGCGCGCCGGCATGCAGGAGACACTGCAAGGCTTCGTGGCGACCGCGCTGCGCGCACTCGATGCAGGCTTCGAGATCATCGAGATCCACATGGCCCACGGCTATCTGCTGCAGAGCTTCCTGTCTCCGCTCGCCAACATTCGCACGGATGAATACGGCGGCTCGCTGGAAAACCGGATGCGCTTTCCGCTCGAGGTCACCGATGCAGTTCGGCGCGCCCTTCCCGACAGCGTGCCGCTGTTCGTCCGCATCTCCTCGACCGACTGGATCGATGGCGGCTGGACGATGGACGACAGCGTCGAGCTCTCGCGCGAGCTTCTCAGCCGTGGCGTCGACGTCATCGACTGCTCGTCCGGCGGCAATCTCTCGGGCGGCGCAACGAACTCCAGCCTGACCCGCGGGCCGGGATATCAGGTGCCCTTCGCGGAAAGGATCCGCAAGGAAACCGGCGCGCTCACGCAGGCCGTCGGATTCATCCGGACGCCGCAACTCGCCGAACAGGTTCTCAGGGACGGCAAGGCCGACCTGATCGCGATCGGTCGCCAGATGCTCTTCAATCCGTTCTGGGCGCGGCATGCGGCAGAGGTTCTCGGCGCGGAACAGCACTTCGAGACATGGCCCCAGCAATACGGATGGTGGCTGAACAAATGGGCCGCGGGGCTGCGAACGATGGACGAGCAACCGCTCGCCGGCAGTTGAACCCCGTCATATCCGCACCTCACGACGTCCCACGCCAGAAGAAGACACAAGCAATGCCATCGAGCCTTTTCTCACCGTTCTCCCTCCGCGGCCTGCAACTCGACAACCGCATCGTCGTCTCTCCGATGGCGCAGTATTCGGCGATCGACGGCGGCGTGGCCGGAGATTGGCACCTGATGCATATCGGCTCGCTGGCCGTGTCGGGCCCCGGCCTCGTCATCATGGAGGCCACCGCGGTGCAGCCCAGCGGACGGGTCAGCCCCGTGTGCCTCGGCCTGTGGTCGGATGCGCAGGTCGAGGGCCTGCGCCGCGTGACCGATTTCGCCCACGCGCATGGCGGTGTGAAGATCGGAATCCAGCTCGCTCATGCGGGCCGCAAGGCTTCGGTCGCACCGCCCTGGCTCACGGGCAAGGAGCTATCGGTCGCCGAAGGAGGCTGGGACACCGTCGGGCCGTCGACGACGCCCTATCCCGGCCGGCGAACACCGGCAGCGCTCGACGATGCCGCGTTGGCGAAGCTGACCGCCGACTACGTTGCCGCCACCCGCAGGGCGCACGAAGCCGGCCTCGATTTGCTGGAGCTGCATTGCGCGCACGGCTATCTCCTGAACTCTTTCCTCTCGCCGCTGAGCAATGATCGCACCGACGCCTATGGCGGCGACATCGAGGGCCGGATGAAATTCCCGCTCTCGGTCTTCAAGGCCGTCCGCGCGGCGTGGCCGGAAAACCTGCCGCTCGGCGTTCGCATTTCCGCGACGGACTGGGTGGACGGCGGCTGGGACATCGACGCTTCCGTGACGTTCGCCAAGGAGCTCAAGGCCCTTGGGTGCGATTACGTCACGCCGTCGAGCGGCGGCGTGGTGCCCGAACAGAAGATCACGGTCGGGCCCGGCTACCAGGTGCCGTTCTCGGCCGCGATCAGGGAGCAGGCCGGCATCGCCACGATGGCTGTTGGAATGATCGGAGACGGACAGCATGCCGAACAGATCCTCGACAGCGGCGCGGCCGATCTGATCGCGATCGGCCGGGGCATGACCTACGATCCGCGCTGGAGCTGGCATGCGGCCGAGAAGCTCGGCCAAAGGGCGGCGTTCCCGCCGCAATATGCGCGATCGCATCCCTCGATGCGGAATCTGCCGCGCTGAGCGGTTGGCCGCTTGATCGCTTGGCGGAGCGCAAGAACTCCCTTGCGCCCGCCGCAGCAGCATGGCTGCACATGCCGTGCAAGGCTTCGGCAGCTAAGCGCAGCGGTTCGTTCGCTCCCTGCCCCGCCTCACGTCGCGCCGTTTCCGGCGCTCGGTGGACGTCGGGGGCAGGCTCGGCGCGGGCAACAGGGTTTGTTGTTCGGCACCGCGGTCCATGACGTCGTCCCGCGCGGCTTCAGGGACCGAGCCGCCACGCTCCAGCGTTTCAAGAAAGAGACGCCCCGCCTCGGTTAGAATCCACTCGCCGGGCTCGCGCACGACGAGCTTCTGGCTGAAGATGTCGAGGCCCGGAGCCCGGTCGGCCAAACGCTTCATGCGCTCGGTCCACTCCGGGCCGACCGTGTAGAAGAGCGCCAAATGTTGTTTGACGACTTCGACGCTGGCCCGGCCATCCGGTTGTCCAGCGAGTATTTTGAGTGTCGATAGCTGAAAACTCACTTCCTCACTCAAACGCAACGACTCAGACTCAATCCGCATTGATGGAAATACGCGGCAGGCGCTGACTTTCAAATAAGGTACTCTGGTCATCCCCTGAAAGATGACCTTGCCCGCGTTGCTCAACTCGGCCACGGGCTTGAGACCGAATCAATGGTGAGATAGCGAGGCGAGCCACGCATCCGGCCTGAACGCGACGGCGATTGATCTGGCCCCTGCGCGATCGCGCATCGGAACGACACGGCCTTCACTCAGGTGTCCGCGACCATCTGTCATCGGCGCCGCCATGCCCATGACGTGATGTCATGCCCTGTCGGATACAACCACACCACACATCCGAATCCTGCATTCCGGTCTCACCCGCGATCGCGTGGTTCCCTTCTAGTTCGGAGTTCATCGATGACTTCTGCAGACCGGCCGGAGACACGGCTCGCGACGCGGCTTTCATTTCTGGTCGCGGGCTTCGGCATCGCGTGCTGGGCGCCGCTCGTGCCGTTTGCGAAGGAACGGCTCGCGGTGGACGACGGGACGCTTGGGTTGTTGCTCCTCAGCCTCGGGATCGGCTCGGTCGTCGCGATGCTTGCGACGGGGATTCTGAGCGCCCGTTACGGCAGCAGGCCGATCATCATCGCGGGTGGAATTGGGCTTGCCCTCGTCCTTCCGCTGCTGGTGATGGCCGCCTCGCCGGCGATGCTCGCCTTGGCGCTTCTCGCATTCGGCGCCGCGCTCGGGTCCATCGACGTCGCCGTGAACATCCATGCGGTCGAGGTCGAACGCGCGGCGGGACGCCCGCTGATGTCCGGATTCCACGCGCTCTTCAGCATCGGCGGTTTCGCGGGATCCGCCTTGATGACGGCGCTGCTGTCGCTCCATCTCGGCGCGCTCGCGAGCTCGCTGATCTGCTCCGTCCTGATGCTGATCGCGATGGGGCTGGCCTGGCCGCGCCTGTTGCGCTCAGCACCCGCACAGGAAGGACCGCTCTTCGTCCTGCCGCGCGGACGCGTACTGCTGCTGGCGCTGCTTGCGGCCATCACTTTCCTCGTCGAAGGCGCGGTGCTCGACTGGGGCGCACTGCTGATCATCGGCGCGGCGCTGGTTCCCGAAGCCCAGGGCGGCATCGGGTATATCGTCTTCTCGATCGCGATGACGGCCGGCCGGCTCGGCGGAGACGCGGTCGTTGCGCGTATCGGCGATCGCGCGACGCTGTCCTGGGGGAGCTTGCTCGCGATCGCGGGCTTCGCGGTGCTGCTGACGGCCCAGGGCGCAGCCCTTGCCATCGCCGGCTTCCTGCTGATCGGCCTTGGTGCGTCGAACCTCGTGCCGGTCCTGTTCCGCGGCGCGGCCAAGCAGACCGCGATGCCTGTCGGCGTTGCCGTCGCGGCAATCACCACCGCCGGCTACGCGGGCATCCTGGTCGGCCCTGCCGGGATCGGTTTCGTCGCCCATGCCGGCGGGCTCGCCACGGCGTTCTGGATGCTCGCCGCGCTGATGTGCCTCGTCACGCTTTCCGCCGGCACGGTCACCGCGACGCCAGGCGGGACGCGTCACGGCACGCCGTGACGCGTCCCGTTGGCTGGCGAGCCTACGCGCTCGCCTGGGTCACGAACTTGGTGTTGAGATAGCCTTCGATGGCCTCGAGGCCGCCCTCGGAGCCGTAGCCGGAATCCTTGATGCCGCCGAACGGCACCTCCGGCAGCGCGAGGCCGTGATGGTTGATCGACACCATGCCGCTCTCGACGTCGGCGCCGATCGCCTGCATCGTCTTGGTCGAGGTCGTATAGGCATAGGCCGCAAGCCCGTAGGGCAGACGGTTCGCTTCGGCCACCACCTCGTCATAGCTGCGGAACGAGGTGATCGGCGCCAGCGGCCCGAACGGCTCGTCGTTCATGATGCGCGCATCGCGCGGCACGTCGGTCAGCACGGTCGGCTCGAAGAAGAAGCCCTCGTTGCCGATACGCTTGCCTCCGGCCCGCACCTTGGCGCCCCGCTGCACCGCGTCGGCGACGAAGCCTTCCATCGCGTCGACACGGCGCGGGTTGGCCAGCGGCCCCATGCGGGTCTCCTTGTCGAGGCCGTTGCCGACCTTGAGGCTCTTGGCCGCCGCCACGAACTTGTCGACGAACGGCTCGTAGACGCTCTCGTGCACGAGGAAGCGCGTCGGCGAGACGCAGACCTGACCGGCGTTGCGGAACTTGTTCGCCGACAGGATCTTGGCGGCGTTGTCGAGATCGGCATCCGCGAACACGATGGCCGGCGCATGGCCGCCGAGCTCCATGGTGACGCGCTTCATGTGCAGGCCCGCGAGTGCCGCCAGATGCTTGCCGACGGCGGTCGAGCCAGTGAAGCTGATCTTGCGGATGACCGGATGCGGAATGAGATATTCCGACACTTCCGACGGCACGCCGAACACCAGCTGCACGACGCCGGCGGGAATGCCCGCATCGGCATAGGCCCGCACCAGCTCCATGCAGCTCGCAGGCGTTTCCTCGGGCCCCTTCACGATGATTGAGCAACCCGCGGCGAGCGCGGCCGAGATCTTGCGGACCGCCTGGTTGATCGGGAAATTCCAGGGCGTGAAGGCTGCGACCGGGCCGACCGGCTCCTTCGTCACGAGCTGGGAGACGTTGCCCATCCGCGGCGGCACGATGCGGCCATAGGCGCGGCGGGCCTCCTCGGAAAACCAGTCGATGATGTCGCCGGCCAGCATGGTCTCGCCTTGCGCTTCGACGACCGGCTTGCCCTGCTCCATGGTCATGACCGGCGCGATCTCGGCCGCGCGCGAGCGGATGATGTCGGCCGCCTTCCGCATCAGCTTGTAGCGGTCGAACGGCGATGTCTTGCGCCAGATTTCGAAGCCGGCCTTGGCGGCCTCGAGCGCCCGGTCGAGGTCCTGGCGCGAAGCGTGCGGCGTCTTGCCGATCGGCTGGCCGGTGGCGGGATTGAGGATGTCTTCCGACTTGCCGGAGGTGCCGTCGGTCCATTCGCCGGCGATGAACATCTGAACTTTCGGGTACATCCTCGTGACCTCCTGCATGATCTCGTTGGCGACGGTACGCCCGCCGCTCATGCGCGCAGAGCTACACCGAAAGACGTCCGCCGGAAAGGGATCTATGACGCCTCGGCGGGCAGCCGGTCTTCCCGGAGGGGCAGCCGACGAGCCCGCCGGCAGGCCAAATCCCGGTTAGAACCGGTCAATATTGCGGCGCCCTGCGTTGAAAGTTGCGGCCGCGGGCCAGATATTGCGTGATTGAAATCACCGCATTCGGATCGGCTGCCGCCCACCATGCCCTTCTTCCGGCTCAACGAAGACGATCTTCGTCCCGACGATACCGTGCATTTCGACCCTGAGGACGTGCCGCGCGCCATCGCCGCCTTCGGGGGTGAAATGGTCACGAAGGGCACCGAGGTCGGAATGCACGAGCATCGGAAGGACGAGCTTGTCCTGGCCTTGCGCGGTCTCGTGCGGTGCGAGGCCGGGCAAGGCGTCTGGATCGTGCCGCCCCGTTGTGCGCTGTGGATCCCCGGCAACGTCCCGCACAGCGTGAGCGTCGCCGGAGACGTCGAGGTCTATTGCCTGTTCGTTGAACCGGATGCCCTGCCGATGCTCCCCCGGCAATGCTGCACGCTGTCGATCTCGCCATTGCTTGAGCATTTGATGATGCATGTCTCGCGGATGCCGGTCCTGTACGACGTCGACGGCGCCGACGGCCGCATCGCCGCGGTGCTGCTCGACCAGCTCGCGCTGGCGCCCGCCGAGGCGTTGAGTTTTCCGATGCCGGCCGATGTCAGGCTGCGCAGGATCGCGAGCGCCATGATGTCCGATCCGTCCGACCGCGCCACGATCGATGAATGGGGTCGGCGGATGGCGGTGGCGCCGCGAACGCTGACCCGCATCCTGCAACGCGAGACCGGCATGAGCTTCGGCCGCTGGCGGCAGCAGCTCCACATCCTGATCGCGCTTCAGCGCCTCGATCAGGGCGCGTCGGTCCAGACCGTGGCGCTCGATCTCGGCTACGAGGGCGCGAGCGCCTTCGTCACCATGTTCCGCAAGGCCCTCGGCAAGCCGCCGGCACGCTATCTCGCGGACCGCCGCATCGGCCTGCAATGACCGGAATTCGCAACAGATTGTCCCGTTTGCGGAATGCGGCCGCAGGGACGATTTCGTACCAAGGCTCCCAGGCGCGCCGTCAGGCGCATTGTCCGGAGCCGGAAACATGGATTCCCTCAGCAGCGGTCTCGTCGCCGACACTCTCAAGCGTCTTCATCACGAAGCGGATATCGCCGATGCGCCTCTGATGCAGGCTCATGCGGGCGAAGGGACCGATCTGCAGGAGACCATCAGCCAGTTCATCGAAGCCGAGACCAGAGATCTGGCGGAAGTCTATCGCGGGCTCGCGGGCAATTTCCTGAGCGTCAGCCCGCAGTTCGGGCGGTTTCTCTATATGTGCGCGCGCCTGCAAGGCGACGCGTATCGTCGAGTTCGGGTCATCGATGGGCATTTCCGCCATCTACATGGCGGCGGCCTTGCGCGACATGGGCGGTGGCCGCCTGGTCGGCACCGACCTCGAACCCGGCAAGGTCGAACGTGCACGTGCGAATCTTGCCGCCGCCGGCCTCGATGACCTGATTGAGTTTCGTGTCGGCGATGCGCGCGAAACCCTCAAGCCCGGCGTCGGCGGCAAGATCGACATGGTAATGCTGGACGGCGCGTTCACGCTCTATCTACCCATCCTCAAGCTGCTCGAGCCTCACCTGAAGCCCGGCGCGATCATCATCGGCGAGAACGCGTTCGACGAAGGCCCTGGCTATCTCGACTATGTACGCGACCCCGGCAACGGCTATGTCTCACTGCCGCTGTCGCTTGATCCCGGGCGCGGCAACGAACTCACGGTCAGGACCAGGTGATCCGCGCCGCCACGAAACCTGAACCACAGGAGTGAAGCCTTGATGCAGTCCGGCAACCAGCCGCAGGATTCCGAGCCAATGCGGGTGCCGCAAGGCCCGGTCACGCGGGCATTGTTGCGATGGCTGATGCGCGAGGCGCGCATTGCCGCTGTCGAGGCGCCCTCGCCCCGCTTCCGGCTCGTTGACCTCGAAGGCGATGCGCTCAAGGGCGTCGCCTGGATGGCAGGCGCCAAGATTCAGGTATCGATGGGCTCGGGCTTGAGCGCGCGAACCTATACGCCGATGTCCTGGGACGCCGACAACGGTAGAACCCGGCTGCTCGCTTTCGCGCATGGCGACGGCCCCGGAAGCCGATGGGCGAGCGGCCTGCGCGAAGGAGGCCGCTGCCAATTCCTGGGACCGCGTCGTTCACTCGATCTGTCCGGACTGCAATCGCCGGTGGTCCTGTTCGGCGACGAGACCTCGTTCGGACTGGCAGCCGCCCTCCTCGCCGGCCCACGGGCTCCCGGCGCAACCCACATCTTCGAGGTCTCCGATGTCATGGAGTCGCGGCTGGTGCTTGAGAGGATCGGCCTAGGCGAGGCGACGTTGATCGAGCGTGGCACTGACGACGCCCATCTCGCTATCGTCGAAGCGAAGCTGTCGGGCCTCGCCGAGAGCGGCGCGTCTTTCATCCTGACCGGCAAGGCATCATCGATCCAGCGCGCCAGCCGCGCGGTGAAAGCCGCCGGGGTGTCATCGTCGCGCCTGAAGACCAAGGCCTATTGGGCGCCGGGCAAGACCGGATTGGACTAGGACGTTTCCGTCTGAGCCGGACGGCGGCTCGCGCGAGCTCTCGGTTCGGGATCGCGATTTGGGCTCAGGCTGCGAAGGTCTGGCTCAGACGTCGCCAGCCAATGACGATTCCGGTGACGGAGAACATCAGCCCGAGCGCACAGAGCCCGACGATGAGAACATCGCGAACGAGCGGGTGCGCCATCAGGATCGGAAAATCGAGCGTATGCAGCGCGCTGTAGAGCCAGCGATAAGCGCGTCGCGAGGCATCCAGCCGCTGCAGCACGCGTCCGTCGGCACCATCGATATCGAACCAGACATCACCGCATCGGGAACGATAGACGGGGCC
The DNA here is from genome assembly GCF_047605465.1 of Bradyrhizobium sp. Lineage (GTDB taxonomy): Bacteria > Pseudomonadota > Alphaproteobacteria > Rhizobiales > Xanthobacteraceae > Bradyrhizobium. The sequence continues at coordinate 22,197 of NZ_JASGFS010000012.1, read as the reverse complement.
TCCCGGAATGACAGATTGAGCGGGATAGTCGTCATCTTCCGCGAGAACGAAGGGAATGCCGCAGTTCGTCGCAAGGCGCATCGTCAATCCCTGAACTTCAGGCACGCTGAGGAAACCCGCAAGCGCCTCGTGGGACGCCTCCCCCGCCTTGATCAGGATCTGGCCATCCGCGGCAATCCGGTCGCGGCGATAGAGAGTGCCATCGAAGCCGAACCATTCGACCTCGCGCGCAGAGGGCGATATCGCCCGTCGATCGAGCGCCGAAGCGGAGGTCCAGTCCGGCGCGGCATTCGCGATACCGGATTCCAGCGAAGTCAGTTGCCCACGCGAGAACAGCAATCCCTGGTCCATGGAGAGCCACCCGCTGAAGATCCAGGTCAGCACGAACACCATCGTCGCGAGCCCGATCACGTGATGCAGCGCATGCCAGCCACGGTAAGGCGACAAGGCCGGCCCGCGTCCGATCCCGATACGCACAAGTCCGAGCACGGACCCGAGCAAGGCCGCAATCAAAGCCAGCAGCGACAAGGTCCAGACCACGCGATCCCAAAGCAGCCCATTGCTCCTGAGCACTGTCGGATAGATCCAGTGGAGGACGCTGCCGGCGAGATTCCATCCACGCTCGCTTCGCGTCGTATCCAGGACGACCTCGCCGGTGAACGAGGAAACATAGATCTCCGTCCCGGCGGCATCGCCGAGCGCGACGCGAAACAGCGGCCGATGCCGATCGAAGCCGTTCGGCACGCTCCACTGGTCATAGTCTTCATGTGCGACGATCGCGGCCCGCGTGGCGTCGAGCCCGCGGTGACGCGCATGGTCCCGCGCGATGGTCAGCGCCAGATCGGACGAAACGACCGTGGCGGCACCGCCGTCAGAGGCATGGACGGCCTGCCACCGCTCCGGTCCCGATATGACATACACCGGGCCATCGCTGCGCTGGATCAGGCGAACGCGCCTTGCATCCGTGATCCCGCTGCGAGCCACGGCCTGGGTGACAGTGAGTGTCGTCTGTCCGCCATCCACCGGCACGAGGCCGGCAAGGCGCTCCGCATCCGTCAGCGAGGGAAACGGGACGAAGTGCATCACGATCCCGGTCGCGAACCACATCGCGAACAGCAGGCAGAACGCGATTCCGAGCCAGCGATGCAACAGAACGATCGCGCCCATCATACGTTCAGCGCCTCAAGTCTGCGCACCGCGTTCCCTGTTCATCCCGGATGGGGAAACCGTCCCGTCCATCTAGGATTACGCCCCGGAGCGAGTCAATGTAAGGACTGCGGCGCTATCGCCACAACGACCAACTTCCTTGGAGACACGCATGGGAGGCGAGACCTTCCTCTGGCTGATACGGCACGCCATCGTCGACGGTGTCGCCGGAACCATTCACGCGGCCGATGCGCCGGCCAGGCTCGACGATCGCGTGCAGTTGGAGGCGGTCCGGCGACGGCTCCCGCAAGATGGCGCCAGCTACGCGAGCCCGTCGCGGCGCACGGTCGAAACCGCCCGGGCGCTGGGGCTTGATCCGGTGCTCGTTCGCGAATTCGGCGAACAGAATTTCGGCGAATGGACCGGCCATCGGCACGACGAACTCGCTGCGGCCGGCGGTGACGCCTATGCGCGCTTCTGGAGCGACCCGGCGCACGCACGGCCACCCGGGGGCGAGAGCTTCGAGGATCAGGTCGCGCGGGTCGGGCAGGGACTTCAGCGCATCGAAGCCGGCCCCGCGACACTCGTCGTCCATTCCGGCACCATCCGCGCCGCGCTTTGCATCGCCCTGGATCTCACGCCGCAGGCCGCCCTGCGCTTCGTGATCGATCCGCTCTCGCTCACCCGGATCGACCGGCTCGCGACCGGTTGGCGCGTCGTCGCCGTCAATCAGCGCGCGGCGTGAGCCGGATCAGGCCGGACGATCCGGAACGTTCGCCTGCGCGAAAGTCGCCATGCCGTTGTGAAGCGCGCAGGCGAGCCGCACCAGGGGCAGCGCGATGGCGGCGCCCGATCCCTCGCCGAGCCGGAGATCGAGGCTGATCAGCGGCTGGACGTTCAGGGCGCGGAGCACCAGGCGATGGCCTTGCTCCGCCGACTGGTGCGACGGCAGCAGGAACGGCCGGCACGACGGGTTCAGGCGCACCGCCGCGAGCGCCGCGACCGAGACGATGAAGCCATCGACCAGCACCGGAATGCGGCCTTGCGCGGCCGCGATGATCGCGCCGCAGATCGCCGCGATTTCGAGACCGCCGACGGCGCACAGGATCGTTTCGGCTGAGGCCCCCGCAATGCCATGACGGGCAATCGCCGCGTCGATGACGGCCGCCTTGTGCGCGAGGCCCGCTGCATCGACACCCGTGCCGCTGCCGGCGATCTCCTCTGCGCTCACGCCGAGCAGTGCCGCCGCGATCGCCGCCGACGTCGTCGTGTTGCCGATGCCCATCTCACCGAGGATCAGCAGATCGGGCCGGGCCGCTTCGGCACGCGCGACCGCGCGCTGCCCGGCCTCGAAGGCGAATGCCAGCTCCTCAGAGGCGAGCGCAAACTCGACGCTGAAATCGCGCGTGCCATGGCGTGGCTTGTCGACGACGGCGCCTGCGATCTCCGACTGGGCCAGCGTCCCGGCATCGACCACTTCCAGGCTCACGCCGAGCTCGCGCGCCAGCACCGAGATCGCGGCACCGCCCGCGGCGAAATTCGCCATCATCGCAATCGTCACCTCCTGCGGATAGGCCGACACGCCCTGCGCGACGATGCCGTGATCGCCGGCAAAAATGATGATCGGCGCCCGCGCGGCGCGGGGTTGATCCGCCGCCTGCAGGCCTGCGAGCTCGATCGCGAGCTGTTCGAGCCGGCCGAGCGCACCGGCTGGCTTGGTCAGTTGCGCCTGGCGCGCGACCGCCGCCTCGCGATGGACCGCCGAGACGTCAGGGCATTTCCGGTAGACCCAATCGGGGAGCATGCTGCCTCGCTTGCCTCATGACCTGCGCTTGAGGATGTAACTGTCCATGATCCAGCCGTGCCGCACGCGCGCGTCCTGCCGCGCGGCCACGATGCGCGGGCCGGTCTCGGCCAGCGTGCCGGACATGATGATCTGATCGGGCATGCCGAGATAGGCGCCCCACCAGATGTGCAGGCCTTCCGGTTCGAGCGCCTGGAACGCCGTGCCGCCGTCGAGCATCACGACCACGGTGTCGACGCCCCCGGGCCAGCCGCCTTCGCGCAGGCGCCGCCCCGTCGTGACCAGGAACGGCTCGCCGATGTCGTTGAGCGGCAGCGCATGCGCCGCGCAGAGCGCCTGGATCGAGGTGATGCCCGGGATCACCTCGATCTTCGGGACGGGCTCGAACCGCTGTGCGATACGCAGCGAGGAATCGTAGAGCGAGGGGTCGCCCCAGATCAGCAGCGCGACCCTGCCCTCGCGGCCGAGATGGCTCGCGATCGTCCGTGCCCAGACCGCGGCAATTTGGTCGTGCCAGTCGTCGACGCCCTTGCGGTAATCCGCTTCGCCTGCGTCCCGCACCGGCAGATCGAACTCCGCGATGCGCGTCTCCGTGCTGGTGAGCATATCGGCGCAAATCGTCCGCCTGAGATCGGCTAGATCGGATTTCGCGCTGCCCTTGCGCGGGATCATGACGAGGTCGGCCGCGTTGATGGCATTGATCGCCGCCCGCGTGAGCTGTCCGGGATCGCCGCAGCCGATGCCGATCAGCGCGAGCGTCATCATGACGGATGGTCTCCGGCCAGCGCGCCGAACAGGATCACCGCCGCGGTCGAAGCCGCGCCGCCGCGTGCAAGCTGCTCGGCAAGTTCGGCAATCGTGGTGCGGAGCAGACGTTCATCGGAGCGCCCGAGGGATTCGGCGAACAGCGCCGGCGTATCCGGGGCGAGGCCATGCGCGATCAACCTTGCGACGAGCGCCGGAAACGTGCGACGGCCCATATAGACCACGGTCGTGGCTTCGGGATCGGCGAGCGCCGCCCAGTTGAGATTCTCCGGCAGTTCGCCGGTGACATCGGCTCCGGTCACGAACTGCACCCGGCGCGAGGTATGGCGCCGGGTCAAGGGAATGCCGGCCTCGGCGGCGGCGGCACAGGCCGAGGTCACGCCGGGGATGATCTCGTAGCCGATGCCCGCGTCACGTAAAGTTTCGAGCTCCTCCTCCAGCCGGCCGAAGATGCCGGCATCACCGGACTTCAAGCGCACCACGCGCACGCCGGTGGCGGCATAGTCCACCAGCAGGCGGTTGACATGATGCTGCTTGGTGGAGACGCGGCCTGCCCGCTTCCCGACCGCGACGAGATTGGCGCCCGGCCGGGCAAGATCGAGGATCGCGCCGGATGCGAGGTCGTCATAGAGCACGACGTCGGCCTCGCGCAGCCGCGCCGCTCCCTTCACGGTGAGCAGCTCCGGATCGCCGGGACCGGCGGAGATGAAGCAAACGAAGCCGCTCACCGGTCCTCCGCGATCAGATGGAAGAACGTGCCGGTGGCGTGGCCGCGCCGCGAGCCGGTCTCGGCGATGACCGCGCCGGTGGCATCATGCACGATCGCCAGCGCCGTGTCAGGCTGCGTGACGATGGTCGAATAGTGGAACTCATGGCCGCGCAGGCGCGCGCCTGCCTGGTGTCCCGGCATCGGCGCGGCGAGTTCGGCAAGACGATAGCCCAGATGCATGCGCCGCTTGGCGAAGCTCGTCTCCAGTCCGAGCAGGCCCGTCATCTCATGGCGGACACCGTCGGCATCGGTCAAAGCCGTCCCCAGCACCATATAGCCCCCGCATTCGCCGTGCACAGGCCGTGTCTCGGCAAATGAACTCAGCCGGCTGCGAAAGTGTGCATTGGCCGAGAGCTTGCCCGCGTGCAGCTCGGGATAGCCTCCGGGCAGCCAGCAGACATCGGCGCTCATGTCGGGGCCCTCGTCGGCGAGCGGCGAGAAGGTCGAGATCTCCGCGCCCGCCGCGCGCCATGCCTCGAGCATGTGCGGATAGACGAAGGAGAACGCCGCGTCGCGGGCGAGCGCGATGCGCTGTCCGGGCGGCGTGACGTTGAGGCCCCCGGTCGGCGATTGCGGCGGCCAGTCGGTTGCCGATCGCAGCACCGAGTCGAGATCGACATGTTCGGCGACGAAGCGCGCGGCCTCGTCGATCAGCTTGCCGATCTCGGCCTGCTCCTCGGCCTGCACCAGGCCGAGATGCCGCTTCGGCAGATTGATCCCGGCATGACGCGGCAGCGCACCGAACACGGCGATGCCGGCATCGATCAGCGCACGACGCACGAGGTCCTCGTGGCGCGGACTGGCGACCCGATTGAGCACCACGCCCGCAAGCCGCACGCCGGGGCGATAATCGCGAAGACCGGCGGCGATCGCCGCCGCCGTCTGCGCCTGTCCGGATGGATCGATCACCAGCAGCACCGGCCAGCCCAGCATCTCCGCGATGTCCGCGGTGGCGCCGGTGCCGGAGATGCCACGCGTCGCGACACCGTCGAACAGGCCCATCGAGCCCTCGGCGAGCACGACATCGGCATCCGCGCCGCGGCTGACGAGATGGTCGATCGCCGCGCGCCCCATCGCCCAGCTGTCGAGATTGACGGACGCGCGTCCCGTCGCGGCGGCATGAAAGGCAGGATCGATGTAATCGGGTCCGCTCTTGAAGCACTGCACCCGCAAGCCGCGATTGCGCCAGGCGCGCGCCAGCGCCAGCGTCAGCGTCGTCTTGCCGACGCCGGAGGCAGGCGCGGAGATGACGAGGCTTGCAGCCATCAGCGAGGCTCCGGAAAACGCGGCTCCGCCCCGACCGGACGATAGCGGCGGTCATAGTCGGCGGCATAGAGACGACTCTCGTCGAAATCCGCCGCGCCGAGCGTCTTGCCAACGAGAATGAGCGCGGTGCGTTCGAGCTCTGTCCCGACCGCGGCATCGAGCGTCGCGAGCGTGGCGCGGACGATGCGCTGGTCCGGCCAGCTCGCGCGCCAGACGATGGCGACCGGGCAGTCCGCGCCATAATGCGGCGTCAGCTCGGCGACGACCGTGTCGAGCAGATGGATCGACAGATGGATGGCAAGCACCGCGCCGGTCGCGGCGAACGCGGCGAGCGTCTCGCCTTCGGGCATCGCACTGGCGCGGCCCGGCGTGCGGGTCAGCACCACGGTCTGGGCGATCCCGGGCAGCGTCAGTTCGGCTTCAAGCGCGGCCGCTGCGGCCGAGAAGGACGGAACGCCGGGCGTGACCGTGACGGGAATGCCGAGCGCGCGCAGGCGGCGAAGCTGCTCGCCCATCGCGGACCAGATCGAGAGATCGCCCGAATGCAGCCGCGCGACATCCTTGCCGTCCGCGTGTGCCGCGGCGATCTCCGCGATGATCTCGTCGAGCGACAGCGGCGCGGTGTTGACGATCCGCGCGCCCGGCGGGCAATGCGCCAGCACGCCCTCCGGCACCAGCGAGCCCGCATAGAGGCAGACCGGGCAGGACGCGATCAAATCGCGGCCGCGCAATGTCAGGAGATCGGGAGCGCCCGGTCCAGCTCCGATGAAATGCACGGTCATGAATCGTCTCCTACCGCGATCGCGGCGGTCGCGGTGTGATCCTGCGAGATCGCCCGAGTCCCGATCAATCGCGCGCGAGGACCGGCCGCGGCCAGCGCCGCGGCTTCGGCGACCGATCCCGTGCCGAACTTCTCTACAACCAGCTTCGACTGGGTCGGCGTCTCGATGCCGGCCAGCACATCCGGCGGAATCGCCCTGATCGGCACGCCGCATTCGCGCGCGAGCTGCTTCAGCGCCTCCGCCCCGGCCTTGTCGCTCACGGTCGCCACAGCCGCCAGCCCTTCACCTCCGCCGGCCGCGAGAAGCGCCTCGCGCAGCGAGACCAGCGTGACATCCTGCCTGAAACCGAGCCCGGCCACCTTCATCGGACCGCACTCCATTGCACCACCGGGCGCGATGTTTCCCAGGATCGGTAGCGGCCGAGAGGCGCCGCATGCGCGATCTCCACCCGCGTCAGATCGCCGCCATGATGCCGGTGCAGATCGCCCAGCAGCGCTTCCGTCTCTAGCGTCACCGCATGCGCGACGAGCCGCGTTCCCGCCCCGAGCCGTGACCAGACGGCATCGAACATCGCGATATCAAGGCCACCGCCGATGAAGACCGCATCCGGCGCATCCAGCGCCGCGAGAGCTTCGGGCGCGTTGCCCGGGATGACGCTGATCCGATGCGCCAGGCCGAAAGCGTCCGCATTGCTGTGGATGTTGGCGGCGCGGTCCTCGCGCGCCTCGATCGCGATCGCGGTCCCGCCGCACAGCGCCCACTCCACCGAGATCGATCCGGAGCCCGCGCCGATGTCCCACAGTCGTTCACCGGGACGCGGCGCGAGCGCCGAGAGCGCCAGTGCGCGCACCGGGCGCTTGGTGATCTGGCCGTCGTGGACGAAGAGATCGTCCGGCAGTCCGGAACTGCGGGGAATGCCCTGCGCTCCCCGCGCCTCGATCGCGACCGCGATCGGATTGCCGGCGAGATCGCCCGCAAGCCGATCGGCACGATGCTCCCTGATGCGTTCGCGCGGCCCGCCGAGCGCGGCGAGCGTCCAGAAGGCCGAGGCACCCCAGCCCCGCGCGGTCAGCCATCGCGCAAGCTCGGAGGCCGCACTGGCATCGCGCACCAGGCAGATGATCCGCGCGCCGCGCGACAGATGCGGCACGAGGCGCTCGAACGGCGCGGCGTGCAGACCGAGACAAGTCACGGATTCGAGCCGCCAGCCCAGCCGCGCGGCGGCGAGCGAGAATGTCGACGGCGCCGAATGCGCGATCCATTCGCCGGCATCGAGCTTCTCGGCGAGACCCGCGCCGGCGCCGTGCCAGAACGGATCACCGGAGGCCAGCACGACGGTCGGGCGGCCTCGGAAATTCAGCACGGCTTGCGCATCGAACGGCACCGGCCATGGACAGCCACGATCCCTCGCCTCCGCGAGCGCGAGATGCCGGTCACCGCCGAACACGGTTTCGGCTGCTCGCAGCGCCTTTCGGCTTGCCTCGGAGAGCCCGGCAAGGCCATCTTCGCCGATACCGATGATGGTCAGCCAGGGATCAGCCATGACGCGCGCCCTCATTCTGGGCGGAACGGCCGACGCGAGCCAACTCGCGGCGGAGATCGCGCGCGCCGGGCTCGATGCCATCTATTCCTATGGCGGACGTACCCGCGCGCCTGCCGATCAACCGCTGCCGACGCGAATCGGCGGCTTCGGTGGAGCCGATGGGCTTGCCGGCTACATCCGCCGCGAAGCCATCACGCATGTGATCGACGCAACCCATCCTTTTGCTGCCGAGATGAGCCGCAACGCGATCGAGGCGTGCGCGAGCACCGCCACCCCGCTGATCGCGCTCGAACGCGCGCCCTGGACCAAAGCGCCCGGCGACCGCTGGATCGAGATCGCCGACATCGAAGCCGCCGTCGCCGCGCTGCCCGAGGCTCCGGCCAACGTGTTCCTCGCCATCGGCCGCCAACACATCGCGCCCTTCGCAGGCAAGCCGCAGCACGTCTACACGCTGCGCTTCGTCGATCCGCCCGAAGCGCCGCTGCCGTTCGCCGCGAAGGTGATCGTGTCGCGCGGACCGTTCACCTTCGAGGCCGAACTGGACATGATGCGCAAGCGCGACATCGGCTGGATCGTCGCCCGCAATTCCGGCGGCGACGGCGCGCGCGCCAAGATCGGCGCCGCTCGCACGCTCGGCCTGCCCGTGATCATGATCTCGCGGCCGCATCTGCCGGACAGGCACCGCGTGGAGAGCGTCGCCGAGGCGATGCAATGGCTTCGTCATCGGACCTGCCTCGGCGCATAGACCCAGCGGCCGACCCGGCGCGTCTGCGAATTGCCGACGATCACGAGCGTGCGCATGTCGGCCATCTCCGGCCGGGCCTCGTTCAGCGTCACGGTCTCGATCCGCTCCTCCGGCGCGCTGACCGCGCGCGCGAAGATGACGAGCCGTTCACCGCAACCGCCTTCCTTCAGCACCGCGAGCGCACGGCCGAATCCATCCGGCCGGCTCACCGAGCGCGGATTGTACATCGCGATCGCGAAATCGGCGTCCGCGGCAAGCCGCAGACGCTTCTCGATCACCGCCCACGGCTTCAGATTGTCGGAGAGATTGATCGCGCAGAAATCATGGCCAAGCGGCGCGCCGGCGCGCGCCGCCGCCGCCAGCATCGCGGTGACGCCCGGCAGCACGCGGATCGGGAGCTCCCGCCAATCCGGCGCCTGTTCGAGCGCCTCGAACACGGCGGATGCCATCGCGAACACGCCGGGATCGCCGGACGAGACCACGACGACCCGGCCGCCTTCTGCGGCGAGCCGCAGCGCTTCGTGTGCCCGTTGCAGTTCCTCGCGATTGTCGGACGGATGCAGCGTCAATCCGGCGCGTGGCGGAACGCGCGAGACATAGGGCGCATAGCCCAGGATGTCGGTCGCAGCCGCCAGCGCAGCGGAGACTTCCGGTGTGATCAGTGCATCACTGCCCGGCCCGAGGCCTGCGATGGTCAGGGTGCCCGTCATTCGGCGGCGTCCGGATGCCGGCCCTTGCCGTGCACGAGCACGATCGCGAAATAAGGACACTCGGCGGCATCGATGTCGGCGAGCCGCGCGACGCGCTGGTCCGGCATGGTGCCGCGCTCGACCAGCCAGGCATCGTCCAGCCGGCCCGCGGAGGCGAGTGCGCGACGCACCTTCTGCAGGTTGCGGCCGGTCTTCATGACGACGAGCGCATCGGAACCGCGCATGCCCCGCTCGAGCTCGTCCTCGGCCAGCGTGCCCATCAACACGGTCGTGACGTCGTCGCCGAGCGCGATCGGCCGGCCGACCGCGTTCCAACAACCGACCATGCCGGGAATGCCCGCGATCACCTCGATTTCGACACGGCCCTGCAGGCGTGCGTGAAGGTGCATGAAGGAACCGTAGAAATAGGGATCGCCTTCGCAGAGCACGACGACATCGACCGCGCGCGCCAGACGCACCAGACGCTCCGCCCATTCGTCGTGGAAGGCGTCGACCAGGCGCACATATTCCGGAGTGTCGAACGCGATCTCCGTCGTGACCGGATATTCCATGGGATATTCGGTGATGTCGGCAGCCAGCATGCCCTCGACGATGCGGCGCGCCTGGCCGGGCCTGCCCTGCTTGCGGAAATAGGCGACATGCCGGGCGCCGCGCACGGTGCGATCGGCGCGCACGCTCATGAGATCGGGATCGCCGGGACCAAGACCGCAACAGATGATGCGTCCCATCGTCATTCGCTCCGGCTTGCCAATGCGTTCACGGCCGCAACGGTGATCGCGGAGCCGCCGAGACGCCCCACGACGGTCAGCGCCGGCACCGGCGGCTCGACCATCAGCGCGGCCTTGGATTCGGCGGCGCCGACGAATCCGACCGGACATCCGATGATCGCCGCCGGCCGCGGACAATCGCGATCCTCCAGCATGTTGAGCAGGTGGAAGAGTGCGGTCGGCGCGTTGCCGATCGCAACCACCGCGCCATCCAGATGCGGCCGCCACAGTTCGAGCGCCGCGGCCGAGCGCGTGTTGCGCATGGATTGCGCCAGCGCCGGCACGGATGGATCACCGAGCGTGCAGATAACGGCGTTGCCGGCCGGCAACCTGGCACGCGTGATGCCTTCCGACACCATCCGGGCGTCGCAGAGGATCGGCGCGCCCTTCTGCAACGCGGCGCGCGCCGCAGCGGCCATGCCGGGCGTGAAGCGCACATTCGCCTCAAGGCCCACCATGCCGGCGGCATGGATCATCCGCACCACCACCTGTTCTTCGTCAGGCGCGAAACGCGCCAGATCCGCCTCGGCCCGGATCGTGGCGAAGGATTGCCGGTAGATGGCCGCGCCATCGGTTTCATAGACATGCGCCATCAATGCCCTCCCATCAGGATGGAAGGATCGCGTACGATGTCGCCGCCGTTCAGTCCACGCAGCATGGGTTCGTCGCGCGTCGATCCGCCACGGACGAGATCGAATCCGGCGCGTGTCGCCACCAGCGTGACCGCGGCCGCGCCGGAATGGGCGCAGCCCTTGGCACAGCCGGAAACATGAAGCCCCAGGCCCGCTCCGATACGTGGTGCGAGCGCCGCAGCCAGTGCGCGGGTATCGGCATGCGCCTCGCGGCAACGCGGCGCGCCGCTGCAGGCCACGACGCGCAGCGCGGGATCGTAGGGCTCGGTGATCAGGTCGGGCGCTGACGGCATCACCCGCTGACCTTCACTCAGGACCATGCGCCAGGGCGTCATGCGCAGCGCATGCCCGTCATCGGCGAACTGCCTGAGCGTCGCATGCGGCAACTGCCCGAACGCAACACCGACCATCGCGCCTTGCGGATAGAGGCCGGGGCGTGCCGCGGGGCTGATCGGCGCAGGTTCGGCCTTGCCGCACAATGCGTCGGGCAGAGCCTTGCCGGTCGCAAGATGCGCCGCCATCCGCCCTCGCCCGCCGGTCGCACCACCCGAGGTCACGAACCAATCCGCCAGCGCGAGCGCAACCGTCACCGCCTCTGCGCGCGCGACCGAGCGGCCGAATTTCGCGCCATCCGCCCGCACCAGGAGTTCCCCCGCATGATCGCGCTCGATCCGCACATCCGCGGAATCACCGGCGAGCACGCGCGAGGATCCGTCATCGACGGCAAAGCCGAATTTGGTCGGAAGCGAAAGCGCGCTGTCGGCGAGCGCCTTCTCGAGTTCGGCGGCAAGCGATGGCGTCGCATCGCCGCCGTTCCAGAACGGCGTGACCAGGATGTTGCGCCGCGCTTCCGTCGCCTCGTCAGGGTCGAGCAAGGCCAGACGCGCGAGGCCATCGAGCAGCGCATGGTGACTGCCGGGGCTGACGCCCCTGATCTGGAGATTGGCACGGCTCGTGACATCGATCAGACCATTGCCGCAGCGCGCGGCCAGTTCGGCAAGCCCGGCGATCTGCGCCGGTTCGAGCCGTCCGCCGAACGGACGGACCCGAACCACGAGCCCGTCCCCCGATTGCATCGGATGCAGCGCGCCCGGGCACCACCCCTTGATCGCTACCGCGCTCATGAGACCTCCCGCAACGACGCGGCGATCGAATTCCGACGCGTTCGCCAGAGCGAGGCCTCGTTCAGGCGCGTGAAGCACGTCTCCATCGCAGTCAGCGCCGCCGGGTTTTCCCGCGCCATGAAGGCGCGGACATCGTCGTTGCCCAGCGTCGCGTTATAGTAGAGATCGAACAGATGCGGCGGCACGGCGTCGGCCAGATGCGCGAAGGCGGCCATATGTTCGAGCGTCGCCGTGATCTCGGCCGCTCCACGAAAGCCGTGGCGCATCATGCCGGCGATCCAGGCCGGATTGACCGCGCGGGCGCGAACGACGCGCGAAATCTCTTCCGTCAGCGTGCGCGCATGCGGCTGGTCCGGCCGCGTCGCGTCGAGATGATAAAGCGACGGCGCAGGCGCGCCGAGGTGCTTGGCCGCCGCGGCGATACCCGCTTCGTGCGCGGCATAGTCGGCAGCGAGCAGCAGATCCGTCTCCGGCAGATCCTGGACATGGACGAACGCATCGGCGGATGCGAGCCGCGCCTCGATGCCGGCACGATCCGGCTGCATCCCGCCATCGGCCGACACCGCCCAGGATGACGCCGACAGCCAGGCTTCGCCCGCAGCATCCCGCGTCTCGGCCGTGAAGGCATCGGGGATCGCCGACAGGCCGACACCATATTGTCCGGGACGCGGCGCGAACACGCGCGCCGTCCGATGACGGTATGGATTTTCGCTGCCCTCGTCCTCGCGTGCCGACAGCGCGTCGGCGGCCGCCTCGAACAATTGCGCGAGGCCCGAGAAGACATCGCGGAACAGGCCCGACACGCGCAGCGTCACGTCGATGCGGGGACGCCCGAGCTCGACCGGCGCGATGATGTCGTAGCCGGTGACGCGGCCGGACGCATGATCCCAGCGCGGCGCAAGGCCGGCCAGATGCAGCGCCATCGCAAACTCCTCGCCTGCGGTGCGCATCGTCGCCGAGCCCCAGAGGTCGACGACGAGTCCCTTCGGCCAGTCGCCGTGATCCTGCAGATGACGCCGCAACAGCTCTTCCGCGAGCTTGACGCCCTGTGCGTGCGCCGACGGCGTCGGCACGGCGCGCGGATCGACGGCGAAGAGATTGCGTCCCGTCGGCAGCACGTCCTGGCGCCCGCGATAGGGCGAGCCCGACGGTCCCGGCGCAACGCGCTGCCCGGCCAGCGCGTTGCGCAATGCATCCCGCTCCGCCTCGCCGCAGGCGCCGCGCCCGAACACGTGCAGGCCGTCGCCGAACTGGCTCTCCTTGAGATCGCAGACGAAGCGATCGATCCGCGGGATCGCTTCCGCGGGCGCGGCCGATGCATCGAGACCGAGATCGTCCTCCAGTCCCGCCGTGCGCGCCTCGTCCCGGATCTCCGCGATCAGGCGCTGGCGCCGGGCGGGGTCGAGACCATCGGCGGTCGAATATTCGTCGAGCAGACGTTCGAGCCGCCGCAGTCCTTCCGGCACCGCGGAAGCCGCGAGCGGTGGCGGCAGATGACCGATCGTGACGGCCGCCGTGCGCCGCTTGGCTTGCGCGGCCTCGCCGGGATCGTTGACGATGAAGGGATAGATGACGGGGAGATCGCCGATCAGGGCTTCCGGCCAGCAGCTTGACGACAGCGCCACGGATTTTCCGGGCAACCATTCCAGCGTGCCATGCGCCCCGATGTGAACGACGGCATCGAAGCCCTGCTCCCGGAGCCAGAGGTAGAAGGCCACATAGGCGTGGCGCGGCGTGCGGGAGAGATCGTGATAGTCGGCATCGCGCGTGATGGCATCGCCGCGCTCGGGCTGAACCGCGACGATCGACGCGCCGCATGCGATGGCGGCGAAATGGAACGCGCCGTCGATGCAGTTCGGATCGTTTTCAGGCTCGCCCCAGGCCTGCGCGAGATCGTCCTGCAGTGCCTGCGGAAGACGCGAGAGCGCCGCGCGATAGTCGGCAGCGCTCCAGGTCAGCCGCTGCGTCAGCAACATCGCACCGAGCGCGTGGACCGGCGCAACATCGAAGCCGGCCCCGGAGAGATCGGACAGCAGCACCTCGACCGACGCAAGCGCGTCGAGGCCGACGGCATGCGCGATCTGGTGTGGACGACCGGGATAATTGGAAAGCGCGATCGCGAGCCGCTTCTCGCCCACCGGCTTTTCGGCAAGGCTCCGCCACGCCGAGATCCGCGCCGCGATGGCATTCACCCGATCCTTATCCGGACGATGCGCCAGATGCGAGAACTGCAGATCCGGGTCGCGATCCCCGGCCGATTTGAAACTCACCACGCCGGCGAACAAGCGGCCGTCGACCTCCGGCAGCACGACATGCATCGCGAGATCGCCGGGCGACAGGCCGCGCAGCGATTCCGCCCAGTCCTCGCGCCGTGCCGTCGACAGCGCGACCTGGAACACCGGACATGCGGCGGCATCGAATGGCGTTGTGCCGTCGTCGCCGATCGCGGAGAACGCCGTCGCGTTGACGATCGCTGCGGGTGGATGCGTCGTCAGATGATCGCGCAGCCACTCCGCGACGCCCGGCGCCTTCAGCGAGGTGACGAACACGCCGTACGCATCGAAGCCGCGCGCGCGCAACGCGGCGATCAGCGCATCGGCCGGCCCGGTATCGGCCGCGGTGAAATAGGAGCGATAGAACACGACCAGTGCACGGCGCTTGCTTTCGCCGTGCGGAGGGGCCGCGATGACGCCGCGCGCGGGATCGTAGAAGCCCATGTCGGGAACGACCATCTCTCCGACCACCGGTCCGGCATAGAGACCGCAGGCCAGCGAGAGCTGGGCGATCGCGGCCTGGGCCGCGACCGGGCCACCGGTGTCGCAGAGCACCTTGAGCCGCCGCAAGGTCGAAACCGGCAGGGTCGAATAGGCATCGAGCCGCGTGTCGTCGCGGCCGTCGGCCGGCAGCACGGCCAGCACGATGCCGCGGTCCCTTGCCAGTTGATGCAGGGCGGTCAGCCCGTAGGACCAGTAGGATTCACCGCCGATCAGGCGCACCAGGATGCCGCGCGCGTGCGACAGCGTCCGCTCGATATAGGTGTCGACCGACAGGGGATGGCGCAGTTCCGCGAGATTGGCGAGCCGCAGCGACGGCAGGCTGCCGCGGCCGCGCCGCCAGCCTGCCGCGAATGCCGCAAGGTCCGAGTCCGAGAACGAGAGCGCCACGAGATCGGCCGGATCCTGGCCGATGTCCCTTGGCGTCGCTGTCTCCTCGAGACCGCGGCTCTCGCGGAAGACGACATGCATCAGATACCAAGTCCCGCTCTGATCGCGACTTCGTCGATGTCACCATGCTCGCCGATCACCACCAGCTTCGACTGCCGGCTGCCTGCGCCCCAGGGCTTGTCGAACTGGTGCCGCACACGCTCGCCGACCGCCTGCAGCAGCAAGCGCATCGGCTTGCCCGCGACCGCGATATAGCCCTTGGCGCGCAGCACGTTCTGCTCGCGCGCGAGACGCTGGATCGATGCGACCAGCTGATCCACATCCGCAACCTCGGGAAGATCGATCACGACGGACGCGAAGTCGTCGTGCTCGTGATCTTCCTCGCCGTCATGATGCGAGGGACGTGCGGCGAGATCGTTCTCCGCCGCAGCGCCGAGGCCGAGAATGACGCGCGCGTCGATCGCGCCGTCGGTCACCGGCAGCATCGGCACGCGGCGCGGCATCTCGGCGGTGATCGCGGCCTTTGCCGCTTCCACTCCCGCCGCGCCTGCAAGGTCGGCCTTCGTCAGCAGCACGATATCGGCACAGGCGATCTGGTCCTCGAACACTTCCGACAGCGGCGTCTCGTGATCGAGATTTTCGTCGGCTGCGCGCTGCGCCTCGACAGCAGCGGGATCGGGCGCGAAGCGGCCCGCGGCAACGGCCTCGGCATCGGCGAGCGCGATCACGCCGTCGACCGTGATGCGCGAACGGATCTCCGGCCAGTCGAACGCCTTGAGCAGCGGCTTCGGCAGCGCCAGGCCCGACGTCTCGATCAGGATGTGATCAGGCTTCACCGGCCGCGCCAGCAATTGCTCCATGGTCGGAATGAAATCGTCGGCGACGGTGCAGCAGATGCAGCCATTGGCGAGTTCGACGATGTTCTCTTCCGGACAGTTGGCATCGGCGCAGGACTTCAGAATCTCGCCGTCAACGCCTTCGCTGCCGAACTCGTTGACGAGCACGGCCAGCTTCTTGCCGTTGGCATTGGCGAGCAGGTGCTGGATCAGCGTGGTCTTGCCGGATCCCAGGAAGCCGGTGACGACGGTGACGGGGACTTTTGCGAGCGAATTCATTCTGCGGCCTCTGGCACGATGGGAACGGGAGGAATGCGGGCAAGCGACTGCTTGCGGAAGATTTCAGGACGGCTGCGCCACGGCACGAGGCCATCGGGAGCGGCTGCATAGGCCGCGGCGCCCGCGACCACGTCCTGTGCGTTGGCCTCGGAGAGGCGGCCATAGACATATGACCAGCGGCCGGGCGCGCTGAGCGCGACCGAACAGCCCTGGCTGCATGCGGACAGGCATTCGACAGGAACCACATTGACGCCGTCGGGCACGCCGGCCTCGAGGATCGCGCCATGCAGGCGCTTGCCGGGGGTCGCCTCGCCCTCGGCCGGTGTCTGGCCGGCGCGGCAGGTGATACAGACGTGAAGTGTGACGGCCATCGCCTCTTCCAGAATAAACATCGGGAGGCGATGAGGCGCACGGACCTTGGTTCGAGAGGCCCGTTTCCCCGTCGCGGAACACCCCGTCCACCGGTCCAAAATCGTCCGCGCTGGCAGGTCTCCCGGCTTGCGGAGCAGGGTTTTTGCCCTCGATACCCGCCTTCCCGATCCCCTTCGGGGGGTCAGTGGCTTCGGGCATCTCTCCGGTCACGGTCGCGGGGGCGGCTGCATTTTGAACCCGGATCTTGCCGATTCGGACCCTATCGCATTCCCTCTTCGCCTGTCATAGGACAGGAACCAACGCCGGCCCACCATTTGCCCCCGGCTGCCACTTGTCAAGCCGAAGGACCCCGTCCGATGACGCCTGAACCGGAGACGCAAACCACCGCGGATACCGACGCCCGGCACGCCCAAAAAATGGCGAAGATCAAGGTCGCCCGCGACAAGATCATGGCCACCAAGAGCGGCGAAAAAGGCCTCATCATCGTCCACACCGGCGCCGGCAAGGGCAAGTCGTCCTCGGCCTTCGGCATGATCGTCCGCTGCGTCGCCCACGGCCTGCCCTGCGCGGTCGTGCAGTTCATCAAGGGGGCCTGGGACACCGGTGAACGGCGCCTGCTCACCGGCCATTTCGGCGACCTCTGCCAATTCCACGCGATGGGCGAAGGCTTCACCTGGGAAACGCAGGATCGCGCCCGCGACATCGCCGCCGCGCGCGCCGGCTGGGAGAAGGCCAAGGAGCTGATCGCCGATGAGCGGCTGCGCATGGTCGTGCTCGACGAGATCAACATCGCGCTGCGTTATGACTATCTCGACATCGCAGAGGTCGTCGACTTCCTGAAAACGCAGAAGCCGCCGATGACGCATGTCGTCCTCACCGGCCGCAACGCCAAGGATGAGCTGATCGAGATCGCCGACCTCGTGACCGAGATGACGCTGGTCAAGCATCCCTTCCGCTCCGGCATCAAGGCGCAAGCCGGCGTCGAGTTCTGAGACACATTCGCCATGGCGCGCGCGTTGATGATCCAGGGAGCCGGCTCGGACGTGGGCAAGTCGCTCATCGTCGCCGGCCTCGCGCGCGCCGCAAGGCGCCGCGGCCTGCGCGTGCTTCCCTTCAAGCCCCAGAACATGTCGAACAACGCCGCCGTCACCGTCGACGGCGGCGAGATCGGCCGCGCCCAGGCGCTCCAGGCGCGCGCCGCCGGCGTCGAGCCGCACACCGACATGAACCCGGTGCTGCTGAAGCCGGAAACCGACATCGGCGCGCAAATCGTCGTGCAGGGAAAACGCATCGCGACCGCACGTGCGCGCGAATACGCGGCGATGAAGCCGCAGCTGATGGGCGCGGTGCTGGAGAGTTTCGAGCGGCTGAAGGCGCGCGCCGACCTCGTGCTGGTCGAAGGCGCCGGCAGCCCGGCCGAAGTGAACCTGCGCAAGGCCGACATCGCCAATATGGGCTTCGCGCGCAAGGCCGAAGTCCCCGTCGTGCTCGTCGGCGACATCGACCGCGGCGGCGTGATCGCCCAGCTCGTGGGCATCAAGACGGTGATCGACCCGGACGATGCCGCGATGATCCAGGGCTTCCTGATCAACAAGTTCCGGGGCGATCCCACGCTGTTCGACGACGGCTACCGGCTGATCGAAACGAAGACCGCATGGCGCGGCTTCGGCGTGCTGCCGTGGTTCGCGCGCGCCGGCGAGCTGCCGGCCGAGGATGCGCTGGGCCTAGCCGACGCGCGGAAGCCGGGCCAGTGCAAGATCGCATGTCTCGCGCTGTCGCGGATCGCGAATTTCGACGATCTCGATCCGCTCAAGCTCGAGGCGGGCGTCGATCTCGTGATGGTGCGTCCGGGCGAAGCGATCCCCGGCGATGTCAGGCTCGTCATCATTCCCGGGTCGAAATCCACCCGCGGCGATCTCGCCTTCCTGCGCACGCAGGGCTGGGACATCGATCTCATCGCACATCACCGCCGGGGCGGCCATGTGCTCGGCCTCTGCGGCGGCTATCAGATGCTGGGACGGAGCGTCGCCGATCCGGACGGGATCGAAGGCCCAGCCGGCGACACGCGAGGCCTCGGACTTCTGGACGTGACGACGGTGATGAGTGCGCAGAAGACGCTGACGCGCGTTGCGGCCGTGCACGCCGCAACGGATCAGCCGATCGAGGCCTACGAAATCCACATCGGCCGCACCGATGGGCCGGACCGCGCACGCCCGTTCGCGACATTGAGCGGCGAGCCGGAAGGCGCGATCTCGGGCGACGGGCGCGTGCAGGGCAGCTATCTGCACGGCCTTTTCACCTCGGATGATTTCCGCAAGGCGTTCCTGGCGAAGCTCGACATTCCCGCGGGCGACGAGCCCTATCACGCCAGGGTCGAGAGCGCACTCGATGCACTGGCCGACCACATCGAAAAGCATCTCGACGTCGACGGCCTGCTCGCGCTAGCGCGCTAATCCATCGGCAAGACGCGTCCATTCGGCGTCGCCCCCGGGAAGCCCGAGGCGCAGCCACGCCGGATTCCGCGCGAACACGCGCGACCATATCTGGATGCGTGCGAGCTTCTCCTGCACAGCCATCGCGTCCGCCGTCTCGTAGAGACGAAACAGCGGCGTGCCGCCGACGAGCCGCCAGCCCTGCGCTTGCGCCATGGCGTCGAGGCGAACACAGTCGCGCGCGAGGCGTGCCGACGCATCCCTGGCCCAGGCGTCGTCGCGCAATGCGCGACGGCCGATTGCGATTGCCGCGCCCGACACCGGCCATGGACCGGACATGGCCGCAAGCGCGGCGATGTCCGTCGCGTTGCCGATCGCAAATCCAAGCCGCAGCCCCGCAAGACCATAGAACTTGCCGAACGAACGCAGGACCAGGAGCCCCTGCCGATCCGCCTCTGGCGCGAGCGATAGATGCGGATCCGCATCGGCAAAACTCTCGTCGATCACGAGACGGCCGATACGCGGCAGCAGCGCCAGCAGATCCTGCGGCGCATGACACCGTCCGTCCGGATTGTTGGGATGGACGACGACAGCGAGATCAGCGCCCGCCAGCGCGTCGAGATCAGCGACTTCCTCGACGTCCCACCCCGCGGCGGAGAGCACGCCTGCATATTCATTGTAGGTCGGTGCGAGGACGCGCGCGCGGCCGCGTGATGCGAGTTGCGGCAGCAATTGAATGGCGGCCTGCGCGCCGCCCAACGCGAGAAGCGGCGCCCGCGTGCGATAGGCATGATGTGCCGCCTGATGCAGGGTCTCGATCTCGGCGCGCGACGGCAACGCACTCCACGCGCGCAGGCTCACATCACCCACCGGATAAGGCTGCCGGTTGATCCCCGTCGAGAGATCGATCCAGTCCTCCGCGCGACCGCCGAAACGCTGCTGGGCCTGATCGAGATTTCCGCCGTGCTCGCGCATGTCCCGTTCTTTCACGCGAAAGCCAGGATCGCAAGGATGCCGGCAAGGAGCAGCATCGCACGGCGATAGATCGTCAGCCCGGCAGAGATGTCGGCTGCCAGCGGATCGCGCGCGCCCTCGTTGAGCCAGGGCTCCTTCGTGATGCTGCCGTGATAAATCCGCGGGCCGCTGAGCCGCACGCCCAGCGCGCCGGCCATCGCGGCCTCCGGCCAGCCGGCGTTGGGCGAGCGATGGCGGTTCGCATCGCGCGTCATGCACGACAGCGCCTGCAAGAGCCCGGGAGCGAGCAGCACGAAGAGGAATCCGGTCAGCCGAGCCGGAATGAAATTGGCGACATCGTCGATGCGCGCGGCGGCCCAGCCGAACGCCTCGTGCCGCTCGGAGCGATGGCCGATCATGGAGTCCAGCGTGTTGATCGCCTTGTAGCCGAAGATACCAGGCAGACCGAACAGCGCACCCCACAACACCGGCGCAACGATGCCGTCGGAGGCGTTCTCGGCAAGGCTCTCGATCGCCGCGCGCGCAATGCCGGCCTCGTCGAGCACGGCGGGATCGCGGCCGACGATCCGCGAAACCGCTTCGCGGGCACCCGCCATGTCTCCGGCCCGCAAGGGAGCGGCGACCGCGGCGACGTGATCGTCGAGCGAACGCAGCGCGACCAGCGGCCATGCCAGGATGCCCACCAGAACGATCTGCATCCAGCCCGGCGCCAGCACGGATTGAATCACCCAGCCGAGCCCGGCCGACAGGACGATGACGACGAGTGCGCCCGCGATTCCCGCGGCGCGGCGCAGCGCCGGCGGATCCGATGAACGATTCCAGGCGGTGTCGATCGCGGCGATCAGCCGGCCCAGCCAGGTCACGGGGTGCCCGATCCGCGCGAACAGCGGCGACGGCCACCCCATCAGGGCATCCACCGCCATCGCCACCGCCATCGCGCCCGCAAAACCCACGCCGATCTCCCGTTCCGATCCGCCCCTGTTGCGCAAAGCGGGGCACGAGCGCAAGCCCCTCGGCTGCCGATTTCGGCTTTGTCTTTGGCTGCGTTTGGTGATTAGTGCTCGCTGACAGGAGACCTTCATGGCCGTCATCTTGATCACGGGCGGAGCGCGATCGGGCAAGAGCCGGCACGCGGAGACGCGCACCCGCGCCTTTCCGGGACGGCCCGTCTATGTCGCGACGGCCGAAGCGCTCGACACGGAAATGGAAGACCGCATCGCCAGGCATCGCGCACGGCGCGGAACCGACTGGATCGAACGCGAGGTGCCGCTGGACCTGGTGCAGGCGCTGGCCGCAACCGACGGCGGCGGCGCAAGGCTCGTCGATTGCCTGACACTGTGGCTTTCCAACCTGCTCCACGCCGAGCGCGACTGGGAGCATGAGACAACGGAACTCGCCCGCGCCCTGCCCGGCCTGAAGAGCCCCGTCGTCTTCGTCACCAACGAGGTCGGCCTCGGCATCGTGCCGGACAACGCGCTCGCGCGCCGTTTTCGCGACGCCGCCGGGTTCATGAATCAGGCCATAGCCGCGGTTGCCGACGAGGTCGAGTTCGTCGTCGCGGGCTTGCCGATGAAGCTGAAATGATGCCGCGCGTCGAACTCCTGCGGGACGTCGTCGCCGATCTCAGGATCGCGGCGTCCTTCGTCACGATCGTTCCGGTGGCATCGTCGAAGCCGGCCGCCGATGGCGCGATCGCGCGTGCGACCTGGGCGCTGCCGGTCGCGGGACTGCTGGTTGGTCTCACAGGCACCGCCGGCTACGCGGTCGCGACTAAATCGGGATTGCCGCCGACGACAGCCGCGCTAATCGCGCTGGCCGTCACCGTCCTCGTCACCGGCGCACTGCATGAGGACGGCCTCGCCGATACCGCGGATGGACTCGGCGGCGGCCGGACGCGCGAGCGCAAGCTCGAGATCATGCGTGACAGCCGGATCGGAACCTACGGCGCCTGCGCGCTGATGCTGTCGTTCGGCCTGCGCTGGAGCGCGCTCGCGGCGATCGCCGATCCCTGGGCCGTGATGCTGGCGCTGTGCGCGGCGCATACTTGAAGACCAGATTTTAAAT
Organism: Bradyrhizobium sp.; assembly: GCF_047605465.1. Lineage (GTDB taxonomy): Bacteria > Pseudomonadota > Alphaproteobacteria > Rhizobiales > Xanthobacteraceae > Bradyrhizobium. The sequence continues at coordinate 22 of NZ_JASGFS010000012.1, read as the reverse complement.
CATATAATTTAGGAGTGGTAGG
>NZ_JASGFS010000011.1:0-132364 GCF_047605465.1 Bradyrhizobium sp. | reverse complement strand
TGGCGCTGCGCGGCGCGACGAAGCGCGTTGCGTGCCCGCACCTGCTCCGGCGTCGGCTTCGACGCCGCCGGACGCGCACGCTCGACGGGCGCGTCGACCGTCACCGGCGGCAGGTTCGACTGCTGTGCGTCGGCATTCCCCGAGAACGACGCCGCAGCAATCAGTCCGGCAACGGCCGAAACCGCCTTGCCGGAATTTCCATCCACCTTCGCTTCAATTGAATTTCTTCCCGCGATCGAACGCAACGATCGCGGTGCTCTCGCCAGCCCCATTTCACAGCACCCCGTTATTTTTTGATCGTCCACGCACAGCCGCGTGATGGACGATGGTTCGGTGCTATCGATCGAAAAAAATCAGGTCAATGCGAACAGACGAACGAGACCCCTTGAATTTGTCCACTTCAAATCGATTCTAAATTTCGATTCTGAAATCGCTCTAAATAGCCGCGACATATTGATGCAACAAGGCCTTACGGCACTTGTCTTCGCGCGCGCGATCTTGCAGCCGTCAATCGCTGCTCGGCGGCTTCATCAGCGAGAACAATTCGTCGACCGTCCGCTGCGCGACAGCACGCACGCGATCTGTGTTGTCGACGCCGGCGATGTTGACGCCGTTGACGACGGCTTTGATCTCGTCGCGGAAGTCAGTGAGGAAGCGCAAGGGATCGCGCTGCTCGTTGGCGACGCGCGCGATCAGTCCCGTGATGAGAATCTGACACGCGATCAGCTTGCCGTTCAGCTCGTCCATCCTGCACTCCATTCGTGGCGGCGCCGATATGGACGATGCCGGATTTCCTGACAACCGAAACGCCGAGCCGCCGCCTTAGAACCGTTCTCGCCTGGGTAAATTCGGCAAGTCCGTGCCTCGCCTCCGCCGCCGCGCCGTCCAGTCCCTTCCTGTCTTGGCCACGCCGCCCGCGAGCATTACGAAGCTTTTGCACGTTCTTCGTTCACGCCGGGAAAATGCAGCACTGCACACCGCCGCGTCAGGCGGCTGCCTAGCGGGTGCAAAGCTTTCCGATTGTTTAGGTTTCTCAACCCATAGTGCTGTTTACACTGGAACTTGGCGTGTATTATACAAGCGCGCTGGAACCGTTTAATTGCCCCAAAATTTTTTGCTTTGGGCGTACGAGCCGACGCGAGCCGATATGAGAAAATCCCGGCCGATCCTCTGGATTCTGATCATCGCGGCCGTGGCCTCCGCGGGTTATTATGGTTGGCGGAAATTCGGCGAGGCCGGCAAGGCCCAGTCCGCTCAAAATAGCGGGCCACGCGTCCCGGCGGTGCCCGTGAGCGTCGCGACCGTCGATAAGACCGATTTCCCGGTCTTTTTGACCGGTCTCGGCACCGTTCAGGGCTTCAACACCGTCCAGGTCCGGACCCGCGTGGACGGCCAGATCGACAAGATCGCGTTCACCGAAGGCCAGATGGTCAAACAGGGTGATCTGCTGGTCGAGATCGATCCTCGCCCGTTCCAGGCAGCCCTCGACCAGGCCAAGGCCAAGAAGGCACAGGACGAGGCGAATCTCGCCAACGCCAACCTCGACCTTCAGCGCTACACCAAACTCGGCGAATTCGCGACGCGGCAACAAACCGACACACAGCGTTCCACCGTCGCCCAGCTCACCGCCCAGATCGCCGCCGACGAGGCCGCGATCGCCAACGCCCAGACCCAGCTCGACTACACCCAGGTCAAGTCGCCGATCACGGGCGTCGCCGGACTGCGCCAGGTCGATATCGGCAACATCGTCAACGCCTCGACCCAGACCGGAATCGTCACCATCGCGCAGGTCGAGCCGATCACGGTGATTTTCACGGCGCCCGAGGATCAGCTCCCCTATATCAGCGAAGGCCAGAAGGCCGGTGCGCTCAAGGTGCTCGCGCTCACCACCGACGGCAAGAAGACCCTCGCTGAAGGCAAGCTTGCCGTGATCAACAATCAGGTCGACACGACCAGCGGGACTATTCGGCTCAAGGCGGTGTTCGACAACAAGGAGCACACGTTGTGGCCGGGACAATCGGTTTCGACGCGCCTTCTGGTTCGGACCCTGAAGGATGCGACCGTGGTTCCCGATGACGCGGTCCAGCATTCGACCAACGGCCTCTACGCCTATACCGTCAATCAGGACAACAAGGCCGAAGTTCACAAGATCAAGGTCAGCTACTCCATCGACGGACGTTCCGTCGTCGACCAGGGGCTCAGCCCGGGGCAGCAAGTGATCACCGGCGGTCAATTCAAGGTGCAGCCCGGAAGTGTCGTGAGCACAGCCGTGGCGAGTTCGGATCCCGGCCAGAATAAGGTTCAACAGGAATGAACGCGGGCGGGATCTCGGCACCTTTCATCCGTTATCCCATCGGCACCTCGCTGCTGATGGCCGGCATCCTCTTCGTCGGTCTCGTCGCCTACCCCCTGCTGCCGGTCGCGCCGCTGCCGCAGGTTGACTTCCCGACCATCCAGATCACCGCGACGCTGCCGGGCGGCAGCCCGGAAACGATGGCCTCGTCCGTGGCCCAGCCGCTGGAGCGCCAGTTCGCCCAGATTCCCGGCATCGCCCAGATGACCTCGACGAGCTACCTGGGCACCGCGTCCGTCACCATCCAGTTCGACCTCAACCGCAACATCGACGGCGCGGCGAACGACGTGCAGGGCGCGATCAACGCCGCGAGCGGCCAGCTGCCGAAGAACCTGCCCTCGCCGCCGACCTATCGCAAGGTCAACCCGGCGGACGCCCCGATCCTGCTGCTCTCGGCCACCTCCGACACGCTGCCGCTGACCACCGTCAGCGACGCCGTCGACGCTCAGCTCGCGCAGCAGATCAGCCAGCTCTCCGGCGTGGCGCAGGTTTTCATCGGCGGCCAGCAGAAACCATCCGTCCGGGTTCAAATCGATCCGGCGAAGCTCGTCGCCAAAGGCCTGTCGCTGGAAGACGTCCGCAGCGCGATCGCGATTTCCACGGTCGACAGCCCCAAGGGCAACATCGACGGCGAAAAGCGCGCCTATACGATCTACGCCAACGACCAGCTCACCCAGGCCAAGGACTGGAACGACGTCATCATCGCCTATCGCAACGGCGGTCCCTTGCGAATCCGCGATATCGGCCAGGCGGTCACCGGGCCGGAGGACGCCAAGCAGGCGGCCTGGGCCAACGGCAAGCGCGGCGTGTTCCTGGTCGTGTTCAAGCAGCCCGGCGCCAACGTCATCGAAACCGTCGACAGGATCAAGGCGACGCTGCCCCGGCTCGTCGCCGCGATTCCGCCCGCGATCAAGATCGAGGTCATCAGCGACCGCACCACCACCATCCGCGCGGCCGTCGAGGACGTCCAGTTCACGCTGCTGCTGACGATCGCCCTCGTGGTCATGGTGATCTTCATCTTCCTGCGCAGCTTCTGGGCGACGGTGATTCCCACCATCACGGTTCCGCTGGCGCTGCTCGGCGCCTGTGCCCTGATGTGGGTGTTCGGCTATTCGCTCGACAATCTCTCGCTGATGGCGCTCACCATCGCGGTCGGCTTCGTGGTCGACGACGCCATCGTGATGCTCGAGAACATCACCCGTTACATCGAGGAAGGCGAAACTCCGCTCGCGGCGGCCTACAAGGGCTCCAAGGAAATCGGCTTCACCATCGTGTCGATCAGCATCTCGCTGGTCGCCGTGCTGATCCCGCTGCTGCTGATGGGCGGTATCATCGGACGCCTGTTCCGCGAATTCGCCGTCGTGCTGGCGATGACGATCTTCGTCTCGATGTTCGTATCGCTGACGCTGACGCCGATGATGGCCTCGCGGTTCCTGCGCGCGCATGGCGAGGTGACCCACGGCAAGTTCTACCAGTGGAGCGAGCGCGCCTTCGACGCGATGCTGCGCGGCTACGAATATGTGCTCGACCACGCCCTCGCCTGGCGCCGCACCACGCTTCTGATCTTCTTCGCCACGCTGGGATTGTCGGTCTACCTGTTCATCCTGATCCCGAAGGGCTTCTTTCCGCAGCAGGACGTCGGCCTGATCACGGCGACCTCGGAAGCCTCGCAGGACATCTCCTTCGCTGAGATGCAGCGGCGGCAGGTCGAGCTCGGCAAGATCGTGATGGAAGATCCCGACGTCGCGTCCGTCGCGATGAACATCGGCGGCAGCGGCCGCGCCGGCAACAACGGCAACATGTTCATCACGCTGAAGGGACGCAACGAACGCGACGCCTCCGCGCAGCAGATCATCGGCCGGCTGCGTCCGAAGCTCGAGAAGGTGTCCGGCGCCCGCCTCTACATGCAGGCGGCCCAGGACGTCCGGCTCGGCGGCCGCCCGACGCGCACGCAATTTGAATTCACCCTGCAGGATGCCGACCTCGGCGAGCTCAACGAATGGGCTCCCAAGATCCTCGCCAAGATGCAGACGCTGCCGCAATTGCGCGACGTCGCGACCGACCAGCAGACCCAGGGCACCACGGTCCAGCTCAAGATCAACCGCGACACCGCATCCCGCTACGGCATCCAGCCGCAGCTCATCGACGACACGCTCTACGACGCGTTCGGCCAGCGCCAGGTCGCCCAGTATTTCACGCAGCTCAACAGCTATCACGTGATCCTGGAGATCCTGCCGGAAATGCAGGGCAACCTCGATTCGCTGAACAAGCTCTATCTGAAGTCGCCGCTGACCGGCGATCAGGTGCCGCTGTCGACCTTCGCGACCTGGACCACCGATCCGGTTCGTCCGCTCTCGATCAGCCACCAGGGCCAGTTCCCGGCGATCACGATCAGCTTCAACCTCGCGCAGGGCGTAGCCCTCGGCCAGGCCACGGAAGCCGTGCAGAAGGCGATGGCCGATCTCGGCGCGCCGCCGACGCTCAATTCGAGCTTCCAGGGCACCGCGCAGGCGTTCCAGCAATCGCTGGGCACCGTGCCACTCCTGATCCTGGCGGCGCTCGTCGTGGTCTACCTGATCCTCGGCATCCTCTACGAGAGCTACATCCATCCGATCACGATTCTGTCGACCCTGCCCTCGGCCGGCGTCGGCGCGCTCCTGATCCTGATGGCGGCCGGCTTCGACTTCAGCCTGATCGCGCTGATCGGCATCATCCTGCTGATCGGCATCGTGAAGAAGAACGGCATCATGATGGTCGACTTCGCGATCGCCGCCGAACGCGACGGGCACAAGACGCCGGAACAATCGATCCGCCAGGCCGCGCTGCTGCGCTTCCGTCCGATCATGATGACGACGATGGCCGCGCTGCTCGGCGGCGTGCCGCTGATGCTCGGTCACGGCACCGGCGCCGAGATCCGCCAGCCGCTGGGTTACGCCATGGTCGGCGGCCTGATCGTCAGCCAGGCGCTGACCCTGTTCACAACCCCGGTCGTCTACCTCTATCTCGACGAGCTCAACAACTGGTTCTCGGGCTGGGGTCGCTCGGTCGAGGACGACGAGCACGAGGCGAGCGCGCACGGCACCGTCAAGGAAGCTGCGGAGTAAGCTTGCACCGCCGGCTTCGCGACGCTACAGCGAAGCCCTCGGTTCACGCCAACGCGGTCTCGTCATGCCCATGCAATCCAGACTTGTCGCCCTCGCCGCCGCAGCCCTGTTGTCGACGGGCATTGCGCACGCCCAGCAGGGCGCGAAGAAGAACGCGGCTCCCGCAGCCCCGGCAGCACAGCCGACACCCGCGCCGGCACCGGCCCAGCCGCAGGCTGACGCGCAACAAGGCGGCTGGATCGCACGCTGCACGAGCCCCAGCCGCGACGCTCCGCTCGAATGCGCCATGGAGCAGAACGCGGTCCTGACCAAGACCGGCCAGACCGTCATCCTGATCAACATCCGCATTCCGCCGGACACCCACACGCCGGTGGCGCTGCTCCAGTTGCCGCTCGGGCTCAACCTTCCCGTCGGCGCCAAGCTCCAGGTCGACGAAGGCAAGACGGTCGACCTGCAGATCCAGACCTGCGAGAATCGCGGCTGTTACGCCTCGGCGCCGATCGCGCCTGATCTGCTTGCGGCCCTGAGGTCGGGCAAGCAACTGAAGGTCTCCTTCCAGAACATGGCCAAGGAGACCATCGCGATCCCGATGCCGCTCACGGATTTCGCGGCGGCCTACGACAAGATCAAGTAGCAGGTCTCGTCCAGCCCGGCGACGGCGAGTTGCCGCCTCCGCGAGAGGCGGCGGCTGGGGCTGTGATTGCGGCCATCCTTCGAGACGCCCGCGTTCGCGGGCTTGTCAGGATGAGGTCTGGCTGCGCAGCGAACTCTTCGAACCTCGCGGTGCGGCGCCCGCGAACGCAGGCGGCTCGAGCCATGAAGGCCTGGAACTCTCCTACTGCCGCGCCATCTGCGCGTTGCCGACGGCATCGCCGTCGAGCTTCTGGTCGTCATGCATGGTCACGGTGACGCGCAACAGCCGTCCCTTGAACGCGAACGGCGCCTCGTAGTGCGAGACGGGGCTGCCGCGGTCGCGACCGATATCGAGACCCGACCACGAGATCAGCGTGTGGAAACCGAGTTGGGTCTGGAGCGCCCCCGCCGGCTCGCCGTCGATCAGCAGCGTGTATTCGGTAACGCCGGTGCGCGAGCCCTTGGCCGGCGGCTCCTCGCGCACGAGCCGCTCGACATGGACGCCGAGACGCCGCGCGCCTGACGGCACCTTGCGGTCCGAGCGCACGATCTGGTGACTGCCGCCGATGTTGAGATCGTGAACCAGAACGCCGTCCCTGACATAGAGACTGTAACCCGAAGTCGCGTCGCCATGCGAGATCAATACGCCATCGGCGCCTGCTTCGTCAGTCTCCACATGCGCCTCGATCGTGTAGCTGCGGCTGCGCACGTCGGGAGCAACGTCGGTCGGCACGTGGCCCATGCCGGCATGGAAGACGAAGTGGTGGCGCGCGCCGTGGAAGCGCGCCGCGTTCTCCGCGAAGCGCGGCCCGAAGCGGTCATCGAGCGGCAGGACGTTGTGCTTCTCGGCCTCGGCCCACCATAGCGCGATCATCCGGCCGAGCCGCTCGGACTCCGTCGCCGCGAGATCGTCGGTCTCGGAGAAGTCCCGGTCGAGATGGAACAGCTCCCATTTGTCCTTCTCGAACGGCGTTCCCGGCGGATGAAAGGCGACGGCCTTCCAGCCGTCCTGCCAAAGCCCGCGATGGCCGAACATCTCGAAATATTGCGGCGAGCTTTTCGAGGGCGCCGACGCATCCGTGATCGAACGCGCGAAGCTCTCACCTTCGAGCGGCATCTGGGGACAGCCCGCGATCTCGCGCGGCGCCTCGACGCCGATCAACTCAAGCAGCGTCGGCGTGAGGTCGCAGGCATGCACGAACTGATGCCGCAGTTCGCCCCGCGCGGTGATCCTGCCCGGCCAGTTGATGACGAAGGGATCGCGGATGCCGCCGCCATGGGTGTTCTGCTTGTAACGCCGCAGCGGCGTGTTGGAGGCCATCGCCCAGCCATGCGGAAAATTGCTATGCGTGTCGGGGCCGCCGATATCGTCGATGCGGGCAAGCTTCTCCGCGATCGGCTCCGGTTTGAAGTTGAACGGCCCCATCGCATTGACGAAGCCGAGCGGCCCGCCCTCCTGGCTCGCGCCGTTGTCGGACATCACGATGATCATCGTATTGTCGCGGACGCCGGCCGTCTCCAGGAACGCGACGAGGCGCGCGAGGTGGCGATCGGAATGGTCGAGCATGCCGGCGAAGGCCGCCTGCAGGCGCGTGAACACGCGGCGCTCGTCGGCCGAATGCTCCTCCCAGGCCTTGACGCCGTCGTTGCGCGGCGGCATCCGCGTCTCCTGCGGCACCAACCCCATCGCCTTCTGACGCGCGAGCCGCTGCTCGCGCTCGACGTCCCAGCCATGTGCGAAAGAGGCGTCGTAACCTCTGATGATGTCGGCCGGTGCCTGATGCGGCGCATGGCAGGCGCCCAGCGCGACCCATGTCAGCCAGGGAATGTCGGGACGATCGGCGACGTGATCGCCGATGAAGCGGATGGCCTGATCGACGAGGTCCTCGGTCAGGTGATAGCCGTCGGCAAAGGTGCCGGGCGGATCGATATGCGTGTTGTCCGAGACGAGCTCCGGCGCATATTGGTCGGTTTCGGCATCGAGGAAGCCATAGAAGCGATCGAAGCCGCGTCCCAGCGGCCAGCCGTCGAACGGACCGGTGGCACCGCTCTCCGTCAGCGGCGTGACGTGCCACTTGCCGACCATGTAATTGCGGTAGCCGTGCACACGCAGCATCTCGGCCAGCGTCCCCGCCTCGCGCGCGATCTTGCCGCGATAACCGGGATAGCCGGAGTCGAAATTGGCGAGACAGCCGACACCGACCGAATGATGGTTGCGGCCGGTGAGCAGCGCCGCGCGCGTGGTCGAGCACATCGCCGTGGTGTGGAAGCCGGAATAGCGCAGCCCTTCCGCCGCGAGCCGGTCGATGGTCGGCGTCCTGATCGCCGAACCGTAGCAGCCGAAATCGGAGAAGCCGACGTCGTCGAACAGCACCACCAGGACATTCGGCGCGCCCTCGGGCGGCTTCACGGCGTCCGGCCACCAGGGCTTCGACTCCGCGACGGTCTTGCCGACGGCTCCACGGAACGGCGTGCCGCTGCCTGCGCTCATCTGCTCCTCCCTGCTTCGGCATGCAAGCGGCCACAGTTGACCTGCGACCCGCCTCATCCTAAATTATAATCCGAATTATGATTATGATTTAACGCGGATGCAAGGCCCGATGCGGCAAGTGCCGGAGGAATCAGAACTCGCCGATTTCGACCTGCCGGGGGTCGCACCGTCGCGCCAGAAGCGCAGCCGGCAGACCACGCTGGCACTCCTGCGCGCCGGCGCGGAGATGCTGCGGACCCGCAGCCTGGCCGAGCTCTCGATCGAGACGCTGTGCGCCGAGGTCGGCGCGACCGTCGGCGCCTTCTACAGCCGTTTCGAGAGCAAGGAGGCCTATTTCAACGCCCTGATGGCGCTCGCTACGCGCGACGGTGAACAGCGTCTCGGCGAGATCAGGCGTCCCTCCCCCGATGCAAGCCTCGACAAGCTCTGCCACATCGTCGTCAGCGGCATCGTCGGCTGGATGCGGCATCACGAGGGCGTGCTGCGCGCGGCCCTGCAACATGACGACACGCGCCCGGACAAATGGACGCCGTTCAAGGCCCTGGCCGGCGCCACCACCGCGCGCGCAACCCCTCTTCTGCTCCCGGTCATGGGCAAGGGACGAAAAGCCGCGAAGACCCGCGCCATCGCCTTCGGCTTCCAGGTCGTGCTCGGCACGCTGGTGAATGCCATCCTGAACGATCCCGGCCCGCTGTCGCTGCACGCGAAGGAGATGGAAGCGCGGCTCGCCGGTTGCCTGGCGCTGCTGCTCCAGGCGGAAATCGATCAGTCCACGCCGAGATAGGCCTTCTGAACCTGCGGATCCACGGCGAGAGCAGCCGCCGTGCCGGACAATACGCTCTTGCCGACCTGGAGCACGGTGGCGAAATCCGACACTTCCAACGCGAGCTCGATCGACTGCTCCGCGAGCAGGATGGTCAGGCCCTCGCGGTGCAGACGGCCGAACGTCTCGTACATGGATTCGACCACCGCCGGCGCGAGGCCGAGCGACGGCTCGTCCAGCATCAACAGCTTCGGATCGCTCATCAGCGCACGGCCGACTGCCAGCATCTGGCGTTCGCCGCCGGACATCGTGCCGGCGCGCTGGTTGCGGCGTTCCTTCAACCTTGGAAAGATCTCGTAGACGCGTTCGAGCAGCGTGGCCTGACGCGACTTGTCATGCAGGGGCGTCGCGCCGAGCATCAGATTGTTCTCGACACTCTGCTGCACGAAGAGGCGCCAGCCCTCCGGCGAGAGCGCCAATCCCTTGCGCACGATCGCGAACGCCTTCTGGCCGGCGATCTCCTCGCCGCGAAAGCTGATCGATCCCGAATGAACGGGAATGAGACCCGCGATGGCGTTCAGCGTGGTGGTCTTGCCGCCGCCATTGGAGCCGAGCAGCGCCACGACGCTGCCGTCTGGCACGTCCAGCGAGACGTCCGAAATTCCGATCAGATCGCCGTAGCGCACCTCGAGGTGCTCGATCCTCAGCAACGGTCCGCTCATGCGCCCGGCCCGCCCAGCAGTTCGATCGGCGTGTGCCCCGCTGCCGCCTTCGCGGCGCGACGGCCGAGATAGGCCTCGATCACGGCGGGATTCGACGTCACCTCGCGCGGCGAACCACGGGCGATCTCCTTGCCCTGGTGGAACACCATCACCTGGCTGGCGAGCGACATGATCACTTCCATGATGTGCTCGACGATGACGAGCGTGATGCCGGAACGGTGGATGTCGCGCACGAGATCGATCGCGAGCTTCACCTCGTGTGCATTGAGGCCGGCCATGGCCTCGTCGAGCAGCAGGATCTTCGGCTCGGTCGCCAGCGCCCGCGCGATCTCCAGCCGCTTGCGGCCGGGCGTGCCGAGCGAGCGCGCCGGCGCATCCGCGAGCCTGGCCATGCTGACGCGCTCCAGCACGGCGCGCGCCTTCGTCTCGGCCTCCTTGCGATGCTGGGTACGCAGGAAGGCCCCGATCATCACGTTCTCGAGCACGGTCATGCCCTCGAACGTCTGCGGCACCTGAAAGGTGCGGGCGAGCCCGAGTTCGGCGCGCAGCTCCGGTGTGAGGTCCGTGATGTCGCGTCCGTCGAGCAGCACGCGGCCGGAGGTGGCCTTGAGATCGCCGGTCAGGCAATTGAAGAAGGTGGACTTGCCGGCACCGTTCGGCCCGATCAGGCCGAGGATGTCGCCCTGCTCCAGCGTCACGGACGCATCGTCCACGGCCTTGAAATTGCCGAACGCCTTGGTGATTCCGCGCGCCTCAAGGAGCATGCTTGGCTCCCGCGTCGTCTGCCGTCCTGGCGCGCGACCTGAACAGGCTCAGAATGCCGCCCGGCCGGAAGCGCGCGATCAAGACGATGATCGCGCCGTAGACAACGAATGTCAGGCCCGCGCCTTTGCCGCCGAGCCAGCTGTTGGAGATTTCCTCCAGCGGGACGAGGATCGCGGCGCCGACCAGCGGCCCGAACAAGAGCCCCGCCCCGCCGAGCGCCGCCATGATCAGGATCTTGACCGAGATCAGGATGCCGAGTCCCGACTCCGGATCGACGAAGCCGAACATCATGGCATAGAGCGCACCGGCGACGCTCGTCAGCGCCGCGCTCAGCATATAGGCGTAGAGCTTCGTGCGGCTCGCGGGCGCACCGAGCGAGCGCGCGGCGCGCTCGGAGTCCCTGATCGCGCGCAGGTAATATCCCATCCGGCTGTTGGTCATCCACCACGTGATCAGAAGCGTGATCACGAGGACGATGAGGAACAGATAGTAGTACGGCAGCGACGACAGGAACGAGAGATCGAAGATGTTCCGCGGCACGGTCGGCCCGGACAGACCGACGGCCGCACCGAGCCATTCGGTGTTGGTGACGATCAGCCGCATCGTCTCCGCGACCGCGATCGTCGCCATGCTGAAGTAGTGGCCGGACAGCCGCAGTGTCGGCACGCCGATGATTGCGGCCAGCCCGACCGCCAGCACGATGCCGCCGGGGATACCGAACAGCGGCGACAGGCCGAGCTTGGCGTAGGACCCCATCGCCGCATAGGCGCCGCAGCCGAAGAACACGACATGGCCGACCGACACCTGGCCGGCATAACCGCCGACGATGTTCCAGGCGGACGCCGCGATCGCGTAGAGCAGCACCAGCGCACCGAGGCGTTGCTGGAACGGCGAGGACAACAGCAGCGGATAGGCGATCGCGAAGGCTGCGACGGCCGAAAGCCAGATCCAGCGCCGCATCACATCTTCCCCATCAGGCCCTGCGGCCGGAACCAGAGGAAAAGCAGGAACAGGACATAGACCACGATGTCCTTGTAGATGGCACCGATGAGATAGCCCGACAGCGACTCGATCACGCCGATCAGGAGACCCGCGACGAGCGCGCCGGGCACGCTGCCGAAGCCGCCGAGCGACACCGTGACGAAGGCGACGATGCCGAGCGTCTCGCCGACGGTCGGCACGATGTAGAAGAAGTTCGCGATCAGCGCCCCGGCAAGACCGGTGGCGCCTGCCGCGATACCCCAGGCGATCGCCTGCATGGTGTCGGGACGGATGCCCATGAGCTGAGCTGCGGTCGCATCCTCCGCGACCGCGAGCATCTTCGAACCGAGCGAGGTGCGCGTCAGCAGCAGATGCAGGCCGAGCGTCACCAGCAGCGCAACGACCCCGGCGAGCAGCCGGGAGGCCTCGATACGCAGGCCCGCAAACGCATACGTGCCGCCGACGATGTTCGGCGGCATGGACAGGAAATTGGCCCCGAACCACCAGAACACGGAATAGCGCAGCAGCAGCGCAAGCCCGAACGTGCCGAGGATCTGGGCCAGCATCGGCCCTTTCATGATGTCGCGGATCAGGGTGAAGTAGACCACGATCCCGAGGGTGGCGAGCACCAGCGTAGCCAGCGGCGCGCCGAGGATCGGCCCTCCTCCCATCAGGGTATAGACGACATAGGCGACGTACATGCCGAGCATGACGAAATCGCCATGCGCGAAATTCACGATGTTCATCATGCCCCACACCAGTGTGAGGCCGGAGGAAAACAGGGCGTAGACGGCGCCAAGCAGAAGCCCGCCGACGATCACCTGCACGAGAACAAAGGACATGAGCTGCGTTGCTCTGATCAAATCGCTGCAAGAAAGGCGGGACCGAACGGCCCCGCCTTCAACAACTCACCAGCCCTTGTAGGGCAGCACCGGCGCCTTCTCGGCGCTGGCCTTCGGCCACACCGAGACGTAGTTCTCGCCATCCTGGAGCTGGATGATGGCGCCGGACGCGAGCACGTTCTGGCCCTTGTCGTCGAACTTCACGCCCCTGTAACCGATCATGAGTTGCTCGGGCTTCAGGTCCGTCGCCTTCAGCGCGGCCTGGATCTTCGCGGGGTCGGTCGAGCCGGCACGATCGATGGCCTCCGCCAGCACGAAGAAGCCCTGCATCTGCCGGGCCACGGTGTCGTCCATCTCCTCGCCGCTCTTCTTCTTGTACATGTCGGCGATGATTGCGGACGTCGAGCCGGATGGCCCCACGACCCAGGACGAGCGGTTGAAGACGCCCTGCGAGATCTTGCCGACCGCCTTGGTGAAGGACGGATCGGAATAGCCGGCGTCGTCGGCCAGCAGCACTGCGGGCTTGTAGTCCAGCGACTGCATCGTCTTGGCGAACAGGATCGCATCCGACGTGTAGCTGATCATGATGACGACGTCGGGCTTCTTGTCCTTGAGCTGGAGCACCTGCCCCTGCACGTCGGTCGCATTGACGGGATAGGCGATGTCGAGCGCGACGGCGTTGCCCTTCTCCTTGAACGCGGCGGCGATCGTGTTCGCGACCGAGGTGCCGTATTCGGTGTTGTCATGGACCAGCGCGACGCTGTCGGTCTTGGCGCCCTGCGTCTTGATGTCGGCGAGGAAGTCGACATAGATCTTGGCGAAGTCGGTGGCGATCGGCGTGGTGCGGAAGAACCATTTGAAGCCGCGCTCGGTGAGATTGGCGGCCACCGATTCGGAGTTCAGATAGGGAATGCCGTATTTCTCGGCGATCGCGCTCGACGTCAGCGTGATGCCGGACTGGTAGGCCCCGAACAGCGCCGCCACCTTGTCTTCCGTGATCAGGCGCAGCGCCTGGTTCTGCCCCGTGGCGGGGTTGCCCTGGTTGTCGGCGATGACCACTTCGATCTTGGCGCCGCCAAGACCCGCGAGGCCCGCGTTCTTCGCCAACGGGAAATTGCCGAGTTCGGGATGGGGGTTGTTGATGATATCCATGGCGACGTCGAGCGCCGCCTTGGCATGCGCGCCGATCGAGGCCGTGCCGCCGGACATCGGCAGGATAGCGCCGATCTTGACGACCTTGTCCTGCGCGCGTGCGCCCGAGGCGAGCGCAAGGGACATCGCGGCCGCGCAAAGCAGCCCGGTGACGTGCTTCCATGTCATGAAATCAGACCTCCCAAAGGGGTTTCCCCGACCAAGACTTTTTGGAAGCTGTGGCGCCGCCCGCTTCCGTTTGATTATTTTTTGGCGAGCGGAGGATGGCATGCCGACCGGGAACCGGCAAGGTGAAACGGGCTGCGACGATGCTGCACAAGGAAGCAGCAAAGCGCACGACGGCGGCCGCGCTCAATCGAACGTCGTTCACTGCAGGAAAGACAACCGTAGCGGCGCCATGAGACCCACTCGAGCGATCATGCCACGCACACCGCGACGGCGACGTGAATCCTTCGTTTGCAGGATTGCCGCGTCCGCTCGGCCGGCGCGGCCTTGATCACGTTCCATCGCGGAAGCGATCGATTGTTTGGCCCTGCGCCTTCAGCGAAATCGCCGGCCAAATGCCTCGCATGTCTGACGCCCCGCGCCCACCGCACGAATGCCGCGCCGATATGAAGTCGGCCGCAGGACCAAGCACAACTCCCCATTGATATCAGGCGTCCGGGCGATAGACTGCCGCCTTTCGTCTGGGGGTAAAGTTGTCGCAATTGCGAAATGCGGCCGGCGATATCGCCGGCACCACGGTGTCCACGCCGGGATACCGCGCTTTCTCAGTTCGTGCCCCAAACTGCACGGTCGCCTTCCTGATTTGCGCCATTGGGTTGAGCGTCGTCGGCGCCATTATCTATTCGGCTGTCGGCACGGCGGCCCCGGATCCTGCCCTGGCATCTCAACTCCTGGTCAGTTCGCTTCGTTACCTGCACCCGCAGCCTGCCCAGCGCGACACCTATGTTGCGCTGACCATTCTGGCGCCGCTTGCGATTTGGACATCCGTCAAGCTGTCCGCCACGCTTCGCTCTTCCGGGCCATGGGTGAGCTGGCTTCTGCCCGTCCTGCTTGTCGCCGGGATCGCGGTTACCGTTCCCCACGACGCGATCCTGTTTCCCTTTGTCAGGAACGGACTGATCGCATCGATAGCGGCCGTCGTCATCCTCGCCATCGCGTGCAGGTTCGACAAAGCAAGGATGCGCGCACTCGCGGCGCGGATCTTCGATGCCTACAAACGTCGCGAGCGCGAAATCCATCGTACCATCGTGCTCTGGTCCTGCGGTCTATCCGTGGTGCTGCCCCTCGCCTGGCGGGTCTTCAGCGATAGCAGCAACTTCGCCCTGTACGACCATTTCGACGCATTCCTCTATTCGATCGTACAGTCCTCCTACGGCGCAACATGTCTCGGCGACCTGTTGGTGCAATATGGATGCTACGGCGAGTTTCTTGCGCCTGTGTTGAAGGTCACCGGCCCCTCGATCGTCAGCATCGCCTTGATCATGGCGGCCGCGTCAGCCGTCAGCGCCTGCGCCATGGTCGTATTTGCCGGACGGCTCATCCACAGCCCGCTGATTCTGGCCATGTCGGTGATCTGGATCGGAATAGCGCAGAACAGGGTCTTCCTGCCCGATATCGCCCCGGATCCATACTTCCAGTACACGCCGTTGCGCGTGCTTTTCCCCGCTCTCAGTCTCTTGGTTGCGCTCTCGTGGCAGCGGCGACAGGCACCGGCCAAGGCGATCCTGGTCGGAGCGTTTTCCGGCCTGTCGATCTGCTGGAATTTGGAATCCGGAGCAGTCGTGGCTGTCGCGCTGCTCTGCTTCATCCTTCTCGGCGGGGCGACATCATCGCAGTTCTCATGGAGCAGATTGCGCACCAATGTCGGGCTCGGCGCCATCTATGCCGTTGGATTGCTGGCGGCGATCTGCGGTTTCGGCGCCTATCTGACCTTTCATTACGGTCACCCGCTGCAAATCGCCGATTACTTCGCGTTCGTGCGCATCTTCTACGACACCGGTTTCTTCATGATCCCGATGTCGTTTCCGGATCAATGGGTGGCGCTGATCGTTTGCGCGCTGCTCGTGCTGATCCGTTTCGCCATCCGAGCGGAGACTGGTCCCTATTCTGCCCGGCTCGAGCGAGCGTCATATCTCGCGATCCTGGCATTGGGGCTGTTCAGCTACTTCAACGCCCGTCCCGCCACGATCATCTTCCTCTATGTCAGTTGGCCATTCCTGATACTGCTCGGCTATCTCCTGGACACGTGGAAGCCGACGGGGACAGCGCTCCCCGACAGAGTGGCGAACTGGATGCTGACGGTTTTCACGGCCGGCGCTCTTTTCGTCGGAGTGGCGAACGCATCGGCCGGCGTCCCCCGCGTCGTGTTTTTCGCGATCAAGAACTGGAAGGAGATATTCCAGTGGGATGCCGATACAACCCTCCGGCGGCAGGTCGCGTTCATCAAGGCAACGAGTGACCCCGCATCCAGCTTGTCGATTTTCGCCTTTCATCAAGGCACGCTCTTGGCGAAGGTCGGGCGAGGTTCGGCCCATCCAGGACCGGGAATCATCGAGACGATGCGCCGGCGCGATGCCGAGATGCAGATTTCATATCTGGTCGACCATGGCCCTCAGCACCTCTTCATCGGCAAGGAAATCCTGGATGGAGAGGAAATTTGGTACAGCGCGGAGCCTTGGATCCGAAACAGCATGCCGACCATCATGCGGGCCTACGATGTCGACCGGTGGGATCCAGATGGAACGATCCTTCATCTCGTTCGGAAGGATGGTCATCCGGCGAAATGAGCGGCCGGCGGATTGCGCCAGCTCATGACCTCGTCGAGCACCATCCGCGCTTCAAGGACCAGACACGGGGCGGATGATCTGGCGCGACGGCTTGTCGTGACGCACGATAAGGACTGGACCGCGAACCCCGACGCAGCTATAGGAGCCCCAGCAATCGCCCGGTTCGCAAGACTTTTGCCCGGGATTGCAAAACTTCCGAAGAAAGCATAGCAATATCAGCTACTTCGGTGGGGAATGGTGTAACGGTAGCACAACAGACTCTGACTCTGTTTGTCTTGGTTCGAATCCAGGTTCCCCAGCCAATCGATTGCTCCCAAGCATCTGAATTTGTTCGTCTATTCCTCCCGTGAATCCTGGCGCTCGTCTTTGAATGCCTGTCACTCGGCGGACGCGGCAGCAAAGTGGATTGCGGGGACATCTATCGGCCCTGTCGATGCATCGCCGCCTGCCCGGCTAGCCTAGCCGTTTTCGGGGGAGCCTCCGGATGGCCGATGATTCCTGCCGTGATTCGAATCGCGGGATTCAAGAGGCGGCTGACGACCAACGGCGTCGATTGTTCAGGCACGGCTTTGCGCTGTTCCTGCTCGGGCTGTTGACCGGACTGGCCGAACAACACTTCACCAACGTCCGGATGGGACTCGCCGCGCATCTCGAAGGCGTGATGAACGGCACCTTCCTGATCGCGGTGGGCGCCGCCTGGGACCAGATCAACCTCACCGCGCGCGTGAAGACCGCGGCCTATTGGATTCTTCTCGCCGGCACTTACGGCAACTGGCTGGTGACCATGCTTGCCGCCATCCTCGGGACCGCGGCCCTGTCTCCGATCACCGCAGCCGGCCACGGTGCCTCTGCGTTGCAGGAATCCGTCGTCACGTTCGGCTTCGTTGCGATCGGCCTCGCGATCATCGCCGGCGTCAGCCTCGCGCTGTTCGGGCTGCGACCCAAGCGGTCATGACCACGCGCGGTCGTGCGGCCCTTTCGGTCGATGGCCGCGCACAATGCGTCGGCCGCCCATCGGCGGCCGGCGTATTCGACGATGTCAACCGGCCGGGATCGCGTGAGGAAACGTGGCCTCAGCTATCGAACCCTGCCGGAATGAACGCCGGCAGCTTGTCTTCGATGAACTGCTTCACCTGCGGAGACCTGAAGACGTCGATGAACGCCCGCAGCCGCGGATCGTCCTTCTTCTCCGGCTTCGCCGTGAAGCGCAGCACCAGCCCCTCGTCGATCGTGCGGTCGATGATCAAGGCCGATTTCGGATCACCGCCGGCGGGAATGAGGTAGGTGATGTTGACGAGCCCGAGCGTCACGTCGTCGAGCGACCGGTAAGTCTGCGCGGGATCGAGCTCGACGATCTTCAGGTTCTTCGGATTGTCGACGATGTCGAACTTGCTGACCGAAAATCCCTTGCCGGGAGCCAGCTTGATGAGGCCGGCCCGCTCCAGCAGGATGAGGCCGCGGGCACCGTTCAGCGGCTCGTTCGGGATCGCCACCGAGTCGCCCGACTTGACCTCGTCGAGCTTCTTGATCTTGCGTGAGAACAGGCCGACCGGCGCGATCACGCCGACCTTGTCGACCTGAACGAGGTTCAGGCCACGCTGCTTGTTCTGAAGCGCGAGATAGGTCGCGTGCTGGAAGAAATTCGCGTCGACATCGCCATTGGCGACGACTTCGTTCAACGCGACCCAATCCGACAATTCGACGACCTTGACGTCGATCCCCTTCTCCTTGGCGAGCCCGGCCGCGAATGCGGCCAGTTGCGCGACGGGGCCGGCGCTGGTCGCGATCTTGAGTGGCTGCTGCGCACTCGCGGTCCCCGTCCAAGCCAACATCAGGCCCGCGAGCGCGGCCAGCAACGTCCTCGACTTCGTCATTCCAACGTCCCTCTTTCGCAACATGGATCAGGCGGCCTTGCGGGCATTGTTGCCGCCGGCTTCCGCGCTCGCGAGCGCCTGCGTGAGATCGGCCAGGATGTCGTCGGGGTGCTCGATTCCCACCGAGAGGCGGACATAACCCGGCGTCACGCCCGCGGCGTGTTGCTCGTCGGCGGTGAGTTGCTGGTGCGTGGTCGATGCCGGGTGAATTGCCAGCGAACGCGCATCGCCGATATTGGCGACGTGGTAGAATAACTTCAGCGCATCGATGAAGCGGCGCCCGGCCTCGACGCCGCCCTTCAGTTCAAAGCCCACCAGCGCGCCGTAACCCCCGGTCAGATAAGCGTCGGCCCGCCGACGGTTCTCCCCACTCTGAAGACCCGGGAAGATCACATGCGAGACGGACGGATGCTGGGAGAGGAAATTCGCCACCTTGATCGCGTTCTCGTTGTGCTGGCGGATCCTCAACGGCAAGGTCTCCAGCCCCTGGATGAACTGGAACGCGCTCTGCGGCGCGATCGATGCGCCGAGATCACGCAGCAGCTTCACCCGCGCACGCAGGATGTAGGCGATTGGGCCCAGCGGCTTCGCCGCTTCCGTCCAGATCGCCCCATGATAGGCATCGTCTGGCGTGTTCAGCAGCGGAAAACGTTCGGCATGGGCCGCCCACTCGAAATTGCCGCCATCGATGATCGCGCCTCCGATCGAGGTACCGTGACCGCCGACATATTTGGTGGTCGAATAGACGACGACCGCAGCGCCGTGCTCGAACGGACGCGCGATCAACGGCGCCGCCGTGTTGTCGAGGATCAACGGCACGCCCAGCGAACGGCCGATGTCGGCCACTTCCTTGATCGGGAACACGTTGAGCTTCGGATTCGGCAGCGTCTCGGCAAAATACGCGCGGGTCTTCGCATCGGTGGCACGGCGGAAATTTTCGGGGTCAGAAGGATCGACGAAGCGCACTTCGACGCCGAACTGCTTCAACGTCTGCGACAGCAGCGTCCACGTTCCGCCATAGAGATCGGTCGAGGACACGATGTTGTCCCCGGATTGCGCCACATTGAGGATCGCGAACGCAGTGGCGGCCTGCCCCGAGGCGACGGCGAGCGCGGCCACGCCGCCCTCGAGCGCGGCAAGCCGCGTTTCGAATGCCTCCTGTGTCGGATTGCCAATGCGCGTGTAGATCGGCCCGAGCTGCTCGAGCGCGAAGAGACGCGACGCATGGTCGGCATTCTCGAACTGGAACGACGTCGTCTGATAGATCGGAACCGCCACCGCGCCGGTTGCGGGATCGGCGCGATACGATCCGCCGTGCAGCGCAAGCGTTTCAAACTTCTTCGTTTCCAAAGTCATTCGGAGTTTCTCCTGATCCATCGACCGACACGCGATGGCAAAATGATGCGTGTCGTTTTCCGGACTGTCGAGCGGGCTGGAAAAATAGCGATGCGCGTGCTGCCTCGCCCCGCTTCCGTAATCCGTTTCTTTCCGGCTGTCGGTTGATCGGAGTTTATTCGTCCCGTCGTTCAGCCAGGGATCTGCCTGTCCGCCAGGAGGCCGGCCTGCCACGATCGCGCACGACTCCATCCTGCGAAGCGAGCAAGCCCGCGTCGCGCCACACAGAGACCGGAAAGATTTCCCGCAGACGTCGAACGGGAGAGCATTTCTCACGCGCCCGCGATGGCGCGCGCGCCTATCTCATGCTTTCGAGGAGCGGAAAACCGCCGACGCCATGCACGGCAAGTTCACGACGTCGCCGCGCGATGTTCGCGAAACGCTGCCGCCAGCGCCCCCAAGGCCGCCCGGGACCGCCGATCCGTCAAGGACGAATGAAGCACGACTTCGGATGAAGGCAGCCTGGGAAGCCCGAACTGATCTCCGACATCGATGGTGCCGGCCGGCGCGATCCGATACGACAGCGGAGCGATCGCCAACCCTGCCGAGACGGCGGCATGAACCGCGGACGATCCGCCTCCCAGAAACACTTCAGTCCAACTTATGCCGGCCGCGTCCAGCGCCTGCGTCGCGACATTGCGCACGCCGCAGGTCGGAGCCAACGCAGCGAGCCGCAGCGGTTCGCCTTGCCTGTGCTGAAATCCCTGTGCCGCAAACCAGCCGAAACGCTCCTGTGCCAGCGTCTCTCCATCCCGACGATCGTCTTCGCGCTGAACGATTGCGGCATCGAGGCGTCCCTGGTCGAACAGATCGAGAAGCCTGCGCGAACTCTCGAGCTGCACCTCGATCGTCAAATTCGGGTCGTGAGCATGCAGCCGCGCCAGCAGGGTCGGAACCTCCGGGCCGGCGACGTGAGCGGCGATGCCAAGGCCAAAGTGGCGCGGAGGCGCATTGAGGCCCGCGATCGCGCGCTCGTGAGCCGCGATGAATTCCCGTGCTCCCTCCACGAAGGCCGCCCCCTGTGCCGACAGCCGCACCGATCGCGGCGTCCGCTCGATCAAGCGATGGCCGATGCGCTCCTCGAGCCGCTTCAGCTTCACGCTGATCGCCCCCTGCGTTGTCCCGAGAGCCTCGGCCGCGCGCGTGAAGCTGCGCAGATCGGCCACCATCACGAAGGCTCTGACGGCATCGACATCAAGCGAGAGCATTTCATCATCCAGATCTGTTGTCTCTGAAATGTATATCGATGCGATTTTGTTGTGATCAAGGGGCTCCTATGTTCGCGCGACATCTGACGCCGAACGGTGAACCCGGAGCCCCTTCCCTGGTCGAACGGATCTCTCCGCCTGCGTCAACATTCCGCATCAGGCTTGGAGATAGTCGGCCATGACGACCTCAAAGACACGACAAAACACGATCGCCCTGGCTGCCGCTTGCCTTGCCTCCCTGATGTTCGGGCTGGAAATCTCCAGCGTCCCGACGATCCTGCCGACACTGGAGACGGTGCTTCACGCCGACTTCCAGCAGCTCCAATGGATCATGAACGCGTATACGATCGCCGTCACCGCGGTACTGATGGCGACGGGCACGCTGGCGGATCGCTATGGCAGGAAGCGGGTGTTCGTCGTCGGTATCCTCGTCTTCGGCCTGGCTTCCCTGATCTGCGGACTCGCCGGGAGCGCGCTCGTGCTGATCTTGAGCCGCTTCCTCCAGGGAATGAGCGGCGGCGCCATGCTGATCTGTCAGGTCGCGGTCCTCTCTCACCAATTCCAGGAAGGACCAGAGCGCGCGAGAGCGTTCGCCGCCTGGGGCATCATCTTCGGGATCGGTCTCGGATTCGGTCCCCTGATCGGCGCGGCAATCGTCGCGATCTCCGGCTGGCAATGGGTCTTCCTGGTTCACGCCGTCATCGCCATCGTCACGACCGCTCTTGCCGTCACCGGCGTACAGGAGTCGCGCGACCCCGACGCGAAGCATCTCGACATCGCCGGCATCGCGACACTCTCGGTATCGGTGTTCTGCGTGGCCTTCTACATCACGCAAGGCCCCGACTTCGGCTTCCTCAGCCCGACGGGCCTCGCGATCATCGCAACGGCCGTCCTGAGCTTCGGCGCCTTCGTGCTGGCCGAGACACGCAGCACCCGCCCGATGTTCGATTTCTCCGTGTTCCGGATACGGGCCTTATCCGGCGCGCTGCTGGGGTCCGCCGGCATGAACTTCAGCTTCTGGCCCTTCATGATCTATCTTCCGATCTTCATCCACAGCGCGCTGGGCTACGGCAACGTGGCAGCGGGCCTTGCGCTGCTGGCCTATACGCTCCCGACGCTGGTGGTTCCTCCGCTGGGCGAACGGATGTTGTTGAGATTTGGAGGCGGCGTCGCGATTCCGGCCGGCCTCTTCACGATCGGCCTCGGCTTCATGCTGATGTGGATCGGCAGCGGCGTCGAGAGCCCCGATTGGCTGACGCTCGCACCCGGATGCCTGCTCGCGGGCATCGGCCTCGGCCTGACCAACACGACGGTCACCAATACGACGACCGGATCGGTGTCGAGCGCACGCGCCGGCATGGCGTCGGGCATCGACATGAGCGCCCGAATGATCTCGCTGGCGATCAACATCGCCATCATGGGCTTCATCCTGATCGCAGGCATATCCTCCTGGCTCGGCGCCAGATTTCCCGGAGCGCTCGATCCAAGCCGCCTGCAACATCTCGCGCAGGCAATAGCCGGCGGCAATGCGCGCTTGACCGACTTCCCGGAACTGGCCGCCGTACCGGCGGCAGACATCGCCGTCCATGACGCGCTGGTTCACGGCTTCAGGCTGGTGATGCTGTATGGATGGATTTCGGTCTGGATTCTGGCCCTGTCGAGCTTTCTGATCTTTGACAGGCGACGCGCGGCGCGAAGCGATCTTTCGCCGAGCGGCGAAGAACAAGACGGCCTCCCCTGCTCATCATCCTAGCCGTGCGACAAAGACCATCATGAGATCCGCCGCCGGCGGCAACGCGCTACACCAGCACCTTCTGGTCGAGATAGGGCTTGCCGCCGCGCGAATGCTGCACCGATCCGCCGCGTGCTTCGATGACCGGCAGTTCGGCCAGCGCGTCGACGACATGATACATCGTGGGAAGGTCCGTCCATGCCGCGCGGCGGAAACGCACCTCGCCCCGCCCGACCTGTCGCGATTCAATCGTCATGTCGGGGTCGGCCGCAGGCGTCAAAGTGACCTGGCTCAGCGCATGCCGACCCCAGTCCCCAGTGCCCGGGACATATTTCAGCATCAACGTGCCATCGGACGGAGCCACCGGCCGCTCGGCAGCCCGCAGGTCTGCCACGGAGAGATCGAGGAATCGAAAGCCCATCCAGCCGGCCGAGCAGATCTGCGTCCCGTCCCACTGCCGTGGCGCATCCACCTCCGCATAGAGCTTCGGATGACCGATCTCGTCCCGTCCCGTGATGATGGGATCGGCAAGGTTCTCCCAGACCACGGCGAGGAACCGTCCCGCCGCGTGGTCCCGCGTGCCGTCGAAACGCGCCGGCCAACCGACATGGACCATGGTGTAGCCCCGGCCGGCAAGCCAATCGATCCCGGTCATGTAGTGGAATTCGACGGTGACCACGGGATCGCCGACCAGCGCAAACCCGTCGGGCAAATGGCGTTCGAGCAGCGCCGCGTCGGTCAGGAAGCTTGCCGCAACCGAAAGCCGGCGAGGACTGTTCGCCCTGTCCGCGACGATGCCGGGCGGCAGTTGACGCGGCCCCGGAGCCGGCCCGAAATGGGTCGGCATCCGATAGATGCGTCGGGCCTCGAACCGGTAACTCATCGCGAACTCGCTGAAGGCAGCGAGTCCAGAAGCGGCCGTGCGAGGTGCAGGACCTCGTAGGCGACCGCCGGCCCGTCTCCGGTCGGCTCCTGTTCGGAGAGCTGGATACGCGTGAGGCTCCAGGCCCGCGGATCGATCCCGACGACGGCAGCCACCGTTCCCGGCCGCTCCGCGATCTGCCGGTTGCGTTCGATCTCGGCGGCGATGGCGGACGTGAGATCGGCATCGATCGGAATCTGCTGCTCGTCAACGTAGACGAAACGGGCAATGCCCGCCCGGCCCCTTCGCGCATCGAGAGCGAAGCGCGTCTGGATCTCCGCCCGCCCGAAGCTGTCCGTCACCGTCTTGTAGCGGCCGTCCATCAGGAAATCGCGGAAAGCCTCGTCCTTCCGCCAGAGATAGAGCGAGGAATAGCTGCTGGCGATGGCGCCGAACCGGCCCCGCTCGCGTAGCAGGAACCCCTTGAAATATAGTTCCGGCGTTACGTCCCACAACGCGCCACGCACCTTCGCGCGGTCGCGGATGATCCCGATATCGTAGTCGGCCGGGAGCCGGTGGATGTAATGAGCGATGGTCATCTTGGCATTTCTCCTTCGCGGACTCTGATGCTGCAAAGATAGCGAGCAGTTGATCATTTAAAAACGGCATGTAATCATGTTTCAATGATTGCCATTTTCAATGATTGACCATGAAAACGCTGGACATCGAGGCGGTGCAGGCCTTCGTGCTGACCGCAGACCTGAAGAGTTTCACTCGCGCGGCCGAAGTGATGAGCACGACGCAGTCGGCCGTCAGCCTGAAGATCAAGCGCCTGGAGGACGAACTCGGTCGCCGGCTGCTGGACCGTACGCCCCGGCTCGTGCGCCTGTCGGCCGATGGCAGCACGTTTCTCGAGCCGGCCCGGACGTTGCTGGCGGCCCATCATGGCGCGGTCGATTGCTTTGGGCTCGAGCGGCGGCGGCTCGTCGTCGGCATCAGCCACCACATCGTGGGTGCGGAGCTACCGATCCTGCTGCGGCGGATGAAGGGTGCCGAGCCGCGGCTCGTGCTCGAAATCCGGGTGTCCACATCCGGCCATGTGCTGGACGAATTCGACCGCGGCGCCACCGACGCCGCGATCGTGCTGCGCCACGACAGCCGGCGCCGCGGTGGCGAGGTCGTCCTGACGGAGTCGTTCGGATGGATGGCCGCGCCGGATTTCGAGCAACACAGCGGAGAGCCGCTGCGCCTCGCCACGCAGGCTGACCCCTGCAGCGTGCGCAGCATGGCGGTGGATGCGCTCAACAAGGCCGGCATCGCCTGGACCGAAGTCTTCATCGGCGGCGGTGTCGCCACGATCGGTGCCGCCATCTCGGCCGGCCTTGCCGTCGCAGCGCTGGGGCGGCGCGTCGCCCCGGCCGGAACCATCGATGCCGGCGCGCAACTGGGCTTGCCGCCTCTTCCTTCCCGCGACGTGGTGTTGCACGCACGTCTCAGAGACCGGCAGACGAAGAATTCCTTGAAGGCGCTTGTTGCCGCCATTCGCGCGACGGCGGTCAAATTCTAACCTGGCATCAGAGCCCGCTCGCGGCAACGCCTGGCCGCCGCCTGGATGCATCTCCCCGCACGCGCGGGATCACCTCAAGTGCAAAGCGCCGCATCTCAGCTTCAAACGGCTGGAACTGGAGCATGAAGAGCTCGATACCGGCGGCGTGGAACGCCTTGATCCGCTCGGCGACCTCGTCATAGCTGCCGACCAGGCCCGCCGCGGTGCCGCCATTGCTGCCGACGCGCGCCGTCTTCTGCATGATCTGCATCATCACCACCTTCGGATCGGTGTTCAGCTTCTGGATCGCCTTCATCGGCGCGTCCTTGGCCGCAAGGCTCAGCAGCCTTTCATAGGCCGCCTGCGCCTGCTCCGTCGTCTCTCGCGCGATCACGAAGGCGGACAGGCCAAAACGCAGCGGCGGGACCGCGCCGCGCGGGCGCGCGGCAACATCGGCGATCAAGCCGGCGACATCCTCCAACGGCTGGCCATTGATGAACCAGACGTCGCCATGGCCCGCGACCAGTTCGCGGGCCGGCTGCGACTCTCCGCCGACATAGATCATCGGACGGCTGCGATACGCACTGGTCGGCCGCAACGCATAGTCGGTGACGTTGAAATGCTCACCTGCATAGGTGAGACGTTCGCCCTCCATGAGACGCGAGACGACCGATATCCACTCCCGGCCGTAAGCATAGCGGGCGTCATGCTCCGGGAAGCCGATTCCCGCCTTCTCCAGCTCGGGACGATTCCAGGCATTGACGAGGTTGATCGCAAAGCGGCCACGGCTGATGTTCTCGATGCCGAGCGCGAGCTTGGCCAGGACCACGGGATGATAGAGATAAGGCTTGATCGCCGCGATGATCTCGATCCGCTTGGTCAGCGCGGCGATCGCAGCCGCGGCACTCCAGGCTTCGAGCTGGTCGAGATCTTCCTGATGCGGATTGATCGTATGCTGCGCGATCAGGGTGGAATCGTAACCGAGTTCTTCGGCGGCAAGCACCAGATCCCTGTTGCGTTCCCATGACGCGTCATACGGTTCCTCGGGATCCTGATGTGCGGCACGCGGACCATGCACCAGCGCCCAGATGCCGAAGCGAAGAGGCGTCGTCGTCATCGTGCTCTCCCATCCATTCCGGTCCCGTGACGGAGGCCGAAGCCTCTTGTTGCCAATGAATGACGCGCGATCAAGCACGCCGAACATCAAAAGATATTCTTTGTCGCGCGCCGCGCTGTAACGACATCAGAACACTCCGCAACGAACGACAATTGAAAAACCGCTCTATTTCTGTCGGCGCGAATTCGTGGGACATTTTGTCGAGACGGCAAGTCATTTGCCGACGCACCTCCTGCATCGGAAGCGAGGTTCGTTGAACCGAGGACTCTCGTCTTGACCCATATCGAATTGAGCGACGTCGACCAGGCAACGATCGCCGCCGAGGCCGATGACCAGTCGCGCGGCAGCAGCTCACCCACGGCAAGGACAAACGCACTCAGCGGGCGCGGACTGCAGGTCCTCTCATGGCTCGCGCCGGTCCTGCTCGTCATCGTATGGGAGGTTCTGGCGCAGGCAGGATGGTTGTCGCCGCAAGTGCTGCCCGCGCCGAGCAAGGTCGTCAGAACCGCGTTCAAGCTCGCGGTCAATGGCAGCCTATTGAATGATCTCGGCGTCAGCCTCCTGCGCGCCGCTGCGGGCTTCACCATCGGTTTCGCCGTGGGCGCCGGGCTCGGTATCCTCGTCGGCTTCTCCCGCGTCGCGGAGGCCGCGATCGACCGCAGCGTGCAGATGGTCAGGGCCATCCCGTTCCTCGCGGCGCTGCCGCTGGTCATCGTCTGGCTCGGCGTCGGCGAGGCCGAAAAGATCTTCCTGGTCGCGCTCGGCGTCACCTTTCCCATCTATATCAACACCGTCCTCGGCATCCGGCAGGTCGATCCGAAACTGCTCGAACTCGGTCGCGTTCAGGGCCTCGGCACCCTACAACTGATCCGCCGGATCATCCTTCCCGGTGCGTTGCCGTCGATCCTGACCGGTATCCGCTACGCGCTCGCCACCGCATGGCTTGCGCTCGTCGTCGCCGAAACCATCGGAGCCCAGTCCGGCATCGGCTTTCTCGCGATGGACGCACGCGAGTTCCTGCGCACCGACGTCATCATTCTGACGATCGTGATCTACGCGCTGATCGGCGTTGCCGCCGATGCCATCGCGCGCATCCTCGAACGCCGCCTGCTCGCATGGCACCCGAACTATGGAGCGATGCGATGAACCTGCATATCGCAACGCCCGCGCCATCACTGCATTCCGGACCAGCCGTCGTCGTGAGCAATCTGACGCGCGCCTACGGAGCGCGGGTCGTCATCGAGAAGCTGAATCTGCGTATCGAGCGCGGCGAGTTCGTTGCTCTGCTGGGAGAAAGCGGCTGCGGGAAGACCACGCTGTTGCGGGCCCTCGCCGGCCTCGATCCGATCCAAGGTGGACGCATCGCGGCCCCGCGCCGGCCGGCGGTCGTATTCCAGGAGCACCGGCTGCTGCCATGGGACAATCTCTGGCGTAACGTCTCGCTCGGCCTGCAGGCCGCGGATGCGCGCGAGCGCGCTGCCGACGCGCTGACCGAGGTCGGTCTCGGCGATCGTCTCGACGACTGGCCGCGGAACCTTTCCGGCGGACAGGCTCAGCGCGTCGCGCTCGCCCGGGCGCTGGTGCAGCAGCCCGAACTGCTCCTGCTCGACGAGCCCTTCGCGGCACTCGATGCCCTCACCCGCATCCGCATGCATGAGTTGGTCCGCGAGCTCGTCGCAAGTCACCGGCCCGGCGTCCTCCTCGTCACCCACGACGTCGACGAGGCGATCGCGCTCGCCGACCGCATCCTCGTGATGCGGAACGGCCGCATCGCCTTCGAGCACCGGACTTCGCCCGAGATCGATTCTTCCATCTCCCGCGTCGATCTCCTCGCTGAGCTCGGCGTAGTCGCCACTCACTCTTCCCACTAGGTTATCCGGAAGGACCGCATGTCTGACTTTTCATCGTCCAAACCATCCCGTCGCAGCTTCATCAGCTCAGCGGCCTTCGGAGTTGGCGCGCTCGCGGGCATGAATATCGGCGGCCTGGCGGAGGCCGCCACCGGGCGTGCCACCGATACCGTTCGCCTGACCTGGGGCTTGAGCGGCCTCAACCTGATCGCGAAGGAGCGCGGCGAGTTCGAAAAAGTGCTGGCCAGGGACGGCATCAAGGTCGAATGGCTCGGTCCGTTCCCGAACCATGCGCCCACCCTGCAGGCCGTCACCGGCGGCAGCGCCGATTTCAGCTTCGGCGGCAGCACCACGCCGGCACTGGCCGCGATCATTGCCGGCTCGCCGCTGGTATTCACCCAGTTCGTCGTCTACGAGCCCCGTACCACGGCGATCATCGCCAGGGATGGCTCCGGTATCGACAAGATCGAGGACCTCGTCGGCAAGTCGGTCGCGGTCAATCGCTCCGGACTTGGCGAGTTCCTGCTGGTTGCCGCGCTCGAGAAGCACAAGGTCGATCGCTCCGCAGTAAAATTCGTCTATCTGAATCCGCCGGACGCCGCGCCCGCTCTTGCCTCGGGCAAGGTTGATGCCTGGTCGATGTGGAGCCCGGGCGTCGACATCGCCCGCCTCGAATACAAGGCGCACGACATCTTCCTGGAAGGCCGCGATCTCGACTTCCAGATCGACTACACGTCCTACCTGACGACCCGAAAATTCGCGACCGACAATCCGGCACTCGTCCGCGCCGTCAACGACGCGTTCCGCGCCGAAGGCAAATGGATCTCGGACAACAGCAAGGACGCCGAGTACATCGCGCAAAAGGCCGGAAAATACAGCGACGCGGTTCGCGACCAGTTCATCGCGATGAACCGGCAGTATCGCTATTTCGCGGTCGACGACAAGCAGTTCATCTCCGACCTGCAAAAGGCAGCCGACTGGCTCGTCGCCCGCAAGGTTCTGCCCGAGCCGGTGAAGGTGACCGACCATCTTGCGCAGCTGCGGGAATGATCGCCGCGCGACCCATCCAGCACATCCAAAATCAATTCAAGCCATCTCCGAGTTGGACCCATGAACAAGCCCGTATCCGCCGTCTCACTGCAAGCCTCGCATCCGCTCACGCCGCAATCGTCCGAGATCGACGCCTTGCTGGCAACGATCGCCGAAGGTGCGAGCGAGCGGGAGCGCGAACGCATCCTTCCCCATGACGCCATCGACCTGATCCGCCGTGCGCGCCTCGGCGCCTTGCGGCTTCCCTTGGCAGCCGGCGGCGCCGGAAGCTCGATCCGTGACCTCTTCGGCTTCGTCATCCGCCTGGGCGAGGCCGATGCGAACGTCGCGCACATCCTGCGCAATCATTTCAGCGTAGTCGAACGGCTGGTCCGCACGCCCCGGGACGACCAGAGCCGGCAATGGCAGAAGGCGGTCGCCGAAGGGGCGATCATCGGCCTTGCGACCACCGAGCTCGAGAGCCCCCGCGTCGGCAACATCACGCCGGGTACGACGTTCACGCCCGACGCCGACGGCGATTACCTGCTGAACGGCACGAAATATTACAGCACCGGCACGCTCTATTCGGACTACGTGCTGGTGCGCGCGGCCGACCCGTCGGGCGCGAGCGGTGCAACGATCGTTCCGGTCAAGCGCGAAGGCATCGAACTCGTCGACGATTGGGACGGCCTTGGACAGCGCCTCACGGCCACCGGCACGACGCATTTCCGCAACGTGAAGGTGAAGCGGCAGGAAGTGGTGTTCGACTCGCCCGACGTTGGTTACGGCGTGCCCTACTCCAACACATTCGCTCAGCTCTTCCTGACCGCGATCGTCGCCGGCATCGCGCGCGCGACCTTGCACGATGCCAGCGCGCTGGTGCGCTCTCGCAAGCGGACCTTCTATTACGCGCCGACCGAGGTCCCGACCGAAGACCCGCTGCTTCAGCAGACCATCGGCCAGCTCGCCAGCGGCGCGTTCGCGGCCGAGACCGTTGTGCTGGCTGCGGCCGACGCGCTCGATGTCGCGACCAATGCCTTCGACACGGGCGCTCCGAACGCCGCGGAGGCCGCACACACCGCGGCTCTCCTGTCGGCGAAGGCGAAAATCATCGCCGACGAGTTCGCCATCCGCGGCGGCAGCCTGCTGTTCGACGTCGGCGGCGCCTCCGCGACCAAGAAGGTGACCAATTTCGACCGGCACTGGCGCAACGCGCGAACGCTCTCCTCGCACAATCCGACGACCTACAAGGCGCGTTCGATTGGGGAGTTTGAGGTCAACGGCACACCGCTGCCCGCCAAGGGCTTCTTCTAGGCCCGGCAACGGGCGCTCGACGAGGCCGGCACAAGGAGAGACACAGATGGGACGGTCGGACATTCATCTCGTCGAGGGAAGCAACGAGATCGAACGCCAGTTTCGCGGCTTGATGCGCCGCCTGGCCGGTGGCGTCAGCATCATCACGGCGGGCCGCGGCGGCGAGATCTCGGGAATGACGGTGACGTCCCTGACGTCGCTCAGCGCCAGCCCTCCGCGGCTCCTCGTCAGCGTCAACCGGCAGGCTTCGTCCTTTGCGCTGATCGAGCGGTACCGTGCCTTCGGTGTCAACATTCTCGGGTCCGACCAGCAGGATGTGGCGGGCCAATTCAGCAACGGCCGGCTGAAGGGCGCGCAGCGCTTCGAGGGAATTCCCTGGTCTGCGGGTTCATCCGGCGTCCCGCTGCTGCGGAATTCGCTCGCCACCGTGGAGTGCCAGGTCGAGGAGATCATCGAACGGCATTCGCACGGGATCATCGTCGGCAGCCTCTCGAGCTTCGAGCTCTCCCCGCAATTGTCCGGCCTGGTGTACTGGAACGGCCAGTACATCGAGATCAACCACGATGTCGACCTGGATCTGCTGGCGGAAATCAGTATTCCCCTGGCGCACGTTCGGTGACAACATATCTCGTCATCAGGACCGGTGGTTTGAGGCAGCATGAGGCGGGACGATCTTCCGGAGCCGTCGGATAATACGGCGGACGACCAGGCCGGCTCCGCGTCGAAGCGCTGGCAGCTCGACCGGATCGTCGCAGAGCTCAGGGCGTCCCGCGAAGAGACCCACAGCATCCGGCGTGACGGAGAAGCCCGGCGGGCGCCTTCCCGCGACGCACTCCAGGCGATCCTGGATGGACTGACCGAGGCGCTGTTTCCGCGGCACTACGGCCAGTTCGACCTCGACGGCGAGAACATCGACTATTTCGTCGGCAATCGCCTCAGCTTCGCCCTCGACAGTCTGTGCGAGCAGATCCATCGCGGCGCCCTGTTCGTCGGCGACGATCTGATTCCAGGTTTTCGTCGCGAGAGCGCGATCGCGCTGACACGGAATTTTGCCTCGCAGCTCCCGACGGTTCGCGGGCTGCTCATCAACGATCTCAGGGCCGCCTTCGTCGGCGACCCCGCGGCCAGGAACTTTCCCGAGATCCTGATCGGATACCCCGGGATGACCGCGATCATCCACCATCGCCTTGCCCACCTGCTCTATCGGCGCGATGCGCGCCTCATCGCACGGCTGATCGCCGAGATCGCCCATACCAGGACCGGCATCGACATCCATCCCGGAGCGACCATCGGCTCGGGCTTCTTCATCGATCACGGGACCGGCGTGGTCATCGGGGAGACCGCCATCATCGGCGACAATGTCCGCATCTACCAGGCGGTCACGCTCGGAGCGCGGCACTTTCCGACCGACGACGACGGCCACCTGGTCAAGGGCGACATGCGGCACCCGATCGTGGAAGACGATGTCGTCATCTATGCCGGAGCCACCATCCTCGGCAGGATCACGATCGGCCGGGGATCCACGATCGGCGGCAACGTCTGGGTGACCAAGGATGTGCCGCCGAACAGTATCGTGACGCAGGCAACGGCGCGCAACAAGCAGGGCTAGGCCGCGGGCCGGCACCTTTCCGGCACGTCAGGCGGCGCTCCATCGCTTCGCCGCCACCGTTGCCATCCGGTGCTATTCGGCCGCCACCGTGCTCGGCGCACGCCAGATCGCCGCCGAATACAGCGCCGGATCGAAATCGTCCGCGACCGGCCCGTTGATGCGGGCTTCATGCGCGGAAAGATCGGCCAGGAACAGATCGCGGCTGATGCGTGCAACGACCGCGGGAATGTCGCGCTTGAAACTCGGGACATCCCCGATCGGCAGGCCGAAGCTGACGAACGCCGCCGGATTGAACACGTGGATGTCGGCAAGATACGGCGCCGTGCCGGATGTCTTTTCCAGGAATTCATGCGCGGCGCCGAGATAGGGGTGCGCAGCCAGGCTCTCGTCCCGCTCGTCCGCCGCCGGCGTAAAGCGATCACGCCAGAGCAAGATTCGGTCAGCGAAGTCGGCAAGCTCAGGACGCAGGCCAAGATCGACCTGGAAGCCCGTTCCGGCGATCACGAAGTCGAAGGCGATGTCGCCCTGCGGCGTCGTGGCGAGCAGCCGGCGGCCGAACGGCTTTGCCGAGGCCCAGGGCGCGGCGAGGTGGAGATGGAAATTGGAAAACTTCACGACCCGTGAAATGGCATCGGGCGGAGGCGTCGACCCGGCGCGGCGGAAACGAACAGCCTGATGCCAGCGCACGGCATCGGGCAGCGATCCGTAATTGTCGTAGGCGCCGGGATAGCCGCGCGTCCTGATCACGGGCTCGGCGGCGATCCTGTCGCGGCGTGCAAAGAGATGGACCTCCCTTGCCCCCGCCTCCAGGGCGACGGCCGCCGCATCGAAAGCGGAGGCTGCGCTTCCCAGCACGGCGACCGCCTTGTCGCGCAGGCCCTCGAAGTCGATCGCCTCGAGCGTATGCGCATAAACCTCCTTCGGCAGGTTGCGCGTGAGGACCTCGGGAATGGACGGGCCGCCATTGCTGGGAAAGCCGCTGGCCAGGATCACCTTGCGTGCCGTCTCGGTCGTGACCACGCCGGCGCGGTCCAGGTGCAGGCGGAGATGACCATCCACGGGTTCGATGCGCAGGAGCTTGGTCTGATAGCGCACGTCGATCCCGAGCGTCTTGCGGTACCAGTCGAGATACGCAGCCCAGTCCAGTCGCGGAATGCGATCGAGAGCCTCATAGGCCGACGCGCCGTGGCGTCCCTCGTACCAGGCCTGGAAACTCAGTCCAGGCAGGCCCAATTCCGGTCCGGGCAAGCCCTTCGGCGTGCGGAGCTTGTGCATGCGCGCACTGGTCAGCCACGGGCCGGACGCTGCGGCATCCTTGGCCGCATCGATCACCGTGACCTTGCCGATGCCGGCGCGACGAAGCGCGAATGCGAACGTGCTGCCCGACTGCCCGCCTCCGATGATCGCGACGTTGTGGTCGACCCCGGCACGGTCCGGCACCCAGTTCTGCGGATCGGGTCCGATCAGGCGCAGGGTCTCGCGAGAGGTCTTGTCGATATCGGCTTGAACCATGTTTTGCACCCGGCTTGAAAGCGGCATCAGATGCGATCAAATCGTAGAAGCGAACGGCGCCCAGTCAATGAAATGAAATCAGCGTTGTTTGCTCGCGCGGGCAATTAAATCGTCGCGATCAAGCGGCGCGTCGAAAGATTCAGTTCGACGCATTTCACCGGTCTGACGTACCGCAAAGATATCAGCGCAATGCAATCGGACGTCGCAACAACATGCGCGCCGCACTGCCGCCTACGTTCGGCGGCTTGCTCGTTAGTTTCATGCTCGCATCGAAACGAACAACGCAAATTCATTTCATCGACATTCGCGCGACCGTCGACATAGAGTCCCTCTCGCTCGTGCCGCGCTGAGACGGCATGTCGGAGATCTGGAAAAATAGGATGTCGGCGCACGGCGTTATCAGCCTCGAACGGGACACTCCCGAGCTTGCTCGCACCTATGAGCAGGCCGGCATTTTGCAGTTTCACCATGGCAAGTTTCTCATCGGCCCGCTTTCGTTGAAATCCGGAGATCGGGTTCTGGATATCGGCGCAGGCACAGGCCGCTTGACGGAATTCGCTGCGAACCTCGTCGGTCCGCACGGTCGCGTGATCGGCATCGACCCACTCGACAACCGCATCGCGATCGCGCGCCTGCGCGAGTCCGAGACGCTGACCTTCGGCGTCGGTCGCGCCGAGGACCTATCGCGCTTCGACGATGCCGAATTCGACGTCGTCTACCTCAACAGCGTCTTCCACTGGATCGCCGAGAAGCAGCGTGCGCTCGGCGAAATTCTTCGCGTGCTGAAACCAGGCGGACGGCTCGGGCTGAATGTCCAGGATCCGTCGAGACCGCACGAGTCACGTATCCTGTTCCGGCAGGCGATCGAACAATCCGGCTTCGGTCCTCGAAGCGGCGAAGCGCATCGCGTGCTCGGCGTGACGGACGACGAGCTCAAGGCCCTGTTCGCGGGCGCCGGATTCGTCGACTACCGCAGCGACCTGCGGTCGCTTGTCGATCTTCATGACGACGTCAATTCGGTGTTCGGCTGGTCCGAAGCCAGCGCGTTCGGCAACTTCCTGGAAGGATTCACTCCGGCCGAACGAGACGTCGTCCGTGGCGCCTTCGCGGCGCTGGTCGAAACCAAGCGCGTTCCGGAAGGCCTTCGCCTCGAAAGATATCTGCGCTTCGCATTCGCCCGAAAGCCGGAGCCACGTACCACCCCCGCTTCCTGATCGTTCCTCTCCTCATCCTCGAACTCGCGCCGGGACATTCGAACCATGAGCCAGCCACGACAGCTCGTCCTCAACGTCTTCATCTATCCGGGCGGTCACCACGAGGCCGCCTGGCGCTACAAGGGGTCTTCGGCCGACCGCATTCTCGACATCAGTTATTATCAGGAGCTGGCGCAGCGCGCCGAGGCCAGCAAGTTCGACGCGATCTTCTTCGCCGACGGGCCGGCGCTCGCCGACAACGTTCGCTATGCGCAGCGCTTCCGGTTCGAGCCGATCACATGGCTCGCCGCGATCGCGGCGGTGACCAGCCGCATCGGGCTGATCGCGACGGCCTCGACGACCTACACCGAGCCCTACAACCTCGCCCGCCTCTTCGCGTCGCTGGATCATCTGAGCCGGGGCCGCGCCGGCTGGAACATCGTGACGACCAGCGCACCGCAAGCTGCCCAGAACTTCGGCCTGCCCGAGCATCCGCCGCACAGCGAGCGCTACGAGCGCGCACGCGAATATCTCGACGTGATCACGCGGCTCTGGGATAGCTGGGAGGACGATGCGCTCGTCAACGATCCCGCGTCGGGGCTGTTCGCCGACACCAGCAAGATCCATACGCTCGACCATGTCGGGAAGCACTTCCGCGTCCGCGGCCCGCTGAACATCTCGCGGACGCCTCAGGGGCGCCCGGTCTATGTGCAGGCCGGCGCATCCGACGACGGCCGGGCCTTTGCTGCCCGCTTCGCGGAAGCGATCTTCACCGCTCACCAGACCCTGGACTCGGCCCGGGAATTCTACGCCGACATCAAGCGGCAGGCCCGCGCCTTCGATCGCGGTCCCGATCAGATCAAGATCCTGCCCGGTATCAGCCCCTTCATTGGCAGCACGCAGGCCGAGGCGGATCGCCTCGAGGAGGAATTCAACGAGCTGATCCAGCCCGAATATTCCCTCACCCAATTGCGCCAGATGATCGGGCTGGATCTCACCGGCTACGACCTCGATGGCCCGGTGCCGCGGCACTTGATCGATACCGCGAGCGCGCGCGGCGTCGCCAGCCGCTTCAAGCTGGTGGTCGACATCGTCGATCGCGAAAAGCCGACCATTCGCCAATTGGTGCAACGCCTGGCCGGCGCCCGTGGTCACTGGGTCATCGCGGGGACGCCGGAGAAGATCGCCGACAACATCCAGACCTGGTTCGAGAACGGCGCGGCCGACGGCTTCAACGTGATGCCGCCATGGCTGCCCGGCGGGCTCGAGCTGTTCGCCGATCAGGTCGTCCCGATCCTCCGCAAGCGCGGCCTGTTCCGGGAAGATTACACCGGCACGACGCTGCGTGACCATTACGGCCTCGCGAAGCCGGCCAGCATCTATTCGAGCGCGATCAAGGCCAGCGCCTGAACAGACCTTCACCGAGGTCTTGCACCGCAGGACCCGCCATCCAAGAAAGCAGGCAGAAGTCGAAATGAAGAACGCCCGGTTGCTCCTGTTCAGCCTTTTCATCCTCCCCTTGGTCATTGCCGGAAGCGCCTTCGCGCAACAGCTGTCGAAACCCGAGCTCAGGGTCGGCTTCGTGCCAGGCCCCTACATCGACGAGTTCAAGATCGGGGTCGAGCCGGAGCTCAAGAAGAGGGGCTACAAGATCCGCTATGTGGAATTCTCGACCGGGCTCGAAGCGAACAATGCGGTGTTCAAGTCCGAGATCGATGCCAACGTGATGCAGCACACGATCTTCCTCGACTCCTACAACGAACGCCAGCAAACCGATCTGGTGGGAGTCGTTCACGTTCCGACGCCGCCGATGGGCATCTATTCGAAGAAGCATCCGCTGGGCACGCCGATCAAGCCCGGCTCGAGCGTCGCCGTGCCCAACGACCCCGTCAACCTGCAGCGCGCGTTATGGATCCTTCGTGACCTCGGCCTGATCGAGATCCGCGACAGCAAGCCGGTCGACGTTACCGAGCTCGACGTCATCAAGAATCCGGGCGGCATCAAGATCGTTCCACTCGAAGCAGCGCAGGCGCCGCGCGCTCTCGACGACGTGGACTTCGCCGCCATCCAGGGCAATTTCGCCATCTTCGCCGGGCTGAAGCTGACGAATGCGTTTGCGCTCGAGAAGATGACGACGCCCTACATCAACGTGCTCGCCGTCAAGAAGGGCAACGCCGATGCGGACTGGGTCCGGGACATCGTCGCCGGCTACAAGTCACCGACCTTCAAGGCTGCGATCGCGGCCGATCGGTTCTATGACGGGTTCACTCTGCCCGACTACATGAAGTGAATGTGACGCAGGCGGAAGCCCGCTTTGCCGGGAAACCGGCTGAGATACGGCCGGAACACGGCGCTGACATCGGTTGAGCGGCGGCAAAATCATCTTTGGCCGCCCTACACCTTGAAACGGGATTCTCGAACGCTTGGCGCCTCCAGCAGGATTCTACCAAACTGACTGCAGCTCGCATCCAGCGATGTTCGGCGGCGGCGTGAGCGTGATAGCGTTCAGTCGATCCGTTCTCCTGCGCTTTGGAGCGACCATGACCTATCTCGCCTCACTCCATTCGCGCGTGGCCGAGCTGTTCGCGCATCTGCGCGAACGACGTCGACATTTCGTCGATTCCCATTCGCGCGATCGGGACAATGATCCCGACGACTTCTACGAGATATTCCTGTTTGGACCCCATGGCTGACGACTTCCGATCCATCCGCACCACCCAAAGCCCCATGACACGCGGTTCTCAGGCATGACCGACGCGGCCTTGCAGTTCACTGAAGCCAGCCGCCGCCTCGACGCCATCGATCGGAAGATCCTGATGGTGCTCCAGCAGGACGCCTCGCTCTCGGTCGCTGAAATCGGCGAGCGGGTCGGCTTGTCGTCGACGCCGTGCTGGAAGCGCATCCAGAGGCTCGAGGCCGACAGCGTCATCCTGAAGCGCGTCGCGCTCGTCGACCAGGACAGGATCGGACTCGGACTGTCCGTGTTCGTGTCGGTCGAGAGTGCCGATCATTCGGATGCGTGGCTGAAGCGCTTCGCCGAGGCCGTCAGCGCCATGCCGGAGGTGATCGAGCTTTACCGGATGGCCGGCGACGTCGATTACATGCTGCGCGTCGTGGTCGCCGACATGCACAGCTACGACGTTTTCTACAAGAGGCTGATCCGTACCGTTCCGCTCAAGAACGTCACATCGCGCTTTGCGATGGAGAAGATCAAGTCGGTGACCGTGCTTCCCGTCCCGGCTGCCGCCGCCGACTAGAGGCCGCCGCAGTCCTGGGGCGTTCGCGGCCGAGATCGACGTGAGCGAGTTCGATCGCGCCTATCGCTGCAGCGATTGCGCCTCGATCGCCTGCACCGCCACGCTCGCCACCTGGCGCAGCGCGTCGCGATCGGCGCCGGAGGATGCCATCACGCCCATGCCGACGGAGACGGCGGAGATATAGCGCGCCAGAGCGGCGGGATCGGCAGTCTCCTTGAGATCGCCCTCGGCCTTGGCGCGGACGAAACGCTCGCGCAGTTGATCCTCGTTCTGGGCCCGGCGGGCAGCAAGTTCAAACGGGACGTTCTCGGAACCCGAGCCACAGGCGATGCCACCTTGCACCAGCAAGCACCCGGGCGGATTGGCAGGATCGGTCTGCTTGTCGGCGATCCCCATCAGCATCCGGATGGCGACGTCGCGGGCAGTCGGAGCTGCGATCACCTCTTCGATCCAGGCCCCGCGCAACATGGTGTAGCGATCGAGCGCGGCCTTCAGAAGCCCCTCCTTGTTGCCGAAACAGGCGTAGAGACTAGGCGGGTTGATGCCCATGGCTTCGGTGAGCTGCGCGATGGTGGCGCCCTCGTAGCCATGGCGCCAGAACACTTCCATCGCCCGATCCAGCGCCGCTTCGGCGTCGAATTCCCGGGGGCGTCCCATGCCCATTGTCTTTATCCTCCGTCTGAACCGGCGTCATATCCCACTCTAACGCCTGATCCTATCTATTTGTTCTGGCTTTCTTTTCTCTAGCGTCTTCCATTCGTCGCGGTAAGCAAGTACAATTTTCTTAGTGAATGGTACATAAGTATCTTGCACTGCGACATCCAGCTCCACATGTGTAGTGACCATTACATATCTGGAGCGCGTAAATGCATCCCTCCCAAAATACCTCTCGCGCCGGTCGTTTCCGCAGTCTCCTTGGCGGCGTCGCCATCGTGGGCGCCCTCGCCGTGGCCGGCTCGATCGCGACCGGCCACTACTTTCATCCAGCCCAGGCGACCGCGACAGCCGCAGCCGCCGAACAGGCCGTCCCCGTCACGGTCGCCATGATCGAACCGCGACAGACCGTGCTGTGGGACGATTTCTCCGGCCGGCTCGAAGCGATCAACCGCGTCGAGCTTCGACCACGCGTCGCCGGCGCGATCCTGTCGGCCAACTTCACCGAAGGCGCGCTGGTGAAGGCCGGCGACGTCCTGTTCAAGATCGATCCGGCGCCCTACGCCGCCGAGGTCGACAAGGCCAATGCGCAGCTCGAGGCGGCGAAGGCGCGCGTGGTGTTCACCCAGAGTGAACTCGAACGCGGCGCACAGCTCGTCGGCAACGCCGTCGTCACCCGCCGCGACTATGATCAGCGTGACAACGCCAATCGCGAGGCCATTGCCAACGTGAAGGCAGCCGAGGCGACGCTGCAGACCGCAAAGCTCAATCTCGACTACACCGAGGTACGCGCGCCGGTGGACGGCCGTGTCGGCAAGATCGAAATCACGGTCGGCAATCTCGTCGCCGCCGGCACCGCCTCCCCCGTCCTGACCTCACTGGTCTCGGTCAACCCGATCTACGCCTCCTTCGATGCGGACGAAGAGGTGGTGTTGCGTGCGCTGAACACGATCGCCGACGCATCCGGCAAGCGCGGCAATCTCGATCAGATTCCGGTCGAAATGGCGACTTCCGGCGGTCTCTCGGCAAAGGGCCACATCCAACTCATCGACAACCAGGTCAACGGCCAGAGCGGCACCATCCGTGTCCGCGCGGTATTCCAGAACGCGGACGGGCGTCTCATTCCCGGCCAGTTCGCCCGCGTGCGCATGGGCCAGCCGAAGCAGCAGAGCCTGGTCATGATCGACGAGCGCGCGATCGGGACCGACCAGGACAAGAAGTTCGTCATGGCTGTCGGCGACGACAGCCGTGCCGTCTACCGGCCGATCACGCTGGGTGGTTCGGTCGAGGGCCTGCGTATCGTCACCTCGGGCCTGAAGTCCGGCGATCGCATCGTCGTCAACGGCCTGCAGCGCGTGCGTCCGGGCGCCCTCCTCAAGACGGAGGTCGCACAGATGGGTGCCCGCGGGCCGCAGCAGGCGTCCAACCACAGCAACCAGGACATCGTGCAGCGTTAGCGTTCTCCGTGGTGCCAGGGGCGCGCTTCACGCGTCCCCGGCACATCGGAGCTTTCGAACTCTCAGGACATCACTGTGAACTCCGGGCCCGCGGCTTCGCAGCCACCCCGGGGCCAGGGAAAGTCGTCTCTAGCGCAGGGGCATAGCCATGAATCTCTCGAAGTTCTTCATCGACCGCCCGATTTTCGCCGGCGTTCTCTCGGTCCTGATCTTTCTCGCGGGCCTGATCTCGCTGTTCGCGATGCCGATCTCCGAATATCCGGACGTCGTGCCCCCCTCCGTCGTCGTGCGCGCGACCTATCCCGGCGCCAATCCCAAGGTGATCGCGGAGACGGTGGCGACGCCGATCGAGGAGCAGATCAACGGCGTCGAGAACATGCTGTACATGTCGAGCCAGGCCACCACCGACGGCGCGATGACGCTGACGGTGACGTTCCGGCTCGGGACCGATCCCGACAAGGCGACGCAGCTCGTGCAGAACCGCGTGCAGCAGGCCGAACCGCGCCTGCCGGCCGTGGTACGCCAGCTCGGCATCATCACCAAGAAGTCGTCGCCCGACCTCACCATGGTCGTGCATCTGCTGTCGCCGAACGGCCGCTACGACATGACGTATCTGCGCAACTACGCCGTGCTGAACGTCAAGGACAGGCTGGCGCGGATCGACGG
This sequence comes from Bradyrhizobium sp., assembly GCF_047605465.1. Classification (GTDB taxonomy): domain Bacteria; phylum Pseudomonadota; class Alphaproteobacteria; order Rhizobiales; family Xanthobacteraceae; genus Bradyrhizobium. The sequence goes on along the minus strand of NZ_JASGFS010000011.1, from coordinate 91,491 downwards.
TGTCGGCGACGTCCAGCTCTACGGCGCCGGCGACTATTCGATGCGGGTCTGGGTCGATCCGCAGAAGGCGGCCGAGCATGGGCTGACCGCGAGCGACATCGTCAAGGCCATCCAGGCACAGAACGTCGAGGCTGCCGCCGGCGTCGTCGGTTCGTCCCCCAACGTCAAGGGCATCGACCTGCAGCTCTCGGTCAACGCCGAAGGCCGCCTCGCGAACGAGGAGCAATTCGGCGACATCGTGGTCAAGACCGGCTCGCGCGGCGAAGTGGTGCGGCTGCGCGACGTCGCCCGCATCGAGCTCGGCGCATCCGAATACGGCCTGCGGTCGCTGCTCGACAACAAGCAGGCGGTGGCGATTCCGATCTTCCAGGCTCCCGGCTCGAACGCGCTCGAGATCTCCGATCACGTCCGCGCCACCATGGCGGAGATCAAGAAGAACATGCCCGAAGGCGTGTCCTACCAGATCGTCTACGACCCCACCCAGTTCGTGAGGTCGTCGATCGAGGCCGTGATCCATACGCTGCTGGAGGCGATCGCGCTCGTGGTGCTGGTGGTGATCCTGTTCCTGCAGACCTGGCGCGCCTCGATCATTCCGCTCCTGGCCGTGCCCGTCTCGATCGTCGGCACCTTCGCCGTGATGCACGTGTTCGGCTTCTCGATCAATGCGCTCAGCCTGTTCGGCCTCGTGCTCGCGATCGGCATCGTCGTCGACGACGCCATCGTCGTGGTCGAGAACGTCGAGCGCAACATCGAGGGCGGGCTGTCGCCGCGCGATGCCACCTATCAGGCGATGCGCGAGGTCTCCGGGCCGATCATCGCGATCGCGATGGTGCTGATCGCGGTGTTCGTGCCACTCGCCTTCATCTCCGGCCTCACCGGGCAGTTCTACAAGCAGTTCGCGCTGACCATCGCGATCTCGACCGTGATCTCGGCCGTCAACTCGCTGACCCTGTCGCCGGCGTTGTCGGCCCTGCTGCTCAAGGGCCATGACGAGCCGAAGGACCGGCTGACGCTGCTGCTCGAAAAGGCACTGGGCTGGTTCTTCCGCGGCTTCAACAAGGCCTTCACGCGCTCCTCCGAGAACTACAGCGGCACCGTGACCAAGGTGATCTCCGGCAAGGCGGCCGTGATGGGCCTCTACGTGGTCCTGGTCGGTCTGACCGCCCTCTTGTTCCAGCAGGTGCCGAGCGGCTTCGTGCCCGGCCAGGACAAGCAGTACCTGGTCGGCTTCGCACGCCTGCCCGACGGCGCGACGCTCGACCGCACGGAAGAGGTGATCCGCAAGATGAGCGACATCGCGCTGACCCAGCCCGGCGTCGAAAGCTCCGTGGCCTTCCCGGGCCTGTCGATCTCCGGCTTCACCAACTCCTCAAACGCCGGCATCGTGTTCTCGACGCTGAAGCCGTTCGACGAACGCAAGGATCCCTCGCTGAGCGGCCCTGCTCTCGCGGCCGAACTGAACAAGAAATACGCCGGCATCCAGGAAGCCTTCATCGCCATGTTCCCGCCGCCGCCGGTCAACGGCCTCGGCACGATCGGCGGCTTCAAGCTGCAGATCGAGGACCGCGCCGGCCTCGGCTATGAGGCACTGAACGAGGCGACGAAAGCCTTCATGGCGGCGATGCAGAAGGCGCCGGAGATCGCCGGCGTGTTCTCGAGCTTCCAGGTCAACGTGCCGCAGCTCTTCGCCGACATCGACCGCACCAAGGCGCTGCAGCTCGGCGTGCCCGTGACCGAAGTGTTCAACACACTCCAGATCTATCTCGGCTCCTACTACGTGAACGACTTCAACAAGTTCGGCCGTACCTACTCCGTCTACGTCCAGGCCGATGCGCCGTTCCGCGCGCGCGCCGACGACATCAGGCAGTTGAAGGTGCGTTCGTCCTCCGGCGACATGGTGCCGCTGTCGGCGCTGCTGACGATCCGCCAGAGCGCGGGGCCCGAACGCGCGATCCGCTACAACGGCTTCCTGTCGTCCGACATCAACGCGGCGGCCGCGCCGGGCTACTCCTCCGGCCAGGCGCAGGAAGCCGCGACGCGGATCGCCGCCGAAGTGCTGCCGCCCGGCTTTGCCTTCGAATGGACCGACCTGACCTATCAGGAGTTCATCGCCGGCAATTCCGGCCTGTGGGTGTTCCCGCTGGCGATCCTGCTGGTGTTCCTGGTCCTGGCGGCACTCTATGAGAGCCTGACGCTGCCGCTTTCGATCATCATGATCGTGCCGATGGGCCTGCTGGCGGCGATGTTCGGGGTCTGGGTCTCGAAGGGCGACAACAACGTCTTCACCCAGATCGGCCTGATCGTGCTCGTCGGCCTCTCGGCCAAGAACGCGATCCTGATCGTCGAATTCGCGCGCGAGCTCGAATTCGCGGGGCGCTCGCCGCTCCGCGCGGCGATCGAGGCAAGCCGGCTTCGCCTGCGCCCGATCCTGATGACGTCGATGGCCTTCATCATGGGCGTGCTGCCGCTGGTGCTATCGACCGGCGCCGGCTCCGAGATGCGGCGGGCCATGGGCGTCGCCGTCTTCTCGGGCATGATCGGGGTCACCGTGTTCGGCTTGTTCCTGACCCCGGTATTCTATGTGCTGCTTCGCACCGTCACCGGCATGAAGCCGCTGACGCATCACGGCAGCGACACCAGCGCTGCGCCGGTCCAGGGACTCGGTCACTAGATCAGGGAGATCCCCGACAGCAACAACAGAACGAGCACGGTCTTGCGAAAGACCGTCTCGTTGACACGGTGAAAGGCGATGACGCCGAGAGCCGAGCCCGCGAACAGCGCCGGCAGGCTGATTGCCAGGTCGATGAAGACCTTCGACGACAGATCCTGATGCCCGACCAGCAAAGCGATCGCAAACAGCTGCATCGCCGCGATGAACGGCTGCACCAGGCCGCGCTGCTCGCTCTTGGGCATGCCGCGCATGTCGCACCAGATCGTCGGGATCGCTCCGGGCATGGCCGTGAGGCCACCGACCAGCCCTCCGCCGAAACCGATCAGCGCAACCCAGTGCCGGCCGACGGCTTCTCCAGCCGTGACCAGCGTCGGCCGCAGCAGCATGTAGGCCGCATAGAGCGCGACAATGATGCCGAATCCACGCCGCAGCAGATGCGTGTCTGTGCTCTGCAGCAGCGAGACGGCGATGGGAACGCCGATCAGTCCACCGACGATCAGGAGCAAACTGCCTTCCCAGCGGATGGTGCGCCGGAGCGCCCACAGATTGGTCGCCTGCACGCCGATGCTGCATGCCATCATCAGCGGAACGGCTTCCAGCGGCTGGAACACCCTCAGCAGGATGGCACCAGCCACGGCCGAGAACGCGAAGCCGGACAGCCCCGAGACGAAGGCGCCCGCGAATACGGCAACGCTGAGCAGAATCAAAGTCGCGATATCTGGCAAGATCTGCCCTCCGATCAATCGTAGGGAATTTCCGGGACGGGAGCCGCGGCGGCTTCCGGGCAGCCGACCGGCTCCCGCGAAACCGGCGCCTGCATCGCATGCGCGTGGGAACGCTCGAGGATCGCCAGTCCGACCAATTGGAGAGCGACGAGCGCTGCGGTGAGCGCGATCACGACGATGTTGACGTTACGCGCGCTCGAACGTGCGGCGACTGGTGGCGCGCTCGCGCGCATCAAATTCGTTGGCATTGTCTGAAATATCCTCTTCGCTGCCCATGGGGCTGATCTCGGTCGAATGCGATGTATGCTGCTCGACCTCGAGCAGATGCCGATAGCGTCGCAATGCGCGACGTGCCTCGATTTCGCGTTGCCTGTGAAACGCCGCGACGACGCGATGGACCATGTCGCGAAACTTGCTGGCTGGAGATCGCGGCACTGTTCGCATGTAACTCTCCTCTCCATCTGTGTGAGAGATTGACAGAACTCACCTCGGTTATTCGTGAGTTGCTTCACACAGACATCGAATGCATCGAACAAGTGATCGTGTAGTGTCTCCTAGAAGAGGCGGCAGCAAATCGCGTCATTCAATCGAATGACGCGCGATAACTTTCTGATGATGAAATGATGGACGCTGCACGGCCGCTTTTGCGGCATGGCGATGCGTCAGTGAACGAGCGGATTGGAGAATCCCGCCGCAAGCTTGACGAGGTCGGCCTGCCGGCTGACGCCGGTCTTCGCGAACACGCGATGCAGATGGGTCTTCACCGTCGTCTCGGCGATTCCGAGCGCAATCGCCGACTCCGGCACGCCGCCGACTTCGACGATCGATTGCACGACTCTCAGTTCCGCCGGAGTCAGTTCGAAGGTACGGTCGATCAGGCCGGCACATGAGCGGGTGTCGAGTTCCGCCTTCCAGAGGAACAACGCCCCCGTGGCCGACGATCGCTCCGCTTGGTCGTCGCGCAGGAGCGACGGCAACGCGATGACGTGTGCGACGTAATACGATCCATCGTGCGAGGTCAGCGGGATTTTCTTGCCCGCGGCCGCCGCCACGGAGACGTCTCCCGGATCCCGGAAGATGTCACGCAAGGCGTGGTTCGCTTCCGCGGATCGCGCGACGAGCCTTCCCGCAACGGATCGCAGGACATCGTCCGCGGCCAGGATCGTCTCCGCCGCGGGATTGCTGTGGACGATGTGACACGCCGCATCCAGCAGGATCACGCCCGCGTTCAGCCTGTCCACGACATCGGCAAGGGCAATCGCGCGCTCTTGTTTGCGTTCGATCGCCCGGTTGATCATCAATGCCCGGCTGGCGTGCGGAACAATGAATTGCATCCGCGCACGCTGATCCGCGTCGAGCATCTCCTTGCCCGGGATAACCGTCATGAGCATCGGACAAGGCGACTTCGAACGCTCGAGCACGACATTGGCGACGTCGATGCAGCCCTGCGGTCGCAACCATTCCTGATAGAATCGTCCGCGCCGGTACTCGTCGAAATTCACGAGATCGGGGATATTGCGGACCTCGCCGTACCGGGGCAGCCTGGCGAGCGGATCGTACCGCGCATAGGTTTCGGCATAGAGCCGAATGTAGTGCGGATCGACGCCGCAATAGTAATGCGTCGCGCCTGACTTGCTGACCTGGTTCTTCGAAATCAGGCCGCACGCCCGGCTTCCGATGAACGCGTTGAGCATCACGACGACTTCGTTCCACAATTCGGGGTGAAGCCCTGCGTCGTAGATGCTATCGATCAACTCGGATTGTTGTGGTGGCCTCTGCATCGCAATCGCCAATCGTCAAATAGAGAGCGCCGAGCGTTCTTGATGCCCGGCGACTTTCTAGGGAGTCGATGACGGAGGCGAAAGGTTCAATACCGACGGCCGCCGACCCGTCAATTGACGAGTGGACTGGAAAACCCCGCCGCGAGCTTGACGAGGTCGGCCTGGCGAGACACACCGGTCTTCGCGAACACGCGATGCAGATGCGTCTTCGCCGTCGTCTCGGCAATTCCGAGCGCTGCCGCCGTCTCCGGCACGCCTCCGACCTCGACGATCGACAGGAACACGCGCAATTCGGCCGGCGTGAGATCAAACGTCCGCGCGATCAGTTCACCGTAGGACTGACCGCCCAGCGTGACCTTGCGCAAGAGCAGCGCGCCAACGGCATCGGGAAGGCGCTCGCTGCCATTGCGCAGCACCGAAGCCAGCGGCAGGATATGCGCGACATATCGCTCGGCCTCGGGAGAGAGCAGAGGAATCGCCTGCCCTCGCCCGACCGGCAGGGCAATGTCACGGGCCGCGAAAGCATCGCGCAGGATCTGATTGGTTTCTGCGCTGGAGGTCACGAGTTGTCCGGCGACGGTGCGAACCACGTCCTCGGCCGCGAGCAAGGCCTGACCGGCGGAGTTCGCATGCACCACCTGGCAACTGGCATCGAGCAGGAAGATGCCGGATGCGAGATTGTCCAGGATGTCGGCCAGTGCCGTCGCCAGCGTCAGCTTGGAGGCGATGGTGCGGTTGATCAGAAGCGCGCGGCTGGCATGCGGCACGACGAGGGACAGACGCTGCTTCATCCCTGCATCGACCATGCGGCGACCCGACAACACCGTCATCATCACCGGGCAGCTTGCATTCGACCTGTCGAGAACGACATTGGCCGCGTCGCTGCATCCCTGCGGCCGCATCCATTCCTGATAGAAGCGCCCTCGCCGATACGCATCGAAATTGACGAGATCGGGAATGCTGACGATCTGCCCCTGCGGCGGCAGGACCGACAGCGGATCGAACTTCGAATGCGTCTCGGAATAGAGCTGGATGTAATGCGGATCCGCCCCGCAATAGTAATGGGTAACGCCGAACTTGCTGATCGAATCCTTGGAAAACAGCCCGCAGGCCTGGCCACCGACGAAATCGCGGATGCCGACGACGGCCTCGTTCCAGCGCGACGGATCTAGCCCGGCGTCATAGATGGATTCGACCAGTTCAGGCAGTTGTCGCGGTCCGGGCATGGCTCTAAATGGCTTGAATTCAATCAATGCCGGGGACCATAGCACAACCAGGGGATACGGCGTCCTCCGATCGGAGGAGGCGCCGGCCGGGCGGATGGAACCCGGCCGGCGGCCATCACGTTCCGGCCGCCGGGGCTGATGCCGGCTCAGAACGCGATGCGAACACCCCCCTTCGCCGTGCCGGTCCGGCTCTGGTCGGACATCATCATGCCCTCCACCGCGCCGAACACGAACACGTTGCGGCTGGTGCGATAGTCGAAGCCGAAGCCCGCCACCGCACCGACGCTGCTGCGGCTGCCGGGCGTCACGAAGGACAGGTTCTGCCCGATCAGCACGGTGTTGATCGTGGCATCGCCGGCGCGCTGGAGCGCGACCACGCCGCCATGGACGTTCGCCTTCAACTCGCCGCCGGCCAGGCTCGTCACCCGCGACAGGTCGACCTCGCCCCGCTCCTCGAAATCCTGCAGCGTGCGGCCGCCGACCGAAAGCCCCTGCTCGGACCCGGCTTCGCTGTAGCCGTCGAACCGGCCCGCGACATAGCGCAGCCGCGCCGTCGGTGTCAGGATGTAGCCATTCCCGATCTGGAGCCTGTAGCCGTAGGCGACCTCGGGGCTGATGTACCAGCCGCTGTAGTTCGCGGTCGCCGTCTCCATGCCGCCGTCGACGGAATTGTTCAGCACCAGCCGGCGCGAACGGTTGTCGACATTGCCTCCCTGGATCGTGAAATCGAAGAATTGCGCCGCCCATTCGAACCGGCTGTAGACGCCGGCAAAGGCGTAGTTGGTGTCCACCGACTGCGAGTTGAGATCGACCGACAGGCCGCCCTGCCCGCCGCCGAGGAAGACACCGACCAGCCAGTTCGGCTGCACCTTGCGATCGATGCCGATCGCACCGCCCCAGGCCGTCGAGGTCGCGCGCAGCGTTGCCGCCGTCTCGTCCTGGATTCGCTGGCCGCCGAAACTGTTGGCCCAGACCGTGATCGGTGCCGAATCCGTCCAGACGCTCCACGGCGCCTTGGTGAACCGTCCTGCCTGCGCGCTGTCCGGCGCATAGGACATCGCCATCATGTTGCTGCCGCCGGGACCTGCACCGCCATTCAAGCGCCCCTGCACCAGCGAGGACACGCCACCCGTGAAATCCATCAGCGTCCGATCGGTCTGCGCCAGTGCCGTGGGGTCGAGCGTCGCGAGCGTCGAACCGGCGACGACAGACGGGCCGTTGAACTTGCCGCCCGACGTGATCGTGTTGATCTTGCCGTCGAAATTGACGAAGGTCGGCATGTCGATGGTCACCAGGGACGACACCCGGGTGCTCGGAGCAAGATTGATGTTCACCACGTCATCGCCGAAGCCGAAATCGACCACGCCGTTGATCTTCGAACCCGGCAGCAGCGTCAGCGTATCCGCGGCGCGTGACAGCTGGATCGCGGTACCACCCGTGCCGGTGATCGTTCCGGCATTCGTGATTGTCGCTGCGTTCGACGAAACAATGCCATTGTAGCCCGTGATCGTCCCGAAATTTCTGACGTCGGTCCTGACCGCAAGAACGCCGATGCCGGTGCTTCCGGTCGCCTGAAGCACGCCCGTGTTGGTCACGGTGGATTCGTTCGCGACGATCGCGCCACTCGTTCCGGTAATCGTTCCGGAATTTCTGACGCTCGCAAGGATCGCATTGACCCCGCGCGTGCCCGTAACCGTCCCCGCATTGTCGAGATTGACTGTGGCAGCAACCACAGCAAAGCCGGCGGTCGAGGAAATCAGCCCCGTATTGGTGACGTTCGCGGTATTGGCAAGAATCGCCGCTTCAGTGCCCGATATGGTGCCGCTGTTGACCACGTTCGCGCTGGCGTGTGCCCGAATGGCATCCGCTCCGGAGATCGTACCGCTGTTACGGACCGTCGCGTCGGTGACGTCGGCAATGATGGCAACGCCGGAGCTCCCGTCGGCGGCAATGGTTCCGGCATTGTCGACAAACGACGCTGCGCCGAATACCGCTGCGTCGTGTGCCGTCACCGTGCCGCCGGCGAGGTTCGTCAGCTTGACGTTCAAGCCAATAATGCCGATGGCTCCGCCAACGATGCTCCCCGAATTGGTGACCGTTGCGAGGTTGCTGGCGGAGATCACGGACGCCAACGACGTCGTCGTGCGGATCACGCCCGCATTGCTGATCGTGATATTGCCCCTTCCGCTCGCCGGGTCGCCGTTTGTCACGATGGTATCGGCCGCGGCCGAGATCGTTCCGGAAGCGATATTGGTCAGATTGACATCGCCGGTCTGCGCCACGATGGCGTTGCCGCTCGACTGGATCGATCCCGCGTTGGTGACCGTCACGGATTGATCCGCGATCACCGCGTTGTTACCGATGATGGTACCGGACGCGGTATTCGAGAGACTGACGTTCTTTCCGGATACACCGAACGTGTGGCCCGAAATCGTGCCTGCATTGCTCACCGTCGCCAGCCCAGCGGAGAACACCGCGCCGCCCAATATCGACGTCTGCGTGATGACACCCGTACTGAGGTTGGTAATCGTGGCATCACCGCCGGTCGAAACCGCACCAAGCTCACCCGAGATCGTGCCGGCGTTGGTCAGATCGACGTTCCTCGCGGTGATGGCAAAGTAACCCGAGATCGTCGCGCCACTCAGATTGTTGATGCTGGCGTCGCCGGCAACTGAAACGCCCGCGGAACTCGCGCCCCTTATCGTGCCGGCGTTGGTGATGACGCTGTTGGTACCGGTCACGAGGCCGAAGCTGCCACCGTGGACCGTCACGCCCGCGTCGACACGATAAGTATTGTTATTGTCATTGAGCGTGCCGTAGCCGGTATTGCCACCCTGCTGGTCGTCGGTGTCCGTCGCGCACACCACTGTTGCATTGCTCGCCGGCGCCACGGGCGTACACGCCGCCTCTGCACGCCCACCAATGACCATCGGCGTGATCAGAATCGCCGGGACAAGAAGACATCCCCGCGAGAAAAAATACCGCTGTTCAGTGCTGCCCCGAGCCGTCACTTTCATGTCCACTTCCTTGGCCGTAGCGACCTTGCGCCGCCCGCGCAGGTCAATTTCGATGGGCCTCCTCCGATCGCGGGAGCCCCACCACAACAAGTTGGATTCGCTGAACGCCAAGGTAGAAAGGAGTGACAAATCCGACTTGGACGAAAGCGACCGGGTTTCGGCTCAGGACGAACTCACTGCGCTTCGCGTGGCACTGATGTAAAGTTGCGACACTGCGGCAACCACGGTCAGGCCTGGTCCCATCCGGCCTTCTCCGAATTCTCGGACCAGACCGGAGCGCGATAGACTTCGCGACCGCCGTCATCCCTGACACGGACCCAGGCATCGCGATCCCGCAAATCGTCGCGCCAGACGAACAGGTGCTTCGCCATCTGGTCGGCCGCCGAGATCGGGGCTTCGGCATATTCGAACACCATGCCCCCTGGATCGATCATCACGACGTTTCCAACCAGCAGGTCAAAGAAGAACCGGCGCATTCACGACTCCGATCGAATTACGCAACATTCGGTGAAGCGCGATCACAGCGCGTCACCGCTCCTGACGCCACTCGGCGTCGCGCCGTAGGCCCGCCGGAAGCAGCGATTGAAGTAGGAAAGGTCCCCGAAGCCGACATCGTAGGCGATGGAGCTCACCGGACGCTCGGCGAATTCCGGCTCTCGCAGCATGCGATGGGCGCGCTTGAGACGCTGATCGATCAGGAATGACGAAAAGGTTCTGCCGTCCGTTTCGAACAGACGCTGCAGATAGCGCGTCGTCACGCCGAGTTCTTGCGCGGCGGTCGCGACCGACAAGTCCTGCCGCCGGCAATTGCTGGCGATGAAGAACTTCGCCTTCTGCAGCCGCGCCGCCCTGACGCCGCGCCGTCCAGCCAGCTCCTGCACCTCCTCCGTCGCTCCGAGAACGAGCGCCAGAAGATCGTGCAGATGCCCGACGCCGATCTGGCGCAGTGCGGGCACCGCGAATGCCTTCTGCCGCACGACGGTCATCGCATAGTCGACGAGAAGCCGAAGACCCGGGGCGCTTTCGGGCATGATGCGCATCACGGCATCGTCCACATCGACGATCATCGGCGCGAGCACGCGTCGCGGCACGCGCAGCGAGAGAGAGTTCCCAAGCGAGAACCGCTCGAACGTCGAGACGTCCTCCGCGCTCATCAGGACGGCATCTCCGGGATGAAGCTGCAGATCGTGACCTCGCCCGGATATGCCGACGACGCCGGACCGGTTCACGACCAGGCCAAGACTGTCATCGCCATCGGCGACCAGTTGCTTCGTCCGAACGACTCGCGCCCCGAACAGCCCCCCGATCAGCACCTGCGCTTCCGGTAATGAATGGGACGTCAGGCTCGCCGCGAATGGCTTTCCGTCCCTTGCTTCGACTTCGGCCTTCAACACGCCTCGACAATAGAATTCTCGCAACAACGACACGCGCTCGCATTCCGGAATGTCGTCAGTCGAAACACTGAGAATGGAAAAATCATCCTTGCCGCTCACCGCAATCTCTCCAACCGACGAGCAGGCGCGGCCAGGCGCGGTCGTGTCCGCGCGTTCGCGTTCGGTACGGTCACGCACCGCGCGCGTGGCGCACGCTGCTCCTCTCATTTCAAGTCGCGCCGTATACGAAAGTCTCGAACGAATCGCGTCCTACGTTCGGAGGACCCGGACGCGCCGTCCATCACGATGGATTGAGAGCACCACAAAGGCGGGAAACGAATGTGAATTGGATCACGCGCTGTCGTCATCGCCACGCGTTGGCTGCGCAAACGGCGCGGCGAATCCGGCGGCGATCTTCACCAGGTCGGCCTGCCGTCCGGCGCCTGTCTTTTCGAACAAGCGGCCGAGATGAGTCTTGACGGTGGTCTCGGCGATGCCGAGCCTTGCCGCAATGTCGGGAACGCCGCCAATCTCGATGATGCCCATCAGCACGCGTAGTTCCGATGGCGTCAGCCTGAAGGCCGCGACGATTGCATCGGTCGCAAGCGAAGGTACCATCGACGCCTTCTGGATGAACAGCACCGTGGTTGCGACGTCACGCCGCTCTCGCACCGGCAGACCGTCCCGCGCCAGAGGAAGGGCGTGGACGAGATAGTGGGTGCCGTCGACCGACGTCACCAGTTCGATCCGGCGCCGATCCGCCGCCGCAGTTCCCGATCGCCCGACCGGATCGAACAGGCCGCGGAATATCTTGTCGGTCTGGGTGTTGCGGGCCACGATCCGATCGCCGACGATGACGAGCAGGTCGGCATCGCTGAAGAGCCGCCGGCATGCAGCATTGGCATGCATGACCCGCCCCTCACCATCGAACAGGCAGATGGCGGCGCTCAGCCCGTCGAGAACGCCGGCGAGATCAGTCACGGTGTGCGAGCGCGCGCTGATCTGCCGTCCCATCAGGCGCGAGCGCCGCATGTGCGGCGCGAGCAACCGCATGCGCTCGCGCATGGCGTCATCGACGATCCCGCGAGAGCGGTGGCGCATCACCTGCAGCACCGTGGTGCGCGTACTCGATTTCTCGAGCGTGACGGTTGCCAGATCCACGGCGCCCTGCGGCTCCACCCATTCCCGATAGAAGCTCGTCGCCAGAAAGTCTTCGTGGCGCATGACGTCGGTGACGGCGATCATCTGGCCCGTCACGAGATCGAGGTGCCGATCGAGCAGCGGATCCAGCTCCACGTATCTGTCGCGATAGAGCTGGCGGAAGCGCGTGTCGGTCCCGAAGTTCTGGTGGATCTCGATCGAGAGCTTTGCAGTATCCCTGGACAGAATGGTTGCGGCACATCCGCCGACGAAATCCGAAACCTGTTCCAGCGTGGCGCTGCGCAGGGCCGGATCGGCTGCTGCATCGTAGATCTCGCCGACGAGCGACGAGAACCGGTTCGCCTGCACGAGCGTCATTGGTCGAAGGATGCGATTTGCGTGTTGCCCTCAAGGCGAGGCAGGGCCAACCCGCTTCGGGAACCAGCGGAGCAGACAGCGCGGTCAACTATCGCCGTCGATGGGAAGAAAAAGCCGCAGCGAAATGCTGGAATGTCGAACATCGTCCTTGGGTAACGTCAACCGCAGGATGCAGCTTGGACGTTTTCGCCAAAGACTAGGATAAATACGAACAGCCGCCGGACTGTGTGCCGCAGATCACGCGCCTTATCGTCGCGGGCGGATTCGCAAGCGCCAGGCTCTTTATTTCCTGTTCTCCTCACAGAACTTCAGCGCAGCGAGCGCCTCGCCGGCACGCGGGATCTGCATCTCGATGCTGTCGTCGTCATCGTCCTCGAAATCGAGCGAAATGCGGCTGGCCTTCGACAGGCGATCCATGATCGACTGATCGTATTCGAAGATGCCGCGCACGGTGGTCTTGTCCATGACCTCCCATTTCGCCTTCTTCATGATGCCGGCGTCGTCGGTTCCGACATCCGCCCTGAGGACATCACCCGCCTTCTCCCAATCCCAGCCGTCGTAGATCATCACGATGACGATCGCCTTGTCGGAATAGGTGACGACGATGACGTAGTTGCGGTTCTCGTCGTCCTTGTTCTTGTAGCCGCGGCTCGCATTGCAGTGGGTGTCCTGCGAGCGCTTCTCGACGGTCCAGTCGCCGACCCTGGTCTGTTGCGCGAGCACGGGGGCGCCGCTCAGGGCGCCCGCAAGCAGCAAGGCGGCGGGAAATATGCGTCTCATGTCAGCCTCCAGCGCGTTCCCCACGCGAAGATGACCACCTCTTCCGGCCGCCCGCAAGGGTTTCACCGGCCGAACGCCCGCGGCGCCGGATCGCGCTCAGCCGCGCCGCGGCACGATCGCGATCGGCGTGAAGGTGTAGACCTCTTCGCCGTTCTGGTTGAACATCGTCCACTTCACCATGGCGATACCCTGCGGCTTGGATTTCGACGGCGTCAGGCTCATCACCTCGCCGACAAGATGCAGTCGGTCGTCGGGCCGCACCGGCATTGTCCAGCGCAAACCGTCGACGCCGGCACCGATCAGGGGATGCTGGCCGAACGGACGGGCCTGGATCGCAAGGTTCATGGCGATCGCTGCGGTGTGCCATCCCGAGGCCGCGAGCCCCTTGAAGAGGGTGCCCTTGGCTGCCTCATGGTCGAGGTGCATCGGCTGGGGATCGAACTCCGCCGCGAAGCGCTTGATATCGGCCTCGGTGACCTGAACCTCGGGCGATTTGAACCGCATTCCGACGGTGAGATCGTCGAACCATTCGACCTGTGCCATGATCTTGTCTCGCAATGTGACATGCCGCTGGCCCGAAACGCGCGGCAAAAGGGATGGGCTGGAAGCGGATGTAGCGGGTCTGTCCCGCGCGGGCCAGCCCCTGGGTTCCCCGCGAAACCCCTTTCCTGAACGCACGAAACACGCCTGAAACAGATGCCCGGCTATGGTCCCGTCAAAATCACACAGGGACGGCCACCATGCGATTCTTCATCGACCCGATCAGGGATTATTCCTGCTGCCGGCACCTTGTCGCCCAGCCGACCCAGGAGGGCGAACTATGATCGAGTTGATCTCGGCCCTGCTCGTCCTTTGCAGTATCGGCGTCTTCGCCGCGCACGCGGTGGACGCCTATCGCACGATGCATCTCTAAGCGGGCCGCCGCCCCCGGTCCCTAGAACGGCCGCCGGTAAAAATGTTCCGAATGCGTTGCCGGCGGAAAACGGTTGGCGAGCGCCAGGGCTCCCCGTTCGTCTGTCTCCAAGGCGATCTTCTGCGCCAGCATCACGTCGCCGGGGACGAGGAAGCCCGACGGAACAAAGCACCATCCCATCGTCGCGATTCCGGCATCGTCGATCTCGTGGACATTGGCGGCGGTGCCGTAATGGATCCGGTAGCGCCTGCCGCTGTCGCAGCCGATGACGTCGAAATAGCGATGACGTTCGAACTGCGCGCGCTGTGCCGGCGACAGCCAGTCGGCCAAAAGCCGCCGGCCCCGGGCGTCCGGCGTGTTCTCGCCGAAGAAGCGCCGGTAGAGCTCGCGTAGCGCGTGCAGCCGCGCTCGCACCGGCGCGCGGAGCCGAAGTGCCAGATTCATGAGCAGCTCAGATCAACCGCCGACCAGACGGGGATAGAACAGCGTTTCCTGCGCGGTCGGATCGAACGATTTGATACGGGTGACTTCGCCGGGCCCGGTTCGAAGCGCGGCGGTAAAGCCCGTCCCTGTCAGCTCCCGAAAGCGCCGTTCGGCCCGCGCCAGCGCTTCGGCATTGTCTGGATCAAACTCGTGGCGCGTGTCGCCGGTCTGGTCCATCACGATCTGGGTTGCCATGTTGAGTCTCCTCATTCCCAGCCCTGCCCCGATCAAAGCAAACCTCGTGCCGTCAGTTCCCGACGGCAAGAACTTTCTCCTGTGCGCGCGAACACATCAGCGCGATGCCGCTGCGCCACCGCCCTCGTCGATCTGTCGACCCATCAGTGCGATCGCCTTCTGATAGACGCCTGCGGCATTCCAGGCTTCAATCGCGGCGAAATTCGGCTCGCCCGGCTGGTAGCCGGCTCCTGCGCGCCAGCCATGGGCCTTCAGGAAATTCGCCGTCGAGTTCAGCGCATTGGCGGCAACGTCGAGATTGCCGGTGCCGTAGGCCAGGATGTTCTTGGGCATGAACTGGGTCTGGCCGACCTCACCGTGCATCGAACCGCGGGTCGAACCGGACAGCACGCCGCGATCGACCAGTTTCAGCGCGGCGTAGAGCTGATCGGTGAAGAATTCGGGGCGACGGCAGTCATAGGCGAGCGTCGCAATCGATGACAGCATGTTCTGGTTGCCGCGCTGGCTGCCGAAACCGGTCTCCATGCCCCAGATCGCGATCAACGGTCCCGGCGGCACGCCGTAGCGTTGCTGAATCGAGGCGAACAAGGCGGCCTGCGACTGTTTCAGCGACCGGCCTCGCGCGACGATGGTGGTCGCGCCGCGCTTGGCAAGGAACTGGTCGAGCGAGAGCGAAAAACTGCGCTGGCCGCGATCGGCCGCGATGGTGGCGCTGGCATAGTTCGTCTGCATCAGCGCCGAGATCGCGGTGGACCCGATACCCTTGGCGCGCGCCTCCTCGCCGAACTCCCGCTTCCAGCTTTCAAACCCGGCAGGTGTGCTGCCACATTGCGCGGCCTCCGCAGTGGGCGTCAGACAACCGAGGAGCGCCATCGCGCCAAGAACCGCCGTCGCAACAGCCCTGCCCCTGATCATGTCCGAAATCCTTCCATCCTGCGGCGCTCCGATCGCCGGAGTTTAGCCGCGCAAGGGCGCCGGCGCCATGGCGTGATCATAGGACAATTCCAACCCTTCCAGACGGCCTTCCTTCCGCCATCTGTCGAGAAGCCGCAGGAACGCCACAGGCCCGCGCCAATATTGACTGTTTCTCGCCGCAACGGGATCGAATACGCCCTCGTTGTTGTAGTAGCCGGGCGTACACTCGGCGAGATAGGTCTGGCGGCCGAGCGCTGCCCTGACCACCTCGTCGACCCAGGCGTTCTCGGCGGCGAGCGTCGGCTCCAGGGTTCTCGCGCCGCGTTTGCGTGCCTCTCCGATCACATAGGCAATGTGCTGCGACTGCTCGTCGATGATGTGCGGAAAATTGGCGCTCTGGCCGGCCTGCACCGTGACGATCAGGAAGCAGTTCGGAAAGCCGCGGCTGTAGAAGCCGTGAAGCGTCTTGACGCCATCCTGCCATCGCTCGGTCAGGCTCATTCCGTCCCGGCCATGAACCTCGAAGCCCATGCGACGGGCGTAATCGGTGCCGACCTCGAAGCCGCTGGCGTAGATCAGGCAGTCGAGCTCGTAGGCCTTGCCCTCGACGACCGCACCGTTCTCGGTAATGCGCTCGACGCCCTTCCCTCTGGTGTCGACCAGATGAACGTTGGGGCGGTTGAAAGTGTCGAGATATTCGTCGTGGAAGCACGGCCGCTTGCAGAACGCCTTGTACCAGGGCTTCAATGCGGCCGCCGCCGCCTCGTCCTGCACCACGGCGTCGACGCGCGCACGGATTTCCTCCATCTTGCGGTAGTCGGCCTGCTCGATCAGCTTCAGCGCCTCCTCCATCGAGGTGACCGGTTGCGGCTGACGGCGCGGCGCCAGCAGGATCTCGCCGAGGAGACCGGTCCAGCCGTCCTGCACCAAATCCTCCTCGAACGCCTCGCCTGAGATCACCGCGGTGAAGTTGTCCATGCGCTGGCGCTGCCAGCCCGGCTTCAGGCCCTGCGCCCAGCCTTGATCGGTCGGACGGTCGGCACGCACACCGATCGCCGACGGTGTGCGCTGGAAAACGTAGAGCTCCTTCGCGAAGCGGCCGAGATGCGGCACGCATTGGACGGCGGTGGCGCCGGTGCCGATGATGCCGACGCGCTTGTCGGCAAGACCGGTCAGGCCGCCCTCGGCCGTGCCGCCGGTGTAGCCGTAGTCCCAGCGGCTGGTGTGGAAGCTGTGGCCCTTGAAACTCTCGATGCCGGGAATGCCCGGCAGCTTCGGTCGGCTCAGCGGGCCACCGGCCAAGATCACGAAGCGCGCGCGGATGCGGTCACCCCGGTCGGTTTCGACCAGCCACCGCGCCTCGTCCTCTCGCCATTCCATGCGCGTGATGACGGTCTGAAACAGCGCACGTTCGTAGAGACCGAAGTGACGGCCGATGCGGCGCGAATGCTCGTAGATCTCCGGCGCACGCGCATATTTGCGCACCGGCATGTAGCCGGTCTCCTCCAGCAGCGGCAGATAGATGTAGCTCTCGGTGTCGCAGGCAGCGCCAGGATAACGATTCCAGTACCAAGTGCCCCCGAAATCAGCGGCCTTTTCCACGATACGAAATTCATCGATGCCGGCCTCGCGCAGGCGCGCTCCACAGAGCAGACCGCCGAAGCCACCACCGACCACGAGCACTTCGGTCTCTTCACTGACAGGATCGCGCGTGAAGCCGGGCTCGGCCCAGGGATCGTCGAGGTAGCGGCCGAATTCGCCGGTCGCCTCGACATATTGCGCCTTGCCCTCGGATCGCAAACGGCGATCGCGTTCGTCGCGATAGCGCGAACGAAGTGCGGCAATGTCGATTGTGGATGCGCCGGCTGATCCGGTCTTGTGTTTTTCCGCTGACATCAATCTCCTCCACGGCGAATGCTGCTTCGCCGGCAGCTCGTCTTACGTTAGCCCCGAAAAAGTGACGCATGCAATCGCGCCTGCCGTTTTTTGCGTGAACGCCGCGCGGCGTTCCGCTACCGTGCGTGCAAATCACAAGCAACGCCGTGCAACGACATGGCGGTCCGGAGGAGACCATGCAGGGATTGATGATGGACATGCCGCTGCTGATCAGCGGCCTGATCCAGTATGCCGCCGACTATCACGGCGAAGCCGAGATCGTCGCGCGCGAGATCGAGGGCGACATCCATCGCTACACCTATGCCGAGGCCCATCCGCGCATCAAGCGCATGGCACTGGCCCTGAAGCGGCTCGGCATGAAGCCGGGCGATCGCGTCGGCACGCTGGCGTGGAATACGCACCGCCATTTCGAGATGTTCTATGCCGCGCCGGGCATGGGCTACGTGCTGCACACGGTCAACCCGCGGCTTTTCCCCGAGCAGCTCGTCTACATCATCAACCATGCCGAGGACCGGCTGCTGTTCATCGACCGCGCCACGCTGCCGATCGTCGAGGCGATCGCGCCGCAACTCAAGACGATCGAGGCTTACGTCGTGATGTCCTCACGCGAACGGATGCCCGAAACGAAGCTTGCGAACGTTCATTGCTACGAGGATCTACTCGCCAGCGAGAGCGACGCCGGCTTCGCGTGGCCACAGTTCGACGAAAAGTGCGCATCCACCATCTGCTACACGTCGGGCACGACCGGCAACCCCAAGGGCGTGATCTATTCGCACCGTGCCGCGATCCTTCAGACCATGACCTGCTGCAGCTTCGACTTCCTGCCGGGCCATGTCGAAGGCGTGCGCGAGGTGATGATGCCGATGGCGCCGCTGTTCCACGGCAACGGCTGGAACATGCCGTTCACCGCGCCCTATACCGGCTCCAAGCTGGTGCTGCCCGGGCGCAACTACGAGCCCGACAAACTGTACGAACTGCTCGAGGGCGAAACGGTGACGCTCTCGGCAGGCGTGCCGAGCTTCTGGCTGATCCTGCTCGACTGGCTGGGACGCACCGGCAACACGTTCTCGACGTTGCGCGCCACGCTGTCCTCGGGCTCGGCGCCGCCACGCGCGATGGTCGAGAAGCTCAAGCGCGACTACGGCATCGACTACATCCAGGCCTGGGGCATGACGGAGGCGCTCGGCTGCTCGATGCCGGGCTTGCGGCCCGGCTCGGAGCATCTCGGCGACAAGGAGAAATTCGACCGCCGGCAGGTGTCCGGCCGCGCCTGCTTCGGCACCGACTTGCGCATCGTCGACGACGGCGGCAGCGAGTTGCCGCGCGACGGCAAGACCGTGGGTCATCTGCGTGCCCGCGGCCCGTGGGTCGCCTCCGGCTACATGAAGCTGGACGAAGGGCTCGATCGCGACGGCTGGCTGATCACCGGCGACATGGCCGTGATCGACCCGCAAGGCCACGTCACTCTGACGGACCGCTCCAAGGACGTGATCAAGTCCGGCGGCGAATGGATTTCTTCGATCCAGCTCGAGGACGTCGCGCTGTCGCATCCCGACGTGCTGCAGGCCGCCGTGGTCGCGATCTCCCATGAGAAATGGCAGGAGCGTCCCCTCCTCCTGGTCGTCCGCAAGAAGGGCGCGAATGTCGACGGCAAGACGCTGCTCGACCACATGCGGCCGAAGATCGCGAGTTGGTGGATGCCGGACGCCGTCGAATTCCTCGACGAATTCCCGATGACCGGGACCGGCAAGGTGCTGAAGTCGGCTCTGCGCGACAAGTTCAGGGAATACCGCGTGGGCTGACAACCCCGGCCATCCCGGCCTTGCCCTGCGCGATCGTCTTCATCTTTTGGTAGATTCGGCGGCGATATATCGAGATGTCGCTAATTCCCAGGGATCGAGGACATCATGGCGTTTTCCGGATTGGGCCTGCATCTCGGCAATCTGTCGCGCCTCTCGAACGCGCAGACGCGCTCGATCAGTCCGGAGAATTTCACCGGCGAGAAGGGCAAGGGCGGCATGTCCGTCGACGGCCCAGCGGCGCGTCAGGCCCGCGATCTCGGCCAAGGCTGGAAGGTCTCGCCCTATGTCGTGATCGAGCCCGGCACGACCTTCACCCTCGCCGATATCGAGGGCCAGGGCGCGATCCAGCAGATCTGGATGACGCTGGCGCGCGGGCGTCTGCGCCACTCGATCCTGCGGATCTACTGGGACGGGCAGGAGCAGCCCAGCGTCGAATGCCCGGCCGGCGATTTCTTCGCCTGCGGCTGGGAGGAGTTCGCGCAAGTGTCATCGCTTGCGGTCTGCGTCAATCCCGGCCGTGCGTTCAACTGCTACTGGGAAATGCCCTTCCGCAAGCGCGCCCGCTTCACGCTGGAAAACCGCAGCGAGGAGCAGCTCACCGTCTACTACCAGATCAACTACACGCTGACCGACGTTCCCGAGGACTGCGCCTATTTCCATGCGCAGTTCCGGCGCACCAATCCGCTGCCCTACAAGGAGGTCTACACCATCCTCGATGGTGTCACGGGCGCAGGCCACTATGTCGGCACCTACATGGCCTGGGGCGTCAACAACAACGGCTGGTGGGGCGAAGGCGAGATCAAGTTCTTCATCGACGGCGACGGTGAATTCCCGACCATCTGCGGCACCGGCACCGAGGATTATTTCTGCGGGGCTTACAATTTCGATCCCTATGTCGCCCATTCCGGCAAGGGCCCCGCGCAGCAGTCGCGCTATCAGGAGTTCACTACGCCCTATGCCGGCCTGCCGCAGGTGATCCGTCCCGACGGCGTCTACAGGTCGCAGCAGCGCTTCGGCATGTACCGCTGGCACATCCCCGATCCCGTGCGCTTTCGCACCGACCTGCGCGTGACCATCCAGGCGCTGGGTTGGCTCCCGGGCGTCAAGGAGTCGAAATATCTGCCGCTGCAGGACGACATCGCCTCGGTGGCATTCTGGTATCAGGCGCTGCCGACGGCCGCCTTCCCGAAACTGCCCGGTCCGGACTATCTGGAGATCGGCTAGACTGAGCCGCCCTCCGTCGATCAAGGAAGCGGAGCAGCGCCCACCCGCTGCACCTTGCCGATGGATCGGACTGGGCTTGCCGAAACAAGACCGCGCGGGCCGCGTTGAAGAAGCATTCAAACACACAGGTCATTCCCGATGGTCCGTCTCGATCCCGATCTTCGCCGCACCTGGCTCTTCGGACCTGGCGCCGACCGCGCGGCGCACGTGAGGATGCTCGACAGCGGTGCGGATGCGCTCATCCTCGACCTCGAGGACTTCACGCCACCCGCGCGGCGTGGCGAGGCACGAGACCTGCTCGATGGCTTCGTGAGCGAGTGTCGTCGGCGGCAACGCCTTGCCGCCATCCGCATCAATGCCCTGGAGACGGACGGGCTGCTCGATCTCGCGGCCGCCATGACGGCGCGACCCGATGTGATCGCCTACCCCATGAGCGACAGAGCGGGCCAGATGCATGCCCTGGATGCCGCGATCTCGCATTGGGAAAACCGGTTCGACCTCGACCAGGGGAGCACGGAAATCCTTCCCGTCTGCGAAACCGCGCTCGGCGTTGTCGAGGTCCGCACGATGGCTGCGGTCAGCCCCCGCATTCGCTGCGCCCTGCTCGGTGCCGAGGATCTGGCCAACGACCTCTGCGCCGAACGCGGCGCCGATGGCCTCGAGCTCGACTACGCCCGGAGACGCTTCATCCTGGAAGCACGCGCGAGCGGCATCGAGCCGATCGATGCTCCCTTTACGTTCAGCGACGTCGAGGGCGCAGTGCGTGAGGCGACGTTGTCCCGCCGCCTCGGTTACCGCAGCAAATCCCTGGTGCTGCCCGAACACGCGCCGCGCCTCAATGAGGTCTTCACGCCCGGCGCCGACGAGATCGCGCATGCGCGCGCCATCGTCGCGGGCTTCGATGCGGCGCGCAGTCGCGGGGAAGATCGCGCGCTGGTCGATGGGCTCTGGGTCGAAGTGCCGACTTACCGCAATGCGCGCAGGCTCATGGATCGCGCGCATCGACTGGGTGTGCTCCCGGGCGAGGCCTAGGCCTCTCGGCAACCGTCGAGGGCTAGTTCAAGACCTCCACCGTCGCCGAGCGGCCGGCAACCAGGGCCGTGTCGTCGGGAACGGGATCCAGCGCGATGCGCACCGGCACGCGCTGCGCAAGGCGGACCCAGCTGAAGGTCGGGTTGACGTTGGCAAGCAGGCTCGCACCCTCGGCGCGGTCGCGATCCTCGATACCGGCCGCGATGCTCTCGACATGGCCGGTCAGCGTGCCCTTGTCGCCCATGAGGCGCACCTTCACCTTGTCGCCGACCTGAATGCGCGCGAGCTTGGTCTCCTCGA
Organism: Bradyrhizobium sp.; assembly: GCF_047605465.1. Lineage (GTDB taxonomy): Bacteria > Pseudomonadota > Alphaproteobacteria > Rhizobiales > Xanthobacteraceae > Bradyrhizobium. Next base: position 69,640 of record NZ_JASGFS010000011.1, on the reverse strand, counting down.
AATAGCCTTCCACGTGCAGCGTGTCGGTGTCGACGAGGGCCATCACGCCCTTTCCGGCCGTGACATAGGCGCCGGGGCGCAGATCCATGTTGGTGATCACGCCGTTCACGGAGGCGCGAACCTCGCTGCGGTCGAGATTGAGCTGCGCGACGGCGCGATCGGCCACCGCCTGATCGAAGGCCGCCTTGGCCTGAAGCTGGGTGGCCAGAACCTGCTCCTGCTTCTGCTGCGAGACCGCGTCCGTCGTCAGCGCGCTGTAACGCTTCAGGTCGGAATTGGCCTGGTCGAGCGTTGCCTGGTGGCCGGCCACCGAGGCATCGGCCTGCCGCAACGCCAGCGCGAAGCGCTCGCGATCGATCCGAAACAGGACATCGCCGCGATGGACCTTCTGATTGTCCTTGACCAGCACGTCCGTGACGAAGCCGGAGACATCGGGCGCCACCTGGACCACGTCGGCCCGGACGCGGCCGTCACGCGTCCATGGCGACTCCATATAATAGCTCCAAAGCTCCCGCCCGACGGCGAGCGCCGCCACCACGGCAAGGACGGTCAGTATGAGGCGGCCGATCCAGGCCGAATTCCCCTTCATGAGAGATACTCCGAGAGATAGACGACGCCGCCGAGAAGGCAGACGAAGATCGCGAAATCGAACAAGGCGCGGTGCCAGACCAGCCGGTAGAGGTCGAAGCGCTGCATGAATCGCCTCACCAGCGCGCTCAGCAAATAGGCGACGATGATCCACAGCAGCAGCGCCGGCACGAGAACGCCGTAGATGTCGATCACATATCTCATGCCGCAACACTCTCGCCTGCGCGCGGCCGATAGGCGGGCGCATCCGGAAACAGCCCGCGACGGATACCGACGAGGCCGATCAAGGCATCTTCGCGCGCGCTGTCATTGGGGTCCTTGACGGCCTGCGCCAGCGCCAGATCGACACGCCGCAACAGCTCGCCCGGCATGCCCGCGCCGCCATATCCGCGGCAGGCCGCGGCGAGCTGGTCGAGCATGTCGTCGATGACGGCGATGGTCGTTGCTGCAAGCCCGTAACGGGCACGGCGCAGGTCGATGATGTTGAGCCCGATGCGGAGCTGGACGAGGCTGTCGGCGTCGCGACGGTCGCTCTCGGAGAGGAAGGCGATACGCTGCACCAGCAGCCCTAGCCGGTGCAGCATGAGGCCCGCGAACTCCGCGCGGTCGCGCTTGCCCCGGCGCTCGGCGGCCACCGCAAGAGTCTTCCAGCTCGACAGCACCAGGCGGTTGGCGATCCACTCCGCCCCCACCCCGCGCGCGATCCTGGTCACGAGTTCGGCGATGACGACACCAACAAAAAAGGCGACGGCGGAATTGGCGTAGGACGCGAAATCCGCGTTGTAGGTCGATTGCAGCGCGAGCAGCGTCGCCGTGTTGGCCGCGAGCGCCATGCCGGTGCCAGAGGTAGCCGGTCGCGCGATCAGGAAACCATAGATCAGGAACGTCGGCGCCAGGGCGACGACGAGGACTTCGATATGGGAGATGGCGGGCACCAGCGCGAACAGGTAGATCGCGACGACCACGATGGCGACCAGCGACCACAGGCCGAAGCTGCGGATGAAGCGCGCGGGTTCGTCCTGCGCGGCGAAGAACGAACAGGCGACCGCCGCCATCATCGGTGCCGAGGCGCCGTCCGGCCAGCCGGTCCCGATCCAGAACGCACAGCAGATCAGGATGGCCACGGCCGCGCCGGCCGCCGACCAGAGGGCGAGACCGCGATCCCGATGGCGCACGGGCGCGGCACCGGCCTCGGAATGAAATGCCAGATCGACGGCGGAGATATTGTCGCCTTCGGCGATCGCATCGGTCAGCACCCGGCAATCGCGGGAGAGATCGACGAGTTCGCGCAGCCGCGACAACAAGCTCGTCGTGATGATGCGTTCCCAGGACGTGCTGTCGTCGAGCACGGCCTGCCGCTGCACGATCATCGCACGAATCCGCTCGGCCGGCTGGCGTTCACTGACGTCGCTCGCGATCCACTGCGCGAGATCCTCCAGAAGCTGCTTCAGCTCCGGATTCCGCCGCAGGGCCTCCTCGCCCAGCGCCGCCAGCCGGTCCTCGAGCGAGGCGATCACCGGCAGCAGCATCAGCATGCGCAGTCGGATCTCGCCGAGGCCGCGCACGGCATTGCTGTCGGTCAGCCGGTCATAGGCAAGATGAGTGGAGAGCGTGTCGATCTCGACGATATCGGTCGCGAGCTTGAGACGCTTGCCGCGGCGCGTGTCGCTGGTGCCCTCGCGCAGCAGCACGACCTGGCTGAGCCGGCGCGCATCCGACAACCAGGTGTCGACACGGCGGGCGACAGCCGGCGCGACACTGCGCGGAAACACGATGGTCGAGACGAGGCTCGCGCAGATGATGCCGAGCGAAATCTCCTCCAGCCGCGCCACCGCGGTATCGAAGATAGCCCCGGGCTCGGAGACCGAAGGAAAGCCGATCAGCGCGACGGTGTATCCGGCCAGCATGAAGACGTAGCTGCGCGGCGTACCGTCGAGCAGCGACAGATAAAGGCAGAGCCCGACCCAGAGCGCGATCGCCAGGCACAGCAGTTCCGGCGCATCGATCAGGTTCGGCACCAGCGCCACCGTCATGATCGCGCCGACCAGCGTGCCCATCACGCGGAAGAAGGCCTTCGAGCTGGTCGCGCCGGCCAGGGGTTGCGAGGTGATATAGACCGTCGCCATCGCCCAATAGGGCCGCGGCAGGTCCATCGCCAGCGCGATGACGAGCGCCAGGATCGACGCGGCGAACGTCTTCAAGGCGAAGATGAGGTCCGCGTGGCGGACCAGAAACGGCTCTTCGGCGCGCATGACTATTTCGCCTCTGGCGCAGTCTTTGCTTCGAGCAGGAGGTTCGCCCGCCGCTCGACACGCTGGAGCGTCTCGAAGGTTACAGCAAGTTCCTCTGCACCGACATCCTTGAGAAGGCTCGCCCGCACACGGCGCAGCACGCGGTTGATCTCCTCGACCTTGGCCTCGCCCGCCTTCGTCAGATGTAGCGTTTTGGCACGGCGGTCGGTCAGGTCCTCCCGGCGCTCGACCAGGCCCTCGGCCTGCAGCAGATCAATCAGGCGCACCAGGGACGGCCCCTCGATTCCGAGCTCTTCGGCCAGCACGCCCTGACGGACGTTCTCGCCCTGGCGCGACAGCACCAGAAGAGGAATCGCCGTCGCATAGGACAGGCCGTGATCGGACAGCGCCTGATCCGATTCACGCCGCCAGACCCGGGCCAGCCGCGTGACGAGCCGGCCGATTTCGGCATGGATATGAGCCTGCGATGGAGCCATGCAAATTAGATAGGACACAAACTATTAGGCTGCAACTATATAGCCTGACATCAGTTGAGCGATCACGAAAAAGCGAACGAGGCGACGCGACATGGGATCGGGTTCCGCGACCGAGGCACGGCAGGCCGTGGCGGGGGAAAGCGCCCTCACCCTGGTCCCGACCTTCGTCGTCGTGGCCGTGGATGCCACCGGCATGGGGATCATCCTGCCGCTCCTGCCTTTCTATTCGCAGCGCCTCGGCGCCACGCCGTTCCTGATCGGTGCGCTGATCTCGGTCTACGCCGTCTGCCAGCTCATCGCCGGCCCCGTGGTCGGCATCCTCTCGGACCGCTACGGCCGGCGGAAGGTGCTGGTCGTGAGCCAGATCGGAACCCTGGTCGGATTTGTCCTGCTCGCGATGGCCGGCAATCTCGCTCTGGTGTTTCTGGCGCGCATCATCGACGGCCTGACATCCGGCAACATCTCGGTCGCCCATGCCTATGCGGCCGAGCACAGCGCGCCGGCGACGCGCAAGCAGGCGCTCGGCATGACCAGCGGCGCGATCGGAACCGGGCTCCTGCTCGGACCGGCGCTGTCGAGCTTCCTCGTCCATTACGGGCAGACCGCGCCGGTGTGGGCCGCTGCCGCGCTGTCATTGATCAGCATCCTGGCGACGATTGTCCTGCTTCCGCCGGATCATCCGGCTTCCGAGCCGCTCTACCAGCATCGCGTGCCGGAGCCGACGCTGACCCGGAGCCTATTCGGCATGCGCTACGCCTGGCGCCTGCTCGGCCTGCTCATCGTTTTCTTCTTCGTCAACTCGATGTTCCTGTCGCAGATCGGCCTGTTCCTGTCGGCGCGGTTCTCGTGGGACGGCCACCCCTTCGGCGCGCGGGAGCTCGGCTGGATGTTCGCCTATGCCGGCTTCATCAACATGGTGGTCCAGGGGCTGTTGATCACGCGCGCGAACCTGATCGCCTCCGACCGCAGCATCGTCGCGGCGGCGTTCGCCTGCATGGGCCTCGGATTTGCGGGGCTTGCGGCCGGCGCCAATATCAGCCTGCTCGCGGTCTATCTGACGCTGATCATCGTCGGCACCATGTTCGCCCGCAGCACACTGACGGCGGAACTGTCGCGGAGCACCACGATCAACCGCCAGGGCATGATCATGGGCCTCAACCAGTCGCTGATGTCGGGCGCGAACATCAGCGCCCCGCTGGTGAGCGGCGCGCTGATCGGTCATCGGTTGTTCGTCGCCTGGGCGCTCGTCATGGCTGCGATCGCGGTGATCGGCGCGGCGCTGGCCGGTCAGTTGCTCGACGCGCAGCGTTCGCGCTAGCGCCCTCGCCTCAATTCACTTCATAGACATCCGGATCGTAGCTCGAGCTCGGCTTCCTGAAGGCGTTGCGCAGGGCCGGCGACATCGGAACATTGTAATTGAGACCGTTCGGCGGCGTCGGAGATTGCAGCCATTTCCTGTAGAGGACCTCGATCTCCGGACTTGCGTAAAGCTCCGCCGTGGCCCGATCAGCGAGCGCCTGGAACGGCGCATCCTCCCGCCGCAGCATGATCCCATAAGGTTCGGGCTTCGAGAAGGTCTCCTCGCTGATCATGAACAGCGACGGATCCTTCGACCGCGCGATCGCGACCGCAAGCTGGACGTCGTCGAGCGCATAGGCCTGCGCGCGATCCGTCTCGAGCAGCAGGAAGGCCTCGGCCTGGTCCTTGGCCGGCATCACGTTGATGCCGAGATTGCGCGCGGTGTTGATCTTGACCAGTTGCGTCAGGTTGACCGATCCCGCCACCGCCGTGACCGACTTGCCCTTGAGATCGTCGATGGTGTTGATCTTCGCCGCCTTCTTGGCCGCAAACCGCGTCGCGCTCAGAAAATGCGTGTTGGTGAAGGACACCTGCTTCTGGCGATCGGCGCTGTTGGTGGTCGCCGAACAATGCAGGTCGATCGTGCCGTTGACCATCAGCGGAATGCGGTTCGAGGATGTCACCGCCGTGTAGTCGACCGCGATGTCGGGCATACCGAGTTGCGTCTTCACGGCATCCACGATCTTGAGGCAGATATCGAGGGCAAAACCGACCGGCTTCTGGTTGCCGTCCAGATAGCTGAAGGGAACAGACGCCTCCTGATAGCCCAGCGTGATCTTCTTCGTCTCCTTGACCTTCTGGAGCGTGCCCGAGAGGTCTTCGGCCGACGAAGCGCCTGCAAGGCTCGTCAGGGCAAGACTTGTAACGGCCAGAAGGACGGTGGCTGGACGCATCGGCGACTCCTGTGGGTCGTCGACCGCCGCGGCGCGGTCGCGGCAAGTTGATAGCGCAGGGTCGCGACAATCGCCAGACGAGGCTGCGTCTACCAGTTATCGCGCTTTTTGATGTGCCCTGACCGGCGTCAAGGAGGACCTCATGGTCTCCGGCTTCGCGCGCCGGCAGACCTCCTTCTCGGGGAAGCCTGCTCGAACCGGCCTGTCGATCGTCCCGCACAATCCTGTAGTATGGTTGCACACAATTTGACGCTGCCGAACCCCGCCACTTCCGTTACGCTGCCACACGCGACTCCGACACCATGACCGCCCAGCCCGCCTTCGACCTGATCTTCCGCAACGCGCTGTTGCGATCGTCCGCCACCCCCGTCGATATCGGCGTGAGAGGCGGCCGGATCGCCGCTGTCGGGCCACGGCTTGCCTGCGAGGCGGTCGAGATCGACGTCGGCGGCCGGCTGGCGCTGCCCGGCTTCGTCGACACCCACATCCATCTCGACAAGGCGTGCCTGCTCGACCGCTGCGGGCACGAGCACGGTGGTGTTGCCCAGGCGATCCGCGCCGTGGCCGGGATGAAGAAGGATTTTACGATCGAAGACGTCTACGCCCGCGGCGCCCGGGTGCTCGAACGCGCGATCGTGCACGGCACGACGCGCATGCGCACCCATGTCGAGATCGATCCGCGGATCGGCTTGCGCGGCTTCGAGGCCGTCAAGGCGCTCAAGCGCGACTACGCCTGGGCGATCGACCTGTCGCTCTGCGTCTTTCCGCAGGAAGGCCTCACCAACGATCCCGGCAGCGAGGAACTGCTGATCCAGGCGTTGCGCGATGGCGGCGAGACGATCGGCGGCTGTCCCTACACGGACACCGACCCGAATGCGCATCTCGCGCGCATCTTCGACCTAGCGCAGGAGTTCGATGTCGACGTCGATCTCCACCTCGACTTCGATCTCGATCCGTCCTGGTGGCATCTCGACGAAGTCTGCCGGCAGACCGAGCAGCGCAACTATCAGGGGCGTGTCGCCATCGGGCATGCCACGAAGCTGTCGGCGTTGCCGCCGGCGCGCCTGAAGGCGGCCATCACGCAACTCGCGAAGGCCGGCGTCGCCGTCACCGTGCTGCCCGCGACCGACCTCTATCTGATGGGGCGCGAGGCCACCCACGATGCCCCGCGCGGCCTGACCCTCGCCCACAGACTGGTCGACGGCGGCGTACGCTGCTCCGTAGCCACCAACAACGTGCTCAATCCCTTCACGCCCTTTGGCGATGCATCGCTGCTGCGGATGGCGAACTTCTACGCCAATGTCGCGCATGCCTCGGTCGCCGACTTCGGCACCTGCCTCGATCTCGTGACGGAGCTTCCCGCACGGCTGATGAATCTCGCCGACTACGGCGTCGAAGTCGGCAATCCCGCCGATCTCGTCGTGCTGGACACGCAGGACAGCCGCTTCGCGATCGCCGAGCTGCCGGATATCATGATGGGATTCAAGAACGGCCGGCAGACCTTCGAACGCGCGCGCCCCACCCTGTTCAAGCCCCCGAACTGAACACGCTCTCGCGCACAGCGCGCCTGTCCGGCCCTGTGCGACCAGCAATCAACCAACGGAGGAGCCGATGGCCTTCGACAAGATCTTCCTGAACGCGCGTTTCGATGGTGGGACCCGCCACAACATCGCGGTCAGCGACGGCCGCATCGCCGCGATCACCCCCGCCGGCGAGCCGCCCGTCGGCGCCGAGACGATCGACCTCGGCAATGCCCTCGTCGTTCCCGGCTTCGTCGAAGGCCACATCCATCTCGACACCAGCTTCTATGGCGATGCCTGGCGCCCGCACAAGCCGTGCACCAACGGGTTCGATGTGCATGAACGCGTCGCCTTCCAGGCCGAGAACATGGCCGCCGCCGCGCCGATGGATGTGCGTGCGCGCAATCAGCTGGATCTCTGCATCGGCCACGGCAGCACGCAGATGCGCAGCCACGTCATGGTGGACGGCTCGGTCGGCCTGAAGTCGCTCGAGACGATCCTGCGGGTGCGCGAGGAATATCGGGGACTGATCGACATCCAGCTCGTCGCCTTTCCCCAGAGCGGCATCCTGTCGAGCCCGGGCACGCCGCAATTGCTCGACGAAGCCATCGGGCTCGGTGCCGACCTCGTCGGCGGCCTCGATCCCGCGAGCTTCGACCGCGATGTCGAAAAGCACCTCGACGTGGTGTTCGGCGTGGCCGACAAGCATGGCGTCGACGTCGACATCCACCTGCACGACATGGGCTCCCTGGGCGCCTTCGAGATCGAACAGATCGCGGCGCGCACGCGCGCGCTCGGCATGGAAGGCCGCGTGGCGGTGAGCCATGCCTACGGGCTCGGCGACATCACCATGGATCAGCTCAAGCCGATGGCCGACGTGCTGGCCCGCTCCGGCGTCGCGATCATGACGAATGCGCCGGGTGCGCGGCCCTTCCCGCCCATCCTCGCCCTGCGCGATGCCGGCGTCACCGTCTTCAGCGGCAACGACAATATCCGGGACTCCTGGTGGCCCTACGGCGACGGCGACATGCTGCATAGAGCGACAACGCTCGGTTATCGCTCGGGCTTCAACATCGACGAAGAACTGCGCGTCGCATTCGATGTCGTCACCGCGGCCGGTGCAAAGGCGCTGCGCCTCCCGCACTACGGCCTGCGCGTGGGCGCCAAGGCCGACTTCGTGACGCTGAACGCCGAGCATGTTCCGGAGGCCGTCGTCGGCCCGTCGCAGGGACGGTCCGTCTACAAGGAAGGCCGGCTCGTCGCGACGGACGGTAAGATGGTCGGGAAACGCGCCTGACCCTCGACCAGTCTCCGTTCGATGTTACCGCCGATCGTTCAGAACGCCGCAATCCAGTAGAAACCCGGACCGTAGCCGTGCGCGTTGCAAGCCGGGCCGTACGGATCATACTACGTCGCGCACTGACGTCTGCATTCAACGGGCAAGCATGGACATGTTCAGCGCATTCAGCGGCATCGACTATGATTCCATCCGGCCCCGGACGCCCGTCGATGCCGCCATGAAGCGGCTCGACGGCATCGGGCAGGTCCTGTCCGGCCTCGACATCTCCGCGATCAAGACCCAGGACGACATGGCGCGCGCGCTCTGGACGCTCGACGCCGCCAACAAATGCATTCGCGCGGTGCTGGCGGAGTTCCGCACGCAGCCGGCCACCGAGCAACTCGTCCGCAAGTCCAGAAACCTGATGGACCTGATCGAACGCGCCCGCGACGAGGTCACGAGCTATCCCGGCCGGACATTGAGTTGAACCGGGCTATTTCCGGCGATTGACCTTCGCCAGGATACGGTCCGCCTCCACGCGCCAGTCGGCGCTGCGGGCAAACTCCTTCGTTCCCTTGGTGCCGAACAAACCCTCGTCCGCAAGATCGGCCATCCACGCCTGCCGCTCGGCGGTGCCTTGCGCGGACCATGGCGTCAGCCCGGCCTCGCGCACGGTCTCGGCAACCTCCTGCACCTCCTCGGCACGGCGGCGGCCATGCTCGATGACGCGCTGGAAGAAATAGGCGCCCTGTTTTTCCCAGTTGATCTGCGGGAACGTCTCCGCAAGCGAGGCCAGCACCGCATCCTCGACGCCGTAGGCGCGCGCAGTGGTGAAGCTCTCGATGACCATGGCTTCGAGGCCCTTGATCATGATGCTGCGGCACATCTTCACCGCCGAGGACACACCGAGCTTGTCGCTCGCGACCTTCGCCGCGAAGCCGATCGCGTTCAGCAGCGGTTCCAGCTCCTTCGCGCCCGGGCCGCCGAGCAGCAGCGGCACCTTGATGCGGTAGGGTGGAACCGACGTCATCACCGCGCCCTCGACATAGCGGCCGCCCGCACGGTCGATCAGCGCAGCCGCGCGCTGCTTGGCGCCGGGAGACGCCGAATTGAAATCCAGGAACCAGGTGCCCTGGTTGACCGCGGCGGCGCAGGCCTCTGCCACCGGCACGGCCTGGCTCGCCGTGACGGCGGAGACGATGAAATCGGACTTCGCGGTCAGCTCCGCATGCGAAGCGGCGAGTGCGACGCCGAACGTCGCCGCGTGCTCCTTCAGGGCAGCGCCCTGCTCGCCGTCGAGCTTGATGTCATAGGCGGCGACCCTGATCTCCTGCTGGCGCAGGTCCTCAGCCAGGATCCGGCCGACCTCGCCATAGCCCACCAGCCCGATCTGCCATCGCCTCGGATCCGACATCAGTTCAGTCCTCGTGTCGTCTCGTCGAAGAGTTCCTCGACAGCATAGCGGCGCGGAATCAGCGCCTGCTGGAACGCATAGTCGACGATCAGTTCCAGCGGTTTCCGGTTCGCCTCGATTCCGAACGGAACGAGGTCGGGCGTCGCCGCGGGACCGGCCTGCGCCTTGCTCCGCTTGAGCAGATCATAGACGCCCGCGACGACGTCCGGATGCGCCTTCGCGAGTTTTTCCGTCACGACCACGAGATGGTTGACGGGAACGACGCCGCGGTGCGCATACCATTTGTCGGCTTCCGCGGCGGGATCGGCGAACAGCGGCTTCAGCCGCGCGTCGTTCGAGGTCTCGCCGAGGACGGCATCGAGCTCACCGTCGAGCAGCATCTGAAGGATCTTCTTGTCCTTCGGCGCACGCTCCGTGGTGTCGACATATTCGGCGACATGAGGATCCTCGAACGTCACCCAGCGGATCCTGTCGAGATTGACGCCGTAATCGTTGGCGAGAATGCCCCGGATCCAGGCCCCCGTCGTCGTCGTGAACGAGCGGATGCCGACACGCTTGCCTTCGAGATCGGACGGCCCGAGCGTACCCCGCTCGGGATTGTACAGTGCATAGCCGTGCTGGAAACGGCCGAGCATGGTCGCCGGCAGCAGCACCAGCGGCTTGCCGTGCGCCCTCGCCATCAGATAGGTGACGATGGCCATCTCGCAGACGTCGAAGGCCTGCTCGCGTACCATCGGCTTGAACGCCGTGTTGGTCGGCGTGTACTCGATGAAGTCGAGATCGAAGCGGTCGGAGCGGATATCTCCGCTCTTCACCGCCTGGACATGAGGGTGACTGCCGAGCACAGTCCGCAACTTGACACGATCCATCCGTCCGCTCCGCTTCTCTTCCTTCGCCGTTCAGACGTCTTCGGGATTGTCGACGTAGACGAGCCCGGCCTTCGCCAGCGCCTCGCGCATGTTGTACATGTCGAGGCCGAGTTCGCCCGACGCCAGCCGCTTGCGCTTGCCGCCCTCGTCCGCGTTCCGCTTCTTCGCCTTCTCGGCGACCTCGGCGGCGTAACGCTTCGGGACCACGACGACGCCGTCATCGTCAGCCACGACGATATCGCCGGGATCGACGTTGACGCCGGCGCAGACTACGGGAACGTTGACCGAGCCGAGCGTGGCCTTCACCGTCCCCTTGGCGGAAACCGCGCGCGACCACACCGGAAACTTCATCTCGTGCAACGCTTTGACGTCGCGGCAACCGGCATCGATGATCAATCCCTGCACGCCACGCGCCTGCAGCGAGGTCGCGAGCAGCTCGCCGAACATCCCGTCGGTATTGTCCGTGGTGCAGCCGACGACGAGAATGTCGCCCTTCTTGCACTGCTCGACGGCGACATGGATCATCCAGTTGTCGCCGGGCTGCGCCAGCACGGTGACGGCGGGACCGGCGATCGCCGCGCCCGGCCAGGCGGGCCGCAAGTAGGGCTTCATCAGGCCGACGCGGCCATAGGCCTCGTGCACGGTGGAGACGCCATACTCCGCCATCCCGGCGGGATCGGCGCGCTTGATGTTGCGGACGACGACCGGCTTCATGCCAACACCTCTTCGACAGTCGGGAACAGGCGCTGATACGCCTCGCCATAGGTCATGGGCACGCCGGTGTTGCGACTGCCCTGGATGCCGCGGTTTAGCGCGACGCGCTCGTAATAGCCCCAGAGGTGCTTCTGCGCGGCGAGGATCTGGAACGCCTCGTACTTCTCCTTCCAGACCTCGTCGATCTTCAGGATCAGGTTCGGCTTGTAATTGCACTGCTCCGGCTGGTGCGGCTCGAACAGGAACACCGGCGGCGCGGAATATTTGTACTGGGCGCCGGGCTTGTGGCCCATCGCCTGCGCGACCACGCGGGTCTCCTGGGCGAAATGTGCCGCATTCGGATGGTCGAAATTATAGGGGTCTTCCAGAGCGTGGGTCAGCACGAAGCTCGGATTGAGCTCGCGGTAGATGTCGACCATGCGGTCGAAATGGGCCTCGGTGAGCTTCAGCGGGTAGTCGCCGCAATCAAAGAACTCGATCTCGGCGCCGAGCAGCTTGGCCGCGCGCTCGGCCTCGTCCTTGCGGCCGGCCTTCACCGACTCCAGTGTGGCGCCCTTTTCCTTCCAGGCGAACTGGCTCTCGCCCCGCTCGCCGAAGGACATGCACACGATCTTCATGCGGTAGCCCTTTTTGGCATGAAGCGCGATGGCGCCGCCGGCGCGCCAGACGAAATCGCCCGGATGGGCGGTAATCACGAGACCTGTCTTCATGGGATCAATTCCCCTCTTTCGTTCGTCAGCATCATAAGCTGCCCGCCTCATGCAGGCAGCAGGTTCGTTCAAGTCGCAGCCACCGGCTCCTCGCCGTCAAGTACACGTCGCAGGCGTTCGTGATCGAGCGCGCCCTCCCATTTCGCAATCGCGATCGTCGCGACCGCGTTCCCGATCAGATTGGTCGGGGTCAGCCCCTGCGACATCAGGCGATGAATGCCGAGCACCAGCGCGACGCTCGTGACCGGAATGGTGCCGGTCGCCGACAGCGTCGCCGCCAGCACGACGAAGGCGGCGCCCGCGATCCCCGCCGCGCCCTTCGAGGTCACGAGCAGGATCAGCAGCAGCTCGATCTGTTCGGCAAGGCCGAACGGCGTATTGGTCGCCTGCGCCAGGAACACCGCCGCAGCGGCGAGGTAGAGGCAGGTGCCGTCGAGATTGAAGGAGTACCCGGTCGGGATCACGAGGCCGACCACGCTGCGCTCGCAACCCGCCCTCTCCAGCTTGGTCAGCATGCGCGGCAACACCGTCTCGGACGACGTCGTGGCGATGCAGATCAGCAGCTCTTCCCAGATGTAGCGGATCAGCTTGACGAGCGAGAAGCCGCACAGGCGGGCCACGGGACCGAGCGCGACGATGATGAAGATCACGCAGGTGAGATAGAAGCCGCCGAGCAGCTTGCCGAGCGACGCCAGCGAGCCCACGCCGAACTTGCCGACCGTGAACGCAATGGCCCCGAACGCGCCGATCGGCGCCGCCCACATCACGAAGCCGACGACGGTGAACACCATGCTGGCGGCGATGTCGATCAGATCGACCAGCGGCGCCGCGCGCTCTCCGAGCTGCACCAGCGCAAAGCCGGAGAGCACCGAGATGAACAGCACCTGAAGGATGTTGCCCTCGGCAAAGGCGCCGATGAACGTCGAGGGAACGATGTTCATCAGGAAGGGCACGAAACCGATCGCGCCGGTCTGCTTGACATAGGGCTCGACCGCACTGGCGTTGATGCTGGCAGGATCGATGTTCATGCCCGCGCCGGGCTTGAGCACATTCACCGCGACGAGGCCGATGATCAGGGCGATCGTGGTCATGACCTCGAAATAGACGATCGCCTTGACCGCGACGCGACCGACGCGCGCCATGTCGGCCATATGGGCGATGCCGTGAACGACGGTGCAGAAGATGATCGGAGCGATCAACATCCGGATCGCCTTGATGAAGGCATCGCCGAGCGGCTGCATCTTGGCGCCGGCCTCGGGGTTGACGATCCCGAGCACGATGCCGGCCGCCATGGCGACGAGCACCTGGATCCAGAGCTCCTTCCACCAGGCGCGGCCGCGCGGCTTGTCGATCGCGAGCGCCGTCATGTGTCGAACCCGAACAGGCGCGCGGGGTTGTCGACGAGGATCTTCTGCTGGAATTCCGCTTCGGGCGCGAACAGCGGAATGAGGTCGACGAGGTCGCCGTCGTTCGGCATGGCCTTGACGTTGGGATGTGGCCAGTCCGTGCCCCAGATGACGCGGTCGACCGCCGTCTCCACGATCCTGCGCGCGAAGGGCACCGCGTCGGTGAAGGGCGGACCGCCGGAGGACACCCGCTCCGAACCGCAGATCTTGACCCAGCACTTCTCGTCGCGCTGCATCAGCTCGAGCAGGATCCTGAATGGAAGCTGGTCCAGCCCCTCGGATGCCTTCACCCGCCCCATGTGGTCGATCGTGTAGTTCAGCGGCAGTCTCGCGAGCATATCGGCATAGTCCGGCAGGTCGATCGCATCGAAATGCAGGTCGATGTGCCAGCCGAGCGGCGCGACCATCGCGATGACGCGATTGAACACGCTCTTGTCGGGAACGCCGCCGAGATGACGGACGAAATTGAAGCGGCAGCCGCGGAAGCCGCCCTCGTGCAGCACGCGCAAGTCCCGCTCGGTGATGGTGTCGTCGATGTTGGCGACCGCGCGATAGGCCCCATTGCTCTGCGCGATGGCATCGAGCGCGACCGTATTGTCGATGCCGTGCACGCTGGCATTGACGATGACGGCGCGCTCCACCCCGAGCTTGGCATGCAGCGCGCGGAAATCCTCGAGCGGCGCATCCGGCGGGGTATAGGAGCGGTCCGGCGCGTAAGGATATTTCGAGCCGGGCCCGAAGATATGGCAATGCGCATCGCAGGACAGTTTCGGCAGCTTGAATTTCGGCGTGCGCGTGTCCGGGTCCGGCGGCGGAATGGTCGGTGTGTACGTCATCGTCATCAGCCGAACCTGAACAGCCGCGCCGGATTGTCGACCAGCAGCTTCTGCCGGACCGCCGGGTCGGGCGCATAGAGAGGGATCAGGTCGACGATCTCGCCGTCATTCGGCATGACCCTGACGTTGGGATGCGGCCAATCAGTGCCCCAGATGACGCGATCCGGCGCGTTGTCGATCAACGCCTTCGCGAACGGCACGGCGTCGTGGAAGGGTTTGCCGGCGGCGGAGGCGCGCTCGAGGCCGGTGATCTTCACCCAGCACTTCTCGTCCTTCTTCTGCAGGTCGAGCAAGGCGGTAAAGCCGGGATCGTCGAGCCCCTTCCCCGCCTGCGCCGTTCCCATGTGATCGATCACATACGGCGTCGGCAGCGCGGTGAGGATCGGCGCGAATTCGGCGATCGTCCCCGGCTCGAAATAGACGTCGACATGCCAGCCGAGTTCGGCGACCTGGTGCACGATGCGCTGGAACTTGGCCATGTCGCCGACGCCGCCGAGGCGTTTGAGGAAGGCGAAGCGGCAGCCGCGGATGCCGCCCTTGTCGAGCGCCGCCAGCTCCTGCTCGGTCATCTCGTCGCTGACGTTGGCGATGCCCTTGTAGGCGCCCTCGCTCTGCGCGATGGCATCGACGACGACGCGGTTGTCGGTGCCGTGCACGGTGGCGTTCACGATCACGCAGCGCTCGACGCCGATCTTCTCGTGCAGCGTACGAAACGCCTCCAGCGGCGCGTCGGCGGTGTTGTAGGGCCGGTTCGAGGCGAAGGGATAGCGTGAGGCCGGCCCGAAGATGTGGGTGTGGCTGTCGCAGGATTTCGCCGGCAGCTTGAAGGACGGCACTTTCGGATTCGGGTCCGGCGGCGCGATTGTCGGCATCGCCTTCGGCTCGGCGCCTTGCGCGCGTGCTTCGCTCGCGAACGACGCGCCCGCCAATCCGGTCAAGAGATGCAAGCACTCCCGCCTGTTCATGTCTTCAACACCCAGTCAAATGGTCCGCTTGCGAGAGGAAACGCGAGGCCGCGCCTTCTCCCGGACGGTTTCTTTCAAGTCTTGCTTGCAACGGCCCGCCGCCGTACCGGCGCGGTCTGGTCGAGCGCCGGCGCCTGGAACGCGGCGACGGTGGCCTGCACCAGTTGCTCGATGGCGGCGGCGGCATCGCTGCCGTCGGCCTCTCCGCGCGACAGGCGCGCGACGCGCTCCGGTGTCACCAGCGAGTAATAGAGCGCGCCGAGCAGGAAGTGGCTGCGCCAGACGATGTCGGTGCGCGGAATGTGCGGCAGGCTCTCGTGCACGGCGTCGATGAAGGCGTGGCTGGTGTCGTCGAAGGTCTGCGCGATGATGCGGCGCGCCACTTCGTTGCCTTCGGCCGACATCACCGCGCGCAGACGCGTGAAGCGCGCTCCGCCACCGGCGAGATCGCTGCCCGAGGTGAAGGCCGGCACCACATACGCCCGCACGACCGCTTCCAGCCGATCCTGCAGATCGCGCACGCGCCTTGCGGCCGCGAGCAGTTCGGAGCGGCGCAGATTCATCGGTCCGCAATGGCGCCGATAGATCTCCAGCAGCAGGCCGTCCTTGGTCTTGAAATGATAGGTCACGCTGCCGGGATTGGCGCCCGCGGCCTGCGCGATGTCGCGCACCGAGACGGCATTGAAGCCGTTGGTCGCGAACAGCTCCTCGGCCGCCGCGAGGATCGCCTCGCGCATGTTCGGCTTGCGGGCCGTTTCCTTGCTGGTGGGCTTGCGTACCATGTGATTTGTACTATCGTACAAAAGATCAGGTCTCGTCAACAAAAACGATGGGCAACGTCCGAGTCCCGCAGAGGGACCGCCGCAGGACGCGAATGCCGTTCAGGAGTGCTGGACATGCTGGGTTTGAACAAGATCGGCCGCCTGTTGCTGGGGGCCGGCCTGCTGCTGATGGGGAACGTCGCGCGCGCCGAGACCTATCCGAGCAAGCCGGTCCACATTCTCGTGCCTTATGCCGCCGGCGGCGCGGTCGACGTGCTCGCGCGGACGCTCGGTCAGGCACTGGCGAAAACCTGGGGCCAGCAGCCCGTGATCGACAACCGTCCCGGCGCCGGCGGCATCGTCGCCTCGCAGGCACTGACGCAGGCCGCGCCCGACGGCTACACGCTGATCCTGGTCGCGAGCGGTCATCCGCTCAACCAGTTCATCTATCCGAGCGTGCCCTACGACACGTTCAAGGATTTCACCGCGATATCGGAAGTGGCCTCCTCCCCGCTCGCGATCGTGGTCGCGAAGGACAGCCCCTACAAGACGCTCGGCGACCTCCTGGCGGCGGCGAAGAAGGATCCGGACAAGCTCTCCTACGGCATGTCCGGCAACGGGACCTCGGCGCACCTTGCCGGCGAATTGTTGAAATACATGTCCGGCACCAGGATCGTCGCGATCCCCTACAAGGGCGGCGCGCCTGCCCTCACCGCCGTGATCGCCGGCGAAATCCCGCTCAGCATCAACCCGCTTGCAGAAGCGATCGGCCAGCTCGATGGCGGCCCGGTGCGTGCGCTTGCCGTGACCTCGGCCGAGCGGTCCAGGGCGCTGCCGAACGTCCCGACCGTCGCCGAGTCCGGCGTAGCCGGCTACGATGTCTCGGTCTGGTGGGGCGTCCTCGGCCCGGCAAAGATGCCGCCGGAGATCGTGGCCAAGCTCGAAACCGATTTGAAGGCGGCGCTGCAGGATCCGAACGTGCTGTCGACGCTCGGCAAGATCGGCGCCGCGCCGGTCGGCTCATCGTCGAAGGAATTCGACGCCTACATGCATGCCGAGGCGGCCAAATGGGAGCCCGTCCTCAAGGCCGCCGACATCCGCGCGCAGTGAGGCGGGCTCTGCCCGCCGGTTTCAATGCGTCGGCTGCCCCGCGGCCTGCCAGACGATTTTCGGCGGATCGCGGAAGGCGAAGCGAACGAGATGACGCTCCACGATACCCTCGACCTGCGTGAGGAGATCCGCGTTCTCGGCCTCCGCCTTCAGCGTCAGCGTTTCGCCCGCGGCCTCGAGCCTGCACGTCCCGACCGTGAAGGGGATCGTGCCTCGCTCAGGCGTGAACTCGACCGGCAGCTTGTGCGCAAAATGCTTGCAGAGCTGCTGGAGATAGATGCTGGCGCGGTCGGTGGTGATCTCTGCCACGGAATGATTCATGCGGGATGCCTGTTCGGACCAATTGCAGGCGATGCCTGCCCTGCCCCGTCCCATAGATGGCCCGTCATTCTCGGGCAAGCCGTCCGCGGCTAACGATGCCGTGAGACGCCGGCCGCAGGCGCGCGTCAGTTGCGCGCACTCGCCCGCATCGCGTCCCGCGGGCTCGAGCGATTCAGGAATTCGGTGTCGTCGCCCCCTCCCTGCGGGATCAGGATCGCGCGCTCGCGCGGCAGCGCTTCCGGCATCTCGTCGCGGATGAAGGCAATGAGCTTCTCCCGCATCTCGCAGCGCAGGTCCCAGGATTGCGGCGCGTTCCTGGCACTGACCAGCGCGCGGAGCTCGATGGTGCGAGAATCCGCGTCGATGACCTGGAGATTGACCACCGCGCCATCCCAAAGCTTGCTTTCCTTCACCGCGCCCTCCAGCCAGCGCCGGATGCGCGGCACGTCGGCGCGATAGTCGACATGGAGCGCGATGACGCCGATGAGGGACGCGGTGTCGCGGGTCCAGTTCTGGAACGGCTTTTCGATGAAGTAGGACAGCGGCACCACCATGCGGCGCCAATCCCACAGCCGGATCACCACATACGTCGCCGCGATGTCCTCAACCCAGCCCCATTCATTCTCGATGATGACGGCATCCTCGATGCGGATCGGCTGGGTGATCGCGATCTGCAGGCCCGCGATCAAATTGCTCAGCAGCGGCCGCGCGGCGAGACCGACGATGATACCGGCCGCACCGGCCGAGGCGAACAGGCTGACGCCGTATTGCCTGACCGAGTCGAACGTCATGAGCGCGGTCGAGACGGTGATGATGACGATGATGATGTCGGTCACGCGCTTGAACACGCGCACCTGGGTGACATGCTTGCGCGCGACGAAATTCTCGGTGACGTCACGGAAATTCTGCAGGTATCGCGCCGCGCTCATGTCGACGATCCGGATCGAGATCCACCCGATCAGCGCGATGAAGGCGACCACGAACAGGCTCGTCAACGGCGTGCGGAACGCATCGTCCAGCGGCGCGAGCGGCAGAACCAGCGCGACGGCGGCAAGGCACAGCGCGAGCTGGGTCGGACCGGATGTCCGCTCGATGAACACGGTCATGAGAGGAAGACGGGTTCCGAACGCGCGATTGAGCAGCCACACTGCAAGCCGGTAAATCGACAGGGCAATCAGCATCGCGCCGACGACGAGGCAAAGGCCGACGAACCATGACGGTATCCAGCCGAACATCCGGTCGATCTCGGCCATCAGTGAATGCCGGTTCATGGGGGTCCCGCGCTTCCAGTTGCGTCGGCTCAACGCATTCCCGCAGGCTTGGCTCCCCCGCACCACGCAATGCAGCATTCCACTGGTGCAACCGTCATGGGACTGCGCTAATTTGGGACAGTCATGACTCGACGTACCGGCAGCGCCGATCTTCCTCTCCACAGCGGACGGGTTCCGCCGTGGCTCGCGACCCGCATGGCTTCGCTCGGCGCGATCGTGACGCAGGCGATCGTGCATCATTACGGCCGCGACGCATTCCTCCAGCGCCTGTCGCATCCGTTCTGGTTCCAGTCGTTCGGCGCCGTGATGGGAATGGACTGGCACTCCTCGGGCATCACGACATCCGTGATCGGCGCGCTGAAGCGCGGTCTCGGCCCGCTGCAGGACGAGCTCGGCATCTATGTCTGCGGCGGACGCGGGCAGCATTCGCGCAAGACGCCGGACGAGCTGCTGCAGCTCGGCGATCGCGTCGGCTTCGACGGCGCGCAGCTCACGCGCGCCAGCCGCCTGGTGGCCAAGGTCGACAGCGCCGCCGTGCAGGACGGCTTCGACCTCTACCTGCACGGTTTCTTCGTCACCGCCGACGGCAAATGGACGGTGGTGCAGCAGGGCATGAACGGCGACAAGCGCCAGGCACGCCGCTATCACTGGCATTCAGAGGCTTTGAAGAGCTTTGTCGACGCGCCGCACAGCGCAATCGACGGCCCGCAGCAGGGTGAGGTCGTCAATCTCACGGATCATCGCGCCGACGTTTCGCGTGCCGCGCAGCTCGAGCTGCTCACCGATCTCGGCCCCGACCGCATCCTCGGCGAATTCGAACGGCTCACCGGCACGGCGCCTGAGCCGGCGCAGGGCATGCTGCCGCATCTGATCATGCCAGCGTACCACGACGTGCGGCCGAAGGACGTGTTCGCGCGCCGCCTGCACGGCACACTGCTGGCCGCGGCCGAACGCGGCCCGGTCGATTTTCCCGAATTGCTGCTGACGCCCGGCGTCGGCGCGCGCACGGTGCGTTCGCTCGCGATGGTCGCCGAAATCGTGCACGGCGCACCCTACCGCTTCACCGATCCGGCACGCTTTTCGCTCGCCCATGGCGGCAAGGACCGGCATCCCTACCCAGTCCCGATCAAGGTCTATGACGAGACCATCCGCGTGCTGAAGGGGGCGATCCAGAACGCGAAGCTCGGTCGCGAGGAAGAGGTGCAGGCCATCAAGCGCCTCGACGACCAGGCCCGCCGGCTTGAGCGCAACGCGCGCGGCCCGTCGGTCGAGACCTACATTGCCGGAGAGCGCGCGGCATCGCCCGATCTCGACGGCCGATCCGTGTTCGGCTGGGAGCGCGATCTCGTCGCTGGAAGCAAGTCCCTTAGCCGGCGCGACGATGTCAGAAGCCTCGACCGTGAAGAAGTCGGTCAAAGGGACGCGGCTTCCGCCGTTAAGGTTTCTCGGTGAGGTTAATTAGGCGGTTGAATTGCAGTGGATGCCGTCTGTCTCTACGGTCCCACCGCCGCACCAATATTGCTCAAACGCGCAGAGAATCATGCCCCGTTTCCTACCTCGGACACTAAGACTGCCGGTGCTGTCCCTTGCGCTTCTTCTATCCAATGGGGCCCTCGCCGATCCGCTGTCGATGGACTTCACCTTTCGAGGCACGAAGGGTTGTCTCACGCTGTTTTCGAATCCGGAGATACGACTGAAACAATTGCCTGCCGGCGCAAAACTCGTGCTCCTCACACTGCAGGGTCCGAACCACCGGGATATGGGAGGGCAAGAGATCACGTTGCCGTCGGACGGGGTCATTCCCGCGGAGGCGATTCGAACGTTCGCTCCGTGCAACCCCGGGCTCTACACTTACAAGGCGGTCGTCAAAGCGAAGGATGGCGCGGCAATCGGAACAGCCGAGGCTGAGCGTCCCTTCCCGTCCGAGTAGATTTCGCTTTCGTGCGAAGCATCTGCGGAAAGCTCCGCCGCTTCGGCCAGGCAATGCCGACCACGATGTGGACGGCGTTGAGAGGTCCGCGCGCGCCCCAGCTCGCCCTCAGCATGTTGTCGGCGATCGTCCCGACATAGGCCGGCATCCACCAGCGCAGAGAGGCGACGCCGGGCGAAGGCCTGGCTATCCCCGGCCCGGCGGGCGCTGACCGGTCTTGCGCTGCTGCTGGTTGGTGTAGGCGTCCCAATGACTCCAGCTGCCGGTGCTCAGGCTCTGCTGGTCGGTCGCCAGCGGACGGCGCGTGCGCTTGTCGTGATCCGCGATCGCGCGTTCGGATTGCGCGATCTTGCGCTTGAGTTCCGCGATCGTCTTCTCGGTCTGTCCGTTGCGCTTCGACGAGGCGATCTCGCCCATCGTGAAACGAGCGGTCTCGAGCGCCTTCAGCTCGGTGCGGTTCTTCTTCAACTGAACCCGGTGCCAGGCGATATTGCTGTCGCTGTCCGCAACCATGTGGGAACTCCGCTGATTCGGTCCCACATAGTATCGCGCGCCGAATCGGCGCCGCAACGCCCGCCGGGCGGCCAAAATGCGGCTTTGTTGCGCGGAAATGCCGCGATCAGCGCTCAGCGAACGCCTTTTCGACCACGAACTGGGCCGGCTCGCCGTGGTTGCCCTCGACGAGGCCACGCTCGCTCAGGAGCGTGCGGGTATCGGCGACCAGCGCCGGGCTGCCGCAGATCATCACGCGGTCGTGCGCCGCTTCGAGCGCCGGCAGGCCGATATCGGCAAACAGTTTGCCCGAGGTGATGAGGTCGGTGATGCGGCCGCGGTTGCGGAAGGGATCGCGCGTCACGGTCGGGTAGTAGATGAGCTGGTTGCGGATATAGTCGCCGAGCAGTTCGTCCTTCGGCAGCGTCTCGGTGATCATCTCGCCATAGGCGAGCTCCCTCACGTGACGGCAGCCGTGCAGCAGCACGACCTTCTCGAACCGCTCGTAGGTTTCGGGGTCCTTGATCACGCTCAGGAACGGCGCGAGGCCGGTGCCGGTGCCGATCAGATAGAGGTTCCGGCCCTCCTCGAGATTGTCGATCACCAGCGTGCCGGTGGCCTTGCGGCTGACGATGATCTCGTCGCCTTCCTTCAGATGCTGGAGACGCGAAGTCAGCGGGCCGTCCGGCACCTTGATCGAGAAGAACTCCAGCGTGTCCTCGTAATTGGCACTGGCGACGCTGTAGGCCCGCAGCAGCGGCTTCTCGCCGACCTTGAGTCCGATCATGGTGAATTCGCCGCTCCGGAAGCGGAAGGTCGGGCTGCGGGTGGTCTTGAAGCTGAACAGCGTGTCGGTCCAGTGGTGGACGCTTAAAACGCTTTCCTGATCGAAATTGCTCATCTCACCCTTCCGTGTCGCGTATGGCGGTTCCGAGGCGGTCAGCTATGCGTCGTTTGTACACGATCATTCGTATACTAATGAATAATCCCGCTTGATCCCGGGGTCAAGGCTGCCCAAGATCGCGAGCGTTGCAGTTAGGAATGAGGAGCCCTTCCATGGCGCATGACGCCCCCCAGGCCACCGGACCTTCGAAGCTCGTGATCCGCAATATCGGCCTGATCCTGTCCGGCGCCCTGGAAAAGCCGATCCTGGATGGCGACACCATCGTTGCCGAGAACGGCAAGATCACCGCGATCGGCCGCTTCAAGGACGTCGACACGGAAGGCGCGACCACGATCGTCGATGCCAACGGCACGACGGTGACACCCGGCCTGATCGACAGCCACGTCCATCCCGTGGCGGGCGACTGGACGCCGCGGCAGAACCAGATCAACTGGATCGACAGCTCGCTCCATGGCGGCATCACCACCATGATCTCCGCGGGCGAAGTGCACATGCCCGGCCGCCCCCGCGACGTGGTCGGCCTCAAGGCCATGGCCGTGTTCGCCCAGCGCGCGTTCTGGACACTGCGTCCCGGCGGCGTGAAGGTTCACGCCGGCGCGCCGGTGATCGAATGCGAGATGGTCGAGGAGGACTTCAAGGAGCTTGCCGCCAACGGCGTCAAGCTGCTCGGCGAGGTCGGTCTCGGCGGCGTCAAGGACGGCCCGACGGCGCGGAAGATGGTCGGCTGGGCCCGCAAATACGGCATCCAGAGCACGATCCACACCGGCGGCCCCTCGATCCCCGGCTCCGGCCTGATCGACAAGGACGTGGTGCTGGAGGCCGACACCGACGTGGTCGGGCACATCAATGGCGGCCACACCGCCCTGCCCGACGATCAGATCCGATGCATCTGCGAGGGCTGCAAGCGCGGGCTCGAGATCGTCCACAACGGCAATGAGCGCTCGGCGCTCTACACTCTGCGCATCGCGCGCGAGATGGGGGATCTGCACCGCGTGATCCTGGGCACCGACGGGCCGGCCGGCTCCGGCGTGCAGCCGCTCGGCATCCTGCGCATGGTCTCGATGCTGTCCTCGCTCGGCGAGCTGCCGGCCGAGATCGCGTTCTGCCTCGCCACCGGCAACACCGCGCGGATGCGCCAGCTCGATTGCGGCCTGATCGAGGTCGGCCGCGCCGCCGATTTCGTCATCATGGACAAGGCGCAGCATTCGCCCGGCAAGAACATCCTGGAGAGCGTGCAGCTCGGCGATCTCCCCGGCATCGGCATGACCATCATCGACGGCATCGTGCGCACCCAGCGCAGCCGCAACACGCCGCCCGCGGGCAAGGTGCCGGAGGTCGTGGCCAAGTAACGAACTTTGCCGTCATTCCGGGTTCACGCGCGATGCGCGTGCCCCGGAACGGCAGGATTGCTTCACCTCAGCTTGTTCAGCAGCACCATCAGCATCTCGCGCTCTTTGGCATCGAGCGGCGCGAGGGTTTCGCGGGTGATCGCGAGTGCGTTCGAGGCCAGCTTTTCCGCAAGCTGCTGACCGACGCGCGTCAGGCTGACCAGCAGCCGGCGGCCGTCTTCCGGATCTGAGCTCGTCTCCGTCAACCCGCGTGCGGTCAGCCGGTCGATCACGCCCTTGATGGTGGCCACGTCCATCGCCGTCAGCCGTCCGAGCTGGTTCTGCGAGCACGGACCGGTCTCGGCGAGCTTCGACAGCGCCGCCCATTGCGTCGGCGTGAGATTGGTGCCGATGTCGCGGGCAAAGATCGCGCTGTGGCGCTGCGAGACCAGGCGCAGGATGAAACCGACCTGCTCGTCGAGCACGTAGGACGGTTTCGCCAGCTTGACGCTCTTCTTCGTCGCGACGCTTCTCGCCATCCGTTCCCCGCCCTTCACAACGACAGATGCGCGTCACGGATATCCGGGCGCGCGTCGAGTTCGGCCATCGTGCCGCCGAAACAGATGCGGCCCCGTTCGATGATGTAGGCGCGATCGGAGATCAGCCGCGCGAAGTGCAAATTCTGCTCGGAGACCACGATGCTGACGCCCTCTTTCTTCATGGTCAGGATGGCGTCGACCATCTGCTCTACGATCTTGGGCGATAGCCCCTCCGACGGCTCGTCGAGCAGCACCAGCGACGGATTGCCCATCAGCGTACGGGCGATCGTCAGCATCTGCTGCTCGCCGCCGCTCATGCGGCCGCCCGGGCGGCCTCGCATCTCGCCCAGATTCGGGAACAGCGTGAACAGCTTCTCGCGCGTCCAGTACGGCGCGTTGGGCCGCTTCGGCTGACGGCCGACTTCGAGATTCTCCTCGACCGTCAGGTCCGTGAAGATGCGCCGCTCCTCCGGCACATAGCCGAGCCCTTCGCGCACGATCTCATGGGTCGGCCGCACCGAGACGTCCTTGCCCTCGAACATGATCCGGCCGGAGCGTTGCGCGACGAGACCGACGATCGAGCGGAACGTGGTCGACTTGCCGGCGCCGTTCCGCCCGAGCAGCGCGACGACCTCGCCCTCCCCGACCTCGAACCCGATGTCGAACAGGATATGCGCCGGGCCGTAATGGCTGTTGAGCCCCTCGACCGTGAGCTTCATGCCGAGGCTCCCTCGCGATGACGGGCATCGTAGACGAGGCCTTCGCCGAGATAGACCGCCTGCACCTGCGGGTTGCCACGCACCTCCGCCGGCGATCCCTCGGCGATCAGCGTGCCGCGGTTGAGCACGATGATGCGGTCGGCATGCTCGAACACCACGTCCATGTCGTGCTCTGTGAAGAGCACGCCGATCGACTTCTCCCGCGCGATGCTTGCCGTCAGCCGCATCAGGTCGACGCGTTCGCGCGGCGCCATGCCCGCCGTCGGCTCGTCCATCAGCAGCAGCCTGGGCTGGTTGGCGAGAGCAACCGCGAGTTCGAGACGCTTGAGGTCGCCATAGGCGAGCTCGCCGCAGGGCCGGTCGGCATAGCCGTTCATGCCGACCAGTTCGAGCAGACGGCCGGCCTCGCCGCGGTCGAAATTCGGCGCCGAGCCCCAGAGATTGAACAGCTTCTTCGCGTGCGAGATCAGCGCAACCTGCACATTCTCGCGGACGGTCATGGTCGCGAACGTCGCGGTGATCTGGAAGGTGCGCCCGACGCCGAGCCGCCAGATCTCGCGCGGCTTCTTGCCGGTGATCTCCTCGCCGAGCAGGCGAACTTGGCCGGAGTCCGGCCGGTTCTGGCCGTTGAGCATGTCGAAGCAGGTGCTTTTGCCGGCCCCGTTCGGGCCGATCAGCGCGAGGATCTCGCCGGCGCGCAACGAGAACGAGACGCCGCGCACGGCGTGAATGCCGCCATAGGATTTGGTCAGGCCTTCGACGGCGAGAAGTGGGGGTGCGACGCTCATTCGGCGGACTCGATCGGCTTGACGAGCAAGGTCGATCCCGGCGGCGATGTCTTCCGGCGCCGCTGAGCCAGAATCTCCAGCATGCCGACGATGCCCTTGGGAAACACGACGACGATCAGAACGATGAAGCCGCCCAGCACGAGCTTCGACAGATCGGTCTGGCTGACCAGCCAGATGTTGAGCGCCTTGTAGACGATGGCGCCGATCACCCCGCCCGACACCGTTTCGACGCCGCCGAGCAGCACCATGACCAGCGCATCGACCGAGAGTGAGATGCCGAGATTGTCGGGAAAGACGCTGCCCTTGAGATAGGCGAACAGCGCGCCGCCGATGCCGGCCGTCGTGCCCGCGATCACGAACGCCGTCCACTGGATACGCTTGGCGTTGATGCCGACCGCCTCGCTGCGCAGCACGGAGTCGCGCGTAGCCCGGAGCGAATAGCCGAACGGCGAGAACACCGCGACACGCAGCGCGATCGTGACGAGCGCCGCGACGCCGAGCGCGAGCCAGTAGAAATGCGCCGGGCTCGCCGCCCAACTCGCGGGCCAAACGCCGAGGATGCCGTTGTCGCCACCGGTCACGCTCACCCACTGGAACGCGATCGACCACACGATCTGGGCGAAAGCGAGCGTCAGCATCGCGAAATAGACGCCGGAGAGCTGTACGGCGAAGAAGCCGAACACCGCGGCGCCCATGCAACCGAGCAGCGGTCCGAGCAGGAGGCACACGATCATCGGCAGCCCCGCCATCTTGGCGAGGAACGCGACACCATAGGCGCCGAGGCCGAAATAGGCGGCGTGCCCGAACGAGGCGAGCCCGCCGACCGACATCAGGAAATGCAGGCTGACCGCGAAGATCACGAAGATCGCGATCTCGGAACCGACGGTCAGGGCGTAATTGCCGGCGACCAGCGGCAGCATCGCTGCGGCGACGAGCGCTGCGAGCGCGAGCAGCCGCTCGTTCGAGGTCAGCGGACGCCACGGGTTGACGGTGAGGCCGGGTGTCTTGCGCGCGGCGGCTTCCGGCTTGCCGAACAGGCCCCAGGGTCGCACGATCAGCACCGCCGCCATCACCAGGAAGACGAGGATGATGGAGATCTTCGGGAAGATCAGGATGCCGAAGGCGTTGAGTTCGGACACGAGAACGGCGGCGACGAAGGCGCCGACGATGCTGCCGAGGCCACCGATCACAACCACGACGAAGACCTCGACGATGATGCGCAGATCCATGGCGTGATGCACGGCATCGCGCGGAATCTGGAGCGCGCCGCCGAGTGCGGCGAGGAACACGCCGACCGCAAACACGGAAGTGAACAGCCATTTCTGGTTGACGCCGAGCGCCGCGACCATGTCGCGATCCTGCGTCGCCGCGCGCACCAGCACGCCCCAGCGCGTGCGCTGGAACAGCAGCCAGAGGACGCCGAGCACCACCGGCCCCAGCACGATCAGGAACAGGTCGTAGCTCGGGATGTTCTGCCCGAAGAAATCCACCGCGCCCTTGAAGCCCGGCGCGCGGCGGCCGACGAGATCATCGGGCCCCCAGATCAGCACCACGAGATCCTCGACCATCAGGGTCAGGCCGAACGTGCCGAGCAGCTGGAACAGTTCGGGCGCGTGGTAGATCCGCCGCAGCAGCACCATCTCCACGATGACGCCGATCACCGCCACCGCGAGCGCGGCCATGACCACCCCACCCCAGAAGCCGAACGCGCCCGAGAAACGCTCGGTCAGCGTGAAGGCGATATAGGCGCCGATCATGTAGAACGCGCCGTGCGCGAAATTCACGATCCGCGTCACGCCGAAAATGATCGACAGACCCGAGGCCACCAGAAACAGCGAGGCTGCACTGGCGAGACCGGTCAGAAACTGTACGATGTAAAAGGCCATCGGCGGTCCGGGTTGGAAGTGCATGCCAGAGCATGTCGGTCTTGGTTCACCTCTCCCCGCGTGCGGGGAGAGGTCGAATTGCGAAGCAATTCCGGTGAGGGGGAGTCTCCGCGAACTCGGTGGACACCTCCACCGCGGATCCCCTTCACCTCACCGCTCTCCCCGCACGCGAGGAGAGAGAGGACAGAAATCAGTCCTTCGGACGCAGCTTCTCGACTTCGGCGTCGCTCGGCAGATAGTCCGAGCCCTTCTTGTAGACGGAGTCCACCATCACACCCTTGCCGTCCTTCTGCGCGGTCTTGCCGAGATAGGCTCCGAGCGTCGACTGGTGGTCGATCTTGCGGAAGGTGATCTCGCCGAACGGTGACGGCATCGAGATGCCTTCGGCCGCCGCGATCATCTTGTCGGTGTCGGTCGAGCCGGCCTTGGCGATGATCGCCGCTGCCGCCTTGATGGTCTGGTAGCCGACGATCGAGCCGAGACGCGGATAGTCGTTGTACTTGGCCTGGTAGGCCTTCAGGAACGCGTCATGCTCAGGCGTCTTGATCGAGTACCAGGGATAGCCGGTGACGATCCAGCCTTCCGGCGTTTCGTCCTTGAGCGGATCGAGATATTCGGGCTCGCCGGTCAGGAAGGACACGACCTCGCGTCCCTTGAACAGGCCTCGGGTGTTGCCTTCGCGCACGAGCTTCACGAGGTCGGGACCGAAGGTGACGTTGAGGATCGCCTCGGGATTCGCCGCGGCGACGGCCTGCACGACCGGACCCGCGTCGATCTTACCCTGCGGCGGCCACTGCTCGTCGACCCACTGGATGTCGGGGCGCTTTTCCGACATCAGCTTCTTGAACACCGACACCGCCGACTGGCCGTATTCGTAGTTCGGCGCGATCGTCGCCCAGCGCTTGGCCGGCAGCTTCGCGGCGGCTTCCACCAGCATCGCGGCCTGCATGTAGTTCGAGGGCCGCAGGCGGAAGGTGTATTTGTTGCCCTTCGACCAGGTCACGGCGTCGGTCAGCGGCTCGGCCGCGAGGAAGAACACCTTCTTCTGGTTGGCGAAGTCGCTGACGGCGAGGCCGATATTCGACAGGAATGTGCCCGTCAGCATCGCGACGCCCTCGCTCGAGACGAGCTCGTTGGCCGCGGTCTGCGCATCCGCCGGCTTGCCGCCATCGTCCTTGGAGATGACGACGAGCTTCTTGCCGTTGATACCGCCCGCCGCGTTGATTTCTTCGACCGCCAGCTGCCAGCCCTTGCGATAGGGCTCGGTGAAGGACGGCAGCAGCGAATAGCTGTTGATCTCGCCGATCTTGATGTCCTGCGCCAGCGCCGAATGGCCGAGGCCGCCGGCCAGAAGCGCGAAGGCCGCGCCGACAACGTAGTTTCTTGCTCGCATCCCAACCTCCAGTTTTGAACCCTGTTTCCGCACGATCCGACCGGAGAAGCCGTCCCCGTGTCTCCGGATCATGCCCTACTTCAAGCCGTCTTCACCCTTGATCTCCGCGACCGTCAGCCCGCCGACGCGCGGCAGCGGACGGCCGCTGTCGGTGACGGCGACCGCGACCATGATCTCGTTGGCACGCGGTGCGTCGTTGATCTGTACCTCCATGCCGTCGAAATGACTGCGCACAAAGGCCGCGTCCTTATGCCCCAGCGGAATGTCGAGCGTCGTGCCGGGCCCGCTGCGCTTCTTGGATGAGGGAATCAGGGCCGCGCCCTTGCCCAGCACCTTGCGCACCGGCGCACCCATCTTCGGGTGGAGGATCGCGGCGGCATGCTCCAGCTCGCCGTTCTCGCCGACCGCCGCCGCCTTGCCGTAGCTGTGCGCCTTGGAGCCCTCGATGCCGAGCGCGGCCACCGCGCGCCTGGACAGGAGGTCGCCGAGCTCCTCGCCGATCGCGATCAGGGGCGAGAGATCCTCGACGTATTTCCCGGCGAAAGGATTTTCGATCACGGCGATGGCGGCCGCGCGCCGCGTCGGCGGCGACACCTGGCGGCCCATCTCCATCTGCGTCTCTTCGACGACGGTGACGATCTTGCGGATGATCGCGCTCATGGCTGCTTCCTCGACTCGTTTCCCTGCTCAGGCATGAACCGCGTTCTCCGGCAAAAGCGGGCGCGATCGTTGCCGTTCAATATCCTTCGTTCCGATGACGATCATATCACCACAAAGCTGCAACACGGCACCCTCGATCAATCCGCGATCGAATAATTGCCGTGCACATTCCGCGCCAGATTCGAGCGCCGCAGCAGTCTCGTACCGCGACAAGGCAACGACATCGCGGGTCACGAGGCGTGCGCCGAGATCGCTGTCCGGCTGCAGTTCGTTGGCAGGCTGCCGGATGATGGCGGGATGCGCGGGCAGATCGACGGCATTGGCGATGACGGTCGCCGCCGCATCGGCTTGCGCGGCCGTCGCCGCGAGCACCGTCACCGCGTCGGCGATGCCGAGCGAAAAACTGCGGCCATGACGGCCGCTGGTCGCGACGCCCCGAACCGGATCATCGGCCGCGATCCTTATCGTGCGCATCACGCCGTCGCTGTCCGGCCGGTCCATCAGGCCGACCGCGAAATGCTCGCCCTCGCCGAGATGAAGCGCGATGTCCCCGCCATTGTTGACATAGGCGCGCTCGAGCATCGCCGCGCCAAGCATCGCGCCCAGGATCTCCTCCGCCACGCTGCCCGCCACCGCCGCCATCGGCGTGATGAAGCAATCGGCGGCATAAGGCGCGACCGCGGCGTGCATGCGCCGGGCGACAACACCCGTGAGCGGGGTTCGCCCCGGTTCGGCCGCCATCCGCAGGTCAGGCAATTCCGCGCAGAGTTCGTCGAGCAACCCGGTAAACCGCCGCGCCGCCGCCTCGTAGGCCGCACGCACCTCGCCTGCCGGCCCCCTCGCCTCGACGATCAGATCGATCGGTCCATCCTGCAAATGCAGCCGCCGGCCATCAGACAGCAACGCGATTTGCGGTGACCTCGTCATGCGCGGCGCACCGGGATCGGATTGTGCCAGGGTAACTGCCGGACATCGTCACCGCCCTTCACCTCGGAGAGCGGCTTGACATAGTCCATGTGGCCGCCGAGCGCGGCATAGTCGGACAGCTTCATCGTGAATTCGATCGGCGCGACCAGCGCCGGCGTCGGGACATAGCCGAACGCACCGGCCGGCATCTGCGTCACGTCGACCATGTAGGTGATGCCGCCGCCCGGCCAGACATAGACCGGCGCCCCGCCGCTGGTGACACGCGTCAGCGCGTCCTTCACCGAACGCGTCAGCCGCACCGGATTGTCGGTGACG
This sequence comes from Bradyrhizobium sp., assembly GCF_047605465.1. Lineage (GTDB taxonomy): Bacteria > Pseudomonadota > Alphaproteobacteria > Rhizobiales > Xanthobacteraceae > Bradyrhizobium. Next base: position 39,015 of record NZ_JASGFS010000011.1, on the reverse strand, counting down.
CCCGCACGTAAGGAGCCGCCGGCCCCCGCCATGAACAGCACCGTGCACAGCGCCGGTTCACAATTCTCCTGGATGCGATCGACCGAGAATTTGAGATCGTCGGGCATCTCCGTCTCGACCGGCTTCAGGGCCTCGTCGAGCACATAATAGGACGAATGCTCGCCGGTCGTGGACACCATCAGCATCGTCAGCCCGGCTTTTGCTTCCTTGGCGTCGAAGGGGCCGAGGATCGACAGCGGATCGGAGATGTTCGTGCCGCCCCAGCCCGTTCCGGGGTCGGCGACCTGGAAATAGCGGCCGGGCGTCGAGCGGCGGCCCTTCATCTTGATGCCGGTGTCGACGATGTCGAGCAGCTTGCCGGCCTGATGCTCGCTGAGCACGCCGGTGATGTGATCGTCGACGACGACGACCTCGTCGACCTTGCCATGCCATTGCTTGGCGAACATGCCGATCGTCGCCGAGCCACAGCCGACCCGCATGCGCTCTTCCTTGACGCCGTTCACGATCGGCGCCTGGCCGGCCTGCACCACCACGCTGGCGCCGCCGTCGATGGTAAGTTCAACCGCCTTGCAGTTGGCGAGATCCATCAGCGTGTCGCAGGTGACACGCCCTTCCTTCTTGGAGCCGCCGGTCAGATGATGCACGCCTCCGAGCGACAGCATCTGCGAGCCGTATTCGCTTGTCGTGACGTGGCCGACCGCTTCACCCTGCGCGCGCACGGTCGCGGTCTCGGGTCCAAGATAGCGGTCGGTGTCGATCTTCACCTTGATGCCGCAATAGGAGAAGATGCCCTCCGTGACGACAGTGACCATGTCGACGCCGTCGACTTCGGAGGACACGATGAACGGCGCCGGCTTGTAATCCGGATAGGTCGTGCCCGCGCCGATCGCGGTGACGAACGTCGCGGGCTCATGCACGAGCTTGCCGTCCCAATCCTCGGTGCGGCTGAACGGCACGAGCTTGCCGCCTTGCGACACCGTGCGTTCGAGGATGATGTGAGGATCGACGCGAACGAGTTTGCCGTCGTGATTGGCATAGCGGTCGCAGGCGCCTGCCGCGCCCGGCTTGATGTAGCACATCACCGGACAGGCATCGCAGCGGATCTTGTCGGAGACGGCGCTCGTCGTTTCAGTCACCATGTCAAAGCCAGCGGATCACGACGGTTATCATTCGTATACGAACGATGGTGCGCGCGCTCCGGATAGCTGTCAAGCGGCGGTGCAGCGCAAAAGATGCTGCTGCCGCATAAAACCGCATTTGCCTACACGTTCTGTCCACAAAGAAGGCAACCACATTGCAGTGCGGCATGCGCCGCTTGCACGTTTGTGTACAAACGGTATCGTCGCGACGTAGATTTTGCGTGTAACTGGATTTCACGAGCGCTTCGCGCGGGCCTGGAAACGAGAATGACGCAGACACCGATCCGTCTCAGCGTGAACGGCAGGATCCACGAGATCACTGCAGAACGCCGGACGCCGCTGCTTTACGTGCTGCGCAACGATCTCGCACTCAACGGCCCGAAATATGGTTGCGGCCTCGGCGAGTGCGGCACCTGCACCGTACTGATCGACGGCGCGCCGGCGCGCTCCTGCGTCGTTCCGGTCGGCGGCTGCGCCGGCCGCGACGTCGTGACGCTCGAAGGGCTCGGCACCCGCGACAAGCCCGATGTCGTGCAGCAGGCCTTCATCGACGAGCAGGCAGCGCAATGCGGCTATTGTCTCAACGGCATGATCATGACGACCAAGGCGCTGCTCGCGATCAATCCGCGCCCCACCGAGCAGGAGGCGCTTGCTGCGCTGCGCTACAATCTCTGCCGCTGCGGCACGCATGTCGAAATCCTCCGTGCCGTGATGCGCGCATCGGGCCAGCTTGCCGGGGCCGGTGATTGATGGCCTCGCCTGTCTCGAACGGATCCGAGCGGCAAACGGGATCGCTCGTCGTCGTCCGCACGCTCGATACGGGCGCGTCCGAAACCTTCGTCCGGATCACCGCGGAGGGATCGGTCACGGCCTATAACGGCCATGTCGATCTCGGCACCGGCATCCGCACCTCGCTCGGCCAGATCGTCGCCGAGGAGCTCGACGTGTCCTTTGCGCGCGTCGTCGTCGTGCTCGGCGACACCGCAATCGTGCCCAACCAGGGCCCGACCATCGCCAGCGAAACCATCCAGATCACCGCAATCCCCCTGCGCAAGGCCGCCGCGCAGGCGCGCCATTTCCTGGTCGCACGCGCCGCCGAGCGGCTCGAACTGCCGCCCGCGGATCTCAGGATCGAGGACGGCCTCGTGCGCGGGCACGACAATCGCAGCGTCAGCTATGGCGAGTTGATCGGCGGCGACACGATCCGCCTCGAACTCGCCGACGACGTCGCCGTCAAGCCGGTCGGCGATTACGCCATCGTCGGCCAGTCGATGCCGCGCGTCGACCTGCCGGCCAAGGCCACCGGCGAATTGACCTTCGTGCACGACATCCGCCTGCCCGGCATGCTGCACGGCCGCGTCGTGCGTCCGCCCTATGCCGGCATCGACGCCGGCCCGTTCGTCGGCACCAGTCTGCTCGCCGTGGACGAATCCTCGGTGAGCGACGTTCCAGGCCTGGTCGCCGTCGTGCGTCTCGGCGATTTCGTCGGCGTCGTCGCCGAGCGCGAGGAGAATGCGATCCGCGCCGCGGCGCAGCTCAGCTTGAGCTGGAAGCCGACACCGGCATTGACCGATCTCGCCGACGTCGAGACCGCACTGCGCGCCAATCCATCGACACCACGGACCCTGATCGACAAGGGCGACGTCGACGCGGCGATCGCCGGTGCGGCCAAGCCGATGCAGCGCACCTACGTGTGGCCGTATCAGATGCACGCATCGATCGGCCCGTCCTGTGCCGTCGCCGACTACCGGGACGGCAACATCCGCGTCTGGTCGGGCACCCAGAACCCGCACGTCTTGCGCGGTGATCTCGCGCTCCTCATCGAGCGGCCGGACAGCGAGATCGAACTCATCAGGCTCGAAGCAGCCGGTTGTTATGGCCGCAACTGCGCCGACGACGTCACCGCCGATGCGCTGCTGCTGTCGCGCGCCGTCGGCCGGCCCGTGCGCGTGCAACTGACCCGCGAGCAGGAGCACGCCTGGGAGCCGAAGGGTGCCGCCCAGCTCATCGACGTCAATGGCGGGCTCGGTGTCGACGGCAACATCGCCGGCTACGATCTCGCCACGCGCTATCCCTCGAACGCCGCGCCGACACTGGCGCTGCTGCTGACGGGGCGGATCTCGCCGGAGCCCGCCGTGCTCCAGATGGGTGACCGCACTGCGATCCCTCCCTACGACTACGATAACATGCGCGTCGTCGCCCACGACATGCCGCCGATCGTGCGCGCATCCTGGTTTCGCGGCGTCTCGGCACTGCCGAACACCTTCGCCCATGAATCCTACATCGACGAAGCCGCGACCGAAGCCGGAATCGATCCGATCGAATATCGCCTGCGCTATCTCAAGGACCAGCGCGCCGTCGATCTCGTCAATGCGGTTGCCGAGCGCGCGGGCTGGACACCACGGCCGGTCCGCGAGGAGAAGGACGGCGAGATCGTGCACGGGCGCGGCTTTGCCTATGCGCTCTATGTCCACAGCAAGTTTCCGGGCTACGGCGCGGCATGGTCCGCCTGGGTCGCCGACGTCGCGGTGAACAAGACCACCGGCGATGTCAGCGTGACGCGCGTGGTCGCCGGGCAGGATTCCGGATTGATGATCAATCCGGATGGCGTGCGCCACCAGATCCACGGCAACGTCATCCAGTCCACGAGCCGCGCGCTGATGGAGGAAGTCTCCTTCGAGCGCGGCGCCGTGGCGGCGCGCGAATGGGGCGCCTATCCGATCATCCCCTTCCCCGATCTTCCGAAGATCGATGTCCTGCTGCTGCCGCGGCCGGACCAGCCGCCGCTCGGCGTCGGCGAGTCGGCGTCGGTGCCGAGCGCGGCCGCGATCGCGAACGCGATCTTCGATGCCACTGGCGTGCGCTTCCGCGAGCCGCCGTTCACACCGGAACGCATCCTCCGGGGATTGCATGGCGAGGCGGTGGCCGCACCGCGGGCCCTCGCCGCGCCCACCGCTCCGCAGCCCTCGCGTGTCTGGCGGGCACCTTTCACGAAGCGCGCGGGCATTTTCGCCGCGATCGCCGCCGTCTGCACCGCCGCGGTCGGCATCGGCGCAGCGCTGCTGCCGGGGCGTGCGATCGCGCCGATCGCGCGGCCGGATGCATCGGTCTATTCGGCGGCGACCATCGCGCGCGGACAGCAACTCGCCGCGCTCGGCAATTGCGCGGAGTGCCACACCACAATCGGCGGCATCGCCAACGCCGGCGGCCGCGCGCTGGAGACGCCATTCGGCACCATTTACAGCACCAACATCACGCCTGACCTCGAGACCGGCATCGGCGCATGGTCCTATCCCGCCTTCGAGCGCGCGATGCGCGAGGGACTGCATCGCGACGGACGGCAGCTCTATCCGGCCTTCCCCTACACGCACTTCGCGAAAACGAGCGAGGCCGATCTCCAGGCGCTCTACGCCTATCTGATCGCGCAGCCCGCGATACACGCGACCACGCCGTCCAATGCGCTCGCCTTCCCCTTCAATTTGCGCCCGCTGCTTGCCGGATGGAATGCGCTGTTCCACGGGACGCCCGAGTTCAAGCCCGATCCCGCGAAGTCCGCGCAATGGAATCGCGGCGCCTACCTCGTCGAAGGTCTCGGGCATTGTGGCGCATGCCATTCGCCGCGCAATGCCCTCGGTGCCGAACGGCGCGACGCCTATCTCGCCGGCGGTTTCGCCGAAGGCTGGGAAGCACCGCCGCTGACCTCGCTCTCGCACGCGCCGATCCCGTGGAGCGAGAACGAGCTCTACGACTATTTGCGCACCGGTCATTCGCGCCATCACGGGGTCGCCGCCGGCCCGATGGCCCCGATCGTCAGGGATCTCGCGGCGCTGCCCGATCAGGACATTCGCGCGATGGCGGTCTATCTGGGCTCGTTCAACGACACCGCGACCGATGTCCCGGCACGCGATGCGCTCGCCGCCGGATTGGAGAACACGACGAAGGTCACCGTTGCCGCATCAACCGGCGCGCGGCTCTATCAGGGCGCCTGCGCCGTCTGTCACGAGGTCGGCGGCCTGCCGCTGTTCGGCAGTCGCCCGTCGCTGTCGCTCAACAGCAATCTGCACAGCGACAGGCCCGACAATCTCGTGCAGGTGATCCTGCACGGCATCGCGGATCCCGCATCGAGCGATCTCGGCTACATGCCCGCCTTCAAGGACAGCATGAGCGAGGCGCAGGTCGAGGAACTCGTCACCTTCCTGCGCGGTCAGTTCGCACCCGGCAAGCCGGCATGGACCGGCGTGCGCGAGACGATCGCACGCGTGCGCGCATCCGCGAACTAGCCGTGCTTCTTGGCCTCCACCGGCGGCGTGCCGTGGGTGTGGAACGACTCGATCGTCTTGAGCCCCCAGGCCTGGCCCTTCTTGCGCTCCTCCTCGGTCCACACGATCGGCTTCCAGTCGGGCGCGAGGATGAGGCGCGCACCCGCATTGGCGACCTCGACGCGGTTGCCGCCGGGCTCGTACACGTAGAGGAAGAAGGTCTGCTGGATCGCGTGCTTGTGCGGGCCGGTTTCGATGTGCACGCCGTTTTCGAGGAAGATGTCGGCGGCGCGCAGAATTTCCTCGCGGCTGTCGAGCGCGTAGGTGACGTGGTGGAAGCGGCCGCGCGTACCGGAATGGTCGAGCGAATAGGCGAAGTCGTAGCTCTTGTTCGACATGGTCAGCCACATCGCCGCTTCCCGGCCATCGTTGAGCACGATCTGCTCGGTGAGGCGCAAGCCGAGATAGTTCTCGAAGAACTCGCGGTTGGCCTTGATGTCGACCGCGAGGCAGTTGAGATGGTCGAGGCGGCGGACGTTGACCCCGCGCGCGGGAAAGCGCTGCGCCTGGTTCTTCAGCGCGGGCTTCAGCTCGGGCGGAGCCTGATACCATTCGGTCTCGTAATAAAGCTCGACGATGTGACCGTCGGGATCGTGGCAGCGGAACGTCGGCCCCTGCCCCATGTCGCCGTCGATCCAGCCGATGTCGAAGCCGGAGCCCTTCAGCGCCGCGACGCGGCGCTCCAGCGCCTGCTGGCTGCGCGCGCGCAGCGCCATGTGGCCCATGCCCGAGGTCTTGGCCGCCGTGAGCTTGAGCGAATACCGCTCGTAATCGTCCCAACCGCGCAGATAGACCGACTCGCCCTTCTGTCCGCTGACGGTCATCCCCATGACGTCGACGAAGAACTTCAGGCTCTCGTCGGGCTTGGGCGTGAGCAGTTCCATGTGGCCGAGATGGGCGAGATCGAAGATCGGTTCGGGCTGCATGGTTTTCTCCAAGGCGTGGCGGCGATCCGCTTCACCGGACCGCGCAATCGGGCGCGCGCCGCGACGGCGATGCGCGCACCCGGGCAGCCCTGACGGCCGCCGGTTCATTTGTACTAATGTACAAATGATCAAGTCTCGTCAACAAATCAAGCTTCGCGGTTCCAGGCGGTGATTCTCCGCCGCGCAGGCCCGCATCGGTCCTCGACTGCCCGGATGGTAAAATCTTCCTTAAGAGTGCCATCGGGCCGATCCGCCCGGGAAAGCAGCGGTTTTCAGCCGGTTCCGTCCGCAGATATGCATTGGGAACAAGGCTCTCGATCGAACTCTGATGGATTTAACAAAGCGCCTGCGCTCGCCGTTTAACCGTTTGTGCAGTCACGGACCGCATAGTCGAGCTCAAGCCACTCGCTCTCGTCAGGTTTATTCGTTGTGACATCTTTTGGACGCGTCATTTCGGTGCGCGGATCGCTCGCCCGGGTCGGACTCCTGGCTGAAAGCCAGATGCCGATCGCGGAAGTTCGGGCCACCGTGGGCCGCTTCGTCAGCATTCGCTGCGCAAGCTCGATCATCGTTGCGATGATCACCGAGGTTTCCTGCGAAAACCTGCCGAGCGCCGACACCTACATCGCGATCGCATCGGTCGACCTGCTCGGCGAGATCCTCAACGCCAGCGACAAGCCGAAATTCCAGCGCGGCGTCACCAATTATCCGACCATCGGAGATCCGGTCGACCTGATCACGAGCCAGGAGCTGCGCACGATCTACGCGCCGACCGGGTCGGACCAGATCAATGTCGGCTTCCTGCAGCAGGATCGCTCGGTCGTCGCCTATGTCGACGTCGAGGAGATGCTGTCCAAGCACTTCGCCGTGCTGGGATCGACCGGCGTCGGCAAATCCACCGGTGTGTCGCTGCTGCTCAACGAGATCCTGAAGGCGCGCCCGAACCTGCGCATCTTCCTGCTCGACGTGCACAACGAATACGGCCGCTGCTTCGGCGACCGCGCGCTGGTGCTCAATCCGCGAAACCTGAAGCTGCCGTTCTGGCTGTTCAACTTCGAGGAAATCGTCGACGTGCTGTTCGGCGGCCGCCCGGGCGTGCCCGAAGAGCTCGACATCCTCGCCGAAGTCATCCCGATCGCCAAGGGCGTCTACACCCAGTACCAGAACGCCGACCGCATCGGCCTCAAGCGCATCGATCCCAAGCAGGTCGGCTTCACCGTCGACACGCCCGTGCCGTATCGCCTGGTCGACCTGATCTCGCTGATCGACGAGCGCATGGGCAAGCTCGAGAACCGCTCCTCGCGCATCGTCTATCACAAGCTGATCTCGCGCATCGAGGCCGTGCGCAACGACCCGCGCTACGCCTTCATGTTCGACAACGCCAATGTCGGCGGCGACACCATGGCCGAGGTCATCAGCCATCTGTTCCGCCTGCCGGCCAACGGCAAGCCGATGACGGTGATGCAGCTTGCCGGATTCCCGGCCGAAGTCATCGATTCCGTCGTCTCGGTGCTGTGCCGCATGGCCTTCGATTTCGGCCTGTGGAGCGACGGCGTCTCGCCGCTGCTGTTCGTCTGCGAGGAAGCGCACCGCTATGCCTCGGCCGACCGCAATGTCGGCTTCGGACCGACCCGCAAGGCGGTCTCGCGCATCGCCAAGGAGGGACGCAAATACGGCGTCTATCTCGGCCTCATCACCCAGCGTCCGGCCGAGCTCGACGCCACCATCATCTCCCAGTGCAACACGCTGTTCACGATGCGTCTTGCCAACGACCGCGACCAGGCGCTGCTGCGCGCCGCGGTGTCGGATGCCGCCGCGAACCTGCTGTCCTTCGTGCCGTCGCTCGGCACCCGCGAAGTGCTGGCGTTCGGCGAAGGCGTCGCGCTGCCGACCCGGCTGCGCTTCAAGGAGGTGCCGCCGCACCAATTGCCGCGCGGCGAGGCCACCATCAGCAGCGTTCCGTCCGTCACCTCCGGTCACGACATGCATTTCGTCAGCGCGGTGCTCGAGCGCTGGCGCGGTGCGACCTCGCAGCGCGATGTCCCGAACGATCCGCTTTTCGCGGCTCCGCCCGCCAAGACGGTGTCCAGCGCCGAAGCTCCGATGCTGCAGCCGTCGATGGGCCTCGATCCCGATCGCTTCTCGCTGCTGAAGAAGCCGCTGCGGTAAGAGGCGCGCGCGCTCCCTTCATGCCCCGCAAAAGCCGGGGCATCCAGGACTTCGCGCCCTCCCGATACAATCATTTCGGCCTTAGACGAGTGGATCGCCCGATTGCAATCGGGCGATGACAGCGCGCGCGGAGCACGTTGAGGCGGCAACCCGTATCGATTATGGTTGCCGCCCCCAAGCCGGAATCCATGCTCATGACAAAACCAGCCGCGCAACGCTTCCCCGCCCCAGCCATCGACTCGCTGCCCGACGACATCCGCACGCGGCTTCTCGCGGTGCAGGAGAAAAGCGGCTTCGTGCCCAACGTCTTCCTGACGCTGGCATACCGCTCGGACGAGTTCCGCGCGTTCTTCGCCTATCACGACGCGCTGATGGACAAGGACGGAGGGCTCACCAAGGCCGAGCGCGAGATGATCGTGGTGGCGACCTCGGCGGCCAACCAGTGCCAGTATTGCGTGATCGCGCACGGCGCGATCCTGCGCATCCGCGCCAAGAATCCGCTGATCGCGGACCAGATCGCGGTGAACTACCGCAAGGCGGACATCACGCCGCGCCAGAAGGCGATGCTCGATTTCGCGATGAAGGTCTCGGCGGACGCGCAGCGCGTCTCGGAGGAGGATTTCGCCGCGCTCCAGCCGCACGGCTTCAGCGACGACGACATCTGGGACATCGCCGCAATCTCCGCCTTCTTCGCGCTGTCGAACCGCCTCGCCAATGTCACCGGCATGCGCCCGAACGAGGAATTCTACCTGATGGGACGCCTGCCGAAGCAATAAGTCAGCCGCGCAATGACCGAGCTCGATTGGCCCGAGATCCTGCTGCGCCTCGGCATCGCCACGCTCGCAGGCGGTGCGATCGGATTGAACCGCGACCTGCACGGCAAGCCGATCGGGCTGAAGACGCTCGGCATCGTCGGCCTGTCGACCGCGACCGTGGTGCTCCTCGCCGTGCAATTCGCCGAGCCCGGCAAGGTCACCGACGCCACCAGCCGCGTCATCCAGGGCATCCTGACCAGGATCGGCTTTCTCGGCGCCGGCGTCATCGTGCACGAGAGCACGCGATTTCGGGTGCGCGGCCTGACCAGCGCCGCCTGCACATTCCTCGCCGCCTGTCTCGGCATCGTCTGCGGCGCCGGACAGTGGAAGATCGTATCGGTCGCGCTGGCGCTTGCCTTTGTGCTGCTCATCGTCGGCCGCCGCGTCGAGCGCAGACTCCACCACCTGTTTGGCGGCAAGGAGGCCGCGCAAAAGGCGGAGCGGGAGGAGAACTAGGATATCCGTTTCAGAACCGGCGGCGGATCGTGTTCGCAAGGCGGCCTGCGCGATCCGATGGCTCAGCTCCCCCTGCCAAAGCGGAGCTGCCGACTAGGCCTCCTCGACCTCGAGCGTGATCGAGACTTTCAGGAACGGGGAGCCTTCCTCGCGGACGTTGACGACGATGCGATGAGCGCTGCCGGCGATGAATGCGTCGCGCGCGATGGAGGCGCCGGTCAGCACCGCCTCCTTGCGGGCGTCGTCTTCATCGACGAAATCCCGTCCGTCATCGTCTGGAATGAGACGGCCGTTCTCGTGGATGTCGAAATGAAATCGCGGCATCGGGCGCCTCAAAGGGTTGGCGACTGATGCAGATAACGGCCGTCGAAATCGGCAAGTTCCAAAAATTTCCGTTCGTCCAGCACGGTGACGCGGCCGCGGTGCAGGTCGACGATGCCGTCCTGGCGCAACAGCTTGATCACGCGGTTGGCGTGCACGGCGGTGATCCCCAGGGCTTCGCCGATCTGTTCCTGCGTCAACGGCATCTCGAAGCTGTTGCCGTCCACGGCCCCGATCACCCTCAACCTCTCGCGCAATTCGATCATGACGTGGGCGAGGCGCGACGGTGCCGGGCGCTGGCCGACATTGACGATCCATTCCCGGAACATGGCCGAGTCGATCAGGGTGTCCCGCCAGAACATCTCGGCGACGGCCGGCCTGCGGCGATGCAATTTCTGCAGGGTCTCGTGACTGATGAATCCGAGCGTCGACGGTGTCAGCGTCGTCAGGTCATGGTCCATCACGTGCAGGAACAGACTCATCAGGTCGGGGATCTCGCCGGGAATGTGGATCGAGAGGATCTGCCGCCTGCCGCTCGCGATCGTCTTGGAGCGCGCGCAGAAGCCTTCGGCGATCAGACAGCACTCCGTCGCCCGCGCGCCATCGCGCACCACCGGCGTTTCGGCCCGGTACTGCCGGACCGCGATCGGCAGGGCTTCGATCTCTCTGACATCCTCATCCGAGATACCTGAGGAGACGCGCAGGCGCCTGACGAGCGCCGCGCGGATCGCATCGGTGGGCACTTCTGGCTAGCTCCGGTCGTGTGCAGTGCAGCCCATACTGGACCTCATCGCGCCAATCCCTGGCGCCGTGGCGCCGTCGGATGAAAAACCCGCGATCGGCGCGCTCGGTTCCAACAAAAGTTAAGGACGCCCCCCGCATCCGCATGGTTGAGTCCTGGCTGGAAAGGCAACGCCATGCCCAAGAAGCGTAACCGCACGCGACCGGCCCTGTCGCTTCAGGATCGTTTGACGAAATTCACCGAGGAGGCCCGCGCCGCGGCCAGGAAGCTGCCGGTCGGCGCCGAGCGCCACGATCTCCTGCAAAAGGCACGCGACGGCGAGGCCGCCCTGGAGATGGAACGCTGGCTGTCTTCGCCGGGCCTGCAAGAGCCGAAATGACGGGAGCGCGGCGAATGCGCGGGTCGCGCGGCGCGGCGGCCTAATCGTCGTCGGCGGGCCCGCACCAGCCGGGCAGATAGATCGCATCCTTGCTCTTGGCCGCGGCCATGGCCTTCTCCAGCGCCTTGTCGAAATTCGCGTCCACCGCCTTGCGCGTCAGCTTGCGGCGCAGATAGTCGGCCCAGAGGAATTCGGAGAACGGCGTGGTGTCCTTGGCGAAACCACCCATGCGGCGGAGTTCTCCCGCGAGGCTGCGGAAGGGATCGTCCTTGAGGTCGACCACCGATTTCGGCAGATCGCGGAACGGACGGCGCTCGCCCTTGGAATCGTAGGGGTAGACCCAGCGCTTGTTGTCCATCACGCCCCAGAACGCATCGCGCTCGACCATCCTGAGATCGCCGACCACCGTTACGAGCACCTCCTTGATGCCCTCGTCGTGAAGCGCACGGCCAAGATGATGATGGTCGATCACGTAGTAGCGCTGGTCCGGTCCGTACACGACGGGGATCATGTGCGAACCGAGCAGGTCGGATTGCTTCTTCTTGCCGTGCTCACGCCAGCGCTTCCGCTTCTCCTTGACCTCGCGCATGCCGACCGTCATCTGGGTCGGACGGAGCGACAGGATCGGGACCGGATGTACTCTGGGTTCGCGCATGTTGGTCATGGTCGAATTGCCCCTCGCTTGGTTGCAACTGGCTGTTCAGGCTACCCCGACTATGCCACGGCCCCTGCGGCAACGAAATCCGTCCGGCCCGCACGACGAGATCACAAGCCGATGTTGGCGGGATGAGGATGTGCCTCAGGGCCGTTGCTGCAACGCACCCCCCTGCCTTCCTGACACCGGGATGACGGCCGGCTTCTTCATCATTCGCAGTGCTCCGGCAGCAGCGCGCAAAGCGCGTAACGCATGCACAAATCGAGAAGATTTTCTGCAACGCGTTCACCGCCTATGCTATCTAAAATCGCTGCTTCGGAGTGATCCCCGCGCCATGAAGACCCAGCGTCCCATACCGTCGGACGACGAGCACCGGGTGCTTCAGTTCAGGCCGCGCCCCATGCCTTCGTCATCGGTCCGGCGAGGCAACGGAACGGTTCAACCGCTGCATGCCGCGCCCGAGCCGCTCGACCTGTCGCGCTACGAGCAGCCGCGCGAGGAGCCGGACGATTTCCGCCACCGCATGCTCGCCAATGTCGCCGCGCTCGCATTCACCATCGCGCTGACCGCGATCGGAATCTGGCTTGCGGTCAGTATCGCCGACCTGCGCCGGACCCAGGATTGCGTCCTGATGGGCCGGCGCGACTGCGTCAAGATCACGACGCCGCATATCTAGGCACGGGCTCGCCGTCCGGTCCCCGGCGGGAAGCCCTGCGGCCGGCATCCCCAGGCTGCCCCCAGGCCCTGCCCGGCTCCATTGAACTCGGAGCGGCGCTCCGATATACGGGCTTTCGACCCGGCCAGAGGGGGGTCGAGGGCGTCACTCGGGGCGCGACGCCCACCCACCGCGCCACTCTGGCGAATCTGACAAATATCCGCAATATATCAAAGGCTTAGTGATGTCCTCCACATTCGATCAGGTCGCCACGATCATCGCTGAAACCTGCGACATCCCGCGCGACACGATCACGCCGGATAGCCATGCCATCGATGACCTCGGCATCGACAGCCTCGATTTCCTGGACATCGCGTTCGCGATCGACAAGCAGTTCGGCATCAAGCTGCCGCTGGAAAAGTGGACCCAGGAGGTCAACGACGGCAAGGCGACCACCGAGCAGTATTTCGTGCTGAAGAACCTGTGCGCCCGCATCGACGAACTGGTTGCGGCCAAGGGCGCTGGCGCCTAGTCGCGCGATCATGCAACTCGAATACTTCCACATGATCGATCGCATCGTCGACCTCAACGTCGACGAGAAGCGGATCGTCGTCGAGGCGCAGGTCCCGAAGGAAAGCACCGTCTTCGAGGGGCACTTCCCGGGCTATCCCCTGATGCCCGGCGTGCTGCTGATCGAATCGATGGCGCAGGCTTCGGGCTGGCTCCAGCTCGGCGTGCTGAAGTTCGAGCGCATGCCGATCCTCGCCGCCGTGAAGGAGGCCAAGGTCCGCGGCTCGGTCTTCCCGGGCGATCTCATGAGCATCGAGGCAACCCTCGCCCATGACGGCTCGGGCTACGCCATCACCGAGGCCAAGATCAGGGTCGGCGGCAAGCTGCGCGCGAACTCGACGCTCACCTTCACGCAGATTCCCTTCCCCAATGCGGATATACGCGGCTACATGGACGCATTCGCCAAGCGTATCGGCTTTCCGCAACAGGCCGTCTCGCCATGACTGACACTCCCGCTTCGAAGCCCGTCCAGACGGAAGTCTGGATCACCGGCATTGGCCTCGCCACATCGCTCGGCGAAGGGCTGGACGCCAACTGGACCGCGCTCCAGGAGAAGCGCATCAATGTCGACGAGAAGGGTTTTGCGCCCTTCATCGTGCATCCCCTGATGCCGGTCAGCTTCGACAGCCAGATCCCGAAGAAGGGCGACCAGCGCCAGATGGAAGCCTGGCAGCGCATCGGCACCTATGCCGCCGGACTGGCGCTCGATTCCGCGGGCATCAAGGGCAACAAGGACATTCTCTCCCGGATCGACATGGTGGTCGCCGCCGGCGGCGGCGAGCGCGATCTCAACGTCGACACCGGCGTGCTGACGGCCGAGGCCAAGGGCGCCAATGCGCCCGGCTTCCTCAACGAGCGGCTGATGAGCGATCTGCGCCCGACTCTGTTCCTGGCGCAGCTCTCCAACCTCCTCGCCGGCAACATCGCCATCGTGCACGGTCTCGGCGGCACCTCGCGCACCTTCATGGGCGAAGAGGTCGCGGGCGCCGATGCGGCCCGCATCGCGCTGGCGCGGATCGCCTCGGGCGAGAGCGACATCGCGCTGGTCGGCGGCTCGCACAATGGCGAGCGCAAGGACCTGATGGTCCTCTACGAATTCGGCGACTTCAATCTCAAGGACAAGTTCGCGCCGGTGTGGGCGCGCAAGGATCACGCCGGCTTCGCGCTCGGCTCGGCCGGCGCCTTCCTGGTGCTGGAGTCCCGGGCTCATGCCGAGGCGCGCGGCGCAAAGCCCTTCGCAAGGTTGTCGAGCGTGGTTGCCGACCTCGCCAAGCGCAAGCAGCCCGGCGACATGGCCGCGACGCTGGAGAAGCTGTGGGCGAAACTGCCCAAGCGCGAGGGCAAGGGTGCCTTCATCACCGGTGCGACCGGCGCGGAGCCCGCCACCAGCGAGGAGCGCGGCTTCCTGAAGGGCCACGCCGACTTCCCGGTGCGTTCGACCGGCACGATGTTCGGCCACACCATGGAGACGCAGTTCCCGCTCGGAATCGCGCTCGCGGCGCTGTCGATCTCGCGCGGCGAGTTGTTCCCGCCGAATGATTCGACGGGGACCGAGATTGAAATGCAGGGTGCACCCACCCAGATTGTGGTGGTGGGGGCCGGACACTGGCGCGGCGAAGGCATGGCGCTGGTGGAAGCGGTTCGCTGAAGCGCCGCGCGCTTCGCCGGATCTTGCTCTAGCTCTATCGGGGGACACATGACTGCACCACGCGACAAACTCGGGCGTCCCGTCGTCGTCGTCACCGGCATGGGCATCATGACCTCGCTCGGCGCCGGCAAGGCGGACAATTGGTCGAAGCTCGTCGCCGGCGAATCCGGCATCCGCACCATCACGCGCTTTCCGATCGACGGCCTGAAGACGACGATGGCCGGCACGGTCGACTTCGTCAGCGTCGATCCGTTCTCCTCCACCGGCCTCTCCGAACGGATGGCCGAGCTGGTGACTCAGGAAGCGCTCGATCAGGCCGGCATCGGCGCCAAGGCCGATTTCCCGGGACCCCTCTTCCTCGCTGTCGCGCCGGTCGAGGTCGAATGGCCTCAGCGCCGCGAGCTCGGCCGCGCGGTCGGCAAGCCCGACTTCACCTATGACGATCTGCTGCGCATCTCCGGCGGCGGCAAGTACAACGCCTATCATCACCGCTTCATGTTCGGTTCGGTGGCCGCCCACCTCGCCGAGACCTTCGGCACCAAGGGCTCGCCGATCTCGCTGTCGACGGCCTGCGCCTCGGGCGCGACCTCGATCCAGCTCGGCGTCGAGGCGATCCGCCGCGGCGAGACCGATGCCGCGCTGTGCGTGGCGACCGACGGCACCGTGAATCCGGAAGCCCTGGTGCGCTTCTCGCTGCTGTCGGCGCTGTCGACCCAGAACGATCCGCCGCAGGCGGCCTCCCGTCCCTTCTCCAAGAACCGCGACGGCTTCGTCATGGCCGAGGGCGCCGGCGCGCTGGTGCTCGAAAGCTACGAGGCGGCGACCGCGCGCGGCGCCAAGATCCTCGGCGTGATCGCAGGCTGCGGCGAGCTCACCGATTCCTTCCATCGCACCCGCTCCTCGCCCGACGGAAAGCCGATCATCGGCTGCATGAACAAGACGCTCGCCGATGCCGGCATGACGCCGGACCAGATCGACCACATCAACGCGCACGGCACCGCGACGCCCGAGAACGACAAGATGGAGTACAACACGACGTCGGCCGTGTTCGGCGATCTCGCGCAGAAGATTCCGGTCACCTCCAACAAGTCGATGGTCGGCCACACCATCTCGGCCGCCGGCGCGGTCGAGGCGATCTTCTCGCTGCTCACCCTCGAGCATCAGCGCATTCCGCCGACCATCAACTACGACAATCCGGATCCCACGATCCTGTTCGACGTCGTCGGCAACAAGGCGCGCGACGCCCGCGTCACCGCGGTGATGTCGAACTCGTTCGGCTTCGGCGGCCAGAACGCCTCGCTGATCCTCACCCGCGAACCGGCCTGACCGGACGCATGGCACTGCTTCCTGCGAGCACGAAGGCCCGCGCGCGGGACCTCGCCAAGTCGCTCGGCGGAAGCCTGGTCGGCGCCGCGACCGTGGGCATGCTGCGCACCACGCGCTATTTCGATCCGGTCAAGACCTCGGATTTCTTCGCGCGTGCCACCCAGCTCATCGGCCCGCGCCTGCGCGAGCACCGCATCGGCCGCGCCAATCTGGCCGCAGCGTTTCCCGAGAAGTCGCCGGAGGAGATCGAAGAGATCCTGATGGGCGTCTGGGACAATCTCGGCCGCGTCGGCGCCGAATTTGCCCATATCGATCACGTCTGGGACTACGACCGCGAACACCCGGAGAGGAGCCGGATCGACCTGCCCCGGAGCAGCATCGAGCGGTTCGACCACATCCGCGACGACGGCAAGCCGGCGCTGATCTTCGCCGCGCATCTCGCCAATTGGGAGCTGCCGGCGCTCGCCGCGGTCGCGCATGGGCTCGACACCGCGATCCTCTATCGCCGGCCCAACATCGCCTCCGCCGACCGCATCATCCAGGAGATGCGGCAGGTCAACATGGGCACGCTGATCCCGGCCGGCCGCGACGCGCCGCTGCGCCTCGCAGAGGCGCTCAAGGCCGGCAAGCACGTTGCCATGCTGGTCGACCAATATCTGACCGGCGGCGTCGAGGTCACCTTCTTCGGCCGCAAGACCCGCGCCAACCCGATGCTGGCGCGGCTGCTGCGCCAGGTCGAATGCCCGATCCACGGCGTCCGCATCATCCGCCTGCCCGGCTTCCGCTTCACCGCGGAATTGACCGAGGAGATCAAGCCGGTCCGCGATGCCGCGGGTAAGATCGACGTGCAGGGCACGACGCAGGCAATTACCAGCGTGGTCGAGGGCTGGGTGCGCGAACATCCCGAGCAATGGCTCTGGCTGCACCGCAGGTGGCGATAGCGGCTACTTCTCCGGCAGCCCCGCATCGACCTCGGCCTGAACCACACGATCCCAGGCCGCGATACACACCGGACTTGCATTCTTCATCGGCGGCGACACGTTGAGCCGCGTCGTTCCGGGCCGCAGCCGCAGTCCCTCCTGCATCGCGGCCTTCGCCTCCTCGCTCCGGCCCGATCGCTGATAGGCAGCAGCGAGCAGGAAGTGCGAGCGGCCGGTGCCCGGCGTGATCGCGATCGAACGCTGCAGCCATGGCAGCGCCTCGTCGTAGCGTCCCATCAGGGCATACGCGGTGCCTGCGCCGAGCAGCCAGGTCCAGCGAGAGGCCGGCGGCGTGTCGTAGCGATCGGCCTGCTCGAACGTCGCGAGCGCATCGTCGAAGCGGCCGAGATAGATCTGCCCGAGGCCGATCAGATAGAGCGCGGACCCGTTCCACGGATCGAAGCTCAACGCCTTGGCGCAAGTGACGAGGCTTTCCACGAAATGATTGGTCGCGCTGAGAAAGCGGCAATGAGCTTCCAGCACCGGAATGGAATTCGGCTTGACCCGCAGCGCCTGCTCGAGCGTCGCATTGGCTTTCGCCTCGACCGTAAGAGCCTCCTCCGGGCTGAACCAGACCATCTGGATGCCGCGCAGTTGCAGCGACGACAGCGCGACCGCGAGATCGACATTGTCAGGATCGTCACGAAGCGCCTTCTGCAACATGGTCTGCGCCGCGCCGAAACGCTCACGCGTGGTCTGGTTGATCGAGGCGAGCGCCTGCTCGACGGCCACCTTGTCGCCGCCCGCGGACGCTGTTCGGCTTGCGGATGACGCCGCGCTCGGCTCCAGCAATTCGTTGAGCCGGCGCGCCAGCACATGGCCGACGCCGGCAACGAGGCGCGACTGCTGAAGCGCATCCACCTCATCGGTACTGACCGACGCTGCGGCGACCGATTGCACCTCTCCGCTGCCGTTCTTGATGATGCGCGCCCGCAATGTCCAGGACTGATCGCCGCGCTGCAGCTCGCCACGAATTTCGTAGTCGGCCTTCGCACCGGCGCCTTCGACACCCGCTACCGCCGCCGTGCGCGGCGCGACAACACTAATGTTCCGGATCCTGGCAAAGCCATCCATGAGACGGCCGGTGACCTCGGCGGCCATCACCGCGCCACGCGGATCATTGCTTTCATCAACGATTGCCATCACGGCAATCCGCGGCGGCCTGCGCTTGAACAGGACGTCGGGCGTCAGCACGGAAGCTGCGACCGCAACGCCGAGGATCACGACACAGAGCGCGCCCACGGCGCCGATCAGGACCGGGCTGCGCAGGCGGGAGACAGGGCGTGGTGCCGGCTGGATCGCAACGGCCTCGGCCGGAACCGACGGTTCGGCCACAACCGCGGGCGCCACATCGACACGCGCCGGGTTCGCCTCGGGCTCGGCCACGACTTCGGCCGTCAGCGAATAGCCGCCGCCGGAGGCAAGCCGGATGATCTGCCGCCGCTCGTCACCGAGCGCGGTCCTGAGCTCGCGGATGCATTGAAACAGGCTGTCCTCGCCGACATGAACGTTCGGCCAGATCGCCTCCATCAGTTCCTGCTTGCTGAGCACCCGACCGCCGCTGGTCGCGAAAAACCGCAGCATCTCCAGGGTCTTGGGCCGGAGCTTGATCGCAACGCCATCGGGGCCCCACAGCTCCGCACGCTGCTGATCCAGCCCGAAGCCGGCGAAACGAAGCAAGCTATCCCCCCAAGCGTCTTTCTGGCCGGCTCATATAGAGGATCTGTGCCGAAAATGCCCCAAAAGTTTCCCTGAACCGGAAATATCAGAAACTTTCAGAAAGCGGCTACCCCCTTATCAGGACACCAATCCCGGCGCAGTGCGATGAATTCAGTCCGCGGACTCGCGACCGCGCGGCTTGAGGGCGGCTTGGGGGACGACGTGACGACGGGGAAAGATTGTTTCGGGGCAACCCGCCGGCTGCGGGCCGCGCTGCTGACGTCGTCGGCGCTGGCCTTGGCTTGGACGCTGCCGGCCGCGCCCGCCCGTGCACAGGATGCGACCTGGCTCGCCTCTCCCGGCAGCAACCAATATGACCGCGGCGCCAACTGGAGTTCCGGCACGGTGCCATCGGGCACCGCCTTCTTCGGCGCGTCGAGCACCACCAGCCTCTCGATTCCATCCAATGACGAAGCCAACACGACAGACGTCGGCGGCTGGACGTTCAACGCCGGGGCAGGAAATTACACCTTCGCAAACGGCCAGATCCTGAATTTCAACGGCGCCGGCATCGTCGTCAATGGCGGCAGCGCCACCATCAACGCCATCGACGGAAGCATCAATTTCCTCAACTCCAGCTCGGCCGGCGGCGTCACCATCAACAACGACAATGCCACGAGCTCGGTGAATTTCTACAACACCAGCACGGCCGGCACCGCGACCATCACCACCTATGGCAACGCGAACTTCTACGACGCCAGCACTGCCGGCAGCGCCCACATCACCGTCAATTACAATGGCGATGACGGCGGGGTGCTGTCCTTCAACAACACGAGCTCGGCCGGCAGCGCCACCATCACCAACAACATGCACCTGCTCTTCAAGGACAGCAGTACAGCGGGCACCGCGACCATCACCAACAACGCCGGCATGGTTTTCTCCGGCGCCAGCACGGCAGGCAACGCAACCATCACGAACAGCACGAGCGGCTACTTGGTTTTTTCCGGCACCAGCACCGCCGGGAACGCTGCTATCAACAATGACGGCACCGTCGACTTTTCCGCGTCCACCGGCCCTGCGGGGAACGGCAAGCTCAGCGCCGGTTCGATTGCGGGCGCCGGCAATTTCTTCCTGGGCGCACGCGCGCTCACCGTCGGCGGCAACAACCAGAGCACGGACGTGAGCGGCGTGATCAGCGACTGCGGCACGAGCCCGACCTGCTCGGCGGCGGGCGCGACCGGCGGATCGCTGGTGAAGACCGGCACCGGCACGCTGACGCTGTCGGGCGCGAACACCTACACCGGCGGCACCACGATCAACGGCGGCGGCAGCGTGCTGAAGGTCGGCGTCGATACGGTGGGTACGCCTGGCGCGATCACCTCGTCGGCTATCGGCACGGGCACGCTGACCTTCGACGGTGGCACGCTGCAGGCCGGCGGCAACTACACCATCGCCAATGCCGCGCAGATCAACGCGACCGGCGCCACGATCGATTCCAACGGATACACCCTCACCTATTCCGGCAACATCGCCGACGCGGCAGGACAATCGGGCAGCTTGCTGCTCAACACCACCAACGGAAATGTGACCCTGTCCGGCACCAACACCTATTCCGGCGGCACCACAATAGTCGGCGTCGTCGGACTAGCCAGCGGCAAGGTGGTGGTGGCCAACGGCAGCGCGTTCGGCACCGGTACGGTCACCTTGCAAAACGTCTGGATCCAGACCGGCGGCACAAGCGACGTGACCTTCGCCAACAACTTCAAAATCGATCAGTCCACCGACGGCAGCCTCCTCGACGCCAAAGGCAAGACGTTGACGATCTCCGGCAACATCACCGACGGCACCGGGGCCGGCAAGCTGACGATCACGGATACTTCGTTCAATTTCAGCCAAGTGGTGTTGCTCGGTGCCAACACCTACACAGGTGGTACCACAATCAACCTCGGGACCCTGGTGCTTGGCGATGCCACCCACACCGCGTCCATCACCGGCCAGGTCACCAACAACGCCTACTTCTATATCCACAACGCCGATACCTCGGCGATTACGGATCTGGCCAATAACGGCGAGACGGAGTTCTCCGGCACGACGACCGCGGGCACGATGACCATCACCAACAAGGGGCATGTCTATTTCCTCAACGCGAGCAGCGCCGGAAACGCCACGATCAACAACTATTACAGCAACTCGACCAACAATAACTATACTGGCAGCGTGAGCTTCGGTACGGCCGGGGGCACCGATACCAGCAGCGCCGGCAACGCCAAGATCAACAGTTTCGGTGGATACACCTCGTTTAGCGCGGCGACCAATGCCGGGACCGCCACCATCATCAACAATTTGAATAGCAGCACCGTGTTTAATGATCAGTCGTCGGCGGCCGGAGCGACGATCACGAACAATGATTATAGCACGACCTTGTTTCAGTTCTCTTCGACTGCAGGCAACGCCGTCATCACCACCAATTCCGGCGGCTCGACAGCCTTCTACAACAATGCAACCGGCGGCAACGCGCAGTTCATCGCCGACGGCACCGGCTATGTCGACTTCAGCGGGAGCACTGGCACGAACGGCGACGGCCGGATCACGGCCGGCTCGATCGCCGGCTCCGGCTTCTACTACATCGGGGGCGGCAACACGCTGGTGGTCGGCAGCAACAACCTGTCGACGACGGTCAGCGGCGTGATCGGCGAGCTCAATCCCGACCCATCGTGCGGCTGCGGCGTACCGGGTCCAGGCAGTCTGGAGAAGACTGGCAGCGGCACGCTGACGCTGTCCGGCGCCAACATCTATACCGGCACCACCGTCGTGAACGGCGGCATGCTTCAGGTCGACGGCTCGATCGTATCCTCGAGCCAGACCACGGTGAACACCGGCGGTGCACTCTCCGGCACAGGCACCGTCGGCAATACATTGATCGCCAGCGGCGGCATCCTGCTCGCCGGCAACGGCACGCCGGGCTCACGGTTGACCGTCGCGGGCAATCTCGCCTTCCAGTCAGGCGCCTTGTATCTCGTGACGGTCAACACGAACGCGGCGACGTCGGTCAACGTCTCCGGAACGACATTGCTCAGCGGCGGCGTCGGCGTAAGTGTGGCGGCCGGCAGCACGGTTCAAAAGCAATATGCCATCGTATCGGCGAGCGGCGGCCGAACCGGAACGTTCACCAGCATCGAGGCAACGGGCGTACCGGCCGGTTTGGCTGCGAGCCTCAGCTATGATGCCACCCATGCCTACCTGAACTTCGCACTTGACTACGGCACCCGGACCGACCTCAACACCAACCAGAAGACGATCGCGACCACGCTGCAAAACTTCTTCGACGCCAATGGCGGCATCAACGCCGCCTTTGTCGGACGCTCCACCAACAGCCTGACCCAGCTTGCGGGCCAGGGCGCGACGGGGTCGCAGCAGACCACGTTCGGCGCCATGAGCCAGTTCATGGGATTGCTGACCGATCCGTTCGCAGCCGGGCGCGATGGCGGCACCGGCGGCGCCAGCGCGGTGCCGTTTGCTGAGGAGAGCACCTCGCTCGCCGACGTCGCGCACGGCGGCGATGCGCGTGATGCCTTGGCCAGCATGCCGCACAAGGCTCCCGGGGAGCCTGCCTTCGATCAGCGCTGGAACGTCTGGGCTGCGGCCTATGGCGGCTCGCAGAGCACCAGCGGCAATGCCGTGCTGGGCTCGAATAACACGACGAGCAGCATCTACGGCACCGCTGTCGGCGCCGACTACCGCATCTCGCCGAATACCATCACCGGCTTCGCGCTCGCCGGCGGCGGCACCAGTTTCAACGTCAGCGGGCTCGGCGGGGGCCGCTCGGATCTGTTCCAGGCCGGCGCCTTCCTGCGCCACACTGTGGGCGCAGCCTACATCACTGGCGCACTCGCCTATGGATGGCAGGACGTTACCACCGATCGCACCGTGACGGCCGCTGGCACCGATCGCCTGCGCGCCGAGTTCAACGCCAATGCGTGGAGCGGCCGCGTCGAAGGCGGCTATCGCGTCATTGCACCATGGACCGGCGGCCTCGGCATTACGCCCTACGCCGCAGGCCAGGTCACGAGGTTCGACCTCCCCGCCTATGCGGAAGCCGTCGTCGCCGGAAACAACACGTTCGCCCTCGCCTATGCGGCCAAGAGCGTGACCGACACGCGCAGTGAACTCGGCTTGCGCACCGACAAATCCTTCGCCATGGCGGACGGCATCCTCACCTTGCGCGGTCGCGCCGCCTGGGCGCACGATTTCAATCCGGATCGCACCGTCGCCGCGACGTTCCAGACGCTGCCCGGCGCGAGCTTCGTCGTCGGCGGCGCACGACCGGCTGCCGATTCCGCCCTCACCACCGCCTCTGCCGAGATGAAATGGCTGAACGGCTGGTCGGCGGCGGCAAGCTTCGAGGGCGAGTTCTCCAGCGTGACCCGCTCATATGCCGGAAAGGGCACGGTGCGTTACGCGTGGTAGACCATCAGGCGCCGGCGAGCTCGGCGCGGCGAAGACTGACCTGGACGCCGACCTGGTTGATCGCATGAGCAATCGGCGGCGACGATTTCGCAACGGCGACCGTCACGTTGTCCATCATGTCGAAGCGTCGCAGCAGTCCTGCAGCGATCGTCTCGCCGAGCGCTTCCAGCGTCTGGAATTTTTCCGACCCTGCAATCTGCACGGCCTCGTCCACCACGGCGTCATACCTCACCGACGAATCCAGATCGTCGCTGAGGTGGGTCCTGACCTCCCGCAGATCGGCAAAAATATCAAAACTGAATTTTTGTCCGAGCGTTCGCTCTTCCTCGAACAGGCCGTGATAGCCGTAGGTTTGAAGTCCGGTGATTTTGATCGACGTCAGCATGGGCAGCTCCGGGTGAAGCATTTTGATCGGGATGATCCCAATCGCCCAGGCGAGCGGCAGTTGCCCCGCGCTTCCCGATGGCGCTCCATCCGATGTCGCCAGTCACGCGAGGCGTTCAGCGTTATCAGCTTTTGGCAATGCCGACAATGAACATCGCCGCGCGACTTAATTCGCGCCGCGGACTGGACGATTGCGTCCGCGCGCCGATAAGGCCAATCCGCATCGCGACTTAACGACCGCCACCGGCGACAAGGCGCGGCAAGCGGTTCTACTGTGCATGGGGTTGTTTTGCGGATTTGAGTTGCCGGATGGTCTCGCGACCTATCGCGGCGCTCTCACCTCCCCGTCTTCACCTTGGTCCAGAGCCGGTTGATGATGCGCTGGGTGGCGGGATCGCGGGCGGTGATGACGAACAATTTTGAAAGCGTCGCCTCGTCCGGATAGATGTTCTTGTCGTTCAGAATTTTCGGATCGACCAGCTTCTGGCTCGCAAGGTTGCCGTTGGCATAGGACAGGAAGTCGGAGTTCTTGGCGGCGACGTCGGGACGGTAGAGATAGTTGATCAGCTCGTAGGCTTCCTTGACGTTCCTGGCGTCGGCGGGGATCGCCAGGTTGTCGAAGAACATCTGCGCGCCTTCCTTGGGGATGGCATAGCCGATCTCGACGCCGCTCTTGGCTTCTGCCGCGCGGGCGCGGGCCTGCATGATGTCGCCGGACCATCCGACCACGAAGCAGATCTCGCCGGTGGCGAGTGCGCTCAGATATTCGGAGGAGTGAAACTTGCGCACGAAGGGGCGGACCTTGGCGACGACGTCAGCGGCCTTCTCGAGGTCGGGCTGCTTGGTCGAGTTCGGATCGAGCCCGAGCCAGCTCAGCGCCGCCGGAAAGATGTCGTCGGCGGAGTCGAGCATGTGGACGCCGCAGTCTTTGAACCTGGCGAGGTTCTCCGGCTTGAAGACGGTGTCCCAGCTGTCGATCTTCGCGTCGGCCCCGAGGATCTGCTTCACTTTGGCGACGTTGTAGCCGATGCCCGTCGTGCCCCACATGTAGTTCGCGGCGAACTCGTTGCCGGGATCGTAGGTCGCGAGGTGCTGGTTCACCATCGGCCAGGCGTTGGCGAGGTTCGGCAGCTTCGACTTGTCGAGCTTCTGGAAGATATTGGCCTTGATCTGGCGCTGCAGGAAGTAGGCCGTGGGCACCACGACGTCGTAGCCGGACTTGCCGGCCATCAAACGCGTCTCCAGCGTCTCATTGGCGTCGAAGGTGTCGTAGACCACCTTGATGCCGGTCTCCTTCGTGAAGGCATCGAGGACCTCCGGCGCCATGTAGTTGGACCAGTTGTAGAAGTTGACGACCCGCTCCTCCGCTCTCGCGGGAGCGGAAAGCAACGTCAGCGCCGCGGCGATTGCAACACCAAGGCAAAGCCTCGAGCGGCCGACATGCGTCATCGTTGCTACCTCTTGCGTCCGCGCACCGCGTCCGACAGCCGCTCCAGCGCGGTGTCGAGGGTCTGGTCCTTCTTGGCGAAGCAGAAGCGCACCACGGATGTCACCGGATCCTGCTCGTAGAAGGCCGAGACCGGGATCGCCGCCACCTTGTAGTCCTTCACGATCCGCCAGCAGAACTCGGCATCGCTCTCGTTGAGACCGAGCGGCGACAGGTCGACGGTGAGGAAGTAGGTGCCCTGCGACTTCAGCACGGGGAAGCCGAGGCTTTCGAGCCCCTTGGTGAGGCGGTCCCTGCTCCGCGTCAGGTCCTTGCGCATCGACAGGAAGTACTCGTCCGGCTTGCCGAGGCCGTAGGCGACGGCGGCCTGGAGGTTCGGCGCGGTGGTGAAGGTCAGGAACTGGTGCACCTTGGCCGCGACGCGCAGCAGCGGCGGTGCCGCGCAGACGAAGCCGATCTTCCAGCCGGTGAGCGAGAAGATCTTGCCGGCCGAGCCGACCTTGATGGTGCGGTCGCGCATGCCGGGGATGGTGATCAGCGGGATGTGCTTGTGCTCGTCGAAGGTGACGTGCTCCCAGACCTCGTCGCAGATCGCGATGACGTCGAACTCCTGGCAGTAGCGCGCCAGCAATTCGAGGTCCTCGCGCGGATAGACCACCGCGGAGGGATTCAGGGGATTGTTGAAGAGCACCGCCTTGGTCTTTGAAT
Organism: Bradyrhizobium sp.; assembly: GCF_047605465.1. Taxonomy (GTDB): domain Bacteria; phylum Pseudomonadota; class Alphaproteobacteria; order Rhizobiales; family Xanthobacteraceae; genus Bradyrhizobium. The sequence continues at coordinate 13,250 of NZ_JASGFS010000011.1, read as the reverse complement.
TGAAGACGCTTTTCAGCATGTCCTCGTTCAGCCGCCAGCCGGGCGGCTCGAGCCGCACCAGACGCGGAATGCCGCCGGCCTGGCGGATGATCGGCAGGTAGGAATCATAGACCGGCTGGAAGCAGACCACCTCGTCGCCGGGCTGGACCACGGAGAGAATGGCCGAGGTCAGGGCCTCGGTGCCGCCGGAGGTCACCATGACCTCGCTCATCGGATCGAGCTGGAGGCCGTGCCAATGACCGTAGTGGGTCGCGATCGCCTGGCGCAGCTCCGGGATGCCCATCATCGACGGATACTGGTTGTAGCCGTTCAGGGAGGCGTCGGCCGCGGCGCGGCGGATGTCCTCCGGTCCCGGGTCGTCGGGAAAGCCCTGGCCGAGATTGATGGCGTTGTTGTCGCGCGCGGCCTGCGACATCGCCTCGAAGATCGTGACGGGAAGGTCGGCGAAGACCTTGTTCAGCGAGGAGCTCTTGGTCGTCATCGCCGGATTAGCCACCGACCTTGGTGGGAAGCCCCGCCGCTTTCCAGCCGAGGATGCCGCCCGCCAGATGCTTGTCGTAGGCAAGGCCCGCCGCCTGCGCCGCGAGCGAGGCCGTCACCGAACGCTTGCCCGAGCGGCAGGCGAACACGACGTCCTTGCCTTGCGGATCGGGGATCGCCTTGGGATCGAAGCTCGAGAGCGGCACCACGACGCCGTAGGGATAGGCCTCGGCCTCGACCTCGTTGGGCTCGCGGACGTCGACGAGCAGATAGCGCCCTTCCTCGACACCCTTGGAGACCTCGTCCGGGGTCAGATCCTGTACCTGGTTCGCCACATCATCCTCCAACGTCCGCGCACGCGCCGGGCTGTCCCGACCGCGGGGCAACCTCGCCTCTCGGCCAACGAAAATCAAGCGCTACAAAGGCTTGAGCCGCACCGTGCAAGTTAAGGCTAAATCGCAGCGACTTGAAGCACGGCTTTCGGAGTCCATGCCCGGAGGTTGTGCTTCACCCTGCGCTGCCGGGCTGTGATCGGGCTCATCCAGTTCGGCTTCCCCGCGAAGACAGGGAAGCTAGATCGTCACCTGGGTGCCGACCTCGACCACACGGCCGCTGGGGATCTGGAAGTAGTCGGTGGCGTCGTTGGCCGAGCGGCTGAGCGAGATGAACAGCCTGTCCTGCCAGCGCGGCATGCCGGAATGGGCGGCGGGCTTGAGAGCACGGCGTGACAGGAAGAACGAAGTCGACATGATGTCGAACTGCCAGCCGAGCTTGCGGGCGATCGCCAGCGCCTTCGGAACGTTGGGCGACTCCATGAACCCGAATTTCAGCGTCACCTTGGAGAAGGTCGGACTGATCTGCTCCAGCTTGACGCGCTCGGCCGGATCGATGCGCGGGGTCGTCGCGGTCTCGATGGTGAGAATGACATTCTTCTCGTGGAGCACTTTGTAGTGTTTCAGACTATGCATCAGCGCGGTCGGCGCGCTGAGCGGATCGCTGGTCAGGAACACGGCGGTGCCGGGCACGCGCTGCGGCGGCCGCTTCTCCAGCATCGCCACGAGGTCGGCGAGCGGGAATTCGAGCTTGCGCGACTTCTCGAACAGCAGCCGGCTGCCGCGCCGCCAGGTGTACATCAGGACGATCATGAGGGTGCCGAGCGCGAGCGGAACCCAGCCGCCCTCGAACACCTTGAGCAGGTTCGCGGCCAGGAAGGTCAGGTCGAGGAACAGGAACGGGGCGATCAGGGCGGCGGCGGCGAACGGCGACCACCGCCAGACCTTCCAGATGACGATGAAGCCCATCATTCCCGTAACCACCATCGTCCCGGTGACGGCGATGCCGTAGGCCGAGGCCAGCGCGCTCGAGGAGCGGAACAGGAGCACCATCAGCATCACCGCCACGAACAACAGCTGGTTGATGCGCGGGATGAAGATCTGGCCCGAATGGGCCTCGGAGGTATGACGGACTTCGAAGCGCGGCAGCAGCCCGAGCTGGATCGCCTGACGCGTCAACGAATAGGCGCCGGTGATCACGGCCTGGCTCGCGATGACGGTGGCGAGCGTCGCGAGCACGACCATGCTGCCGCGGAACCAGCCCTGCGGAAACAGCTGGAAGAACGGGCTCACGATCGCGCCGGGGTCGCCGAGGACGAGCGCCCCCTGCCCCAGATAATTCAGCGCAAGCGCCGGCAGCACGATGAACAGCCACGCGGTCTGGATCGGCCGTTTGCCGAAATGGCCGAGATCGGCATAGAGCGCTTCGGCGCCGGTGACCGCCAGGAACACCGCGCCCAGCGTGACGAAGCCGATGATGCCGTGGTGGAACATGAACGACACGGCGTAGAGCGGGTTCAACGCGAACAGTACCTGCGGCTGCTCGAGGATCGGACCGATCGCGGCGACCGCGATCACCGCGAACCAGACGCACATCACCGGGCCGAAGAACGCCGCGACGCGCGCGGTGCCGCGCGATTGTACGGCGAACAGACAGAGCAGGATCACCACGGTCAACGGCACGATGTACGGCTCGAAGCGAAGCGTGATGTCCTTCATGCCTTCGATCGCCGACAACACCGAGACCGCCGGCGTGATCACGGCGTCACCGTAGAACAAGGCGCCGGAAATGATGCCGAGCAGGACGACGGTGGCGCCACGGCTGCCGACCGCGCGCTGGGCCAGTGCCATGAGGGCCAGCGTGCCGCCCTCGCCATTGTTGTCGGCGCGGAGCAGGATGACGACGTATTTCAGCGTCACCACGACGATGAGCGCCCACAGGATCAGGGAGACCACGCCGAGCACGGCAGCGGTGGTCGGCGTTCCCTCCGCACCCGAGGCCGCCATCACCGCCTCGCGGAAGGCGTAGAGCGGGCTGGTGCCGATGTCGCCATAGACCACGCCGATGCTGCCAAGCGTCAGCGCGCCGAAACCGGCGGTGGTGTGGGCGTCGCCATGCCCATTGGCCGCCGCCGTTTCCGGGGCGGGAACTGCTACGTCGCTCGTCATGGGAGAGCCCGATGGCCTCTGGAATGCTTCACTGCACAATGGCTGCAGAGCGCGCGGCTTATAGGCCTGCGCCAGCGGCATAGCCTAGCCCGATTCTGGGCCCTCGCCATGCAAATTTCGCATGGGTTCGCCGATTGCGTTCAAATAGTCACCTGCGTTCCGACTTCAACCACCCGACCGGTGGGAATCTGGAAATAATCGGTCGCATCATTGGCGGACCGGCTCAACGCGATGAACAGATGGTCCTGCCACAGCGGCATGCCCGATTGCGCCGAGGCCTTCAGCGACCGTCGCGAGACGAAGAACGACGTCGACATGATGTCGAACTGCCAGCCCTGCTTGCGGGCGATGGCCAGCGCCTTGGGGACGTTCGGCTGCTCCATGAAGCCGAAGCGCAGACGAACCTTGGAGAACTTGTCGCTGATCTTCTCCATGCGGAAACGCTCCGACAGATCGACGCGCGGGGTGTGCGCGGTCTCGATCGTCAGGATCACGTTGTGCTCGTGCAGCACCTTGTTGTGCTTGAGATTGTGCAGCAGCGCCGTCGGCACAAAGGAAGGATCGCTGGTGAGGAATACCGCGGTGCCCTTGACGATGTGCGGCGGCCGCTTCTCCAGGCTCCGGATCAGATCGTCCAGTGGCACCTCGATGCGTCGGGTCTTCTGCAGCAGGATTCCCGTGCCCCGCCGCCAGGTCCAGATCGTCGCCGCCATGGCCACGCCGAACAGCAACGGCACCCAGGCGCCTTCGAGCAGCTTCAGCAGATTGGCGCTGAAGAACGTCATGTCGACCACGACGAAGGGCAGGATGACGGCCGCGGCGGTGGCGGCGCGCCAGTTCCACAATTTCCAGATCACGATGAAGCCCATGATGCCGTCGGCGACCATGGTGGTGGAGACGGCGATGCCGTAGGCCGAGGCGAGACCGCTTGGCGTGCGGAACACCAGCACCAGCAGCATCACGCCGATCAGGAGCAGCCGGTTCACGCGCGGCAGGTAGATCTGCCCGGCATGGGTTTCGGACGTGTACCGCACCTCGAAGCGCGGCAAGAGGCCGAGCTGCACCGCCTGATAGACCACCGAATAGGCGCCGGTGATCACGGCCTGGCTCGCGATCACGGTGGCCGCGGTCGCAAGTCCGACCAGCGGCAGCACCAGATGGTCGGGCACCATGCGGAAGAAGGAATGCTCGACCGCGCTCGGATCGGACAGCACCAGCGCGCCCTGGCCGAAATAGTTGATCAGGAGCGAGGGCAGCACGAAGAACATCCAGGCCGACTGGATCGGCTTGCGGCCGAAATGGCCGAGATCGGCGTAGAGCGCCTCGCCGCCGGTCACCGCCAGGAACACCGCGCCCAGCGTCACCAGGCCGATCGTGCCGTGCGACAGCAGGAATTGCAGCGCGTAATAGGGATTTATCGCGGCCAGCACCGACGGATCGTCGGCGATGTGCACGATGCCCATCACCGCGATACAGGTGAACCAGACCACCATCACCGGCCCGAAGGCGGACGCCACCAGCGCGGTGCCCTTGCTCTGGACCGCGAACAGCAGCGCCAGGATGATCACGGTGAGCGGCACGACGTAGTGCTCGAACGCGGGCGTCGCGAGCTTGAGGCCTTCGACCGCCGACAGCACCGAGATCGCCGGCGTGATCATGGAATCGCCGATGAACATGGAGGCGCCGACCACGCCGAGCGCGAGCAGCACCCAGCTCCGACGGCGTCCGAGCGCGCGCTGGCCGAGCGCCATCAGGGACAGCGTGCCGCCCTCCCCGTTGTTGTCGGCTCGCAGCAGCAACAGGACATATTTGGCGGTGACGACGATCAGGAGCGCCCACAGGATCAGCGACAGCACGCCGAGCACGATGACGCGCGTGACCGGCTGGCCGTGGGCCGCGCCGTTGACCGCCTCGTGGAACGCGTAGAGCGGCGATGTGCCGATGTCGCCGAAGACGACGCCGATGCTTCCGAGCGTGAGCGCCCAAAAGCCCGAAGTGACCGGCCCGTCCTGGGCCTCGGTCGATGTGATGCTCGCCGTCATGGGGGTGGAAAACGCTTCGTCCCTGGAATTGATCCGGCGCCTTTTGACGCTTCCTGCGCGCCTGTCAATCCGCCCAGCATAGCAGGTGCCGGCGCCGATGCTGTGACGGAGCGGCCACGCCCATCGTCGGCACGATGACGCACCCCAAGGCAAAATGGTAGCTCGAAAGCCCTACGGCTTCAAGTTCGGCGGCAGCGGCGGATCTTCACGCATCAAGGTGATGGTCACCCGCCGGTTGGCGGCGAGCGACGGATCGTCCGGGAACAGCGGCTGGGTATCCGCCTTGCCCGAGACGGCGAAGAAGTGTGACGGCGGCAGCCCCTCGCGTTCGAGGATCTGGCGCACGGCGTTGGCGCGGTCGGCCGACAGATCGAAAGCGCCGTAGTCGCTGCGGGTCGGCACAAAGCCGGCTGCGGTGTGACCTGCGATCGAGACACGGAGCGGCGTGGCCTTGAGCGGAACCGCGAGCTTCTCGATCAGGCGACGGGTGCGGTCATAGGGTACCTTGGAGCCGTCGGGAAACATCGAACGGCCGTCCTGATCCACGATCTCGAGATTGAGGCCCTGCTTGGTCTCCTCGAACATAATGTGCTTCGACATCTCGGTCAGTTCGGGCATGTCCTGCAACGCCTGCCGCAGCGAGGCGGCGGCGAGCGCAAAATTGCGGTCGACCTTGATCTTGGCGCCCGACGTGCGGTCGCGATCCTCCTGATCCGGCGTCGGCGTGTTCGAGGAATCCTCAGGCTGGATATGGTCGACGTTCTTCAGCCGCGGGCGCGTCGGCAAGCCGTCGGACTCGATGATGCCGGCGTAGCGCGCCTCGCTCTGGATGCCGAAGGCATCGCGCATGGAGCCGGCGACGATCTTCAGCTTGTTGGCATCCTGGGTCGAGAACGCGACGAGCATCACGAAGAAGCTCATCAACAGGCCCATCAGGTCGGCGAAGGTCACGAACCAGCCGTGACCGCCTCCATGTGCATCGCCGCGCTTCTTCTTGGCCATGTCTCAAAATCCCGGCGGGCGGCCTCAGGCCGGCACCGGCTCACCCTCGGCGTGGCGATGCTTTTCGGGCAGGTAGGCCAGCAGCATTTCGCGCACCAGCGTCGGGCTCTTGGAGTCGCGGATCATCAGGATGCCGTCGATGATCAGCGTGCGATTGGTTTCCTCGTCGAGCAGCTTGCCGTGCAGCTTGTCGGCGATCGGCAGACAGAACAGGTTCGCGACGAGCGCGCCGTAGAGCGTCGCGAGCAGCGCGGTCGCCATGAACGGGCCGAGCTTGGACGGATCGGTCATGTTGGCGAACATCTGCACCATGCCGATCAGCGTGCCGATCATGCCGAAGGCCGGGGCGCAGTCGCCGATGGCGCGGTAGATCTTGCTGCCTTCGTCGAGGTGCATGAGAAAGTTGTCGCGGTCGCGCTCGAGATTGTCGCGGATGAAGTCGAGGTCGTAGCCGTCGGCGACGTAGCGGATTCCCTTGGCGAGGAAAGGCTCGTCGGTCTCGACCTTTTCCAGGCCGACCGGGCCCTGCTTGCGGGCGATCTCGGCGATGCGAGCGAGTTCGTCGACGAGGTCGTGCGCGGACAGGCGGCTCATGGTGAAGGCGAACTTGGCGCCGAGCGGAAGGCCGTGCATCAGCGCGCTGAGCGGAAAACGGATCATGGTGGCGGACACCGAGCCGCCGAAGATGATGATCATCGCATGTTCGGAGATGAACATGTGAAGATCGCCACCCATGAACATCATGACGGCAATGACGCCGACTCCCGCCGCAAGTCCAGCGCTCGTCATAATATCCATGGGACACTCCAACACACACGCAACAACGGCCATCCTGGCCGGTGGTGCGGCCCAACCCCGAACCGCATCTCAGACCCTAATTGGCCGCCATTAAAGACGCGTAAAGGTTAAGTTCAGCGAGCGCGCCGGACCGGCTCATCGCGCTGAACGGACGCCGGCTTTGCCGGCTGTCGACAGCGATCTCAACGTTTTGCTAACCATGACGCTGCCGGAGACGACGCGGCCCGGATGGCGAATCGCTCCGCCATCCGGGCCGGCCACCGCGACGCTGGCGTCAGGGGATCAGTTCGCAGCGAAGCGCGGTGTCGAGCAGCCGCCGCAAACCCACGGCCAGGACCAGTCGGCGACCTTGCCCTTGTTGGCTTCGACATAGGGGCTCCAGGCGTTCGGCGGCAGCGCCTTGCTCTTGTGGACGATGCTGAACTGGCCGTCGGCCTGGATTTCGCCAATCATCACCGGCTTGGCCATGTGGTGGTTCGGACCCATTACAACCTCAAAGCCCGATGGCGACTTCACCTTCTGGCCGATCATCGCCTGACGGACGGCATCGACGTTGGTGCTGCCGGCCTGCTGCACCGCCTGGACCCACATGCGGAACAGGATGTAGGCCGATTCCATCGGATCGTTGGTGACCCGCTTCGGGTTCTTGGTGTAGGCGCGCCACTTGGCGATGAAGGCCTTGTTTTCCGGTGTGCTGACGGACTGGAAATAGCTCCAAGCTGCCAGATGTCCGACCAGCGGCTTGGTGTCGACGCCCGCGAGCTCTTCTTCGCCGACCGAGAATGCGATGACGGGAATGTCCGTCGCCTTGACGCCCTGGTTGCCGAGCTCCTTGTAGAACGGCACGTTGGCATCGCCGTTGATCGTGGAGACCACCGCCGTCTTTCTGCCCGCGGTACCGAACTTCTTGATGGCGGCGACTTCGGTCTGCCAGTCGGCGAAACCGAACGGCGTATAGTTCTCCATGATGTCCTCGTCCTTGACGCCCTTGCTCTTGAGGAAGGCGCGGATGATCTTGTTGCTCGTTCGCGGATAGACATAGTCGGTGCCTTCGAGCACGAAGCGCTTCACATCTCCGCCTTCCTTCGACATCAGGTACTCGACCGCCGGGATCGCCTTGTTGTCCGGCACCGAACTTCCGTAGAAGATGTTGTAGGAGGACTCTTCCCCTTCATATTCGAGCGGATAGAACAACAGTCCGTTCAACTCCTCGAACACCGGCAGCACCGATTTGCGCGACACCGAGGTCCAGCAGCCGAACACGGCGGCGACCTTGTCCTTGGTCAGAAGCTCGCGCGCCTTCTCGGCGAACAGCGGCCAATTCGAGGCGGGGTCGACCACCACGGGTTCGACCTTCTTGCCGAGCAACCCGCCATGAGCGTTGAGGTCGGCGACTTCCATCAACATCAGATCCTTCAGAATGGTCTCGCTGATCGCCATGGTACCGGACAGCGAATGCAGGATGCCGATCTTGATGCTGTCCTCCTCGGCCCGCGCCGGCGCACCGAGAGCCATCAGAAGCGGGACCACACAAATCCCGAAGTAGCGTGCAATGGACATCGCATGAGTCTCCAGTTCGAGGATGCGCTCGTTCGCGGCGAACTGCCTGTTGCAGCCGGCCGTCGACCGCCTGGCTTGAACGCTCGCACGCGCATGGCTTCGCACCGAGAGCCGCGTTCTGAAATTGCGATGGCGCCATTTCCCCGAGGGCGTCCTCGGCCGGTCTGAACAGAAACTGGACAGCAGAGCGGCGAACGGCCGTTTCCGCGCCAAGGATTTGCGCGCGGCTGAGGCAGGATCGGCGAAGCCGCCGAGGCGAAGGAGCCAGTTTATCCGCGCTGGAGGGAGCCAGTTCGAGACTGGACCGGCCTCGCCGGTCGGTGAGCGGACAGATCGGAGCCGAACAGTCCAGTTCCGGAGATAACTGGACCCTTGCCCGCTGGTTTTCAATCTGGCCTTCGCCTTGCATTGAACGGGTCATCGCGCCTTCCGTCATTCATCGCGGTGACCCAGATGCAGCTTCTCATCCTGCTGGACAGGACCCGGCGAGAGTCTCTCACCGATCAGCTCGTCGAGCAGATCCGCCTGGCGATCGCAAAAGGGCGCATTGCCGCCGGCGCGCGGCTGCCCTCATCGCGCAATCTCGCCGACCAGCTCGCCATTTCCCGAAACACCGTTGTTCGCGCCTATGAGAGCCTGATCCTGGAAGGTCACGCCGAGGCGCGACCCGCCTCCGGAATCTTCGTGGCCGAACGGGCGCCGGTGACGGCTGGCGTGGCTCCGGCATCCGGTCCGGCATCCGAGCGACCATCGGTCGCTCCGGCTCCTCCGGTGTTCGACACCGAGCTCAAGCGCTTGGCGGTCCGCAAGGAGCGCCGCATGGTGGTCGACTTCGCACTCGACCAGACCAACCCGGCGGTCTTTCCGCTCAAGACCTGGCGACGGCTGGTGCAGAACCACCTCTCACATGGCGCAGCTTCGCAGTTTGCGACAGCGAACGATCCCGCAGGAGCGCCTGAGTTGCGTGCGGCGATCGCGCATCACCAGAGCCTCGCTCGCGGCCTCGCCGTCGATCCCACGCAGGTCATCATCACCAGCGGCCGCAACGAGAGCCTGAGCCTCATTGCGCGGATGTTGCTGTCCTACGACGCCCGCGTGGTGATGGAAGACCCCGGCTATCTCGGCGCCTATCTGTCGTTCCGGTCGGCCGGCGCCCGGGTCATCGCCTGCCCCGTCGACGAGAACGGCCTTGTCACGGATCTGCTTCCCGAGCGTGGCTGCGCGATGGTCCATGTCACGCCGTCGCATCAATTCCCCACCGGCACGCTTCTATCGGCCCAGCGTCGCAAGTCGCTGGCGGGGTGGGCCCGCCGCAACGGCAGCCTGATCGTCGAAGACGGCTTCGGCGACGAATTCCACGACGAAGGCATGCAGCTCGCACCCTTGTCGTCGCTTGCGCCGGATTGCGTGCTCTATGTCGGTGATTTCGCGGCCTCGCTGGGAAGCGGATTGAAGCTCGGCTACCTCGTCGTGCCACAGCGTTATGCCGAGGCAGCGCGCCTGACCAAGGCCATGCTGAACGCCGGTGTATCCTGGCTCGACCAGGCTGTGCTCGCGGAGTTCCTGTCGAGCGGCCCATATGCCGCTCATGTCCTGCGGGTGCGCGCGCATTATCGCGCCGGGCGCAACATGCTGATCGCCTCGCTGCGCCGCTGCTTCGGCGACGTCACGCTCGGCGGTGGCAATGCCGGCCTGCAACTGTTCTGGCAGTTGCCGCCGGGCGTGCCGCAGGCCCAGATCCTGGAGCTTCAGGCGCGCCGCGGCCGGATCGGGGTCTACAGCCTGCATTCCGCGCCGGTGCATGTCGGCGAGACGGGCACGATGGCGAAACGCGGCATCCTGCTCGGCTTCGGTGGGCTCAGCGAACGCCAGATCGAGAAAGGCATCGCAAAGCTTTCCGACATCGTCGACGATGCGCTCGACGATCACCTCACCGAAATCGACCAGCTCCTCATCGATCTGCCCCCGGATCGCCCGCCGATTCCCACCGCGCGGATTCGCGGCATGGCGGCCTCAGCAAAAAAACACGAGCCGGCTCTAACCACGCGGCACGACAAGAGACCAGAATTCGGAGCCCTCGCGCAATTCGAACTCGGGTCCGCCATGCCGCTGCTGAAGAGCATCTACCACTATCCCGTCAAGGGACTGAGCGGTCAGCCGCTCACCAGCGCCAGGCTCACACGGGGACAACCTTTCCCGCACGACCGTCAGTTCGCGCTCGCACGCCCCGGCGTGCCGCTGCAGGCCGACAATCCGCGCTGGGCGAAAAAAGGCCTGTTCGTCATGCTCATGCTCGAGGAGGCTCTGGCCAAGGTCAAGACTCATCTCGACCCGGAGACTCTGCAGTTCGAGATCCGGGCGGGCAACCAGACGATCCTCGTGGTCAACCTCAACGAAAGCGGCGCGAAGGCCAGGATCGAAGATTATTTTCACCAGCTCGTCCCGACCCTGCCGGCGCCGCCCACGCTGGTCCGATCGAAGGACGGCCACTTCATGGACAAGCCCGACAGCGTGATTTCGTTGATCAACCTGGCAACGCTGCGCAGCCTGGAGGAACGCTGGGGAACGGAGATAGACCCGCTGCGATTTCGCGCCAATCTCTATGTCGACACCGGACGCGCCTGGGAGGAATTCGACTGGATCGACCAGGAGATCAGGCTTGGCGACGTCACCTTCCGGGTGGACCGCCGCAACGGGCGTTGCGGGGCCACCAACGTCAACCCAGCCTCGGGCGTGCGCGACATGGACATTCCAGGCTCATTGCGGGCGAACTTCGGCCACAAGGATCTCGGCGTCTATCTCACCGTCGAGACGGGCGGAACGATCGCGGTCGAAGACCGGTTGACGCGACCATCCGCGGCAACACAGGCGTTCGCCCCGACGGCGAAGCCGAACGGCAGCGCCGGCCGGCGGTTCATCTGCCGCGGGTGCTACTACATCTACTCCGAGGACGCCGGTGTCCCCGCCGACGGCATTGCGCCGGGCACGGCCTATCAGCAATTGCCGGAGAATTTCCGCTGTCCGGACTGCGGCACCGACAAAGGCAAGTTGAGACCCCATGTGGCCTGAGGCGAACGAGCCTGAGGCGTGCCGGCTGGTTACAGTCCCGCCAGCTTTGCGCTGAGCTCACGCAGACGCCTGCGCGCCTCGGCGTCGTAGGCCTGCGGATTGGCACGCGCTTCGTTCATGCCGTTGAAGAATAGGCCGCTCCTGTTCGCGACGTCGTCGCCTTCGACGAGATGGAGGATCGCCGCGCCGCCCTGCTCGACGGTCGAGATCGGCGCGATGCCGCCGGCGCGAACCATGGTCGTGTTCATGTAGGTCGCCGGATGCAGCGAGTTCACGGTGATGCCGGCTCCCTTCAACTCCTCAGCGAGATCGATCGTGAACATGATCTGCGCGAGCTTGCTCTGCGCATAGGCGCGCGAGCCGCTGTAACCTTTCGTGATCATCACATCGTCGAAATCGATCGGATGCTGGCCGAGCGAGGCCACATTGACGATGCGCGACGGCGCGGCGGCCTTCAACAGCGGCAGCAACAGGTGAGCGAGCAGGAAGCCGGAGAGATAGTTGACGGCAAAGCGCAGCTCGTGACCGTCAGCGCTGACCTGCCGCTGCGGTCCGTCGTTCTGCGAGCCGATGCCGGCATTGCTGATGAAGACGTCGAGGCGCCGGTGATCGCGCTGCACGGCCTCGGCGAGTTCGCGTGTCCCCGCCATCGACGAGAGATCGGCCCGGTAGAAGGTCGGCGCGGCATGACCGGCTTTCACGATCTCGTCGATCAGCGCCTTCGCGCGCGCGGCATCGCGGCCATGGATCAGGACATGGGCCCCTTCGGCGGCAAGGCGGCCCGCCACATAACGCCCGACACCGTCGGTCGACCCCGTGATCAGCACCGTCTTGCCGGCCATGTCCATGACGTCGCTCCAGGCTCAGTGAATCTCCGCCGAGCGCTTCAGCGCGGCCTTGAGCTTCTCCAGCGAGAAGTCGGGGCTGCGGGCGATCTCCAGGATCGGCGTCTCGCGGCGGCCACAGAGTTCAGCGGCCTCAGGCAGCTTCGCGGCGATGTCGAGCGGGATCACGATGGCGCCGTGCCGGTCGGCATGGATGAGGTCGTCCGATTTCACGGTCATGCCGGCGACGCGCACCTCGCCGCCGAAGCTCTCCGCATGCACCCAGGCATGCGACGGGCCGATCGAGCCGGCGAGCGCCTGGAAGCCCGGAGCCCATTGCGGGATGTCGCGGATCGAGCCGTCGGTGATGACACCGAGGCAGCCGAGCGCCTTGTGGACGTTGCTTTGCACCTCGCCCCAGAACGCGCCGTAGCCGACGTCGGGACCGTCGATGTCCTGGATCACCGAAATGCGCGGCCCGTGGCCGGTGCCGACATATTCGTAATATTCGATGCGGCGCTTGGCCTGCTCTTCCGCCGGCAATGAGGACTTCAGCACCGAACGGATCGCGACGGTGCGCGCATAGCCGACGATCGGCGGCAGGTCGGGGAACGGGCAGACCAGTTGCTTGGTGGTGTAGCCGATCAGCCGGCGCTCGGGCGCCACGATCTCCATGGCGTTGCAGATCGTCGGCGTGTCATAGCGGCCCAGTGCTTCGAGGACGGAAGCGGGCAGCGGCCCGGTCGCGGAATTCGTCACGGCGTTCTCTCCCAGATGGGCGGCGTTGTTTGCGCGATGCCGCCGGCATCAAGGCGATATAGCCGAGATCGGGCCCCAACCCAACTCGGGATGCCTTCATGGCAGATATCCGCAAGCTGCCGCCTAATGCAGCCGTTCGGGCCGATCGTCGTGCGGCGGCTCCGGCAGGCCCGCCAGTGTCGGCGACGACGGCGGCGGCGTGACCTCGCCGGCGG
>NZ_JASGFS010000010.1:0-145250 GCF_047605465.1 Bradyrhizobium sp. | reverse complement strand
CCGGTGTCCTGCTCGGCACGCGCTTCTATGCGAGCCAGGAGGCCGATGGCGCCGACGAGGCCAAACGGCGCATCTGCGCGGCGAACAGCGGCTCGACCGTGCGTGGCATCATCTTCGATCTCTCCCGCAACAACGTGTGGCCGGCTCCGTTCACGGGACGCTGCCTGGTCAACGACCACGCCAGGCGCTGGATCGGTCGCGAGATCGAGTTGATGCAGAATGTCGCTGCAGTCGCCGCCGACTATGCGGATGCGAAGGCGGCCGGCAATTTCGATGTCGCCGCCGTGATCGCGGGCGAGGCGGTCGGCCTGATCCATGATATTCCACCGGCTGCCGAGATCGTCGAACGGATTGCAGCAGAGGCGGAGCAGCATCTCGACGGTCGGCGCAACTCCATCGCGTCTTCGACCTGAAGTAAAAAGAGAAACATGATGTGGCCTGACCGTCGACTGATCGACCTCTTCAAGACCGAATTCCCGATCGTGCTGGCGCCGATGGCCGGCGTGATGGATGCCGAACTGGTGATCGCGGCTGCGCAAGGCGGGGCGCTGGGCTCGCTGCCGAGCGCGATGCTCTCCGCGGAGAAGGCACGCGAGCAGGTCAACCTCATCCGCCAGCGCGTGAAGGCGCCGGTCAACATGAACTTCTTCTGCCACACGCCGGTCGACCTGGATGCAGCATCGGAAGCGCGCTGGAAGGCGCGACTGGCCGGCTATTACACCGAACATGGTCTCGATCCGGCGGCGCCGATCGACGCGGCGAACCGCGCCCCGTTCGATTCGGCGTTCTGTGAAGTCGTCGAGGACCTCAAGCCGGAGGTCGTGAGCTTCCATTTCGGTCTGCCGGAGCCGGCACTGCTCGAGCGCGTCAAGGCCGCCGGCTGCATCGTCATCTCGTCGGCCACCACCGTGAAGGAAGCGGTGTGGCTGGAAGAGCGCGGCGTCGATGTGGTCATTGCGCAGGGCGCCGAGGCGGGTGGACATCGCGCCATGTTCCTGACCGACAGGATCGCGGAGCAGCCCGGCACCTTCGCTCTGGTGCCGCAGGTCGTCGATGCCGTGAAGGTGCCGGTGATCGCCTGCGGCGGCATCGCCGACGGGCGTGGCATTGCCGCCGCGTTCGCGCTCGGCGCCTCCGGCGTGCAGATCGGCAGCGCGTATCTGCGCTGCCCCGAATCCAAGGTCACGCCCGGCGGCCGCAAGGCGCTTGCCGAGGCGCGCGACGATTCCACCGTCATCACCAACGTGATGACCGGCCGTCCGGCGCGCGGGGTCCAGAACCACCTGATGCGCGAGGTCGGCCCGGTTTCGCCGGATGCGCCGGCTTTCCCTCCTGCCGCGACGGCCCTTGCACCGCTGAAGGCGGCTGCCGAAAAGCAGGGCAGGGTGGATTTCACCAATCTGTGGGCCGGCCAGGCGATCGCCCTGGGCCGCGAGGTCCCCTCGGCCGAATTGACCCGCGATCTGGCCAGATCGGCGCTGGCCCGCCTCAAGGCGCTGGCCAACTAGGGCTCCCGGCGCCGGTTGCGGCGCAAAACCGGCCTCTGCTATACGGCATTTAGGTTTTGCCGGGAGAGGCCATATATAATGTCCGTCGACGCCGCTACCGTCCGCCGCATCGCGCATCTGGCGCGCATCGCGGTTTCCGAGGACGAAGTTCCGCATCTGCAAGGCGAGCTCAACGCCATGCTCGCCTTTGTCGAGCAACTTTCCGAGGTCGATGTCGAGGGCGTGGAGCCCATGACCTCGGTCACCCCGATGCAGATGAAGAAGCGGCTGGACGTGGTCAATGACGGCGAGATCGCCGACGATATCGTTGCCAACGCGCCTGCGACCGAAGGGCACTTCTTCCTTGTGCCCAAGGTCGTCGAGTAACTCCTGGGACGTGGTCCGATGTGCATGCTTTGCGACGATGAGAAGGCCTACCAGGCCTACATGAACTACCTCGACAAGATGGAGCGGCAGGGCAAGGCCGCCGATCCCAATGTCGCCGTCAATGCCGTGCTCGACGAACTCGAGGCCGCCGCGAATGCGACCGCCAAGAAAGACGACCCGGCCAACGACAAGACCCTGTCTCCGTTCTTCTGCAGCCCGATCAATAAATGACCGATTTGACATCGCTGACGCTCGCCGAGGCCCGCAAGGGTCTGGCGGCCAAGACATTCACGTCACTCGAACTGACCGACGCGCATCTGTCCGCGATCGAAGCCGCGCGCGTGCTCAACGCCTTCGTGATGGAGACGCCCGACCAGGCGCGCGCGATGGCGCGCGAGGCCGACGCCCGCATCGCCAAGGGGGACGCCGGCCCGCTCGCCGGCATCCCGCTCGGCATCAAGGATCTGTTCGCCACAAAGGGCACGCGCACCACGGCGTGCTCGAAGATCCTCGGCAATTTCGTGCCGACCTACGAGTCGACCGTCACCTCGCAGCTCTGGCGCGACGGCGCCGTGATGCTCGGCAAGCTCAACAATGACGAGTTCGCGATGGGCTCGGCGAACGAGACCTCGTGCTTCGGTCCCGTCGGCAATCCCTGGCGGCGCGACGGCAGCAACACGACGCTGGTGCCGGGTGGCTCGTCCGGCGGCTCGGCCTCGGCCGTGGCCGCGCTGCTCTGCATGGGCGCGACCGCGACCGATACCGGCGGCTCGATCCGCCAGCCGGCCGCGTTCACCGCCACCGTCGGCATCAAGCCGACCTATGGCCGCTGCTCGCGCTGGGGCATCGTCGCCTTCGCATCCTCGCTGGACCAGGCCGGTCCGATCGCGCGCAGCACGCGCGATGCGGCGATGCTGCTGCGCTCGATGGCCGGCCACGATCCGAAGGACACGACCTCGGTCGACATTCCCGTGCCGGATTACGAGGCCGCGATCGGCAAGTCCGTGAAGGGCATCAAGATCGGCATCCCCAAGGAGTATCGCCTCGACGGCATGCCGGCCGAGATCGAAAAACTCTGGAGCGAAGGCGCGGCCTGGCTGAAGGCGGCCGGCGCCGAGCTGGTCGAAGTATCGCTGCCGCACACGAAATACGCGCTGCCGGCCTATTACATCGTGGCGCCGGCGGAAGCGTCCTCGAACCTCGCGCGCTATGACGGCGTCCGCTACGGCCTGCGCGAGCAGGGCAGGAACATCATCGAGCTGTACGAGAACACCCGCGCCGAAGGTTTCGGAGCCGAGGTGCGCCGCCGCGTCATGATCGGCACCTATGTGCTCTCGGCCGGATATTACGACGCCTATTACCTGCGCGCCCAGAAGGTGCGCACGCTGATCAAGAAGGATTTCGAGGATTGCTTCGCCAAGGGCGTCAACGCGATCCTGACGCCGGCGACGCCGTCAGCCGCCTTCGGCATCGGCGAGAAGGGCGGTGCGGACCCGGTCGAGATGTATCTCAACGACATCTTCACGGTCACCGTGAACATGGCCGGCCTGCCCGGCATCGCCGTGCCCGCCGGCAAGGACACGCAGGGCCTGCCGCTCGGCCTGCAATTGATCGGTCGTCCCTTCGACGAGGAGACGCTGTTCTCGCTCGGCGAGGTGATCGAGCAGGCCGCCGGCCGCTTCACGCCCGAGAGGTGGTGGTGAATGTGGCGGCGTTCATCGCAAGCCTCGGCGGCGCGGCGCCCGCGCCGGACCTGAACGCGCCGCTCACCGGTCTGTGGTGGGCCGGCAAGGGCGACTGGGATCAGGCGCACCGGATCGTTCAGGACGACAACAGCCGCGACGCTGCCTGGGTGCATGCCTATCTGCACCGCGTCGAAGGCGATCTCGGCAATGCCGGCTACTGGTACCGCCAGGCCGGCCAGCCGGTGGCGAAGGAATCATTGGAGGCGGAGTGGGAGCGGATCGCTGCCACGCTGCTCGGGAGCAAGACATGAGCACGGCCACGCACAAGCTTCTCAAGGGCGCCACCGGTGACTGGGAGATGGTCATCGGCATGGAGGTCCACGCCCAGGTGACGTCGAACTCGAAGCTGTTCTCGGGCGCCTCGACCACGTTCGGCGGCGAGCCGAACAGCCACGTATCGCTGGTGGACGCCGCGATGCCGGGCATGCTGCCTGTGATCAACGAGGAATGCGTCAGGCAGGCTGTCCGGACCGGGCTCGGTCTCAACGCGCAGATCAATCTGCGCTCCGTGTTCGACCGCAAGAACTATTTCTATCCGGACTCGCCGCAGGGCTACCAGATCAGCCAGTACAAGTCGCCGATCGTCGGCGAGGGCGAGGTTGTCGTCGAACTGGACGGCGGTAAGACGGCCACGATCGGCATCGAGCGCCTGCACCTGGAACAGGATGCCGGCAAGCTGCTGCACGACCAGTCGCCGTCCATGTCCTTCGTCGACCTGAACCGCTGCGGCGTGGCGCTGATGGAGATCGTCTCCAAGCCCGACATCCGCGACGCCGAACAGGCCAAGGCCTATGTGACCAAGCTGCGCTCGATCCTGCGCTATCTCGGCACCTGCGACGGCGACATGGAAAAGGGAAGCCTGCGCGCCGACGTCAACGTCTCGGTGCGGAAGCCCGGCGCCCCGCTCGGCACCCGCTGCGAGATCAAGAACATGAACTCGATCAATTTCATCGGCCAGGCGATCGAGTACGAGGCGCGGCGCCAGATCGAGATTCTCGAGGACGGCGGCCAGATCGACCAGGAGACCCGTCTCTACGATCCCAACAAGGGCGAGACACGCTCGATGCGCTCCAAGGAAGAGGCGCACGACTACCGCTACTTCCCCGATCCGGATCTGTTGCCGCTCGAATTCACCCAGGCGTTCGTCGACGGGCTGAAAGCGGAGCTGCCGGAGCTCCCGGACCAGAAGAAGACGCGCTTCGTCGCTGATTTCGGCCTGTCTGCCTATGACGCGAACGTGCTGGTCGCCGAGCGCGAGAGCGCGGTGTTCTACGAAACCGTGCTCGACAAGCTCGGCAATCGCGCCCGCGACGGCAAGATGGCGGCGAACTGGGTGATCAACGAGCTGTTCGGCCGTCTCAACAAGGAGGGAGGCGACATCTCGGGCTCTCCCGTGTCGTCCGACCAGCTCGCCGCGATCGTCGATCTGATCGGCGAGGGAACGATCTCCGGCAAAATCGCGAAGGATCTGTTCGAGATCGTGTGGCAGGAAGGCGGCGATCCGCGCGCGCTCGTCGAAAGCCGCGGCATGAAGCAGGTGACCGACCTCTCGGCGATCGAGAAGGTGGTCGACGACATCATCGCGGCCAATCCGGACAAAGCCGCGCAGGTGAAGGACAAGCCGCAGTCGCTCGGCTGGTTCGTCGGCCAGGTGATGAAGGCGTCGGGCGGCAAGGCCAACCCGCAGAGCGTCAACGATCTCCTGAAGTCCAAGCTCGGCGTCTGACATCGAATGTCGCGCGAGGTGATCGGATGCACTCCGTCACCTCGCTTTCGGTTCGTGACGAGACGCTCGCGCGCGTCGTCGTCAAACTTCATCCGCTCGAAGGCGCGCAGCGCCACCGAATCGCCGTCACGCGATTCGCGCAAAACGGCGGCTTGAACACGCTCCGACGAGCGTTCGCGCCGTTAAGCATGAAAATATTTTCGTTGCCAAAAGTCGCGACTCAGAGTCCGCGAAACGCATTTGCGGGGTGGTCGCGCGACTGACGAGGCGCGTCATCGCTTCGATCGCGCGTCATGCATGCGTGCAGAAAAATACTTGCTGCATAGTGTTTTCCCGCAATCGCATCCGTCGCGAACGTCGTTGATGCGAGCGCTCTCCACATGTGCAGGCACACGCCGCGAAGCACGCTTGCCTCGCGTCCGCCAAGCGCAGGCGCGTTGCTGCGTCAACACTTCTTTAAGCGAGACGCTGTTTTTTTCGTCGTGTTGGTGTATTCGGGATGAGTGCATTCGATCCCCGAGTGCACGCAGCGATTAAAGCCATCTCACACATCGGAGGGCAACATGGCCAAGAAAGCGAAGAAGGCGAAGAAGGCGAAGAGCGCAGTGAAGAAGACTGCGAAGAAGACCCGCAAGGTCGCGAAGAAGAAGAAGTAACTTCGCTACTGAAGTTGCCGGCTCCTAAGAAGCCGGCACGTCATCAGCGCCTCTCAAAAGGTTCTGGTCGACGATAGAGGGTGTCGGCGAGACATCAGGTCAACGGTCGGATCGTTCATCTTGGCGGGTTCGCTCGCCAAGGTCAGGTCCGGCAGAAGAAACAAGTTTTCTTCGTTCGGTGCGGGGCCGGTCTCCGGTTCTGCAATTTCACGAGTGGCTTCGCGGCCGAAGTGGAATCTGGTCCTGACGTGTTCGCCGACGCCCTCGTTCCCTGAGGCCGGGGTATTGCCGGCATTCCTTTCCCGATATTTCTGATCCGACGGTGACCGCGCTGCGCCAGGGCAGGCGAGGGCATGACGTGACCGGCGTCCACGGCCATGCCGGTTCCCGGCGATGCGCACGCATCCGGTGCGAGCCAGGTCCGGTCTTTCAGGGCATCCGATCCGGCGCCGGAGGGGATCCCACGCGATGGCGCCCATGCGGGCCTTCCCGCGAAGCGGCTCGCGCCATCGCCCGCACCACGCGATCGCGGCCGTGCGCGATGGTTATCGTTGTCCGAAAATCCCACAGTAAACCAAATCTGACGAATCGCAGAAGTGCCCGCCAATCAGGGACTTTTCGCGTTTCCCGCACGCGCCTCGTGCGGCGGCGTTTACGGCCCCTTCATCGCGATACTTAAACTGCCATTCAAATTTGCCCGCCATCATCGCCTCAACAAGCCGGCAAACGGCGTTGGGATGAGTTGAACGGCGCGTGATCCCGGAGACAGGTTTCCGGCTTTCCGGGGAAATCATGCGCAAACCAGAGTTGGACGGGAGCCGCGCTCGGGGGACGAGCCGGCAAAAGAAAAAAGGGGATGCGTTATGTTTCAGGGTACTTTCGATCTGGAGACCGCGACGCCGATCGATGCGAGCGCGCTGTCGGACGTGCTGTTCGAGCGCGGGGTCTATTGGGCGAGCGGCCGTTCGGGCCTCGTCGACCTCGTCGCCGCGCACAAATGGTTCAATCTCGCCGCGATGAAGGGCCGCAAGGACGCCGTGGCGTTGCGCCAGGAAGTCGCCGGGCAGATGTCGGATGCCGAGATCTCGGCCGCGCAGCGCGAGGCGAGGGCGTGGGTTTCCGCTCACTGAGCCGGGACGCGCACACCAAGGTTTGTCACCGCCGACCTGATCGCGCTCGATCAAGATCGCTCCGCGTGCCGCCGCCTGGACCGGCGCGGCATGAGCGTCTTCGACGATCACGACCCATGGCTGTCGATTCGGATCGCGCCTGACGGATGCGGTCTGGAACTGTGACGGTTCGACGAGACGGGCATTCCTGCCCTTGAGCTCTCCATGCCGCCGCAGCTCCGGAGTAGGGGTCTCGTCTGGGCGGACGAGCCGGTGTTGCTGTCGCCTTAGATTGGCGAATCCGGCGATCCAGCCACGAACTGCGGACACACATATATAAGAGAGACGCGAATCGGCGCCGTGCGCGGACCCGGGATCCTCGGCCCCAGGCGTTTCCGGCCGGCCCATATCCGCTTTCAGGTGAAAGAACGCGCCGACCGCGATTCTGCCGCTTGCGGCCCGCCGCTGTGTCGGGCATACCGCGCATATTGGAGACGTGGCCGAGTGGCTGAAGGCGGCGGTTTGCTAAACCGAGCTGCTGATCAACCGGGACTCCTGCCTCAATTCCGTGTAGCGCGTTGACTCCTCGCGCAATTTCCAAGCCCGCTAAGCAAGCAATCCCGCTCCAATGGGACTCCTTTAGGGACTCTTGGCGCATCATGCCGTCACCGCCTTGGTGTCGATCTCGGCGGGACGAAGGCCAAACTTGGCGATCCGGGCCTCCTCGGGCGTCAGGAATTTGAGATAGATCTCGGTCGTCTTGATCGAGGCGTGGCCGAGCCGTTCCTTGAGGTCATAGATCGAGCGGCCGCTCTTCAGCCAGCGAACGGCGTGGAGGTGCCGGAGATCGTGGAACGTGAAGGTTCGAAAGCCGATGTCAGGCCAGTCCGGACCGCCCTCCTGCTCGAGCAGCTCATCGACGTTCGGCCGGGTCTTTGCGTCGGTCCCGTGGAAGGCGTCATACGCCCGCACGAACTCCGCCCGAACCAGGGCGGCAAAGTTGCTGGAGAGGTTGCGGTACGGATCGCCCTGGCCGTGCCAGAAGAGCCAGCGGCAGCCGAGCTTCGCCGGGATCGCCCGGAGGAGCTCGTACGCGCCCTCGTAGTCCACGTCGATCACTCGCAGCTTGTTTCCCTTGCCCACGACCGTCAGCTGGCGCCTGGGGTGATCCAGGCGGCTCCTGAGGGCCGTCACGAGCTCGGCCTGGCGGCAACCGGTCTTCACCGCGGCCTCGGTCAGCGCCGGAATGCGTCCGGACGCCCGCTGGACGATTCGCTGGACGTGCTCCAGCTCCGGGAGGACGATCGGGTCCCGACGCTCCTTGAGGCGCTTCAGGCGGGCCAGGAACGGGTTCTCGTCGGTTTCCAGGAATTCCATCACGCTGGAGCCGGCCGATAGGTCGCGGCGGATGGTGGCGGTCGTGACGCCAGCCGCGCGGCGGCCGAGGACGATGTTCTTGACCAGCTCCTTGTCGACCTCGTCGACGTACTTCTCGATCAGCCACGGTTCCATCTGACGGAGAGAGACGGCGTAGCGGGTCGCCGTGGACGCTCCGACCTCGTGGGTGATGTGGGTCTCGGCCCAGGAAGCCACGGCGTCGGTCCAGAGAACCCGGTCATCGCCATAGTAGGTCTGCGCCATCAGGCGCGCGATGTCTTCCTTGACCCGCTCGCGCCCAATCTCAACATCGCCTGTTCGTAGCGACCACCGCTTGAGCTTACCCTTGATCCTCTTTCGACCGTAGAGGATGTCACCGTGCCATTCCGTATTGGGCGGGGCTTTGCGCCTCCGGCCGCCTTTCGCGTTGCGCATTGTTGCCTCTCGAGCTCGCCGATCCAGCCGGTGAGCTTCATCAGGTTGAAGGTCCACTGGCCGCGGATCTTGACGACACCGGGAATTTCCCCGGCCTCGCACATCTGCTGGACGACGCGGACGTCTTTGCCGATCAGCGGCAGCGCCACGTTCATGTTGACTCGCTCGTGCTCGCGGAGGAACTGCTGGAGGTCCATTTATGCACAGCCTCCCGTCCGCCCTGCGGGGGTCGCGGGCCGGCCCTCCGACGCTCGGCCTTCGAGCCGGGCGGCGGCGCTGAGCAACTTCCGGCGCACCCGGTGGAGCTGCTCGGCGTTCGCCGGCGGACAGCGGCAGAGCTTCATCTCGATCGCCGCGGCCGAGACGCGGCACATCTCGATGAAGCGGACCTGAAGGCCGACCTGGGTGATTTTTGCGGCCGGCGTCATCACAGGATGAACCCCATCTTGCAGCGCGCGCAGTACCCCGAGACGTCGTCGACAAAGAGCAGAACGCACGCTGCCGGCGGCGAGGAGGCTCTGCAGGTTTGGACGCCGACCAGGCCGGAGGTTCGCGCCGGAGGCGGAATTTCGTCGGCATCATCCTCGCATGCCGAGCAAAGCGGCGGATCCAGCGCGACCCAGCAGCAAGGGCCCGGACAGGCATTGTCGTCGGTGCAGCCGCAGACGCTGCAGGCCATTCCCGCGGTGCGCGGGCGCATGATCAGATCGTCGACGGCGTCGCAGCGCATGCGCTCCTCCCATTGAGACGATCAAGCTCGCCCGCCCGGTAGCCGACCAGGTAGGAGAGGACATCGCGATCGCCGTCGAAGATCCGAGCCAGGATCTCGCTGGGTCCGACGCGGAGGGGGCGACCGCCGGCAGCGTCGAGGCGGCCGAGCTCCCAGGCATCGCCATCGAAAGCGGTGGAGCGGGGAAGAGGATTCGATACCTTCACCTCCGGCGTGGGTAGCGCCGGCGCTCTCTCTTGAGCTATCCCCGCAGAAATGGTCATGACATCCGCCTCACGATGCTGGCGGCTTCCGAGACCTCCCCGGAGCGCAGGGGATGCGCGATTGCGCCCGCAATCGTCGCGGTCTGCAAGCCCTTCATGATCTCGACCAAGATCTCAGCGTCATCGGGCAACTGGCGCAGCATCCATTGCACCTGCGACTTCGGCGCGGTGAGCAGCGCGACGCGACCACCTCTCGCCTGGAAAAGGATGCGCACCGTCTTCACGGCGCCAGGCCGGATCAGCTTGGCGGCCACTTTGGGCGCCACAATGTGCATTTCACTCATCGAGACCCCGCGTCAGGCTGCCGTCGATCAGGGGAAAAGCGGTGGTGACGAAGTCCGGCCGGACTCGTCGAGGCCCGTCGTTCGTTGGGGATTCGCGATCGACGCGGACCACCGGCAGGATCAGCACCGCGCCGGGTGCCTCGCGCGGCGTGTGCGCGGGATAGATCTCAGGAAATCGGATGATGCGCGCGGTCATCGTGGCAGCACCCGAACGCCCTTCGGCGCCTTGATATCGATCAGCTTGAGCCAGTGCTCGAGGCGGGATTTCGCGACGATCTGGTTCGGCGCCTCTGGCAGACCGGGGACCAGCAGCGTATCGCTGCCCTCGATCTTGATCGGGCGGCCGCCCTGCAGGCGCGTGCGATAGCCGTGGCGCGCGACGCCGGCGATATATTCGCGCAGCTCGGCCTCCGGACCGCGCGCGATCACGAGGGCGCCGTCGGGCACGCGCAGGCCGAATTCGATCTGGCCGCTGGCAAAGCAGTAGGCGCGGACGGTGCGGCTCATCGCTGCACCTCGAAAGGTGCGGAAAAGTCCTCAACTTCTACGAAGACGCAATTGGCCGGGTTCGACCGCAGGTGGTAGCGTTCCCGTGGGGGGAATGGGTAATGAGCGACTTTGAGAAAACGGCCCGGCTGATCGGCGACTATCTCAGCGGACTGGATCCGACCGTGGTCTACGGCATCATGGGAGGCGGCGTTCTGCTCTTCCTGGTGGCGCTTCTCGTCGCCGCATCTCGGCGCAAAACAGTGCCTGATCCCGTGCTGCAAGCCTTGGACGAAGCGGCGCCGCTCGGCCCCGCGCCACCGCAGCCGCCGCCCCCCGTGCCGCCGCCGCATGCTCCGACACTGCGCGACCGCATGATCGCTGAGATGACCGAAACGAGTAGCCTCAATGGCTTCGGCGGCTTCTGCGTCGCGCTGATGATCCTGAATTGGATCATCGCAGCACTCGTGTTCCTCGCAGCAGCCAGCGCGCCGCAACAGGCTGTGGCCGCACTGATCTGGATCGGCGGCAACACGTTCTTCGGACTGGCCGCGTTGCTCAACCGCGAGCGAAAATACCGGGTTTACAAGCCACTTCAGTGAGCTCACGACTGCACCTCGAGGGGTGCAGGCACGAGTTCGGGGCCAGCGGAGTGCGCGCCTGCTTCCGCGCGGTCGCGTAGCTCGCGGCGTGCCCGAATGGCGTCGAGGTGAGCGCTCCACTGGAGGCTCACCATCTCATGCTCGGCCTGCGCCGTTTCGGCGAAGGATGATGCATCCCTGACCGCCCTTGCCCGATCCTTGGAGCGGCGTCCCGTCAGCGCGGGTCGGAGCAAAGAGCAAATGTGCTCCAGGCGGAAGCGCAGAGCGCCGACGGCGCCGGCGTAGTCGAAGGAGACATCGCCGGTTCGGTCGACCTCGAGATACCGCGCCAAAGGTTCCGGAAATGCGGCATCCTCATTGCCGCAATGACCGAGCGCGAGCGCGCGACGCTCTTCATAACGAAGCGTCTTGAAGGCCTCGCGGCGCCGCTCTCGATCGAGCGCGCGAATGTCGTCGATGGTCGGGACCTGTCGCATGGCTACCCCTCATGCGGTTTGAAAAGACGCGCGGGCCGGTTTTCCGGATCGAACCCAGGGCTGCTGGGACCGACCCGCGCGTGTGGCCGAACGCGAACGAAGTCACCGGCCAAGTCTCGGACGAATGTGACCAGCTCTCACCAGATCGCCGGCCGCCCGACTCAACCGATCGGACGGGTCAACCCTATCCCGAAAATCGGGAAGGTCAAGAATATTTGTCCCGAAAATCGGGATCACAAGGTGTTCGATTAAGGTTGCGGAGCGCTCCCGCTATTCAGTTCGAAAAATCCGAGCAATTCTTGATCGTCTAAAACCAAGAAAATGCGCGAGTGGAGTAGCGTTGGAGTGACTAAGGGTGAGGTGCAGGGCTGGCATTGGCGCTTGGCAATGCAGGTCGCGGCGCAGATCCCGCCTGATGAGGCGGATGCGTGGCTTGTCGTGGATTGTATCGAGGAGCTGTTGAGGCTGAGTTTTTCGCCGCCTCTATCGCCGCCTCCCTCACGAGAGGGTCAACTGGTGCGCTTCCCAGGATCCATGAGGCCCAGCCGGCGCAGTACATCGAGTGGCAGCGCGTCCGGTTTCCCGAAGTAAAGGTAATCCAAAGTCATGCCGGGGATGCGTTGCACGATGCGCGTGGCGACATCAATCGACAGTCGTGAGCCGTTCTCCGCCGGATTGTAGGTGGTTACGGGAAGACCGAGAAACGCCGCGAAAGAGGCGTTCGTCTGGTAGCCGTAGGCTGCGCGCAGGCCTTTGAGGCGCTCCGCCTGCCCGGGGTTCGCCTCGACGCGTTGCGCTCGAGGCGCGGCTTCAACCTTCTTTCCCATAAGTGGGGAAAGTGTCGCGGGCACGGATTCGGGGCTATCAAGCATTTCCGTCGATTTGCCTTTCTCGATAATCGAGATAAACGTGGGATATGCCGAATCCCGAATCGAATCGACCAAGGCGGCTCAACACAGCCCCCGAAGTGATCGCCGCCTTAGGGCAGGAGCAGGTCTGCTTGCTGACCGGCAAGAGCTACAAGCGTGTCTGGCAATGGGGCGCTGATGGCGCGTTTCCGCCGCGCTACTTTCTAACGATGATGTGCGCGCTCGCTGCCCGAGGCTACACGGCACCTGCCGCGCTTTGGCGGCAAGAAATCCCGCGCAATAAGGAGGCGCTGCTGTGGGTGCTCGCCCGCAAGTTGAGTGCGGCGTGATTGAATCGCGGTGGTTCATGGGCGGAGTCATCACGCCGCTCCGCATAGAGTCGAATCCGCTGCAAGGCCTTTCAACGTCACAGAAGGCCTGTGGATAAGTTTTTCTGCGTTTCTAGCGTTTTGTTGCGTTCGCGTCCCTTTCCCTCCAAGTGGCTGAGGCCGCAATGAATCTTCTGCGCGAACGCGGCGGGAAACGCCTCGAATTGAACCAGGCCGAGCTCGACGAGCTTGTCGATGGCATGACCGTGGTGGATCCGGGGGGCGAGGGCGGCCTCGAGCGATTGCGCGCTGACATGCGGCTGCGGATCGCGGAGATCGACCGGACAGGCGGGGGCGAGAGCGGGATCTTCACCAGGCGCCGGCTGCTTGGCGAACTGCTCGCCGGGGCGGCCGCTGGCGCCGCATTTTTCATCGGGGTCAGGAAAGCATGCGCGGCGGCGCCGAGCGCATCCGGTTTGCGGATGACACCAATAACGCTCCAATTTCGGTCAATAAGTCGAGAGGAGCGTGATAGGTCAATTGAAGTCCGTTACTCGATCTCAAAACGAGATGAGCTCCGTCCCGCGTCTCGGGACTTTCAACGGCCGCGTCCAGCAGGGGAAGCACCGTCAAATCCTGCGGTGACTTCGTTATATTCGCTTGAACCCGCGCGACCGTTGCGAGGGCTGCCATGATCGTCGCGGCTCCTCTCGCATCCATCTCCATCGTTGCCCGTTCGGCTTCGATTTCGCCGTCAATCTCGATCACGCCCTGGTCCGTGATGCGCAGATTGGTCGGGTTTTCCAGTTTGATCCGTCTCATTCCGTTCTCCGTGAGGTGCTTCAGACACACCCACGAGAGCGCGCGGTCGGCCGAGTCGCAAGGCCTGGCCGGCCGCGCTGTTTCCTGCGTTTCGTTGCGTCCCTTTCCCTCCAAGTGGCTGAGGCCGCAATGAATCTCCTGCGCGATCACTGGCGGCGCTCTGCCTTGCGCCAATATTTCGAGGGGCTCGACCCGGTCGATCGTGCGACCTGGCTGATCGGGGTCGCCCTGGCGTTCGCCGCGGCCTTGAGCTTGGACGCGATCGCGCGCGCCTGGTCCGTCAACCTCGACACGCCCAGCTTTACCGCGCCGCCTTTCGACATGCGCGTTGCGGAGGTCGGGCGGTGAGGGCGGAGGCATCGGATCGACCAGCTTTCGTCGTCGAAGCCTTCGGCTCGAAGCCGCTTCGGCCCTACCAGACCTTCCAGATGCGGCAACGCCGCGCAGGCGCCGGCTGGTACGCCGTCACCCTTCAGGTCTCGCACCGCGGGCGCCCGCTGTGGGCGGGCGGCGATCGCCCCAGGTCCGCGACGATCGCGCGCGCGCAAGCCACCATCACCGACGCTTCTGCGGGGAGCGCTAAGGAAATGCGCGAGCCGCTAGCCAAGACACGTGCTTCCGGAAGGTGGAAGTCTGCTATCCTCATGCGCCGGAGGATGTTTGATGCCACTCGCGCCAGAAGATCTGAAATTCGCGGTCGACGATGCTCGTCGCCGTCACGCCGCGGTAGTCGATTTGATCGCTGCGAGCGACCGTCAGTCGCTGGGCTTTCTGCAATTGTATGTCGCGCTTGCGGGCGGCGCTTTCTCCGGCGCAGCGGCAATCCTACTGCCGACCGTAGGCACGATGCCACGTCCGCTCGGTTTCGGGCTATTGGGCTTCGCGCTGCCGCTGACGGTCGGCGCTGTGCTCTGCATGATCGCGGTCTGGCCCAGCAACATCAACCTTCCGGGCCGCACTCCCAATTTCTGGATTTGGGCGCTCCGGCACGAAGCGGAGGAAGTCTATCTCGCCTATCTGGACAATCTGCAGGTCAAGGAGAAGCAGAACTCCGACCTCAATCGGAAGCAGGGACGGTACATGCTCGCCGCCAAGATCGCAGGCGTGGCCGCGCCGATCGCGGGCGTGCTTGTGGGCACGGCCGCGATTTTGGCGAACTGGTAGAGGCTACCGGAAGACCGGCGGCGGCGTCTGAGTTCGTCGGTTGTCTGTGTCCTCCGGAGGCGGCTCGCGCGGGGGCGGCGGAGGGGGCTGATCCTTGTCGTCGCCAAACATCCAAACGCTCATCGAACAAATCTCCATTGGTCTTGGCAGTGGGGATTTCAGGCGCGCGCCTCGACGGCGAATCGGGCGCGCGCCGCCATCTTAGCGGAGCACCGCGATGACCCGCGAGGAGGCTCTGAAGGACTTCAACCGCAAACGCCTGGCTGCCATGGACCGCGTGCGGCGCGACACGCTGCTTTCGGCCTCGTTCCGGGCCGTGGGCGGCGAGTTGTTCGCCAAGGTCGATTTCGACACCGGCGACGCCTATCCGTCGATCGAGCATCTCGAGGAGAAGCTCGGGCTGTCGCCGCGCACGGTGAAAATGGCGGTGAAAGCGCTCCAGGAACGGGGCTACTTCACCGTGGTCAAACGGGGCCGTTGCAACCGCTACGTCCCGATCTACGAGCCCGTCGCAAAGGTGCAAATTTTGCACCTATCGGAGGATCAACAGGGGCAGAATTTGCACCTATTGGAGGCCGACAGGTGCAAAAACCGTCCGGAACAGGTGCAAAAAGCGTCACCCGATAGGTGCAAAAAAGGACCCCCTACTTCTCTTAGGACTCCTCTCGACACTTCTGGGCGCGCGGCGGCAGGGGCCGTCGGCGCTGCGCCTGACGGCGCCGCCGGCCCATCGTTCGACCTCGGCATTCCCGGCGTGGCGCTCAGGCGCAGGCTGGGCGATGCGGTGTTCCGGAGCTGGCTCGGCAAGGTCGCCGTGGTCTCGATCGGCACCGACGAGCTCGTACTGCAGGCGCCGTCCCGGTTCGTCGCATCCTACATCCAGAACAACTTCGCCGAGGCCGTGCTCGCGGCCTGGCGGGTCGGAAGCCCGTCGCTGGTGCAGCTTCGCGTCGTTGTCGAGCACCAAGCCGGCGCCGAGGCGGCTGCGACGGGCGAGGAGACGCCTCGTCGCGCCGACGAAAATCCCGATGCGCGCTGGTTGATCGAGATCGGCATCGGGCTCGTCGCCGACCAGCTCGGCGTCAAACAGGATCGCGCGGCCGAGGAAATCACTGACTGGATGGGACGCTGCCGCAACGATCCGGGCGCGTTGCGACAGATCATCGTTAGCGCGGCCCGGTTCGATCTGCGCGGCGATCGCTTCCGCAGCAAGGTCAAGCAGGACGCGCGGTCGTTCCATCAGGGCGAACTCAAATTCGGTCCCGAGGACCGTCTGAAGAAGCGGAGCGCATCATGACCGAGCACGAAACCGAAGGCGTTGTGGTGCCACCTCTGGGCGCGGCGAAAGCGGAGAGCTTCGCCGGCCGCGTGCGCATCGGCCATCAAATCGAAAGCCTGCGCGCACTGTACTGCAAGATGGGAACGCTCGAGCAGACGATCCTCGGGGCCCTCGACGAGCTGCGGCGCCTGAAGGTTGAGACCGCCGCGATCGCCGACGCTCTGGCGAAGGAGCGGAGCTAAGATGGCCATCAGCGTTGCCCAGGACGAGCCGGCGACACGGTTCGCCAAGGACCAGCTGAAATCGATCGTCGAGCGCATCGAGCGGCTCGAGGCAGAAAAGAAGGCGATCTCCGATGACATCAACGATGTCTATTTGGAGGCGAAGGGCAACGGCTACGACGTCAAGGCGCTGAAGACGATCGTCCGGATGCGCAAGCAGGATCCGAACGAGCGCGCCGAGGCGGAGACGATCCTCGAGACGTACCTCCAGGCGCTGGGGATGTTGTGATGGGCGATGACAGTAAGAGGCTAAATGCACTGGTCTTGGTTATCTCGATCGTCGCGGTTTGGAACGGCGCTATCATCGCCGGCACGGCCTACATCGTGTTCTGGAAGGGATATAGCGGCTGGTGGTGGCTGCTCGCCTTGGTCCTGCTGAACGCAAATGCGTCAGAGCTCATCGGGAAACTGCTTGCCCGCGGCCAGCAGAACTGATGCAGCTCGCTGAGATCCTCGCGGTCTATTGCGCCTCCAACGGCGAGGCGACACGGCAGCTCTATGCCAAGCTGGGCGAGCACGGGCACGCCGGCGATATCGCCGTCAACCTGCTGCGAGCTTGTAAGTGCTCGGAACGCGCAAAGCTCTATCGACGAGGACCCGGGCACAAGACCGCGGCCTATGAGCGGAAGGATTGGAGCATCAGGAATCTCGCCGGTGCGCTCGCCAAATATGATTTCGGGTGGCGCTGGGGCTGGTCGATCGACGCGGATCTCCGCGGCCGCGGCGATCCCCATCACCATATCCTCTACATCGAGCTGCCGCATGGGCAAGTCTCGTTTCACGTTGGCGAGCGCTACGACGGTCGCGACTATTCGGGCGAATGGGACGGGGTCAAAAACCTTGCCGCCGATCGGATCTGCAGGCTCGCGGCGCTCGTCTTCGAAGGCGGCGCCGACGCAATCCAGCGCGGCCGTCCGTTTCGTTGCCCGGACTGCGGACAGATCGTTCCGACGACCTTTGCCCACGTCGACGGTTGCCCAGCGGAGTTGCCACGGTGACGCGCGAAATGGGACTTCTCTAAGTTGCGCCCGCTTCGGCGGGCGGGAACCAGTCTGCCATTTGCGTGGGTCGCGGACCAGATGATCCCTGCTGGGCTCGAGCCGGCGGTGACGCGAGGCGATCTACGCCGGTCTTCGCGCCGGCGCCGTCTTATTGCCAGATTTCCTCACGGCATTTATCGCACTTGTAAATCTTGATTGGTCTATCGCGCTTCAGGTCGAGTATCGACGCGAAGAATTTAGTGGGCGTCTTGCACCGCGGGCAGAGGGGCTCTGGCTCCTGTTCATTAGTCACGTTGCACCTTGATGGTACGTTTGCTCGGTGAGGTTCCTAAGCACCTTTGTGGACAATTGTTCCGCACGGTCGACGTGCAATAACGTGGTCAGCGGTCAGGTGCAGCCAGCGACGGTGACGAGCAATCAGGCGACTGGAATTTTAGCCTCCGCCGTGTCAACGGCGGCGGGGTCGATCATCATCGCCCCGCGGGTTGCGCCGGATCAGTAACGCTTCTTACCGAGCCTGCTGGTTCGCTCCCGTGAGGTGCGCACCGCTCAATGACGAGTTCTATCGCTCTCGAAGAAAAACCTCACCTTGAACAGGGGGCCACTGTCATCGCGAACCTCGACACCGAGACGGTCGAAAGAGCGATCGTCGCGGCGTGAGATCAGGACCTCGCCCCGAGCCAACTCGGCCAGGGAACGTACCGCCTCCCTTTCGGCGGCCTCGATCGCCGGCAATTCAAGACCTTCCTGATCCAGCGCCAGTTCATCGCCGTCGCGCAGGTCGAAATAATAGCGTGTCATGATGCACCAGACGGTGGCGTGATGACGTCGGGCAATTGCAGCCGAGCAACAAGGCCTTCAGGCTGCCACGATCTCTGAACGAGGCCGCCAATCGAGCTCATGATGCGGTCGACCATCTCGCCGCCGAATCCCTGGCGAGCCGGGGAATTAGAAATCACAGGGCCGCCTCTTTCGATCCACAAGAGATCGAGCGTCGTCCCGCTGACGGAAAAATCAACCACGACGTTGCCGCCGATCGCGCTAAGAGCGCCATATTTCATCGAGTTCGTGGCCAACTCGTGCAGGTAAAGCGCCAGATTCGTCATGATGTTGCGCTGGACCTGAATCGCACTTCCACTCACGCTGCATTTGTCGCCGTACGGCTTGAGCACAGAGCTGATGAGCGAGGCGAGGTCGAACGTATCCGATCCGAGTTCAGCCCCGTCGGGTAGCGAGAAGGCGGCATCCGAGGCGCGGGACAACGCCAGTACCTTGTCGCGCAGTAATTTGGTGGCCGTCTCCGGGGCTTGGTCGTGGGCCGCCTCCCTCTCGCACATGGAAATCAGGCCAGCCACCACGGAAAAGAGGTTTTTGATCCGATGCTGCATCTCCCCGGAAAGTAACCTCTCCCTGTTGATGGCCTCCTCCAACTCCTTCTCCAAGACGGCCTTTGCGGTCACATCGCGCGAGACGCAGAGCACCGAGAGAATGCGGCCTTCCGCGTCGGCGACCGGTACAAGAAGGTTGTCCCAATACAGTGTGCCGGACGACGATATGCTCTGCCCGGGAAAGCGCGCGGCATTCCCGGCGGCCGCTTTGCCGAGCGCGCGGCGACCGGCCGGACGAACTTCTTCCGGCAGGAGGTCGAGCCACTCCATGCCGTATTTCGAATTTGCTGGAACGCCTAAAGCGTTGCGGCCAGCTCGGTTCATCGTCAACAGCTTGCCATCCGTCGACAACACCTTGATACAATCCGGCGTGGCATCGAGCATCGCCATCTGAATTTCGGAGAGCTGCGGGTTGGATTTCGAGAGGGCATCCGGGAAAATAATGCTCGTATAAATTCCAGCGGCTGTTTCCATCTACGCGCACTCTCCCAGGTTGGCTCAACCTCGATTGGGACAGTATTGTGTCCTCAATTGGTCACGCTGGAGCGCGACAAAACGGTTTCTCAGAATCCAGATTAGCGGAGGGCCATAACCGGTTGCATTGTATAAATTTTCCTCGATTGTATATTGAGGGCGGGGAGGGGCTGTGTCGGATCAGCTGATATCACTCAACGACGACTTCGCCGACATCGCTGCCGCGGTGAAGGATATCGCCATGTGGGAGCGGCATCGGATCTTCGTTATCGAACACTTGGTGTTGACCGGAAACGCTCGCGATCCAGGCTCGATCGAGATCGGTAGCTGGCTTCGACGCGCCAAGCTGCTCAGCCAAGCAGAGGAGATTTTCGCCCTGCTAGTCCGCCATGAGGATCAGGTCCGGGCGCTGGATCCCCGGCTGAGCCGTTAACGGCTTCGTCACCGCTCTGCCGTAACCCGGTGTTGCCAAGGGGTTATGTGCATGCGTTCCCCCAGTTTCTACCATCTGTCATTTCTTTTGCCGGCCGGCGCGACGTGCGCCAGCAGACCGATCGATTTGCCCATGGGTTGCGAAATACGGGTGGTGGCCCCGCTCGTGAAGATCCGTGGTCTTTCCCGCGATTGCGTCTTCCAGGCTGCCCGCAATGCGGTCCTGGCGCACTGGCGGGATAAGCCCGCGGTCTCTATCGCGGCAGTGCTGGCCAGCCCCGGAGCGTGCTTAGGGCGCGACGCCTGGACCATCATCGTCGGCGCAGACGTCGCCTTCGCGCCGACCGGCCTCGGCGCGACCTTCCCCGGGAGGGAGCATGCCGGCTTGGACTGACGAGGAGCTCAAGGTGCTCGCCGGCCTGACGGCAATGCGTGGGGGATCCTTAGAAGCCTTCTGTGCGCGGTTCCCAGGCCATTCGCGGGCGGCCGTCAGGTCAAAACTAGCCGTGCTTCGGCAGCGGCGAGCCGCCCCGGACGTCGCTCGCAGGGCACCGAGCGACGCGCTGCCGCTGCGCCGACCCATCGCTGCCGCCCCGCCGGGGAGGAAACAACCTAGCGCAGAACAACGGTTGGCCGAGCTGCTAGACGGTTCTGATTACGGGGGCGCCGGGCCGCGTGACCGCCGCGCCGGGTTAACTCATCGAGAAAGATCTGGTGGCTGATTGTGCTTGAGCCCGCTTTGATCAGCCGCATGGCTCGACTGGCGACGTCAGCATCGACCAAACGCGCGCCTTCGTTGCGCTGCTCAACCTTTTTCTCATCGACGCTAAGATGTCGCAGCAGCCGAAACTGTTAGTTCGAGGAACGACCATGGACGTTACGGCTGCAGAACAGAGGTTCCTGACGCTCCAGGAGCTGGGATGCACGCTCGACACTTTTGCGATCGGCCATTCGAGTGACCGGGATCTCGCGGCGCGGTTCATCGCGCTGCGCGCCTCCAACCTGAAGCGGGAGGTTGATGCGGTGCTGAAGCGTCAGGTCGACACGATCCCCGAAATCGTCGCCGGCATGAAAGAACTTCGTCTCACTGAGCTGCGCGAACGTCGCCGCGAGCTGTCACGCCAGATCGATGCGCTCGATGCCGAAGAACGGGGTATCCGTGCCGTCGACAAGAGCGCCTGATGCGCGCGCAAGGTCACACCGCCGGCGGCAATCAGATGCCGCGAACGACCGTCGGATTTGAGAAAACCACCTTTGCCGAACTCGCCGCAGCCGCGGAGAAGCGGAACATCTCGCTCGCCGAATTGATCCGCGAGCTTGTCGAGCTCGGCCTCGAGACCGAAAAAGAAGAGGCCCTTGCATGCCGCGCATTGACACGTCCACCTGGGTCAAAGGCACGCACGTCGGCTTCGTCCGGATCCTGAAGCCGGAGCCGATCGCCGTCGCCGGCCTCGAGCTGCTCTGGCACGTCGTCATCACCGAGCCGGGCCGCGAAACGCGGGCCATCGAAAGCCTCGAGCAGCTCGGGCTGCATCCATACTGGCCGCACCTCCACCGCAAGACGCCAGGCGGCCGCCGGCGGTCGCGCGAGATCAAGGTCTCGATGTTTCCGAGCCGCCTCCTGGTACCGATGCCGCAGACCGTGGAGGCTTGGGGGCGGGTCAGGGGCGCCCGCGGCGTCGTCGATTTCATGACGCAATCCGGCAGCCAGAAGCTGGCAACGCTGCCGCAGATCATCGTCGACGAGGTCCGGAAGATGGAGGCCAAGAAAGACGCGCAGCACATCAAGAAGCTGACGCGCGCCAAAGAGACGCCATACTATTCCGGCCGCGATGTTTGGGCCGAGATCCTGCCACTGCGAAAAATGCTCTGTAAGATCGTCGACCTCGACGCGCAGGGCAGGGTGAACGTGCTCACCGAGGTCGAGATTTTCGGCCGCAAGGTCTGGCCGGTGAAGCCGGGCCTGCTTCAGTTCGTAGAACAATAATTTTTCCCCAATCTGCATCAGGTCGGGATTCGATCGGCATATTATCGGTGACTGCAAAGCGACGCGGCCGGGCTGTCCGGCGGCGGTTCGCGGCATCGACCGGCGTAACCCGGGGAGTGCCGCGGCGCGGCTTTATGCCGTTCCGAACCCTGATCTCCGGCGGAGATTAGCTCGTGCGAAGCTATGATGATGAAATAGGCCAGGACGCCCTCTGATGTCTTTCTCACTGAGCTTCGTCGCGCGATCGCGCCTGCACGGCCTGCGCCTGCTCGAGGAACGCAAGTCCTCGCTGCCGGGGCCCGTGCACGCCTTCCTCAAGACCTCGATCGAGAACATGCAGCCGCCCAAGGACGCGCAGCGCGTCATCCTGGTGGAGGCGACCGGCCATCTCTGCGACAGCAGCGGCTCCTCGTCGTATTCGAACGCGACCATCAAGGTCCAGCCGATCGACATCCACGACTGATTTTCCGGTGCGCGCCTCGCGACGGCGGGCGCGTGATGTAGCGGATTTGAACATTCCGCGCGGTTGCCGTTGAACGTCGCCGCCTCGAGAAGAGACGGGGGCACAGGTGCTGGAAACACCTTAGCCGCGAGCTCCTAACTCGCATGACCTGATCCGGCCGCTATCCGGCCATCCCGCCACCGCGCACGCGGCGGGGCAGTTGTGTCTCAGTTCATGCAAAATCTTGAGTCCCCGGCCTTCATTCGGCCGGCTAAATTCGTTCGCGTCCTTAACGGCGATATCTGGCAGCTTGGTAAACACCGGCTCGCCTGCGGCGATGCCAGAGATCCCGCCATTGTCCGGAAGCTGCTCGGCGATGCCCGGCCGCGGCTGATGGCCACCGATCCTCCATACGGTGTCGGCTACGAGCCGGAGTGGCGCCGCAAATTGAAGGACAGCCCGACCATCGTCCGCGCGACGGGCAAGGTCCTTAACGACGATCGGAGTGACTGGCGCGAGGCCTGGGCGCTATTTCCCGGCGATATCGCCTACGTCTGGCATGCCGGCCTGCACGCGAGCTCTGTCGAACTGAGCCTGGCTGCGGCCGGCTTCCGAGTGCGATCCCAGATCATCTGGGACAAGGGTCGCTTGATCATCTCGCGGGGACACTATCACTGGCGGCACGAGGCCTGCTGGTATGCGGTGCGGAAACTCAAGACCGCGAACTGGCGCGGCGATCGCAAGCAGACCACCGTCTGGCAGATTCCGCATCGACGCAGCGACACCGGGCACGGCACGCAGAAGCCGATCGAGTGCATGCGTCGACCGATCCTGCATCACACCCTTCAGGGGGACGCGGTCTACGACCCCTTCCTCGGCAGCGGCACCACGATCATCGCGGCCGAGATAACCGGCCGCTTCTGCTTCGGCGTCGAGCTCAGTCCTGAGTATTGCGGCCTGACGATCGCGCGCTGGGAGCAGTTCACCGGGCGCAAGGCCCGATTGATTTCGAGAGCCGCGAAAGCGGAGTAGGGCGGCGCACTGGCGATGTGGGTGCCGCGACCCGGCGGACGTACCCGGGAATGGATGGGAGCTCTCTCGGATGAAACTCACCTCGATCGCGAAGAACGTTTTCGCGCACACCGCGCCTGGCGCTGGTCAGCCCGAATTTGTCTCGGTCAACCAGCACATCGACGGCACGTTCAGCGTTATAGCGCGCAGCGCGATCGACGCCGGCGGAGGCCTCGGCCAGTCGACGCTCGATCGAGCGAAAGCTCGCGAGCTCGGCCTGGCACTGATCCAGGCCACCAACTGAGTTTCACGACCGGGGACCGCCCCGGCGTCGCCCCGCCTTTCCGGCTTTAGCGGATCGCGACGAGGACCAGAGAAGCCGGTGCGCTTACGGCGCCTCAGCAGAGGGTCACAAGAGCGCAGTGCGCTGGAAGATCGCCATGGCCGGCCTCGCTCGCGAGGCGTCCGGAGCTGGGACTTCCAGCCGCGAAATTCACGGGGAGAATGATGGCCATCAACGAAAAGGGTGACGCAGTGATCATCCACAATCTGCGCATCGCGCTCGATCGGCGCCGCGCTGATGACGTTCCAGCGTTCAATCGCGGACGGATGATCTTCGACTTCGAGCTTGGCAAAGTGCGCATCGAGACAACGTGATGCTCCCTTCGAACCCGTTTTCGGTCAATCGCCGGCTGCTTGAAGCCGCGCGGGCTATTACCGCACGCCGCGCCGCTTTAGCCGCGATCGCGCGCGAGCAAGCCCTCCCGAAGATCTGGGCTGCTGAAGCGAAGCGTGAGCGCCGGCGCGCGCGAAACCGACGCATCGCAGATGTTATTCGACCCTGAGCTGCTGGCGTCCGATAAGCGCCCTTAATGGACTCTAGCTGCTGCGCGTTCGCTGGATGAAAGCAATCAGTTCTTTTCGCGCGTCGTCGAATTCCTCTTGAAACCGAGGCCGCAAACGAGGGTCGCGCTGACCTCCTCGATCCAAAAGCTCCAGATCGAAGTGAGCATTCAAAAGGGCGTCAAGCAGCTCATCGAGTTCTTCGAGATCGTCAGCGTCCATACCCGGAGGCTAGCTGAAAAGGAGAGCCTCGGGAACGTGCTCCTGTATTATTCGGTCATGAGGACCCTCGATGTCCACCGAGCTCGTCGACCCGATGGCCTCGGTGCGGGCCTTCATCGAGGCAGAGAAGGCCTCCAATACTCGCAAGGGTTACCGCACCGACTGGGCCGACTTCACCACCTGGTGCACGGTCGCGGATGTCCAGAGCCTGCCGGCTGAACCCGCCACGGTTGCTCGCTACCTGGCGCAGCTCGCGGATCGCGGGCGGAAGTCGTCGACGATCCAGAGGCGTGTTTCCGCGATCCGGAGCGCCCACGAGGCAGCCGGCCTGGAGCCGCCGACTAACGCCGAGGGCGTCAAGGCAACAATGCGCGGCATCCGCCGCACGCTGCGGTCGAAGCCGACCCGCAAGAAGCCGACAACAGCGGCGCTCTTGTCAAAAGTGCTCGAGACCTTGCCAAATACTCTCGCGGGACTGCGCGATCGGGCCATCCTGCTTGTCGGATTCGGGGCGGCGTTGCGTAGATCCGAGTTGATCGCCCTGCAGCTCGAGGAGATCGACCGGCGTCCCGCCGGCATCCTCATCCGCCTGGCGAGTTCCAAGAGTGACCAGGAAGGAAAGGGCACCGAGATCCCGGTCCCTAACGGAAAGACGCTCCGCCCGGTCGAGGCCCTGGACGCTTGGCTGGCCGCGGCCGGGATCGCCGCCGGTGCTGTCTTCCGCGAAGTCGATCGACACGGCCGCGTCGGCGCCCGCGCACTATCCGGCAGATCCATCGCGCGGATCGTCAAACGGGCCATCAAGGCCGCCGGCCTGGATGAGGCGGCCTTCTCCGGTCATTCGATGCGCGCCGGGTTCATCACCGAAGCGCTCGGCCGGCGCGCCGACCCGATGATGGTCAAGAAGCAAAGCCGACACGTGAAGCTCGACACGTTGCTGATCTACGACCGCCGCGACAACGAGCTCGAGGACCACCTCGGCGGCGAATTCCTCTAACCCCGAAATTCTCGCGCTGGGCGCGCCGGCGAGGTTCAAGCGCCGAGGGAGAACTGCACCATGGCAACGGCATCCGTTGAAATCGGCGGCATCGATTTTAAGAACTACAGCGGCTCGAGCATCAACGGGCCGTGCCTCTACCAGGAAGCCCTGACGATCGGTGGTTCGGCCGCTACGATGGCGAACGCCGTCACGCCGGCGCAGGTCACCGCTTGCAATAACGCCTGTATCGCGCGCGTTGCCGTGGACACCGACGCCTATGTGGCGAAAGGGTCGGCGCCGGATCCGACGGCAACAGCCGCCTCAAACGCGACCACGGCCCGTCGCCTGGTCTCGGCCGGCAGTGCGATCGAGCTTGCGATCGCCGCCGGCGAGAAAATCGCGGTGAAGAGCCTGTCCTGATGCCGCGCCTCGGTCTCGGCCTTGGATTGAAGTCGGCCGCTCGCCTCGCGGGAGCACGCGGACCTATCGTGCTTGCCCAAGACGGTGTCTCGCTCTCCGTCGGAGCCTATATTTTCCGAGTTAATCCGTGGGGGAAGGGGGCGCTCGTTCGCGGCAGCGACTACACTGACTCCACCAAGATTTTGAATAAGACTGAACCTATCTCAGTCACCTACAGCTGGGCATGGCCGAGCCCCGGCAACGGGAACGTCCGCTCGTATAATCACGTGGCGCTGGCTGCCGACGTGCCCCACCGAAAGGTTTCGGCGATTGCCACCCTCACATCCAGTCACGATTGGACCATGACCCGCACTGGTCAGGTTTCGGCGATGTACGATCTGTGGCTACATACCACGAGCATGGGTACCGCCAACGTTGGCGAAATCGCCTATGAGATACAGTACTTCACCAACAATCTCGGGTACACGTCCGCCGTTGATCAGAGCGTCCGGAACTTCGCGGAGCCGTACGTATCCATCTCTTCGCCGAAGGTGGACGTGTACAAGCTGGGTGGTGATTGGCCTCGGCTCTATGTCTTTGCGACACAAGACCAGGCCAACCTCTTCGGCAATCCATCGTTGTCTGGAGCGGTGGCGGGTAGTCCTGGAACGCTACCCACCTATACGTTCGCCAATCTCAATGGCAGCGGGCTGACAATGTCCGTCGCTGGCTTTGGCTCTACCACGGTGGACGGCGCCACCGTAAATTACGTAGACGTCCGGATTTCGGGCACCTCCACCGCGGCTACGAACGTGGGCCTCGGCTTCTACGACAGCACCGACGACATCTTCCACATCGCTTACCCCACGCAAAGCTGGCATAGCCTTTACTTGGCGGTCGTGGCAGGCTCACTCGCAAATATCGATGATGTGCAGATCGGCATCAACGAGCACGATGCCTCATACGGTTACATGGACACGACCGGCGGCCTCAACCTGGGCGCCAAGCTCACATCCACGATGCAGCACTTCGGATTGCAATTCGTGCCGCGGCCAGGCGGAGCACTTCGCCACATGCAGCTGCTTACGTGGTTCGGCAGCGGCAAGGCTGTTGACGTGACCTACCGCGTGGGCAATCCCGCCGCGAGCTTGGACGTCACCAAGGACGCTCCCAAGGAGACGTTCGACTGGAGGGCGTTGTTTAACGCGCTGATCTCGAGGGGGATCATGACCGGGGCTGAGTACCTCGGTGAGGTCCAATTCGGTCCGGAAGTAGTCGATGGCTCCGGAACGTTGGTGCTGCAAAATTTCAAGGTCTCGATCACTTAGACGGGCCGCGCGAACACCGCGCCCTGCGCGCCATCGCTGGGGTCGCTAGGGCTGTTATCGGATTCTTCGCGACCATCTGGAAGCCAACTCAAGCCTGAAGGCAGCGTTTAATTGGCGAAGGCGTTTCCGTTCTCAACAGAGCACGTTACCGACGAAAACGCGGGGCGCCCCGTTTGCGTGTACCGCTCTCCGTTGAGACCGACCCACGTCATGGGCGCTCCATTCTCGCCCCCGACGACGAAATCCGCAGTACAGGTCTGAAAGCCGGCGTCGAAGGTGACTGTCATTTGGCCCGCTGCATTTCCGAATTTGCGGGTGGCGACGAGACTAGATCCCGCGAAGCGGAAGTTGCCTCCAGTTCGCTCCGGCCCTCCTTGCGCATCTTCTCCCTCGCCACGACCGGCCCTACTAGCCCGTTTGGCGAAAACCCGACCCGCGCTGCTGATGTAAAGCACCAGCCCCTCCCTGCGCCCGCTCCCGTTCGTCGTACCGACGGTTGATTTACCTGGGATTAGGAAACCGTAGGAAATCCGTACAGTTTTGTTCAGTAGTCCAGAGGGAGCGGCAAGAGCCGGGAAAATGCCAAGGCAGACCGCTGCCACGAAAAAAGCAATGCGCAACATGATTTCGCTCCAATGATCGAGGTTTAGTAGAAAACAATGGTCGACGTTCTGGAGTCCGCTAAGGGCTGTTATCGGAATCCAGCGCAGAACATCGCTATCTTCGCGTGCCGGACCGTCCCTGTGCGGCGCTCTTTTTAAGATGTCGTGAGACTGACGTAAAGCTGTCCGACTGCGCTGAAAACACCTGAGGTAGATCAAGATAAGAGACGGGGAAATTGGCTTCGTGCCAAGACCGTTCGAGGTATGACTTGAAGGCTCGCGCGCGCTCATAGCGGTCAGCTATTTCGAACGAAGGCGCCGTCTTGAATATTTTGGACCTTGCGCTGTCGTCAAAAATGGGAGTGTCGATCGAAGTCGCGTCGAGAAACGAAAACGCTCCAAGCCAGAACCTGACGTGGTACAGTCCAATCGAGGTTGCTCTGAATGAGAACTGATCCGGCAAAGCGTCCTCTGATACACGGATCTCTCGATAATGAGCGTGAGGCGTTTCGATCAGCCGCTTTTCGGCCAATCGTTTGAGCGCAATCCTTATTTGGTCTTGACTAAACCCAATGCGGATCATCTCGTTCATGATGTTGGTTGCAGGAACAAAGCCATCGTTATTCTGATTGCCTAGCGGCGACGCCAAGTAAGCAATGATCAGCGGCGAGAGATAATGCTCTCGCGGGTCAGCGGAACTTACATCATAAATGTTACAGGCAACGAGCGAGGATAGTTGGTTGTAGTATGAATATTCGCCGAGCAGTGCGTGTTTGGTGAACTCGTGAAGGGGGACTTGGTAGTTTCCTTCGTCCTCCTCAATTCGAACGATCCGACGACCGTCGACGTTAGGGCTGCCGCAGAAGCTGGTAATCAGCTCGATAACCAGACGCGTGTTTCCGCCGGTAATATTGCTCAGGAATGTCCGGATTTGAGCGTTTGATCTAATTGAGCGAAGCGTTGCGGTGAGAAAGTAGACAATGCTCTTAATGTTAAGGCGAATACCGTCCAGTGCTTTGGGGGCGGCCTGACCTTCTGCGACTCTCACTGCGAACGTTATGCGCTTTCGCAGAACCTCATCTGCCGGCGGAGGCGAGATAGTCAACAAGCGGTTCTGATACCCCGACAACGCTCCTGTCAGCTTGGATTGGAAGAAAGTGCTGGGGCGTAATGCCACGAAGACCAGAAGACTTCGAGAGGAAGCAAGCTCCTGTGCTATGATGAATGCTTCCTGCTGTGTGTCGAAATTCCGTTGATCTGCGTTGTCGATGACAATCAAAATTTGCTTATTTTCGTGCTTCGCTAGGTATTCGAGTGAGGTTCGCAGATGGGAGTCTTTCTGCGCGGCCTTCGCAACAAGGAAGGCAATGAGTGCTCTCTCGTAATCGGTTGGGCTAATTTTCTT
This sequence comes from Bradyrhizobium sp., assembly GCF_047605465.1. Classification (GTDB taxonomy): domain Bacteria; phylum Pseudomonadota; class Alphaproteobacteria; order Rhizobiales; family Xanthobacteraceae; genus Bradyrhizobium. The sequence continues at coordinate 116,251 of NZ_JASGFS010000010.1, read as the reverse complement.
CAGGCGTCCCTCTGGGCTCTGCTCAAAGCCGTCGATCTCCCCCTTGTATGCTTTGTTGATAAACGAGTTCGAGTTGATATCTATCTTGTACTTCTGCCGAAGGATTTCCGGCACACTTTGGAGTACATGGCTTCTAACGGATTCTGACAGCGCGGCGCGTTCCCCGAGGTTTAGGTGGATGAAAATGGTGTTTGCCTTATCTTCGTTGCTGAGTTCGCAGAAGAGATTCTCGAAGAACGAGGTCTTGCCCACGCCAACGTCGCCAATGACGACGATTGGCCTTGATCCTACCGTTTTCGCAGCGAGTTTTTTGTCGATCTGTAGGCGTCCGTCCTCGACGGATGTATTCATCATTGCCGGCGCGCTGCCAGTTTCGCCCACGCGTTTGTAGCGAGCTGAGATGATGCTTTTGCTCAAAAGCAAATGACGATTGTTAGCTTCGAGAGGCACATAGCACTCGCGGTAGAATTCCTCCTTATAATCGGGGTCTTCCTCGACAGTGTCGAGAAGCAGTTCGGCTAAGGTCCGTAGATTTTCCTGAAATTCATTGCGATAGCGATAGCCCATCGGTTCGGCGATTGCCGTGTAGGCCTTGGCAGGAATTCGCGGGTTTCGATACTGGGAGAGCTTGTGATAGGCTCTGTTCTCGGCAATGCCCTCGGGTGAAAGCAATGTCCAAAGTAAGCTGAATTGACTTTCGTAGATGTCGAAGCCGTCGAAGACGTAGCACTCTCCATCAAGGGGAGATTGCCCTGGAATGTGATGCTGAAAAATAACAAGTTGTGGGCCGTTGCAGACAATTGCGATTTGAGCGCCATGAAGAGTGCAATAACTAAGTACTTGCAGCACCGCACTTTCTAGATTTTTGCAGGCTTCTACGAGCGGTCGCAGCTTGCGGACATTGGCCCCTTTTGTGGCAGGTAAGAATGAGAAGTGTACTGCCTCACGCTTTGCTTCGAGAGCTGCCTTTGTCGGCTTTCCAAGGAGATAGTCGGCTCTGCCGCCCGCATCGTCCGATTGCTCAACCTCAACAAATGGGTGCTCCCAACCCAAACATTCGATCAGCAGTCGGTCGACGAACTGAAAGCGATTTTGAGCCTCGTTCCAAAAGGCGCTGTCGCTCGGAAAATCAGCCAAGATGCCTGTCAAGGCCTTCCGGCCATCTGTCATTTCAAACTTGGCCTGCATGAAGCACCCTCAACTTATTTTGTCGTCAGCGGAATTGGATAATCTGGAGTCCGCTAATGGCTCTTATCGGACTCCAGAGTGCGGGCATCGAATTTATCGAGCCGCGCTTTTTTGAGTTCGCCATGCCGAGGCGGGGATACCATAATCGGCCGGAACACCAGTTCTGCTTCCGATGGCTCCGATCCAAGAGATTCCGTATTCTGCTCTCGTGGTCTCACCCATTTCGACAATGTTCAATCCAGTAAAGGATTTGTACCCTGTCAGTGCGTGTCCTGGCTGACCATAATAGACGTAGGTCACCTTGCCTCGCATGTAGTGAAACGCAACTGCGTTCGTCGTGTCGCCAGTTGAGCCAACGAAGCAACTAAACGAATACGCTCGGGCTTCCGATAGTTGACGTAGAAAGGTATCAAGCGCCGCTCCGTCAGGCATCGCGAGGCTCTTTTCTTCCAACGTAATTGCGTAGCTTCTGAGCTCGAACGCGCCATCGGCATTGCTAATGGCGACAGGATGACCAAAAACAGAGTGAACACGTCGGCCAAGGATGACGTCTCGCACACAGCCAACCATGTCAAAGGTCGGGGTGCCTCGCTCGGAAGGACGGGTCGAACTGATCATGGTCGAGAAGTGTGGCACCGCGGGATCGACGCGCTCTGTTCGAAACCTTTGATAGTTCTCAAAGCCGGCCTGATCACCGATCCATTCGAACGTTCTATTCTGACGGACTTCATTGTTGGATATCTTTGCCAGCTTAAAAAGGGGCGCGCCAAAACCAATAATGTAGTCGACGTTGTCTGTTCTATGCGAGTTGAGGAAGTGCTGAGTGACCGCGTGGTAGGTCGGGGAAACTTCGCGAGGAAAGGCAGCTATAGCTTGAACGGCCAGCTCGGACGCGCCCGCAAATCCGACGGCGAGCTGACTATTGAGGATGCATACCTTTGGAAGGTGGTGTTCTAATCCCAACTGAACGCCATTCGAGGTGACGCCGGTGTCTGAAACCAGCGAGATACAGATCCCTTTCTTTTGTGCGACAACAAGGGTCATTCAACCCAATCTTGCAACTCACGCGGGACAATTTTCAATCAGGTCGGCTGGGTCCTCCCCAGAGAAAACCAAAAACCGGTGGCCCGGCCCCATTTTTTCGCTAGCTGCGGGGGGCAAATCTGATGCAACGCGGGCCTGATGCAACGCCTTTGGAGCTGATTTCGATCAGCGAAGCAGCCCGGATGATCGGGATCAACAAGTCGACTTTGAGCCGTCAGGTCGAGAGCGGGGCCATTCGGTCCCACGGCGGAAAAGTCGTGTTGTCTGAGGTGGTTGCAGACCGGGCCTCCAACGTCAATTTGACCCAGTCGCGGCGCCGGCCGGCCAAAGCGAAGGCTGGGACGGCGCCCTCCAAAGCCGCTGCCGTTGCATCCGCGGGTGCAACGCCTGGCCGTCCGGATGCAACGACCCCGTCCGATGCAACGGACGCCGACCTGGAGCAGCTCCTCGCCGACGGCAAGATGCTGCCCTTCGCGGGGGCACAGCGGGTCAAAGAGAACTTTCTTGCGCGCCAGCGCGCGCGCGAATTCGAGGTGGACTGCGGCCGGCTCGTCGACCGCGCCGCCGCCAACAAGGCGTTCTTCGACCAGGCGCGGGAGCTGCGAGACGCCTGGCTGGCCTGGCCGGTGCGGGTCGTCACGCTGATGGCGTCGGATCTCGAAGTCGACGATCGCAAGCTGGTCGAGGTCCTGACGAAGTATGTCCGCCAGCACCTTGAGGAGCTCGGAGATATCGCTGCTCCCGAGCTCGCTCCGCCACGCTGAGGACCTCACGACGTCATGGCGCGCGGGGCTGAAGCCTCCGCCGAACATGACGGTCGTTGAATGGGCGGAGGAGCACCGAAAGCTATCGAAGGAGTCCTCCAACGGCGGCCGCTTCATCGTCGCGCGAGTAGAGGTTGCGCGAGGCCCGATGCTCTGGGCCACGGAACCCGGCGTCAAGGTCATCACGCTGCAGGCGTGCACTCAGCTGCTCAAGACCACGTTCCTCGAGAACGTCGCCGGTTACTACATGCACCTGGATCCATGTCCGATCCTGGTGGTTCAGCCGAAAGACGCGGCGGCCGAGACCTTTTCGAAGGACCGCCTGGCGCCGATGATCCGCGACACCAAGGTGTTGCGGGAACTGTTCCGCGGCCAGGCACGTGACGCCGGCAACACGCTCACCCATAAGCAATTCCCCGGTGGGCATATCACGATGGTCGGCGCCAACAGCCCGACCAACCTTGCGATGCGACCAATCCGCATTGTGCTGTTCGACGAGATCGACAAGTATCCGCCATCGGCCGGCAGTGAAGGCTCGCCGATCGCCCTGGCGGAGGAACGCCAGGCAGAATTCGCCGCCAACAGCCTCTCGGCCCGCGTCTGTTCGCCCACGATCGAAGGGCGCAGCGCTATCGCCAAGTCCTACGCGGCGAGCGACCAGCGGAAACCCTTCGTTGCATGCCCGCACTGCGGGCATCAGCAAACCCTGGAATGGGAGCAGGTCAGGTTCGACAAGGATGCAAAAGGGCACATCCGGCCAGACACGGCCGCCTATGTCGGCGATTGTTGTGGCGTCGTATGGACTGAGGCCGACCGGCTTCGCGCGCTCGAGCGCATCGTCTGGCGCCAGACCCGCGAGTTCGATTGCTGCGGCAAGCATCAGAAACCGGAGCGGTGGATCTGCGATCCCGCCGCCCCCGGGGTGGAGTACGCGGTTTGCATCGAGTGCGGCAAGCGCGGGGTACCGAACGATCACGCGGGAGGCATAGCCTCCAAGCTCTACGCGCCAAAACAGAGCATCCGCAAGCTCGTCAAGAAGTACCGCGACGCGCAGAAGGAGGGCATCGAGGCCCTGAAGACCTTCTTCAACACGCAGCTTGCGAGGACGTGGAAGGTGGCAGGCGAGGCTCCCGAATGGGATCGCGTGTTCGGCCGCCGCGGCGGTTACAGATCCGGCACCGTGCCTCGCGGCGTGCTGATCCTGTTCGCCGGTGTCGACGTTCAGAAGGATCGCCTTGAGGTCAGCGTCTGGGGCTTCGGCCGAAATCGCGAGCGGTGGCTGATCGAGCACCGGGTCATCCCCGGGCAGGTGATCCATCAGGCGACCTGGGATGAACTCGCGAAAATGTTCGACGAGACTTGGCGCCACGAGAGCGGCGCCGAAATGTCGGTGCGGGACTGGGGTATCGATTCCGGCGCATTCGCGGGCGAGGTAGGTCCCTTCGTGCGCAGCCAAATGGGCCGCAACAACGTCCACGCGATCGACGGCCAGGACAATTCGCTGATGGCGTATGTGGGCGTCGGCGCGCTCGACGTCACCGTGCACGGCAAGAAGCTGCGTCGCGGTCTCAAGACGGTGAAAGTAGGTTCATCTTTCTGCAAGCAGGAACTGATGGGCCAGCTGGGCCTGGACCGGCCGGAAGAGGGCAGGGCATACCATGCCGGCTACGTGCACCTTCCCGAAGACGTCACCGAGGACCAGGTCAAACAACTCACCTCGGAGGAGCTGACCACCAGCGTCGTCCGCGGCCGCACGCGCCTCACCTGGACCAAGATGGAAGGTCGCCGCAACGAGGTCCTGGACTGCGCCAACTATGCCCGCGCGCTCGCCGCGATGCGCGGCTGGGACCGCTGGCGCCCCAACAAATTCCGCGAGCTCGAGGACCAGCTTGGCGTCGCCCCCAACGACAATCCGCCACTGGCCGATGCGCCGGCGGTGTCCGCGACCGCAACCGTCCCACCGCCGCCCGCGCGGCGACCGATGGTCCGCCGCTCCACCCGATCCAGCCACATGGACTGATCAATGCCCGCTTCCCTCGAGCAACTGCAGGCGCGCCTCGACGCGCTCTACGAGCTGCAGGCCACCGGCATCAAATCGTCGAGCTCCGGCGACAAGCGCGCGGAGTTTCGCGACATGGCCGATTTGAACGCCGCGATCGCGGGGCTGAAGGCGCAGATCGGCACGCTGCAGTCGACGCCGGCGCGGCGCTCCTATCGCATTATCGCCTGCAAGGATCTCTGAGCGTGGGTCTGCTTTCCTTCCTGGGCGGCAAGGTGAAAGCCATCAGCGACGGCCTCGAGGCCGGCCGCATGGCGCGGCGCATGGCGAACTGGGTGCCGAGCCGCGTCCACGTCAACACGTTGATTACGGCATCGGGTAGCACCGCCCTCTCGCGTGCGCGGTATCTGGTTCGCAACAACGGCTATGCCGCCAATGCGGTCGAAGTCTTCACTTCGAACCTGATCGGCGCGGGCATCGTGCCCAGCTGGACCCCGCCGCCCGAGGAGAACAACGAGCCGAAGAGCGGCGTGCAGGCGATCGGAGCCAACGGCGGCCCAAAGCTGGACGAGGAAGAGCCGGAGCCCGACGTCGCCGAATCCCCACTGAAGGCCAAACTGCAGCAGCTCTGGACCGACTGGACCGACGAGGCCGACGCGGACGGGTTGACCGACTTCTATGGCCTCGAGCGCCGCGTGGGCCGCGAGCTCTTCATTGCCGGCGAGGTCTTCATCCGGCTTCGTCCACGTCTGTTGTCAGATGGGTTAACCGTGCCGCTCCAGCTGCAGGTCCTACCCAGCGAAATGCTGCCGGTCTGGAAAACGGAGCCGGCGACGAATGGCAATTTCATCCGGCAAGGTATCGAGTTCGATCGGATCGGTCGCCGCGTCGCGTATCACTTCTACAAGGATCATCCCGGCGATCAAACGGTCGAGCAGAACACGGGCGAGCTGGTCCGCGTCCCGGCCGAGAGCATTCTGCACGTCTTTGATCCGGTCGAGGCCGGTCAGATCCGGGGGCTGTCGAAGCTCACGCCCGCGATCGTCTCGCTGTGGATGCTCGATACCTTCGACGATGCCGAGCTCGAGCGAAAGAAAACGGCGGCGCTGTTCTCGGTTTTCATCAAACGCAACGATCCAACCGGCGAGTTTTTCGAGGAAGCGCTCAACGTCGCGAGAGACCCCGATGCCAAGACGGCGCCGGTCAATCTCTCACCCGGTACCGCCCATGAGCTTCTGCCAGGCGAGGATATCTCGACGGCGCAGCCGGCCGAGGTCGGGCAGAGTTACGAGCCCTTCCAATATCGCACCCTTCTGCGGATCTGCGCCGCGCTCGGGCTGCCCTATGCTGGTGTCACCGGCGACCGCGGTAAGGCGAATTATTCCTCGGAGCGGTCGGCCAATATTGATCTGCGACGGCGCTGTGAGGCTCAACAGCATGGCGTCGTGGTTTTCCAAATGTGCCGTGCCGTCTGGGCTTTCTGGCTCAAGCAGGCCGTGCTCGCCGGCGCGATCGAGCTTCCGGGCTTCGCCGACGACCCGCGGCCTTACAACCGGGTGACCTGGATTCCGCCCAGCTGGGAATGGATCGATCCGCTCAAGGACCTGCAGGCCGAAGCGATCGCCGTCGACAATCTCTTCAAGCCGCGCTCGCTCGTGGTTGAAGCCGCCGGCCGCGACCCCGTCGAAAACGACCGTCGTATCGCCCGCGACCAGCAGCGCGAACGGCGCCTCGGCATCAAGCGCACCGGCACGCCGACGGCCGCCAAGCAGATCGCGGAAGACCCGGCCGCGGCGCCGGCGCAGCAGGGAGTGCAGCAGTGAGCTTTGCATATCCGCATATCGCCGAGCGGCTATTCGGCCATCCGCAGTGCATCGAGCCGACGGCGCTCCGGACCATCCTGGAGGGGCCGCTCGCCAAGCGCGTGCTGTCGGGCGAGCTCGGCGATGCGCGGGCCAGCAAGAAGCAGAAACAGCAGACGAAGGCCTCGACCTCGCGCCTCTCGGCAATCGTGGATGCTCAGCCGGTGACCGTCGCCGGCGGCGTTGCCGAATTCGGTCTAACCGACGAAGGCGTGGCCATCCTGCCGGTTTGCGGCGTGCTCTCCCGTCGATTTGACTGGCTGACAGCGCTCTGCGGCTGGACGACCTACGACGGCCTCAGCGCCGCGTTCGATCAGATGCTCGCGGACAGCCGCGTGAAGGCGATCTTGATGGATGTCGAAAGTCCGGGCGGCGAGGCCGCCGGCATGCTGGATATCTGCGACAAGGTCATCGCGGCGCGCAGCGTCAAGCCGGTTTGGGCCGTTGCCAATCCGCAAGCCGCCTCGGCCGCTTATGGTGTTGCAGGCAGCGCCGAGCGTCTGGTCCTCCCGCGCCTGGCGCAGGTCGGGTCGATCGGAGCCGTCATCGTCCATATCGATCAGTCGGCCTACGACCAGGCCGCCGGAACCAAATACACCGCCATCTATTCGGGCGAGCGCAAGGTTGATGGTTGGGCCCACGCGCCACTCTCCGATGGTGCGACGAAGGCGATGCAGTCCGTGGTCGACAACTGCCGTCAGCAGTTTTGCGACCTCGTCGGGCGGCAAGGGCGGATGACCTCGAGCCAGGCGATGAAGACAGAGGCCGGCATGGCTCCGGACAGCGCTGCCGTCGATGGCCGCTATGCCGACGCGATCGCGACCTTCGAAGATGCCCTTGCCGAGCTCACAGATCTCGCGGCCGGCCGGTCGCGCAGCACTTCCGCCGCTGCGAGTGCGGTTTCAACCGGAGGGCCAGCGCCCATGACTACCACTACGACGGCGGCTACGGCCGCTCAGACTGAAACGCCTGCCGCGCCGGCGGCGCCCGCTACCGCACAGCCTACCGCTGCCGCGGCGCCTGCGGCGGAAGCGCCGGCAGACGACGGCGATAACTGCCCGACCTGCAACGGTTCGGGCAAGAAAACCCAGGCTGCCGCCCAGCAAGCGGCGCCCACGGCGCTCGCGGCTCCCGCGGCCGAGGCGCCGGCCGGTGGTGACACCTACACTGCCGAGATGGCCAGCGAGACGCTCGAGCTCTGCGCGATCGCCGGCGTCAGTTCGGCCGAGGCGCGGAAGTTCGTCACGGCCAAGACGCCCATTACGAAGGTGCGTGCCGACCTGGCCGCCGCCAGGGCGAATGCCTCGGACGAAGCCACGCTCAACACCGCGCAGCCCGCCGGCACCGCCAAAGAGCTGGTCACCGCCGGTTGGGACTCTGCGATCGCGCAGGCGAACAAGCTCAACGGAATCCCCACGAAGTGACGTTGTGACGTTCCGCGCATCCGCGCGGGCGAAACCCTCGGTCTTGAGAACAGGAGTACGAGATCATGACCACCTTGACTGAAACTCTCCACGCCGGGGGCTTCATCGTTAGCGAAGCCAACGGCAGGCGCTCCCGCGACCAGGTCACGATTGGCCTGTCGCAGACGCTCGTTACCGCACAGGTCCTCGGCCGCACGCCGGTCCCCTCGAGCGTGACGTCCTCCGCCGCGGCCGATGCCAGCAATACCGGCAACGGCGTCTTCACGCTCGACGGAACCTCTCCGGTGCTCGCCGACGCGAAGAATGGCGTCTATCGCATCGTTTGCATCGAGCCGAACACCAACAGCGGCACCTTCGAGGTGATGGACCCGAAAGGCGTCGCTATCGGCCGCCTGATCGTCGGCAACACGTTTGCCAACCAGATCAAGTTCGCGATCGCTGACGGTGCCACCGACTTCGTCGCAGGCGATGCGTTCTCGGTGACTGTCGGCGTCGAGGATCCGGGCGACTATGACTACAAGGCCCTCGACACCACTGCGACAGACGGCAGCCAGCGCGCCGCCGGCGTTTTGTTCAGTGCCATTTCGACTGATGGCTCAACGAAGAAGCAGGGCGTTGTCATGCGCCGCTCCTGCGAGCTCCGCGCCTCCGATCTCGTCTGGCCGACGAGCAACCTGACCGCCGCGCAGAAGGCGCAGGCGATCCAGGAACTCAACGACCTCGGCATCATCCTCCGCTGACGTCTCGGCAAGCCGACTTCCCCACGGTCGCTTGAAGCAACAGCGCCGGCATCGGCCGGCGTCCACCTCCGCTCGCGCTTCACGCGCAAAACTGAAAAGGGAATTCGACTATGCTCACCATGGACGTCTTCAAGCAGGATGCGTTCAGCTCCACCACGCTGACTGCAGTCGTCGACAAGCTCGGCTACACGCCCGGTTTTCTCGGCTCGATCAGCGGACTGTTCCTGCCGGTCCCGGTCCGCACCACCGCCGTCTTCATCGAAGAGCGCGCGAACGCGCCGGCGCTGATCCAAACCACCCCTCGCGGCTCGGCGCCGAAGCAGCGCGGTGGCGAAAAGTCAAAGGTCCGCGCCTTCGAGACCGTGCGTCTGGCCGAGGCCAGCCGCATCACGGCCTCCGAGCTGCAGGGCATCCGCGCCTTTGGCTCGGAGACCGAGCTCAAGCAACTCCAGACCGAGGTCGCTCGTCGGCAGGGCCTGATCCGCGGCGACTTCGAACTGACGTGGGAATATCACCGCATGGCGGCAATCCAGGGCAAGGCGCTCGATGCCGACGGCTCCGCGATCTATGACTGGGCGACTGAATTTGGCCAGTCGATTCCGGCTGAGATCGATTTCGATCTCGACAACGCCAATCCGGCCACGGGCGCGATCCGCAAGAAGTGTAACGCGGTCAAGCGTTCGATCACGACCGCGCTGAAAGGGCTCGGAGGCAATGGCGTGGCTATCGGCGCCATCGTGGGCGATGCCTTCTGGGACGATTTGACCACGCACCCCGAAGTCGAGAAGACCTTCTTGGCTACGCAGCAGGCCCAAGATCTGCGCAATGGGTTTGGCACGGCCTGGTCGAGCTTCCGATATGGGGACATCAATTGGGTCAACTATCGCGGTTCGGACAATAGCGAGGTCGCCGTCAATACCGACAAGGCCAAGTTCTTCCCGATCAACGCTGGCATCTTTCCCGTCGCGCAGTCGCCGGGCGAGAGCTTCGAATTCGTCAATACACCGGGCCAGCAGGTCTATTCGGGCATCGTGACGGACAAGGACCGCAACTCCTGGGCTGACGTCGAGCTGTTCTCGTATCCGCTCTTCGTCTGCACCATGCCGTCGGCACTGCATCAGGGCAAACGGACCTGACAGATGGCTCTCGCCGATACTCTCGCCGCCGCGGCGATCAACGCGGCCTACCTCGCCTGGGGTAAGGCCGCGTCATACACGCCTCCCGGCGGCGGGAGCTCGGCGGGTTGCACGGTCCTGCTCGACGTCAGGGATTCTGGCGCGAAGCCCGAGGATGGCTCGCCGCCGGCGGGCCAGGCCTGGATCGAGGTACGGGCCAAGGAAGTCGCCGCACCCGCGGCCGGTGGCACCTTCACGCTGACGGTCGGCGGCAAAACTTACGAGGTCGCCAGCCGGCCGCTGCCGGCGGATGGCGACGGCTACGCCTGGAAAATGTGGGTCGAATGATCGAGGCCAAGGTCCAGCCCATCCGGCGCGAGCTGGACGTCGCGATCGCTTCCTGGCTCGGCCCGGAGGCGAGGGCGGACGTGCTGGTCGAGAACGCCCGCCAGATTCTGGCCGACACTGATGCCCGCAACCGTGAGGCGCTCGGACAGGACGTTCCTCATGAGACGATCGTCGACGGGCTACGCACCGAGGCGCTCGAGCGTGTCCGCGCCGACGGCGTCATTGTCCGCACCTATGACGTCATGCCCATCCTGCTGATGGAGATCGGCCGGCTGCTCTGGAGCCATTCGCCGGTGAAAAGCGGCGCCTATCAGCAATCGCATCGGCTGCTCGCTGACGGCGACGAAATCGCCGAGGTGAGGGACGGGTGGACCCTGTCGTCGCTGCCGAGCGGCGTGAGGGAGTACGTATTCACGCCGATCGCTCCCTACGCCCGCCGGATCGAGCGCGGCTGGTCAAAGAAGGCGCCGGACGGCGTCTACCAGGTGATCGCCGTCATGGCCAAGTCGGTCTTCGGCAAGTTCGCCAAGATCTCCTTCGGCTACCGGGAGATCACCGGCATCGCCGAATCCAAGGCCGAGCAGAAGGCGCGACCGGGCAAGCCCCGAGATCTACGCCAGCCGGTCATTATCATCCAGCCGAATTGACATGCCGAGCAAAGCTGTTTCCGACGCATTCGAGGCGCGGCTGCAGACCTGGCCGAACCTCACGGCCTGTCCGCTGGTCGAGATCAATGAGGTCTCGCCCGTGCAGAAGCCGCCGTATCTCGAGATCGAGTGGCCGGCCGCAGTCGAAGATCGCATGAGCACCGGCAAGCCGGCCGTTTTTCGAGAGCGGGGCGGGGCGCGTTTCATCATCACGGTCGCGACCAATGCCGCGGGCTGGAAAGCCCAGGTCATCGCGTGGGCCGATGAGCTGCGCGATCTGTTTCGCGCGCAGGCCTTCGGCGGCGTTGAGACGGATGAGGTCTCGCCTGCGGTGATCGACGAGCGCAATCGCGAGGGCACGAAATTCCACGTGCCGTTCGCCGTCGCCTATCGCTACGACGTCCTGAAATAGGCCGTCGTTTTTTTCTCCCGAAAATCTGACGAAGGAGCAGACGAATGAGCGGCCTTGTCCCCTCAACCAACCAGACCAAGCAGTCCTATGTGCGCAAGTCCGCGGCCAACTACGGCGTCAAGCCGGTCAATCCGGCCTGGCAGGAATTCCGCAACGGCAATTTCGGCCTGAAGGCCTCGCCGACGCGCGGCCGCAGCAACGATCGCCGCGGGGACGGCCAGGCGGGCGGCACGTTCCTGACGGATCTGAGCAATGCCGGTTCGATCGGTACTGAGCTCAAATTCAAGCATCTCGACGACCTCCTCGAGGCCGCCCTCAAGGGGGATTGGCAGAACCAGGCGCTGATCAAGGTCGCCACGCTCGACACCGAGATCTCCGATGTTTCGACCACGACGCTCACGGTGGCGGCCGGTGGCGGCAACTTCAAGACCGGCCATCTGACGCGGCTGCTCGGTTTCCCCACTGCCGGCAACAACAAGGTTGCGCGGGTGGCGTCCAACACGGGCACCTCGATCGTATATCCGGCGGCGACCTTCACGGCCGAGGCCGATCCGATCCCAGTGGGTGCAAGTGTCCGCGTCGTCGGCTTCCAGGGCGCCAGCGGCGACCTGGTTGCGACCACGACGGGCGGCAATGCGCTGACCAGCACCGCGCTGGATTTCACGACGCTCGGCAACGGCGTCGGAGACGGGCGCTGGGTCTACATCGGCGGCGGTGCGGCTGGCGAGAAGTTCGCAACAGCAGCCTGCAACGGCTGGGCGCGGATCGCGCAAGGCGGCGTCGCGGCCAAGCGGCTTTCTTTCGACGTCGTTCCGGACGGCTTCGGCGCCGACGCCGGCACAGGCAAAACCATATCGGTCTACACCGGCGACTTTCTCCGCAACGGCACCACGATCTGGGCGTTCGATTGGGAAAGCCAGCAGAGCGGCGTCGCGGCGACCATGTACGAATACTTCTACGACACCCTGGTCAACGGTCTCACCGTGACCCTGACGGGCGGCAAGGAGATTACCGTCTCCTTCGATTTCGTCGGCAACCAGGCGCAGGCGATCGGGACCGTGCGCTACGCCGGGTCGACCGATGTCGCGCCGCCGACCTATGGGACCATGACCTGCACCACCAATGTCGGCGATCTCACCGAAGGTGGTGTCACGCTGATGGGCGGCGTCAACTGCATGAGCTCGGGCTCGATCAAGGTCGCCAACAATATCGGCCGCGAGCCCGTCGTCGGTCCGCTCGGCGCATCGGCGACGAATGTTGGTGCATTCACCGGCTCCGGCAACGTCGATACCTATCTCGCCGATCCGACCATCATGGCGAAGGGCATCAACAATACGCTCTCATCGTTCGCCACTTTCACCGGCAACAACGACGGCGACAAGGAAGGCTACCGCTGGGACTTCCCGGCGATCCGCCTGACGCCGGATTCGGAGGTCGGCGCCTCCAACCAGGCCCGCAAGGTCTCCGGCCCCTTCGACGCCGAGCCGCACCCCAGCCTTGGCTACACCATGTCGGTCGGTCGCTTCTGGTACATGCCGTAGCCGCCCGTCGATCGAGACGCGCCCCCACGCGCGAAGAGAAGCCCGTCCAGCCGCGTTCCTCCCCAGGGCGGCCGGCGGGCCCGGCCGGGCAGTCGTGGGGCTGCCCGGCCCCCCAACCCCACGAGGAAGACATGGATATCGAAAGCGCAGTGGTCGTCGTCGACGGCCGCGAATGGCAGAAGGACCTCCCGGATCTCGGCGACCTCGAGGTGCTGGTGGCACCCTGGGAAAACCCGGCGTTCGAACGGGGGATGCAGAAAGCGATCCGCGCACTCCCGCCGGCCCTGCGCGCCGACGGCAACATCGAGCCGACCGCCTACGCCGGCGTGCTCGGCCGCGTGATGGCGAAGACGATCCTCTTCGACTGGCGCAATTTCAAGAGCGGGGGCGCTGAGAAGCCGTTCGATGCGGCCTACGCCCAGGAACTGCTCGTCAACCCGCGCTACAAGCCCTTCCGGGACGGCGTGATCGCCGCCGCCAAGCGCGTCCAGCAGGGCGTCAAGGCCGAGACCGAGGCCGTCGTGGGAAACTCATCGAGCTCCTCGACTGGGAGCGCGAATGGGGACCAGACGTCGAGCTCCTGAGAAAGCGCTACGACGAGATCGGTGCTGAGCACCCGGCGCATTTCTACCCGCCAGAGCTCATCCCCGGAACGGGCATCTACCTCGCGGCACTGCGCGCGCTGCGGAGCGATCGCCCGGTGTCGATCGGATTTGGCGCCGCCTTCACCGGCGCCATTCCCTTCGGCTCCTTTGTGACGTTCGCGCGGCGCTACGGCATCGACGATCTCTGCGAATTCGATCGCTTCGCCGAGATCCTCCGCCGGCTTGATAGCCACGAGCTCGTCCGCCTCAACAAGCCAAAGCCGTCCTGAGAGGTCCGATGGACATCCAGCAGGTCGTCCGCGAAGTGACGGTCCGTGGCTCTGAGCAGGGCATGGATCAGGTCGCGCGCGCCTATAACCAGGTGGCGGACGCGGCTGATCGGACCGCGACCGTCACCGACAAGACTACGAAGGCGCAGCAGAGCGCTGAGGCGGCCGTCGAGAAGCTGCGGCTGCGGTACCAGGACGGTTATCGCCAGCAGCAGCAATATGCCGAGGCCCAGCAGGTCTACCAGCGCGCGGTCGACCAGGGCAGGATCTCGCAATCTGCGGCCGCGGCCGAGCTCGCCAATATCCAGGGAAAGCTGGGGCAGGTGACGGCCGCGCAGAAAGCGGCGGCGCCGGTCGCCCAGGCATACAACGCGCAGATCGCATCGCTAACGGGCAATCTCGGCCTCACCGGGCAGGTCCTGCAGGCGCTCGGGCCCGCCGGCATCGCGACGGCGGCCGGGCTCGGCGCGGTCGTGGCTGTGTTGAACCTCGCGTCCGATAAGTCACACGAGCTCGCGGCGAAGGCGAAGGAGCTGAAGGAATTCTCTGAAGCAACCGGCCTGACGACGACACAGTTCCAGGCGCTCCGGTCGGAAGCGGGAAAGTTTGGCATCGACAGCGATACGCTTGCGACCGGGCTTGGCCGGTTCACCGAGGGCTTCAACGCCTTGCGTAACGGTGAGGGCGAGATGCTTGCGCAAATTCGCAAGATCAATCCCGCGCTCGCCGACCAGATGCAGCAGGTGACCGACACGGCTTCAGCCTTCACGCTGTTCGGCAAGGCCGTCGCATCCACCGACAACATCTTCCAGCGCAATGCGCTGCTCAAGGCCGGCCTCGGCCGCGGCGCCTCGACCTACGGCGCCTTGTTCGACAGCGCTCCCAACGTCGCCGCCATCACCGACGCCTTCACCGCCGCCGGCAAGGGCATCGACGAAAACATGATCAATAAGCTGCGGCAGCTGCAGATCGATATCGACAAGACGAAAAGCGCGGCCAACGGGATCTTCGCGAGCGCTTTTGGTGCCTCCACGCTCGAGGCGGAAAAGCGATATGCCGAGACCATGGTCGATATCGCCAAGAGTTTTAAGTACATCGTCGACAACGTCAGCAAGGTGAAGCTGCCAGAAATTCAACTTTCCGAAAAGAGCCAGAAGATCCTCGACGCCTACCTGGCGATCGTGAAGGCCGAGGGCAAGGTGATGCAGGTCGTGCTCAATCCGGCGGGCGCGGCTGTCGAGGGGCTGAAGGCGCTGGCTGGCTATGGCGCTCAGAAATACGATCAAGACGCAAATTCAGCGGCTAACATCCAGTCGCCGGCGAACTCGTATTCGACGTTTCAGGGCACGGGCCCGGGCGCCGCGGCCGAGAAGACGCCGCAGGCGAAGTTGGCCGATATGGAACACGAGATCGCGCTTCTCGGCACGGCCGCGACCGCTTCCGAGCGGTACGCCGCGGCTCTGCAGAAGCTCTCGGTAGGCCAGGACGGTGCGACACTCGCCGGCGAGAAGCTCGCCCGGGCGCAGGAGAGCTTGCGTCTCGATCGAGACGCCGAACTGATCGGATTGCGCGTCAGCGCGCTCGGCCAGGCCGCGACCGTGACGGACCTCCTCGCGCAAAAGGAAAACGCGCTGGCCAAGGCCCAGATGCTCGGCGCCAATCTGACGCCGGCGCAGATCGAGAACCAGAAGCGCCTGGTGATCGAGCAGGCCAACGGCGTGGCAGCCGTCAATCAACAGATCGACGCGCTGCGCGTTCAGAACGCGACACTGGGCATGTCCGTCGGGCAGGCCACCGCCTACACCGCGGTCGAAACCAAGCGACTCGAGGCATTGCGCAATGGCGCGCCCCTTGACGAGCAGCAGCTCGCGGCTCTGCGCGCCAAGGCGCAGGAGCTCGGCCGTCTCACGCAGAAAACGGCCGAGAATGCTGCGCAGAACCAGGCCAATTTCGACCGCGAGACGATGTTCCTCTCGGATACCGAGAAGCAAATCGCCCAGATCCAGCAACGTCTGCACGGCAATGACTGGAAGAATTACATGGACGACGCGCTTTCGGGCACGTTGCGGCTGAACGCCGTGCTGCAGGAGGCCAAAGACGCCGGGCTCGATTTCACGAAGAGCCTGGTGCAGGGGCTGATGCAGGGCAAGTCGGGCATGGAGGCTCTCGGGGATGCGGCCGGTCAGCTGGCCTCCAAGCTTGCGGACAAAGCCATCACCGACATTTTCTCCGGCAACTTCATCCAGGGCGGCGTCGAGGCGGTGGTTGCCGTCGGTGCGCAGCTCTTCGCCGGCGATCAGAAGGCCAAAAAGGAGTTGCAGGAAGCGCAGGCCCAGTGGACCAAGATGGCCGGCGAGGTCACGAAGTTCAACGAGGCGGCCGCCGGCGTTGACCTAGGGCCGCTTACGAACGAGCTGCAGTCGCTCTGGTCCTCGTTCACCACGCTAGAAGAGGCTGCCCGGAAGGCCAAGGATGAGAACAGCCGAACCACCCTCGCCGAAACGCTGATGGGCGGTATCAATCGCGTCATCCAGGAGTTCAAGGATGGCGCGGACGACCTTTCACCGCTTCAGAAGGCGATCAAGGGTGTGAACGATGAGGCCACCGGCCTCAAGGATACGCTGCTGCAAATCGGCACGGCCAATCATTGGGGCTTCGATCTCTCCGCCATCGACGCGGCGGCGCAGGCGCAGATCGAAAAGCTCGTGAAGGATGCGACAGACACACTCACGTCGAGCCTGTCCTCGCGGCTGAATACGGCGCTCGGCAGTTCCTGGGCGAATGACGCGACGGCACTCCTGAAGCAACACCAGACCGATCTTGCGAGCGCCGCCGAGCTCGGCAACGATCCGACTATGCTCGCGCAGATCGCCGCGGTGTTCCAGGCTGAGGCCCAGAAGATCATTCAGGATGCGGGCCTGGTCGGCGATCAGTTCAACGAATTTACCGCGCTCTTCCCCGATCTCGCCGACGTGCTGCATCAGGCCACGGTCGACGTCACGGATTCCATCAAGACGATCCGAGACTATCTCGACAGCCTGAAGGTCGGGTCGAATTCGATCCTGTCGCCCGAGGACCAACTTGCAGCGGCACAATCGCAGTTCTCGCAGCAGCTGGCGCTCGCGCAGGCTGGCGACGCCACCGCGATCGGCACCATAACGAAATACGCTGACACGCTGCTCAGCCAGGCCAAGAGCTTCTATGCGTCCTCGACCGGCTATAGCGAGATCTACCAGGCGGTCGCGTCCGCGCTCGAGGGACTGACGGGCACCAGCTCGACGACAGCCTATGCGACGACGACTTCGTCCGCGCAGGCCTCGGTCACGGACACGACCACCATTACGCCGATCGTCGCGACCGGAACAGCCGCGGCGAACGACAATGTGGCCTATTTCGCGCAGCAGACCTCGACCCTGGTCCAGGCGATCGCCGCGGCCGCGAGCGCCGACGTCGCCGCGATCGAGGACCTCCGCGACGTGCTGTCCGCAAAGATCGACGCCCTGAGGAATGCGATGACGAATGGGCGTGCCAAGCCGGCTAGACCGGCCGACAAGACAGCAGCCTGATGAGCGCGACCCGCTACTATCGAAAGAAGGACATCGACAACCTCACCGGTGTCGCACCGTATTCGCCGCCGACGCTCTACTTGTCGGCGCATACGGGCGATCCCGGCGATTCCGGCTCGCACGTCCACGAGATTTCTGGCGGCGGTTATGCTCGTCAATCGCTCGCCGGCGTTATGGGCGCGGCTGATGCGAGCGGCATCAGCGTGAACACATCGGTGATCACGTTCGGGCCCGCGACCGCCGATTGGGGCACGATCACATACTTCGGCATCGAGGACGCGGCCGGTGCCGGCACCGGCAACATGCTGTGTCCGGGCGTCCCTGTCATGCCGCGCACCATCACCACCGGCCAGCCTTTGCAGATTCCGGTCGGGCAGCTTCGGCTTCGCCTCACGTAGGCCGGACGTCGCGCTCCCTTCACTTGAAAGGACCACCATGTCGAAGAGCGACACTTTCGAAAATGACTTGCTCAAGCTGATCTTCCAGGGCATCGCGATCGCGAATCTCGCCGACAATGCCGCATCCTCGCCGCTCGGAAACCTCTATGTGGCGCTGCATACGGCGGATCCGGGCGAGGCCGGAACCCAGTCCACCAACGAGTGCACCTATACGCCGTATGCGCGCGTGGCGGTTCCGCGCAATTCGACGGGTTTCACGGTCACGGGCAGCAATGTCTCGCCGGTCAATGACGTCAATTTCCCGACGGCGACGAGCGGCAGCGAGACGGCCACGCATTTCTCGATCGGGACGGCCGCGAGCGGCGCAGGCAAGATCCTCTATTCGGGCACACTCTCGCCGACCATCGCTATCGCGAACACCGTCCCGCCGGTCATCACGAACGGCACCACCATCTCGGAAGACTGAAGGTCGGGCCTGGCCGGAAGAGGGGGCTTGAGCCGTGTTCTCAATCGGTCCGTTCAGCCGATACCGCTTCTCGGAGACCGACCAGGTCTCCTCTCGGGCGGTTGGCAGCGCGGCCGGCCAGGCCGCGGTCGTCGGTGTAGGTGCGCGCGCAGCCAAAGGGTCTGCCGCTGGCGCGGCCACCGTCACCGGTTACGGCGGCAGGGCCGCCAAGGGCACAGCCGCAGGCGCCGCCACGGTCACCGGATACGGCGCACGTGCCGCGCGAGGCCGGGCAGCTGGCAGCTCGACGGCCTACGCGATCGGCGCCCATGCAGCGCGCGGATCGGCGAATGGCGCGGCGACCGTTCGCGGCGCTGGCTCGACCAGGTGGGATCTCCTGCTCGAGGCCCAAGGAACGCGCCTGGCCTATTTCGCTGAAATCGAACCCTGGGTGCTGACAGACCGCTCATGATGTACGGCTCGGCTCCGATGTGCGCGCTGCCCTGGTCCGACGACCGGCAGCGAATGCGTGTCTATTTCGACATGACGATGGATCTGTCGGCGGAACTGACGCTGAAGATCTACGTCTCGACGGCTGCCGGCTATGCCACCGAGCCGACCGACACTCCGGCGAACCAGCCTTTCCGGGGGGCCTTGCAGAGCTTTTCGTTTTCACGCTCGATCATGCAGGGCGATATCGGTCAGTTCACGACCGGGACCGGCAATCTGACCATCTCGAACGCGGATGCCGAGTACGATTTCCTGCCGTTGTCCTACGCGATCGATGGGCGCCCGATCCAGATCCGCATCGGCCGCGTCGACCAACCCTATGCCGAGACCTATCCGCTCGCCAAGCTCACCGCCTCGGGCTGGAACATCGACACGGATTCGATCTCGATCGACCTCGAGGACTATTCCTACAAGCTCGAGGTCCCGATCCAGCCGAACACCTATGGCGGGACGGGGGATGCCGACGGCGGCTCCGATTTGGCCGGCAAGCGCAAGCCGCTCGTCTTCGGGAACGCGCTCAACGTGTCGCCGGTCCTGCTGGTGCCGAACCTCTTGATCTATCAGGTGCACGATGGATCGCTGCAGGCGGTCGATGCCGTATACGACCGCGGCGTGCCGCTGGTGGCCGATGCCGATTATGTCACCTATGCCGCCCTTGTTGCCGCCAGTGTCGTCAGCGGCCGCTATGCAACTTGCCGCGCGCGAGGGCTGTTCAAGCTCGGCAGCAGCGCCAGTGGGACCGTGACCGCCGATGTCCGCGGCGATAATTCCGACGGCTATATCAGCACCACCGCAGATATCGTGCGCTGGGCCCTGCGCAATCGCACGGTGCTGTCCGATCCGAGCGATCTCGATACGGGCTCCTTCTCGGCGGTGAACGCTGCACAGCCTGCGCCGGTCGCCTACTTCATCGCGCCCGATGACAATTTGACGGTTGCCGCATTCGTTCAAACCCTCATGAGCGGCATCGGCGGTTGGGGCGGGCACCGTCTGGACGGGACATTCGAGGTCCGGATCTTCTCGGCGCCCGCGGGAGCGCCGGTGGCATCGTTCAGCCGCGCCGACATGGGCGGCGGAGATATCAAGCGCGAGCCGTTGCCAGATGCCTATCGGCCGCCACGTTGGCGCTGGCGGGTGCCGTATGCACGATGCTGGACCACCCAGACCGACTTGGCGGGATCTGTGACTGCCGCGCGGAAGGCTTTCGTCGCCGAGCCATACCGGCTCGCGGAGGCCAGCTCGAGCACGATCCAGCTCGACCATCCCTTCGCCCAGGACCGCGACCCCGTACAATCATATTTCGTCAATGAGACCGACGCGGCCGCCGAGGCCGCGCGGCTCATCGACCTCTTCAAGACCACACGCGCGATCTACCGCATGGCGCTGCCGCGGCGCGCACTGCGCCGGGATATGGGCGACGTCATTCAGGTGACGCATGACCGCTTCGACCTCCGCTTCGGTCGCCTGATGACGGTAGTGGAGTGGAAGGCGGAGGTCGATTTTTCCGGCGATGGCGCCGACACTGTCGAGATTGCCGCCTATGGCTAACGCCTGCCTTCTCATCGACAACGTCGCCGAGAATTCTGTGATCTCGGCCTCAAGCCAGGCGCTGACCATGCCGGCGTCGAACCTCAAGACGCCACATCCGTCGCAGCGGTGGCGGAGCCTTGACCCGGTTGGTTGGTTCATTTCCGACAAGGGGCCGGGGCTTCCGGTGGATACGGTGCTCATCTGTGGTCTGACCTGCAGCGCCAATGCGAGCGTTCGGCTCCGGCTGTCGTCGATCGATGCGAGCGGCGTCGCCGGCGACGTCCTCGACAGCGGTGCGATCGGCAGCGGCGCGGCATCTTTCGACGCCGAATATGGTGAGTTCCTGTGGTTGCTGCCGGCGCCCCTGGTCTGGCGCTATACGCGCTTTGATATCAGTGACACCGACGCCGACTATGTCGAGGCTGGCTGCCTGGTCGAGGGCGTCCGCGAGAGCTTCAAGTACAATTTTGCCGGTGGCGACACGATCCAGCACGTCGACCGCAGCCGTGTTTCCCCGACTTCCTCGGGCATGACGCTGACCTGGGACGACAATACGTTCCGCCGCGCCAACCTGTCCTTCAATGCCGTGACGACCGATCAGCGCTACGGCCTGATCGAGCGGCTCGACCGGGTCAAGGGCCGTAAACGCAACGTGCTCCTGATCACGGATCCCGAAAGCGACAATCTGGCGCGGGATTCGATCTATGGCCTCGTGACCGATCAGACCGCGATCGCCTTCTCGAACGCGTTCGCGGTCGACGGCAAGCCGCTCTTCGGCAAGCAGCTCCGCATCGACGAGAGAATCTGAAATGGCCTTCGTTCCGCCCAAGGATCGCGTGCTCGAGCACTCGACCTCCAACAGCCAGACCGTGTTCGCGGTGACCGGCGCGCTCGATATTTCCTATAACGCGTTCAGCGCCTCGATGAGCGTGGGTGATACCACGATCGGCGCCGTGGTCGAGCCTGGTGTGGCTTTCAAGTCCGGCGTCCTGACCTATAGCGCCGCGAACCAGATAACGGTTTCGACCGTGCTGGAGAGCAAGGGCACCTTCTCGGCGAGCGGGGTGAAGGAAGTTTTCATGGGGCAGCCGGCGGCGCGCTCCGTCAGCCTCGATGGCGCCCAGACCCTGTCGGCATCGCTGCAATCTCAGGGCCGCAAGAACCTTGGCGTCTATGTCGACGAAGCTTTGCCGAATGGGCAAGACTTCAACAGCGTCACCAACAGCGGCACTTTCTACACTTCGGACACGACGGCGACCAACACGCCGAATGACTCGGTCGGGTCGTATTGGTGGCTGGAGGTCATCTATAACGGTTCCTACGTGAAGCAGACGGCGACGCCCTACACCGCGGCGACGGGCATTGCCTCGTCTTCGGTGTTCGTGCGGACCTGCATCGCCGGCACGTGGCGGCCGTGGCGGCGGTTGAACTCGATCCTCCGCGGCTACATCGACGGGCTAACGCTCTCGACCGCCGGATCCTCCTCGACATTCGCGGTTGCGGCGGGCGTTGCGACCGACAGCACCGCCTACGACTCGATGGAGCTCGCTTCATCGATCAGCAAGACCACGTCGGCATGGGCAGTGGGTTCGGGCAACGGCGGTCTGGACACCGGATCGATCGCGACGAATACCTGGTACCACGTACATCTGATCAAGCGCGTCGATACCGGGGTTGTCGATGCCCTGGTTTCGTTGTCGCCAACTTCGCCAACCATGCCGACGAATTACACGCTGGCGCGGCGCATTGGTTCGATGAAAACGAACGGGTCCAGCCAGTGGACGCAGTTCACCCAGATGGGAGAAGAATTCCTGTGGACTACGCCGGTCGTGGACTACACGATCTCGGCGACGATCGGAACGACGGCATCTTCGCTGTCGCTGAGCGTGCCCACCGGGATCAAGGTCCTCTCCAACATCAGTGCGGACGCGCAATCGTCGTCGACCGCGTTCTCCGCGCTCTTCAGCTCGCTTGATACGGCCGATACGGCGCCTGCCACCAACGGCATCGGCTACACCTGGAGCCAGAGCATTGCGGCCCCGCTGGCGCTGAATGTCCGCACGAATACTAGCGGCCAGATCAGGGCAAGGGCTACGGCGTCGGTGAGTTGTTCGGTGATGACGCTCGGCTGGTTCGATCGCCGCGGCCGCGACGGCTAGCGCCCCAGGCATCCTTCGCACTTCGTTTCTTCCGGAGAAAACACGAGATGGCTTTCGTACGCGCCCGTGCGCGCATCCTCGAGCTGTCGACGACGTCGGGCAGCGGTCCGCTGGCGCTCGCCGGCGCCGCCGACAACTCTTACAACACGTTCTCCTCGTTCATGTCGATCGGCGATACGACCTACGTCAGCGTCGTCGAGCCCGGCGTCGCGTTCTGGACGGGTATCGCCACCTATAGTGCGTCCAATGAACTGACGCTGACCACCGTCGAGGAGACCAAGGGAACGTTTGGCGCCGGCACCAAGGAGATCATGGCCGGTCCACTCGCATCGACGTCGATGTTCCGGGAGGACATTACCGGTGCGATCGTGACGGGCGGCACGGCGACGGCCTACACCGTTGCCAGCTATCGAAAATACGACAGCCTGTCGCGTCTTGATGGCAATATCATCGCCTTTACGCCCCACGCGATGAATGGGCAGGGAGTGACGCTTAACGTCGATGGGCTCGGCCCCAAGCCACTACGCTTGGCGCCCGGCGTGGATCTCGGTTCAAACGTGCTGGTTACGGGCTCCCCCTACACCGCCCTCTATCGTCACACGGACCAGAGCTTCTATCTGCATGCGCTCGGTGGCAATGCTTATGGTATCCCGCTGGGCGGCGGTATGGACTTCTGGGGCGCAACGCCCCCAAGCAGCGCGTTCGCACTCATGTATGGGCAAGCGCTCTCGCGAACGACCTACGCGAAGCTCTTCGATGTACTTGGGACGACACACGGCGCGGGCGACGGAGCGACCACTTTCAATATTCCTGATCACCGCGGGCGCGTCGCTGCTGGACGTGATGACATGGGTGGGACGGCTGCCAACCGCTTGAGCGCCACGAGTATCACGGCGGGCGGACCTACGACGCTCGGCGGCTCTGGCGGTGCGGATACCAAGGCGCTCGCGACCTTGAACCTCCCGCCCTATACGCCGTCCTTCAGTGTCCCTCCGGCGCTCAATTTGACGGCCAACCTAAATACGGTTGCGACGACGGGAAGTGACACCGATGCGGCCCTGGCCGCGGGCAACACGGCCGGCACCAATATTGGTCAGCGGTCGGCGTTCATCGGGACCAAGTCGATCTCGTACACGTTCGCGGCGCAGGGCGGAGCGAGCACGCCGTTCTCTCTCGCTCAGCCGACGATCATCGCCAACAAGCTTCTGCGCGTGCTCTAGCCGCGGCCGTTCCCCGCCGAGCTGTCCTCTCCATCTCTTTTTCAACAAAACGAAGGTGATCCCATGACCGACACCGTCTTCGGCCAGGCGCTCGCGCGCCTGTGGCCGCGTGCTCCTCAAGACCTGCGCGATGGCATCGTCGCAACCGCGCCGGAAGTTTTCGCGAAGTACGGGTTTTCGCCACTGGTCGTCGCGATCTTCATGGCGCAGATCAGCCACGAGTGCGGCGCTGGTCGCGAGCTCGTGGAGAACCTGAATTATTCCCCCGAGGGAATAGTGCGGACTTGGCCCAAGCGCTTTGCTTCGCTCGCCGACGCGATGCCGTTCGCGCACCAGCCTCAGAAGCTCGCTAACAAGGTCTACAACGGCCGCATGGGCAACCGGCCGGGCTCGAATGACGGCTGGTGGTTTCGGGGCAGGGGCGGGACCAACACCACGGGGCATGACGGCTATTTTCGGCTGGCCCAGAAGATGGCCCGGGATCTGCTCAACGAGCCCGACCTGGTCAACCGGCCGGATCTCTTCCTCGAATGTGCCGCGGTCGATTTCGTCCTGTGCGGCTGCGTCCGGTTCGCACAGGCGGACGATATCCGGGGTGTGACCTACCATCTCAACGGCGGCTTCATCGGGCTCGCCCAGCGCGAAGACTGGACCCGGCACTGGAAGACCGCCCTGATGGCCGAGCACGGCCAGGCCGCGCTGTTTCCGGCGCCTGTGGCCCGTCCGGCCGGGGATCTGGGCTACGGCGACAGCGGCTTCGCGGTGAAGGGCCTCCAGGCGGCCCTGAAGGCCAAGGGATACGGGGTCGGTCGGGACGATGGCGACTTCCACGAAGCCACCAGGGGCGCCGTGGCGGCCCTCCAGCTCAATCACGGCCTTCCGGCCACCGGCGTGGTCGACGACGCCACCAGCGCCGCCCTGGCGCGTTCCCCGGGGGCGCCGATCGGCGAGGCGCGGGCGACCGCGACGGTCCAGGACCTGCGAGAAGCAGGCTCACGGACTATTGCCGGGACGGACCGCCTCAGCCTGTACGGCCGGCTGAAGCTCCTCCTGGGGCTCTCCACGCTGGGCGGGGTCGGCGCCGAAGAGGGCGGCGCCTTCGATCTCGACGCCGTCCAAGCCGGCATCGACAAGGCCCACCAGGCCGCCGGCATCCTCGATCAGGCCCGCCCGTTGCTGAAAGCCATGTTCTCGAGCTCCTGGGCGCTGCCGATCGGTGTTGCCGCGGCCGTGGTCGGAATCCTGGTGCTGGTTGACGCCGCGCGCATCGCCCGGATCAGGCTCGAGGACCACCGCTCAGCCGCGAACATGGGGCGCTGATCATGCTGGCCTCGCTCGCGGGCGCGATAGCGCTCATCCCCGGCGGCGGCGCCACGGTCGCCGGCGCCGGGCAGGCCCTCGGCTGGCTCGTCCGCTGCGGCACCTGCCTCAAGATCCTCGCGGTGCTCGCCGCACTCGGTTTCACGGCTCTGCATGTGCACCGGGAGGAGGTCGCTCGCTGCGACCAGCGCATCGTCGCCGATCACCGCGCGGCGGCCGCCGCGGCGACGCAGCGCGATTCCGATGTCGCTGCGGATCTCAACAAATTCTTCGCACCGAAGCTCGAGGCGCTGCGCCGAGAGAACAAGGCCCTTCAGGATAAGGTTAACAAATATGCGAAACGGAAAGGTCTCGCTGCCGCGGCTGGCAAGCCTGGCACTTGCCGCCTCGGCGATGCTGCTGGCCTCCTGCGGCCCGAGGCTCGCTGACCTCGCGCCGCCGTTGCGCGTCGATATTCCCGTGACCTGCGAGGATCTGCTCGAGCAGATCCCGCTGCCGGCGTTCGGGCCCGACGACGACGCAGTGCAGGCGTTCCTATGGGTCGAGGCGATCGCAATCGAACAAAACGGTGTCATCGCGCTCGCGCGGGCGTGTCTGCGGCGGCAGCGTTCGGACTATGCGGCAAAGGGAGATAAATGATGCGCGCCGTGGCTTCGAGCCGACCGCCGACCCAGCTTGACCGCATCGTTGCGCTCGAAAAGCGCGCGGACGGTCATGACCAGATCGCCAAACAGGTCGGCGAGATGTACGACTTTTTCACCAAGGCGAAGACGATCAATTGGTTCATCGTCAAGGTGTTCGCCGTGATCGGCGGTTGCCTGGGGCTTGTTGCGGTGGTGCTGACCATCGCGGCCAATATGGCGAAGCTGCTCGGCCGCTGATCAGCCAATCTGGATTAGCTCGTCAACGCCGTCGGCGCCCCCGCGCCGGCGGCGTTTTTATTTCAGCGCGTGCCAGACCAGCGTGCCGACCGCGATGAGCGCCATTGTGATCAGCGTGCGCCGGCCGATGCGGTTGATCCTGTTCATGACCAGCGAAGAGATCAGGCTGATCGTCGACGCGCAAGCTCTCGATCGAGAGCAGTTCGACCTCGGCGCCGGCGCGGACAATGGCCCTGGTGATGCCGCGCGCCGCGCGGTCCTCGAGGGTGCCGGCGATCGATCCCGTTCGGCCGCGAAGGCGGCCGGCGATGATAACGACGGGGGTTCTCAGGAGGCGGGCGCGGGGTGAAGCTTGACGTCGACGCGACCGTGATAGGGGCCTTTGACGGTCGGCTTGACCTCGACCAGACCCTGCTCGAGCAGTTTCTCGCGGCGCGATTCCGTGAGGGCTTGCCAGGAGGCGACGACCAGTTCGGGCGCTTCGCCGGTGACCTGTTCGGGAGTGGCCGGCGACACCGACACGTAGCCAAGGCCGACGAAGGTCTCGCGGAATTTGCCCTCGCTGGAGGCGCGGACCTTCAGCTCTGTTTTGATCGCGTCAATGCGATCGAAGGTGAGGCGGTTGGCCGACTGGATCTCGAGCAGCTCGCGGCAAAGCTCGAGGCGGGTCTTTGGCTTTGGCGGCTTGGCCATGGCTGTCCTGCGGCGCGCGGAACGCGGAAAAAAGGCTGCGCGCAACGGCAAAATATTCCATAACGCGTTAAGGGATGTTTACCCGGCCGCCCGCCTGGCCCGCCATTTGTCCCGCCCGTCCTCCTTCCGGATTCGCGGCGGCGGTGGCAGATGCCGGTTCAACGCCCGAAGGACGGCGACCCGTGCCTGCGGGAGGAAACCGCGGCCCTCGGCAGCGTCGATCAGCGTTTGGGTCGCCAGGCGCCAGGCAGGGTGCTCCTGCTCGGCCGGCGGCAGCTGCAAATTTTGGCGAATCGGCGGAAGCTTCGCCTGGCACCCAAATTGGAGACCCCATCATGAATGGCCCGGTATTCGATAGCACAGGGAAACAGGTCGCCATGCGTATAGGCAACGAAGTCTGGAGCGTCGATCGGAAGAAGGTCTATCGCGTCGATGCGTCGGGAAACCTGTGCGACGCGAAAACGGGCAAGATCAAAGGCCATCTCGTCCCAGGAGGAGCTTTGATGGCAGATGGAAGGCCGCCCGCGCCGCAGACGCTGTTCTAGCCGACCGTAGGAAGCCGCGCTTCACGACATTTCCTGCAGGCAACGCTGGCACATCACGGTGCCGTCGTCGCGGTTAATGGTGCAGGCGATCTTCTCGCCGCTGGCATCGTACCCGACGCCGAGCTGCCTGTAGAAGGCGGGGACCGAGATATCGCAGGCGGTCATCGCGCGCTTCGTCGTGATATGCAGCCAGTGCAGGCTGGTGGGCGCGGGCGCCGGCGGCTCCTCCACGACCGGCGGCGTAGCGGGCAGGGGCGCCGGCGGCGCGGCAAACATGTCCAGTTGCTCGGTCATCGCCCCTCATCCTCTCCGATGGCAGTGACGCGGTCGCCATCAATGTGTATTGGAACGCGATGGCCGTCGTCATGGCGAACCTCGACTAAGGTGCTATTCGGCTTGGTCTCGGATGCGTTCTGCCTTTGCGCCTTCACGATATCGAGGCGCCGCTCGATTTCTGCCCCAGCATGCTGCTTCCAATCCGCCCCGTGCTCGAGCGCCAGGCGAAGAAGCCAGAAGAGGATGAAGGCCTGTTCGCGCTCCATTTTCGGTGGGATGTCCTCGCCGCTTTCGCGGAAAAGGTGTGCAATCGGCGTGGTGCGGAAATTCGGCATGCCGAGGATCTCGTCGATCTCCGGCGTGATGGTTTCTGGAAACGTCAGTTGCGTCATGCGGCTTCCTCGGTTCGGTTGATGAGGGCTTGGAGTTCGTCGGCAATGCCGTGGGCAAGCTCCGGAGCGGAATTGCCGAATTCGTAGGATCGCAGTGCGTGCAGCGCCGCGGTGAGCGTCTTCACGATCTCCGCGTGAGCGTTAACGTAGATGATTAGGCGATGGGCGAGATCGAGCGCGCGATCGCACTCGATGGTGATCGTCTTTTCTTCCTCGCCGCCGATGATCAGCACGGCCTCGTCGAAGGGCGAACGGTGATGATCGGACAGTTCGAGCTGGGGCAGGGCCATCACAATTCGCCCTCCGGCCGATGAGACGTGTTTAGCTGCTCGGCGCGACGACAGCCGATGCAGATCTCGTGATGATGTCCGGTTGCCAGCTGCCAGACACTGGTCCCGCCTCGCCCCAGCGTGAACGACTGGCCGCATGCCGTTTGAGCCAGCGAGCGCGAATGACATGCCACGATATGAACGAGGCCCCCCCGGTCCGTCAGACGATCGTGCGACACGGTTTGCGTCGGCGAGTGTCGGGTTTCGTCGGTCATTGGAATTTCACTCCCGTTACGGGCGTTGCACCGCGATCGGTCTTGGCGCAGAATTCCCACGGGTGATCCGGCTCGCTGGCATTCGCGCCCTGATCCCCGATCCAAAAACGGCGGACCTCGAGATTGCTGTGGAAACAGGCATCATTCCCGATCGACGCCGTGCGCATCTCCTTCTTGCAGGCAGCGAATTCAGCGTGCGTAGGTCGTGCGAATGCCCCCAGAGAAAGATGGCCCAGAGGGCGCCGTCGACGTCGTAATAGGCGTTCCACTGCCGCGGCTTCGTCATCGCTCTCCCTCCGGCTGGTGGTGACAGTTAGTTAGCTGCTGATCGGAGAGCTCGCCTTGGAGCAGAGGGGGCATTCCGCGCGCTCCGGGCATGCCATTGTGCTCGCGGCCACCAAGCAGTCGGCCAGCGCGCTTCTTGCCGACCTCAAACATCAACATTGCTTCGGCGCCGGCAGCATAGACGCCGGCCCCAAATCCGCGATGCTGCGAGCCGTCGGCGTGCATTACCAACTGATCGACGTTGCAGCGGCGCGACGCATCAGGATCGCGCTTCGGCGCCGGATGGTACAGAGTGTCGATAAATGCGTCGTTGGTGGCACATACCGGCACCCACGCGCCCCACTGCTTGAAGTGGAAGGCGACGCCGGCGTCGGTGCATTGCCGCTCGATCGAGGTCGGCCAGGCCGGGTGCATCGGGCGCGCGCCGTCGCCACTCTCGCCGCCGACAATCACCCAATCGAGGCGCGACCAGCCGGAATATGCCGGGTTCACCGACAGACCGCTTAGCGCATCGAGTGTCTGCGCTCCGCCGGGGTGCAGCGCGCCAAGGTCGATCGGGCCAAGGAGTGGCTCGAGAGAGACGAAGCGCACGGCCGCCGGCGTTGCGAGCAGATAGGGAATGCGCTCGCTTGCCTCCTGTTGACGCTCGGCGGAGACGCCGAGCCAGACGTTCAGGAGCGGCCAAGATTGAAGCGTCTCGCTGACGTGCTTCAATCCGAAGGCATCGCGAAGAACTTCGATCGAGAGATAGCCCTTCGCTCCCGGTGCAAGCTTCGCGGCCCAGAGCTTGTGTGCTGCGAGTGCGATGCGTTCGCCAACGTCGTCGTCGGTGAGATATTCCCGCATGCGCTGCGCGCGCTTCGTGAGCACCTGGAAGGTGTGGCGAGGCGCCAACGCCATGACCGCGAACACCTGGTCGATCCAGTTGTCCGGCACGCTCTCGTGGAAAAGATCGCCGTGGGCGCAGACGAAAATCATGCGCGGCCGCGACCACGCCAGCGGTTGGAGCAGCCACTCGCCATTGAAGCGCACCTTGCCGTTCCAGACGGGGCCGGCGTTGCTCTCTTCAGTCAGACCCTTGCGGGATGGATGATTTCGCAGTCGCGTGCCGGCAAGCCCCATCGCATAGCAGCGCTTGCAGCCAGGCGAGAGGACGCTGCATCCGGTGATGGGATTCCAAGTCGCGTCGGTCCACTCGATTTTGGAATTTTCGCTCATGGGAAAAGGCTCTCGCCGGCGCGCACGCTGCCAGCCGCGGGATAGGTGATGAAGCCGAGCGTGCGCAGCCGGCCGAGATTGTTGGCGAAGCTCGAGGACGTCGGGGACGCACCGACGCAGGCCGCGAGCTCGTCCTTGCCGAGGTGGTTGGGGTAGTGTTCGGCCGTGGCCGCCAGGATCCGCATTTGCGCCGGCGGAAGCACCGCGCCAATTTTTTGCATAATTGCATCATGCGTCGGCGCGTCCGCCGGCGGCACCGCGACGGCGTCGCCTTTAGCTGTGAGCCCAACTTCGCCCGGGGCCGGGTAATCGATTAGCCCGGCCGATCGCAGCGCCCCGAGATTGTTCGCGTAGCTCGAGGACGTCGGCGAGGCGCCTGCTAGGATGGCCACCATGTCCTTTGCAATGGACGGCTTGCCGAGCGAGGCGGCCCAGGCGATCGCGTCGAGGACCTTCTGTTTTGCCGGCGATAGATTGCCATCGCCACCCGCAGGCGCAGGCTTTGGCTGACGCGGTACCGGGGAAGCACCCGGCTCGCGCTTCGGGGCGTCCACGGGGGTTTGCTTGCCCGTCTGCTGGCCCGATTTCTGGAGCTCCTTTTCGACGATCTCCCGCTGGCCTTTGGTGTCCGCGATCGCGCGCTCGAGCGCGATCCCGATCGCACCGAGGTGCTTGCCGAATACCCCGTAGGATGCCGAGCACCAGTCGAGGCCGCGTCTGAAGCCGGCCGCTTCGCCTTCCTCGCGACCGATGCGTCGCTCATCCGCCAGCTGCGTCACGGCCGGCGCCATGTCCCCCGAGCCCTGCGCCCTCCGGAGTTGCTGCTCGAGCTCGGCGATGCGTTTCTGCAGAACTTTCGGATCCTTGGCCGCGGCCTCGGTTTTGACCTTGGCGAACTGCGCCTGCAGCTTCTCGACGTCGATCGGCGAGAGACGCTTGGTCGTTCGGCCGGCCGCCTGCGGTTTGCTGGAGTCGTAGCTCGCCGGCATGGGGAACTGGACGCGCTTGAGGAAGTGCGCCTCCGGAGACCAGCACCAGGCCTCGCCCGCCTTGAGCGAGGGCAGGGACGCGATGATGTCCTTCCCCGTTTCCTTGTCGGCCTGGTCCGCGATCCATTCCTCGATCGCCTTGCGGTCCTGCGGCGCGATCAGCCTCATTGCGAGCAGCGTCTCGACCTGGGTGAGGCTGTCCTTGTGCAGCTTGGCCGGCCGCTGGCTGATCAGCACGATGCGCAGGCCACAGGATCTGCCGAGGCTGATCAGATTGTTGGCGGCATGCAGCATGTCAGGCATCGCGCCGGCGCCACGCGTGCCCGCCTGCGGTGCGAAGAGGTGCGCTTCGTCGATCACCAGGCGCAGCGGCCCCTTATTGGTCCGCAGAATTGCGTCGGCGAAGTCAGTGAAGAACCGCATTCGCTCGCTGGTCTTGAGCAGCTTGGTGTCGAGGATCACCGGCGTATTGGTGCTGCCGATCGCCTCGGCCATCATCTCGCCCTGGGTGGCGGCGAGCGGGAAGTCACCATGGTCTCCGCCGAAGACATAGATTGGGAACCCGGGCGTCTTGCCGTCCTGGGCCAGGCGCAAACCCCACCAGGCGCCGGTGGGGTCGATGACCGCGACGCGGCCGCCAGCGGTGAGCTCGGGCTCGACGATCGCGCTCTTGGACGTGGCAGTTTTGCCGCTCCCAGTCTTGCCGAGGACAGCGATGTGATGTTCGAGGGCGGATTTCGGGATGGGACTGCGCGCGCTCATGCGGGCTCCTTGAGAAGATGCGCCGCAAATCCGGGCGCCGGAACGCTGATAGGGGAAGGGTCGGTATCGCCGCGGCGAAGCCATCCGATGCGGGGCTTCTCGACATAGCCGCGCTCCCAGACCAGCCACGCGAAGTCGGTTGTGCCGTTACCGACGCGAGGCTCGTTGGCGCGATGGCCCGGCGGCATTGAGGGCCGAGGAGCGAGCAACCAAATCTGGCGGAGCGGCGTCCGCGATAGCCAAATCGATCTCGCCTCGGCGTTGATCCAAGCCGACGGCAGGAGAATTGCGACTTTCCGATCCGCGAGATTGAGCGCATGGCCGACGAAGGCCATTGCGAAGCGGAAGGGCACGTTGCTGACAACGTTCTCGACGAAGCGCGTTTGCTCGAAGAAATTTCCGACCCGGAAGCTAGGCGCGCGCTTGACGATATCGCTCCCGGTCGCGCGCAGGCCTGCGCGCCTGGCCGCGGCGATGATACGGCCACTTCCGCAGGCTGGATCGTGGATCCTGCCCTCGAACTTTTCCGCGGCGAACAACCGGTCGTCGCACCAGTCCGGTTCGATGTACCAGTCTTCCGGATGGCGATCCCACAAGCGCTTTTTATTCGAGCGCTTGCGGGCGTGCATCGAGGGCGCGTGCCTTTGGCTCACGACTTCGCGCCCTTCAACGCTAGGCCCGGTACGGGTGAATGCGGGACGTCGGCGGCGGGGTTCCGCGAGGAAAGGTTCCCGTGCTGCACTTCAAGCAATGAATCGATGATGCGCTCCACGACGCCCATCGGAGCCTCCATAAGTTCCGGTGATGTTGGAAAAACGCGACGCAACTGACGCAACAGGATGAGCGCGGGAGCCGGCTGGCTCCCGCGTTTTCAGCGACTAATCGGCTCTTCGGA
Organism: Bradyrhizobium sp.; assembly: GCF_047605465.1. Classification (GTDB taxonomy): domain Bacteria; phylum Pseudomonadota; class Alphaproteobacteria; order Rhizobiales; family Xanthobacteraceae; genus Bradyrhizobium. Next base: position 83,665 of record NZ_JASGFS010000010.1, on the reverse strand, counting down.
TTGGCCCCGAAGGGTGGGACCACTTTCGGGACCACAGCCCCCGCGGACCCCGACGGCATGAGCTGCCGCGGTCGCGAGGGTTGATCGATGCCAAAATGGAAATTGTGCAGTTGCTTCCGGGGCTAGGCCCGGGGTGACCACTGGGACCACTTTAGTGACCGCGCGGGATTCGCGAGATTCGCAAGATTCGCTAGATTCGCGGATGCGGAAAACGCCTCGGAAGTGCTTGCGGCCCAACGATTTGTCGGGCATTACCGCGCTCACGGAGACGTGGCCGAGTGGCTGAAGGCGGCGGTTTGCTAAACCGTTATAGGCTTGTAAAGGCCTATCGAGGGTTCGAATCCCTCCGTCTCCGCCAGCCCAGGATGCTGGCGCACTGATCCTCCCCACATCAAGCCTTTGGACGCGCGCCGCGGACGTTCCGTTCCGCAGGCCGACTCGGCCGCGCGATGCCCTCAGCCGAGCAATCGCGATTCTCTCAGCCATCCATGGCGACCCGTCGAGGGCGGCTGCGCGCCTCTTCTGAGTCTTCGTCCGATTCCACGATTCGAGCGCGTCGAGCCCGCAACACCATCTGCGCCGACCGAGGTCCGTCAGGCGAGGAATTTCGACGGCAAATGGAACCCGTTCAAAAACATAAGTAAAAACAGTGTGTTACAGGCGCGGTTTGATCACAACTGCGTGTTATTTGTGCAACACCCATTGGAAAACGCGCTCCATCGGCCCGTTTCGAAGCGTTCTGTTGTTGTGTGTGCAAGGACGTTCGGTAATTGTGATCGGGCGACGGAGGGGGGCATCCCGAGGTCGTCCCGTTTTAGGTGGTTCGCTTAAGTCCCTCGCGTTCATGCGGGTGTGTCCGAAGGCGCGAAGCGGCTAAGCGGTGAGTCAAAGGGACAAGGGAACCAACCTAGGGTGCTTCACCCAGCGGATCCGGAACCTTCCCTATAGAGCAACTTGGAGGTTTAACATGAAGTTGGTTAAGAGCCTTTTGCTCGGTTCAGCGGCGGGTCTGATCGCCGTTGGCGGAGCACAGGCAGCCGATCTCCCCGTAAAGGCCAAGGCGGTCGAATACGTGAAGATCTGCTCCCTGTACGGAGCCGGATTCTACTACATCCCGGGCACCGACACCTGCATCAAGCTGGGTGGCTATCTGCGTGCTGAAGTCGCGCTGAACTCGAACAGCGTTTACGGCACCCAGGCTGGCGCTCCCGCGAGCGCTCGCAATCGCCTGAGCAACTACTACACGATGCGCGCTCGTGAAGATCTCAACATCGACACGCGCACCGCCACCGAATACGGCGTTGTCCGTACCTTCTTCGATGCCACGTTCTCGTGGACGTCGGGCGGCTATCAGGGCACGGGCTCGGCCACGGGCGCGACTGCCTACACCGGCACGCTCGCTCTCAACACGGCGGGTGCGTCTCCGGCGCTGGTCGGTTCGACGATCAACCCGACTGACGGCGGCACCTCGGGCGGTTCGCTCGGCGTGTACTACGCCTTCATCCAGTTCGCTGGCTTCACCATGGGTAAGGCCGTGTCGCAGTTCGACGCGCCCTGGACCAACTATCCCGGCAACAACTTCGACGGCCTCGTCGGCGGCAGCGGCACGGTCACTGGTGTCAACCAGTTCACCTACACCGCTGACTTCGGTCAGGGCGTCACGGCTTCGTTCTCGGCTGAAGACGTGTCTGCTTACTACCAGGCGGGCAACCTCAACCTGAGCGGCGCTGCTGGTCTCACCGGCATCACCGGTGCTGCTTACGGTTCCAACGCCATCGGCGGCACTCGTTCGCCGAACCTCGTTGGTACGGTGCGTGTCGACCAGGCTTGGGGTCTGTTCCAGGCGTCGGTTGCGGCGCATGACAACCACGTTGCCTACTACGGCGCGACCGAAGACACTGGCCACCCCGACGACAAGTGGGGCTGGGCGGTTCAGCTCGCTCTGTCGATCAAGAACATCCCGACCGGCGCTGGTGACACGATCAACGTGTCGGGCGTCTACACGGATGGTGCGACTCGCTACAACTTCCAGAACCTGGCTGGTAGCGCGTTCACGATGTACGGCAGCTCGAACATTGCCTACGCCAGCGTCGGCGCAGCCAACGCTCCGGACACGGTTTTCATCGGCGGCACGACCAAGTCGCAGCAGGAAAGCGTGAAGACCTGGGGCTTCCGTGGTGCTTACACCCATAACTGGGATCCGTACTGGAACACCTCGATCTACGGTGCTTACGCTGCGGCTCAGTTCGGCTCCATGGCCAAGAACTACCTCTGCGGCCCGACCGGCGTGATCTCGGCTGTTGCCGGTGTTACCTCGTGTAACCCCGACTTCAACATCGGCCAGCTCGGTATCATCACCCGCTGGACCCCGGTCAAGAACCTCACGTTCTCGGCTGACCTCGTCTGGACCAACCTCGACCAGAAGTACTCCGGTGTTGTGACCACCACCGCGATCTCTGGCACGAACGCCAAGCCGGCCGCGACCTACGAGCTGAAGGATCAGAACTCCCTGACCCTGCTGCTCCGCGCCCAGCGCAACTGGTAAGTTCGGTCTAACGACCTGACAGAGCCCCGGCGGGAAACCGCCGGGGCTTTTCTTTTTGCCGGTCTTGTTCGGCCCGCGTTGTCTTTCCCCCATCGTGCCGACCCCGATCTTGCCCGTTCGGCTGGCGGCTTTCATTCGCGACCCAGGGCGTCGGACGCGCGAGGGGGCGGGGCCTCTGGTTCTCCGATCGCTCTCATCTTGCCTGCATCCCTGGCGAGGGCGCATCTACGGCTCTATCCCCGGCCGCGAATCCACCGCGTGCTTCCGCTGACGGGGCGCGGCCCCACGCACGATCTGCCGGACTGCCTCCGCGGCATCCGATCGATGGATGTGATCCGTGCCGGATGACGGTGGCCCGCAAGGGCGGGCAGCTTGGGGGCGCCGGGGGACGAGGCCTGAGGTCCCCGCGCGAGCGGTAGATGCTTCTCGCCGGCCAAGGCGACTCAAGGCAAGTCCAGGCAAGGTGAGCCAAGCCTATGTCTCGGACGTTGCGTCCGGCCGCTGACCCTGTGCGCGATCTAAGCCGTGCCGGCGCCGCTATTCCACGCTGCCGGTGCCGCGGCGCAGGTCGGCCTCGATCTGCAACCGCGTGCCGCCGCCGAAGCGGGCGCGATAGACCTGCAGATTCTCCATGATCCGCTGCACGTAATTGCGCGTTTCCGAGAACGGGATCAGTTCGACCCAATCGACGGCATCGACCTTCGGGTTGCGCGGATCGCCGTAGCGGTCGATCCATTTCTTCACGCTGCCGCGGCCCGCATTGTAGGCGGCGAAGGTCATGATGTAGGAGCCGCGATAATCCTCGAGCAGTCCGCCCAGCTCGGCCGAGCCGAGCGTGGCGTTGTAGACCGAATCGTTCTTCAGCCGCGCCAGGTCATAGGTCGCGCCGTGCCGCTTGCAGACGTAGCGCGCCGCGTCCGGCGTCACCTGCATCAGGCCATAGGCCTGCGCCGGCGAGACCACGGAGGGATTGAATGCGCTTTCCTGCCGCGCGATGGCATAGACGATGCTGCGCTCGACCTCGGGGCCGATCGGTGTGAACTGCGGAATGCCGTTGACCGGATAGGCGTAGAAATCGAACGGCAGCCCGCGGTTGAGCGCGGCCTTGCCGACCAGCAGCATGCCGCGGGCGTCGCTGTAGCGCTGGGCGAGCTCGCCGAGGCCCGTCAGCGCCTCGGGATCGCCGTTCTCGCCCATGTCGGCGAGCATCGGCACCGCGATCTCGCGCTCGTCGAGTTCGTACAAGAGTTGCGCCGCGCGCACGATCTCCAGTCGTTCGGCGCCGCGCCCGCGCGGCTGGCTGTTGAGCTCGATCTGCGGCAGGCCGAGCTTGGCCCGTGCGAGCTGGCCGTAATAGCTGGTCGACTGCTCGGCCGCGCGCGCATAGGCATTGCGTGCCTCCTGCTGGCGGCCCATGGCTTCCGCGGCGCGGCCCTGCCAATAGCCGGCCCGCGCCAGCGCGGTCGGATTGACGCTGCCGACGCCGATACGGGCGAAATGCTGCGCGGCGGTCGCGGGATCGTCGAGGAAGCGCAGTGCGATCCACCCCGCGGTGAATTCCTGCTCGGTCTTGTAGATGTCGCGGGAGGGGAGGGCCGCATCGCGCGCGATCAGATAGGCGCTGCGGAATTCCTCCGTGTCGATCATCTTGCGTGCCAGCAGGCGGCGCTCGATCCACCATTCGTCGAGATTGTAGAGCCGGTTCGGATCCTTCGGTGCCGACAGCATGAGCTGGGCGGCTTCCGCGAACTTCTCCTCGCGGCGCAGCAGCTGGATCTTGCTGAAGACGAATCCGGGATCGTTGTGCAATTCGCGCGGCACCGCTTCCAGCAGCGCGCGCGTGTTCGGCGCCTTCTTGTTGGAGGCGATGCGGGCCCTCGCAAGGGCGACATAGCCGGCGCCGAGGCGCTTGGCGGCACGCAGCGCCGCCTCGGTCTCGCTGCCGTAGAGCAGGGTGTCCATCCGCGCCTTCTGGTCGCCGGGCGTCAGCAGGGCGCCGAACTGGTCGAGCGCATTGTTCTCGGTGTCCTCGGACATCGGGTCGCTGCGCCAGGCTTCGCGCACCAACCGTTCGGCGTTGGCGCGATCACCGCGCGCGAGCATTGCCCTGGCGAGCGAGAAGCGGCCCTTGGCGGAGATCGGGGACTCGTTCTCGAACCACGACCATGCGACCGAGTCGTCGCGCCGGTCGTCCCACATCGCGGCCTCGAGGCGGCGGCGCAGGAAGGTCTGCGAGGGCCAGCTGGGATTTGCGGAGAGGAAGGCGCGGTAACGCTCGACGGTCGCGCCATTGTCCTCGCTGCGCAGGATGACCCATTCCGCGAGCTTTCGAGCAACGGGATCCGAGATCGTCGCCGCGGCATCGCTGGCATCGCTCTGCCTGCGCTTGCGCACGAATTCGATGACGTTCTCCAGCGTGTCCTTGTCGCCCTGGGAGGTCGACGAGGTTGCTGCGACTGCAGCGGGTGTGACCGGCTTGCGCGGCGCGGCGTGCTGGCGGGTGGCCGGAGCCAGCACGGGAGCTGGTGCCGGTCTGGCGGCCGCAGCGCTCGGCCTCACGGTCGCTGTCGCGGTCGGGGCAGCGGTCTTGGGTGCCGCAGAACCTGCGGCGGCAGGCCGCGATGTCGGTGCGGAGGCCGCGGACGCAGGCTTCGGCTTGTCCTTCGCGGCGTCCTTGCCGGTCGTCTTGCTCGTGTTCTTGCCGGCGTCCTTGGCGGGCTTCTTCGCGGCGGCGTCCTTGGCCGGCGCGGGAGCCGCACCCTTGCTCGTGCCCTTTGCCGAGTCCTTGCTCGCGCCCTTGTCCAGTTCCTTGCCGGCGCCTTTGGCCGATCCCTTGGCAGGTGCCTTCGGTGCTTCCTTGGCGGTTCCCTTGGCAGCTTGTTTCGCAGGGGCGCCGGTCCCTGCATCAGTCGCGTCATCCGACTTGGCGAAGGCGGCACAGCCGACCGACAGCCCGGCCAGCAGGCTCACGACAAGACCAACGGATCGCCATGCGGCGTGGGCGGGAGAGGTCACGGCGTTTCGTCGCCCCGAATCAGTCAAGTGGCTCTGGACCTAGCTGCATTTGATGGAATATGCGGACAAAATACCAACAGCCGCTTACCTTTGGCCGGTTTGCATCATCACCGCGGCAAAATCGCGGCCTAAACGGTGCGTCACACGGAAGCAGCCCTTTTACCGGCGGATCAGACCCGATATGAAGGGAGCTTGCTTCAAGCTTGCCGCGTACGGAGGAAGTCCATGGTAGCCAAGACGAAATTCCGGGGGTCGTTCACCGCCTTGGTTACGCCGTTCAAGAATGGCTCGCTCGACGAGGCGGCGTTCCGCTCGCTGGTCAACTGGCAGATTTCGGAAGGCACCAACGGGCTCGTGCCGGTCGGCACCACCGGCGAAAGCCCGACGCTCAGCCATGACGAGCACAAGAAGGTCGTCGAGTGGTGCATCGGCGAGGCCAAGGGCCGCGTGCCCGTCGTCGCCGGCGCCGGCTCCAATTCGACCACGGAGGCGATCGAGCTCGCAAAGCACGCCGAGAAGGCCGGCGCGAACGCCGTGCTGGTGGTCACGCCCTACTACAACAAGCCGACGCAGGAAGGGCTCTATCAGCACTTCAAGGCGATCAACGATGCGATCGGGATTCCGATCATCATCTACAACATCCCGCCGCGCTCGGTGATCGACATGTCGGTCGACACCATGAACCGCCTGTGGGAGCTCAAGAACATCGCCGGCGTCAAGGATGCCACCGCGAGCATGGTGCGGGTCTCGCAGCAGCGCGCCGCGATGGGCGAGGACTTCAACCAGCTCTCCGGCGAGGACGCCACCATCATCGGCTACATGGCGCATGGCGGCCACGGCTGCATCTCGGTGACGTCGAACGTCGCGCCGCGCCTGTGCTCCGAGTTCCATGCGGCCTGGCAGAAGGGCGACACCAAGGCGGCGCTCGCGATCCACGACAAGCTGATGCCGCTGCACAACAATCTCTTCATCGAGAGCAATCCGGCGCCGATCAAGTACGCGATGTCGCTGCTCGGCAAGCTGGACGAGACGCTGCGGCTGCCGATGGTGCCGGTCTCGGAGCCGACTCGCGTTGCGGTTCGCAGCGCGATGGTGCACGCTGGCCTGATCAACTGATATCCTAGCCAATCGGGAGCTGTTCATGGGCGTCGAGGAGAAGGGTACGCGGATGCTCAAGGAGTTCCGCGAGTTCGCCATGAAGGGCAACGTCGTCGACCTCGCGGTCGGCGTCATCATCGGTGCGGCCTTCGGCGCCATCGTCAATTCTCTCGTCGGCGACGTGATCATGCCGGTCATCGGCGCCGTCACAGGCGGCCTCGACTTCTCGAACTACTTCACCCCCTTGTCGAAGGCGGTCACCGCCACCAACTTAGCCGATGCGAAAAAGCAAGGCGCCGTACTTGCTTGGGGCAGCTTCCTCACGCTCACGATCAACTTCATCATCGTCGCCTTCGTGCTGTTCCTGGTGATCCGCGCCATGAACACGCTGAAGCGCAAGGAGGAGGCGGCACCCGCTGCTCCGCCGAAGCCGTCGGCCGAAGTCGAACTGCTGACCGAGATCCGCGATCTCCTCAAGAAGTCTTGACGCGCGCGCTTCATCCGAACTGTTAGCGTTTCACGCGCTTCTCGAGCAGGTTTGCCTGCCAGGTATTGACTGAGATGGCCGATAAGAACGAACGTCCTATCAAGGTCATGGCCGAGAACCGCAAGGCTCGCTTCAACTACGCCATCGAGGATACGATCGAGGCGGGCATCGCGCTGACGGGAACCGAGGTCAAGTCGATCCGCAACGGCAAGAGCACGATCGCGGAATCCTACGCCGACTCGAAGGATGGCGAGATCTGGCTGATCAACGCCACGATTCCCGAATATCTCCAGGGCAACCGTTTCAATCACGAGCCGAAGCGGCCGCGAAAACTGCTGCTCCATCGCCGGCAGATCAACAAGCTGATGGGAGCTGTTGATCGCGAGGGAATGACACTGATCCCGCTCAAGCTCTATTTCAACGAGCGCGGCCGGGCCAAATTGCAGCTCGCGGTTGCGAAGGGAAAGAAGCTGCACGACAAGCGCGAAACCGAGAAGAAGCGCGATTGGAGCCGGGAGAAAGGCCGGCTGATGCGGGCCAGAGGATAGCGCCATGTCCCAGAAGAATCTGCTCGAGGTCGACTGGAGTCAGATTCCCGCTCCCGCGGACGATGGCGCTGCCGCGCATCTGACGGGCATGAAGTTGCCCGCGATCAGCCTGCTCGCGACCGACGATACGTCGGTCACCCTGTCGGGACTGCCCGGGCGCACCGTGGTGTTCGGCTATCCCCGGACCGGCGAGCCCGGCAAGATCGGGCTCGTCGACGACTGGGACATGATTCCCGGTGCGCGCGGTTGCACGCCGCAGACATGCGCGTTTCGCGACCTGTTCGCCGAGTTGAAGGCCGCCGGGGCCGCCCAGGTGTTCGGTCTGTCGACCCAGAGCAATGCGTATCAGACCGAGATGGCCTCGCGTCTGCACCTGCCGTTTCCGGTCCTCTCCGACGAGAAGCTGGCGCTGACACGCGCGCTCAACCTGCCGACGATGGATGTGGCGGGGCTCACGCTGATCAAGCGAATTGCCCTGATCATCGACGACGCGCGGATCACCCACGTGTTCTATCCGGTGTTTCCGCCCGACCGGAACGCCGGCGATGTCCTGTATTGGCTGAAGGCCCATCCCGCCGGCGGCTAGTCGAGGTCGGCCTTCACCTTCGCGAACACCTTGCGAAACATGTCCGTCGTCAGCACGCCCGTATTCGTGTTGTAGCGGGAGCAGTGGTAGCTGTCGTAGAGCCGGAACGCGCCGGCCTGATGCACCGCACCGTGACCGAAGGGAGCTTGCGAGCCCTTCAGGTTCAGCGGCTTGAGGACGGTGTCATGCGCAATCCGCCCGAGCGCGACGATCGCCCGCAGGTTCGGCATGGTGGCGAGATTGGCCGCGAGAAACTGGCGGCAGGTGTTGATCTCGACCGGCAGCGGCTTGTTCTGCGGTGGCACGCAGTGCACCGCGTTCGCAATGCGGCAATCCACCAGCTTGAGGCCGTCGTCGGGCCTCGCCTGGTACTTGCCCTTGGCGAAGCCGTATTCGATCAGCGTCGCGTAAAGCAGGTCGCCGGCATAGTCGCCGGTGAACGGTCGGCCGGTGCGATTGGCGCCCTGCATCCCCGGCGCCAGGCCGACGATCAGCAGGCGCGCCTTGATGTCGCCGAACGGCGGCACCGGCGCGTTGTGCCAGGACGGCTCGCGCGCGCGGTTCGCCTCGCGAAACGAGACGAGGCGCGGGCAGAGTGGACAATCAAGATCGGGGACGAGGGTGGGGGGCTGGCGGCTCGACCGGGCCGCCTCACTCCTCGAAGTCGTCATCGCCCCTCGGCGCCATCGTGGTCGCGCGCTGGAGGAATTGCGGGGCGTGGTGGCGCGCCTCGCGCTCGCCGCGATCGCGCGGAGCGGGGCGTTCGGACGGGTCGCGGCCGAGCTTGGATTGCAGCTCGACGAGGTCGGTGAAGACGTCGGCCTGACGGCGCAGTTCGTCGGCGATCATCGGCGGCTGGCTGGCGATCGTCGAAATCACCGTGACCCGTACGCCACGGCGCTGCACGGCTTCCACCAGAGAGCGAAAATCGCCGTCACCCGAGAACAGCACCATCTGGTCGACGTGCTCGGCGAGCTCCATGGCATCCACGGCAAGCTCGATGTCCATGTTGCCCTTGACCTTGCGGCGGCCGGAGGCGTCGATGAACTCCTTCGTCGCCTTGGTGACGACGGTGTAGCCGTTGTAGTCGAGCCAGTCGATCAGCGGGCGGATCGAGGAGTATTCCTGATCCTCGATGATCGCGGTGTAGTAGAACGCCCGCAGTAGCGTCCCGCGGCTCTGAAATTCCTTCAACAGGCGCTTGTAGTCGATGTCGAAGCCCAGAGTTTTCGCTGTCGCGTAGAGATTGGCCCCATCGATGAAGAGCGCGATCTTGTTGGTAGGAGAAGGTGACATTCAGTTTGCTCGCGTAGTGTTCGTGATTAATCGTTTATTGTTGGCGCGACGGCAGCAAGCCGCGCAGTTCAAAGTGCTGCCGAAACCCGTCGAAACCGCAAATCCGGAGAAGTCGGGGCAATCAAGGTATAGTTATGGCGGTCTTCCATAGACCCGGCGCCGCCCCCGATAGCAACCCGGGAAACCACCCATCCCAGCCGTAATGTGGGGGTAGCAGAGCCGTTTGGCGAGGCCAAATCACAAATTGGCCTTGCGAAACCGCCCCGGCCCCTATAACTAGCCCGCATCATCCACATATTTCGTCCCACCTACAACGGAGCGACAGTCCATGGCTCGCGTCACCGTAGAAGATTGTATCGACAAGGTCGACAACCGGTTTGACTTAGTCCTGCTGGCCGCCCACCGCGCCCGCATGATTTCATCCGGTTCACAACTAACGGTTGACCGCGATAACGACAAGAACCCTGTTGTATCCTTGCGCGAAATCGCCGACCAGACCATTTCGCCGGAAGATCTTCGCGAAGAGCTCGTTCACTCGCTCCAGAAGTTCGTCGAGGTGGACGAGCCGGAGCCCGATACGATGCCGTTGATCGGTTCCGCAGGTGCGAGCGTCGATGCCGACGACACGGAAGTCGCCGTCGAGCGGATGACCGAAGAGGAGCTTCTGAAGGGCCTCGAAGGCCTCGCGCCGCCGGAAGAGCAGCCCGAGGAGGACGAGTAATCGTCCTGTCGCAAGCTTCGAATTCTTGTGATCTTATCAAAGGCCCGAACCCGCGTTCGGGCCTTTGCTTTTGTTGACCTTTTCGTGGTTACCATGGCGTTGTCGGTTGAGATCGCGCAGCTGTCTCCGAATTGATCGGACGCGGGCGCGATCGAGGTTAGGATGTATACAACGGGCCGTTTCATGGTCCGTTTGAAGGCAGGACGGAATGGTGTATCGGCGCCGCAGACCAACGCAGATGCTGGCCGCAACCGAATCGGTTGCCGTGGCCCCGACTGCGCCGGTGGCGCGACCGGCGAAGCCTCGCGCGCGCATGATGCGTCAATATGACCTCGTGGAGCGCGTCAGGTCCTACAATCCCAACACCAACGAAGATCTTCTGAACCGGGCCTATGTCTACGCCATGAAGGCGCACGGTTCGCAGACTCGCGCCTCCGGCGATCCGTATTTCTCGCATCCGCTCGAAGTGGCGGCTATCCTCACCGATTTGAAGCTGGACGACGCGACGATCGTGGCCGCGCTGCTTCACGACACGATCGAGGACACCGAGGCGACTCGTGCCGAGATCGACCAGATCTTCGGACCCGAGATCGGCGCGCTGGTCGAGGGCCTGACCAAGCTGAAGCGGCTGGAGCTCGTTTCGCGGGAAGCCAAGCAGGCCGAGAACCTGCGGAAATTGTTGCTGGCCATTGCCGACGATGTCCGCGTCCTCCTGGTGAAGCTCGCCGACCGCCTTCACAACATGCGCACGCTGGAATTCGTGCCCACGGAATCGCGCCGGCGCATCGCCGAGGAGACGCTGGACATCTATGCGCCGCTCGCGGGCCGCATGGGTATGCAGGAAATGCGCGAGGAGCTGGAAGACCTGTCCTTCCGCACCCTGGATCCCGAAGCCTATTCGGTGGTGATGCAGCGGCTCGATGCGCTCGCCGAGCGCAATCGCAATCTGATCGGCGAAATCGAGGCCCAGCTCTCCAACAATCTGCGCCACAGGGGCCTTGGCGCGCGCGTCTATGGCCGCCGCAAGAAGCCGTTCTCGATCTGGACCAAGATGGAGCGCAAATCCGTCGGCTTCGAGCAATTGTCGGACATCTTCGGCTTCCGCGTCGTCGTGAACGACGTCGAGTCCTGCTATCGCGCGCTCGGTATCGTCCACACCACCTGGCCGGTCGTGCCGGGGCGGTTCAAGGACTACATCTCGACGCCCAAGCAGAACGACTATCGCTCGATCCACACCACGGTGATCGGCCCTGGCAACCAGCGCGTCGAGTTGCAGATCCGCACCGAGGCTATGGACCAGATCGCCGAGCGAGGCATCGCCGCGCACGTCTTCTACAAGGAGGGCGTCGGTTCGCCGACCGAATTCCTCAAGCGCGAGTCGAACGCCTTTGCCTGGCTGCGCCACACCATCGGCATCCTGTCCGAGAGCGCCAATCCCGAGGAATTCCTCGAGCACACCAAGCTCGAGCTGTTCCACGACCAGGTGTTCTGCTTCACCCCGAAGGGCAAGCTGATCGCGCTGCCGCGTCATGCCAATGTGATCGACTTCGCCTATGCCGTGCATACCGACGTCGGCAACAGCGCGGTGGGTTGCAAGATCAACGGCAAGTTCGCGCCGCTGTCATCGGAGCTGCAGAACGGCGACGAGGTCGAGGTGCTGACCTCCGAAGCGCAATCGGCGCCGCCGTCCGCCTGGGAAACGCTGGCCGTCACGGGCAAGGCGCGCGCCGCAATCCGGCGCGCCACGCGCACCGCCGTTCGCGATCAATATGTCGGCCTCGGCCGGCGCATCGTGGAGCGCCTGTTCGAGCGCGCCAAGATCGACTACGCCGACGACAAGCTCAAGGGCGCGCTGCCGCGGCTCGCACGCACCTCGATCGAGGACGTAATGGCGGCGGTCGGCCGCGGCGAGATCAAGGCCTCCCATGTCGCGCGCGCGATGTATCCCGACTACAAGGAGGAGCGTGTCGCGCGCTACGGCGTCAAGAAGGGGCTTGCCGCCAAGCTCAAGGACAAGGCGTCGTCGGAGCCGCCGCGCAGCCCCGTTGCGATCCCGATCCGCGGCATCAATTCGGACCTTCCGGTGAAGTTCGCGCCGAACGGCGGCGCCGTGCCCGGCGATCGCATCGTCGGCATCGTAACGCCTGGCGAGGGGATCACCATCTATCCGATCCAGTCGCCGGCCCTGAAGGATTTCGAGGAAGAGCCGGAGCGCTGGCTCGACGTGCGCTGGGACATCGAGGACTCCGCGCCGCAGCGCTTCCCCGCCCGCATCAAGGTGGAGAACGTCAACGAGCCGGGAGCGCTGGCGCAGATCGCGACCGTGATCGCCGAGCACGACGGCAACATCGACAACATCAGCATGCAGCGCCGCTCGCCGGACTTCACGGAGACGACGATCGATCTCGAGGTCTACGACCTGAAGCACCTGAGCGCGATCATAGCCCAGTTGCGTGCGAAGGCGGTCGTCGCCCGCGTCGAACGTGTTAATGGATGAAGCACGCCGTTGCCGGGCTTGACCCGGCAACCCATCTCTTCAAGAAAGATGGATGCGCGGGTCGAGCCCGCGCGTGACGAGTTGAGAAACCTCGTTTTCGTGAGCCAAGCCAATGCCCGCTTCCCCGCTTCGCCTCGGTGTCAATGTCGACCATGTCGCGACCCTGCGTAACGCGCGCGGCGGCCGCAATCCCGATCCGGTGCGGGCTGCCCTGCTGGCGATCGAGGCGGGAGCTGACGGCATCACCGCGCATCTGCGCGAGGATCGCCGGCACATCCGCGACGACGACATGGCGCGGCTGAAGGCCGAAATCTCCAAGCCGCTCAATTTCGAGATGGCGGCGACCGACGACATGATGCGCATCTCTCTGGCGACCAAGCCGCATGCTGTGTGCCTGGTACCCGAGCGGCGGCAGGAGGTGACGACCGAAGGCGGCCTCGACGTCGTCGGCCAGCACAATGCGCTGGCGCCCTATATCGCGCGCCTGAACGATGCCGGCATCCGCGTCTCGCTGTTCATCGCGGCCGATCCTGCGCAGATCGAGATGGCGGCGCGGCTGCGCGCGCCCGTGATCGAGATTCATACCGGAGCATGGTGCGATGCCGTGGTCGACGGCCACACGGAGAAGGCTGAGGCCGAATGGCAGCGGATCGTGGCGGGGGTGAAGCTTGCGAAAGCCGCAGGACTGGAGGTTCACGCCGGACACGGGCTCGACTACGCGACGGCGGAAAGGATCGCGGCCCTGCCGGAGATCATGGAGCTCAACATCGGCTACTACATGATCGGCGAGGCGCTGTTCGTGGGGCTGGCGGAGACGGTCCGCAGCATGCGCGCGGCGATGGACCGTGGCCGGAGCCGGGCATGATCATCGGCATCGGTTCGGACCTGATCGACATCACGCGCGTCGGCAAGGTGATCGAGCGCCACGGCGAGCGCTTCCTCGATCGCATCTTCACCGCGGCCGAACGGGCCAAGGCGGAGCGCCGGGCCAAGAACGAGAAGATGGTGGTGGCGACCTACGCCAAGCGGTTCGCCGCCAAGGAGGCCTGCTCCAAGGCGCTCGGCACCGGTATCCGGCAGGGAGTCTGGTGGCGCGACATGGGCGTGGTCAACCTGCCGGGTGGCCGGCCGACCATGCAGCTGACCGGGGGGGCCCTGAAGCGGCTCCAGGCCCTGACGCCGGAAGGCTTCGAGGCCCGGATCGACGTCTCGATCACCGACGACTGGCCGTTGGCGCAGGCCTTCGTCGTCATTTCGGCGGTCCCGTCGGCAAAGTCCTGACCAGCTTGCGATCGTTTTACGATTTGCAATAAAAATCAATGGCTTGCGTTGTTTTGATGCGATCCTTGATTGCGTGGGCCCCGACAACCGTCTAAAAGTCCGCGAACGCAAATCAGGCTGGGCGAATTCGGCTTTACGCCGGAATTGGCCCTCATTATCAGAATCAGGACAATCTCCTTGCGCCGCGAAGCGATGGGCTGTTCGCGGGAGGAGGGCGCTCTGTGATCGCCGGCCGGAATTGAGAGAGCAATGAGCGTGACTTCAGGAACAAAAACCGAAAGCGGCGTCGGCGAAACGATCAGGGTCGTCATCCATGCCCTCCTGATCGCGCTGGTGATCCGCACCTTCCTGTTCCAGCCATTCAACATCCCGTCCGGGTCGATGAAGGCGACGCTGCTGGTCGGCGACTACCTGTTCGTCTCGAAATATTCCTACGGCTACAGCCACTATTCGATCCCGTTCTCGCCGCCGCTGTTCTCGGGACGCATCCTCGGCTCGGATCCGAACCGCGGCGACATCGTCGTCTTCCGCCTGCCGAAGGACGACACCACCGATTACATCAAGCGCGTGATCGGCCTTCCCGGCGACCGCATCCAGATGAAGGACGGGCTGCTCTACATCAACGACACGCCGGTCGAGCGGCAGCGCATGAGCGAATATGTCGGCGAGGATCCCTGCGGCTCCGAGGGGGGTGGCATCTCGCGGGTCAAGCGCTGGAAGGAAACGCTGCCGAACGGCGTGTCCTACGAAACGCTGGATTGCGCCGACAACGGCTACATGGACAACACCAACGTCTACACGGTGCCGCCCGGCCATTTCTTCATGATGGGCGACAATCGGGACAACTCGACCGACAGCCGCTTCCTCGGCCAGGTCGGCTACGTGCCGGCGGAAAATCTGATCGGCCGCGCCCAGATGATCTTCTTCTCCATCGCTGAAGGCGAGCATGCCTGGATGTTCTGGCGCTGGCCGTGGGCGGTCCGCTGGAATCGCTTCTTCAAAATCGTCCGATGAAAGACGAAGCCAAGGACATTCCGATCCAACAGGCCGAGGCGCAAGCCGTCCCCGACGGCGAAGCTGCGACCAAGACGCTTGAGAGCAAGACGCCCGACACCAAGACGCCTGCGAAGAAGAAGCGGGTGCGGGGCAGCAAGGCCAAGGGCTCGGATGCGAACGCCGCGCTCGAGGCGCGTATCGGGCACGGCTTTGCCGATCCGAACCTGCTGATGCAGGCGATCACGCATGTCTCGGCGCTCAAATCCGGGCGCAAGCGCGGAGACAGCTATCAGCGCCTGGAATTTCTCGGCGATCACGTGCTCGGGCTGGTCGTTTCCGACATGCTCTATCACGCCTTCCCGAATGCTGATGAGGGCGAGCTGTCCAAGCGCCTTGCCGAACTCGTGCGCAAGGAGAGTTGCGCCGACGTCGCCAAGTCGCTCGGACTGCTCGACGACATCAAGCTGGGCTCGGTCGGCCCCGGCGCCGACGCGCGCCTGCGCAAATCCGTGCTCGGCGACATCTGCGAGGCCGTGATCGGCGCCATCTTCCTCGATGGCGGCCATGCGGCTGCGGCCGAATTCGTCCGGCGCAACTGGACCGAGCGCATGCACAAGCCGCGGCGCCCGTTGCGCGACCCCAAGACCGTGCTGCAGGAATGGGCGCAGGGGAAGGGGTTGCCGACGCCGGTCTATCGCGAGGTCGAGCGGACCGGCCCGCATCACGATCCACAATTCCGTGTCGCGGTGGATTTGCCGGGACTGGCTCCGGCGGAAGGCGTCGGCGGCAGCAAGCGCGCGGCAGAGAAGGTAGCAGCTTCGGTGATGATTGAACGCGAAGGCGTTGGCGGCGGCAATGACGGCTGAAACAAGCGGCGAGACACCTGCCGCGACACGCTGCGGCTTCGTCGCGCTGATCGGCGCGCCCAATGTCGGCAAGTCCACGCTGGTCAATGCGCTGGTCGGGGCCAAGGTCACGATCGTTTCACGCAAGGTGCAGACCACGCGCGCGCTGATCCGCGGCATCGTCATCGAGAACAATGCGCAGATCATCCTCGTCGACACGCCCGGCATCTTCCTGCCGAAGCGTCGGCTCGACCGGGCCATGGTCTCGACCGCCTGGAGCGGAGCGCATGACGCCGACCTCGTCTGCGTGCTGCTCGACGCCAAGAGCGGGATCGACGAGGAGGCCGAGGCGATCCTCACCAAGGCCGCAAGCGTCAATCACGAGAAGATCCTGGTCATCAACAAGGTCGACCTGGTCCAGCGCGAGAAGCTGCTGGCGCTGGCGCAAGCCGCCAACGAGCGCATGAAGTTCGCGAGAACCTTCATGATCGCCGCGATCTCGGGTGACGGCGTCGACGACATCCGCACTACGCTCGCCGAAATGGTGCCGCCGGGTCCGTATCTCTATCCCGAAGACCAGATGTCGGACGCGCCGATGCGGCAGCTCGCTGCCGAGATCACGCGCGAGAAGATCTATCAGAAGCTGCACCAGGAATTGCCCTACCAATCCACGGTCGAAACCGAAAAGTGGGAGGAGCGCAAGGACAAGTCGGTGCGCATCGAGCAGACGATCTTCGTCGAGCGCGAGAGCCAGCGCAAGATCGTGCTCGGCAAGGGCGGGGCCACCATCAAGTCGATCGGCGCGGACTCGCGCAAGGAGCTGATGCAGATCCTCGATGCGCCGGTGCACCTGTTCCTGTTCGTCAAGGTGCGCGAGAACTGGGGCGACGATCCCGATCGCTACCGCGAGATGGGCCTGGAATTCCCCAAAGAATAGCCAAGAAAAGATCGGTATCCGATGAGCGTGCCCCGCAACGTCCAGCGCTTCGAAGCGTTGCTTTACGCATCGCTGATGCTGGATGCCCTGTCGGTCGCGGTCCAGGACCGCACGCCCACCGCCGACATGAGCGACCAGATGATCATGACGGCAACTTTGCTCGCCGCTGTGATGATCCTGCTCCTGGTCTATTTCGTCCGGCTTGCCGCGCACTGGCGCAGGAACTGGCCGCGCTGGGTGCTGGCGGCCGCGCTCGTGCTGTCGGTGATTTCGCTCGGCCAGACCATCGGCGACAAGGGGCTCGAGCTCGATAGCGTGATCGAAATCGTCTCCTGCGCGCTGACGGCGGTCGGCCTGTATTTCTCTTTCACCGGCGATGCGCAGGGCTGGTTCAACGCGTGAGCGTCGCACGCGTAGGCGGGCTCGGCGGATGAATCCTTCGCCCAATCCGCCCTACGATTGACAGCCGGAATGCGCTAGACTCGACGTCATGGAATGGACCGACGAAGGCATCGTGCTGGGCGTGCGGCGGCATGGCGAGAGCAGCGCTATCGTCGAACTGCTCACGCGCGGGCACGGCCGGCATCTTGGTCTCGTTCGCGGCGGTGCCGGCGCGCGGATGCGGCCGCTGCTGCAACCCGGCAACAGCGTCGGCGTGGTGTGGCGGGCGCGGCTCGATGAGCATCTCGGCTCCTACGCGATCGAAGGTCTGAAGCTGCGTGCGGCGACGCTGCTGGAATCCTCCCACGGCGTCTACGGTGTCACCCATCTCGCCTCGATTGCCCGGCTTCTCCCGGAGCGCGATCCGCACGAGGACATCTTCTCGCTGCTCGAACATTCGCTCGACAATTTCGACGATATCGGCGGCGCCGCCGTGCACCTCATCCATTTCGAACTGGCGATGCTCTCCGAACTCGGCTTCGGGCTGGCGTTGGAGAATTGCGCCGTGACCGGGGAGACCACGGACCTAATCTACGTCTCGCCCAAGTCCGGCGGTGCGGTGTCGCGCAGCGCGGGCGAACCGTGGCGCGACAGGCTGCTGCGGCTGCCGCCTTTTCTGCGCCAGGGCGAGATGCATGACGACCTTACCGAGCAGGACCTCCAGGACGGGTTCGGGCTGACCGGATTTTTCCTGCTGCGCCACGTGCTGGAGCCGCGGGGGCTGGGCCATTCCGATGCGCGGGCCGGCTTCATCAACGCGCTGACGCGGCAGCAGGCGAGGGCGGTGTTGCCGGCACCTTGATACCTGCATCATGAGCTGATCGCGCCTCTGCCTTGCCTTGGAGTGGCCGGCCGCGCGGAACCAAATCGGCCAAGCCGAGTTGGCGGGGCAGGTTCCACAACGGGGACGGCCTAAATGTTGATCAAGGGTTTTGTTCTGTCGGCGGCGCTGCTGGCGTTCGCACCCGACGCGATGGCTGGCGAACCGCAACCCGGCCTGTTCCGGCGGGCATCCTGCACCGTCGTCCGCTACTATGTGGCGAAATATTCCGCTGTGGCCGCAGAGACATGGGCGCGGTCCCACGGCGCGACCGAGGCCGAAATCGAAGCCGCCCGGCGCTGCGTGGCCAATATGCCGGTGACCCCGCCTGCAGCCCGGACCGAGACCGTGACCGCCGGTTGGGCAGGGCACTAGCGGCCAGCCTGGAACCAATCGATCCTTGCCCGATTCGCTTCCACGGTTTAACCGGGCGCCATGGGAAAACGATTGATTCCGCCGGAAGACCCGGCCGAAATTCACGAGGTGCCGCTGCGTGAAGCGCTGGAAGAGCGCTATCTCGCGTATGCGCTCTCCACCATCATGCACCGCGCGCTGCCGGACGCGCGCGACGGCCTGAAGCCCGTGCACCGGCGCATCCTGTACGGCATGCGCCTGCTCAGGCTGGACCCCGGCACCGCCTTCAAGAAATCCGCCAAGATCGTCGGCGACGTGATGGGCTCTTTCCATCCGCATGGTGACCAGGCGATCTACGACGCCATGGTGCGCCTCGCGCAGGATTTCTCCTCGCGCTATCCGCTGGTCGACGGCCAGGGCAATTTCGGCAATATCGACGGCGATAATCCTGCCGCCTACCGCTACACCGAAGCGCGCATGACGGATGTCGCGCGGCTTCTGCTCGACGGCATCGACGAGGACGGCGTCGAATTCCGCGCCAACTACGACGGCCAGTCGAAGGAGCCGGTCGTGCTGCCCGGCGGCTTCCCGAACCTGCTCGCCAACGGCGCGCAGGGCATCGCGGTCGGCATGGCGACCTCGATTCCGCCGCACAACGCCGCCGAACTATGCGACGCCGCGCTGCATCTGATCGAGAAACCCGACGCGAAATCCAAGGCGCTGCTGAAGTGGGTGAAGGGTCCGGATTTCCCGACCGGCGGCATCTGCGTCGATTCAAAGCAGGCCATCGCCGAGGCCTACACGACCGGCCGCGGCTCGTTCCGTGTCCGCGCCCGGTGGGAACAGGAGGAAGGCGCGCGCGGCACCTGGGTCGTCGTCGTCACCGAGATTCCCTGGCTGGTGCAGAAGTCGCGGATGGTCGAGAAGATCGCCGAACTGCTGGACCAGAAGAAGCTGCCGCTGGTCGGTGAAGTCCGCGACGAATCCGCCGAGGACGTTCGCCTCGTCATCGAGCCCAAGTCGAAGAACGTCGATCCCGCCCTGATGATGGAATCGCTGTTCCGGCTGACCGAGCTCGAGAGCAAGATTCCGCTGAACCTCAACGTGCTGATCAAGGGCCGCATCCCCAAGGTGGTGGGGCTCGCGGAGTGCCTGCGCGAATGGCTCGACCATCTGCGCGACGTGCTGATCCGCCGCTCCGGCTTCCGCAAGAACCAGATCGAACATCGGCTGGAGGTTCTTGGCGGTCACCTCGTCGCCTATCTGAACCTCGACAAGGTGATCAAGATCATCCGCACCGAGGACGAGCCGAAGCCGGCGCTGATCAAGGCGTTCAAGCTCACCGAGGTCCAGGCGGAGGCCATCCTCAACATGCGTCTGCGCAACCTGCGCAGGCTCGAGGAGATGGAGATCCGCAACGAAGACAGGGATCTGCGCAAGGAGCTGAAGGGCATCGAAGGCCTGCTGGCCTCCGAGGCCGAGCAGTGGAAGAAGGTCGGCGAGCAGGTGGGCAAGGTCCGCGACATGTTCGGACCCAAGACCCCGCTCGGCAAGCGCCGCACCACTTTTGCCGACGCGCCCGAGCACGATCTCGCCGCGATGGAGGAAGCCCTCGTCGAGCGCGAGCCGGTGACGGTCGTGGTCTCCGACAAGGGCTGGATCCGCACCATGAAGGGCCATGTCGAGGATCTCTCCGGCCTGGCCTTCAAGCAGGACGACAAGCTCGGCTTCGCCTTCTTCGCCGAGACGACGTCGAAACTGCTGCTGTTCGCCACCAACGGCAAGTTCTACTCACTCGATGTCGCCAAGCTTCCGGGCGGGCGCGGTCATGGCGAGCCGATCCGCCTGTTCATCGATCTCGAGCAGGAAGCCGCACCCGTTGCGCTGTTCGTCAACAAGGGCGGGCGCAAGTTCCTGGTCGCAAGCCACGAGGGCCAGGGCTTCGTCGTCAACGAGGACGATTGCGTCGGAACCACCAAGAAGGGCAAGCAGATCCTCAACGTCGACATGCCGAACGAGGCGCGCGCGATCACCGAGGTGCTCGGCGACACGGTCGCGATCATCGGCGACAACCGCAAGATGCTGGTGTTCCCGCTCGACCAGGTGCCGGAGATGGCGCGTGGCCGCGGCGTCAGGCTGCAGAAGTACAAGGACGGCGGCCTCTCGGACATTGCCGTGTTCGATGCCAAGGCCGGCCTCACCTGGAAGGACTCGGCCGGCCGCGAATTTAGCGCGACCATGAAGGAGCTCGCCGAGTGGCAGGGCACCCGCGCCGATGCCGGCCGCCTGCCGCCGAAGGGCTTCCCGAAGTCGAACAAGTTCGGGCGGGTGATCGGATAGGGTGAACCCGCCGCATCGGCGCTGTCTCCTTCCAAGGAATAAATCGCCCGCCTTCGGCGGGCGATTTGCCGATTCCATCCACGACATTCGCTCGTGTATGATGCGGAAAGCGAATTGCGACTCCGGGAGCCGACACGATGCATTCCCATTCGATCGAACAATGGACGCACGACCATGCGTTTCTCGGCGACAGGCACGACGAGAACGAGCGGCGCACCTGGCTCGTGGTCGGCCTGACGCTGGTCATGATGGTCGGCGAGATCGTGGCCGGCTCGTTGTTCGGCTCGATGGCGCTGCTCGCCGACGGCTGGCACATGGGAACGCATGCGGCGGCCCTCGGCATTGCGGCCTTCGCCTACCGTTTTGCGCGCCGGCATCTCGGCAATGCCCGTTTCACCTTCGGGACAGGCAAGTTCGGCGATCTCGCCGCTTTCTCCAGCGCAATCATCCTGGGATTGATCGCGATCGAGATCGCCTATGAGAGCGTGCTGCGGCTGATCACGCCGACGCCGATCGCCTATGGCGAGGCGGTCGCGGTGGCCGTACTCGGTCTTTGCGTCAATCTCGTCAGCGCCTGGTTGCTGCGCGACAACCATGATCACCATCACCATGATCACGGTGGCGGCCACGCGCATCATGACCATGACCATGACCATGATCACGGCCACCACCATCACCACGACAACAATCTCCGCGCCGCTTATGTGCATGTCATGGCGGATGCCGCGACCTCGGTTCTCGCGATCGGAGCGCTGCTGGTTGCGATGTATTCGGGTTGGGTCTGGGCCGATCCGGCCGTGGGCCTGATCGGCAGCGCGGTGATCGCGAGCTGGGCGTTCGGCTTGATCCGGAGCTCGGGAGCTGTGTTGCTCGACGTGCGCGCCGACGAGAAGCTCGAACGCACCATACGCACCCGCATGGAAATCGGTGACGACCGCGTGACTGATCTGCATCTTTGGCAGGTCGGTCCCGGCCATTGTGCCGTGCTGGTCTCGGTGGTGTCCGACCAGCCGAAACAGCCGGCCGTCTACAAGCGCCGGCTGGCCGGCCTGAAAGGGCTCAGCCACGTCACGGTGGAGGTCGAGACCTGCCCGCATTGACGTGACCGGCAGGAGCGGAATTCCGCAGGCCTGCCGGGGTTGAACTTGGATCGCCGCTCGCCCGGCGCTGCCAGGAGGGACCAGGGATGATGCCAAGGATCGCTCGTAAGTTCGCGCTCGCTCTCGCCGCCGCTTTGCTCGCGCTGTCCGGTCACGCGGCCGTCGCGCAATCGGAAAAGACCGGCGTCGAAAGGCTCTACGTCCTCAACTGCGGGGAGGGCACCGCCGGCGACATCTCGCGGTGGACGCCGGGCCTGAACGAAGGCAAGACGATGGACTTCGTCGACACCTGCTACCTCATCAAGCACGCCAAGGGGTGGTTCCTGTGGGACACCGGCATCGCCGATTCCGTCGCGGCCATGCCGAACGGCCTTCCGCCGTCCGATCCGAAGGCCGTCGCGTGGCGTCGTCCCAAGACGCTGCAAGGCCAGCTCGAACAGCTCGGCGTCAAGCCGGATGACATCAAGGCGATGGGTGTCTCGCACACGCATCCCGATCACAGCGGCAATGTCGAGCTGTTCCCGCAAGCGACGCTCTATGTGCAGAAGGCCGAATATGACTGGCCCGGCGCCAACAACGAGCCGCGCTTCAAGCCCTCGCACCCCGTCGAGCTGCTGGCAGGCGACAAGGACGTCTTCGGCGACGGCAGCCTGACCATCCTGTCGACGCCGGGCCATACGCCCGGACATCAATCGCTGCTGGTGAAATTGCCGAAGACCGGCGCAGTGATCCTGTCCGGCGATGTCGTGCACTTCAAGGACAATTGGGACAACCGGCGCGTGCCCAGCATGAATGTCGACAAGGACCAGAGCGCAGCTTCGATGCAGAAGATCGCCGACGTCCTGGCGAAAGAGAAAGCGCAGCTCTGGATCAACCACGACAAGGCCCAGCGCGACAGCCAGAAGATGGCCCCGGAGTTCTACGACTAGACCCATGGAAGTCGGCCTGTTGCCCCAGGGGTGGCAGCAGCGCTGTGTTAGGCACCCGCGAGGAGCTCCGCGACGGAGATCATCGTGGGACAGTGGACCGGGGTCGCGATCGCGCTGGTGTCGAGCAGCCTTGGCGGCACCGCGGCGGCGATCACGCGCTAAGTCGTCGGCGGCGCCGATCCTGTTCTGCTGGCGATCCTGCGCTGGGGCATCGGCTTTCTTTGCCTGTTGCCGTGTGCACTGATGCTCCGTGTGCGCTGGCCTCAACGTTCGGATTGGCCGGCCGTGGCGCTGCTCGGCATCTGCTTCTTCGGCCTGTTCTTCATCCTCTATAACATTGCGGTGTCCTACACGACTGCGGCCCGCGCCAGTCTCGCGCTCGCGACGCTGCCGCTTCACACCTTGGTGGTGGGGGCTCTCCTCGGCATGGAGCCTCTGACCACGCGCAAGATCACCGGTGTTTGCGTCGCCGTGCTCGGCGTTGCGGCGGCGCTGGCCGCGGGCCTCGCGCAAAGCCCGTCAGGGGCCTGGCGCGGAGAGCTGATCATGACGGCCGCCGTGTTCTGCATGGCCTTCTACAACGTGCTGTCGCGTCCGCTGATGCAGCGGTCGAGTGCGCTCGGCTTTCTCACCGTCGGCATGGGAGCGGGCGCGGCCGTGCTGGTGCTGGCGGGTCTGGTGAAGGGCAGTTTTACGGCGCTGGATCGCTTCACGACGGCACAGTGGATCGCCGGGATTTATCTCGGCATTGGCGGTGGTGCGCTGGCGTTCATCCTTTGGGTTATGGCGCTGGCGCGGGCAACGCCGACCCGGGTGGCCAATACGATGACGGTCAATCCGATTGCCGCCGCCCTGTTGGCGGCGCTGCTCGTCGGCGAGCCGATCACGCCAAATCTTCTGATTGGGCTGGTCGCCGTGTTTGCCGGCATCTGGATCGCAACTGGTGAGGCGAAGCCGGCCTAGCTGCGCGGGGCGGTCACCGCGGGCGGGCTTGCGTCCGGAGTTTTCTTCGGCTTCAGCGTACCGGCGTAGAAGGACAGCAGCCACACCAGGATGATGGCCACGAGATAGACGCCCCAGGCCTGCGGCGGCGTGGTTGCCCAGCGGATGGCGCGCTTGAGCGGGCTTGCGGTGTCTTCCGTCATGATGCGCTTGTGCGCGAAAGCCATGGCGCGGTCAATCGGGTCGGGGCCCCGGCCGGATCAGGAACAGCGCCGCGAGCGCGGCGAGGCTCAGCGCGGACGAGACGATCAGAACCCTGGCTCCCATCACATCGATGAGCAGGCCGAAGACCAGCGGCGCCATCGCCTGCGCCATCCGCGCCGGCGCGCCGATGATGCCGAGGCGGTAGCCGAAATCCTTCGGGCCGAAGATCGACAGCGGCAGCGTACCGCGCGCGATGGTCAGGATGCCGTTGCCCGAGCCGTGGAGCAGTGCGAACGCGCTTGCGGCAGGCGCGCCGAAGATAGCGACGACCGCGGCGCCCAGCGGATGCGTGAGGCAGGCGAGCCGCGTCGACCACAGCGGATGGAAGCGGCTCAGGAAACCCGCTTCGAGAATGCGCGCAACCACCTGAGCCGGACCGATGAGTGCGCCGGCCGCAATCGCCTCCACATGCGAAGCTCCGGTCGCCTCCAGGATCCGCGGGAAATGTACGGCCATGGCGCCGGTCACGGTCCCGACCGCGGCGAAGACGAAGGCGAGCAGGATCATGGTGCGGTCGAGCGGTACGTGCGGTTTCTCGCTCGCGGTCGCGGTCGCGGCCTGCCTGGCGCCCGCGATCGCCGGCAGCATGAAGAAATTGAGCGGCAGGCCGATCAGGATGTTGGCGGCGGCCCAGGCAAAGCAGGTGTCGCGCCATCCGATATGGGCAAGCCCCCAGGCCGTGAGCGGCCAGCCGACCGTCGAGGCAAATCCCGCCATCAGCGTGATGCCGGTGATCGAGCCGCGCGCCTCGGTGCCGTAGATGCGGCCGAGGGCGGCGAAGGCGGCATCGTAGAGCCCCATCGCCATGCCGAGGCCGAGCACGAACCAGGCGAACGCCATGACGGTGACCGATTGCGAGAGGCCGAGCAGAACGAGGCCGGCCGCGATCGTCAGGTTCGATGCCGACAGCACCTGCCGGCCGCCGACGAGATCAATCCGCCGACCGATCCGCGGACCGAGCATGGCCGAGATCACCAGCGAGGCCGAGAACGCGCCGAAGATCCAGTTGGAGGAGACGCCGAGGTCGCGCGCCATAGGGTCGGCGAGCAGCGCCGGCAGATAATAGCTGGATGCCCAGGCCAGCGTCTGCGTGGTACCGAGCGCCAGGATGATCGGAAGCTGGCGGCGGCTCATATCCCTGTGGTTCCGGTCTGCTGCGGTTTCATCGCATGCATTTGCGGCCTGCACGGAAACCGCGTCAACGGCCTCCGTGACATGTTCGACCTGCTGCCGGCGCGAGCCTTGACCGTGCGCGGCCTGCGCGCGACATCCGCCTTCCGCTCGTCACGAATGCACGCCATAATGGCGCATGCAACTGACCTCGCGCCTCGAGCTGATGAACTGGCTGACCAGCCAGGGACTCACGGGCCTGTCCGAGAGCGAACTGCTCCGCGGTTTCTGCGAGCGCTGCCGCGCCGAAGGACTCGCGATCTCGCGCGGGCTGGTCGTCATCGACACGCTGCACCCGATCTACGAGGGACGGGGCTTCCGCTGGAGTGACCGGCCGAGCAACGAGAGCGACGTCTTCGAATACGGTTCGACGGCCGAGGGCGATGCGGCCAAAAGCTGGCGCCGCTCGGTGTTCTTCCACATGCTTGAGCACGGCCACGACGAGATGGTTATCGATCTCGCCGATGCTCCCTCGCTGGACTTCTCGCAGATCGGCGAGCTCGCAGAGAAGGGGCACCGTCACTATGTCGCCTTCGTGCATCGTTTCGGCGAGAACGGCGCGCTCGGCCTGATGGATTGCCTCTATTCCTGCTGGACCACCCGGCGCGACGAAGGTTTCGACGAGGCCGAGCTGGGCGCCCTGCGCGATCTCGTGCCGGTGCTCGGGCTCGCGATCAAGTCGGCGCAGCAGGTCGACATCGTGCGGACGCTGGGCCGCGTCTATCTCGGGCGCGATGCCTCCGAGCAGGTCCTGCGCGGACGCATCTCGCGCGGCATCACCGAGCGGATCAACGCCGTGCTCTGGTACTCGGACCTGCGCGGCTCGACCGGGATCAGCGAGAGCATCGGCCCCGACGAGATCATCCCGTTCCTCAACGATTATGCGCAGACCGTGATCGACGCGATCCACGATGCCGGCGGCGACGTCCTCAAGCTGATCGGCGACGGCGTGCTTGCGATGTTCACGGGCGACGACATGGCCGCGGCCCGCCGCGCGGCGCTGCGTGCCGAGCATCTGTTCCGCAAGAACGCGGTGGCGTTGAACGCGCGCCGGGCGGCCGACGGACGTCCGACCACGTCGGCCTATATCGGCCTGCATGTCGGCGAGGTCTTCTACGGCAATATCGGCAGCGAGGACCGGCTCGATTTCACCGTGGTGGGGCCGACGGTCAACGAGGTCAGCCGCATCGCCTCGATGAGCCGCTCGGTCGACCGCGAACTGCTGGCATCGGCGGAATTCTACAAGGGCCTCGATGCCGGCGGCCGTCGCTTCCTCGTCTCGACCGGCCGTTACGCGCTACGGGGCATCGGCCGCGCGCAGGATCTCTACACGCTCGATCCGGAGGTGGAGTCGAGCGAACCCGTGGCGGGAAGCTACGAGCGCTATCTGGCGAATTAGGCCCGGGCGTCCGAACCGTTCCGCCGCGGCGCCCGCAATGACGCGGGTTTGGCTAGCACCTCGCCGCGGCTTCGTCTCCGACCATGCCCGGCTGCTTGTCCAGCGACACGGCGGGCGACAGCCAGATCACCAGCGCCTGCACGCCGAACACTGCCGCCGCGAGATAGAGGCATGCTTCCGCGCTCCAGAGACCGCCGACGATCGCGCCCAGCGCCGAGCCGAGCGGGCGGGCGCCGTAGCTCATGATGTTGATGGCGGAGACGCGACCCAACAGGCGCGGCGGCGTCACCGACTGCCGCAAGGTCGTGGTCGAGATCACCCAGAGGATCGGCCCGACGCCAAGCAGGAAGAAGCTCAGGCCCGCGAGCCAGGGCGACGGGATCAGCACCGTCAATGCCATTACGACGGAGGCGACGAAGCCGGTGACCGGACCAAGGCCGACGACCGTGCCGAAGGCGATGCGCTTCATCACCCGTGTCGCAAACAGCGCGCCGATCACCATGCCGACGCCGTACATCGTCAGCACCGTGCCGACACCGGCCGCCGTCAGGCCGAGATGGCGCACGGCGTAGGGGACGAACACGGCGATCTGCAGGAACCAGCCGGTGTTGAAGATGAACTGGGTGATGAACACCGGCCGCAGCAGCGCGTGATGGAATACGAAGCCGGCGCCTTCGCGGATGTCCTGGACCGGATGACGCCGCGGCGTGGCAGCGCGGGCGGGCTCGTAGATGCCGGAGAGCAGCACCACGGCGATGGCCGAAAGCGCGGCGGCGAAGCCGAAGGCGGGGCTGGCCCCGAGCCAGCCGACCAGCGCGCCGCCCAGCGCAGGGCCGCTGGCGAAGGCGACGGTGCGCGCAAGCTCGATCCGTGCATTGGCGGCCGGCAGCAGCTCCGGGCTCACCAGCGACGGCACCAGCGCCGGCGCGGCCACGCTGTAGACAACAGTGCCGCACACCGCTGCAAAGCCGAGCAGCGCCAGCAGCGGCAGGTTGAGGGCGCCGAGCCAGAGCAGCAGCACGATCGCGGCGAGGGCCGCCGCCCGCAGAGCTTCCGCTCCCGCCATCAGCACCCGGCGTGACATGCGGTCGGCAAGCAGCCCGGCAGGAATGGCGAAGAGAACGAAGGGCAGGGTGAGGGCGGTCTGCAGCAGGCCGGTCCGGCCTTCCGCGACCCCGAGCGTCAGCACGGCGACGATGGGAGCCGCGGCCAGGGCGACCTGTTCGGCCGACTGTGCCGCCAGGTTGGACCAGGCGAGGCGGTTGAACGTGATGGGGAGGCGAGGCGTCGTTGACATGCTCATGTCCTGCGGAGTCGGGTTGGCGCCAATATCCGCCGCGACGATCGCCAAACCCACCCGCTTCCCGAGAGCGCAGGGACGTCGACGGGAACCGCTGCGGCTAGATGCAGTTGCAAATGAGTTGCAATAAGGTCCGACTTCGCTATTGTGCCAACATGGATGCCCGATCGCCCGATCTGACCCCCGACGCCGCCGGCTGGCGCGCTGACGCGCCCAAGACCAAGAGCCTGGCCGAGGTGAACGCCAGCGTCGCGATCCCAAAGGCGGGGGTCTGGTGGCGCCGTTTCCTCGCCTTCGTGGGGCCGGGCTACATGGTCTCGGTCGGCTACATGGACCCCGGCAATTGGGCGACCGACCTCGCCGGTGGGTCGAAGTTCGGCTACACGCTGCTCTCCGTCATCCTGCTCTCGAACCTGATGGCGATCGTGCTGCAGTCGTTGGCGGCGCGGCTCGGCATCGTGACCGACCGCGATCTCGCGCAGGCCTGCCGCGCGAGCTATCCGCCGGCGGTGAACGTCCTGCTCTGGCTTGCCTGCGAGGCGGCGATCATCGCCTGCGATCTGGCCGAGGTCATCGGCACGGCGATCGCGCTCAAGCTCCTGTTCGGGATTCCCCTGATCGGCGGCGCGCTGATCGCGGCGCTCGACGCCTTCCTGCTTCTGGTGCTGATGAATCGCGGCTTCCGCTTCCTCGAGGCCTTCGTCATCGCACTGCTCATCGTGATCGCGACCTGCTTCACGATCCAGGTCGTCGCGGCCGCGCCGCCGGTCGCGGAGATGCTGCGGGGCTTCGTGCCCTCGACGGAGATCTTCACCAATTCCGAGATGCTCTACATCGCCATCGGCATCATCGGCGCGACCGTGATGCCGCACAATCTCTATCTGCACTCCTCGATCGTTCAGACCCGCGCGTACGAGCGCAATGACGAGGGTCGGCGCGAAGCGATCAAATGGGCGACGACGGACTCGACCATCGCCCTGATGCTGGCGCTGTTCATCAACGCCGCGATCCTGGTGGTGGCGGCGGCGACCTTCCACAAGAGCGGTCACTCGGATGTCGCGGAGATCGGCCAGGCGTTCGAATTGTTGTCACCGCTGCTCGGCCTCGGCATCGCCTCGACGCTGTTCGCGGTGGCGCTGCTCGCCTCGGGTCTCAACTCGACCGTGACCGCGACGCTCGCCGGGCAGATCGTGATGGAAGGCTTTCTCGATCTGCGCCTGCCGAGCTGGGCGCGCCGGCTGCTGACGCGCGGCATCGCCATCATTCCTGTGATCGTGGTGACGGCGATCTATGGCGAACGCGGCACTGCCGATCTGCTGGTGTTCAGCCAGGTCGTGCTGTCGATGCAGTTGCCTTTCGCTGTCATCCCGCTGGTGCGGTTCGTCTCCGACCGCCGCAAGATGGGGCAGTTCGTCATCCCCGCATGGGTCGCCGCGCTCGCGTGGATCGTCGCGGGTGTGATCGTGGTGCTGAATATCAAGCTGTTGGCCGACACGCTGTTCGGCTGATCCCATCCCGCTCCGGCCCGCATTCGCGGGGCATGACGCAAAAACCGTGTCGGCTAGTCCTGCGGCTCGGACACGGCATCGCCCTGCGCATCGATGCGCAGCCAGCCTGACGGCGCGAGGCGCTGCTGCGGCAGGAAGCGCGCTTTGTAGTCCATCTTCTTCGAGCCTTCGATCCAGTAGCCGAGATAGACGTAAGGCAGTCCCTGCCGGCGGGCGCGGGCGATGTGGTCGAGGATCATGAAGGTGCCGAGCGAACGGCTGACCTGACCGGGTTCGAAGAAGGAGTAGACCATCGACAGACCGTCGCTGAGCACGTCGGTCAGTGCGACCGCGAGCAGTTCGTCGCCGCGACCGGTGAGGCCGCTGTCGGGATTGCGCCTGCGATACTCGATGATGCGGGTTTCGACATGGCTGTCCTCGACCATCATGGCGTAGTCGAGCACGGTCATGTCGGCCATTCCGCCATGACGGTGACGGGAATCCAGATAGGCGCGGAACACCGAATACTGCTCGGAGGTCGGCACCGCGCTGCGCTGCTCGCCGATGATGTCGGCATTGCGCGCCAGAACCTTGCGGAAGTTGCGGGACGGCCGGAACTCGTTGGCGACGACCCGGACCGACACGCAGGCGCGGCATTGATCGCAGGCCGGCCGGTAGGCGATCGACTGGCTGCGGCGGAACCCGCCATGGGTCAGGAGGTCGTTGAGGTCCCCGGCGCGATCCCCGACGAGATGCGTAAACACCTTCCGCTCGTGCCGTCCCGGCAAGTAGGGACAGGGTGAGGGCGCCGTGAGGTAAAACTGGGGGGTGTCGCGCGAGTGCTGGGTCAAGGGACGTCGTGGGCCTCCGAAGTGGGTATGAGCATCGCGCTACGGAAGTCCCTGGTCAATCGGTCTACATGGCAGGTCAGATCAGCCAGCTTAGCCGGTCCTGGTTGACAGGTCCTTGATCAATAGGTCCTGGCGGTCTGCGGCACGGGCGCACGAACCGAATTGTTGATCACGACCGTTCCCAGCACGAAATCTTGCAGCAGCCGCCGGCGCCCGTTGAACAGGCCGACCAGCACCACGAACGGCGACAGGAACGAGACCGACACCCAGAACAGCACGGCATGGGTCGCGCCGAGCACGAAATAGCCGGGCGCGCCGTACCAAGTGCGCAATTCCAGATCCATCACCCGCATGCCGATCGTCGCCGACGACGGCCCGCCGATGCAGGCGCCGTAATAGACGATCGCCCAGATCACGGATGCCGGCCACGCCAGCCAGAACAGCGCCCAGCCGAGGCCGAGCGTGATCACGCCGAACACGGCGATGAAGAGGTAGCCGAGGATGACCGGCACGGAGATCACGACGAGGTCGATCAGGAATGCGAACACCCGCCGCGTCGCGACGCCGCGAAACAGTTCCGGATGCAGGTAGGGGTCGTAGGCGTGCGACGGAACCCCGCCGTCATTGCGCCAGGCGCCTGAACTACCCGAGTCATACGACATCGTCCGTCCTCCCAGAGGAAATCCTCGCAGCACGACATGGGAACAGGCTGTCCGCATGCCAAGAGCGCGCCGACATTAACAAGCGGAAATATTCCGGCAATTCGGGGGCGGCAGGATCATTCGGCGCGTTTGCGCGAAATGCAGCGGCCGCGGGGTGGGCGACGACGCGAGAGTCGCGCGCCCACCGTATGCCGGTGCATCTCGATTCGGAGTGATGGGCGCGCCTGGCTTTGCCCAGCCACGATCACTGCGCGCGCAGCTTCTCCGCGACCTTCGGCGCGAAATAGCTCAACACGCCATCCGCGCCGGCGCGCTTGAAGGCGAGGAGGCTCTCCATCATCGCGCGCTCGCCATCGAGCCAGCCGTTGTTCGCGGCCGCCGCGATCATCGCGTATTCACCTGAGACCTGGTAGGCGAAGGTCGGCATCGCGAACGTGTCCTTCACGCGCCGGACGACGTCGAGATAGGGCATGCCGGGCTTAACCATCACCATGTCGGCACCCTCGGCGATGTCGAGCTCGACCTCCCGCAGCGCCTCGTCGGTGTTGGCACTGTCCATCTGGTAGGTGCGCTTGTCGCCGGTCAGCGCCTTGGCAGAACCGATCGCGTCGCGGAACGGGCCGTAGAAGGCGGAGGCGTATTTCGCTGCATAGGCCATGATCTGCACGTCGAGGAAGCCAGCGCGATCCAGTCCCTCGCGGATCGCGGCGACGCGGCCGTCCATCATGTCGGAGGGCGCGATGATGTCGCAGCCGGCTTCGGCCTGCACCAGCGCCTGACGCACCAGCACCGCCACCGTCTCGTCGTTCAGAATCCGTCCGTCGGCGATCAGTCCGTCGTGGCCGTGGCTGGTGAAGGGGTCGAGCGCGACGTCGCAGAGAATGCCGAGCTCGGGAAACTCCTTCTTGATCGCGCGCACAGCCTGGCAGACCAGATTGTTCGGGTTGGTGGCTTCCGATCCCTCTTCGTCCCGCAAGGACGGGTCGGTGTAGGGAAACAGAGCGATGCAGGGGATGGTGAGTTTCATGGCCCGTTCCGCCTCGCGCACCGCGTGGTCGACGCTGAGCCGGTCGACGCCGGGCATCGAGGCGATCTGCTCGCGCTTGTTGTCGCCGTCGATCAGGAATAGCGGCCAGATCAAATCATCGGTGGTGAGCACGTTCTCGCGCACCATGCGCCGGGCCCATTCGGCCTTGCGGTTGCGGCGCGGCCGGACGGTCAGATCGAGGGCAGGGGAGGCTGCTGACGCGCCATCGCGGCGCGAAACCTCGCGCAATTCGATCGGACGTCCGTATTTGATCGCCATTACTCTTTCTCCGTCTGGAATTATTCTTATACCAGCTCACATGGTTCCCGTCACCGCGGCTTGACCTGCCGCAAGGGATGGCAGCCGATTGATTTTGCGGGGCGAAGCAGCCAGAAGGAGCCATGTCCGAGATATCAACCCGCGACGCGGCCCGCGACAATGCCCGGGACAGCGCCAGAGAAAGCGCCAGGGAGAGCGCCATGTCGGTGGCCGCGATCTCGACCGGCCGGCCCGAGTCCGACGACAACGTCTGGACCCGCCGGCTCGTGCTGTTCCTGCGGTTGATGGCGCTGCTGTCGATCCTGAAGGGCCTCTATCACTGGGCGCAGGTGACGGGCTTCGTCGGCGGCGAGGACGAGGCGTTCGAGAACCAGTCGATGGCCTGGCAGGCCGCAACCGTCTATTTCGCGGTGATCGAACTCGTCGCGGCCGTCGGCCTCTGGCTCGCGACGCCCTGGGGCGCGGTGGTGTGGCTGACGACCGTGGTGTCCATGGCGGTGATCGAGTTGATGTTCCCCGGCATCTACGGCGGCAGCCTGGTCGTCGTCGCGGTCGAGGCCATTATGCTCGCCGCCTATCTCGCGCTCGCCTGGATGGCTGCGCGCGAGCGGCCTCCATAGTCATCAGCTGATCGCAATAACTGTCTCTCCCTCTCGCCCCGGATGCAGCGCAGCACGCAGTGATGCGCTGCAGGATTGGGGGCGTTTTTTCTGCATCGTGCCGCGAATTCGATCCGGCTTTCCATGGTCGGGATCCGTGCTTTCGCCTGCCGAAGATACGCGATGGGAGCCGGCGGAGTCGTGCGCGCTTGGTTGACCGATCGTTGCGTAAAATTTGCTGTAATTTGTCGCTAAGCTTGGTGTTCCGTCACAGCTCTTACGCGTGCGTTTCGAAACGGGGCGGCGCTGTGCTGGAATGCGACAGCGGCGGCGGACGGAGGGTGAACAGGACCTTGCGAGGGTCAACAGACGGTTGCGAAAAGCCCTTGTGGGACAGGCTTAATCCGCAATTCACTCTCTTAAATTCATGATCTCTTTATTGTCTTATTTAAGCTGATGTTCAAACGGCCCCCTTAAGTTGCACCTATCAGGCGAAACACAAGTTTCGTCGAATAAGTGTCGATAAAAACGACAACAGGGGAAGTGTCATGATGAAAGCCGTCGCAACTGCGGCAGATACCGCAGAGCGCGTCTCCGGCCAGCAGGGCTCGGTGCAGTCGCTCTATCTGGAAGCATTGACTCTGGTGGAGCGGCTGCATCGTCGTCTCCTCGATGTCATCAAGGACGAGTTCGATCGCCGCGGCCGCGCCGACATCAATTCGGTGCAGGCGCTCCTGCTCTACAACATCGGCGACAAGGAGCTGACCGCGGGCGAGCTGCGCACGCGCGGTTACTATCTCGGCTCCAACGTTTCCTACAATCTGAAGAAGCTCGTCGAGCTCGGATTCCTTGATCATCAGCGTTCGCGCGTTGATCGCCGCTCGGTGCGCATCCGCCTCACGCCGCAGGGCCAGGAAGTTCGCCGCATCGTCGATTCGCTCTATCAGAAGCACGTCAAGACGGTCGAGCAGGTCGGTGGCATCTCGGGCGAGGAGTTCTCCACGCTCAACAAGTCGCTGCACCGCCTCGAGCGGTTCTGGACCGACCAGATCCTGTATCGTCTCTGATCTGCTTTCCAGGGAATCAAGGCCAAGCCGGCCACGACAAGACCGGCAGGCCTCCCGAACGTGCCTGCCTTCCCCCAAGCGCGCCGGCCCGGGCCAGCCCCGGACCGGTGCGTTTTGTCGTTGTGCGGGTGCGAAAAAATAAGCCCGACTAGCGGAACCAGTTCCCCGCCTCACGGTTATCTCTCCGGATCGGAGGATGCGATGCTGGTCGAGCGCGGACTTCAGGCAATGAACGTCGAACTCGTGAGCGATGCCTATGCCATCGCCGCGAATTACCTCCGCCGCTCCGGCGCCATCCCCGACACGCTCGTCACCAACGAGCGGTTGCTCGAAATCATCGTCAAGCTGCTCCAGCATGGCGAATTCAACAAGATCAGGCTCGCCAACAAGGCCATCGCCAAGTTTGAGGCGCAGTCCGGGGCCAGAGCGGTTGCCTGATCAAGACTCCCAAAATTCAGACGAACCAGAGGGTGCCATGGAAGCCGCCATCGACCGCATCATGCAGACCTATGACCTGCTCGCGAACCGCACCGCAGCGGCGAGCGAGGAGGCGCGGGCCAAGGTCACGAACTACCTCAACACGCTGATGGAAGCCGGCGAGAAGGACACGCACAGGTTGACGGTCTGCGGCCTGACCTATCTGCGCCAGCTGGACGGGAGCGTTGATCCGGTGAAGGCGGGGTATACCGGGCTGTAGACGGAGCGCCGGACGCCCCCTCCATCCCCGGCAGCGACGGAATGGAGGGAAGCCGTCCCACCCGGACGAGGGCTGGGGGCTGAAATGTCCCGATGTCCACCATATCTTGCATAAATATCAGGCCCGACCCGCAAATGCTTGGCCGGGGACGGGTGATGTGGTAGATCGCGCTCGCCGCTTCCGATCACCACACCAGAGCCGACCGTAGCCCGCAAGAAAGGCTGCGGCGGTGGAGATATTCGCAAGATGTCGTCAGCCCAGACCGCCTCCGCGCCCGATTCGTTTTTCTCCGCCTCGCTTCAGCAGGCCGATCCCGAGATTGCTGCCGCCATCAAGGGCGAACTGGGCCGCCAGCGCCATGAGGTCGAGCTGATCGCCTCCGAGAACATCGTCAGCCGTGCCGTGCTGGAAGCGCAGGGTTCGGTGATGACCAACAAATATGCCGAAGGCTATCCGGGCGCGCGCTACTACGGCGGTTGTGAGTGGGTCGACGTTGCCGAGAACCTGGCGATCGATCGCGCCAAGAAGCTGTTCGGTGCGCAGTTCGCGAACGTCCAGCCGAACTCCGGCAGCCAGATGAACCAGGCCGCGTTCCTGGCGCTGGTCCAGCCCGGCGATACCTTCATGGGTCTCGACCTCGCGGCGGGCGGCCATCTCACTCACGGCTCGCCGGTCAACATGAGCGGCAAATGGTTCAAGGCCGCGCACTACACCGTGCGCCGCGAGGACCAGCTCATCGACATGGACGCGGTGGCGAAGCAGGCGGAGCAGGTCAAGCCGAAGCTGATCATTGCCGGCGGCTCGGCCTATTCGCGCCCCTGGGACTTCAAGCGCTTCCGCGAGATCGCGGACTCCGTCGGCGCCTATCTGCTGGTCGACATGGCGCACTTCGCCGGCCTCGTCGCCGGCGGCGTGCATGCCTCGCCCGTGCCGCACGCTCACATCACCACGACGACGACGCACAAGTCGCTGCGCGGTCCGCGCGGCGGCCTGATCCTCACCAACGACGAGGTGCTCGCCAAGAAGCTGAACTCGGCGATCTTCCCAGGTCTCCAGGGCGGACCGCTGATGCATGTGATCGCGGCGAAGGCGGTTGCCTTCGGCGAGGCGCTGCGGCCGGACTTCAAGGTCTACGCCAAGAACGTCGTCGAGAACGCCAAGGCGCTGGCCGAAACGCTGAAGAGCCACGGGTTCGATATTGTTTCCGGCGGCACCGACAACCATCTGATGCTGGTCGACCTCAGGCCGAAGAGCCTGAAGGGCAATGTCTCGGAGAAGGCGCTGGTCCGTGCGGCCATCACCTGCAACAAGAACGGCATCCCGTTCGACCCCGAGAAGCCCTTCGTCACGTCGGGCCTGCGTCTCGGCACTCCCGCCGCAACCACCCGTGGCTTCGGCGTCGCCGAATTCCAGCAGGTCGGCGGCATGATCGCCGAGGTGTTGAACGCGATCGCGCAGTCCGACGACGGCAAGGCGCCGCTGGTGGAAGCGGCGATCAAGGAGCGGGTCAAGGCGCTCACCGATCGGTTCCCGATCTACCAGTAAGGTCAAGGCAAACGGATGCGCTGCCCGAACTGCAACAGTCTCGACACGCAGGTAAAGGACTCGCGTCCGACCGAGGACTCGTCCGTGATCCGCAGGCGGCGCGTGTGCGTCGCCTGCAATTTCCGTTTCACGACCTTCGAGCGCGTGCAATTGCGCGAGCTGACCGTGATCAAGCGCAACGGCCGCCGCGTGCCGTTCGACCGCGACAAGCTGATGCGCTCGGTGCAGATCAGCCTGCGCAAGCGGCAGGTCGATCCCGAACGCGTGGAGAAGATGGTCTCCACCATCGTGCGCGAGCTCGAGACCGGCGGCGAGGCGGAAATCTCCTCCGAGGTGATCGGCGAGACCGTGATGGAGCATCTGCGTACGCTCGACGACGTCGCCTATGTGCGCTTCGCCTCCGTCTACCGCAATTTCCGCGAAGCCAAGGATTTCGCCGAGGTGCTCGGCGAGCTTTCCGGTGAGGAGGAAGCGCGGCTTGCCGCGGTCCGCAAATGATCTTCCGGATTCTGGAAGATCAGTTCGCACAGAAAGCCCGCGACTCCAAGGAAGCCGATCGACGCTACATGCAGCTTGCGCTCGCGCTCGGTAGGCGCGGGCAGGGACGTACCTGGCCCAACCCCGCGGTCGGTGCCGTCATCGTCAAGGACGGCATCATCGTCGGGCGAGGCTGGACGCAGCCCGGTGGACGTCCGCATGCCGAGCCCGAGGCGTTGTGGCGGGCTGGAGAGGCGGCGTGCGGCGCCACCCTCTATGTCACGCTGGAGCCCTGCTCGCATTTCGGCAAGTCGCCGCCCTGCGCCGACGCGGTGATCGCGGCCGGCATCAAGCGGGTGGTGGCGGCGATCGAGGATCCCAATCCGGACGTCGCGGGGCAGGGCCATGCGCGGCTGCGCGCGGCCGGGATCACGGTGGACGTGGGCTTGTGCGCGGCCGAGGCCGCCTTCGACCATGCGGGGCATTTCCGCCGCATCCGCGACCGGCGCCCGCACGTGATCCTGAAGCTTGCGGTCTCGCCGGACGGCAAGATCGGCGGCGCCGGCGGCACGCCGGTCGCGATCACGGGCGAGGCGGCGCGCAATCGCGTGCATTTGTTGCGTGCGCAGAGCGATGCCATTCTGGTCGGCATCGGCACGGTGCTGGCCGACGATCCGGTGCTGACCTGCCGCCTGCCGGGAATGGCGGCACGCTCTCCCGTGCGTGTGGTGCTCGATCAGAGCCTGCGCATTCCCGGCGACAGCAGGCTCGTGCACTCGGCGCGCGAGACGCCGCTCTGGGTGGTCTGCTCGGAGCTTGCGGAGGCCGCGGCCGCCGCACGCCTCGGCGCTGCCGGGGCGCAGGTGATGCGCATGCCGCCGACGAGCGCATCGGGGCTCGATTTGCCGGTCGTGCTGCATGAGTTATCCGAGAAGGGCATCACGCGGCTGATGGTGGAAGGCGGCAGCCGCGTTGCGGCGTCGTTCGTCGCGGCCGACCTCGTCGATGAGATCTGGCTGTTCCGCGGGGCGGAAGAGGTGGGCCGCGACGGTGTCGATGCGCTCGATGCATTGCCCCTGTCGAAAATCACGCAGTCGCAGAGCTTCAAGGTTCATGCTAGCGAGACCTTCGACAGGGATACTCTCACCATCTACGAGCGCGCCTAGCATGTTTACCGGCATTGTCACCGATATCGGCGAGATCGTCAGCCTGACGCCGACGGCGCAGGGGCAGTTGCACCGCCTGCGTATCGCCTGCCGCTACGATCGCGCGACCATCGCGGATGGCGCTTCGATCGCCTGCAACGGCGTCTGCCTGACGGTGGTCGCCTCCGGCGTCGAGGGCGGCAAGGACTCGGCTCAGAAGACCTGGTTCGACGTCGATGCCGCAGCCGAGACGCTGGGGCTGACGACGGCAAAGCACTGGAAGGTGGGAACGCGGCTCAACCTCGAGCGTGCGCTGAAGATCGGCGACGAACTCGGCGGCCATATCGTCGCGGGCCATGCCGACGGCATCGCGACCATCGTCAGCCGCGAGAACCTGCCCGACATGGCGCGGTTCGAACTCTCGACCACGCGCGAACTGGCGCGCTTCATCGCCGCCAAGGGCTCGATCACGCTCGACGGAGTTTCGTTGACGGTCAACACGGTGAAGGATCTGACCTTTTCGGTGCTGATCATCCCCCATACGCTGACGGTGACGACGATCGGCGCCTGGACGGCGGGCGCGGAGGTCAATATCGAAGTCGACCTGATGGCCCGCTACGCGGCACGGCTGACGGAAATGAAGTGACCGGCGAACCCGGGATTCCGGGTTCGATGCGTCGGATCGCCCCGGAATGGCAGTTTAAAACTTGGCTTACCGGCCTGCGGCGACTACATAACGCGCCGACCTCTGTAGAACGGATTTAGACGATGGCAGACGCGCGGCGCGCACCCCTGAAGGACCAGACCGACATTTCCGGCGCGCGTGCGCTGATCGTCGAGGCGCGGTTCTATGACGACCTCCAGGACGCGCTCCTCGACGGCACGGTGGCCGAGCTGAAGGCGGCCGGCCTGACGCATGACGTCATCACCGTCCCCGGGGCGCTGGAGATCCCGGCGGCTGTGGCGATCGCCGTCGATGCCGCGGCCGCAAACGGCAAGCCCTATGACGCTGTGATTGCGCTCGGCTGCGTGATCCGCGGCGACACCATCCATTTCGAGATCGTCTCGCAGGAGTCCTCGCGCGCGCTGATGGATCTTGCGGTCTCGCGAAAGCTGCCGCTCGGCAACGGCATTCTCACCGTCAACACCGAGGCGCAGGCCTGGGCGCGGGCGCGTGCCAGCGAACTCAACAAGGGCGGCGATGCCGCACGGGCCGCACTTGCGATGCTGCGCATCAAACGCCGCCTGGCGCGAGGCTGAACCATGGCTGACCCCACCAGGAAACCGGCGGGCGTTCCGGAGAAAAAGGCGAACCGGCGTGGTGCGGCGCGGCTCGCCGCCGTCCAGGCGCTCTATCAGATGGATATCGCGGGCGCCGGCATCAACGACATTTTCGCGGAGTTCGAGAGCCATTGGCTCGGCAACGAGGTCGAGGGCGACACGTACCTGCCGGCGGAAGCCGCGTTCTTCCGCGACGTCGTCTCCGGCGTGGTGCGCGACCAGAAGGCGCTCGATCCCCTGATCGACGAGGCGCTGTCGAAGGGCTGGCCGTTGAAGCGGATCGAGGCCATCCTGCGCGCGGTGCTGCGAGCGGGGGCCTATGAGCTCCAGCATCGCAAGGACGTGCCGGGCCGTGTCGTCGTGTCCGAATATGTCGACGTCGCCAACGCCTTCGTCGACCGCGAGGAGACCGGCATGGTCAACGCGGTGCTCGACCAGATCGGCCGGCAGTTTCGCGGCGACGAGTTCGGGCGAGGGTAGACATACATTCCGCTGTCATCACCCGCGGAGGCGGGTGATCCGGTACGCCGCGGCAGCGGTCATGATTATCGGGTGTCTCGGCGTACTGGATCGCCCGGTCGAGCCGGGCGATGATAGCGAGTGTGGGGCTACCGCCGATGACCGACGCGCAAGACACCTCCGGCGAAGACTCCCTCATCGCACGGTATTTCAGGCCGCTGGCGACCGATCCGGGAGCGCTCGGGCTGGTCGACGATGCCGCGATCCTGAGGTCAGCCGGCGACGACATCGTCGTCACGACCGACGCGGTGGTCGAGGGTGTGCATTATCTCGCCAGTGATCCTCCCGACACCATCGCGCGCAAGGCGCTGCGGGTGAACCTGTCCGATCTCGCCGCCAAGGGCGCGTCTCCGGCCGGCTTCGTGCTGACGCTGGCGCTGCGCGCCAAGGAGGACGCCTGGCTCCGGCCGTTCGCGGATGCGCTGGGCGAGGACGCCAACGCCTTCGCATGCCCGCTGCTCGGCGGGGATACGGTGTCGACACCTGGACCGCAGATGATCTCGATCACGGCTTTCGGCCGCGTGCCGCAAGGGCGTATGGTCGGCCGTACCGGCGCACGGCCGGGCGACCGCATCCTGGTGACCGGGACCATCGGCGATGCCGCCCTCGGCCTCGACGTCCTGACCGACGGCGCCGCCGCGAAGGCGCTGGCCTCCGATCCCCATGCGCGCGACATGCTGGTCTCGCGCTATCGCATCCCGCAGCCGCGCAGTGTGCTGGCGCAGGCCGTGAGGGATCATGCGACGGCCGCGATGGACGTCTCCGACGGTCTTGCGGGCGATCTCGCCAAACTCTGTGCGGCTTCCGGCGTCTCGGCCACCGTCGAGGTTGCGAGCATGCCGTTCTCCGCGCCGGCCGCGGGCCTGGTCGCGCGCGATGCGGTTTGCGTTGAGACGCTGCTGGCCGGAGGGGACGACTACGAAGTGCTCTGCACCGTCCCGCCCGCCCAAAGTGACGCCCTGATCGCCGCCGGTCGGGCGGCCGGTCTCGCGGTCACCGTGATCGGTACGGTCGTCGAAGGCAGCGGCCGGCCGCGCTTCGTGGACGGGCAGGGGCGGGAGCTGGTCCTGAAGCGGCTCTCCTACAGCCACTTCTAGGAATTCCTCCAAACCGGCCCCAAGGCTGCGGGGTCGGCTCCAAATTACCTGCCCACATCGGTGTTTTCGGCTGCCTCCGGCGTTGCACCATCAATTTGATTTTGGCAAGCTTGTGACCGACTAGGGCCGCCCCTTCGCAATGAGGGACGGCCTTGTTCAAAATCAAGGCGCTGCACCGCACGACGGACAACAAAAGGCGCCGGGGATACATCAAGGATCTGAGGCAAAAAATCACATGACAGCATTATGGTTGATAGTGCTCTGCGGAGTGCTTTCCGTCGTCTACGCGATTTGGGCGACGTCTTCGGTGTTGAGCGCGGATGCGGGGTCGCCGCGCATGCAGGAGATCGCGGGAGCGGTGCGCGAAGGCGCACAGGCCTACCTTCGGCGCCAGTACACCACGATCGGTCTCGTCGGCATCGTCATCTTCGTGCTGCTTGCCTATTTCCTCGGGCTCTACGTCGCGGTTGGTTTCGCCATCGGCGCCATCCTGTCGGGGGCTGCCGGCTTCATCGGCATGAACGTCTCGGTCCGTGCCAACGTCCGCACGGCCCAGGCCGCGACGACGTCGCTGGCCGGCGGCCTCGAGCTCGCCTTCAAGGCGGGCGCAATCACGGGCCTTCTGGTGGCGGGTCTCGCCCTGCTCGGCGTGACCCTCTACTTCGCCTTCCTGGTGCACTCGCTGAAGCTTGCGCCCGATAGCCGCACGGTGGTCGATGCCATGGTGGCGCTCGGCTTCGGCGCTTCACTGATCTCGATCTTTGCCCGTCTCGGCGGCGGCATCTTCACCAAGGGTGCGGACGTCGGCGGCGATCTCGTCGGCAAGGTCGAGGCCGGCATCCCCGAGGACGATCCGCGCAACCCGGCCACCATCGCCGACAACGTCGGTGACAACGTCGGCGACTGCGCCGGCATGGCGGCGGACCTGTTCGAGACCTATGCGGTGACCGCGGTCGCCACCATGGTGCTCGCGGCGATCTTCTTCGCCAAGACGCCGATCCTCTCCAACATGATGACGCTGCCGCTCGCGATCGGCGGCATCTGCATCATCACCTCGATCATCGGCACGTTCTTCGTCAAGCTCGGGCCGAGCCAGTCGATCATGGGCGCGCTCTACAAGGGCCTGATCGCAACCGGCATCCTGTCGCTGATCGGCATCGCCGGCGTGATCTACTACCTGATCGGCTTCGGCAAGCTCGACGGCGTCGACTATACCGGCATGGCGCTGTTCGAATGCGGCGTCGTCGGCCTCGTCGTCACCGCGCTGATCATCTGGATCACCGAGTACTACACCGGCACCGACTATCGTCCGGTGAAGTCGATCGCCCAGGCCTCGGTGACCGGCCACGGCACCAACGTGATCCAGGGTCTCGCGGTCTCGATGGAAGCGACCGCGCTGCCCGCGATCGTCATCATCGCCGGCATCCTGGTCACCTACAGCCTCGCCGGCCTGTTCGGCATCGCGATCGCGACCGCAACCATGCTGGCGCTGGCCGGCATGGTCGTCGCGCTCGACGCCTTCGGCCCGGTTACGGACAACGCCGGCGGCATTGCCGAAATGGCGGGCCTGCCGAAGGAAGTGCGCAAGTCGACCGACGCGCTCGACGCGGTCGGCAACACCACCAAGGCGGTGACCAAGGGCTACGCGATCGGCTCCGCCGGTCTCGGCGCCCTGGTGCTGTTCGCGGCCTACAACCAGGACCTCAAATTCTTCGTTGCGGACTCCGCGAACCACACCTACTTCGCCGGCGTCAACCCGGACTTCTCTCTGAACAATCCCTACGTCGTGGTGGGCCTCCTGTTCGGCGGCCTGCTGCCGTACCTGTTCGGTGCGATGGGCATGACCGCCGTCGGCCGCGCGGCCGGCGCGATCGTCGAGGAGGTGCGCCGCCAGTTCCGCGAGAAGCCGGGCATCATGCAGGGCACCGACAAGCCGGATTACGGCAAGGCGGTGGACCTGCTCACCCGTGCGGCGATCAAGGAGATGATCATCCCCTCGCTGCTGCCGGTGCTGTCGCCGATCGTCGTCTACTTCGTGATCTACGCGATCGCGGGTGGCGGGGTCGCCGGCAAGTCGGCGGCGTTCTCCGCCGTGGGTGCCATGCTGCTCGGCGTCATCGTGACGGGCCTGTTCGTCGCGATCTCCATGACCTCGGGCGGCGGCGCCTGGGACAACGCCAAGAAGTACATCGAGGACGGTCATTTCGGCGGCAAGGGCTCTGACGCTCACAAGTCGGCGGTGACCGGCGATACCGTCGGCGATCCCTACAAGGATACGGCCGGTCCCGCGGTGAATCCGATGATCAAGATCACCAACATCGTGGCGTTGCTGCTGCTGGCGATCCTGGCGCACTGAGCGGCGCTGCAATTCCAAGACAAAACCCCGCGGCGCGAGCCGCGGGGTTTTCGTTTGGCAAGTTGGCTCTTGTCGATGCGATGGAGCGTTGCCCATCCTCATCCTGGGGCGCGCGGAAGGCGCGCCTCGAAGGATGAAGGCCCGACTGGCGGCCCTCTGCTTCGAGACGGCCGCTGCCCTCTCGCCATGAGGCGGATGGATCTGAGCGCGCGGCGACAGGCGTGCCTACTGCACGTCCATCTGCAAGCCTTCCTTCTGGATGATGCCGGCGAACTTCTTCGTCTCGGCCTCCACGAAGTCGGAGAATTGCTGCGGCGTGCCGTAGTCGGCGCGGGCGCCCATGGCGGCGATGTTCTTCTTGATGTCGTCGCGTTCGAGCATGGCCTTGACCTGGAGGTTCAGGGCCTCGAGGACCGGGGCAGGGACGCCCTTCGGCAGGAACACGGAGAACCACGAGGAGACGTCGAAATTGGCAAGCTCCGGCGCGCTCTCGCGCATCGTGGGCAGATTCGGAGCGAGATCGCTGCGTTCGGTCGTGGTGACGCAGAGGCCGGTGAGCGTGCCGTTCTGCACCTGCGGCAGGCTCGGATAGAGATTGTCGAACAGGATCTGGATGTCGCCGGCGAGCGCGGCCTGGAGCGCGGGCCCCG
The DNA here is from genome assembly GCF_047605465.1 of Bradyrhizobium sp. Classification (GTDB taxonomy): domain Bacteria; phylum Pseudomonadota; class Alphaproteobacteria; order Rhizobiales; family Xanthobacteraceae; genus Bradyrhizobium. Next base: position 40,015 of record NZ_JASGFS010000010.1, on the reverse strand, counting down.
CGCCGCGGAACGGGATGTGCGTCATCTTCAGCCCGGTGAGCTGGAGAAACCAGGCGCCGGTGAGGTGAGGGCTCTGGCCGACGCCGGAGGAGGCGTAGCTGAGCTTGTCCGGATTGGCCTTCAGGTAAGCGATCAGTTCGGCAATCGACTTGATGCCGGTCTTCGGATGCGCCGAGACGATGTTCGGGATCCGGATCATGTTGGAGACCGGCTGGAGCTGGTCCGGCTTGTAGCTGAGGTTCTTGAAGATGCTGTAGGCGATCGCATTCGGACCGGGATTACCGATCAGGATGGTCTGGCCGTCCGGCTTGGCGCGGGCCACCTCGGCAGTGCCGATCGTGCCGCCGCCGCCGGAGCGGTTTTCCACCACGGCCGACTGGCCCCAGGCGGTTTGCAGATGCGCCGCCAGCAGCCGCCCCATGACATCGGTCGAGCCGCCGGCCGCGGCCGGCACGATGATGCGAACGTTTTCGGTGGGCTTCCAGTCGGCAAGGCTCGTGCGCGACAGGATGGCCGCAGCCGATAATCCCGCGGCGCCGGCGAGCACGCGGCGGCGAGACAACAACTTCCTGTGCAAATCCTCAGACACGAATCCGCCTCCCTGCTTGTTGTTTTGCAGGGAGCGTAGGGAACCCGATGCGCGACGGCAAGTCGCATGCGGCGCCACGACGCCGCAGGCCAAAGCCTCAGTTGAAGCTGAGCAGCTTGAACAGCGGCGCGAGGTAGCTCATCTCCTGACCCGAGGTCGGCGTGGTCCGGCTGATGAAGTCGAAGATCTTGCCGTCCTGCAGGCCGTAATTGGCGAGCCGGCGAACGCGGCGATCCTTGTCGAAATAGATCGCGATGACCCGCTGGTCGACGACCTTCTGGTTCATGAAGGCGACCATGCGCTCCGAGCGCTGCGAGATATAGTAGAACACCTCACCGTCGAGCGTGGCGACCGTGGAGGGCGTGCCCATCACGATCAGCACCTGGTCCTGGCTCGCGCCGATCGGAATCTGCTCCAGCGCGCCGGGCGGCAGAATGTAGCCCTTCTGGAATTGCTCGCCGGTGCAGCCGGCGAGGGCCACGCCGATCAGGGTCGCGGCCGCGAACAGGCGGAGCGCACGCCAGCGCGCATGAAGGCTGCGCGGCTTGTTGGCGCGCAGGCGGGTCTCGGTCGTTGTCGTCATAGTGGAACTGATTCCGTCCCCTTGCGTCGCGCGAGGCGCTGAAGTACCGGGCGGAGGCTCTGAATGCAACTCGCGCGCGCCCGCTTGCGGAAACCACAATGCTTTGGCCGTTCAATCACTTCAGGAAACCCCGGCTAGCCCCGCCAGGCACCATTGAGGCCATCTATGGCATGATCGTGACGCAGGCGCGAGAACCCATGTTTTACCGGGACTTGGGCGTGCCCGATACGGTTAATGGCCGTTTCGACCTGTTGCTGCTGCATCTGTGGCTGTTGCTGAGGCGCCTGCGGACGGCCCAGGGCGGCACCGAACTGTCGCAGGCCCTGTTCGACCGCTTCTGCGAGGACATGGACGACAATCTGCGTGAGATGGGGGTCGGCGATCAGATCGTGCCGAAGCGCATGCGAGCCTTCGGCGAGGCCTTTTACGGCCGGGTGCAGGCCTACGATCAGGCTTTGGCGAGCGACGCCGAAGCGCTGGCATCCGCCATCTGCAAGAATATCCTGAATGGTGCCGGCATGGACCAGGCGCGGCGGCTTGCGGCTTATGCCAGGGCCGCTGAGGCCGATCTTGGCCGCACCGGTGAGCCCGCGCTGCTATGCGCGTCCTTCACATTCCCCCCGGTGCCCCCTGAGGAGGTCACGCCATGAGCCGACCGAATGCCGGTACCCAGCCGGACCCCTGGCGGTCCCCCATTATCGTCGCCCAGATTCCCGATGCGGGCCTGCACCGCGAGCTTACGGCGTCGGCCAGTGAGCGGCAGGCCATGGCGGAACTCGCGGGCCTTCGCGACATCCTCTCCGCGCAGGCTGCCTTCGACGTCACGCCGAAGAGCGGAAACCGGATCCAGGTTACCGGCCATGTCCGGGCCCGGGTCGGCCAGACCTGCGTGGTGACGCTCGACCCGATCGAGAGCGAGATCGATGAGGAGATCGACCTGGTGTTCGCGCCCGAGGCCGAGGCGCGGCGGCTCGCCGACCTTATCGAGGAGGGGCAGGACGACGAGGAGCCGCCCGAAGTGGTCGATCCGCCGGAAGCGATCGTCAACGGCATCATCGACCTCGGCCGGCTTGCGACCGACGCGCTGTTCCTTGCGATCGATCCGTATCCGCGCAAGCCGGGCGCGGTGTTCGAGGCCGAGGTCATCGCTCCCGATCCGGAGGATCATCCGTTTGCGGCTCTGAAGGCGCTTCAGGACAAGAAGAAAGGCAAATAGCCGCGAATTCCCGGTGGGGATCGTCCTGGGGTGCCGCGTGAAGCGTTTGCCGGGCCAGATTGAAGGAGCGTCCTATCTATCTGATTTCCATACATTTCATGCGAAAGTCGCGATCTGTGTCGCTGTCGTCCTGGATGCAAAAGGCTGGGGGCAAGAGGTTGTTTCGGGATGACAAAACGCTATTGTCGCGCCCCGGTCCGGGTGCGGCGTGGCGCCTGGCCGGTCGCCATGTCCATGGCGAACCCATTTTGCGGCCCCGCTAGTTCAAGACCGCAGCAGACCAGGTTTCCGGGACTTTTATGCCAAGCAAGGTTCGTATCGCGCTTGACGCCATGGGAGGCGACGTCGGCGCCCCTGTGGTCATTCCAGGCGCCGCGATCTCGCTCGGCAGGCACCGTGAGACCGAGTTCCTGCTGGTCGGCGATCGCGCCAGGATCGAACCCGAGCTCGACCGCTATCCCCAGCTCAAGGCCGCTTCGAAGATCATCCACACCGATGTCGCAGTCAGCAGCGCGGACAAGCCGAGCCAGGCGCTGCGGCGCGGCCGCAAGACCTCCTCGATGTGGCTGGCCATCGACGCTGTGAAGAAGGGTGAGGCGGATGTTGCGGTCTCCGCCGGTAACACCGGCGCGCTGATGGCGATGTCGCGGTTCAACCTGCGTACGCTACCTGGGATCGACCGCCCGGCGATCACCGGAATATGGCCGACCAAGCGCGGCGAGTCCGTCGTCCTCGACCTCGGCGCATCTATCGGCGGGGATGCGCACCATCTGGTGTCGCTCGCGGTCATGGGCGCAGCGATGGCGAGCGTGCTGTTCAACAAGAAGCGGCCCACGGTCGGCCTCCTCAATATCGGGGCCGAGGAGATCAAGGGCCACGAGGAGATCCGCGAGGCCAGCGAGATCCTGCGTGCGAGGAACCTGCCCGAGCTCGATTATATCGGATTCGTCGAGGGCGACGGCATCGGCAAGGGGGCGGCCGACGTCATCGTGACCGAAGGTTTCAGCGGCAACATCGCGCTCAAGGCAGCCGAGGGAACCGCGCGGCAGATGGCGGAATTACTCCGCAACGAGATGCAGCGGAGCTGGATGTCCAAGCTCGGCTACCTGTTCGCCCGCAGCGCCTTCCAGGCCCTGCGCGATAGGATGGACCCGAACAAGTCCAACGGCGGCGTGTTCCTGGGGCTCAAGGGGCTGGTGGTCAAAAGCCATGGCGGGACCACAGCCGAAGGCTTTGCCTATGCGATCGATGTTGGCTATGAGATGGCTCACTACGATCTCCTGAACAAGATCAATCAGATGCTCAACGGCGAGGGCGGTGCACTCAATTCCGTGCAGTCCGCGCAGGAGGCTGTTTCGTGACTCAAATTCGTTCGGTCGTGCTGGGCTGCGGCGCCTACCTGCCGGAGCAGGTGGTGACCAATGCCCAATTGGCGGAGCGTATCGACACCTCCGACGAGTGGATCGTGCAGCGCACCGGTATTCACGAGCGGCACATCGCGGCCGAGGGCGAGTTCACCTCGCATCTGGCGATCAAGGCCGCGCAGGCCGCGCTCGCCGATGCCGGCGTGGACGCGCAGTCGATCGAACTGATCGTGCTGGCGACCTCGACGCCCGACAATACCTTCCCGGCGACGGCGGTTGCCGTGCAGCACGGGCTCGGAATCAACCACGGCGCGGCGTTCGACCTGCAGGCGGTCTGTTCCGGCTTCGTGTTCGCGCTGGCCACCGCCGACAATTTCCTGCGGACCGGTGCCTACAAGCGCGCGCTGGTGATCGGCGCCGAGACCTTTTCGCGCATCCTCGACTGGACCGATCGCGGCACCTGCGTGTTGTTCGGCGACGGCGCCGGCGCGGTCGTGCTGGAGGCACAGGAGCAGGCGGGCAAAGCCGCGACCGATCGCGGCGTGCTGACGACGCATCTGCGCTCGGACGGTCGCCACAAGGCGAAGCTTTTTGTCGATGGCGGTCCGTCCTCGACCCAGACCGTCGGCCACCTGCGCATGGAGGGCCGCGAGGTCTTCAAGCACGCCGTCGGCATGATCACCGACGTGATCGTCGATGCATTCCAGGCGACCGGGCTCAATGCCGAGGACATCAACTGGTTCGTGCCGCACCAGGCCAACAAGCGAATCATCGACGCATCGGCGCACAAGCTTCATATCGCACCGCAGAAGGTGGTGCTGACGGTCGACCGCCATGGCAACACGTCGGCCGCATCGATCCCACTGGCGCTGTCGGTGGCGCGCAGGGACGGCCGCATCAAGCGCGGCGACCTGGTTCTGCTGGAAGCGATGGGCGGCGGCTTCACCTGGGGCTCGGCGCTGGTGCGCTGGTAGCAACAGTCGATAAAATTTTGCCGGAATTATCGCTGATGATCGATGCCTCTGCATTGATGTGCGGTGTTGACCGCCGTATCGTAAGCTCATAATTTTAGACGACAATTGTTCGCCGTGATGTGGGGCAGGGCGATGACCGAGACTAGCAAAACCGTAACGCGTGTTGATCTGTGCGAGGCCGTCTATCAGAAGGTCGGTCTGTCGCGCACGGAGTCGTCTGCGTTCGTGGAACTCGTGCTGAAGGAGATCACCGACTGCCTTGAACGGGGCGAGACGGTGAAGCTGTCCTCCTTCGGCTCGTTCATGGTCCGCAAGAAGGGCCAGCGCATCGGGCGCAACCCGAAGACCGGGACCGAGGTTCCGATCTCGCCGCGGCGAGTGATGGTGTTCAAGCCGTCGGCGATCCTGAAACAGCGGATCAACGCCCAGCACCGCGGCAATGGCGATGCCAGCAAGGCTCAACCGGAGGCGTAACCGCCCGCGGAAAGGATTTGGCATTTGGACAAGGCGCCGGATGCGTTCCGAACCATCAGCGAAGTAGCGCAGGAACTCGACATTCCGCAGCATGTGCTGCGGTTCTGGGAGACCCGCTTCTCCCAGATCAAGCCGATGAAGCGCAGCGGCGGCCGCCGCTATTACCGTCCGGACGACGTCGATCTGCTCAAGGGCATCCGCCGGCTGCTCTACGGCGAGGGCTACACTATCCGCGGCGTGCAGCGGATCCTGAAGGAGCACGGCGTCAAATCGGTCCAGGGCCTTGCCGACGGCTCGGCCGCGGTGTCGTTCGGGGCGATCGAGGATGCCATCGGCCAAAGCCTGATGGAGCCCGAGGACGAGGCGCCGATTCGCGGCGTCGCCGATTCCGACGATGACGACTACCAGGGCGACGAAGAGGAGGGCATCGACTTCCGCTTCACGGAGGTCGATGACGAGGAAATCCTCACCACCTTCCGGAAAGGCGGCACCGCCACGCCCGCCGGCCCCAGCGCGCTGGACCGGGAGCGCCTCGGACGGGCGCTCGCCGACCTCGTCGCCTGCCGCGAGATGCTGGACCTGGCGCTGAAGGACGGCTAGGGCGGCCCCAGTTCGCTGTGCGGGCGGTTCCGACGCCATAAGCCCACACCAATTTGGCGTCGCTGCTTGCGCAAAGCGGCGATCCTAGCTAATGGAACGACGTTCGGAGCGTGGCGCAGCCCGGTTAGCGCACTAGTCTGGGAGACTAGGGGTCGGAGGTTCAAATCCTCTCGCTCCGACCATTTTTCCAAATAGTTTCAATGTCTCGTGGGGGTGGCCGGTTTGTAGCGGACCGCCCGTTTGCAGGTAGTTTGCAATGTCCGTTCGCGACCGGTTCGTTGGCGGAGATTGGGACGATCTGGATGACGGGGGACCGTGGCCGCTACCCTCGCGACTGCAACGAACGTTGCCGGTGATCTCCCAGACGCGATCCTCCGTGCGCCTGGCTCGTAGTCAGAGCCGTCTGTGCCCAGTTCGGCGAAGATCTTCCTCAGATTTTGAAGGTCTCGAACAGGCGCCCGATCCGCAGTTCACCTCAGATATCCCACCACCATCCGCGTCGTCTCGTCCACCAGCGCCTTCATGGCCTTGTCTGACAGCATCTCGGCCTGGTTCAGCACCGTGTTGTGCGCCACAGCCTCGATCGTGCTGACACAGATGAAGGTCGCCATATCGAGGTCGATCCTGCGCATGTCCTTGCGGCGGCTCTCGAGATAGGCCCGCACGAGCGTCTGGACCTCGCGGTTGAAGGCTTCGACATCGGCGAGCTGCCCGGTGCGCGGAATCTGCTCGGCGAGGACGCGGTGCAGCTTCGGGTCGATGCGATGGGCCTCGATCGCAACCGTCACCAGCCGGCGCACGGCTTGGTCGACCGGCATGTCCGCGACCTCCGCGAGCGCGGCGCGGACGAGCCCCATGATCTCCTGGTTGTGACGGTCGATCACGGCGGCGACGAGCGCCTCCTTGCTCGGAAAATACTGGTAGAGCGACCCGACACTGACGCCGGCGACCTCGGCGATGCGATTGGTGCTGGCCTTCTCGAATCCTTCGCGGACCAGAATGCGAGCAGTCGCCTCGACCAGCGCGTCGACAGTCGCGCGGGAGCGTGTCTGAGAGGCATTTTTCCGGGGTTTTGTCGGCGGTCTGCGCGCCATGGCATTGCAATCCGAATGCGAGTAGGAAAAGCGAGCGATCACTCGCATTATAGCCGCGGTTGGCGCGCGGTGCACAGGACAATCGCGCCGGACGGTCCAGCAAGGCGAGGTGCGAGCATGAGCGTCGCGAAGATGTTGTCGATCGGTCGGATATGCGCAGGCGGCCGCGTGGAGCGCGCTGTGCCGCCGGAGGACCCGAGACCGAGCCTGCAGAGCCTCTGCTTCAACGCGGTCCTGGGCCTGCTTCCCTTCAAGACGCAATTGGCGTCGGCCGAGGCGGTGCAGGAGCATGTGCGCCGGCTCGCCTTGCGGCCGGCCTCGCATCAGCCGACGAGGCTCGGCCGCGGCGTCGATGTGACCCTGACGAAGATGGGCGGATGGCCGGTCTACTACACGGCGCCGTCGTCGGGCCATGAGGGACGAAACTATGTGATGTTCCTGCACGGCGGCGGCTACATCAACGAGATCGTGCCCGCGCACTGGCGCTTCGTCGGGCGGATGACGCGCGATGCGCGGGTCAGTTGCGTCGTGCCGATCTATCCGCTGGCGCCGGCCGCCACCGCGAAGGACGTGGTGCCGGCGACCGCCGAACTGTTGCGGATGCTGCTGGAGGATGCCGGGCGGGCAAAGGTCACGGTGGTCGGCAATTCGGCCGGCGCCGGGCTTGCACTGGCCGCATGCCAATGGTTGCGCGATCGCGGTCATCGGCAACCGAACCGCCTGGTGCTGATCTCGCCCGCGGCGGACGCGTCGGTCGGCCGTCCGGAGCAAATCGAGATCGCGGGGCGCGATCCGATCCAGGACATTCCGGGGATCGTCGAGGCGGCCCGGCTCTACGCCGGCGAGCTCGACGTCGGCCATCCCTTCGTCAGCCCCCTGAACGGCGCATTCCGGTCGCTGGCGCCGATGACCATCTTTGCCGGCACACGCGATCTGCTCTATCCCGACAGCGTCGATCTCGCGGAGCGGGCCCGGGCGGCGGGGGTGCCGGTCGAACTCCATCTGCGGCGCGGCCAGCCGCACAATTACGCGCTGATGCCGACGCCGGAAGGACGGCAGGCCCGTGCGGTGATATTGCGTGCGATAGCCTAGGGAGAAGGCGTGACCGTGGTCACGGAGTGGACTGCCCGGACTGGGGCTGGCGCCGGTGGCCGCGCGGAGGGAGATGAGCGCCTCCGGGGCGTTTCCTCGATGATCGTCGTTCGCAGGGGCCTAGGCGTGGCCCTTGATTTCATAGTGACCCGGCACGCATTTGTAGCGCTCCAGGCGCCAATTGGCGTGATAGATCGGATGCTCGCCCATCCATTTCGCAAGGCCTGCCTGTGCGCCGACCGCGCACTGCATCATCGAAATCTCGGGCGTCATGTTGCTGTCGGTCACGATTTCCTCGACGCAACTGCCTGAGGCAGCGGCGCCGAGCCGGCAGAGTACGGCAACGACGGTTACGAACATTCCTGTCACCTCATCGGTAGTGTTTGACCACGAGGAGAATGCAAGCGCAGTGCCACAGCGCGTGTCGGAATTGCCGCACTCATCTGGTTGATCAGCCCGCCCTCAGGCCCCTTTCGCCGATTCGGATCGTAGGAAACTCCCGCGGACACCAAAGCCGGGCCGCAAATGGTGACAACGGCATACTCAGTCGTGCGTCATGACGATTGTTGGATCAGGATTGAGCCCACGCCCGTAAGACTGCGCAAGCCACGCAGATCCAAGGGCTGTCAGATGTCCGTAGTCGAATTGAATCGGCGTGCGACCTACGAGGAGACGGCAGGTGTCCGGACACATGGCCGAATAGGCGGATCGGTAAGAGACGCCTCTGGGCATGATCGTTTCCGCGAACTTGCGGTCTGTCAGCTTTTGCTCAGGCTTGAGATGTTCTTGGGCGGCCGACTGCAGATCGCGGTGTTTGGCGGTCGCTACGGCCAAGATGCGAGGGAGGGGAAGGTCATATTCCGGCACAGGTCCGGATATGACGACGCGGTCTGCATACCCGGACAAGGAGGATGCGCGCTCGACAGCGCCATCAACCTCGCTCATTTCCCACCGTGCCGACAGCACGATCATGTCGACGTGGTGTTGCGGGAGAAACTTCTCGAAGACCTCCTGCATCAACTGCACGCATCGCTGTTGGCCGCCGAGATGCATGACGGGCTTGCAGCCTGATGCTGTCGCCTGCATGACATTGGCATTCAGCACCTTCTGATAGCCGTGCCACAGATGGGCGCCATGACTATCACCGATGATGAGGATATTCGGGCGCGCCGGGTCAAGCTTCAGGCAGAGATCTCGCCGGTAGTATGAGATTGAATCGAACCCGGAGTTGAGAAAGCATCGGCCGCCCCGCATCGGCTCCATGGCGTCGTAGTCTTCGAAAGCGAGCAGGTCGGCTGTCTCTTTCGGCACGGGAGCAATGACGTTGGAGATCGGTGCAGCTATCAGTGCCGCCAGACACATGATGGCCATGGCCGCGGCCCCGCCGAACAGGATCTTGCGGGGTGCCATTTCTGTTCGCCGGAAGGGGCGCTCCACAAACCACCATGACATCATCGCGATCGAGATCGCGATCGCGGCCAGGATGACGCGCTGCTTGAAACCAGCCGTACTGCCGAAATAAACGAACAACGGCCAGTGCCACAGATAGAGCGAATAGGAGATCAGCCCGGCAAAACGGACCGGTAGGAATGAGAGGGTGCGGCCGACCAGCGTGCCCGGGCCGGAATGGATGATCGCCGCTGCGCCGAAACATGGGAGCGTGGCAGCAAGTCCCGGGAATGCCGTTCCTCGGTCATACGTGGCGACAGCTATGAGGACCGAGACAAGGCCCGCCGCCGAGATCGCATTCCGGGCGAGTTTGTTTTCAAGTGCGGGAAGCGCCCGGATCGCAAGCAGCGAGCCCGTGAGAAGCTCCCAGGCCCGGAAGGGTACGAGGTAGAACGCGGCGCTGATGTTCGTCTCGACAGCCACGATCGATCCCAAGAAGGACGCCACTGCCAGAAGGGCAATCGCTTGAATGCTTCGGGTCGGCGCAACTCTGCGGATCGCGAGGACGGTGATCGGGAACAGGATGTAGAACTGCTCCTCGACAGACAGCGACCACGTGTGCAGAAGGGGATTGTTGGCAACGTGAGGATCGAAGTAGCCCGCGATAGCGTAGAAGAAGATGTTCGAGACGAACAGCGTTGCATAGGCAATGCTCTTGCCGACGTATTCGGTCTCGCTCGGGAATTGGGTCGAGAACGAGATCAGCAGCGTGGCTGCGAACACCGCGAATAGAGCAGGAAAAATCCGCCGTATCCGCCGTTGGTAGAAATCAACAACGCTATAGCTGCCATCCGCGATGCCGTCGTAGATAATCTTCGTGATGAGAAAGCCCGAGATCACGAAGAAGACATCGACGCCGACGTAACCACCCTTGAACAGGGGTGAGAGTTCGTAGTGAAAGCCGAGGACGGGTATGATCGCAAGGGCACGCAGCCCGTCAATGTCCGAGCGATATTGCAATTCCGCACCAATGAAACGCGCGGGCCGGCTCAAAAACGGGCGCCTCCCGCATTTGTTGTATCGGAGACTGCCACGTCGTTATGGGTGATTCAACCAGTACGGTATGAAATAGAAATCACACCTCTAAGTCATTGTCGGCGATGGTCAAATGAAATTGATGCATTGCACAAAAACCGCGCGCGTGAGATGCTCCGCGGATGGATGCTGTGCTCTTGGTATTGATGGGATTGAGCTTTGCGGCCGGATACAGCGTCCGGTCGTATGTTTCGCATCGTCGTCGGTTGAAGAAAGCACGCTGGCGCTTCGGAAGGGCCTAGTTTGCTATGCGAAAGCCTTGCTCGTGGCTGGCGTAGAAGCCGGGGAGACACCTTGAGCAAAAGCAAGCGTATATTGGATTGTTCAGACGCATAGAAGTGATCGAAGACTGCTCGTCTCACGGCATCCGCAAAGCCCGTCTGAAGATCCTGCAAGTACTTTCGTGATGGTAGCGAAAGCGTTCGTAAGCTTTTGAACCGCCCTTGGTGCTTTCTCAGGCGTCTATGGGGCTCCCCCATGATGTTCATCCATCTCAGCGGGAAGCAGCGCATCGGGAAGAGGTGGATTGTTCCAGCGATGCCGGATGATCCGCCGCACATCGTTGGGAAGGTGATTGTGAAAGACGGCGCCCGGACAGTGGGCCCGTGGGATGTCTCGCGCGGTGTGAACACAATAAGCGAGTTGTAAATACCTCTCGCACCTGGACGATCATCGCCGACAACCTGCCGGCCTGCACGCGTCATGCGCAGACATTGCAGGGCCTAGAGAAGACCTATCCGCGCGCGCCGATGCCGGAGGCCTCGTCCGCGCAGCAGGCCGCGGTCCGGCAGGCGCTGGAGGGACTCGGTGCGCTCGACGGGCGGCGTGTCGAGCCGGCCGAATAGTCCGTCCGCCGAAATAATCGAAGCCAAGCAGGCCGCGCCGATCCGCTTTTACCCGCGGCTGCGGCGCTGCTACATTTTACGCGCCGTCCGATGGGTTCGCGCGCGGGCGGAGAAACATACCGACCAAGGGAGGGGCTGAAGTCCCATGAAGGATTTTGCAGGAAAGATAGCGGTCATTACGGGCGGTGGCACGGGCATGGGGCGCGAGCTTGCGCAGCAGCTCGTCGCCGAGGGCTGCAACGTCGCGATGTGCGACGTCTCGGAAGCCGCGATGGCCGAGACCAAACGGCTCTGCGAGGTCGAGAAGCTGCCGCAGGGCCTGCGCGTCACGACACACGTCGCCGACGTCTCGATCGAGGATCATCTGAAGCGTTTTCGCGACGAACTCGCCGCGCAGCAGAAGACGGACAGGATCCATTTGCTGTTCAACAACGCCGGCATCGGCGGTGGCGGCAGCCTGTTCACCAACACGCGCGAGCAATGGGAGCGCACCTTCAACATCTGCTGGGGCGGCGTCTATCTCGGCGTACGCACCTTCCTGCCGATGCTGGTCGCGGCGGACGAGGCTCACATCGTCAATACCGCCAGCGTCAACGGCTTCTGGGCTTCGATCGGCATGAACCAGGCGCACACCGCTTACAGCTCGGCGAAGTTCGCGGTGAAAGGATTTACCGAAGCGCTGATCAACGATCTTCGTCTTCACGCGCCTCATGTCAAATGCTCGGTGGTGATGCCCGGTCACATCGGCACGTCGATCGTCTCCAATTCCCGCAAGGTGCAGAGCAGCGACGGTTCCGACCGGCTCAATGCCGACGAGGTCGTGCTAACCCGCAAGCGGATGGTGGCGGCCGGCGTGCCGAATGCCGAGAAGATGTCGGACGAGGATATCCAGGGGGTCTTCGCCGAGCGCGCCCGCAGCTTCCTCGAGGATGCGCCGACCAGCGCGGCCCAAGCGGCGAAGATCATTCTCGACGGCGTGAAGGCGGAGCGATGGCGCATCCTCGTCGGCGAGGATGCGAAGCGTCTCGACGAGCGCGTGCGTGCGGCGCCGGAACAGGCCTATGACCGCGCGTTCTACGAGAGCTTTACGCAGGAGGCCGGCTGGCGGCTCGGGTGAGATCGTCAACGAGCGCGCGTGCGTATGTAGGTATGATGCGCGTCATGACAAGAGGGGCGCTCCGTATTAACCGCAGCGCCTCTCGCTCGCGTCGGCCTCCTTATGACGACACGGCATGTCACGCATGCGACATATTCCATGCGTTCAAGCGATGGTGATCTCGCGCGCGTCTCATTCGGCGCACGCCAGCTTGGTTGGTGAACTGAAATAGTTTACTCAATCAGGGTAACGCCACGACACAGCGTAGCTCCCGATGATACCCGCATGCCTCTCCGACGACTGGTCCTTCTGCCCGGAGAGAGAAGACCTCTCCGCTGAATTCACGCGGCTCCTGACCGCAGCTCAGGAAGGCGGCGCCACCATCGCGGAATGTCTCATGATCGCGCGGCATCTGAAGCAGGCCGACGAGCCATCCTGGCACCGCGAATGGAAGAAGCTGGCACATGCCAACCGGCAGCGCGCGGAAGCGGCGTTCGCGGAAGGCCACATGGCGACCGCGCAGCGCAACTGGCTCCGCGCGATGAACTATTACAGCGCGGCCGCGATGCCGCTCGATCTGGCCGACGAGCGCCGCTGGGTCGCCGTGCTCGCGATGCAGGAATGCGCGCGGCGGTTTCTGTCGGCGCGCCGTCCGGCCGGCGAGGTCGTCACGATTCCCTGGGCCGACGATGGCCACGCGCTGCAGGGCTATTTCCTGCCTGCGCCGTCGGCGAACGGTCGGGCACCGACGGTGATCTGTATCGGCGAACCCGGACACCGCAAGGAGGAGTTCCTGTTCAAGCTCGCGCCGCATGCGCGCGAGCGTGGCTTCTCGATGCTCGCGCTCGACCTGCTCGGGGAGCAGCGCGACGACTATGTCGAGGCGCTGCTGCAACGGCGGGACCTCGAGAGCTCGATCGCCAGCGCCATGGATTATCTGGAGACGCGGAGCGATGTCGATTTCGATCGCGTCGCGATCGTCGCGGACGGGTGGGGCTCCTCATTCGTGGCGCGCGCGGTGCTGCAGGAGCCGCGAATCGCCGCGGCCGTCTGCGACGGCGGCCTCTGGGATCTTCACGAGCGATCGTTCTTCGCCAGCCGCTTCGCGATGAGCGATCTCAGCATCGTCCCGGTGCCGCATTCGCCGTTGATGGCCAGCAGCGCCGAATGTCCGGTGCTGATCACCCTCGGCGAGGACGGCTGGCTCAAGGCCGATCGCGCACGCAGGATCGTGCAGAAGTCGCAGCCCAGCAATTCGGATATCGCGCTGAAGGTGTTCACCGCGGCCGAGACGGGCGCAGCTCAGGCCCACGCGGACAATCCGAGCCTCGCCAACGAATACATCTTCGATTGGCTCGAATCGCAACTCGGCGCCAGCGCTCGGCGGATCTGAGCGTTCGCGCCAGGAAAGCGCGTCGGCCACGACGTGAGGGCCCCGTTCCGTTCTTGCCGGATGGCAGTGTCCCGGCGGCTCAGAAGTCGAGGGATATCCTGACACAGGCCTTTTCGAGGCGCGTCTTGAGCGTCGCGAGCTTGGCGGTGAACTCGGTCAATTCGTTCTCGTCGAACTCCTGGAAGACGAATTCCCGGATCGTCTTGTACTGCTCGTTGAGGCTCGCGATGTGCTTCTGCGTTTTCTCGACCAGCGACAGGCGGACCACCCGGGCATCCGTCGGAGACGGGCGACGGCGCAGCAGGCCTTTCTTCTCCAGGAGCTTGGATTGCGTGGTGACGAAGGACGGATCGACGTTGAGAAGCTTTGAGACCACGTTGACCGGAACGCCGTCGTCCTTGTCGAGGTCCGAGATGGCCATCAGGATCAGCCATTGCGGGCCGCTGATGCCGAGCGTCCTCGCCCAGAACTGACGCAGCTCCTCCAGGTGCATGTTGATCGACGATATCTCCCAGGTGAAGCGCCTGATGATATCCAGATTGCCGATGGAGCGGAGGCGCGCCCCTTCTTTCCTCGTCGCGGACACAGCGTCACTCCCGTGATCTGATTCTTCTGACCGGTGTCGTGCGAGCCCATAGTCCACGCAAGTCTGCTCTGACGCAAGTGCAGAGCAGGGTTATTTTGTCACGAAAATTACAAAGATGATCAAGTCAGCCGATTAGCTCAGGCTGAGTGTTGCGGCCGAGGCACAGGTTTAGTGAAACAACAAAGCTGAGCAAATAAACTATTTTAATTAGGGGAACGACGCAGGCATATTAGTTCGTGACGGTGGGGGGTACTCAATCGTCCCGTTGCAGGTGGTTCGCTCACGTCCCTCGCGTTCAAGCGGGTGCCCGAAAGCGCGAAGCGGCCGAGCGGATTTCGAGGCGGGGATCTGGGGGGCCTGACGGTCCTGTCTCCGCGAAAATGAGCAACTTGGAGGTTTTAAATGAGAGTGGTGAAGAGCCTTTTGCTCGGCACTGCGGCGGGTCTGATCGCCGTCGGTGGAGCGCAGGCGGCTGATCTTCCGGTCAAGGCCAAGGCGGTCGAATACGTGAAGATCTGCTCGCTGTACGGCGCGGGTTTCTACTACATCCCGGGCACCGACACCTGCATCAAGCTGGGCGGCTATCTGCGTGCGGAAGTCGCGCTCAATGCCGGTGGCAACTACAGCGCTTCGTACAACAACGTCTTCGCGGCGAACAACCGCCTGACGAACACCTACTCGATGCGCGCCCGTGAAGATCTCAACATCGACACGCGCACCGCGACCGAATACGGCGTGGTCCGCACCTATTTCGATGCGGTCTTCACCTGGACGACCGGCAACTACGTCGGCACCGGCAGCGGCACGGGCTCGACCCAGTACAGCGGCACGCTCGGCCTCAACTCCGCCGGCACCGGTCTCGTCGGTTCGAGCGGCGGTGCGGTCAACGCCACCGACGGCGGCATTTCGGGCGGTTCGCTCGGCGTCTACTATGCCTTCATCCAGTTCGCCGGCTTCACCATGGGTAAGGCGGTGTCGCAGTTCGACGCGCCCTGGATCAACTATCCCGGCAACAACTTCGACCAGCTCGTCGGCGGCAGCGGCAGCACCAACGGTGTCGCCCAGTTCACCTACACGGCCGACTTCGGCCAGGGCATCACGGCTGCGATCTCGGCGCAGGACCAGACGCAGGTCTACCAGACCGCGATCTGGAACACCGCCGGCATGAGCACCACGGGTGTCCTCGGCGGCGCTTACGGCTCGAACGATCTCGGCGGCTCGTCGTCTCCCGACATCGTCGGCATGGTCCGCGTCGACCAGGCCTGGGGCCTGTTCCAGGCCTCGGTTGCCGCTCATGACAACCACGTCGGCTATTACGGTGCGACCGAAGCCACCGGTCATCCCGGCGACAAGTGGGGCTGGGCCGCTCAGTTGGCCCTGTCGATCAAGAACATCCCGACCGGCGCGGGTGACGTGATCAACGTGTCGGGCGTCTACACCGAGGGCGCGAGCCGCTACAACTTCCAGGAGCTGGCCGCGACCAGCTACTCGATGTTCGGCAGCTCCAGCAGCGCGTATCAGAGCATCGGCTTCGCCGGCGTGTCTGACGCGGTGTTCGGTCCGGGCGGCCAGCTCGAGCTGACCAAGACCTACGGTTTCCGTGGTGCCTACACCCACAACTGGAACCCGAACTGGAACACGGCGCTTTACGGTGCGTGGGCTGCGGTCAACTACAGCGGCACGGCCAAGAGCCTGATCTGCAGCAGCGCCTCGTTCGCGACCCTGACCGGCACCTGCAACCCGGACTTCAACATCGGCCAGCTCGGCGTCATCACGCGCTGGACTCCGGTGAAGGGTCTGACCTTCTCGGCTGACTTCGTCTACAGCCACCTCGACCAGAAGTACTCGGGCACGATCACGCCGGCGGCGCTGACCAGCGTTGCCAAGCCCGCGACCACCTACGAGCTGAAGGACCAGGACACCTACACGCTCCTGCTGCGCGCCCAGCGCAACTGGTAAGCTCGGGTCTCTCCGATCTGACGAAGCCCCGGCGGGAGACCGCCGGGGCTTTTTGTCGACCAGAATTTCGGAAATCCGGCATGCGCGAAGCGCGAAGACGAGCCATGCGATTCGAATGGCCTCAGATTTATTTACTTACCTGAGTTACTAAGCTATATAGCTGCTCAGCCGATCACGAAAGTTACGGCTCTTGGCTTCATGCTAAGCCTCCAGAAACCTCCGGCAATGCCCTGCCGGAGGTTTTTCGTTTCGGGAGAGGCCGAGCGTCTCAGCCGCGCATCACGCGCGCGGCCGGCCGGTAGGCGAGGCGGCTGTGGCCGGCGCAGTAGGGTTGGCCATCCGGCGAGGCATTGCCGCAGAAGCAGAAATCATCCGCGCCGGGCGTCGAAATCGGCCAGCGGCAGCGGTTCTCGGCCAATTCCAGCAGCGAGCAGCGGTTGGCTTCGTCGATCGGTTCGGCGATCGAAGGCCCGCCTGTTTCGCCGTAGATCGTGGCAAGCATTTCATATTGCAGGCGCGGCACCGCCCGCGACGCGCGAGGCGAGGCGGAGTTCCTGTCCCGATGCCTGCGCTCCTCGGCCGGCCTGCCGCGTGTCAGGTTGAGGCGGGACAGTTTGCCGATCACGGCATTGCGGCTGACACCGATATCCGCAGCGATCTCGCGGCAGGAGAGGCCGGCTTCGAAGTGCTGCCTCAGGAGTTCAATGCGTTCGTCGGTCCAGGTCGGTGGAGTCGTGAGTGAGAGAATAGGCATTTGTCGCGGTCCCAGGTTGCAGATGTCGGCCATCCGCTTGCGAGATCCGTCCGCGTCCTGCTCGGCGCCTGCTCACGTCCTGCCATTGTCGCGAATCGACAAAAGCCCGTCCTTGATGGCGAGACGGATGCCTTCCTCGATCAATGTCCGTGCGACGCCGGGAACGCTGGTGCCGTGGGTGCCCTGCCTCACCAGTTTTTCCAGGTAGGTGATGGTCGAGAGCGCCAAGGTTACGGGAATGCGGTCAGTCTCGGCTTTTTCGGTGGCCATGGCCCGAACGCTAGCCTCTTACTCAGGTACATAAAAGTAACGATTAAGATTCTATTTAGGTTCAGGGGTGGAAGTCAAATCCAAGCTTCGTCCGCCACTCAAGCGATTGAAATCACTTCAAAAATAGACGCAAGAACGCGCGCCGCCGGGAATGGCGGAGCGCCGTGCCGTGTCGACAGGTCAGGAAAGGGCGGGTCCGCTCAGCCGTGCACGATCGCCTTTTCGATCATGCAATGGATGCCCTTGGAGCCGTTGACGGTCTGGGTCACCCGCAAATCGGCCGCCAGGCTGCAGAGCGTGTAGGCGTCCTCGCGCGACAGGTTTCGCTTCTCGCCGAGCAGCGCGATCATGTCGCGGAGCGCCCGCACCACGCATTGGTCGAGGTCGGGATCCATCGCCATGGTGATGTAGTGCGACGTCGTCTCGGCGCGCGGATAGCCGAGCCGCAGGTCCTTGCGCAGCGTCAGGCGGAAGCGGCCCTGCAGGGCGGTCTCGATCGCGGTGACGCAGACTTCGCCGTCGCCCTGCACGCCATGGCCGTCGCCGCAGGAGAACAGCGCGCCCCGAACGAAGACGGGCAGGTACAGCGTCGCGCCCGCACCGAGTTCCTTGTTGTCGAGGTTGCCGCCCATCGCGCGCGGGACCAGCGAGGAGATGCGGCCCCAGGCCGGCGGCGGCGAGACGCCCATCACGCCGAAGAACGGTTTGAGCGGAAGGTCGAGCCCCCACGGCATGCGCCCGACCATCCGCGTTCGATCCAGCGGGATGTTGAGGAGGCGCGTTTCGTGGAAATCGTCGGGGAGGGTGCCGGAGAGCGGCCGGATCAGATTGTAGCCCCAATCCTGCCTGAGCTGGACGTCGAGAACCTCGACCTCGAGGACGTCGCCGGGTTCGGCGCCTTCGACCGCAATCGGGCCGGTGAGGATGTGGCCGGGCACCATCCGCTCGGATTTCGCATGCACCTCGAACAATTCGGGCGGGACATGAAACCGGTTGCGATCGGGCACCACCTCCGGCCCGCCGCTGATCGTGTCGATCGTCACCTCGTCGCCGCTTGCGATGGTGAGGATCGGCTTGAGCCTGGCTTCGAAAAAGCCCCAGTGACAGGTTTCGGGGCTTGCATGCAGGTGATGATGGGTCATGTGGACCTGTGAGGCGCGATGGAATGCCAGATATGGGATTCGACACGCGGCCGTGCGTCAAGTCCCGACGTTAGCTCTTGGGCTCGCGGCCCTTACGGCGTATGACGCTGTGGCAAACATCTGACGGGGTTTTCCGCTGTTTTTCGTGCTCTCCAAGACCATCGGCATTGCCGTGATGCCGGTCAACCTCCTGATCGAACTCGGCATCCTCGGCACACTGCTGTTGCTCACGCGATTTGCGCGGCTTGGCCGCGCGCTCATCGTGTTCGCGATCCTGCTTCTCGCGGTCTGCGGCCTGACGCCGCTGTGCAATGTCCTGATCTATCCGCTGGAGGCGCGCTTTCCGGCGTGGGATGCCTCGCAGGGCGCGCCCGACGGCGTCATCGTGCTGGGCGGTCCGATCGATTCCGACGTGTCGGCGGCGCGTCAGACGCCGGTCGTGCGCAATGCGGCCGACCGGATGTTCGCCGCAGCCGAGCTTGCGCGCCGCTTTCCCAACGCTCGCCTCGTTTTCACGGGCGGCAGCCCGAACCTGTTGTCCGCGGACGCCAAGGAAGCCGACTACGCCGTGGAGTTGCTCGAGGGCCTCGGCATCGCGAGGGAACGCATGATCATCGAGCGATTGTCACGCAACACCTATGAGAACGCGGAGTTCACGAAGGCCATGGTCCATCCCAAGCCGGATGAACGCTGGCTGCTGGTGACTTCGGCCTATCACATGCCGCGCTCGGTCGGCTTGTTCCGCCGAGCGGGTTTCACGGTCGAGCCGTATCCGGTCGACTGGCGAACCGGCGGCGCCTCCGATCTCATGTCTCCCAACAGCCTCGCGAGCGAGAACCTGAAGCAGACCGACATCGCCGTGCGCGAATGGCTGGGGCTGCTTGCCTATCGCCTTACCGGTCGCATTGATGAATTGCTTCCGGGACCGGCCAAGCACTAGAACAAGCCAACCGGCGGAATGCCTCGCCGGACCGGGAGCTAGGCCATGCAGCAGACCGCCGAGCCGATCGACCTTTCGACCATCGTCGCCGATCTCAACAGCCTGTTGCGGCTGAAGACGACGGTGATCGGGATGAAACTGTTCGCGCGCGCCGCGGACATGGAAGCGATTCCGAAAATCCGCCGGCCCAATGCGGTCCACACCACCGACCAGATCGTCAGCATGGCCGCGCGCCTTGGGTGGACCGTCGGCATTACCGCCGACGATCTCGTGGGCGCGCAGTGCCGCGCGGTGATCGGGCTCGCGCCCCAGGACGAGAAATGGCTCGCCGGCGAGAACTATGTCGGCGTATGGCACGGCACCGCGGAGGACGCGCGCAAGCGCCAGGAGGCGCTCGACGTGGTTCCGTTCGGGCACTATCAGGCGCTTGCCGTCAGTCCGCTTGCGAGCGGCCGGCTCGATCCGCCCGACATCTGCCTCGTCTACGCAACGCCGGGGCAGATGATCATCCTGATCAACGGGCTGCAATATACCGGTTACAGGAAGTTCGAATGGGGCGTGGTCGGTGAGACTGCCTGCGCGGATTCCTGGGGCCGGGCGCTCAAGACCGGCGAGCCCAGCCTGTCCTTGCCATGCTATGCCGAACGGCGCTATGGCGGCGTGCCGGACGAGGAGATGCTGATGGCGCTGAAGCCCGGGCATCTCGCCAAGGCGATCGAGGGGATGAAGGCGCTGGCGAAGAACGGCTTGCGCTATCCGATCCCTCCTTACGGAATTCAAAGCGACGTCCGCGCCGGCATGGGCGTGAGCTACGCCAAGAAATAAGGATCGGCGATTGCGAGCAGTATGGGTCGGCGCGCCGTTGCTCTGGCGAGGGCGATGTCCGGATCGTTTCGCTCGCGATGACGAAGCAACTTGAGGAATGGATCATGAGCTCTGCGAAATTCGACATCGTCGTCTATGGCGCGACCGGTTTCACCGGTCAGCTCGTCGCTGAATATCTGGCGGCGCACTACAAGGGCGGCAAGGGGCTCAACTGGGCGATGGCCGGGCGCAGCCTCGACAAGCTGAAATCGGTGCGCGATGCGATCGGTGCGCCCGCGGACACGCCGCTGATCGTGGCCGATGCCTCCGACGCTGCGTCACTGAAGGCGATGGCGGAACGGACGATGTCGGTGATCACGACGGTCGGCCCGTATCAGCTCTACGGCGAGGAACTGCTCGCCGCCTGCGTTGCGACCGGCACCGACTATTTCGATCTCTGCGGCGAGCCGATCTGGATGCGGCAGATGATCGACAAGTACGAGGCAGCCGCAAAAGAGAGCGGCGCGCGTATCGTGTTCTCCTGCGGCTTCGATTCCGTCCCGTTCGAACTCGGCGCGTTCTTCGTGCAGGAAGAGGCCAGGCGCGTGTTCGGCGCACCAGCCGCGCGCGTCAAGGGACGCGTGCGCGACATGCGCGGTACGCTCTCGGGCGGAACCGCCGCGAGCGCCAAGGCAACCTTCGATGCGGTCGCAAAGGACATGAGCCTCGTTGCGATCCTGAGCGATCCGTTCGCGCTGACACCGGGCTTCACCGGACCGAAACAGCCGAAGGGCAACAGGCCGCTGCTCGAGGACGACCTGCAGTCCTGGGCGGCACCTTTCATGATGGCGCTGATCAACACCCGCAACGTCCATCGCTCCAACATGCTGATGGGTTTCCCCTACGGCCAGGACTTCGTCTACGACGAGATGGTCCTGACCGGTCCCGGCGAGAGGGGCGAGGCCAACGCCAAGCGGGTGATGGCGGCCAATGCCGAGAAGACCGGGCCCAACGCGCCGAAGCCGGGCGAGGGGCCGTCGAAGGAGGAGCGGGAGAACGGCCGCTTCGATCTGCTCTATGTCGCGATCGCGCCCGACGGCCGCATGGTTCGCGCCGGTGTCACCGGTGACCGCGATCCGGGCTACGGCTCGACCTCGAAGATGATTTCCGAATGCGCGATCTGCATGCTGCAGGACGTCACGGACGTTGCCGCCGGATTCTGGACCCCCGGCGCAGCGATGCAGCACAAGCTGATCAAGCGTCTGGTCGATCACGCCGGGCTGACATTCGCGGTGGAAGCATAAAGTTCACGATCCTGCAGGAAGCGTGACTCGTGGCCTCGAAGTTCGACATCGTCGTCTATGGCGCGACCGGCTACACCGGTCGGCTCGTTGCCGAGTACCTCGCCGCGCATTACGTCGGTGTGGGATCGCCGACATGGGCGATGGCCGGGCGCAGCAGGGAGAAACTGGCCTCCGTTCGCGATGCGATCGGCGCTCCCGCGGACACGCCGCTCATCGTTGCGGACGCCGCCGATCTCGCCTCGCTGCGGGCGATGGTCGATGAGGCGAAGCTGGTCGTCACCACCGTCGGTCCATACCAGCTTTACGGGTCGGATCTGCTTGATGCCTGCGTCGCGTCGGGCACCGACTACATGGACCTCTGCGGCGAGCCGATTTGGCTGAAGCAGATGATCGATCGCTACGAGGCGGCCGCCAAGGTGAGCGGCGCGCGCATCATGTTCTCCTGCGGCTTCGATTCCGTGCCGTTCGAGCTCGGTGCGTTCTTCGTTCAGGACGAAGCGAGGCGTGTGTTCGGGGCGCCGGCGCCACGCGTCAAGGGACGTGTCCGCGACATCAGCTGGAAGTTCTCCGGCGGCACCTCGGCGAGCGCAAGGGTTACCTTCGAAGCGGTTGCGCAGGATCTCAGTTTGGTGTCGATCCTGAAGGACCCCTTTGCCTTCACGCCCGGATTTGAAGGACCGAAGCAGCCACGCGGCAACAAGCCGATCTTCGAGGAGGATCTGCAATCCTGGTCCGCCCCGTTCGCGATGGCCACGCTGAACACGCGCAATGTCCATCGCTCCAACATGTTGATGGGTTTCCCGTATGGTCGGGACTTCGTCTACGACGAGATGGTGCTGACGGGAGCGGGGGACGAAGGGCAGGCCAACGCGAAGCGTGTCATGGCTGCCAACAGCGAAAAGACAGGGCCTGAAGCGCTCAAGCCCGGTGACGGGCCCACGAAGGAAGAACGCGACAACGGTCACTACGACCTGCTGTATGTCGCGATTGCGCCCGATGGCCGTCAGGTTCGCGCGGCGGTGAAGGGCGATCTCGATCCCGGCTATGCATCGACGGCCGGGATCATGTCCGAATGCGCGATCTGCCTGCTGCGCGACGCGCCCGATGTCCCGGCCGGTCTCTGGACGCCGGGTGCCGCGATGCGGCACAAGCTGATCAAGAGGCTGATCGATCACGCCGGGCTGACGTTCGAGGTGGAATGCTAGCTAGCCTCCCTTCGAGCCATCATGGGATTGGCAAGACGAAGCGTGTCCGACCAAACATGATCGCGATGGTGTAGGAATGGTGGGCACGGCGCGTCGTGCCTTTTTCCATCCTGCGGACGTTCGCCGTCACGCCGCCCGCGCATCATACGCGTACATGAAATCCATGCTCTTCGAGCCCAGCGGCAACAGCCACTTGATCATCTGATTGCGGATGAGCGCGCCGGTGGCGCTGAACTCGCGCTTGTGGTTGCCGTTGCGGCGTGCCATCGCGACGATCTTCTCCGTGCGCGGGCGCCGCTCGGCCTCGAAGGCCTGGAAGGTGGCGCTGAGCTCCTGGCCCTCCTGCATCAGGCGCGCGAGCCGCATCGCATCTTCCAGCGCGAGCGAGGCGCCCTGGCCGGCATGCGGGCTGGTGGCGTGGGCGGCATCACCGATCAGGAGCGTTCGCTTGCGCGACCAGATCGGCAAGGTTGCGACGTCGAGCGTGTCGGTGATGACGATGTTCTCGGCGGCCTCGATGATGGCAGGGATCGGATCGTGCCAGCCCTGGTGGAAGGCGCGCAGATGCTGCTTCAGCGTCGTCTCGTCGAGCGCGCGGAACATCGCGGCATCCATGCCATGGGCGGGTTGCGTGCTCCACCACATCACGCCGTCGTTCGGATCGGAACTGCAATAGCCGTAACCGAAGAAGCCGCTCTGTCCGAAGGTGGTTTCGATATGCCGGCCGATCGCGCGGCCGTCGAGGACGGCGCGCGGCACGAAGCCGCCGAACCCGATCAGGCCGGTGTTGAAAGGCTGCGGCCCGTCCGGCACGACCTGGCGCCGCGTGACCGAATGCACGCCGTCGGCGCCGATCAGGAAGTCGCCTTCGGCGGTGGTACCGTCCGCGAAATAGGCGATGATCGGCTGGTCGCCGCGATCCTCGATCTTGATGAGACGCTTCTCGAAATAGAGCGAGACGCAGGAGCACCACGCCTTGTCGACCAGCATCTCGTTCAGCGTCGCCCGGCAGACGTTCACCGCCGGCTGACCGAAGCGGCGTTCCATGTCGCGGTTGATCGCGCCGAGCTTGCGGCCGTCCTGCGAATAGAAGTCGAAGGAATCCGCGATGGAGCCGCGGCCGATCAGCTCGCCGGCCAGCCCGATCTCGTCCATCACATGCATGCCGTTCGGCGCGATCTGGAGGCCGCCGCCGATGCCTTTCGAATAGGGCCACGCTTCGTAGATCGCGGATTCGATGCCGGCGCGGCGCAGCAGGATCGCGGTGACGGGACCGGCGATGCCGGCGCCGATGATCAGGGCCTTGCGGGGACGGTAGGACATGGCTTGCTCCCGACGTTTCCGTGGTGCTAGGAGAAATTACGATCGCTAAATCTCTTAGTGACTAAGATATATATCGATTAAGATATGAGGTCGGCCTTGTCAAGAACGAAGGCGCGCGCGGGGTTATTAGAGGAGCTCGAAGAGGCGATGCGTCGGTCGTCCGCGCAGGGCGTGCTCTATGGCCAGACCGTTGCGAATGTGGCGGGAATCGCCAATTCCGACCTCGAATGCATGGACATCCTGTATCTCGAAGGCCGCGTCACCGCAGGCCGGCTCGCCGAGGTCACGGGGCTCACGACCGGGGCCATTACCGGCGTGGTCGACCGGCTCGAGAAGGCGGGACTGGTGCGCCGCGAGCGCGATGAGAAGGACCGCCGCAAGGTCTTCATCGCCGTCGTGCCGGAGAGCGCGATGAAGATCGGACAGCTCTACGTGCCCATGCAGCAGGCGATGGAGAAGGTGTTTGGCGGCTATTCCGACGAGGAACTGCGTCTGCTGCTGCGCTTCGCGACGGAAGGCTACAAGGGCGTGCTTGCGGCGACCGAGGCGCTGAAGGGCCTTCTCGACACGCCGCCGGAAAAGCGCCCCGACCTCAAGCTGAAGGTTCGCCGGCGGCCCTGATCTTGTAGGGTTGCGCGGCCGCGATCATGCCCCACATCGCGCCCAGCATCATCCAGAAGTGCCGCCAGTGATCGGTGTCGATCACGAAGCTCTCGCCGACGGTGCCGACGAACGCGGCGAAGATAGCGAGGTAAGCGCGCTGCCAGGGCACGCGGACGAAGATGTGCCGGAAGCCCATGATGACGGTGGTGAAGACCAGCGCGGGATAGCAGATGCCGGAGAGCCAGCCGCCGGACATGAAGGCGTTCAGATAGGAGTTGTGAGTGTCCTCGGGAAAGTAGCGGTGGAACTGCAGGGGCCCGATCCCGAACGGCAGTTCGAGCGCCATCTCCGCGCCGAGGATGTGCCGGCCGAACCGGCCGAAGCGGCCTTCGTCATAGCTCTGGTCGAAGCTCGCGCGCTGCTTGAACATCTCGGCGATGGAGTCGAATGACAGCAGGACCGCGATCAACGCGAGCCCCAGCACCACGGCGACGACCGCCATTATGATGATGCGCGAGCGTTGCGCGTTGCCCCGGCTGGTCAGCACCATCAGCGCCAGCATGAAGGCCGCGGTCAGTACCAGCCCGCCCCAGGCGGCGCGGGAGAAGGCCAGCAGGATGGCCAGCGCCATGATGGCGAACGCGAAGACGTTGCGGAACGCCTTGGCCAGCCGGTCCGAGACCACGCTCTGCAGCGCGAACAGCGCCGGCAGGATCAGGAAGGCCCCGAGCACGTTCGGATCCTTGAAGGTGCCGCGCGCGCGGTCGTAGAGCGTCAGGAGATCGCGCCCGCCGGGAACGAGGTTGAAGTAGCCGGCAATCGCGGCGAGTGAGGCGATCATTGCGCCGACGACGAGGCCGCGGCGGAGCATGTCGAGCCGGGCCGCGGTGTCCTCGGAGGTCACCATGGCGAAGAACACCACGGTCACCGCCATGTACCAGGACGTCGCGATCCAGCTCACCACCTCGGACTGGCCGAACAACGGGATCGCGCAGATCGTGTAGCCGAGATTGAGCAGGACCAGCAGCAGCACCAGCGGCATCAGCACGAGTTTGAGCCGCAAGCCGGTCGCGAAGAAGGCGACCGTGGCAAGCAGGGTCGCAATCTCGTAGGGGCTCGGCTCAATGAAGACGATCGCGCCGGAGGCCCCGACCAGCCAGACCAGCGCGCGCTGCAGCGCAAGCACGCCGGGTGCGGCCGGTGCGGCTATGTTCACTCCACCGGCTGCCGCCGCATACGCCATCACACGCTCACGCTACTCGTACACACAACTTCCGCCGTCATGCCCGTCTTGTGCGCACTTGCGTACTGGGACGTGGAATCCGGCACTCCAGGTCATTCGAGGCAGCTTGGCTGACGCCGATCACTGGATCGCCCGGTCAAGCCGCGATAACGGCTGGTCCGGGCACTGTAGCCTCAATATGCGTTCTCGCTCTTGGTCAGCAGCGAGATCGGGGTCTTCAAGAGAATGACGAGGTCGAACAGCACCGACCAGTTCTCGATGTAATAGAGATCGAACTCGACGCGCTTCTGGATCTTCTCCTGATTGTCGATCTCGCCACGCCAGCCGTTGATCTGGGCCCAGCCGGTGATGCCGGGCTTGACGCGGTGACGGGCGAAGTATCCGTCGACGGCCTCGTCGAACAGCCGGCTCTGAAGCTTGCCTTGCACGGCATGCGGGCGCGGGCCGACCAGCGAGAGATTGCCGGCGAAGACCACGTTGAAGAGCTGCGGCAATTCGTCGAGGCTGGTCTTGCGGATGAAACGGCCGATGCGGGTGACGCGCGGATCGTTCTTGGTCACGACTTTCGAAGCCGTCGGATCGGCCTGATGATGATACATCGAGCGGAACTTGTAGACGTCGATGCGCTCGTTGTTGAAACCGAAGCGCTTCTGCCGGAACAGGGCCGGGCCGGGGCTGTCGAGCTTCACGGCGATCGCGACCAGCGCCATCACGGGCAAGGCAAGCAGCAGCGCGAAACCGCCGACGACACGGTCGAACAGCCACTTCATCACGAGGTCCCAGTCGGTGATCGGCGCCTCGAACACGTCGAGCGTCGGCACCTTGCCGAGATACGAATAGGAGCGGGGACGGAAGCGCAGCTTGTTGGTATGCGCGGAGAGGCGGATGTCGACCGGCAGCACCCACAGCTTCTTCAGCATCTCCAGGATGCGTGCTTCCGCGGAGATCGGCAGCGCGAACAGCACGAGGTCGACGCGGGTGCGGCGGGCGAACTCGACGATGTCGTCGACCTTGCCGAGCTTGCGGGCCCCGGCGCAGGTGTCGAGCGCGCGGCTATCGTTGCGATCGTCGAACACGCCGAGCACGTGGATGTCGGAATCCTCCTGCGCTTTCAGCGCCTCGACCAGCTGTTCGCCATTGCTGTCGGAGCCGACGATGATGGTGCGGCGGTCGAGCCGGCCCTGGCGCGCCCAGTTGCGCACCAGCGCGCGCAACACGATTCGTTCGGCGACGAGTGCGGCGAGCCCGAGGAAGTAGAATGCGGCGAGCCACAGCCGCGACACCTCGGTGCCGAGCTTGGCGAAGAACGAGGCGCCGATGAACAGCAGGAAGACGAACGACCAGGACGAGATCATTCGCGTCATCTGCCGGAGCTGTCCGCGAAACACCTGGACTTCGTAGATGTCCGCGGCCTGGAAGCACACGACGGCGGCGGCGGCGACGGCGATGATCGCCGCCAGATAGTCCCAGCGGAGGCCGGCGAGCGGCATGACATAGGCGACGTAGAGCGCAATGCCGACGAGGCTCAACAGTGCGAAATCGATCGCGCGCACGATGCCGGCGATCACGATCGGCGAGTAGGCGCGGACAACTTTCTGGTTGACCACCTCGAGCGCGGCGGGCGTCAGCCGGCGGCGGCGTTCGACGAAGGACTGGTCAGCCGGCTTGGCCGCGGAACTGGTCGCGGCATCGAGCATCGAGCGTGCGTTGAGCGGTTCCACGGCGTCCACGTCCATTCCAAGGACCCGTGGCGCGGCTTCGCGCCCGGGCGAGCATCCCCCGGCTCTCCGCTTAACGGACAAATCGGAATATTTTCTAAAGCGGGCGCGGGAGTGGTTAATGATTGGCAAACGCGTCGCGATAGCCCGCGAGAACGCCGTCGACCATGGCCTGCTGGGAGAAGTGCGCCGAGATGCGCCCGCGTAGCGAAGCGGCTCGCTGCGCCGTCGCTTGCGGATCGTCGAGGGCGGTCGCGATCGCCTCGGCCATGGCTTCCGGGTTGCTTGCTTCGAACAAGGCGGGGCTTCCGGTTCCGAAAATCTCGGGAATGCCGCCGACGCGCGCCGCGATCATCGGAATGCCGGCAGCGCCTGCCTCGATCACGACGTAGGGCATTGAATCGCCGCGCGACGGCACGACGAGAAGGCGTCCCTTGGAGAAGCCGTAGCGTGCCTTGACGTGACCGACGAAACGGATTGCGCCGGCAAGGCCGAGCTTTTCCACCTGAGCCTTCAACGTCGACGTCTCCTCGCCGTCGCCGCCGAGTGTCAGCGTCACCTTCTTGCCGTTCGCATGCAGGCGGGCCACCGCGTCGACCAGAAGGTCGGCACCCTTGATGTGTCTGAACTCCCCGACATAGGCAAGGTCGGTGGCGTCGTCGGCGGTGACGATCGGCTCGAATTCCTCCGGTGTCACGCCGTTGAAGACGCAATGCACGACGCCCTTCGGCGTGCCGACGATACGCTGATAGGTGTCGCGGGCAAAGGCGCTCTCGAACAGGAACAGATCCGTCGAATCCATCAGAGTCCGTTCGAGCCGTGCGTAGAACTCGCCTTTGAGCGTGTTCAAGGGATAGTGCAGCGAACCGCCATGCGGCGTGTAGATGCGGATGGTGTTGTTCGCGCGCCGGCGCATGCGCACGAAGGCCCCGGCCTTGGCGCCATGGCCGTGCATGACGTCGGGCCTGAGCCTGGCGATCAGACGCTGCATGCGAAACCAGACGAGGAAATCCTCCGGCGACGGCTCGCGGCGGATCGCGAGCCGGTGCACGCCGAGCTTGAGCCGTGGGGCGATCTCGGCAAGCGCCTTGTCGGCGCGTTCTCCACCGGTGAGACTGTCGGCGAGAATCCCGACGTGATGGCCGCGGTCGACCTGGCCGTTGGCAAGGTCGAGGATGTGACGGATGATGCCGCCGACAGGCGCGCGCACGGCGTGGAGGATGCGGAGCGGCTGGTCGGGAGAGGGAGGCATGATGAAAACCAGCGCTCGACGGCGAATGCCGAACAATTTTGCGAAATATCGAGAGGGATTAAGAGCCCCCGTGGTTAACAAACGGTGTGGGCCGGACAGGCCGCCCGATCCGGCGAGCCCGGATTAACCCAGCGGCAACCTTAATGGAGTGTAATTGCGCCGATCGAGGTAGAGCGGCGTTGTCCTGCGGGAGTGTGAGATGCGTTTGGCGTTCTGGCGTGCCGGCAAGGACAAGGCTGTGGTCGAGCGAGCCGTTTCCAGGCCCCAGGCCGAGCCCGTGCTCAAGGCCGAAGCCCAGGAAGCGAAGCCTGCGCCCGTCGTACCGAGAGAAACCCAGTCCGAATTCGGCGACATCGATCTGCACGCGCTCGGCGGCGCCTTGGCGCGCAAGCGCGCCTGGATCATCGTGCCGACGGTGCTCGCGCTCGTGGCGTCGGTTGCCGCCGTCAATCTCGTGACGCCGCGCTACAAGTCCGAGTCGCGCATCCTGATCGACGGTCGTGAGAACGTCTTCCTGCGTCCGAACAGCGATCGCGCCGAGGAGCGGCAGGCGCTCGACGCCGAGGCCGTGACCAGTCAGGTGCAGCTCGTGCTGTCGCGCGATCTGGCGCGCGAGATCATCAAGAAGAACAAGCTCGCGGAGCGCCCTGAATTCGATCCGGTGCTGCAGGGCATTTCACCGCTGAAGTCGCTCGCGGCGCTGTTCGGCATCGGGCGCGACCCGTTCTCGATGACGCCGGAAGAGCGCGTGCTCGATGCCTATTACGATCGCCTCCAGGCCTACGCCGTCGACAAGTCCCGCGTCATCGTCGTCGAGTTCCAGTCGGCCGATCCGGAGCTTGCAGCGCGTGTCGCCAATTCGATCGCCGACGGCTATCTCGTGCTGCAGCAGAGTGCGCGCCAGGATCAGGCCCGCAACGCGAGCCAGTGGCTGTCGGGCGAGATCGAGAATTTGCGCAAGAAGGTTTCCGACGCCGAAGCCAAGGTCGAGGACTTCCGTTCCAAGTCGAGCCTGTTCGTCGGCACCAACAACACCACGCTGTCCAACCAGCAGATGGGCGAGGTCAACACCCAGCTCAACAATGCGCGGGCGATGAAGGCAGATGCCGAAACCAAGGCGCGTCTGATCCGCGAGATGCTCCAGAGCGGCAAGCCGATCGAGGCCTCCGAGGTCCTGAACTCGGAATTGATGCGGCGCCTCTCCGAACAGCGCGTGACGTTACGGGCCCAGCTTGCCGAGCAATCTTCGACGCTGCTCGGTAACCATCCGCGCATCAAGGAATTGAAGGCCCAGCTCGGTGACCTCGACACCCAGATCCGTGACGAGGCCGGCAAGATTTCGCGCTCGCTCGAAAACGACGCGCGTATCGCCAGCGGCCGGGTCGACAGCCTGACCGTGAGCCTGGAGCAGCTCAAGAAGCAGGCGACCTCGACCAACGGTCAGGACGTTCAGCTCCGAGCGCTCGAGCGCGAGGCCAAGGCGCAGCGCGATCTGCTCGAGACCTATCTCGCCAGATACCGCGAAGCCAACACCCGCGAGACCATCGATACCGCGCCGACCGAAGGCCGCATCATCTCGCGTGCCATCGTCTCGAACACGCCGGCCTATCCGAAGAAGCTGCCGATCGTCCTGATCGCGACGCTGGCGACGCTGCTGCTCTCGTCGGGCGTCGTCATCACCGGTGAACTCCTGCGCATGACGGCGCCGCGTGCCATTGCGGTGCTTGCGCCGGCCCAGGCCCCGGTTCGCCACGAGCCGGTCGTCGAGACCGTGGCGGCGCAGCCCGCGCCGCTGCAACCGGAGATGCCGGCTGACGCGGATGCCGCCGAGATCGAGGAGATCGGGCAATTGGCCGACACGTTGCGCGCGGCGGGCGCGGCAGCGAGAAAGGTCACCGTGCTCGGTACCGCGCACGGCGATGCCATTACCCTGTCGACGCTGACGCTCGCGCGCCATCTGGCACGCGATGCGCGTGTCGTCGTGGTCGATCTCGCAGCCACTTCGCCGATGATCGCGGCCGTATCCGTGGACCCGATGGCACCCGGCCTTGCCGAATTGATGCAGGGCGAGGCCTCGTTCGCGCAGGTCATCACCAGGGACAAGCTCTCGCGGCTGCATCTGGTCATGGCAGGCCGTCCCGGCTTCGACCGCAGCCTGCTGCAGTCGCCCCGCGTGACGCTTGCGGTGGACGCTCTGCTGAGGGCTTACGACCACGTCCTGATCGACGCCGGCAGCGCTTCCGATCTGCCCGCGGAACTGCTGACGGCGAATGCCCGCGCCGTCGTGGTGCCCGATGCCTTGATGACGGCGGACGCCCGCACGTTGATGTGCGAGCAGCTCAGGGCCGTCGGTTTCAGCGAAGTGACGATGCTGAGCAAGCCGGTGCAGGCGTCGGATGCGGTGGAAGCGCCGCGGGTGGTGGCGGCGTAAGCCTCTTGCCCTTGTCGCCTCCGGGGTAGGGTTCGCCCCGACGGCTGGCGAGGGGCCGCTCGGCTAGCCGAACGCCTGGCGGACGCGTCGCGCGAGGTCGAGCAGCATCTGGTTCTGCTTCACCAGCCGCTTGCCGTGGTTCAGCGAAGACATCGCCATGGCCGCGAGCTTGCCGCGCGAGGTCAGCGGGACAAAGCTGTCGAAGATGTCCTCGTCGCCCTTGCAGAACATCCGCTTGTATTCGTCAGTGCCGATCCCGAGGTCGAGCGAGCTGTAGCCGCGCTCGGCGTAGCGATCGATGATGTTGCGCATCAGGATCAGGCCGGGGCTGTAGCGGGCGTGTTCCGAGAGCGTGTAGGTGTTGAACATCATCGAGAAGCGCTGGCCGTCGGCGACGCCGGCGAAGATCGCGATCACCTCGTCGTCGCATTCGAGCGCGTGGATGTCGATGGCGCGGCCTTCGCCGCACGGCGCGAGGCAGGCGTCGCGGATGAACTGTTCGACGCCCGGCTCGGCGAAGACATTCGGCAGCTTCTGTTCCGCCATCCGCGCGGGCTTGATGCGAAAGAACCAGTCGAGCAGGCGGGTCACGTCCGTGTCGCTCGTGGCCAGGTGATAGCGGTAGCCGGCGAGCGCCTGCAGCTTCTTTTCCTTGCTCTTCAGGCGGCGGCGAAAGGAGTTGCTGATCCGCGATGCGGGCGGACCACCGGGCTCCATCACCAACAGCGGGCAGCCGTTGATTGCGCTCTGTCGCGGCAGCAGCGCAAACGGGTTCTGCTGCTCGTGCCAGCGCATTGGCTGCTGCGTCAGCGACAGCACATCGGCATGTTCGCGCAGCAGCGCAAGGAGCGTGTCGAGATCGGCCGCAATCACCTGCGCGGCGAACTCGGCGTTCCAGAGGCCCATGTTGAAGGTCGTATGCTTGCCGCCCATGAAGCTGGCCGTGCGTACGCCGTGGTTTTGGCGCAGCGAGAGCGGCAGCAACAGGAGCGGCCGGCGCTCGGCGTCGCGGGCGACGACGATGAAGGGGCGCGCGCCTTCATGCTCGCCGACCAGCCGCTGCCAGGGGCCGAGCAGGTCGAAGCGCTGATAGGGCGTGAAGAGGTGACCGCTCTTTTCGAGTGCGCGCCAGATCGGTTCGGCTTCGTCGAGATCGGCGACGATGTCGACATGTGCGATGCGGCTCGCTTTCGACCGCGCTGGCGCTTCCGCCGTCCGGCTTTGCATCGCCGCAGCCATGGTCATTCGCAAAACCTGTCGAGAAATCGAAAAATACGCCTATTTCGGCCGATGGCCGACCTTTGCAAAGAAATGTCAACAAAGGGTAATGACAATGAGCGAGGGAACGGGCCGCCGGCCAACGCGAAGGTGGGATATTGGCATCCGACGACAGATGGCTGGAACGGCTGCGCCTCGAGCTTGCCTGGTTCACCGGCCAGCCTCTGCTGCGCGAACGTGGTGCCGGCGCAATCCTGCGCTTCGAGCGCGTGCGGCCGCGGCGTGGCGGTGGGTTCCAGCCGCTGCGCGAGAGCGAGATCACGCCGCAATTTCTCGACCGCGCGATCCGCGCGCTGAAGCGCTGGCGATTCGACTTTCTCGGGATGGACGATGTGTGCCGGCGCGCGGTGACGCTGCCGGACCAGGGGCGTTTCGTGGCGCTGACCTTCGACGGTGCAAGCAAGGACGTGATCAGATTCGCCTATCCGGTGCTGACACGCCACGCGGTTCCCTTCACCGTTTACGTTCCGACGGCCTTTCCCGACGGGGTCGGAGAAGCCTGGCGCATCGGGCTTGAACAGGTGATCGCGCGCGAAAGCCGTATCAGCCTGATGATGGGCGACAAGGAGCAGCGCTTCGTCGTCACGGGCAATGCCGAGAAGCGAGCGTTGTTCTCGCTCGTCGAAAGCTGGCTCCGTTCGTTGCCGCCGGCGGACCTGTCGGCCGCGATCAACGATCTCTGCGCGCGCTACCGGATCGATCTCACAGCGCTCTCGCGCGAAGCTTCGATGGACTGGGAGGACCTGGCGAAGTTGGCCGCGGATCCGCTGGTCACGATCGGAAGCGCGACTGTGAATTATCCCGCTCTCGCCAACATGAAGGATGCGGCCGCGCAGCGCGAAATGACGATGGGCCGAGCCGTGGCGGAAGCTGCGTTTCGCCGTGAGACACGGCACTTCGCATTTCCGTTCGGCGACCGCAATTCGTTCCGTCGCAGCCATGTCGTGATGGCCGAGGAGGCTGGCTTTGCCAGCGCGGTGTCGACCATCCCCGGAGTCGTGGAGGCGGAAGGACGAACCAATCTGCGCGCGCTGCCGCGCATAGCCTGGGACGGCCGGATGCAGTCGCTGCGCATGCTGCGCGTGCTCGTCTCAGGCGTTGCGTTCTCGCCGGTGAAGCCGACGCCCAGCGCTACGAACTAGAGCGGACGCGGTCGGGCCGTTGCATCCAGCTCACGATCGGCATCGCCGGCAGGACCCAGCCCATGCCCGCGACGACGTAGTAAATCGCCTGCCGCCAGCCGGATTCGGCGATCCACGGCATCTGCGCCAGCGCCATGCCGAGCAGCGCCCAGACGGCGGCCAGGACCAGAAGCAGGATGGTACCGAGGAACTTTCGGGCACGGATCTTCATGGCGGACGGCTGCGGCCTTCGCGTAACTTGCGCTGCGGGAGCGGGGGACTATAAGGGGCACGCAGTCCGGTTCAAGCCTCTTTGGCGCAAGTCTTCTCGGTACAAGGCCTGGTTTTGCTCCTGAAATGACGCCGATCTCCACCCCGTCCGAGCCGCATCGCGCCGTGCGCTGGTGGCTGATCTCCGTGGCCGCGCTGATCGCGCTGATGGTGCTGGTCGGCGGTGCGACGCGGCTGACGGAATCCGGTCTCTCGATCGTCGAATGGAAGCCGGTGACGGGCAGCTTGCCGCCGCTTTCGGAGACGCAGTGGACCGAGGCGTTCGAGGCCTACAAGAAGATCCCGCAATATCGCGAGCTCAATGCGGGCATGAGCCTGTCCGAGTTCAAGGAGATCTTCTGGTGGGAATGGAGCCACCGGTTGCTCGGCCGTTTCATCGGCGTCGCCTATCTCCTGCCTTTCCTGTTCTTCCTGTGGCGCGGTGGACTGTCCGGTGAGTTGAAGCGGCGTCTATGGCTGCTGTTCGCGCTCGGAGGCCTCCAGGGCGCGGTCGGCTGGTGGATGGTGGCGTCGGGCCTCACCGAACGTGTCGAGGTGTCGCAGTATCGGCTCGCGACACACCTCGTGCTGGCGCTCCTGATTTTCGCCGGCATCGTCTGGACCGTGCGGCGGCTCGCCGAGCGGCCGCAGATCGCGGCGCCGGTGCGGTTGCGGTTCACCAGCGCGTTGCTCCTCGTCGTGACATTCGTGCAGATCTATTTCGGTGCACTGGTGGCAGGCCTGCGCGCCGGGCGTGCCTACAACACCTGGCCAGACATCGACGGGGGATTCATTCCGCCGGCGGAGCGGCTTTGGTTCGAGACGCCTTGGTGGCGCAACATGTTCGACAACGTGCTGACCGTGCAATTCGAGCACCGCATGACGGCCTATGCGTTGTTCGTGCTGGCGGCGCTGCATGCGTTCGATGCCATGCGGTCGCGCGCGGGGTCTGCGGCAAGCGGCGCACTGTTACTGTTCGCGGCGGTGAGCCTGCAGGCGGTGCTCGGCATTCTCACCTTGCTCAACCAGGTACCGATCGGCCTTGCGCTCGCGCACCAGGCGGTGGCGATCGCGGTGTTGACGCTTGCGGTGATGCAGGCGGAGCGGCTGGCTTCGCGTCATTCAGCCGAAGCGCAACCGCGCGCGGTTCCGGTCGGGCAGGCCGGCTGATCGCCATCAGGCGGAACGTACCGGCGGATCAGCAATAGCCGTAGATGCCGCAGGAGTAGGGCAGGCGCCAGAAGTAGTCGACCTGCTTCCCGCCGTAATACGAGCCCTGGTAATCGTAATCCCAGGGACGGCCGTAATAGCCCGGCAGCGTGTGTGAGCCCGGCAGCAGCGGCGTTCCTGGCAGGTTGCGGATGTAGCTGCCGATGCCGTAGGCCGGCGAGATCAGCGCGTCCGGATCGGTCTCGACATAGACCTTGGGTGCCTCAGGCGGAGGAGCCGCGGCACGCCGCTTCGGCGTGGCCGGAAGATCGGCGGCGACGGCAGCCGAGACCGTCAGCATTGCCACCAGGGCAGGTACCATCCAGCGCAGCATCGTCGGCTCCGAATCAAAAGGCGATCCAGCCAGATGTATGCGGCCGATATGGTTAATGACTATTAACTGAAGCCCATCATTCCGGCGTCGCTTGCAGGAGTGGCAGGGCTCGAACCTGCGGCCCGGGCCTTGGAAACCAGAGCTCTGCCGTTGAGCCCGCCCCTGGATCTTGAGCGTCCGGGGTTCGGCGCATGGCACCGCACCCCGGAGCGACTGGACACATTATGCGCTGAGCGCCTGCTCGAGATCAGCGATCA
Organism: Bradyrhizobium sp.; assembly: GCF_047605465.1. Lineage (GTDB taxonomy): Bacteria > Pseudomonadota > Alphaproteobacteria > Rhizobiales > Xanthobacteraceae > Bradyrhizobium. The sequence continues at coordinate 4,208 of NZ_JASGFS010000010.1, read as the reverse complement.
GGTCTTCCTTGTCCTCGATGCCGATCGAGAGCCGGACCACGTCGGGGCCTGCGCCGGACTTGACCTTGGCGGCGTCGTCGAGCTGGCTGTGCGTGGTGGAAGCCGGGTGGATCACGAGCGAGCGGGTGTCGCCGACATTCGCCAGATGCGAGAACAGCTTCAGGTTCGACACCAGGCTGACGCCGGCGTCATAGCCGCCCTTCAGGCTGAAGGTGAACACGGCGCCCGCGCCCTTGGGCGCATATTTGCGGGCGAGCTGGTTGTACTTGTCGCTAGCGAGGCCCGCATAGCTCACCGAGGCAACGGCCGGGTGGCCGGCGAGGAATTCGGCGATCGCCTTGGCGTTGTCGCAGTGCTTCTGCATGCGCAACGGCAGCGTCTCGATGCCGGTGAGGATCATGAAGGCGTTGAACGGCGACAGCGCCGGTCCGAGGTCGCGCAGGCCCAGCACGCGGCAGGCGATCGCGAAGGCGAAATTGCCGAAGGTCTCCTGCAGCCGGATGCCATGATATTCGGGCCGCGGCTCCGACAGCATCGGGTATTTTCCGCTGGCGGACCAGTCGAACGTGCCGGCATCGACGATGATGCCGCCGAGCGAATTGCCGTGACCGCCCAGGAACTTCGTCAGCGAGTGCACCACGATGTCGGCGCCGTGGTCGATCGGCCGGATCAGGTAGGGCGAGGCCAGCGTGTTGTCGACGATCAGCGGCACGCCCGCCTTGCGCGCCACGGTCGAGATCGCCTCGATGTCGGTGATGCTGCCGGCGGGATTGGCGATGGACTCGATGAAGATCGCTTTCGTGCGCGGGGTGACCGCGCGCTCGAAGCTCGCGATGTCATCCGGATCGGCCCACACCACGTTCCAGCCGAAGCTCTTGAACGCGTGCGTGAACTGGTTGATCGAGCCGCCATAGAGCTTGCGCGCGGCGATGAATTCGTCGCCGGGCTGCAGCAATTGCTGCAGCACCACGACCTGCGCGGCGTGGCCCGAGGCGACCGCAAGCGCGGCCGTACCGCCTTCGAGCGCGGCGACGCGCTCTTCCAGCACCGCGTTGGTGGGGTTGCCGATGCGGGTATAGATGTTGCCGAACGCCTGCAACCCGAACAACGAGGCTGCGTGGTCGGCGTCGTTGAAGACGAAAGACGTCGTCTGATAGATCGGAGTGGCGCGCGCACCGGTGGTGGGATCGGGCTGTGCACCGGCATGCACGGCAAGGGTCGAAAATCCCGGAAGGCGATCGCTCATTCGTGGCGTCCTGTTTTTTGTGGTCTGAAATCGCGCGGCGATGCTGATGGGCGAGGCGCCCGCCGTCAAGGCACCGCTTTACATCCGAGCGCTACGCATTGTCACGTTTGCGAACGAGTTATTTTGCAGTTGCGTCAGCTTTGCTCGCCCTTGTTCTTCGCCGCGCGATCCGATGCGGCGGTGTCGCCGCCGCCGACACTCGTCCGATTGAGGGACAGGCGCATGCCCTGCGTCGGAGCCGGCGGGCGCTTGGAGCTCAGCGTGCGCGAATTGACGCCCATCCAGGAGATTTCGGACGAGAGGCGGCCATATTCGATCTTCGGGCAGCGGTTCATGACGACCTTGATGCCGGCCGCTTCGGCCTTCGCCGCGGCCGCATCGTCGCGCGCCCCGAGCTGCATCCAGATCACCTTCGGCAGCGGATCGAGTGTCAGCGCCTCCTCGACCACGGGCATGATGTGGCTGGAGTTGCGGAAGATGTCGATCATGTCGACGGGGCGGCCGATGTCGCGCAGCGAGGCGACGAAGGGCTTTCCGAGCAGTTCCTTGCCGACATGGCCGGGATTGATCGGGATCATGTCGTAGCCGCGCTGCGCCAGATATTTGAACGCGAAATAACTCGGGCGCACGTTGACCGGCGAGGCGCCGACCATCGCGATCGACTTCACGCTGTTGAGGATGCCGCGGATGTAATTGTCGGGATAGGCGTCGTGGTTCATCTGTTCTTTCTCTGGCCCTCATGGCGAGGAGCGCGGAACGCGCGTCTCGAACCATGCGGCCGCTGTCGGACCTTCATCCCTCGGGGTGCCGCATTCCGCGGCTCCTTGGGATGAGAGAAGTTGGTTGGCTACTCGTCCCGCCATGTCGCCTCGCGCTTCTCGATGAAGGCGCCGATGCCTTCCTCCGCGTCGCGCGCCATCATGTTCTCGGTCATCACCTCTGCCGCATAGCGATAGGCATCGGCAAGGCTCATTTCGGCCTGGCGGTAGAATGCCTCCTTGCCGAGCTTGACGGTGTAGGCGGATTTCAGCGCGACCTTCTGCGCCAGCGCGATCGCGGCGTCGCGTTCGGTGCCGGCGGCGACGACGCGGTTGACGAGGCCGATCTCGCGGGCACGGGCGGCCGGAACCGGTTCGCCGGTCAGCAGCATCTCCATCGCCTGCTTGCGCGGAACGTTGCGGGAGAGCGCGACCATCGGCGTCGAGCAGAACAGGCCGATGTCGACGCCGGGCGTGGCGAAGCTCGACGCTTCGGAGGCGATCGCGAGATCACAGCTTGCCACGAGCTGGCAGCCGGCCGCCGTCGCGATGCCCTGGATCGCCGCGACCACGGGCTTGGGCAAATGCACGATCGCCTGCATCATCGCACTGCAGGCGTTCATGGTCTCGGCGAAAAAGGCACGGCCTCGGTCCGGATCGGCGCGGCGCGCGGTCAGTTCCTTCATGTCATGGCCGGCGGAGAACGCAGGGCCGTTGGCCGCGATCACGACGCCGCGGACGACCTTGTCATCGCGGATCTCGTCGAGCGCGGCATGCAGGCTCGCGATCATCGCCACCGAGAGGCTGTTGCGCGCGGCCGGCCGGTTCAACGTCAGGACCGCGATGCTGCCGGCGGTCTCGCGCAGCAGGATCGGCGGTTGCGGGGAGGGGGCGCGGGCGGCCAAGACGGACATTGACGCGATTTCCGATGGATGATTGCAATTGGATGACGCAGATAACTTAATGTAACAGGCCAAGTGAAGCGAGGGTCGGGAACAGCATGGCGTTAGCGAAAATGAGCGTGGCGGAGGTCGAGCAGTTTCTCCGCACCGAGTTTCCCCAGGCCTTCAGCGGCGACGACATCACGATCGAGAGCGCGGACGGCCAAACCTGCCTTTTGCGCCAGCGCTACAGCGAAAGGATGCTGCGGCCGGGTGGAACCGTGTCCGGCCCGACCCTGATGGCGCTCGCCGATTTCGCCATGTACGTGGTGCTTCTGTCGGCGATCGGGCCGATCGGGCTTGCGGTCACAACCAATCTCAACATCAATTTCCTGCGGAAGGGCCAGCCCGGGCAGGACGTGCTGGCGGAAGCGAGGCTGCTCAAGCTCGGCAAGCGGCTCGCGGTCGGCGAGGTAAATCTGCTGTCCGGGACTTCGCCCGATCCGATCGCCCATGTGACATCGACCTATTCCATTCCAAATGTTTGAGCTTTTTGCAGGTAATATAACACCATATTTTTAAGCTATTGATTTGTCAGATGTAATTTCCGTGACCGGGCATTGACCGTCGCGCGTCTCTTGTCTAGAAACCCGCGCAGTCCGGTGCGGTGTTCGCGCCGATGTCTCCCTCACGGAAATTCTGACATGAAAACCTTTTCGGCAAAGCCGGCCGAGGTGACGAAGAAGTGGGTGCTGATCGACGCCAAGGGTCTGGTCGTCGGCCGCCTCGCGACCATCGTCGCCATGCGCCTGCGCGGCAAGCACCTCCCGACCTACACGCCGCACGTTGATTGCGGCGACAACGTCATCATCATCAACGCCCAGCACGCGGTCCTCACCGGCCGCAAGCGCGAGCAGAAGACCTACTACAAGCACACCGGTTACGTCGGTCACGTCAAGGAGCGCACCGCGCGCCAGATCCTCGAAGGCCGTCATCCCGAGCGCGTGCTCGAGAAGGCCGTCGAGCGCATGATCCCGCGTGGTCCGCTCGGCCGTGTCCAGATGGGCAACCTCCGTGTCTACGGCGGTGCCGATCATCCGCACGAGGCCCAGACGCCCGAGAAGCTCGACATCGCCAAGTTGAACCGCAAGAACACGAGGGCCGCATAACATGGCCGAATCCATTCAGTCGCTCGATCAGCTCTCGCAGCTCAAGACGGCGGCCTCGCCCGACGCGCCCAAGCACGAGAAGAAGGTCGACAAGTTCAACCGCGCCTACGCCACCGGCAAGCGCAAGGACGCGGTCGCCCGCGTCTGGATCAAG